>CAZKUY010000005.1:153818-201573 GCA_964556135.1 uncultured Pseudomonadota bacterium
GAGTTTCATGCCAAGAAAAACAATCCGATTTTTCGTACCCTTCGGGTGCGAGTTTCATGCCAAGAAAAACAATCCGATTTTTCGTACCCTTCGGGTGCGAGTTTTTATAGGTATTAAAATTTGGCTGCCTTTAATAAGGCCTTTGGCAGCCTTGAATCGAGCTTGCTTCAAGGATGGAAATTATCTATGAGATCCAAACCATGACCAATAAGCTTCACCAAGCCGATCCGGATTTTGTCGATAAAATCAGCCCCTTCTTTTCGATTCTCGAAAAATATTTCCGTTACGAGGTGAGAGGGATTCAAAATATTCCAAGGAAGAAAGCTTTGATCGTGATGAACCATGGCATCATCCCCTACCATGGTTTTTTGCTCGCGAAGAAAATTGTCGATGAATTGAGAATTTATCCCCGCGGCCTAGGTGCGGCGTTTCTATTTCGAATTCCGGGCGTGAGGGAATTTTTTGTAAAGGGCGGAGCAGTGAATGCGAATCCCCGTAACGCCGAAGCCTTATTGAATGAAGGCAATGTCGTGATGCTGGCTCCAGGCGGTATTTACGAAGCGCTCATCGCAAAACCAGGCCTGAAGAGAATTCCCTGGGAAAGACGCAAAGGCTTTGTGCGCATCGCGATCAAGACAAAATCTCCCATTGTTCCAACCTATTGCAATGGGATTAATGCCTCTTACTTCAATTCTTATTTTTTATTGAAACCTCGAATTAAAATTCTGGAAAGCACCCGATTTAGTTTTCCCTTCTTTTTCGGCTTGGGATTTTTCCCTCTGCCCGTGAAACTCATCCATAAAATCGGAAAACCCATTTTCTTGAAAAAGAAAAAAGGTGAGTCCCATGTAAAATATGTGGATCGATTTCATCGTGAAGTCCTCAAAGCCGAAGCCAAACTCGCCCAAAGCGATTTATAATTATTTTTTTCAATTTTGTTAATCTTGCTTAAACCTGCATAAACGCGGGCCTTCCCATTTCTCTTTTCAATCCTTATAATAGTTAATTGCAGACCATCATCTTTTCACCACGAGGAGCTTTTCATGCATCTTTCTTCTTTAATAAGCATTTGTACTTTAGGAGCGCTTGCACTCACTTTCAGCCCCAATCTTCAAGCCGATCAAGGTGACCTAGATACAAATTTTGGCGTGGGTGGGATTCTTTCCACCGGTTACAATAATCTGCCTAGCACGGGGGAAAGGCTCGTTGTCCAAGAGGACAATAGAACCCTTGTGGTTGGGAATGTGAGTAGTGGGCCCAACCAAGAGAGCATCATCGTGGTCCGCTATAATGAAGATGGTAGCACGGACAATACTTTTGGATCCAACGGAGTGGTGTATTTGGGTCAAGCTGAAACATCGATTACGGGCGCCTATATCGGGCACGACATTCGCCTCGATGAGACTGGCCGCATTATAGTTGCAGGCTATTTTACGGATACGAATTTCCAGCCAGATGCCATTATGGCGCGCTTCACAAGTTCAGGCGCACTGGATACCAGCTGCAATGGCAGCGGCTATGTTATACAAAACCTCAAGACTTATGACTACATTTCAACGGTCGGTCTCCAAAGCGATGGAAAGATAGTCGTCGGTGGATACGGATTTGAGGGAAGTAGTTTTCTTGAGACTGTCCGCTACAATAGTAATGATTGCAGTCTAGATACAAGTTACGGGGTGAACGGCGTTTCATTTATACCTTTAGTGAATAGTTCTTTTAGCCGTTTCACAATCTGCCCGAACGATTTCATTATAGCTTCGGGAAGTTTTTATACTTCGCCTTATTCTTCTGCCCTCCTCCGCCTCACTCCCGACGGAGTGGTAGACAATAGTTTTGGAACTTCTGGCTACGCTATGTCCCAAGACGCCACTGGCAATCAAACATCCAGCGGAGCGCTTGCCCAAGAGAACGGAAACTATCTCCTGGTAGGACAAATCGATGATGGTGCATTCGGCAGTTTTGGCATCCAAGTGATCAGCTTCGACGCGGATGGAAACATAAACACAGCCTTTGGCAGTAATGGAAAAGTCGTCATTTTAGACTCGGCTACCAATTTATTCGGCGTCAATATCCTGCAAACTCCCAGTAATCAGCTATTGGTGAGCGGAAATATGAATGTGAAGGTGGGAAACTCCAACCCCACCTATGTGTTGGCGAGGATGGATCTAGATGGCACTCTTGATGCAAGTTTCGGAAATTATTCCACCATTCCCGGACTTTCCATCGGGGTGATCAATTCGGCTGTCAACTCCAACGCTCAAAATTATGGGCTAGGCATCAAAAGCAATGGCCAAATAATTCTCAGCGGAAATTATTACAATCCTGAAGCAAGTATTAATATGACCCAGTTTGCCTTAGCGCAGTTTCTTCAAGCCTCGAGCGCCTTCGGTGTGACAGGCTCTTCCAGTACCGATTCGCCTCGAGTCGGCGAAAGCTTTGAATATACCTTAACGATTCAAAACCAAGGTCCTGATGATGCGGATGATTTAGACACTAACATTCAAATCACGGGTCCCGTCACGGTGGATGCGGTGGTTTCCTCTCAAGGCAATTGCGTTGGGACAAGCAGCGTTGAATGCAGTTTAGGTGATTTAGCAAATGGTTCGAGCGTCACGATCACTTTTACTATCACTCCGACCGCTGAAGGGGATGTCACAATTGACACCAGCTTTGCTGGTTATTTCACGGGTAGCACGAGCTCAGGTGGAAGCTTCACTGTTCCAGTGGTGTCAGATGGTGGCGGTGGTGGCGGCGGCGGTGGAGGAGGCGGTGGTGGCGGTGGTGGCGGTGGCGGTGGAGGAACGACTGAGCCCCCCATCGGAGGTGGCGCTTGCGTTCGTAGTCAATTGGTCAACGGGACCTCCAATTCGATTCTTTATTATGCCCTAGGTTTCAGTTTGGTCTGGATGGCAGGATTCAGAAAGTCCTTGAAGATGAAAGAAACTCGAAAATAAACTTGCCTTTCCCGGCATCTTTCGCTTTCTTCTCTCCTTAAAAACAAGGAGAGAAGAATGTCGCAAAAACTTGAAAATGTCAGCGTGGATTTAAAAGCGAATATTTATTTCGACGGAAAAGTCGTGAGTCATTCCATCCACGACGCTCACGGAAATAGAAAAACCCTGGGTCTCATTTTTCCCGGCTCATACACTTTTAACACCGCTGCTTCCGAGCGCATGCAAATTACCTCCGGATCTTGCGAAGTGAAAGTCGCCGGAGATAAAATCTGGACCCCTTACCATCATGGCCAAGAATTCATGGTTCCCGCTAGCTCTTCCTTTGAAATTAGCGTAAAAGACGGCATTGCTGAATATCTTTGCATCTTTGCATAAAACCAATTCCCATAAAGAATAAAACCATCTTATGAATTTTCAAATCTTTCTTGCCAAAGAAACCCCATCTGTTTTGCCCCAACAAGCCGAAGCCGTATTAAAACTGCACCAAGAAGGCGCCACCCTTCCCTTCATTGCTCGTTATCGTAAGGAACAAACGGGAAACCTCGATGAAGTGGGCATTCAAAAAGTGATTGATACCTTCGAAAAATGGGAAGCTGTTTTAAAGCGTCAAAAATTCATCCACGAAGAAATCGAAAAACAAGAAAAGCTCACACCCGAATTAAAGGAAAAAATTCTTTCCACTTATGCCCTTGAAGAACTCGAAGATATCTACCTGCCCTTCAAACAAAAAAGAAAAACCAAGGCAACCATTGCCAAGGAAGCGGGCTTAGAACCTCTCGCGCAATGGCTCTGGGATCTAGGTCATGGATTAGAGGAAGCAGACCAAACACCCGAAGTTTTCGCAGCCACTTTCATCAATGAAGAAAAGAAAGTGAAGGACGCGGCCGCAGCTTTACAAGGGGCTCAAGATATTTTGGTGGAACGGCTGGCTGAAACCCAAGAGCTGCGTCAATTTGCGCGTCAAAATACTTTTGAAAAGGGCGCACTGCGATCCGCGAAAGGCGCCAAATCTAAACCTCACAGCAAATTCGAATCCTATTTTGAATTTAGCGAGCACATTTCAAAACTGCTCCTCCCGCAAAATTCACATCGATATCTCGCCATGCGCAGAGGTTGGATGGAAGAAGAATTATCGGTGAACATCGGTGGCAAACCCGATGCCAATGGTGGCGATAGCGGCTTTGAAGAAATACTCCTCAAAACTTTTGAAAACGCCGCCTGCAGCGAGAAGAAATCTCCCGCGGCTGAAATATTACTCCGCAGCGCTAAACTTGCCCTCAAGGCTTACGTGATGCCCAGCATCGAAAGTGAAGCTCATAAAGCACTGAAGGATATTGCCGACGAAGCCGCCATCCAAGTGTTCGCTGAAAATATCCGTAAACTTTTACTCGCCTCTCCCTTCGGGCCCAAAGCAGTTTTAGGAGTAGATCCTGGAATCCGCACGGGTTGTAAATTAGCGGTCATTGACGACTCCGGAAAATTCATTGGCAACACCGTGCTGCATCTACAAACCCCGACCGAGCAAGCACAAGCCAAGAAAGGCATGGCTCAGTTAGTTTCAAAAACCAATATCCGTTGCATTGCCGTCGGTAATGGAACTGCCGGTCGCGAAACAGAAAGTTTTTTAAGGTCTGCGATGCAAGAAGCCGGGCTCAGCCAAATTCCGGTGGTGATGGTGAGTGAATCGGGTGCCAGCGTTTATAGTGCCAGCGAAGTCGCCCGCGAGGAATTCCCTGAATTAGATGTCACCGTGCGCGGCGCGATTTCTATTGCGCGTAGGCTTCAAGATCCTTTGGCGGAGCTCGTCAAAATCGATCCTAAAAGTATTGGGGTCGGACAATATCAACATGATGTGGCGGAACATGCCTTGAAAAAAAGTTTGGACTTAGTGGTGGATGCTTGCGTGAACCAAGTAGGCGTGAATTTGAACACCTCGTCTAGCCATTTACTGGCGCATGTTTCCGGCATTGGGCCTTCGCTTGCGAAAGCCATCGTCGAATTCCGCGGAAAAAATGGCTTATTCAAATCTCGGGATCAACTGCTCGAAGTCCCTCGCTTTTCTAAAAAGACTTTTGAACAAGCGGCGGGGTTTCTCAGAGTTCCTGAATCGGAAAATCCTTTGGACAACACGGGAGTTCATCCGGAGCGTTATGGCTTGCTGGAAAGTGTGGCCACGCGCTTAGGTAAGAAAATAAATGAACTCACCGGCAGTGGCGTCAACCTCATCCGCAAAGACAGCGATTTCAAAAAAGAAGTCGATGCCTTCACTTACGAAGATATTTTAAAAGAACTGGAAAAACCCGGTCGCGATCCACGAGACCAATTTGTGCCTTTCCATTATCGCGATGACATCATGGAAATGAAGGATTTGAAACCTGGGATGGCTTGCCCTGGCATCGTTACCAACGTGACCAACTTCGGCGCCTTCGTGGATATCGGTGTGCATCAAGACGGCCTAGTTCACATCTCTCAGCTTTCCGATAAATTTGTAAAAGATCCTCGTGAAGTGGTAAGCCCCGGAGATCGAGTGCAAGTGAGGGTTTTAGAATTGAATCTCGACAAGAAGCAAATCGCACTCACGATGAAGAGCGAAAAAATTGATACGTCGAATAAACCCGCTTCTTTTTCGAATTCAGGATCTCGACCGCAAAACTCTTCGAAGTCTGCCCCACGACCCGCTCCGAGCCAAGGCAGTTTCAACAACCCTTTCGGAGGCCTCGCGAATTTAAAGAGTCAATTGAAGGTGGGAAAATAATAATGTCAGCATTGCTTCAAGAAATCGAACGCCGCAGAACCTTCGCCATTATTTCTCACCCCGATGCCGGCAAAACAACGATCACCGAAAAATTACTGCTTTTCGGAAATGCCATTCACATGGCGGGAATGGTGAAAGCGAAGCGTGCCCAGCATTTTGCTCGTTCCGATTGGATGGAAATCGAAAAGCAGCGCGGGATTTCCGTATCTTCTTCCGTGATGCAATTTCGTTATGCGAACCTTGAATTCAATCTTCTCGATACTCCAGGTCATAAAGACTTTAGCGAAGACACCTATCGAGTGCTCACCGCGGTGGACAGTGCGATGATGGTCATCGACTCCTCCAAGGGAATTGAAGCGCAAACCAAAAAACTTTTTCAAGTCTGCCGCGACCGCAAGCTTCCCATCATCACTTTCATGAATAAAGTCGATCTGGAAGGTCGAGATCCCTTTGAACTCATCGATGAAGTGGAAAAAGTTTTGGGACTGCCCTGTTTCACCGTCACCTGGCCCGTTGGCCAAGGCACGCGATTCAAGGGCGTCTACGATTTAATCGAAAAGAAAATCCGTTTATTCGATCCGAATCAAAAAACCATTCATTTCAAACAAGAAGTTTTCTCAGATTTGAATGATCCCGTTCTCGAAGGAAAAATCGGTAAAGAGCTTCTGGATAATCTTAAAAACGATCTCGAACTACTCAGCGGCGCGGGTCATGATTTTGACATCGAATCTTTTTTGAAGGGCGACATCACTCCGGTTTTCTTCGGCTCTGCCATCAACAATTTCGGCGTCCAGGAACTTTTGGAAGCTTTCATCAAATATGCGCCCTCTCCTCGGGACAGACCTGCGGAAACGCGAAGTGTGAGCCCTAAAGAAGAAAAGTTCACGGGCCTCATTTTCAAGATTCAAGCCAACATGGATCCCAAGCATCGCGATCGCTGCGCCTTTATTCGGATTTGCTCGGGGCGCTTCGAACCCGGCATGACTTTATACAATGCGCGGGAAGGCAAAAACTTCCGCATCAACCATGCCATTCAATTCATGTCGCAAGAACGCAAAGGTGTGGAAGAGGCTTATGCCGGCGACATCATTGGCGTGCACGATCGCGGCAATCTCATGATTGGTGACACACTCACCGAAGGCGAAGATTTGAAATTCACCGGCATTCCCCAATTTTCACCGGATTTATTTTGTCGGGTGGAATTAAAAAACCCCATCAAGAATAAGCAGCTACAAAAAGGCATCGAACAATTGGCCGAAGAAGGTAGTTCCCAAGTGTTCCGCAAAAAACACAATACGGAAACCATTTTGGGCGTTGTTGGCCAATTGCAATTGGAAGTCGTTAAATTCCGCTTAATGCACGAATACGGCGCCGATGCGCTCTTTAACCCTCTCCCCTACACGGTTTCCCGTTGGATCGACACTACTGACCGCAAAGTCATGGAAGACTTCATCAGTTATCATCAAAGCAATGTGGTTTATGACGTGCGCGGCTATCCCATGATCCTCTTCAAGACCGATTGGGAAAAAGACTACATCGAGGGAAAAAATCCTCAGATGAAGTTCTTCTCGAGTTTGTTGGCCTATCGGCAGTCGAAAATTTCTTAATCTTTTATTTTCAATGGCTTAGCAAAAGTGCCTGGCACTTTTAAGCTTCATTCCCTCTGCACCTGCCAACCTTCGTTGACTTTATGAAAAGTAAGTCGCCCTTTAGGAAGGGAAATAAAGGCCTGGTCCGGATGCTCTAATGAAAGAGACGTGGGAGCTTGGTTAAGATCGGGAGAAAACCATTGCCACTGAGTTTCTGATGGCAATAAAGTACCAAACATTAATGGATTTACTAAATAACTACGTGATGGCATCACACCCCCTACTGCATCCAAATCAAAACTGTCATTGTCCCAATTTTTTAATGCCTGGTCGTCCGAAGCATGCCGTGCCCACCAACCCAATAATTGGGGTGCTGGTTTCATGAAGACAATGGTGGGTTCAATCGAAATAAGAAAAAAATAAAAAGGAGCAACAAGTAAATCCGCCTCATCGCTATATATTTTAGTGGATTTTGGGGCATGTGGCCATGCCTGCGCCATAGGCTGTTTTGATAAGAAAGCAAATGCGTTGTTAAGCGTGCTTTGAGAGCTTACCCTACGCTGAGAGTCGGCGCCTCCCCATACTACCATACTGCCAGTTAGAATTGCAGTGCTTGTGTCTCTATTGTAATAATGAGCTTTTTTCCCACGCGCGACCCACGGCAAATCAAGAGTACTTTCAATGACTCTATCTTGCTTCACGTACCAATTCACCGATAAGACAAAAACTATCGATCCAATAAACAAAAAAGTAATCACTGAAATAACAATGCCGAAAGTTTTCATATCAGAATCCTTCTGCACAATAGCAAAAGTAATAGAAGTGCTTAGCACTTTTAAGCTTAGAATTTTTAATGAAGGCCCTTTTGATAGGCATATACAATGATAATCCCAAGCGCCAAAACGAGCACAAGCAAGATTATCCAGCCAATTTTTCTTCTTTGTGCAGGACTCACCTCCGGAAAAATAAGATCTATGAAAAATCCTATTATTCCATCAAAGATGACATCAAAAATAAATGAAAACATAATAACTTAATAAAAGTGCACTGGTACTTTTAAGGGGCTGTGTTTTTTGCAGCAGATCTCAAATTAAATCCCAAAATCATCAGCAAAACACCAAAAGCCACCGCATAAGCACCGATTAAGATGATAATGGAAATGGCGCCACTTAATGGATTCCAGAAGAGCAAGGTTCCGACGAGCAATGAGAAGAATCCCGCTAAACCGAGCATCCATCTGGCACTCGAGCGCCAGGGTCCCGTGAGAGCCGCGGCCATTTCGAAAATACCGCTGAGAATCGCCCAAGCTCCGATGAAAATAGTGAGAATGAGAGCCGTGGCTCCAGGGGCGGTGAAGGCATAAACTCCTACAAACACGCCTAAAATTCCTTGTAAAAGGAGAAGCCACCATTGTCTATGATGCGAAGCGGCCGAAAAGGCGGAAATAATCCCGACGATTCCATCGAGGAGAGCATAGATTCCGAACCACAAAACTAAAACCTCTAAAGCAATGCCAGGCTTAGTCAGCGCCATTAAACCGAATATAATAGCAATCACACCTCTTCCAGCCAACATCCACCAGTAACGTGATGCGTTTTCCATAAAAACGTCCTCTTTTCATTTTAAATAGTTCGAAAAATTATACTGAAGCTTCTGCCGAATTGAGTTATTCTACTGGGAATTCGCATGAATGAAAAATCTATTTTATGAGGTATTCGATGTTTTTTTCGAGAAAGCTCAAGGCTTTCGCTTTATTTCTTTTCATCTTGGTGCCGAATTTAGGAAACGCTCTCACCCCTCCTCTTTCTCCCGATGAACTTTTGGAAGATTCGGATCTCGTGATTGAAGGACAAGTCGTGGGTGAAGTCGTCTGCTTGAGTCAAACAGTGCCAAATAAATGCTTTAACCGCATGGATTATCAAACTGAAGTTAAAGTCCTCAAAGTATTAAAGGGAAAGGCAAAGAAGAAGAAAAATATCCCTGTTCATTTTTTTCACAATGATTTCGCGAAAGGTAAATGCGTGGGGGATCAAGGGGCCGCACTTTATCAAGGAGATATTGGAACTTTCTACCTTAAGAAAAGCGATCAGGATTATTACTACCCCTTTCATTGGAGTTCAGTAAACATTCAAACTCAAGGATCTAAAACTTGGCCCAGCTGCAAATAATATTTTCTTTTCTCGTCCTTTTTTATTCGAGTTTGGGATGGGCTTTACCCGTCGATCAAGTTCCCAATCCAAAACTCGCGCGCGACTCTTTTGTGCAGGACTCCGCCAAGGTCCTCGATTCTCAAACATTAAACAGCATCCAGCAAATTTGCCAAGAACTTGAAAATAAGACGGATATTGAACTGGCCGTCGTGACAGTCGATAATTTAAATGGTCTCACCATCGAAGACTATGCCGAACAGCTTTTTAATAAATGGGGCATCGGCAAAAAAGGGGAAGATAACGGCGTTTTAATTCTTTTCGCTTTGGAAGATCGAAAAGTGCGCATTGAAGTGGGTTACGGGCTCGAAGCCATTTTAACCGATGCTAAATCCAAACGTCTCATCGAGCTCTTCGCCATCCCTGCCTTCAAGGAAAAGAAATATGCCCAAGGCTTGCAAGAGATTGCCTTCAAAACCGCTGCGCTTTTAGCGGAAAGCCGCCAGGTGGATTTCAGCACGGCCGCGCCTTTGACTTCCGACATGGAACCTGAAATCGTACAAGAGCCGTCCGTTCCCCTGAAACCTTTTTATGAGTGGGCCTCCTTTCGTTTTTTAATGGTGCAGATTCTAGGCTCTTACTTAATGTGGTTAGTTTTAGTATTCGTCATTGAAAAACAAAAATCCAAAGCAGCGCGCTGGGATTATTATAATAAAGCGGGGATGGCCATCTCCGTGTTCATCTTCATCCTCAGCTTCATTGGTTTCTTCGTGGTTTTGGAAGCCATTGATAATCAAAACAGCGAAAATGTTCTCGATATCTTTGGACTGTTTGGCGATCTTTTCTTCGGCACATTTCTGGCCATGCTTTTTTTCCGTGGCCCTTTACACAAATATAAGGAAAAAATCCAAAACTACCGTTTGGCTTGTCCAGAGTGCAAAAGTCCGATGCAAATCATGGGTGAAGCGAAAGATAATGAATTTCTTTCCCCTGAAGAAATCGGAGAAGAAAGCGCCGGCGGGATGGATTACGAATTTTGGAATTGTAAAAACTGCAACAAACAAGAACGCTTTAATGTAAAACTCTTCGGCGGAAATCACTGCCCTCAATGCGGTAGACGAAGCCTGAAAATTACCAGCACCGTTACTCGCGCTGCCACCCGTTCCAGCACCGGAACCAGACTCACCGTGAAAGATTGCCACAATAGCAAATGTAATTTTTTAGAAAATAAAACCACGATCATACCCGTCGTCAGTTCTTCATCCGGAAGTGGATCGGGCGGAAGTTCGAGCAGCAGTAGTTCAAGTTCTTTCGGAGGTGGATCGTCGGGTGGCGGTGGCTCTTCAGGAAGTTGGTAAAATTTCGGAAATTTTCAAGCGGCGGTGGCCATGTAGCCACTTTGGCTTATTTAAATGGGGCTTGGAATTTTATGAAGAATTTTACTTTGCCTTAAATTCATATACGCATGAAATTTTCTCTTAAATTATTATTCATTTTTGCGGTGGCTTGCAGTTTATTTTCCTGCTTAGGACCCGATGTAGCGCTCAAACCTAAGACCTCTGCCCAGGTCCCAGCATTGGCTTATAAAAAAATTCTCGTGGAAGCTCTGGTGCCTCATCCTGATTACAAACCCATGCTCGAAGATATTTTTCGTTATTATTTGCAGGAAGCCGGTGTCACGAGCACGAGTGCTACAGAAATTTTAGATCCTTCAAAAGTGGGAAACACAACCTATCTTCAAGAAAGAATGCAGCATTATAAAATTGAGGCGATTTTGCAGATTGAATATCAACACGCCGCAGAACGCACACTGTATACACCCACCCCCAAAGGCTCGTGGGCGCGGTCCTGGGCCTCACAAGATGAAGATCGTTCCTACATTTTAAAATTAATCGATGTACAAACGCAGCAAACCATTTGGACGAGCGAAGCAGAGGTAAAATCCATCGCTATGTTAGACGACAATGAAGCCGATATTTTGAGTGATTATAGCAAAGCCCTCGCGGACAAGACCGTAAAGGCTTTGCTGAAAAGTGGGATGATCCAGGCCACTGGGAAAATGTTTGAAGGACTTTAGTTCCCGCAATACCAATGCAACCTGTCTTCCATATCCAAAGCTTGTCCTCTGACTACGGGACAATTATCTTCATGATAAGTTCGGTGTTGCTGACAAACAGGATCTGAGGGGTTTTGCGTGTTGAATGGCGCACATTGAATACTCCTCACCCCTTGAATCGTATTGACCCCATAAGAACTAAATATACTTGGATCACAAGCAGCTGCTTTCGCTCTATGCTCGTCATTACAATTCACAGCTCCAAAAGTAAAAAACCCTGCGAGGCTTGTACCAAAATCATGCACGCAATCCTGATAGGTTTCCTCCGCCGACAAACACGCTTGACGGGTTCTACTACAGTTTTCAGTGACGTCATTTCTCGCACTTACGACTTGTTGGACCGCATCATAGATATCCATGCAGGATCGAGCGATCGCTTCGGAAGAAGTATAAGTGTTTGCCGCTTCTTGTCGCGCTCGAGCTTCTTCTTGTCTTTGACGTCTCAACTCTTCACAACGACGTGAAAATTCGGTTTCCGCAGCATTCGTCGTACTCGTAGAAGAAGGACGAGTCACTCCCGGTGCATAATTCATCGCTGTCGTCATTTGCATCATTTTTCTTTCACGATAGGCCGCGCAAGTTTCATCGGTGGGAGGTGCGCTAAAATCAATGGTCTCTTCCTTACCTCCCACTACTGGAGCTTTTCCAAGAAGAATAGGTGGGATATTCAATACCGTAGTGCCAGGATCAGTAAGAGCACCAATAACAGATGATTTATCACCAGGCGTTGGATTTGTCTTGGTGGGATTTGCGCTAGATGGATCTTTAGTGCTTTTTTGGTCTGGAGTGCTTTTCGAAATACTGTCTTTCGCAACAACATCAGTAGGCATTGAAGTGTCTTTTGGATTTTCTCTCACTACTGGATTTTCTTTTGCGCTCGCTTCAAAATTATAACCCGTTCCAATCAGCGCGTATTGAATACTCGCACCCTCATTTCCCACCTGCAAAATTAAGCTCGCTTGCTTTTCACCCACCGTGAGCGGATGAAAAATGACAGGAATTTTACAAACTTGATTGGCCGCCAAAACTTCACGCGTAAACTGACGACAATCTTGCTCACAAAATTCTTCGGGAATAATGAAGTTATCCGCGTTCGCCCCTTCGATGGCTGGAGGACGTAGCAAGGAACTGGAATTACCGATCTTGAGGAAGGGGATACAATATCGGCTATCATTCGATCCCAAGGGCAAGGTTTCAAAATTATGGGCTGCATCAGGGTCCAAAGCTCGAAGCGTTGCTTCGGCACTTGGAAGGGGCGTAGCAGAGGCTGGAGCATTCATCTCCGCCGCTGAGGCAAAAGATGCAGACAAAGTGAGTAGACTCAAGGTGATAAAAGAGATGACTTTCATAATGTCCTTCCTAAAGCGTGGCGTGAGAAAACACGGCCCCTCCCTTAAGATGAGCAAAACGAGTGCCACTCATTTTTGTTAAGATTTGTATAAGGATGTGGAGCCAGCAGGAGCAAAGCCGGTAAAAACATACCTAGAGCTGTCAAAATAGCTTCAGGACTTTCTATCTTTCTTTAAGGCTTTTAAAACTGAAATCAGATTGCGATCCCTACCGTAGTGGAAATTCACGAACACGCAGGAAGCGGAGCATTCGACTTCAGCCTGAAGATCCGGCTCTCTGCCTTTCTTGCCATTCCATAAGCCATGGAGATCGACCCAATAATTTTTATCTTTTAAGACTGCTTTTCCCACTTCATATTTTTGCGCCACATCTTGCGCGTTCAAAAAAGGATCAAAATCCAAACCTACAATTTCACCAGGAGATTTTGCTTGTGCCTCTCGATCTTCGTTCAACATTTTATATAAAGTAGGAGAAAGAACTGCTTTCTTATCGAGCAGCACGCTTTCCATGGTGCGGTCTTTTCCCTTTTGCAAATACCAATCGTAGAAAGAACGAGTGAAGGCTTCAGCTTGAGATCCCGTGTCTGCGGCATTAGAAATCGAAACTAAAAAGAAACTTAAAAAAATGATGAGATATTTACGCACAATTTTCTCCTTTAAGATTCATCACGATTTTTTTGAAGAGGATTCATCCTCAAGTCTTTTCTTACAATACCGCGCTTGATGCCCGCCATCCCTTTCACCATTTCTTTTTTCAAAAAAGAAAAATTTTGGCTGAAAGAAAAACCCACATCTCTCAAAACACCGAGACTCTTTGAATTCGATTGAAAAAAAGGCGTGAGCCAACGCGTGGCAAATTGATAAAATTTTAGATGACGCTTTCGCCGACTTTCATAATGAATCAGAGCTTCGGGAAGAGTCGATGATTCACTCACACATTCCGCCAGCACCTTCGCATCATACAAACCCAAGTTCACCCCTTGCCCCAGTTGCGGACTCATTGCGTGGGCGGCATCTCCAATCGCCAGAACAGGGCCATCGTGCCATTGATTCATCACCACGTCCCAATATCCCGCATATAAAAGTTGGTTAGGATCTTGAATTTGTTCCAACACTTCTTGCGCTTCCGGCACCAAACGAAAAACGGTTTTTTTAACATTTTCGAAATCAGCTCGAGTCTCATCTTTTTTTGTATTGAGCACGCTGTAGAAAAAACTCACAAGTGGCTGTTTGGAATTTACAGAATATCCCGTAGGCAGAAAGCCCACCATGAGCTCGGTTCCTTCGACGACTTGATATAACCTGCCTTGAAATCGATTTTGTCTATCTTCACCAATATACCATAAGGCGCCCCATGGATAAGGCGTGGCTCTTTTGAAACCTTTCATCTTTTGTCGCAAATTCGATTTTGCGCCTTCCGCTAAAATTAATAAGTCGTAAGGACCGTAAGACTTGCCTTCTTCATCCTGTAATCGGACTTGCTGGCTTGCATCACATTGATAATCCATAATTTTCACACCGCAAAAATTTGGAATATTTTGACGGCTCAGTGAATTGAATAAAGCCTCGCACAAAACCCCTCGATGAATGCCTAAGCCGTATAAACCAGGACGAATATCTCCGTAATGAAGATCCAACAAAGTTTTCGAATGGGAATTTTTGGAGAAGAGAGCTTCGACACGAGCGCCGTGGGATTCGATGAAGTCGCCAAGTTCCAATTCGTGCAGTACTTGCAAGCCCGTCGGTTGCAAGAGCACTCCCGCACCGACCGCGCTCGGCTTTGGAACTTTCTCGAACAGGGAAACTTCGTGCCCTTGGCGCTTCAAGAAGAGAGCCGCCGTAGGACCCGCGCTCCCTCCACCCACAATCGCAATCCGAATCGATTTCATGAAGGTATTATAGGGGACTGTCTGTTAAGAGACAAGCTAAGGAAAATCTTGAATGACTTCACCTTGACCGCTAGGATTCTTATATTGAAGCATATGCGCATCGAGCCATTTCGCTTGAAAATTTTTGCCTTTGGAGGTGGCTATGATCTCCTTCTTTCTGCTTTGAAGATCATAGATAAATAAGTGAACGGGTTCATCCTTCGATTTGAATTTTTGAAAACCTTCTGCATCGAAAAATTTTGGGAAATCACTGAAGACTATTTTTTGTTGGGAAGCATTCAAGGCGAACTCTTCCATGTTGATGGGAAGCGACGATAAATCATAAGTGAGAATTCCTAAAGTGATGGGATCAATTCTCGCGATTCCCTTTATTTCTGCGGTACCCACCTGAATCCAGAATTTCCCATCGGACCAAAGAATGGGAATAATCGTATCGTTAGGAATCGCTCGATATAAATCTCCTGCCTTCAAAGCTTTTAAAATGCTTCCATCCTTTCTTAAAAAGCTAATCATCTCCGAGTCTTTATTCATCGCTTCTGCGCCTGTGATCGCAATGAATTCTTCGTCTTCGGAGACCCTAAAATCTAAACCTTTCATGGTATAGAGCAAGGTCTCTTTACCTTCAGAATCATATCTCCAAAGTTGATCCGTCCAATTATTGGGAGACTTACTTTGATTAAAAACCCTTCGGATAATATAAAGACTGCCATGATGATATTCCGCAAAGTGATAGTGGTCGCGGTACACCGCACTGAGATTCATAAAGAAATTTTCTTTTCCCTTAGCGTCACGGACAAACACATCCACTTTCACTGGTGCATCGGGATTTTCCTTTAGAATCACGTCTCCTGAGGAATTTTTCCAAATTTTTTGTGGATTCACTCCGCTCGCAGTTTCCGGTGAAGCGGCAACAATCGGGGCATTCAAAGCGGGACGCGGGGCTGTGCTTCTAAAAAATATTCTTACAAAAATAACGGAAGTCCCAAACACAATGATAACAATCATTAGGACCAAGAATAATCGCAGTTTCATGACTTCATTATCTTAATAAAAAAGGAGCAAATCGAGCGAATTAAATTTGAATGTAAGGATAATTTAAACATGATAGAAAGAATTCATGTCACGCATCCGAAAAGCCGCCGTTGCCGGCCATTTTTACCCTGAAGATCCCACTCAACTGAAACAGGAGCTCGCCGACTTTTTTTCAAAAGTAGAGTCGAAAAAGAAACAAAATGCTTTTGGTATGATAGCGCCGCATGCAGGTTATATTTATTCCGGACAAACGGCCTCGGATGTATTTTCCAAAATCGAAATTCCTTCTCGCGTTTTTATTTTATCCCCCAATCATACGGGCAAAGGCGCTCCCATCTCGATGAACACGCGAGGCTTTTGGAAGACGCCACTCGGCGATGTTAAAATCGATTCGGACCTCGCAGACTGTTTCTTGAAAAATTTTCCTTTAGCCAAAGATGAAGCGGAGGCTCACCAAGAAGAGCACTCCCTCGAAGTGCTCCTTCCTTTTCTTCAATATTTAAAGAGAAGTTTTTCCTTCGTACCTCTTACCCTGCAGCATCTGGATTACGAAGTCTGCGAAGTGCTGGGCTGGGCTTTAGCGAAAAGCATTCGTCAAACGGAAGAGGAAGTCCTCATCATCGCCTCCACCGACATGAATCACTACGAATCGCAAAGCATTACGCTGCAAAAAGACCAAGTCGCCATCGATGCGATTCTTCAAATGGATCCAGAAACTTTATATCGCCAGGTTCATCAGCAGGAAGTCAGCATGTGTGGCATCATTCCCACCACCATCGCGCTGGTCGCCGCAAAAACACTGGGAGCACAAAAAGCTCAACTCATCAGCCACACTACCAGTGGCGCTGTTTCTGGGAATTATGAGCAGGTGGTGGGCTATGCGTCGTTTATTCTTTCCTGAAATTTCCTCCTTGACCCCCCTTTATTTTCAGACGAATAAAGTAACATGACTACACCTCGATTTCGTTTTGCCCCCTCTCCCACCGGCCACCTCCATGTGGGAGGCGCTCGCACCGCACTTTATAATTGGCTCATTGCCCGTAAACTGGGTGGAACTTTTGTTTTACGAGTCGAAGATACCGATCGCGAACGCAGCACCCAAGAATATGTCGACTCGATTATGAAAGCGATGGAATGGCTGGGCTTAAATTGGGATGAAGGTCCTTTCTTTCAAACTCAGCGCCTTGATATTTATCTCGAACATAAAAATAAATTACTCGCCGAAGGAAAAGCCTACCGTTGTTATTGCACCGCTGAAGAATTAGAAGACAAGCGTAAGAAAGCCATGGCCGAAGGTCGCAAACCTAAATACGATGGCAAATGTCGCGAGCTCACTGCGGAGCAATGGGCACAAGATAGCCGTCCTTATTGCATTCGCTTTAAAGCTCCCACTGAAGGTTCTACGATTGTCGAAGACATCGTCCGCGGAAAAATCGAATTTCAAAATACCGAAATGGATGATTTGATCATTTGGCGCACCGATGAAACGCCTACCTATAATTTCAGCGTGGTGGTCGATGATGTCACCATGAAAATCAGCCATGTTATTCGAGGGGATGATCATTTAAACAACACCCCTCGCCAAATCCTGCTTTATCAAGCCTTTGATTATCCCGTGCCGATTTTTGCGCATGTGCCGATGATTTTAGGGGCGGATAAAACTCGTCTTTCAAAACGGCATGGAGCAACTTCCGTGATCGCATACCGAGACATGGGATATTTACCCGAAGCCTTGCTCAATTATTTAGCGCGTCTGGGTTGGTCTTGCGGAGATAAAGAAATTATTCGACTCAAAGAGCTCGTTGAGCTTTTCAATATTGAAGCGGTGGGTAAATCTCCTGGGGTATTTAATCCTGAAAAACTTTTATGGCTGAATGGAATTTATCTGCGTGAATCCAAACCGGAAGATTTAGCGGCGGAAATGAAACGCATCTTCTCTTTGAGAAACATTGAAATCAAAGATGAAGCCAAACTTGTTCACGCCATTCGCGCCTCACAAGAAAAAGAAAAAACCTTAGCGGACATGGCCAATCTCGTGGAATTTGCCTTCGTGGAAAATATCAGCCCCGATGAAGCTTCCCTCAAAATATTATCGGAAGACGCCTCCAAGCAAAAAATCTCCGTTTTAAAAACTCATCTCGAAAAACTCGAAAGTTTCACTCACGATTCTATCAAGCAAGCCTTCACAGAAGCTTTGACCGAACTCAACATCAAGATGAAGGAACTCGCGCAACCCACTCGAGCGGCACTTTGTGGAAAATCGATCAGCCCTGGTATCTACGATGTGATAGAACTTTTAGGAAAACAATCCACGCTCGAAAGATTAAAGAAATATCTCTAGGATCAGAAGGCATGCCTTGCGTCCCTTATAAACCTGCAAAAATTTATCTCGATCCAGCAGTCTCGAAACTTCCTCTCACTCAAAAGATTTTGGGGAAATTTCCTGAAGTGGAAATCGAAGAACTCAGCGATCCAAAAGAGTTAAAAAAACCTCGTGAGATAACCGGTGCAAAAAAAAGCTTGGTGCTCGCTCGCATGAAGGCGGATCCATTGAAGGAATTTCGTGCGATGAGTGAAAGCAGCCATCGTCCTTATTACGCCTTAAATCTTATATCGAACTGCCATCTCGAATGCTCTTACTGCATTCTTCAATCTTATCTCGCGAATAATCCGGTCATTACCATTTTTACGAACATGGATGAAATCTTAGGGCGACTTGAAGATCAAATTCAAAGGCTGCCTGAAGGTTCCGTGATCGGCAGTGGCAAAATCGCGGACTCTCTGGCCTTAGAAGATATTTCAGAGCACCATCGCCATCTCATCCCCTTTTTTTCGAGACAAGAAAAAGTCACTTTAGAATTGAAGACCAAATCCGATTTTGTCGAATCACTTCTTGGCTTGGATCATGGGGACAAAACAGTAGTGTCTTGGTCGATGAATCCGGCTTCTATTATTGAAAGTGAAGAATTTAAAACGGCTTCGTTCGATGAGAGATTAAAGGCCGCTCAAAGCTGCGTAAATGCTGGCTATAGGGTCGCTTTCCACTTCGATCCCATGATTTATCATGAAGCTTGGAAAAAAAACTATGGAGAGGCTTGTGATCAGATTTTCGACCAAATTCCTCTTCAGAATATTGCATGGATGAGCGCGGGCACGCTGCGTTTTCCCTTCAAACAATCTAAAATCATGAAAGCGCGCTTTCCTAAAAATGAAGCGATTCATCGAGAACTCGTCTCGACCTCTCAAAAATTCATTCATTATCCAGAAGAGCTTCGAAAAGAAATGCAGTCTTTCATGGAAGAAAAAATATCAGCAAAGATTCCAGGATTTTATCGATGCATGGATTTTGATTCTTGAACTTAATCTTCCCAAACAATTTCTTTCATCAATCTAAATTCAGCAAGCAAACTCCATAAGGGATACTCAAAGGTGGCTGGTTTATTTTTTTCAAAAAAGAAATGACCCGACCAAGCAAAACCATAAGCAATCACAGGTGCCAAAATCGTCCACCACCATTTTCCTGCAATCAAAGTAGAACCTAAATATAAGAGAGCGATAAAAGTCCCATAAGCATGCAACTTACGACAGGTAGGATTTTGATGTTGAGAAAGATAATAAGGATAAAACTCTTCAAAGCTCGAAAATTTTTGATTCATTCTCTGGTCCTTTAGTCTTTGTCTCTCTTCGAGAGTTCCACATGATAATCCATATGCATCCAAAGCAAACGGGAAAAACGAATCATGAAGGGTTGAAGCAGAATCAGTAACAACAGAGGCACCCCGATGAAAACTGCGTAGGAATAATGGAGAAGAATCAATCCCAAAAAGACCGGCATCACAATGAATCCGCTCAAAATATAATTCAAAAACCAGGACATGACAAAATAACCTGAGCCTTGTTGCAGTTGAAAATCGCAATTCGGACATTTCTCATTCATCGTTAATCCACTCTCAAAAACCTTTCCTTCACGGCAGCGTGGACAGACATTTTTTAAAACAGCAGAGAAAAAATTCATAATTTCTTTCCAAAAAACCTCTAGGGAAACCCCCACAGTAAATTCAGGCTTCACCTGATTGTTGTAGAACCGCACTTCCATTACATTGCCTCATATCGCAGCCTGTTTATATTCATTCTTAGGAAAAATACTTAAAGGAGAAATAAAGATGAAGCCAAATAAGTTAAACAATTTAATTCCTAAAATGCTTTTGGGAACCGCACTTTTTGCAGGGGCCCTTCCCATCGCAAATCTAGCTCAGGCGACTGGCGCTGAATCAAAGGCGTCCCAGTATGCCCCCGATAATTCTGGCCGCAACACTCGAGATGTTCAGGGTGGCCCTCTTACTCCAGAGAATCAATCGGAGAATGCAGCAGATTTAAAAACAACACAACTCATTCGTAAAGCCATTGTAGGGTCTGAGGGTGTGTCCACATTGGGGAAAAACGTAAAGATCATAACCATTGATGGCAATGTCACACTTCGTGGCCCCGTTTCATCCATAACTGAAAAAGACTTAATCATAGCAAAAGCCACTCAAGTGGCCGGCTCTGGAAAAGTAAACAATCAACTCGAAATCAACACCAAATAAAGGAGTTTATGATGTCTAAATCAATTACAGGACTTGTTCCTAATTCAATGAGTGCAGAAACCGTCGTGTCAGATTTAAAAACGGCCGGTTTCGCCCAAAATCAAATCTCTTTGCTCTTCGCAGAAAGCGATAAAAATAAAGTGCTCATGGAGCAACACACGAAAGCCCCTGAAGGTGCAGCAACAGGCGCGGGCACCGGTGGCATCATCGGTGGCATCTTAGGATGGCTCGTCGGGATTGGTAGCCTTGCAATCCCTGGAGTGGGTCCTTTTATTGCCGCAGGTCCGATTATGGCAGCACTCAGTGGTGCAGCCATTGGAGCAGCGACCGGTGGACTCGTCGGATCTTTGGTTGGCTTAGGAATTCCCGAAATTGAAGCCAAGAAGTATGAGAATAAACTCAAAGAAGGTTATGTTTTAATCGCCGTTCATACCGATTCTCCCGAACAACAAAAACAAGTTCGTGAAATCTATCAACGCAATAGTGCCATCGATATTTCAGAAGTCGAAGCCGTAGCCGCTTAATTTTTCATCAGATGAATAACAACCTAAAAAGGAGAACAGTCATGAAAGAAGAAACCAAAAACCAAGGTCAAAACAAAAGTCAGAATCAACAAAATCAACAAAATCAAGGTTCGCAGCAAAAAAAGGATCTTCAACAAAATCGTCCTCAACGAGACGAAGAAACTGAAGAATAAATTGTAGGAATAATATTTTCCTTACCTACCCTCGAAAAATGCGTCAAACGTGAAAACGTTTGGCGCATTTACTATTTTTAATACCTCTTATACCACTCCAGCAAGGCACCGCCCTTTTGCGTATTCGTTTGCGGATCATTAGTGAAATAAGTTCGAATCAACCAATTGCCTTTCAAAGTTTTACGCAAGCCCAACTCCTGAGTTTTCCCCTCATGAGTTCCCAAATCTAAAGAAGTACCTTTAGCGAGTTTTATTTTAGCGGAGAAGGCTCGACTACTGGGATCGTAACGCACACTTTCGATGGGCGATGATGCCAGCAGAAATAACGACCCTAAGGCTAAGGCCCTATCTGCAAATGCCGTGGAAGCTGCGGATACGGATGAAGAGTTTTGAGCGTCTAAATCTTCGAAAGTACGGCCGTAAATAAGCACCGAAATAATCTGATCTTGTTCCAAAGGAGGATCGCTTTGAAAGATAATCTTAGGTCTTTCGATTTCCCCAACCATGATGATGTCAATAATATAGTCCGCATAACGAACTCTTAACAAACCATCTACAATACTTTTAGAGCGTGGTTCTGCTAAAGTGAGATTAAATTTTTCCACACTCGCATTTCTTTTGAAGAATTCGATTTGGGTGTTTCCAACACGAATATTTCCATCCAACTTTTTTTCATTCATACTGAGGTCTATGTAGAGAGGAATATTACCTTTAGTAAGATTGGACACTAAATAAGCGGGCTTATCAGCCGGAGTACGCACTTTAATCTGATAAGTAAGATTCGTATTAGCTGCTATTTTCTTTTTTCTTGGGTCTACAAAACGACTGTCAGGAAAAAGAGTGGGTAAAGACGTATAACCTAAATGAGGCATGACAATTTTCACATTGCTTAAAAGAAAATCGAAATTCAGGTTCGTTTTAGAATTTTTCTGAGCCACTTCATAATTCAAATCGCCTTTTCCTTCGGAAATGAAACTTTGCTGCGGAGATTTAAGATCGCTTTTAAATTCCATCGGAATGCTGCCTTTTTGTCGTGCAAAGTCTGCCTTGCCTGCGACCTTGATCTCCAGACTCCCGTCCAACTCGTTGAACGGTGCAAACACCGGAAAGGCCGTCTTTTCGAGGGCTCTCACTAATTTTTTAAACTTGGGTAGAATCGCCTTCAAATCCAAATTCGTTTCTAACATCCATCCCTCTGGATATTTGGATGGAATCCCCGCAAAGCGTGTTGAAGTTTTTCCCTGAAAACTTAAGAGCTCTTGTGAAATAGTATTAAGAGCAATCTCAAGATTTCCTTCTATGGGTTCGGCAGGTGAAGGGAAAAAAGAAGTCTCCAAATCGCTCTTAATACGCAGATCCAAATTATAGGGGACGGTCACAAAACGTTCATAGCTACTCGAGGGCAAGCGCATGGGTGTAAGATCTACCAACACAGGGCAATCCAAATTCAGATGCAAACGATCTTTTTTCTGTTCGATTTCACTTAAAGTAAATTGACAATTTTGCGCCTGAATTTTCTGAACTTGTTTAGCGATACCTAGCAAATTAGCAGAGAAATCGCCTTTCCAAACTCCTTTTGCCAGACGCATATTTAAATTCAACTTAGAGTGAATCGTTTTTTGTGAAAGATCCCCTTCCATACTAAAATCGTAAACTTTCGCCTCGACGGGATGCCCTTTCATCGAAGCAACTACTTTTGAATCCCCCATCGCGCCACTGGCTTTACTACTCAGATACCAATCATTTTCTTTGAAATGAGAGGCGCTTAAAATTTCTAATGAAATTTTACCTGAAGGTGTTGCAGGACGATCATCCAACTCCGCTTGAAGATTTATTTTATCTAGCTCTGCTCTCTCGCTGATTGTCGCCCAGAGATAAACCCGTCCCGAATAGACGGGTTCTCCTTTGCTCCAAATTACGATCTCATCTAATCCTAAAGACAATTCCCGAAAAATAGTTTCTCTCAACAAACTCGGCAAAACAATCTGAGGCAAATCTAACTGTAATGTATTGCTATTCTTTTTTTCGGTGGGCTCGTAAGCATAAGAGATTTTTCCACCCAACATTTGAAGGGGACCCAGCTCTATCACCTGCAAACGCTTTTCTAACCAGGCGACATCTGCTGCAATTCTGAATTTATCAAAACAACCTTGCTGTTGATTATTTGAAAAATTGAAACAAAGTTCTTCAAAGGAAAAGTCGAAACGCTTATGCAAAAGATTTTTGGATTCGACCTGGATATCAGCCTGACTCCATGTCACGAAAGTGCCGAAGCGGCCTACAAAAGTAGCCAGAGTTTTAAAATTTTTCTCATTAATGAAATACTGCGGCCATTTCAAAATCGAAAAAGCAAATAGAACGATGAGAATGAGAAGAATTCCGAAACTCCAAGCGATGCCGCGTAAAACTTTTTTAAAGATTTTCAAAATTCCTCCCCGTAACTTAAGAAGAATTGAAAATGGGTATTGCCTGCTCGATTATCTTGATTGCCACTTTTCAAGCCATGCGAAAAAGTAGTTCGAATGACGCCAATGGGAGAGGCAATACGCACACCCGCTCCCGGCGACATATAAACAGGCAAGCTAAATTGAAAAGCTTGATTACCAATGACTCCAATGTCGAAAAACAGAAAAGGCTCCAGCCATAACGGAAGCGTCTTCGCCAATCTCACTTCGCTGCTGACGAAAGCCGCACTCAATGCGCCGTCCCCTCCTGGAATTTCCAAGCGTCCAAAGCCTCTTAAACTTTGTGCGCCCCCCAAGTAAAAACGATAGTTAGGCGGAAGCCTGCCAATTTGAGAACTGTCATTCATGTAAGTGCCAAACAGTCCGCCTCGCGCTCCCACAATCAACAGCGCCGGATCATAGTCTAATAAGTTATAATAATATTTTCCTTCGACACTAAACTTTTGGGCCGCGAGTTCGGAAAGAAGGTTTCTGTTCGTAAAATCTGTTTTGATTTGGATAGAATAACCATCGTGTGGATCCCGCTGCCAAAGTTCGAAATCGTGACTCGTCAAATCGAAGCGATTCTCCAAAGAAAAGAAGCGTGTAAGTCCTGGCTGTGCCCCGCGAAAAGTGTAGACATAGTTCAATTCAGGACCCACTTCGTTTTTCATACTGAAGCTTTGGTAATCCCAAGTTTTACCCAACATGAAGCGCGCGCTCGCGGAAATAAAATGGGATTCCGTTTCAAGATCGTGCCAAAAAGAAATCGTGGGCTTTAAATACCAGCGGGATAAAGGCGAAAAAGCATACCATTCCGAAAATAAATCCAACTTTTGCTGACGATAGGAAGCATACATATCCGCGCCAAAGTTAGAGGCCTTGCTGCCCCAGCGCGTGTGCTTCCAAGAGCCTTTCACGATGAGATATTCTTCGGTGTCTGCACCGAAGCCAAAAGTCACGATGCGCGGTTTACCTGCAAAGGTGCGTTGGAAAAGATCGGTAGTCTTCGGCAAAGGATTCGCATCGCATTCCCAATTAAAACTCGTGCTTTGCAAAACGCCGCTTTTCTCGACTCGCTCTGCGGTAAGCGTTTGCATATCCTTATTAAAGCTTTTTCCTAAAACGAAAGCATCGTAACGACGTAAAGTTCCTGAACCCAAACCTGGCAAAGCTTCTTGGGTAACAGATTCCACCGTTTGAATCGGACCCGGCTCTACATGAATAATCATTTCACCCGTCACCACATTCGCTTCGCTTTGAATTTTTGGACAAGCATAGCCTTTCACTTGCAGCTGATGCTGCACCCAACTTTCAATTTCATTTAAAAGTTTCGGAGTGAGCGGCAGATCGAGAATCTTTCTTCGTCTCCACATTTTCAAAAAATCCGGAGCCCCTTCGAGCCTTACTTTTTCTAAAGTACTTTGTGGTCCTGAATCTACATAGAGCGTATTTCCATCATCACTGAATTGAGGATTGTGATAGCCGCGATCCTGCAAAAAGGTGGTGATATGAAAACGTGCCTGTCCCAAGGGAATATCTTTCCAAGGCTCACTCTTAGGATCACCGCACAGGAAGATTTTCTCTAGATCGCTGAATTTAACTTTATAAGGACTGACGAGCACAACACGGTTCGGACAAACCTGTTGCGCGATAGGACCGTCGTTTGCTTGCACACGCGACGGAAATAAAAATAATAAAAGCAGCCCAGAAAAAAAGTAGGCCACATAAAAACTCTTCATTCAAAATTCCTCAGATGAGACAAAACAGAAAAAATACTTTCAATCAGAGAAGAATTTCCACACAATGACTCAATGACCGAGGCCGGGTGCCCTCTGGGCGGCCGACCGAATGGTTGGAAACGAGAGTTGTAAACCATGTGGAAACTCACTAAACAAACTCTCTACAAATGGCTCGGAAGCAATGTTTTCGAGCATTCCGCAGCGCTCGCCTATGGAACTCTTTTTTCCATGGCTCCCACTCTCATTCTCGCAATATCACTTTCTGGCATCATCTTTGGCCAAGAAGCGGCCGAGGGAAAAATCTTCCAGCAAATTCAAGGACTCATCGGCGTAGAAAGCGCGCTCCTCATCCAAGGCATCATCCGTAAAGCCTCTTTAGACGGCAATGACCTCTTGGCCACTTTTATGGGTATTGTCATTTTCCTGATTGGCGCCAGCGCAGTGTTTGCTCAGCTCAAAAGTTCGCTCAATGATATGTGGGGCGTAAAACCCGACCCTCGCTTGAATGACATCATCCACTTCCTCAAAAATCGGCTGCTTTCGATCGCCATGGTAGCGGCTTTTTGCTTTGTGCTCTTAGCCTCATTATTGTTGAGTGCCTTTTTAGCAGCGTTTGGAGATTGGATTTCAAGCTATCTCCCCTTCACTAACAAAGTTCTGATCCTCTTCAATTTTCTTCTGTCTACCGGAATCATCGCCATCGTTTTCTCTCTCATCTTCAAAGTATTGCCAGATGCAGATTTGAAATGGCGAGATGTTCTCATGGGCGGATCACTCACCGCAGCCCTCTTCGCTACAGGAAAATATCTCATTGCCCTTTACATCCAACAAAGCAATTTGAGTAGTCTCTATGGAGCCGCAGCTTCTCTCGTGATCATCATGCTTTGGGTTTACTATTCTTCTCTCATTCTTTTTCTCGGAGCGGCTTTCACCCACACCCTCTACCGCAAGAATTTAGAAAAAGAACAAATTGCCGCATTAGATAACAGCGGTTCCGCTTAAAGACTCTGAATATTTCGAAGATCAGGCGACTTTAAAATTTGCTGAAGCGTCTTTTCAAAAAGTTCCTGCAAACTCGATTCAATTTTTTTGAATGATTTAAAGCGACTCGCTTTCATTTCAATCTCGTAACCCGCACGTGCTTCGATCCCCCGATTAAAACTCTTCGCGATGATTTTTATCTGACTTTGAGCCATGGTTTTCGAAGTGAATACGCCCTTCTTTTGACCTGATTCAAATTTTTCGATGACACCTTCTAGCTCCCAAACCGGCTCTTGGCCTTCAATAGCCCATTGCATGCCGCACATTTGAAAGAGTTGTTTTAAAGATGAATCGAACACTTCGTTTAAAGGCTTTGAGGAATAAATTTTCTCAGAATTATCCGAATCTAAACTTGCCAATTCGGGCTGAGGCCTCAAATCTTTCACACCTTTCCAGCGAACCTTCACATTTTTCCAAAGAGGCTGAGGACAGAGCTGCTGAAAACTCAGCAGATTAAATTTCAAATCCACTTGAGGCGCATTTTCTACCGCACTAAGTGGAAAAACAAAAAATAGTGAAAGAATAAAAAAAAATCGAAATATTATTTTCATATAGCTCGGGAACTAGGATTCGAACCTAGATAGCCGGAGTCAGAGTCCGGAGTCCTACCGTTGGACGATTCCCGAAGATAAAGATGGATTATCTAAGGGACTGCCCAGAAATACTCAAGATTTTACTACTCAGCTCATTGAATATTTTTGAATTTGTTTCTACCCTCGTAAGCGCTTGTCTAATTGAGACCAATTCACATTGGAAAAAAAGGAATCGATGTATTTGCCTCGTTCGGAAGGCTTATAATCTAATAAAAAAGCATGCTCCCAAACATCCATCACTAAAATAGGTTTATAGCCGGCGACGTTGCCGGTTTCGTGAAGCGTGACCCAGTGATTGGAAAGACGTTTGGTTTGAGGATCTTGATAGCAAATCGCCCAACCCACGCCTCTCATTTTTCCGACTCCGACAAAATCCTCTTTCCAAACTTCAAATCCGTTAAAAGATTCAGTCGCAAGTTTAAAAAACTCAGAGTCTTCATCCGGATTTAAATCCGCAGCTGTTTTTAAATTGTCGAAATAATATTCATGCAAAACCATTCCATTGTATTCAAAACCTAAACGTCTTTTCATTTCTGAATAAGCGGTAATCACCTCGTGATCCACTTCGCGTTTTTCGACATAAACTTGAAGTTGTTCATTCAAACGATTGGTTTCCTGAACATATCCTTCATAAAGTTTGAAATGCATTTCGAGAGTTTTATCGGAAATACCTTTGAGATTGGCTAAATCAAATTTTCGGACGGGGTAATTACGTGAATTCATAAAAGCTCCTTTATGATCTCACCTTAACTGAGGAGCTCTTGGAAATGGAATCAGGGTTTCCCTTGTTTTTAGCTAAGAGAATTCAGAAGATTAAGGAGTCGTGACGACGACTTGGGCGGTAGCTTGAGTGGTGGTGTTATTGGCGAGGGCGGCTCTCACCAAAACATTTAAATCCGCAGTCACGGTCGCAGGAGCCGTGTAAAGTCCGCTTTCATCGATAGTGCCATTCACGTCGCCTCCATCCACTGACCATAAAGCGGTGGTCGTGGTGTTGACAATAGTCGCTTCAAACTGCTGAGTTTCTCCAGGAACCAAACTCACGGTCGAAGGAAGCACAATCACGCCAGGTGTGGCCACATAAGGAGGGGCATCATTACTACCGCCACAGGCGGACCAAAACAAAATTATGGTAAAAAGGGCAAGGATCTTAGGAGTTCGCATAGTTTAAGCGCATTAGCAAAGCAGTTTAGAGGACACAATCCAAAACATCATTTATAGAGAAGATAATTGCGACGCAACGAAAGCAGCGAAGATTTTCCTTCATCGTAAAAATCGCGCATTTCTTTCCAAAGGAAACCTTGCTTCAATCTTTTTCTGAATTCATTCGAACCCGTTAAAAGATCGATCGCAGGGATATCTCCGACAAACTCATAAGGCTTTTCGCGCCATTTGAATTGATTAGGATACAAATCATAAACAGCCTTGATAATAGCAAGGCCGGTCAAATAGGGTCGGAATCTTTTTCTGTCGACTACATGGAGTTGCAAGCCGCCGCAAACCTGTCCTGCATATTTCTGAAATCCTGGTTTGAAAAAAAGCGGCCGAAAGAAAACACCTGGCAATTTAAAACCTAAAAGATTCTTTTTCAACTTTTCGGGCTCAATATAAGGCGCTCCAAAGATTTCAAAGGGACGGGTCGTGCCACGGCCTTCCGAGATTTCAGTCGCTTCCATCAAACACATGCCCGGATAAACCAAAGCTGTATCAAGTGTGGGCATATTGGGGGAAGGTAAAATCCAAGGGAAAGGCGTTTCATCGAGATATTTTTTGCGGGTCCAACCTTGAAGTTTGAGCACGGTAAGGTCTGCACCAATCTTGTGAACTTCGTTGAAATACATCGCCAATTCGCCCACCGTCATGCCATGGCGATTCGGCAAAGGATAAAGTCCGACGAAAGATTCATAGCCCGGACTGATTTTTCCACCTTCGACATCCGAACCATTGATCGGATTTGGACGATCCAAAACATAAACCGGAATGCGTGCTGCGGCGCAGGCTTGCATCATAAAAGCAATGGAATACACGAAGGTGTAATAGCGAGATCCCACGTCTTGTAAATCACACACGACGGCATCTAGGCCTTCGAGCCATTCCTTGCGGGGTTTCAAACTTTTCACATCAGAACCATAGAGGCTAAAGACGGGAATTTTCGAGATGGGTTCACGGTCTTGGTCCACCGATTCCATGTCTTGGGCGACCCCCCAAATTCCATGTTCGGGTCCAAAGAGCTTTTTAATGTAAAAACCCTTTAGAACCTCCAAGATATGCTCTCGTCGCGAATTCACACTCGCTCCGTGACATAAAACGCCAATCGACTTGTTTTTGAGTTTTTTCAGCTGCGCAATTTGATCCAGACCTAATTTCATGGGGCTACCCTAACAATACTTCTGTAGCATTTCAACTTTTCATATATTTTATGAAAAGTTAGAAATACTTATGGTTTATTTCTCTTTGAAAGTGAATAAACCATAGAAAAAAATCACTCTTTTAGTTATGCCGGCAGCATGAAAGACTGGAACGCCCTCATCACCTTCTTCCTAGTTCGAACCCAATATGCTGGAAATGCAGGGGCTGCCGCTCGTGCCCTCCAAAATTGCGGCTTCAAAAAAATGGCCTTGGTCGACCCCGCCTTTACCAAAAAACACGTGGATATAACCAAATTTGCGGTGGGTGCGAAGGCTTTGATCGATAAGGCACCAGTCTATGAAGACTTAAAGAAAGGCTTAAAAGGATTCAAGTATGTCATTGGAACTTCAAGGCGACGCGGATCTTATCGTAAAAATATCCTGAACCTTTTTGAATTGCCAGACCTGCTGCGAAGCCTGCCTACCCCTGAAAAAACCGCCATTTTATTCGGGCATGAAGCCCATGGTTTAAGCAACGAAGAGTTTGCCCTTTGCCAATATTTGATCGAAATCCCTGCGGATCCTGCGAATGAATCCTATAATTTGGCTCAAGCTATCTTACTGACGGCTTTTGAGATTTTTCGAATGAAGCCCAGTCTTCCCCCCACTATTGAAGAAGTCTATCCCAGTATCCCTAAAATCGAAGCCATGCACGATCACCTGAAAGAAGGCCTTCAAGCCATAGAATTCATCAAAAACGAAAATCCGGAACATATGCCGAGGGTCTTAAGGAACATTTTCCATCGAGCCCGCCTCACCGATGTCGAGGTGAGGGTGATTCGGGGTATTGCCCGACAAATGCTCTGGATCTCCAAACAAAAAGACCGTCCTAAATAAATACTTGTCAGGAATTTGAAAATTGGATATTGGCCGCTACTATATAAGGGCTCTTGCTATGAAAGTTCATAGGAACCTTCAAAGCTTAAGGGACCACTAATCAAAGGAGAATTGTATATGAAGAAAGTACTTTCTGTACTCGTTCTTGTAGGACTCGTCGCTAGCGCTTCTGTGGGCATGACCACTGAAACCAAAAAAGCCGAAAGCAAAAAAGCTGAATCAGCTCCCGCTTCTGCTCCTGCAAAGAAGTAATTAAATCTTTGGATTTTCAGAACCCCTTTGTATAAATACAAAGGGGTTTTTTTTTGCCTTAACTTTAAGATTTCTTGAAAGGGATACCATGGCCTACAAAGTCGACACTCGAGATGTGCAATTCACCTTATTCGAACACCTCAAAATCCAAAATTTAAAAAACTTTGAAGCTTTTGCTCATTTAGCGGAGTCCGACTATCAAATGCTTTCGGAAGAAGCCTTGAAACTCACACAAAAAGAAATCGCGCCTCTCGAAAAAAAATCCGATGAATTCGGCTGTCATTTAAAAGACGGAATACTCACTACCCCTCCAGGCTATAAAGAAGCTTATCAAGCTTATGCCGCCAGCGGTTTTATTGGCGCAGATGTGCCCACGACTTACGGCGGCCAAGGACTTCCCATCAGCTTAGCGGTTCATTTCGCCGAATATTTCATGGGAGGATGTTTTAGTTTCATGATGTTCCCAGGACTCGCGCGCGGCGCCGCCCACCTAGTCGAAAACTTTGCATCGAAGGAACTTGCGGAAAAATTTTGCCCTCGTATTTACAGCGGTGAGTGGAGCGGAACGATGTGTCTCACCGAACCGCAAGCCGGCACGGCCGTCGGAGATTTACAAACGACCGCCCACAAAACCGACGCAGGCTATCTAATCAAAGGACAAAAAATCTTCATTTCATGCGGCGACAATGACTTTACTTCGAATGTGATTCACATGGTTTTGGCTCGCATTGAAGGAGATCCCGCGGGAACGAAAGGCATTAGTCTTTTTCTAGTTCCCAAAATCCGCGTGAATGAAGATGGAAGCTTGGGCCAAGCCAACGATATGAAGGTGATTAATATCGAAAAAAAGATGGGGATTCATGGCTCACCCACTTGCTCTTTGAGTTTCGGCGATAACAATCAGTGTTTGGGATTTTTGGTGGGTGAAGCTCGCAAAGGTTTGAATTATATGTTCCAGCTCATGAATGAAGCGCGTCTCATGTGCGGTATGCAGGGTTTGAGTCAAGGCGGCAACGCTTATCGCCATGCTTTGGATTATGCGAAAGAAAGAATTCAAGGCGGAAAAACGGCCATCATTGAATATCCTGACGTGAGACGCATGCTCGCCACCATGAAGTCCAGCACCGAAGGCATGCGTGCCTTGCTCTACAAAACTGCTTTCTACATCGATGCCTCTCACCAAGAAAAAGATGAGGAGAAAAAGATCTTTGCGCAATCGATGGCGGATCTTCTGACGCCTGTCTGTAAATCTTTCTGTTCAGATACGGGTTTTAAAATCACTGAACTCGCGATGCAAACTTACGGGGGCTACGGCTACATTGCCGAATATCCCATTGAACAAATGATGCGCGATGTGAAAATTAGTTCTATCTATGAAGGAGCCAACGGGATTCAAGCCCTGGATTTAGTCGGTAGAAAAATGGCACAAAATGGCGGTGAGAATTTCCGAAATTTCTACGAAGAACTTAATAATTTTTACGAAGCCCATAAAGATCGCCCCACTTTAGAAAAAGAATTTGAAAGTTTCAAAAAGGCTTTGGACACCGTGGGCGCTTGCGCCATGAAAATCGGTGAAATCGCCATGGGTGGAGATCAGCAGTTTGCCATGCTCAACGCGACTTCTTTCTTGAATATGATGGGACACCTTTGCTTTGCGTGGCTTTTACTCGAGCAAACGCTCATCGCATTACCCAAACTCGAAAAAATTTGGGCGGATGCCGCCGCCACCGTCGAAGAACCTAAGTTCGCGCTCTGTGAAAATAATCCGGATGCCCGCTATTATGAAGGTAAAGTAAAGACGACACGCTTCTACATTTGGAATTTACTGCCCCAACTTTTCGCGCAGGCAAAGTGCATCCAAAATGAAGATCGATCGGCGATGAAGATTCGGTTTTAGGACTTACAAAACTGATAGGCTGGCATTTGCTGCATGGGCAAGGGGAATGTTTGGGTGGAACCCGCAGAATTTCTGACAAAAGCCTGCTGAGGATTTCCAAAGACATCGAGACTAATCTGCATGAGACAGCCCGTGGTGCTGTCATAGATGGAGCGACTGCGATTGGGGGCGGGAGATTCGTAAGTCATCTGAACTCCAAAATTTCCGCTCGCACTGAAAATTCCGCCGCTGCCAGGGAATTGCCCTTGGCAAGTCACCAAGTTCTGGCTTTTTGCGCAGGAAAAACCATTGGCAGAAATAACGGGCGTATTGATTTGTGCGGAAACTTTCAGAGAAGAGAAAACACCGACAACTAAGAAAGCAAAGAATATTTTTTTCATTTTTTATTATTTCGGAGCAGAAGTTTCAGTTTTTTGCGAATTGAGGGGTGCCACAGTCGGATACGGTCTTATTTGCGCGCCGGTTGCGGGATCATCATCAAAGAAGGGCGCAACATTCATGATATTTTGGTAATCTTGCAGGGTTTGATTGAAATTCGCACGGGATTTCGCTTGTTCGATTTGATAAATATTTTGATTGGTCTGCAATTCGAGTTGTTTAGAATATTGATGAATGCCCACCGCCGCATCGATAGCACTTAAACCCAAGCTGGTGTAACCCGCCACCTTCGCTGCAGTGCCACAACCCGATAAACAATTAAAGGAGTTCGGAGAATAATAATAGCCATATCCCCAATATTGCGCGGATGCCGGTCGAGATAGACCCAATAATGCCACACTAAAAAAGGCTATCATGATTAAACTACGCTTCATTTATCCTCACAGGTTTTACAGATGAATCTACTTCAAAAGTAGATGCCTTCTTATCGTCATCATACTGCAAGAAGTTGTTTTATCAAGAGTCTAAATCCCTAAGTACCCTACCCATTTTATTCTTAGATTAATGTCACGGCACCAGTACTTAAAAAATTAACTGGATGATGTACTAGAAATGAGCGCCTAGGTTAAACCAAAATTCGCCTAATCTGGGCAAAGATCTGCCTTGCGCATCCCAAAGGGGCTGTTGATAGAGAGTGCGAAAAAGAAGAGTATTTTCAAAGTTGATTTCAAGTCCGCCCAGAGCTCCGGCTTGCCCATAGAAATCATTTTGTCGAATGGAAGTGATGGCGTCCGATTCAACATAGCCCCCTGCCAGAAGCCTCAGCGGCAAAGTACGCAATAAATTCAAGCCTAAGGCGGCATTGAGCTGCGGTCTCCAAGCAAAATGTCTACGGTTTTCCAATTCGGTTGCTTGAGGAGAATCATTTGCTGGATACCCACCCACGAAATTCTGCAAACCTAATTCCACATCAAGGCCAAAAGGGCCCGCCACTGCAAGCCCCTGACGTCCTCCCAAATAAAGCTGTCCGCCTAAAGCGCCTCGACTACTTGCGCTCACAGCTGCAAATGACGAAGATCTCAAACGGCGATAGGCCTGGCTACGACTGAAAACTTCTTGGTTGGGATTCAAGTCTTCATTCAAAGCTCTTTGCAGCACATCGACATAGGATGCATTGGCGATCGAACCACCCATGAAAGAATGGTCCGCATGTTCGACCCAATAAATTCCACGTCGATTTTGCCAAGCTTCAGGATTTTGCACACGAATCAATCGATCTTCGGCAGGCAAGATGACTCGTAAATGAGAATCCACACCCAAACGATTCGCAAAAGGATGGCGATAATTATTTAAGAAAACAGAAAGGGTTCCCCACAAGCTACTCGAAAAACTTTCAGGTCCGACAATGCGAGCTAACCAAGCTTGATCGGAGGCATTATGATTTTGCACAAACAATTCATTCACGCGCTCGGGATCGACTGCTCCACTCGACAAAAGTGCTCCGATCACGCTCCAAGCATAACTGGGTCGAAGTTGATAGCCAAGTTCCCGGTCCTCTTGTGAAGGAACGGGAGCCACCAAAACCACCCGATTGAGCAGACGGCCATGATAGCTTCGTTGAGAATTTTCTAAAGCCTCACTTTCGATTTCTCGCACTGGAACTGTCCCTAAGCTATGTCCCATCAAATCGAAGCGCTGGCCCAGTAGTAATTCTTCTTGGATACAACTCAGAACAGCTTCGTTTAAATGCGAGGCATAAACCGAAGCGTTGTCCGCTAAAATACTTCCACCCATGCTCGGTAAATCTACGCTATGAATCACTCGATGTTCGCGGCGCGCTAACTCCACTAAATGTTGAAGATAAACCGCGCTCGGATGATGAAGCCCCGTCACGAAAATGAGCACAGGTTTGGCGGGATCTATTTCTCGAGGCATTATAGTAATCCAACTATAATGATTTCCATCTCGTTCGCTCGCCCTGAAATTAAGTTGGATATCCTGAGGATCCTGTGCAGGTAAGCCCAATCCTTCTCGTAACACGGCTTCAAGCTCTGGATTGTATTGGGCATCGTGATGCAGCCGAAATTCAGATTGTTGATTTAAAACGCGGTGAAAATCCTCTCGACCCAAATTTTCTCCGTCGACCAGAGCCGCTAAGCCCGTCAAAGCTGTCACGGCCGCTTCACGCTCCGGAACACTCAACTGGCTTTGCGCAGCCACGTGAGCTTGGATTTGCCTCGTCGGCAAATGATGTTGCTGCCCTAAGATTTGAAAACCGAGGCGAATTTGGGAAATACTGGGGTTGGTCACAAAAGACTCCTACATAATTAAAGGTCGCACTTTACGTTTGTGCTTTCATCGGCTTCTGGAGTAATTGGTTGCGGATGATTTCTCGCAAATCCAAGCGGATCAAATCCTTCATCGCGATGGACATTTTAGAGCTGGCCAAGCAAATGGAAAAAGCCGGTGAAGATGTCATCTCCCTTTCCATCGGTGAACCAGACTTTCCACCGCCGGAAAGCGCTAAAAAGGCCTGTATTCAAGCGATTGAAGATGGGGTCACCAAATACACACACTCCCAAGGGCTCATCGAACTGCGTGAAGAAATCTGCATCCACTACAAAAAAAAATACGGCGTCAAAATTGATCCGGAGCAAATTCTTGTCACATCCGGTTCTTCACCCGCTTTCTCACTGACTTTTGCAGCCCTTTTAAATCCAGGAGATAAAGTCATTCTGCCGGATCCGCATTATGCCTGTTACCCCAGTTTCATAGAATTCTTGGACGCAAAATGCACTTTCATCCGAGTCAAAGAAAAAGACCGTTTTCATTACAATGCGGAAGAAGTGAAAAAAAAGATCGATTCGAAAACAAAAGCAATACTCGTCAATTCACCCGGAAATCCGACGGGCTATTTAATCCCGGACGAAACTTTCGAAAAAATTTCTAAATTAAAACCTTATTTAGTATCTGATGAAATTTATCATGGGCTCGTCTACAATCAGCGAGAACGCTGCGCTCTTGAATTCACGGACCGCGCTTTTGTAATCAATGGTTTTTCGAAAGCCTATTCCATGACTGGATTTCGCCTCGGTTACGTGATCGCTCCTAAGAAATTCATTCGACCCATGCAGAAAATTCAGCAAAATTTTTATATCTCGGTGAATCCTTTCGTACAAATGGCCGGCATTGCAGCCTTGCGGCATGGCGAAAAAGATGTCGAAAGGATGCGCAATATTTTTGCGGAACGCAGAGCTGTTGCATTGCAAGCCCTCGCAAAGATCGGCCTTAAGCCCCTCACCGAACCCGAAGGCGCTTTCTATATTTTTGTAAACATTCGACATATCACGAAAGATTCCAATGCTTTTGCCTTCGACTGTTTACGAAAAGCAAAAGTGGGAATCACGCCCGGCATTGATTTCGGCAAAGGTGGCGAAGGCTATATCCGCATCTCCTACGCCAATTCGATTCCGAATATCGAAGAAGGCATTCGTCGCTTGGGAAAATATATTCATTCACTCCGTCCTTCTCGAAAGGGATCTAGAAATGTTTGATCAATCATCTCTCTTCGGGGATTCTCATTCTGAAAGTTCATTCCACGAATTCTATCGAGATAATTTCGAAGCACGTGAACATTACACATTACTGCTCAAACATATTAAAGAATTAGGCCTCAACGGACTCAAACAAAAAAGCCGCGAAGCCACGCTGGCCCTGATCACCGAAGGCGTTACCTTCACCGTCTATTCCGAAAGTGAAAAAGGAATCGAGCGAGTGCTGCCCTTCGATATTATTCCGCGCATCATTCCCGCATCCGAATGGAAAATTATCGAAAAGGGTTTGAAGCAAAGGGTCAAAGCCCTCAATCTTTTTTTGAAGGATATTTACCACGAACAAAGAATCATCAAAGACGGCATCATTCCTCCTGAAATGATTTATGGAGGCAAAGATTTTCTGCGTGAAGCCTTCGACGTTACACCTCCTCACGATATTTACACCCATGTCTCTGGCATTGATTTAGTCAGAGATGAAAAAGGACAATATTTAGTTTTAGAGGATAATCTTCGCACTCCCTCGGGCGTTTCTTACATGATCGAAAATCGCATTTTAGAACGGCACATTTTATCGGAATTTTTCTCAAAATATCGAGTCCGACGCGTGGAGCATTATCCTTCTGTATTGCTCGAAGCCTTACGACACCTCTCTCCGCGCGGACCTAATCAAGCCGAAATCGTCGTTCTCACGCCGGGGATTTATAATGCGGCCTACTATGAACATACTTTTTTGGCCAAAGAGATGGGCATTGAACTGGCGGAAGGCCGCGATTTGGTCGTGCAGAATAATATTGTCTGGCTCAAAACCACGCGAGGCTTGAAGCGCGTCGATGTGATTTATCGCAGAATTGATGATCCTTATCTGGATCCACTTTGTTTATTACCCCACTCCACACTCGGAGTGAGCGGAGTTTTAAACGCGTGGCGCGCCGGCAATGTCGCCATCGCAAATGCGCCCGGTGCGGGCATTGCCGATGATAAGGCGATTTATCCCTTTGTGCCGGAAATTATCCAATATTACCTGGGAGAAAATCCAATTCTACAAAATGTTCCTACTTATCTCATGACTCGAAAAGACGACCGTGACTATGTGCTCGCCAATTTAGACAAATTGGTCGTGAAATCAGTGAGTGAATCGGGAGGCTATGGAATGTTGATTGGATCCGCTTCCACCGCTGAGGAGCGCGAACGTTTCAAGAAATGTATTCTAGAAAATCCTAGAAACTATATCGCACAACCGATCGTGCCGCTCTCGCGACACATTTGTCACTTGAACGGAGAATTAGAATCCAGACACATTGATCTCAGACCCTATATTATTTACGGAAAAGAAATTGAAGTCGTACCCGGTGCCTTAACCCGAGTCGCACTCACCAAAGGATCATTGGTAGTCAACTCTTCTCAAGGTGGCGGTAGTAAAGATACTTGGGTTTTAGCTGAAGGAAATTGATCATGCTGAGCAGAATCGCTGAAAATTTATATTGGATGAGCCGCCATCTGGAAAGAGCGAATAACACTTCTCGTTTAATCGGAATTAATTTGAATTATCTGGTCGAAGCGGAAGACGCGCTCAGTGAAAGCTCACAGTGGAAACCTCTCTTAGATATTACGGGTAGCTCAGATGCATACGAAGAAATGCATCCAGGTGAAGATGTTCGGGCTGAGGGCGTCATTGAATATCTTACCCGGGGCGAAAGCAACTCAAGCTCAGTCTGGAACTGTTTGCGTTCCGCTCGCGAAAACGCCCGCACCGCTCGCGATCTCATTTCAAAAGAAATGTGGGAAGCCATGAATGACTTCTGGCTTCAAGTCGATCGGCAACTTCGCGATCCTTTGCCCCTGCGCGCTTGGCCCGTCTTTCATAAATTTGTCCGCAACGGCGTCGCGCTTTTTGATGGATTGAGTGTCAGCACCATGATGCGAGGCGAAAGTTTTTCTTTCCATCAACTCGGCACTTTCATGGAACGCGCGGATATGACGGCGCGAATTTTAGATGTGAAATATCATTTACTCTTGCCCGATCTTTCGATGGTGGGATCTGCTTTAGATTATTATCAATGGGCGGCGCTGCTCAAATCGATTTCGGGTTTCGAAGCGTATCGACGCAAAGTCCATGCCGGCTTTCGCCCCATCGACATCGTTGAATTTATTCTTTTCGAAACAGATTTTCCCCGCTCTCTCAAACATTCGATTGAATCTCTTTACACTGCATTAAAAGCTCTTGGATTTTCCGCTTTTCGTCATACTTCCCATGGAATTATTTGCAGCTTGCTCGAAGAATGGGAACACACTCAAACTCAAGATGTTTTTTATGAAATAGGTTTGCATGAATTCCTCAAAAAATTCTTAGGACAAATTTCTGATTTGCACCGAGCTTTGAGCCAAGATTTTTTTACGACCTATTTGGGAGAGTAAAATGCGTTATCATGTGAAATACCACAGCCTCTTAACCTTCGACTCTCCGATCTCCGAGCAACAGGTGGAATTGAGATTGTTACCGCGTAGCGACGATCATCAAAAGTTAATTTCTTCGTCTTTACGCATTCATGTGGATGTACCGATGTTTTCCCACCGCGACGCCTTTGGAAATGAAGTACGTTCATTCACTCTCATCCCCGCTCACGATAAGCTTGAAATCCATTTAGATGCGGAAGTGGAAAACAATCTCACCAATCCCTTTGACCATGACATGATCAGTCCTGAAGAAGAACGAACTGCCATTCAAAAACTATTAAAAACGGAGCCACGTCAATGGAACTTTCTTCTCCCCTCCGAAGCTAGCGTTCCCGAATTGGAAAATATGCTTCATTCCAAATCATGGCCTCGTTACGATCCAGAAAAAAATCTGATCTATTCCGTTCAAAACGCGATGGATTGGATGAAAAAAGAATTTCAATATGAAAGCGGCGCCACTATTGTTCATGGTGCGCTGGAAGATTTTTTAAAAAAGCGTTCGGGCGTCTGCCAAGATTTCACGCATCTCTTGATTGCTTTAATCCGGCACTGGGGCTTTCCCGCTCGTTACGTCATGGGTTATCAATACTTACAGGAAAGCGATTCTCCTCCCGCGACTCATGCCTGGGTGGAAGTCTATTTGCCAGGTTCAGGTTGGCGAGGTTTTGATCCCACTCATGCTTTACTGGCAAATCAAAGCTATATTGCCGTAGCCGTGGGTCGAAACTCCAAAGACGCTGCGCCAGAACGCGGTAGTTTCAAAGGCGCCTTAAGCGCAGGTAGCCCTCAACTCGATTTAGTGGTGAGTCAACAATAGGCGAGAAAATGATGAAAATTACCAAAGTGGATATCAGCGCTCTTGAGCTACCCTACCGGGAACAAACTGTTCTTCAAAAAACGCTTCTTTCTGGAAACGGAAGCGGTCCCAAAGTCGCCATTGTTTCTGGAGTTCATGGAGATGAACTCGAAGGTCTTTACGTTTGTCATCGTCTCATCCAAAGACTCGAACAAATAGAAACGCAATATCCCGGGGCCTTGCTGGGGCAAATCGAACTCTATCCCACTCTTAACCCCCTCGGGATGGACACCTTGCAACGCCTGGTCCCCATCTATGAAACGGATTTGAACCGTAACTTTCCGGGCGATGCCGAAGGCGTCTTTCCACAGCGTATTGCCGCGGCAGCCATGAAAAGTTTAGAAGGCTGCGCTCTCGTCGTGGATATTCATGCCAGCAATATTTTCCTGAGAGAAATTCCTCAAGTTCGCATCAATGAAGAATTCAAAACCAATCTTGTCCCTCTGGCCAATAAAATGAATTTAGATGTAATTTGGTTGCATGGAGCCATGACGGTTTTAGAAGCGACTCTTGCTCATAGTCTCAATAGTCGTAACACGCCCTGTTTAGTCGTTGAAATGGGGGTCGGCATGCGAGTGACTCCCGAATATACCGAGCAAGTCGTGACCGGAATTTTACACGTTTGGCAGGATCTCGGCGTTTTAGCCTTGAATATTAACCTGCCCGCTTTAACCCATGTTCCCTGGCTTGCCGACGATACAAATGTACATTATCTCAATGCAGACACTTCTGGGCTTTTCATTCCGAGTGTAGATCATTGGACCTCGGTGAAAGTCGGACAAATTTTAGGCAGAATCGTTTCGCCTTATCAGGGAGAAGTGCTCTCAGAAGTCCGTTCTCCGGTGAAGGGAATTTTATTTACCTTGCGCGAATACCCGCTGGTTTATGAAGGGTCTTTGATGGCGCGACTCATGGAGATGAAAGCATGACAACTCCTACACTCTTGAACATGACGGCCCCCTGCCGAGAAAATTTTTCGATTCCTTACCATTCGATTGGTGATGCTTCCTTAGATTTTTCCCTGGCGATGGTCGGTGGCATTCATGGCAATGAACTCAATGGTGTCTTTGTCTTGTCACGCCTTGCAGACTATTTAATGCGCGTTACAGAAAATCTGTGCCCGGGTGTCAGCCTTGCAAAGCGTGTCCTGATCGTACCTGCCGTCAATGTTTTAGGACTTAATCTAAATATGAGATTATGGCCTTTCGACAAAACCGACATCGATCGAATGTTTCCAGGCTACTATCTAGGTGAAACCACTCAAAGAATTGCGGCCGCGGTTTTGTCAGCCACTCAAAGCGCGCATTATCGTATCGATTTTCATGCATCCAATCCGGCTATTGAAGAACAAGCCCACGTTCGACTTTATCAACCCAGCCGTGAAGAAGCCGAAAGTGCTAAAGGTTTTGGTTTGAATATTGTCGAAAGGCCTGATGATCCCGCTTTAAGTGTGACGCTCATGCATGCGTGGAAACAATGTCCAGGCGAGAGCTTCATCTTGAGAGGCGGCAGTGCAGGCGGCCTTCAACTCGAGTATTGCGAAAAACTTTTCAATGCCAGCCTCCATTTTTTGAATGCGACTGGAATTCTGCAAGGCGAGAAGCGTTTGAATCTCGACGAAGACTCCCATTACTTCAGACCTTCAGAGGAGTTTTCCATCATCTCTGAAAAGGCGGGTTTTTTCGTTTCAAAACAAAAAATAGGAAATTGGGTTCAAACCGGTGATCTGCTCGGAATGATTTACGATAGTTTTACAGGCGCCATTCGTGAAGAAATCCATAGTCCCCGTTCGGGCTTGCTCCTTGCTTTGCGGCGCCAGCCCTTGATTTTTGAAGGGGACTTGATTGGTCGATTAGTTTTGAAAAACGGGAAACATTCAATATGAAAGTCATTCTTATTATTTTTTTCACGCTGTTAGGTTTGTTTATTCTACTCTTACTCGCCTTAGCATTCGCCTTCCCCCTTACCCAGGTAACCAAGGCAGATATCCAAATAAACCTGAGCAATCCACAAGGACAAAGCTTGCCCAATGTTGCCGTGGAAATTTGGGAATATGATCATGCTACTCAGAGATCAGTCACCAACAACCAAGGTATTGTAGAATTTAAAGATCAGAGTTTTCTATTCTCGAAAAGTTTTTTGCAATTCTGGAAGAAAAAGCCCGATGTTTTTTCAATCCGTCTTCGCACCCCGGAAATCGATAAGCTTTATTACAGATTCGAAGTGAAGGGATTTGGCTCCGTGCCTTATGAAGTATTCAGCGATTCTTATGATTATTTTTTTGGAGAAAAATGGCTGGGCACTTTCAACGAAAAAACACAAACGCATCATCAAATAAAGGAAATGGGCGAGACCTATACGGCTGTAGAACCCCCTAACGATTGTAAATGCGTTCCACTTTGGAATGCGAAATCAAGCATCACGCCTGTATCGGATCGACACTTCAACATTCAACTCAACTTACAACAATCAGGAACATGGAAGTTTTCGGGCAAATAATATGCATCTAAAACCTATTGTTATTTTTTGCGATGGGGCATGCTCGGGAAACCCTGGCCCCGGCGGATGGGGCGCTATTGTAAGCCTATCATCGAATGAAGTCTACGAACTGGGCGGCGCCCAAAGTAACACGACCAACAACCAAATGGAGCTTCGTGCGACCATCGAATCGCTTCGTTCCATCTGCAAATTCAGCGGACCCGTCAATCTTTACACGGATTCCACTTATGTGATTCAAGGCATCACAAAATGGATTTGGGGATGGAAGCAAAAAAATTGGAAAACCGCTGAAGGCAATGAAGTGTCTAACCGCGAATTATGGGAAGAACTTTTCGAAGTAGTTTCAGTCCGCGGAAAACAAAACCACGTTTCCTGGCATTATGTGCGCGGTCATCAAGGAATTGCCGGCAACGAACGCGTCGATGAAATCGCAGTCGCTTTTTCTAAGAATAAAAATATTACACTGTATCAAGGAAGTTCAGAGGATTACTCCTTCGATCTTCAGCAAATTCCTGCTGACACAGATTTACCCGTTTCCTCAGGCAAGAAAAGTGCTAGCAAACCCTATTCCTATCTCAGTTTAGTAAACGGAAAAGTCGAGCGCCATAAAACTTGGGCAGAATGCGAAGCGCGAGTCAAAGGAGTTTCCGCCACAAAATTCAAAAAAGCAATGAGTGCAGAAGACGAAAAAGCGATTCTTAAATCTTGGGGAAAGGAAGACTTATGAGTTTTGCCTACCCTCAATTTCTCCCCAATAATTCGATACGGTAGCCATCGGGATCTTCCACGAAAGCCAGCACGGTGCTGCCATGTTTCATCGGGCCGGGTTCCCGCACAATTTTTCCGCCCTTTTCACGAATTCGATCACAAGTCTTATAAACATCTTCAACGCCAATGGCTAAATGACCGAAGCCCGTTCCAAGCTCATATTTTTCTGTTTCCCAATTATGGGTCAACTCAATCACCGTGTGATCTGACTCTTGTCCATAGCCGACAAAAGCGAGGGTGAACTTTCCCTCGGGATAATCTTCTCTTCGAAGGAGTTTCATCTCCAGGATTTCAGTATAAAACTTCAATGATTTTTCTAAACTTCCTACTCTCAGCATCGTGTGTAAAAGTCGCATGTGAATTCCTTTGATAATTAATTTACTTCAAAGCGAAAAAAGTTTTGCACTTCAAGCAAAAAGCACTAGAATGATTCCAATCCGAGGGAGGATTCATGAAAGTTATTAATACGCTGCTCGCTTTGTCTATTTTAATCAGTTCTAGCTCACTTTTTGCTCAGGCACCTATTGTGGCAGATAATGATAGTCATTGCCAAGTGATGGAAGTCCATTGCAAATGCGAAAATCCTAACCGGGATTTTGTAATACCGAGGCAAAAAATCGGAAAAACCAACGATACGGATCAGGGCGCCTGCTGGACTGCCATGAATATCACCAACCTTCTCAAGAATGTCCCCATGACCTATTGCATGAAGGATGCATCCTACGAAAAGGATCCAACGAAGCCGCAAACCAAATGCACCGCCACCTGGACCTGCAAGCAAAGCTGCAATCCCTCTAAAATTCCCAATTAATAAGCTTTGAAATCCTCTAAAAATCGGGGCGCAATCTCTTTACGGACAGTGCATTAATGTCTATAGTGCCCCCATGTTCAAAAAAATCATTCTAGCCACCCTGCTCCTGATTTTTCCTTTGGCCATGAATAGCCAAGAAAGCAGCAGCGTCGATCCCCAAGCTAAACTTCTCGTTGAAAAAATGATCAATCGTTTGCGCGGTCATGTCAACATTTCCCTCAACGAAATGACCGTGAAGCGTCCTGCTTGGACGCGAACCATGAAGCTCAAAACTTGGGATGCCCGCAAAGATAAAAAAGTCTTCGTCAGAATTTTGGAACCTGCAAAAGATCAGGGCACTTCTTTTTTGAGAATTGGATACAACCTCTGGAGTTATCTTCCTAAAATCGAAAAAACGATGAAAATTCCGCCCTCGATGATGCTGCAATCGTGGATGGGCAGCGACTTTACCAATGATGATCTGGTTAAAGAATCAAGTTACATCGACGATTATCATCATAAAATTTTAGCTGAGGAAAAGAAGGAAGGCAAAACCGTTACGCAAATCGAATTAATGCCCAAAGAAAATGCTCCTGTCGTGTGGGGAAAAGTTTTGTTTTGGGTGTGGAAGGAAGAGTCTTTACCTCTCGAGCAATCCTTCTTCGATGAAAAAGGTAAATTAATTAAAAATTTAAAATTTAGCGAGTTTATAAAAATGGACGGGCTGCTTTTTCCAAGTATTTGGGAAATGAAGAATATGGCGAAGGAAGGTGAAAGCACCACCTTGAAAACGCTGTCGATCGACTTTGATCCCACGCCTGCCATTCCTGAATCCGTTTTCACTCAACAAAATTTCGGTAAGATGGATTAATCATTTTATGATCACCCTTCAAAATCTTTCTAAAACTTATCACTCTGCAGAAGTCGCGGTCGAAGCTTTGAAAAGTGTGAATCTGGAAATCAAAAAAGGTCAATTTGTCACTCTGGCAGGACCGTCCGGCTCTGGCAAATCCACTCTGCTGCATCTTTTAGGAGCTTTAGACTATCCCAGCGGCGGAAAAATTTTCATACAAGATCAAGACTTGGGCGCTCTGAATAAGAATCAGTTAGCGGAATTTCGTTTAAGAAAAGTGGGCTTTGTTTTCCAAGCCTACAATCTTATCTCCGTGCTCAGTGCTTATGAAAATGTCGAATATATTCTACTTCTTCAAGGAGTGGATGCAAAAACCAGAAAAGAAAAAGCGATCCATTTACTGGAACGTGTCGGCCTCCAAGATTATATCAACACGCGACCGGTGCACATGAGTGGCGGACAACAACAGCGCGTCGCGGTTGCCCGAGCGATTGCAGCAAATCCAGAGATCGTGCTCGCGGATGAGCCCACGGCGAACCTCGATTCCAAAACAGGCGAAGCCTTGATTGATTTATTTCGGGAGTTGGCGGATTCTTTTCAAATGACTTTTGTACTTGCGTCGCATGATCCGATGGTGATGCAAAAAACCAAACGCTTGGTCCGTTTAAAAGACGGGGAAATCGTCGAAGACTCTCAACTCGCGTAGCGGAAAGGCTCTCATGTCCATTTTCTTTAAAATCGCCTGGCGCAACATTCTCCGAAACAAACGTCGTTCAGCCATTACAATATCCGCCGTTTCTTTTGGACTGGCTGCGGTGATTTTTTTATGGAGCTTTGTGGATGGCTTTCAGAATCAAATGGAAGAAAGCATCAAAAGCATCATCACAGGCGATATCCAAATTTATCCGCAAGGCGCAGAAGGCTTGTACAATGTGAATCTCCTACTCGAAAATCCTGAAGAAGTCAGACAGGCTATTCAACAAACTCCCAAAATCACTAAAAAAGTCGAACGCGTTTTGGCTTCCGGAATTATTTCTTCCGCGAATAATTCTCTCATGACTTTTGTCGGTGGCATGGATCCCGCTCAAGAAAAGATTTTCAATCCAAAAGATCTCATTGTGAAAGGTCGCATGCTTCAAGAAGGGGATGAGCATGGCACGATCATCGGCGCACCTATGGCAAAGCAGCTAAAAGTAGAAATTGGCGATAAAATTGTTCTCGTGCTTCAAGATCGCTTTGGTTCCTTGGTGGGCGAATCTTTTCGTATTGTGGGACTTTTTGAAACAGGTTCCGATCAAATCGATAATTCTACAGTGGATGTTTTGATGCCCGTGCTACAGCGCTTGCTTTCGGCTGAAAATCAAGTCACGAAAATTTTACTTCGGACTCAAGAAGGCGTTTCGGTCGATAAGGTGATCGCCGAACTCAAAAGCAAACTGAATCCCGATCACTATAAAATTTCCCCCTGGGGCGACATCGCGCCCATGCTTTCGCAACTCGTGGAATTCCAGCAGCGCATGATTTTTATTGTGGTGGTAATTGTCCTCTCGATTCTTGGGACGGGTGTACTCAATACTTTAATGATGTCTTACATCGAACGCATCCGCGAATTTGGTTTAATGAAGGCTCTCGGCACAAAAGATCGCCAAGTCTCATTGCTACTGATATTCGAAACGATCTGGCTCACTTTCATGGGCAGTGTTTTGGGATTGGGATTAGGCTTAGGAGTTTCATTCTTTTTCTCAAAGCAAGGTATTAATCTTTCGCAGTTTGGGGAAACCTTTTCGAATTTTCTTATCGGAACCACCATTTATCCAAAAATTTATTGGGATCATGTGGGCACTGCAATCTTAGTCGTGTTGTGCGCAAACTTACTGGCAGCACTCTATCCTGCATGGAAAGCCTCGAAGCTAGAGCCGATGGAAGCGATGCGCCAAGCAGGATGAAGTTAATCCATGTTTCGTAAATTTATTTTCCTCATTACTATTTTTATTTCTCCTTCTCTTTTCGCATTCTCGATTGTGAAAACCGAAGACTTTTCTCTTTCTTTAAAAGGCTATTATAAAAACCTCTCGCTCGCTTCACGTGAAACCATCAACGGCGATCCATATTTCGGAAATTTGAATCGCTTGCGTCTGGATTTCGACAGTCAATTTCTCAAATATTTTTCCGTGAAATTAATTTGGGATAACGAATGGATTGGCGGGGATTGGGTCAACACCCTAGAATTCGATACGCGACAAGCTTTACGAGATTCTGAATTTTTTAATTTAAACTGGCCACTTGTCGAGAAAAAGAATTTCTATTATCAGCAAGACCTCTACCGAGTTTATCTCAAATTTGACCCTGGCTTCTTGTCCTTAATTTTCGGCCGACAAAAAATCGATTGGGGCGCGGCTCACCTTTTCTCACCTTCAGATCTCTTCACTCCGCTGACTCTCTTCGATGTGGAAAAAGAAGAGAAACTGGGAGTGGATGCCGCTAACCTTCTCATCCCCATCGGCAGCTCAGCAAAACTTAACCTGATTTATACGGTGCAAGATGACATCGACAAATCCCGCACCGCCTTACGTTTCACAAAAACAGTGAAACACTTTGATGTTTCAGTTTATGGGGGACGTTTTTTACAAGACGTTATTTTCGGAGCAGATACTTCGGGAGAAATAGGCGGGATGGGCATTCGCGGGGAAGTGAGTTACAATGTCGCCGAATACGGACCTAACTTTGCGCAGTTGGCTTTAGAAGTGGATTATGGCTTTGCCAATTCTTTTTATGTTTTAGGCGGCTACTTTTATAACGGTCAAGCGCCCAATCAACAAATCCCTTTCTTCAATTTCCTGAACAACTCCGCCCAACCCATCCAAACCCAATATCAACATTTTCTGGATACTCAACTGAGCTACGATATCACCCCTCTCTGGAAAACGAACTTAGTGATCGTCTACGATTTACTTGGCACGTCTTTTTTCATCAATCCAGAAATGTCTTACTCCGTCACCTCTTGGTTCGATCTCAGTGGTGGCGCCCAACTGGCAGCCGGTCGCAGCCAAGGCGAATTTGGCCAGCTCCGCAATCTCTATTACTTGGAAGCAAGATTGAGTTTTTAAAACCTTGCCAAGCGCCAGGAAAATCCTTAATAGATTCCGTCCCCCGCTCCTATCGTCTAGCGGCCTAGGACGTCGCCCTCTCACGGCGAAGATCACGGGTTCGAATCCCGTTAGGAGCACATTCTGCATTCGAACCCAATGGGGTGTTCGAACGGCGCTAGCAGTCCT
>CAZKUY010000006.1:0-56958 GCA_964556135.1 uncultured Pseudomonadota bacterium
GACATATTGGTGATTTCCGCTTTGACGAGTCTTTCAATGTAAGTTCCCCCTTCATGTGTCGTGAATCCGAGCTCTGCAGAGGCTGCATGTCCCAAAGTCATGGCATTGGCTTGAGCGAAATGAGTCAGTGCGACATTGTGTCCTGCACCCAAATGTCCAATCGTTTTAAGAGCCAAAAAATCAGTGAGTGTGCCTGCAAACCCGCGAGGATCGAAAACATCCTGTTCAGGCGCGTGACCCGCGAGAGAGCCTAAGAAATTGTTGGAGGATCTGAATGCTGTGACTTCGACCCCAAGGGCTGCAAGATTCACAGTAGGATTCATTAAAAATTGCGGGACATAACGAGTGACACCCAAAGCATTCGCGCCACTTAAGAAAGAGAAGCGCGCGGCCTTAAAGGCGAAAGAGCCTAAGGTCATCGAGGCCAAGGCAATAGGATCGGCTGCATGTTCTGAAAAAGTATGGAGCGCTGAATCTAAATGAAGTTGGCTTTGAGTGAGCGAAGAAGTGCTTTCTTGCGCAAAAAGACGCGATTGCCTTCTGTCTAGAAGGATTGCCATAAACTCTCTCCCGTAAATCTCTACCCTCTTCTTCCCAAGTCGAAGGTATGAGTAAGTGCTATGAAACTCATTAGAATTTGCTGATAAGACTTGTTCGATGTGGAAGATATTTAGTTGCTAATTTTTTTAGAAAAAATGACAGGCGGGTCTTTTTGAAGAATCCATTGCAAAACAAGGAGTAAAAAAACGGGTACGTATTCCATTCCAAGCACCCAAGAATTTTCCTGCCACAGGCCTTGCGTGCGATAAATCATCAAAATGAAGTAAGAGAGAAAACAGGTATAAAGCCAGGCATAGCCCGCCCATAATTTTTCTATGAGTAAAAAAGGTAATAACCAGCCTAAATACCAGGGGTAGACCGTATGAAAAAAGAGAAAGAAGAAAAGGGTAATTGCTAGTAAACCTTTGAGTAAAGGAGGTTTGCGAATGGCAACTAATAAGGCCCATAAAGCGATGAATCCACTGACAATTATATGACTATAATCGGCTCTTTCAAAACCTAAGCGGATGAAGCGATAGATAGAAGCATTAAACTCCCAACTTTTAAGGTAAGTGGGAAGCAAGCCAAAGACGTTTTTCCCCGCGGATAAAAAAGGCAGATACATGAGGATTAAGGTCAGAGAAAAAGCGAGAAAGGCTATCGCCCTTTTTCCCCCATTCATATATCTCCAAAGCAAAGGGATAAAAAGCAGCGGAATCCATTTTACGAGCGTGGCCAAAGCGAGAAAAATAAAGGCTTGGGGGATTTTTTCACGTAAAAAATAAAATAAAAAAGCGCAAAGGAAAGCGATGCCCCACACATCACTATGACCCATTCCCATATATTCTAAAATGGGCAATGGGCACCAAGCATAGATTAAAATCCAAGCAGTCGATTTTTGATGGAGCTGAAGGAGTTTGATTCCATAAAAACACATCAAAATTTCCGGAATCCAGAGAAGCAATTTGAAGCCTAATAAAGAGCTGCCTCCGATCCAGTAACTCAGCCAAAAAGTAGACATAACCAGAGGTGGGTATGCCGGAGGTATTTCCTTAAAAGGAAGGGGCTGCCAAATCTGAAAATCTCTTAAGAATGCGAGCTCCGGCGAGGCTGGGGTGAAAAGATAAGGATTCAAGCCCGCGGCCGAAACACGTCCGTGCCAGATGTAATAGAAGATATCATCGGAAAGCAGGGCAGGCATAAAGAAGCAAATGAGCCTAAAAAGAAAGCCAAAAGCTAAGATAGAAAGCAGCAAAGAAGTGCGAGAGGACTTTTCTTTTTGTAGGCAAAAAAGAGAGAAGAAATAGAGGGTAAAAATTCCACTCAGCGTGAGCAAAAAAGTGGGGATGAGCCGATAGTCCTGGGATGTTTGAAAAGCGTAAAAATAGAGCCAAAAATAGACGAAAAGTTGGGCAAGGCCAAGTCCTAGAAATATAAGATTTTTTTGGATAAAAAGTATCATTTTCAAGCCATCATGACAGTTTTTTTTATTTTTTCTAGAAACTTCTGAAAAAGCCCTCCGATGATGGATAAATAGTTGACAATTTACTAGTCAGCTCACTAGTTAGAATTCATGAAAAGGAAGCTGGCTAGTACTAGCAGAAACCAAGGACAAACTATAAAAATAGATGAACTAATTTTATAGTTTGGTCATTGAAGAACTAGATAAGTTTGTTTCTGCTTAAGTAATGTAAAACATTAGGTTGCTTTAATGTGATTTTTTCGAGGGGGATTCACACGAATTTGAGGCGCAAAATTCTTTGCGTTTCATGAATAAACTTAATTGGAGATAGTACTTATGAAGAAGCTGTCTAAACTGTTGCGCTTCTCCGCTTTTGCGGCCGCTGCGCTTTGTTCGACTTATGCCATACAACCTGCTTTTCAAGCACAAGCTCAACAAGCTTGCGAAGCCAACCTTCCAGTCGGAGTTTCCTACAATTCTATTGTGAACTCTTTGTTTCCTGAAGGTACTTTAATCAATCCTTCTTATGTCACCGAAACTGCAAATCCAAATCTCTTGGGCGTTTCTCCCACCACTACTGTTGCTGTGACTTTCTTAGGTTATGTGAGTGGCAATACTCATAACAGATTAGGTTATTACCTTTTTGATAATACCAATACGATTACGAATGCAGGCGCGGTGATTTTTAGCGATGCATCTACCACTACTGCCGGTCAAACTACGGTGATTGGGCCTTTCCCGGCTAACAGCAATATTGGTTTTTATTTAGACGTCAATGGCAGTTTTAATCCTGACTTAACTTTCTATTCTTTGATTAACCAAAATGTGGATTCAGTCAGACATTTCGCGGCAGCAACCATTCCGGATAGCGATGGAGCGATTGCTTTCGGCGCGGAAGATCTTTTGAATGGCGGTGACAGAGATTATAACGATTTAGTTTTTACGACCCGAGTTTGCGGCACCATCAACTATTGTAATATTCCTGACAATGTCTGCGATACCAGCTGTAATAACGATCCTGATTGCGAATGTACGCCCGGTCAAACCGATAGCCGTAGCTGCGGAAGTGATGTCGGTGAATGCGCTGCAGGAACTCAAGGCAGAACTTGTGGTGAAGATCATCGCTGGCAAGCTTGGGGTGAATGTGCTGGTGCAATCGCCAACAGCCCGGAAGTTTGCGATGGTTTAGATAATGACTGTGATGGCATTGTAGATGAGGAATTAACCGATGTAGGCGATGAATGTTCTACAGGCGAAGGTGTTTTAGGTGTTTGTGCGAATACAGGCGTTACCGTTTGCCAAAACGGAACCCCAACTTGTAATGCCACCCCCGGCACTCCCAGCACTGAAATTTGTGACGAACTCGACAATGATTGTGACGGCGAAGTCGATGAAGGCAATGTTTGCGAAATCGAAGAATGTAATCGCACCACAGCAGGAAGCTCTTGCTCGGTGGGCGTAGGTGCTTGCCAAGTGACTGGCACCACTGTTTGCACTGAAGCAGGTGCCGTGTGTGATGCTATTCCCGGAACTCCTGGAACTGAAATTTGCGACGACCTCGACAACGATTGCGATGGCGCTATCGATGAAGACGGCGTTTGCAGAAACAACCAATGTGATTCTGAGCAAATTGGTAGCCCTTGTGTGGTCGGAACTGGCGTTTGCCAAGGTAGTGGCTTTGTCAGCTGCGTAGAAGACGCCTTGATTTGCGATGCTCAAGCCACTGAAGGCTCTTCAGAAGTTTGCGACAGCCTCGACAACGATTGCGATGGCCAAGTCGATGAAGGCTTAGATTGCTCAGCTCCTGGAGAAACACCCGCTCCTGCAGTTGGTGTTGCAGGACCCACGGATATCTTAGAAGGTCAAGGTTGCGTGATGAGCGCGACGGCCCAAGCCAATCCAGCAATTTATGGATTATTGGCCTTGAGCTTTGGCTTCATTTCCTTCGTAAGAAGAAAAAATAGCTAAAAAGACTGTCTATTTTAAGTTTCCAAAAGCCCCTTTTATCAAAATAAAAGGGGCTTTTTTAATTTATTAAAAAACTTTTGAGAGAAGTGCCCAAAACCCTGCATTCTCATTGACAATTTTGTTCAAAACACTAAGTTGCCGCTATTCATTAATTCGGTAGGGTAAATACCCGGTGTTGTGTGAAGAAGTCACACGTCGCTCTATAAATTTTTTAGGAGGATCAGCCATGAATAAGGTAAAAGCCTTATTACGCCCATATCTTATGGGATTTTTTATTTTGGTTTGTTCCCTTCCTGCCAACGGTTTTGTCCGTTCGCTTCAAGCTCAAGCTCCCACTTGCGGTCAAGAAGCAGCGGATATTTTCATTATGTTGGATAGGACTGGGAGCGTGTCTGCAGATGAAAGAACCTTGGAGGCTCAAGCAGCAAATAGCTTGATCAACCTCTTGGGAACTTTAAATAATGGTCAAAGAGTAGGTATTGGCCGCTTCGGTGGTAGTAGTGGTTCCACCGCACAGCTCGTCACTGCGATGACAACAGTGACTCCTGCCAATATTGCGACACTTCAGGCAGATGTGAATGCAGCTTTAACTTCCTCCACCAGCAGCACTAATATTGCTTCTGCAATTAATGTCGCTCAAGCCGAATTAGCTGCACATGCAACAACCGGTAACAGCGTCATTATTTTAATTTCGGATGGTCAAGCCAACGTGCCTTCTGGAACTGCAGCAGCAGCTGCTTTAACCGCGGCAAATACGGCTAAAACAGCGGGAACTCGTATTATCACAGTTGCTTATGATACCAGCGGAAGTAGTGAAATAGCAGTAGGGGGGCGTAGTTTACTCGCTCAATTAGCTAGCCAACCTTCCGATGATGATACGACTGGCTCTGTGAGCGACGCTGAAAGAAATGCTGAAAATGGAGATGGAGATGATTTCTTCATCGCTCCTACCAGCGATGCGATCAATGCGGTATTCAGTCAAATTTCAAATACAATTACTTGTAGTGATGGTGATCCTTGCACTGCGGATACTTGTTCCGAAGGCAACACCTGTACCTATCAAAGGATTGAAGGTTGTGTAGCGTGCCGCACAGACGCCAACTGCAATGATGGTAATCCTTGCACAGTGGACTCTTGTGGAAATGACAGCACCTGTCAAAACACAGTCTTAGAAAATGGTACTACTTGTGAAGATGGAAATCTTTGCACCACGGGTACCACCTGTCAAAGTGGTGTTTGCGGTAGCGGTTCTGAAGTGACTTGCGAAGCTCTGGACAATTGCCACAATGCTGGCACTTGTAATCCTCAAACAGGTCTCTGCTCTGCTCCTGCCAAAGAAGATGGTAGCGCTTGCGGAAATGGTGATGCTTGTGATGGCAACGAAGTTTGCCAAAACGGTCAATGCCAAACTGGTACACCTGTTGCCACCGATGATAGCAATCCTTGCACCGTAGATTATTGCGGCGAAGATGGATTAGCTCATCATGATAATGTGGAGAATGGAACAATCTGTAACGATGATGCGAATGCTTGCAATGGTGTGAACACCTGTCAAAGCGGCGCATGCGTTGCGACGACCTCTCCCGTAGTTTGCGAAGCCTCTGATAGCTGCCATAACGCCGGTTCATGCGATACCAACACTGGCTTATGCTCCAATCCTGCCAAAGAAAATGGCAGTGCTTGCGGCGATGAAAATGCTTGTAACGGAAGTGAAGTTTGCGACGATGGCGAATGTACTTCCGGAACTGCCGTAAATTGCGATGATCAAAATCCCTGTACCTTAGACAGTTGCGGTGGAAGCGGAGAATGCAGCCATGTGGATCTTACGGGAACCACTGAAGCCTGTCCCGCGGCTCCTCAATGCGGTAACGGTGAACTTGAAGACGGCGAACAATGCGACTTAGGTGAGTTAAACGTGAATGGTGGAAATTGCGAAAGCGATTGTACCTTACCTGTTTGCGGTAACGGCATCATTGATCAAGGTGAAGAATGCGACCAAGGTCCGGTCATCGATCAAATTGAAGCTCGTCTTGTGAGCATTGATGAGGTTGTCAGCTGTAACAATGATTGTACATTGAATCGTCCTGCAGAATGCGGCAACGGTATCTTAGAAGGTACTGAAGCTTGTGACGATGCAAACACAGTCGATGGCGATGGCTGCAGTGCAACTTGCGCAATCGAAGAAGGTCAAGGACCTGTGTGTGGTAACGAAACTCTCGAAGCAGGTGAAGCTTGCGACGATGGTAACACAGTCGATGGCGATGATTGTAGCGCCACCTGTACCATTGAAGAAACAAACCTTACTCCTCCTCCTGCTCCCGCAGTAGGAGTAGCAGGAGCCTCAGACATTCTTGAAGGTCAAGGATGTGCTTTGAATGCAGGCGCTAGCTCTGCGAACCCCATGATTTATGGATTGTTCGCTCTAGCCTTTGCAGCGATTTCGCTGATCCGTAGAAAAGCGGAATAGTTCAATCTGCGATAGAAATAGAAAGCCCCTCTGAATGAACAGAGGGGCTTTTTTATTTGTGGACTAGTGAGTTTAAAGTTAAATTAAAATCTAAATAAAGGAAATTTTATGAATGCAGCTCACCTCCATTTAATTCTCAATCATATCCCCATCATCGGTAGCTTTATTGCTTTCTTCATTCTTTTGTATGGAGTGTTTAAGAAGAATGAAGAAGTCAAAAAAGTAGCTTTGGTTCTAATCATTATTATGGGAGTCGCTAGTTTTTTTGTCTCGAAGACGGGTCATAAAGCTGAACACCTTGTGGAAAAAATACCAGGTGTGAGTGAGTCTTCCATTGAAGAGCACGAAGAGTTTGGAGAAAAAGCTCTCATTGCCAGTGAAATTTCTGCAGCTTTGGCTTTACTGACTTTGCTAGCGAGAATGAAGAATAAATCTTTAGCCTCCGCGCTGAATTTACTCACCTTACTGAGTTTGTTAGTGAGCGCAGCGATCTTATCTTGGACTGCTAAACTCGGAGGAGAAATTAGGCATCCAGAGATAAAGCCTGGATTCGAAAGTCAAAACCATTCATAAAAAGAAATATAAATAGACGGATGAAATAAAAAAGCCCCGCGTTGCGGGGCTTTTATTTTAACGGAGAAGATTCACTTAGAAAGCAAACGCGGAAGCGGTAGCAGGATACTTATCATCGAAAGTATCATTTTTAATCTTTAAAAGACGGATATTATAAGATTCGACTGTTTCTTGGTCGTTGAAGACAAACACTAAAGAAACGGGCTTTTTGTTCTTTTTGACCCTATAACCAGGCTTATCCATTTGAATCATGGTTTTATTCACATCTTCTTCGTCAGTATAACTCCACATCCAGTAATAAATCCAAGTCTCTTTCCCTGTTTGAGGAGAACGCCACATAATATTTGGAGCAGAAAACATTTTCAACACGGCATGTTGGTTGGTGACACCTTCTTGAATAGCATTTAGGAAACGCCTCAAGGGTACATGAGCGTCCCATCCAATCACATTTACATGTGGATTTGGATTTGCCACATCTGCATCGCTATGAACTGGAACGGTACTTTCAAGATAACGAGTAGGGTCGTTATAATAATTTTTATCATTCCGATCAGTGGCGTAAGGGCTTTCGTAACCCATTTGTGCTTGCGCAAAAGAAGTTAAGAAAAGAGAAAAGGCGGCTGAAATAAGAAGTGTTTTAGTTTTCATAGGATAGAAAAAGGGTAACAAAAACAATGAAAGCGGTCAAAGAATTTTTAAGCTAATTCTGAATGACCCATCAAATGCTCATCGATACTGCGTGCACATTTACGACCTTCAGCAATGGCCCATACAATCAGAGAAGCGCCGCGTTGAGAATCTCCTGCTGCAAAAATTCCTTTTTGAGAAGTCATAAATTTAGAATCAACCTCAATATTGCCTCTTTGGGTGAGTTTGAGACCGAATTGTTCAATAGGACCTTGTTTTTGAGGGCCTGTAAAACCCATGGCGAGAAGAAGTAAATCCACTTCTAATTCAAATTCAGAACCTGGAATTTCTTTAAAGCTTCCCTCTTTCCATTCGAGTTTCACCGCTTGAATTTTTTTAAGCTGCCCATTTTCACCGATGAGTTTTTTAGTGAGAATGCAGTAATCGCGAACTTCACCTTTATAAATTTCTTTTGCTTCGGCATGAGCAGGGGAAACTCGGAAAACAACTGGCCATTGGGGCCAAGGGTTATTTGGATTTCTTTCTTGAGGAGGACGAGGAAGTAATTCAAGTTGGTGAATGGAAGTGGCACCCTGTCTTAATGCAGTTCCTAAGCAGTCAGCACCAGTATCACCGCCGCCCAATATAATCACTTTTTTCCCCTGGGCAGAAACTTGATTTTCTATTTTATCACCAGCCACTACTTTGTTTTGTTGAGGAAGATAATCCATGGCGAGATAGACGCCTTGAAGGTCTCTGCCAGGAACTTCTAAATCACGTGCTTGACCAGCACCGGTGCAAAGAGCAATGGCATCAAAATCCTTTTTTAATTGATCGCTGGAAACGTCCACTCCAATGTGGGTGCTCGTTTTGAATTGCACGCCTTCTTCTTCCATTTGTCGAATGCGGAAATCGATTCGCTTCTTTTCCATTTTAAAATCGGGAATACCATAGCGGAGTAGGCCGCCAATTCGATCGTCTTTTTCGAATACCGTCACCTGATGACCGGCGCGACGCAGTTGTTGAGCGCAAGCTAAGCCTGCAGGGCCCGAGCCAATGACAGCTATTTTTTTACCCGTTTCTTGCTGAGGGGGTTCGGCTTTTACCCAACCCTCTTGTAAAGCATGATCGATGATATTGGATTCGATGTATTTAATGGTGACGGGTTTTTCATTAATTCCTAAAACGCAGGAACCTTCGCAAGGGGCAGGGCAAAGCACACCCGTGAATTCAGGAAAGTTGTTGGTTGCATGGAGGCGTTCGATGGCTTCTTTCCAATGAGACTTATAGATTAAATCGTTCCACTCAGGAATAAGATTACCTAAAGGACAACCTTGGTTGCAAAAAGGAATCCCGCAATCCATGCAGCGAGCGCCTTGCTTGCGAAGACGATCGACCGGAAAATCCAGATTCGTTTCTTTGTAATCTTTAATGCGTTCTTGAATGGGCCTCTCAGGATAAGAGTCCCGATCAAATTCCATAAATCCAGTTGGTTTACCCATACAATGCTGCCTCCATCGAAATGCCTTGTTCCTTCATTTTGCGGCGGACTTCCACGAGCACTCGTTTATAATCCTTCGGCATTACTTTCACGAAAGAAGCAAGTTCAGCATCAAAGTTCTTCAATATTTTTTGAGCTACGGTACTGCCCGTATATTTTGCGTGATTTTCGAGCAAAGTTTTTAAGGTGTTTGTGTCCTCTGCATCCGAAAGATTTTCTAAGTCGACCATTTCCGCGTTACAGCTTTTAACAAATTGCTGTTTCGGATCATAAATCAGCGCCATACCGCCGCTCATACCTGCTGCAAAATTTCGACCGGTTTGGCCTAAGACTACAACGCAACCGCCCGTCATGTATTCGCAACCATGATCGCCCACACCTTCGACGACTGTCTTGGCGCCTGAATTTCTCACGCAGAAACGCTCACCGGCAACGCCGCGGAAATAGGCTTCGCCACTGGTGGCACCATAGAGCAAGACGTTACCGACCAGAATATTTTCTTCAGCTTTAAAGGTGGATTGTTTCGGAGGATAGATAATGACTTTTCCACCCGAGAGGCCTTTGCCCACATAATCGTTTGCATCGCCTTCGAGCTCCAAAGTGATTCCCTTGGGTAAAAATGCGCCCAAACTTTGGCCTGCAGAACCTTGGAATTTGATGTGGATGGTATCATCCGGTAAACCCGCTGCACCATAGCGACGCGTGAGTTCACTGCCTAAAATTGTTCCGACCGTGCGATTTAAATTTCGGATTTTAGTTTCGAAAGAAACTTTTTCGCCTTTTTCTAAAGCAGCTTTTGCTTTTGCAATTAATTCATAATCGATGGCTTTGTCTAAACCATGATCTTGTTCACGAATTTTTTTGATTGCGACTTCAGGGCCATGCGGCACTTGATAGAAAATTTGAGAATAGTCGAGACCTTTGGCTTTCCAATGAGCGATGGCTTCATTGAAGTTTAATCGATCTGCACGACCAATCATTTCATCGAGAGTTTTGAATCCAAGTTCCGCCATGATTTTGCGGAGTTCTTCAGCGACGAAGAAAAAGAAGTTGATGACATTTTCGGGAGTGCCTGTGAATTTTTTACGTAACACGGGGTCTTGAGTCGCAACTCCCACGGGACAAGTGTTGAGATGGCAAACGCGCATCATGATGCAACCCACGGCCACCAGAGGTGCAGTAGAGAAACCAAATTCTTCGGCGCCCAACAAAGCGGCTATTGCTACATCGCGGCCGGTCTTCATTTGGCCATCCGCTTCTACGGTAATTCGATCGCGTAAATTATTGGAGACGAGCACTTGTTGAGTTTCGGCAAGACCTAACTCCCAAGGGACCCCCGCATGCTTAATGCTGGTTTGAGCAGAGGCACCGGTTCCACCGTCATAGCCAGAAATTAAAACTAAATCCGCGTGCGCTTTGGCAACGCCGGCTGCAACAGTGCCTACGCCCACTTCCGCGACGAGTTTTACACTGATACGAGCTCGAGGGTTTGAATTTTTCAAATCATAAATAAGTTGCGCCAAATCTTCGATAGAGTAAATGTCATGATGAGGAGGCGGTGAGATAAGACCCACGCCAGGTGTTGAAAATCGCACTTTGGCAATCCAAGGATAAACCTTGTGACCGGGAAGTTGGCCGCCTTCACCGGGTTTTGCACCTTGAGCAATCTTGATTTGTATTTCATCTGAATTCACTAAATATTCGCTGGTGACACCAAATCGACCCGAAGCCACTTGCTTAATTTTACTGCGCTTGCTGTCCCCGTTTGCCAAAGTTTTAAATCGCTTAGGATCTTCGCCGCCTTCACCGGTGTTGGATTTTCCACCGATGCGATTCATGGCAATAGCCAAAGTTTCATGAGCTTCTTGGCTGATGGAACCAAAAGACATGGCGCCCGTCTTAAAACGCTTTACGATTTCTTTTGCAGACTCGACTTGCTCGAGAGGAATTGATTTGCCTGGCTTAAATTCCATCAGGCCGCGTAAGGTGCAAAGCTGTTTGCTTTGATGATTTATCAAATGAGAATATTCTTCGTAATCCTTAAAGGAATTTTGACGAACAGCATTTTGAAGTCGAGAAACCGTATCAGGATTGAATAAATGATATTCCCCTTCACGTCGCCATTGATAGTTTCCACCCGATTCCAAAACTAAGTTTGGAGAAACGCGGTGTGGGAAGGCCTTTTGATGTCGACTTAAAGTTTCTTTGAAAATTTCTTCTATGCCAATGCCTTGAATGCGAGTCGCGGTATGAGTGAAGTAACGATCGATCACTTCTCGATTAAGACCAATGGCTTCAAAAATTTGCGCGCCTCGATAACTTTGAATCGTTGAAATGCCCATTTTGGACATAACTTTAACGATTCCTTTTTTGACAGCTTTGTTGAAGTTGATGACCGCTTTTTTGTGATCAATGCCTTCTAACACTCCTTGTCGAATCAAATCGTCGAGAGTTTCAAAAGCGAGATAAGGATTGATGGCGCCCGCACCATAACCTACCAGTAAAGCAAAATGATGCACTTCGCGCGGTTCACCGGATTCAATAACTAAGCCTACTTGAGTACGGGTTCCCTTGCGCACCAGATGGTGATGTAGACCCGCAGTCGCGAGTAAACTAGGAATGGGAGCGTGTGTTTCATCGACGCCGCGGTCCGATAAAATAATAATGTTGCAGCCCGATTGAATGGCAGCATCCGCCTCTTTAAAAATATTCTCAATGGCTTGGACCATGCCTTGAGTGCCGCCTTTGACATCAAAAAGCATGGGAATAGTTTTCGATTGAAAACCGTGATGAGGGGCAAAATTGAGGTGCTTCAATTTTGCGAGTTCATCATTATCCAAGATAGGATTTTTTAATTTAATTTGATGGCAGCTTTCGTCCGTCGGATTCAAAAGATTTTGTTCCGGTCCGATGGTGGTATCAACGGAAGTGACTAACTCTTCACGAATCGCATCTAAAGGAGGATTCGTGACCTGCGCGAAAAGCTGCTGAAAATAATTGAAAAGATTTTGAGCTTTAGTGGAGAGCACGGCCAAAGGTGTATCCGTCCCCATTGACCCAATAGCCTCTTCGCCTTTGTCTCCCATCGGAGTCATGAGCAAATTAATATCTTCATGGCTGTAACCGAACATCACTTGACGCTTAGTGACAGTCGCGTGATCGGGTTCAGGAAGTTGATTGCAGGCTGGCAAATCTTCGAGCTTCACCATTTTCTTCTTCAGCCATTCGCCGTAAGGTTTTTGAGTGGCTAAGCCATGCTTTAATTCTTCGTCATCAATAATGCGACCGGCTTTGGTATCAATTAAGAACATGCGACCGGGTTGTAAACGTCCCTTCAAAACTACATTTTCGGGGGGAACATCGATGACACCCACTTCAGAAGCCATGATGACTAAATCATCTTTCGTCACGTAGTAGCGTGAGGGTCGCAGACCATTTCGATCGAGCACGGCTCCCATGATGCTTCCATCAGTGAAAGCAATAGAGGCAGGGCCGTCCCAAGGTTCCATTAAGCAGGAATGATATTGATAGAAGTCCTTTTTTTCCTGCGACATATTTTCATTGCCGCTCCAAGCTTCGGGCACCATCATCATGACAGCATGAGGCAGTGAGTAGCCGCCCATGACCAGCATTTCTAAGGCATTGTCAAAAATTGCAGAGTCCGAACCGAATTCTTTGGTGACCGGTAATATTTTTTTAATTTCATCGCCGAATAGATTGGATTCAAACAGGGCTTCCCGAGCGCGCATCCAATTAATATTGCCTCGGAGCGTGTTGATTTCACCGTTATGTGCGATGAAACGGAAAGGATGTGAGAGTTCCCAATTCGGAAAAGTATTGGTCGAAAATCGTGAATGGACGAGAGCTAGCGCCGAAACCATATCCGTATCACTTAAGTCTGGGAAAAAAGGCTTCAACTGTTCGCAGATCAACATGCCTTTATAAATCAAAGTTCGGCTGGACAGTGATGGGATGTAAAAATCATTTTGGTTTTCTAAACCCAAAGTTCGAATTTCATTTTCGAAAACTTTTCGAATAATGAAAAGGCGTCTTTCCAAAGCTTCAGTAGGTGCTCCGGGTAAGTTGGCGCCCTTGTCGCCGAGTCCAATCATGAATTGTTTGAAATGAGGCATGGCTTCAAGCGCGGTTTTGCCAATCATTGAAGAATTAATTGGCACTTCTCGCCAGCCTAAAAATTTTTGACCTTCACGCTTCACGATTTCTTCGAGAAGTTTTTCCCCTTTTTCACGCTGCTTGGCATCTTGAGGAGAAAAGAGAGTTCCGATACCGTATTGACCCTCTTCAGGAACTTGAATGCCGATTTGTCCGAAAACTTTTTTCAAAAAAGCATGCGGCACTTGCATTAAAATACCCGCACCGTCGCCTGTGTTAATTTCGGCCCCGCAAGCACCGCGATGTTCTAAATGATTGAGAGTTAAAATCCCTTTTTCGATGATGTCATGCGATTTTTGACCTTTAATGTGCACGATGAAGCCTACACCACAGGCGTCATGTTCCTGGCTGGGATGATAAAGCCCATTTTGGGCGAGTAATTCTCGGTTTTTAAGTCTTTCTTTGAGTGTCGTCACGGGTCTAAAACCTCCGAAATCCTTCGATTCCCTTGAAGCCTATAATAATGATGAGAGGGGTCCCAAGGGACCGACGACCTTATCCTCTCCAATGCCCGGTTTTCAAGAAATTTTAGGGATTTTCATCACTTTTTCCCTTAAAATAGGCAAAAGGAAATTTATGGATCAAAAAGGCGATAAAAGGGTGGTTTTGATTACGGGGGCCAGCACGGGAATTGGCCTCCATTTAGCGCGTTTAGTGCTTAAAGAGGGGTCATATCGCCTTGTTTTGACGGCGAAGTCGCAATCTTTACCACGTTTTGAACAAGTGGGGATTTTTCCTTCGGATGATTTAATGCTTTTGGGCTTGGATGTCACTTCCCACGACGATCGAATCGCCTGCATTCAAAAAGTAGAGGAACGTTGGGGTGGCGTCGATATTTTGGTCAATAATGCCGGAATTAGTTATCGAGCCGTCGTCGAACATATGGACGACGAAGAACAATTGCAACAGTTAGCAACGAATTATTTAGGACCTTTAGCGCTGATCCGTCTTGTTTTGCCTCATATGAGGGAAAAACGGGAAGGACGCATCCTTAATATTTCTTCGGTGGGCGGAATGATGGCGATGCCGACCATGTCGGCTTACAGTGCTTCGAAGTTTGCCTTGGAAGGCGCGAGTGAAGCGCTTTGGTATGAAACCAAACCCTGGAACATCAAAGTCAGTATTATTGAGCCTGGCTTCATCCGTTCCCAATCTTTCCAAAATGTTTATTATTCCAAAGAGTCGCGTGACAGCAGTGTGAAACACGGACCCTACAGCGAATATTACGATTCGATGACTCCCTTTGTCGCAAGAATGATGGAAAATTCTTTTTCGACTGCTGAAGATGTAGCCCGAAAGATTTTAAAAGTGATGAAGCAAAAAAATCCCAAGCTCAGAATTCCGGCCACTTTTGACGCACACTTTTTCTATTGGTTGCGACGTCTGCTTCCTCGAAGATTCTATCATTGGATTTTATATAAAGGACTTCCCGAAGCGAAAAGATGGGCGAAGTAAAATTTCAAGCGCTTCGCTTTACGAGGAAAAAACTCAGCGGGATGAGAGCGAATAAGCCGTAAGGGATATAAACCGAGACAAAGGCTAAGGGAATGCTGATAAAATACAGGATGCCCGCAAATATATTCTGCTTTACCATCATCGAATGTTGGGCATTTTTCAAATAGCCGGACTGTTTGGCGACTTCTTTTCTCAGCAAAGTGAAAGCAAAATAGGTCATGCCAAAGACAAGGGCATAAGCGGCTACTGGCAATGCTTCTTTATGGTGTTCGCCCATAAAAGCCATGACGAGAGGAATTAAAGACATCCAAAACAGTAGATGAAGATTGGCCCATACCATCTTTCGGTTGATGTCTTCGACTTTTTGAAAAAGCTGATTGTGACTTACCCAGAAAATGGAAACCACCACAAAACTCATCACATAACTCATGAAGATGGGTTTGGCCGCGATGAGTGATTGCAGGTCGCCGTCGGCAGGAGCCTTCATGCGCAAGGCCATGATGGTCATGATGATGGCGATTAAGGCGTCACTGAAGTTATCAAAGCGGGTTTTACTCATGTTCCCCTCTTCATTTTTTTTAAAGTTTTTTCGCGATTACTTTTGCGGCATGAAAATTTGTGGTGAGTGCGGTGGGCACTGATTTTTGCAATGCGTAATCACCGGTCAAATAAAGCCCTTCAATCGGGAGACGATTTCCGGAGGAATCTAGTTGATAAGCTTCGGCAGTTTCCGCATCACAAATCGGGTTTCCTTTGTCGAAAGTGACCCCTACTTTTTCCATCATGTCTTTGTCGATTTGCCAACCGACTGCGGGAGCGATGTAGTCGACAATGAGGGAAGCGGGTTCTTCGCCACTGCGAAAGTTTACCTTCCAGCGTTTTTTACCATTTTCTTCAATGGCTTCAACGCTTTCGCTGTTCGTGTTCCATAAGATTTTAATTGCAGATTCCGTTTCCCATTCTAACAATTGGTCATTGTTATGAACATGCAGGCTTCCTGGAACATTGAAAGGTTTTTTAGGATAAGAAATATAAACGGTATTCCCTTTTTTGCCACGACCTCGAGAAGTCAAAGTTTTCACATTATCAAAGGCCGTGTTGCCGCCTCCGATAACCAATACGCTCGAGTTTTCAATATCATCCACTTCAACACCGCGCACAATTCGATCGCGGAGTTCTTGAGGCTGTTCGCCTTCTTCCCATTTGAGTAAACGGGGTTTTCCATAACGACCGGCTGACATAATGACAGTGCGTGCATGATACTTTGCTTTTGAAGTTTCAATGCACCATAGGCCATTATCTTCTTTGGAAATTTTCTGAACCTGTTCTTTGTTTCTTAAATTGAGGTGAAAGTATTCGATGAAGCTATTCATTCGAGACAGGAAAACCGCTCGGGTCGTATCCTGCATGCCGACGAGACCTTCAATTTTTCCAGGAGGGCCTGAATAAAATGTGTCGGCTTCTTTTTCGCGGGACCAAATATCAATGACGGTCGAATTAGGTTTTGCGCGTTCAAAAATGGCATAACGAAAAATTCCTAAGCTCGTGAGATTAACCGCGGCAGAAATTCCGCCAGGACCCCCGCCAATGATTGCAACATCGAGTAGGCAGGGGTTCTCCTCTTTTTCATAGCGCTGAGATTTCACGCTCGGAGCATACGCAAGCCGAGCTTCTTCATCGAATTGAAGAAGCAAATTTCCCTGAGAATCTTCAATCTTAATGTTTCGAAAACGATCGATATCGGGCATGCGAAAGTAGCAATGGGAGAAGGCATCCGGCAAACAAAGAAGTTTGGAGAGGAAATCTTTCCAAGCTATTTTGCTGTCTGCTTTGAGTCGGATGCGGAGATTTTGAGATTGGGATTTGAGAATTTTGAGTAAATTTTCTATATCCGAAACATGATCGATTTCTTGATATTTAAAATTTACATCCTTCAATAAATTTACAAAAGAATCGGAGATGCTGTTTTTTTCTAAAATTTTCTGAAGGGTTGGATAAATGATTTTGCCCTGAGGGGAGTCGCTTTGTAAAAAGCGATCGAATAATTCTAAAGTCACTTCTCGTTCGGGCCTGCCCGCTTTTTGACTGAGAGTTTCAGCTTCATCTCTCAGTTCACGTAAATCAATGCCCACGCTCAAAGCGATTACATGTCTTAATTCTTCTTGGGCACTGAGTAAATCTTGCTCCGTTTCCATGAGCTTATTTTGTTCAATGTCGGTTTCAGCTTTTTTGAGATGATAAGCGACATGATATTTACGGAAAGGTCTTTCAAGAATAAAGCGATTGGGGCTTGAAGCAAAATAATTGGTGAGTACTCGAATGGCTTTTTCTTCTGAATTCAAATGAGGCCATTTTTTTTGATCACCTCGATCGAGCTCAAGACCTTTCATTAAGAGTTCTAAGGCTTCATCGTATTTTTTTTGGGCTTCTTCAAAATTATTTTGAGATTGGAGAATATTTAGCCCCTCTAAGATAGCTTTTAAATCGACTTCCAAGGGACTATTACTCACAGGTGCGGGAATGTTCTGAAAAAGTTCTAGCAAGAGTTTCAAATCTGAAAGACGATTTTGAAACTCCACTGAGTTATAATGTAAGGGGATGATTCTTCCCATTAAGAGGGCTTTTAGAAAACTTTGGGCATTCATAGGGGTCATTATAGCTATAAAGTATATCCCCTCTGAAATGTAAACTGTGAAAAAGGTTTAGTGCCTATCTGTCTCTAATTCTAGCCAAGCCTGATGAATTTCTGCCGGGGTCAAAAGGTGACTATGGCCACGGAGATTCGTTAAAGGGTGAAAGCTTCGCCGCCAATAGGGGGCTAGCCAATGCATGCCCACCAAGTTTCCATACTGTCTGCTGGCGACGAGTTGTAGGGCGCCTTGAGCAAAGGCTTCGGCAAGTCGAATTTCAGATCTAGTAGGAAAAGCCCCTCGCAGTGTATACGCCAATGTTTCTGGACGGCTATTGCCGCGACCAAGGCTATCACTAAGCCAAGCAGCGACTTGTCCACTCTCCAAAAGTAAGCGTCCGTCTTCACCTCGTTGCCGCGGAATGGGAATGAGCAGACGCTGGTGATCTAAAAACTCAGCGCCTTCGGAAACTAAGATGACTCCATGAGAGCGCCCTTGAGTGCGGTAGCGCTCTATTAGTTCGGTTAGATCACTTAAAGGTCGTGGGTTTTCTCCGACAAATAACCCTTGTACTTTAGCCTTTCGAGCGATTGCTACAGCTAAGGCGCCTGAATGCTGCCCCATCACTTCAACAATAAACCAACGCTTAAAACTATGGGCTGTATTCTGAAATCTTAAGACACCTTGAACGCCTTCGGCGACGGCGGAAGGAAATCCTACGCTCACGTCTGTCACAGGCACATCATTGTCGATACTTTGAGGGATGAAAACGAGGGGCACTCCCTGTTCACTTAAGTCACGGCTAGCCCCCAAAGAACCGTTGCCTCCCAACACGATGAGAGTATCGATTCCTTGATTTCGCAGTGTCTCCTTCACGCGCGAAGCGGTCGGGTCATTTGCAAGCGGATTAGTTCGACTACTTCGGAGTAAGTTTCCACCGATTTCACCAATGCCACGATATCGGCGCGGAGAAGGGAGAAAACCATAGAGGTCTTTTTGCAAAGATCTGATAGCTGCGCTGCTCCTGACTTCTTGGGGAGTGAGGGGGAAGATGCGTCCATGAGGTTCGAGTAAACCTCTGAAACCATCGAAGACGCCCAAAGTTCTCCAACCGTGTTTACCATACAATCGATGGATTCCCATGACGAGAGATTCAATCACTGCATTTTCTCCCGGACCATCTCCTCCGCTTGTCAAAATAGCCACAGTTTGAGGCTCGGAGGAAGGAGGGGGAAGCTTGTCTGTTCTGATTCGATGCAAACCAGGCTTTGCAAGTTCATCGAGGCGTTTTGCCATGCCGGAAAAATGAGATCCATTTTCGCTCGAAAAAAGTGCCAAACCGCTACGAGGCAAAATGATGGCACTTTGGGTTTGAGAATGATGAGCTGCTCCCCTGAGTTCCATCCCTTTTTCCAGATGATAGATGCGTGCTCCGGTGACAGCGCTCATAAGTCCCATGCCCGCGCCCAGGGCAAGGTTTGTGAGTTCGGCATGGATGAGCCGTTCGATGTATGATCCTTTTTGGTGCTCCGTAAGTTCAAGGGCTGCAGAGGCTTCGTGTCCTAAGGCCATAGCATTGGCTTGAGCGAAGTGAGTGAGGAAGAAGTTTTGTCCTGCACCGAGATGGCCGACAGTTTTGAGGGCAAGGAAATCGACCGTAGTCCCTAGAAAGCCTTTTTTGTCAAAGACATCTTGGAGGGTTGGATGTCCTGCGAGAGAGCCGAGGAAGTGGTTAGCGCTTCTAAAAGAGGTGATCTCAACCCCGAGTGCTGCGAGCTTGACGGAAGGGTTGACTAGAAAGCGAGGGATGAATTTAGAGACACCGAGGATGTTTGCGCCACTGAGAAAGGAGAACTGAGCTGTTTTATAGGCGAAAGAGCCAAAAGTCAGGGAGGCTAGAGCAATAGGATCGGAGGCATGCTGCGAAAAACTATGCATTGCTGAATCGAGTTGTAATTGAGCGTTGCTAAGTTGCGCGTTTGAATAGGCAGGGCGTCGCAATAAAGAATAAGAGCGATTCAAGTAAGTCATAAGCCTCCCAGCGAATGTTTTAAAACACTCGGAGTAGAGGTGAAAAGGTTGCTTAGAATTAGTGAGAATTGAGAAATAATCATGAGAAGTAAATTCTTTCAGAATTTAAGCTTCAATATTTCAGTGAATATTTTAACTTTTTAAATATTCCAAGGTCTGTAAGCTTAGAGGATGACAAAGCCCTTGGAACACGAACTTAAAATCATATCGGATGTATTAGAAGGGCGAGTTCAAGCCTTTGAAGCATTGGTGCGTAAGTATCAGCGGCCCATTTATTTTATGATTTTACGGATGGTGAAGACGGCAGAAGAAGCGGATGAATTGACCCAACAAGTTTTTTTTAATGCCTATAAAGGATTAAAGGGTTTCCGAGCAGAATCTTCATTTTTAACGTGGCTTAGCAAAATTGCTTTAAATTTAACTCGGAGTTCATTGAGAAAAAACAGAAAGTTTTTTATCGAATTTGATGACAGAAAAGCAAAGGCAGCGATACCAGATGAGGAAAAAGAAGAAAAAAGAAGTTGGATAAAAGAATTCTTGGAGGTTTTGCCCTCTATCCAAAAACAAGTTCTGACATTACGAATATATGAAGAAAAATCATTCCAAGAAATAGCAGATTTATTGAATTCAAAAGAAGGAACGGTGAAAGTAAATTTCCATCATGCCTTAAAAAAAATAAAAGAAGGGTGGTTGAAGAAAGGAGATGAGAAAGGATGAATTGTAATGAATTCAAAGAAGAAATGGATGAGTGGGCAGGGGTCGGAGAGTTTTCACCAAGGCCAGAGCTAGAAAAACACTTAGCGACTTGTAATCTTTGCAGTCAAGAGCTTGCTCATTTGAAAAACATGCTCCATGATTTTCACCTAGAAAATTCAGAAGAACCCGATAATTTTTTTTGGAACAAACAAAGCGCGTCCATCATGGAACGTATTCAGAAAAAACCATTTCTTTCTTGGTTCCCAGCAAAATCCATCAGCTTTTTCTTTTTGTTAATTCTTCTTTTGATAGCTTACGAAGCTAAATGGAAAACTCAGTATGACTCTTCGCATCCTCCCGTGGCTTTAACTTTAGAAGAAGACGAAGAAAGTTTAGACGATCTTATTGAAGATTTAGATCCAGAAGAAATTCAAGAAGCGATTCAAAATTTAGAAAATGAAAATCAAAGGAGAGTTTTATGAAAAAAATAATCTTATCCATTTTTGTGGTGAGCAGCCTTGTCTTTTCCTTACCTGCTTTTTCTCAAGGGCCTGATTCTCGGCCCGGAAAAGGTGAGAGGAAGGAAAAACTTCACGCATTAATGCAAGAGCGTTTGATGCAAAGCTTAAGTTTAAGCCCCGAGCAAAGTCAGAAACTTTCAGCAATTTCCCAAAAATATCAGGAAAAGAAAAAAGAGCTTCGAGGACAAATTAAGGATTACCGTAAACAATTAGAAGTAGCGTCCACTTCAACGGATGCGGGCCAAGCCTCTAAAGCCGTCGCAAGCTTTATTAAAGCGCGTCAAGAAATGGATCAGCTCGAAGATTCACAATTCAAAGAAGTGAAATCCGTTTTAAACCCTCAACAACAAGCAAAATATCTTCTGTTTAAAGAGGAAATGAGGCACGAAATGATGAAAATTCATAAAGCTAAGAATTCTTAGATAAAACTCTAAACGCTTGATCTCTGACTTAAAACCTCGCATTATTGTAGTCTAATAAGGCGAGGTTTTAAGTGTTTCAAGTCGATCCTGTTAAACTCTACATAAGTCTCATATATCGCGAAGAGCCCGCTCGCACGGAAGCGAAGGAGCTCATGATTCGCAGGTGGGGAGCGATTGAATCGGAATCAGATCCAGTCCCCTATAATCCCCCCGATAAATTAAAAGAGGAAATGGGCATTCCACTTTTTCGAACTTTTATTTCATTTCAAAGATTGATTGATCCAGGGGAAATTTCGCTCGTAAAAATGGGTTGTATTGGACTGGAAGAACGGCTGCGTCATCAAGGAAAGCGCCTGGTTAATTTAGATCCAGGTTATGTCGATTCTAGCAAAGCCATTATAACGACCACTCATGGAGGACCCGCAAAGCTTTACCATTCTGCGGGCATTTATTTAGATATGGTTCTCTTATTTCCTAAGGGAAAATGTCAGGCCTTGCCTTGGAGTCTTCCTGATTTTAAGGCTCAAACCTACGACGAGACTTTTCAAGCGCTACATACTGTTTACAAAACTCAATTAGCTGCAACGAAATCCTCTATGGCCAATCTTGCCAAGAAACAGGAATTAAAAAAATAGTTCCCCGACCTTCGGCGGGGTCGAGGAACTGGGGGGATTCATTATCCGGGGATAATGAGGGGATTCTATGAATAATTTTCGTAACGCGAGTTGTGCAGCAAGGTTTTAAAAAAATATGATGAGGAGAATTTATGAAGCCTATTGAAAGAGTTTTGGCTGCAGTGGATTTCACCCAATACGGCGAACAAACAGTGAAAGCGGCACTATTCCTTTCGAAAAACCTCAAAGCCAAAACCACTGTTTTACATATCGTGAATCAAGCTCCTTTCGACGGTCATTTTTTTGGGCCTGCGAGCGTTGATTTGATGAATCAAGTGGAAGAAAAGGCGAGAGTGGAGTTGGCAAAAGCCGTGAATTCTTGGACGAGCGGGGAGACCGAAGTTCAAATTGAAGTCGACATGGGTGTGCCTTATGTCGACATTTTACGTTTTGCCAAAAGCCAGAAAAGTCAATTTTTAGTGATGGGTAGCCATGGGCGTAAAGGCTTAGAACATTTACTGTTGGGTTCTGTCTCTGAAACCATTGTGCAAAAATCAGAAGTTCCTGTTTGGGTGGTCAAAGGGGAATTTCGTGCCCCTAAAAAGATTTTATTACTCAGCGATTTTTCCAATGCGTCGCGGGCAGGTTTTGCATTGGGGCTTTTTTTAGCGAAGATTTTTGGAGCTTCGGTTCATTTATTACACGTTTATGAACTGCCTTATCTTCCTTCTTTCTCCATGATTGATGTTACAGAGTACGAGCTTAAAATTAAGGAAATGAGAAAAGAAGAATTGGATAAGTGGGCAGAAGAAGCGCGCATTGCAAAACTCGATGTCACCGCTTCCATCAAAGAAGGTCGAGTGAGTGATGAAGTTCAAAAATATGTGGCAGAAGAAAATATTGATTTGCTTGTCATGAGCACGCACGGCGAAACAGGGCTTTTTTATAAGCATTTAGGTTCAACGGCCCATCATCTCATCCGCCATTTGCCTTGTTCTGCCATCACAGTGCGTCCTGAAAATTTCAAACTCAAAGAAATCTAAATTAAGGCACGAAAACAGGTCTCAATGCCGACCAAGCTGACATAGAAAAGCCGGGAAGCGTGAGGCTTGCTTGAATAGGCATGACCAAAATGGGACTCACATAGAAAGTTTGAATGCCTTGTCCGAAGAGAGTTCCTGCGAGTAGAGGGTGAGACTGAGCTCCTCCATAAATTCTCAAAGATTGTCTGGCTAAGCTTTGACCTCCGTTAGGTTTCCCAGGAATCGCTACTGCATCATCCGCGGTGATAATGACGCCTTCAGGTTCTGGGGCCATTTCAAGCATGGGATCTGTATCTACTTTCTCTCGGACTGGATCGGGTTCAGGAAGTCCACCTTCAGGAGGGGGAGGCTCGTTGCATTGAATGTTTGCAGTCACTCCGCGCAAGTGATCACTGTAATGAATGTGATTGAAGCGTTGAGAAAATCTTTCTCCCAATCGAAAATTAGGATTTTCGATTCGAATGGAAGGAACACGGTTGAAAGGTGCAAAATCTAAAATTCTAAAACCACGCTGTGCATCCGCTAAAAAGAAAGAACCTAAAAGTCCCATCGCTGCCCATTTGCCGCCCCCTTCTTGATTCGCATCCAAGCGCTCTCCCCATTCATACATGCCTGCTGTAAAGAGCATGTAGGGATTTCTGACCACAGGAAAAATGGGCCATTGACGCAGCCAAGGAAATCGAACAACGCCTAAATCAGAGGTTGGAAATCGAAAGTTTGTGCCAGGAATTCTGAAGACATGAGATGGACTCATCGGGTTAGGTTGAAGAATTTGCTTTTCTAGATCCGCAGTATTTGCAGCGCCCGCGGAGCCGCATTTTTCTTGAATCGCTTTACGCAAATCGCCTCGAGCGAGACTATTCTCAATTGCTTGATGCGCGACTTGAGTGAGGTAAGCGGTTGAAATATATTCGACTGTACCTTGAAGAACTTCGACAATGGTGGTTCCCATAATGTGCCCTTTAAAAAAATGAGTTAAATATTTACTAAAGCTTAAGTGTACTGACTAATTTCTCCATAGATTCAAACATGATTTCCATTTGCGCGACTTCTCCGCTCAAGGGGAGATACTCCGCTTCAATTCTTCCTTGTTGTTGGGGAGTTAATAATTCGGGTGGAATGATTTCAATTTGGTCTTCTCTCACTTTTAAATTTCCGATGGCTTCACCCAAGTTTTGAAGCTGCATTTGTTTTTCGGGGAGGAGGCTTTGATGGGCTGCGAGCCAATCTTTGGCTTGAGTCCGCGCAAGCTTGAGCACGGCACTTTGATCCACAATGGCGCCATTTTCCGCAATAGCAAGACGGATGGTTTCAGCGTCTTTTTCCCTTTGCCCAATGAGAGAAAAGTTTTGATAAATGGCACTCATGATATCTGCATCGCCGTACATTTCTGATATTTGAGTTTGAAATGATTTCCAGTCGATGTTGCCGTCGCTCAAAATGTTTTGACTTAAGGTGTAAGCGAGTTTTTCTTTAATTTCTTTTGCGGTGTTTCGTCCTTCCTGAATTAATTTTATTTTCACCGCTTGAATTTCCATTTCGCGGCCACGTTGAATATCGCTTGAGACAAATTCTCCGATTGTGAGAACAGCATCCAGCAGACCGCCTAAAGTAGCATCCAGAATCGAGCCGCCTGTTTGACCAAAAATATCTTGAGAACTGAGTGCCAGGGCGATTTTTTCGGCTTGCATGTCGAGTAAGCCTTCTCGCCAAGCCTCGTCGCCCGGGCGTGAGCCGCCGAAATACAAACCTAAATAAGATCCGCCGGAACGAGCCCCTCGAGAGAGCATGTTTAAAAGCAAGGCGGATCCGCCGACTCGAGCCACTTTTCCTAAGGTGCCAGAGAGTCCAGCGCCGCTCGCCGTAAGGAAATTGCGACCTGCAGGGCTTTTCATCAGCTGCCAATAGAGAGCCAAACTACTGATCATGGTAATGGGAGCATGAAGCATTCCACCGCCGCGCAGCGCTTCCAATTCGAATGTTCTACCGATTTTATCGACTAAGACCGATGTGGGCATGCCAATCACCGTCATAATGGGAAGTGCGCCGGTGATGGGTCTCCATACTTCCCTCCATGAACTCGTTTGGATTAAGTTGGATTTCCACATCACGTATTGAAAACCGTAGAAGCTTGCTAAATTAGGAATGACCCGGGCTTCGCTGGGTAAGAAGGGAAAGGCTTTTCTAATTCCAAGATCGATTCCTACCACCAAAGCAGTGCCGGCAATGAAACTTCCGATTTTAATATTGACGCTGGGAAGAGGTCGCGGAGGTGGATTTTCTGGAGTATGCGGAGCGCTTCCACTCAAAGATTGATTTAAAAATGCTAAAGCTCCCATTCCAAAGCCAGCGAGCAAAGCTTCATTCTTTTTTATTTTGAAGACATGCCAACGTCCCTCAGGAAAATTTTGGCAAGGCGCTTCGTAAACAATGCCCAAATCACTTTCGGAAGCTAATTGGAGTTGATCTAGATAAACTCGTACAGGGGCTGGTAAATGAGGCCAGGCTTCCTGAAGGGAAGAGGGAATGTTTTGTCTTTCGATTGAATCAGAGAGAAGCGTTTGAGGGGTCGAAAGCATGGGAGGCGCCCAAAGACTCGACAGGAAAGCTCCGCCAGTATTCATTTTGGGCGCAAAGCTGCGGTTTATTTCAGAAATAAAGGAAATTTCTTCGGATGCGGACATGCAGCCGTTTTCATCGGAAGATCTATACTCGTGAGATTGTATTGCAACAGCATGACGCTGCAGTGCGGGAATTCCCATGACGTGTGCCCTTTCGTCGGAAAATCACTGAATCAAAGGGATTTATCGTTCATGAGACGAAAAGGTTGTGGGTGGAATAGAAAGGAAGAGGATTCTTAGGCGAATTTTTTACCCATAATCCAATTAAAGAAGCTCGGAACGTATTGATATGACTTGATTAAAAGGTGGTTAGAAAAATTTCCGTACTCTTTCTTTTTACCCCGAGCAGCAGCCCGAAGGATGGATTGAGCAAGCTTTTGCGGACTCAATCCTTGATGGGTAGTTTTGTATTCCTCAGGTATTTTTTCTTGATGAGGGTTTTCAGAGTGAGTTGAAAAAGCTGTTCTAATGACGCCAGGATAGACCGTCAAAACTTGAATCCCTTCTTTTTTAAGTTCAATTCCTAAAATTTTTGAATAAGCACTTAAGGCGGCTTTGCTAGCGCAATAAAGCCCCATTTTGGGGACAGGCCAAAATGAAGAAATAGAACAAATTTGGATGAGTATTTTTCTTGAATGTTGAGTTTTTTCCATTCTCAATAAAGGCAAAGCTCTGCTTACGAGGTTCACAATGGAAAAGAAATTGAGTGAGAATAATTCTTGTGTGTCCTTCATGTCCGCATCTTTTAAAAAACCATACAGACCTTTTCCTGCATTATTGACCAAAATATCGATTTTTCCGTAACGATTTTTTACTTCAGAAAGTAAATTTTCTATTTGTTGGGGGTCTGTAACGTCGGTTTTCACAAGCAAAACATCTGGGCTCCATTTTCGACATTCTTCTGCCACGCTTTCTAGTAATGCTAAATTGCGTGCGGTCAATGCGAGTTTGGCCCCTTGTTGCGCAAAGGCCAGGGCGAGTTCTTTACCAATGCCCATGGAAGCGCCGGTGATGAGGATAATTTGGTTTTTAAAGTTTTCTTTCATAGATTTGACTTTTTTGTGTATCCTTAGTCTTCAACCTAACTAAGTTCCAATTTTTTCACAAACTTTTTTGCGGAGGATTTTCATGAAAAAAGCAGTGGTTTTAGGAAGTTTTTTGGCAGGTGCGACATTATTAGCTGCGCTTTCCCTGCAAGCTCAAACTTCGAGTTTAAATTTGGGGGACTCTTATTATCGTTACTCTCAAATTGAACAAGATCTTACGAAAGAATTACCTAGTTTGCGAGACGAAGTAAAAACTATTCTTCAAAACTTAAATCAAAAAGGTGTCTTAGGGAATGATTTAAAGTCCTTGAATGATGACATTCAGGCTTTGGATAATACTTTATCCAAATTGCGTGATGATCCTAACTTCGATCAAGTAGAAACGATGCTTGATCAGGTGAACAATTCCATCAAGCAAGCTCAAGACGCTTACAATAAGAAACAAGTCGATAAAGCGAAGGTCTTACTCAAAAAAGCGGCCGTCTATACAAAGATTTTAATCGATAGTCCTATGATGAAAATGACTCAAGCTCAGATTGATATGGATCAGGCAAGCTTAAGAATCAATTCCAAGGATTATATCGCTGCGGGGTCATTCATTAATCAAGCTTTGGATCATGTGCAGGGAATTCAAATTCAAGGCAACGAAAAACTCAATCAACAAATGGCGCAAATTAAAAACAAGCTGGTGGTTTTGCATCAACAAGCGATGCTCGGTAAATACAAAGATGATCAAGACAGCCGGTCGGTTTGGAAGAACATGAGACAAGTTCAAGTCGATTCACTCTCGCATTATTATGATTTGTGGAGTGATAGTTATAACGCGATCGAACCTTAATTTTTTCAAGATTTTAAAAAAAACAAAACCCCTGCCCCGCATCGCGGGACGGGGGTTGTTTTTTGAAGGAGAGTACTATCAAGCTTTAAAGCTTAGGAACATCCCATGGAGTTGCCGCAGTTCAAACATTTATAGCAGGCTCCATTACGTACGGTGATGTGTCCGCAACCGTCGCAGAAGGGGGCATCACCCATCATTCCGGAAAGTTGGTCGGAGAGCACCGATCCCGTCGCATTTTTCGCATCGCCCTTATCTCCTTCGATTAAGGCGAGCTTTGGGACTAAAGCCTGTTTTTTGGCTTCATGGCTCACTTCACGATTCTTCATTTGCTGTTCTAAAATTGCATTATGCAAAAGCTCTCCATCCGCGGGTTTCACCTGAACGAAATCCGTGCGACCATTGTATTCCATGCCTAAAACACGGAAGACATAGTCGATGACAGAAGTCGCAAATTTCACATTCGGATGATCGACGACACCTTGGGGTTCAAAGCGGGTGAAGGTGAAGCAATCGACGAATTCCTTCAAAGGCACGCCGTATTGCAAACCTAAGGATACGGAAATTGCGAAACAGTTCATCATGCTTCGGAAAGCAGCGCCTTCTTTGTGCATATCGATGAAAATTTCGCCTAAGCTTCCGTCTTCGTATTCACCGGTGCGCAGATAAACTTTGTGTCCACCGACGCGGGCTTCTTGAGTGAAACCAGCGCGCTTTACTGGAAGACGATTGCGTTTAGGTTCTGCGGATTTTACGGGAAGGGCTTCTGCTTTTACTTCTTCCTTCGATTCTTTGTTGTCCGTGCCGCTGGAAAGAGGTTGAGACAATTTGCAACCATCGCGGTAAAGCGCGACCGCTTTCAGTCCCAACTTCCAACCTTGCATATAGATATCTTCAATATCTTGAATCGTCGCTTCATTCGGAAGATTGACGGTTTTACTAATCGCTCCCGAAATGAAGGGTTGAGCAGCCCCCATCATTTTAATGTGACTCATCGCTGCCAAGAAACGTTGGCCGGTTTTGCCACAACGGTTTGCACAATCGAAGACTGCGAGATGCTCATTCTTTAAATGAGGCGCGCCTTCAATGGTCATGCGACCGCAGATGACGGCATTCGCCTCTTCGATTTCTACGGCACTGAAACCTAAGGATTTTAAAAGGTTGAACTTAGGCGCGGTGGAATCGCCCGCAAAGCCAAGGCGTTCGAGAGTGGCGGCTCCTAAAGTATGATGGTTGAAGGCTTGAGAGAGTTCAAAAACTGTTTCGAGTTTTTGTTCGATGATTCTCAAATCCTCTTCTGAGAAACCTTTGCCTCTTAAACTTTCGGCATTGATGTGAGGGGCGGCTTTCAAGCTGGAAGAACCACGCACATAAGTGACGATGTCGGCAATTTGCAGAGGGCTATATCCTAAAGCCTTTAATGCCGGAGGAATGGATTGGTTGATGATTTTAAAATAACCACCGCCCGCTAATTTTTTGAATTTCACGAGGGCGAAATCGGGTTCGACGCCGGTGGTGTCGCAATCCATGAGTAGACCAATCGTTCCGGTAGGAGCAAGAACGGTCGCTTGGGCATTGCGATAACCAAACTTTTCACCCAAAGCCAAAGCTTCATCCCAATCTTGCTGAGCGGCATCTAAGACATTGCGAGGGCAACGCGAATCGATTTGGTAAGAAGCATCGCGGTGCATACCGATGACGCCTAACATAGAATCGCGGTTAATCGCATAACCTCGGAACGAACCTTTTTCTCGCGCCATTTCAGCGGAGACTTTATAGGCATGTCCGCAAAGAATGGCGGTGAGGCCACTCGCCAAAGCGCGACCTTCATCGGAATCATAAGGCAATCCTAATTGCATCAATACCGAACCTAAGTTTGCATAACCTAATCCTAAAGGACGATAGTCATGCGAATTGCGGGCGATTTGCAAAGTAGGGTAGCTAGAGAAACCGACTAAAATTTCTTGAGCCATGAAGAGAATGCGAATCGCTTGACGGTAGCCATCCACATCAAAACTATTATCCGGGCGAATGAATTTCGCTAAGTTAATGGAAGAAAGGTTGCAGGCCGAATCATCCAAGAACATATATTCGGAGCAAGGATTGGAGGCATTGATCTTGTCGGTCGTTTTACAGGTGTGCCAACGATTGATGGTGGTATCGTATTGGACGCCTGGATCCGCGCAAGACCAAGCCGCATTGCAAATTTGGTCGAAGAGTTCGCGGGAACGATAAGTGTCGCAAACTTCGCCAGTGGTGCGGAAGGTGGTTTTCCATTCTTTGTCACCGATCACAGCTTCCATGAAGTCATCGCCCACTCGCACAGAGTTATTGGAGTTTTGACCCGCTACCGTGTGATAGGCGTCACCATTAAAATCCGAAGAATAACCGGCGGCAATGAGGGCTGCGACTTTTCTTTCTTCACGGACTTTCCAATTGATGAAATCTGAAATTTCAGGGTGATCCATGTCGAGGCAAACCATTTTTGCTGCACGGCGTGTGGTGCCACCTGATTTTGTAGCACCTGCACCGCGATCCAAAACTTCTAAAAAGCTCATCAGACCGGAAGAAGTACCGCCGCCGGAAAGCTTTTCTTGTCGACCTCGGATTTTGGAAAAATTGCTTCCCGTGCCGGAGCCGAATTTGAAAAGACGGGCTTCGTTTTTGGAAAGCTCAAAAATACTCATCAAATCGTCATCGACGCTTTGAATGAAGCAAGCCGAACATTGGGGATGTTCATAAGAATTTTTGGTTTCGCGGAAAGAATCAGTGGAGGGTTCCCAGAAATAATTTCCTCCGGAGCCTTGAATTCCATATTCATGATAAAGGCCACAATTGAACCAAACGGGAGAATTGAAAGCACCTCGTTGAGTGATGAGGATGTATTTTAATTCGTCTTCGAAAGCCTGAGCATCTTCGGAGCTTGCGAAATAAGCCCCTAAATCTTCACCGGCCTTACGAATGGTGTGCGCCACACGATGAACCACTTGCTTGGCACTGGTTTCACTTCCCGTGACGGGGACACCCGCTTTGCGGAAATAACTTTTCACCAAGATATCCACAGCCAACTGACTCCAATCGGCAGGCGCTTCGACCTTATCCATTTTAAACACGACGGAGCCATCCGGGTCAGTAATGAGGGAAGACCATTGCTTATAAGGAATTGCATCTAAAGGGTTTTTCCCACGACTTGTGAAAAACCTATTAATTTTCAATCCCTTGGCGCGTGCAGGTGCGTTGAGTCCGGACTTTCTTTTTTCGATACGGATCTTAAGATCCGATGATTTTACAGCCATAAATCCTCCCTGAAGGTAAGAATTCCTTCTTTCCTTCCCATCCATTAAAAATTTTAAATTAAAAAAGCCCTTTTTTAGGTGTATCGCGTCAAAAACCACAATATATTGTATGGTCAAATTATTACAGCCCTAGATATGGGATGTCAACGCGAAATTTTGCTGTGAATTCACTTCTTTTTCAGAAAGTATTGCCTAAAATTAAGGCAGCGCCCTTTGGAGCAGCGAAAATACAAATTTGGCAGGCAAAGACAGAAGTGCTCAAGTAAGGAAGAAAAAAAAGTTAAGCACAATAAAAAAAAGTTAAGAAGAGTTTATTCACAGTTTATACCCAGAAAAACTCGCACCCGAAGGGTACGAAAAATTGGATTGTTTTTCTTGGCATGAAACTCGTCCCCTGCTGGGGAGAGAATTTCATCTAAAGCTCAGGGTTTCGAGGAGTCATTGGGGAGGATTATTAATTCACCTTGGTCGCTGACTTCCAAGGGAATTTGTTGGGATTGGAGGTAAATATTGAGACGATCAAAACGATTGTCCCGCATCCAATTTGAAAAATGGCCTTGGACGGCATCATTGAGTTTGCCGCAGGATCGCGCCATCCAAAAAAGACCCAGTAATTTTTCTTCATCAGGATTTTGTTTTCCTTTGTAAAGACTTCGGATCCAGCGCTTGAGCTCGTGGATTTCATGGTAAATCTCATCGCTTTTGATATTTTGCATTTGGGTCGAAGATTCTCGACGATACTGAGCGAGAATATTTTGTGCTCGAAGCACGCTAAAGCCATTTCTTTCTATTTCGAGCCATTCGTCTGGAAGTAGTTCTAAAGCTTTGCCGGGTCGGAAACGTTCGACCATCCCGATATTATCCTGCCAGCGATGCGTTCCATAAAGAACCATGGAATGAAAAGTAGCAGTCGTCCCCCAAGCGGCCAGGCGAAGCGGACTTCTTAAAGTGTAAGCGGTGTAGCGAAACATCCGAGAAAAGCGTGAAGAAATGGGTGCAAAGGCTCGATCGCTTGCCCAAGTAAAAGCTCCGCCCATGGCATTGGAAAGTCCCATCACAATGAGATCCGCGCCTAACTCTCGGGCGAGTTCACTGCCCGAAGCGGGCCATATTTTTCCATCGAAGCCTGTGAGACCTAAGAGAGTTTTTTCAGACAGAAAATAAGTGGCAGAGCTGACGCCTAAAGACAGAGCAGCGCTTCCCAGGGCACGTCGAATGGAAAGCCTTTCAATATCGCGAGTTAGAAAATGCCAAACTCCGCGAGAGGCCCAGCGGCCTGCCGCCAAAGCAAGAAGGGAAACGGCGAAATAGCTGGCGCCTTGATCGAGAAAGTCTGTGCTAATCCAAGGTGCCTCTTGAGTGATGGCTTCAAAATTTTGAATGTATTGATGAGCTTGGGCACCATAATCGGGATCTTTTTGAAACATTTTTGCAACGAGATAAGCGCTGCCGATTCTTTTTTGCGGGAGCAATTCCGTTGTTAAAAGATGAAAAAGACTTTTGCAGCGCTCACGGTTAGTTAAAAGGCTGGTGTCTAAAATGCGTCCACCCAAACCCTCTGCGAGCTGACGAATGGCTTGCGTCATTCCACTGAATTTTTTGCTGGGATCATTTTCAAGGCGGTAAAAAATATTTTGCAGAGAAGATTTATTTTCGAGCGAATAAAGGCGCATGCTTTCTTCTAAAAATTCCCCCACTTTTTTTAATTCAGACGCTTCAGGTGTAGCGCTTTGTTCTTCTTGAAGTATTTGATGCAAGAGGTGCAAGGTTTGGAGCTTCACCTCTTTATGGTCATATTGAGAAATGACTTGTAGCAAGCGTTGCGCATAAGGGTTGTCGTAAATCGCCTGCAAATTGCTTTGAGCGGCTAAGATTCTCCCTTCGGAAAGATGAATGAGAGCTTTAGCAAGTAACTCATAACGAATATTTTTACTTTCCTCCGCACAATCGACCGTGTCGCGGAAAATATCCTGCGCTGCATGGGTATTGCCTTGTTCGAGCAAGCGGACGCCCACTTGAATTTGCTGGCCCATGCAAGCTTCGTCCTTACAATTATTTCCGAGAAGTGCTGCCTCGGAATTCACCATAGGAATTCGTCGTGGAGAGATTGCCCCAGGGGGAGTCATGTGTGTGCCCTCACTAAAATGATAGTCTCTAAGGAGGTATCGGAAAACTCACTAAAAAGTTGTCGTAAAAGAAAAGTCTGGAAATCGGACACCTTCACTTAAAGGAGAGTCTCATAATCGGACTCATTTTTTTTAAAAACCTTTCTCCCTTCTCTGTAGCGCTTTTAAGGCTTGGCCTGCCTTTTGCTTTTCCTCTTGATCAAGCAAGGAGAAAAATATGTTTCCAGAAAATCGCTATGTTCGTGAACGAAATGAAAGAAGAATTTACCGAGAGGAAAAAATCGTGGAGAGCCATCCTGTCATTACAGAAAATCCCAAGCCTGAAAGTATTCCCGAATCCGTCTTACCCAAAATTGAGCAAAGGCATCCAGAAAATGTAAGGCTCTTACCGGGAGGAGGTTCACGACGTTTGCAGTATAAAGGACTACTTTCCGAGAAAGAACTCAATCAAGTCGAGAAAAATTATCCCATTTATTTAGCAGCCCAAAAAAAGACGGGAGTGAATTGGAAAGTCATTGCTGCCATCCATTACCGAGAAAGTTCCTTAGGTTTGAATCCAAAAGGCAAAGGTAATGAGTTCCAATTCGATGGAGTTTACAAGAAGCTCGCGACCGGAAATTTACAAAAAGATGCCATCACTGCGGGTAAAATTCTTCAAGGAAAAGTGGCTCAAGCAGGTTTGGATCCTCTCACTGAAAATCTTTTCGCAGGAGAAAAAGTGCAAGAAGCTTTATTTCGCTATAATGGAACTCTCTATAAACAAGCGGAAAAATCTCCCTATGTGATGAATCAATTCGATGCGGGCCATGAAGATATGAAAATTTTTCGAGGGGCGAATGTATTACCTCGCTGGGGAATCGATGCACGCCTCGGGGCTTACACGGTAATCCGCGAGTTGACGCGCGCCTTTACTGCTTAGAAGAGTCTTTCTTGGATTCTTTTTTAAGGGGAGTGCTCACTGGTGTTGGCGTCGCGATGGGGGGAGCGCTTTTTACTTCTGATTTGGATTCGGTTTTTTTGGGCTTATCCTTGAAGTCGGTCGCATACCAACCCGTGCCTTTCAACTGAAAGCTGGGAGCTGACATTTTTTTTTCGACCTTGCCTTTACATTTTGGGCATTTCTGTAGCGGCGGATCGGAGAATTTTTGAATTTCATCGAAAGCATGGCCGCACTTGGTGCAAAGGTATTCATAGATTGGCATGAAAACTCCTAAGATAATGAGGGTGAAATAGTGGCTATAGACCACGCTGTCAAGGTGCATCGCCTTGCAGCACGGCAACAGCGTCTTGGTAGCCCATTTCGTAAGCGGCCTTGATTTTAGCGCGATTTTTGGTGGTTCGCCCCACGGGAAGTTTACCGAGAGGACGAATGAGTTTTACATTCACACCTGCGGGAGGATTTTCTAGCCAATCCAAAGTTTGATTATATTCCTTCCATCGCGCATTCAAGGCTTTCGCCATTTGAGGATGAAATGGAAAAAAGATGTAATTCAACCAACCAAATAAATTTCGTTTTTTGCGGTAGCCCTTGGCACGTGTGCTGATGACGATGATTTTTTCGCAGCCTGCCTCAATGGCTTTTTGGATGGGAATCGAAACCGCAACGCCGCCATCGACGTGTCGTTTTCCATTGAGGAAAACTTTGTGCCGATAAAGATAAGGCATGGCGCAAGAGGCTCGCAGGCGCTCGATTAATTCTGCGGGTTCGTGCTCATGTCCTTCAAAATAGACGGCTTTGCCATTTTCGCAGTCGGTGGCGGTGATGTAGAGGCGAGTAGGACTCGCATAAAATTCCTTCAAGGGAAGTAGCACACGTTTGGCTAACACCTCATCCATGAGGAAATTAATATCCACCACGCTTTTGGTGCTGAAGGCATAATTGTAATTGATGAAATCTCGACTGGGTAAATGTTCGTGAAGGATTTGAAAATTTCTCTCGGGCGTGCCTCCGATGAAGTTGACGGCGCAGCAAGCGCCCGCACTGGTGCCTGCAACGAGGTCAAAGTTTTTATAACCTAAATCGCGTAAAGCGACCAGAGCGCCGGAGGCATAGGAGCTGCGCATGCCTCCCCCTTCGATGATGAGTGCTTGTTTCATTGATTCGTCAGTTCCTTTGAAACTTTTAAATTAAAACCTTCCCACATAGCTTGATCACCCTCCTGCCACGCCAATTGTGAAAAATGCCGTAAATGTTTTTCCCAAGCGCGTGGGGGAAGCGCGTAAATTCTATCCAAGACGACAAAAGGCAAAATGTTTTCTGTAGCATCGGCTCTCTTTAAAAAATCTTGAAGCCGTTGCAAACTTTCTTTGTCCTGAGGGACTCTGGGGTCTTTCGTGATTCTTTCTATAAGGTGGAAATGCCAATGGATGGATTTTTCCATTTCATGGTCGAGCTTCTCATGAATCGCCTGAATTTGGGCTAAATAATTTTCATGAGCTTCGCACGTAGCCGCGCTGCCTTCAGGGTTTTTAAATTCCGTATCCCGAGGAAGTTCTACGCGCCAGCATTGACCGATGTGAAAAGTAATATCGGTTTCCCGTTGAATTTTAAATGAACCTTTCGCTCCGGCGGTTCCGGTGCCATCCATGCCAATGAATAAAACGTGTAGAGCGGATTGATTTGCTTTTTGTAATTCGAGTGCCGTATCCAAAATCAATTGAGCCGTGCCATTTTTGAGATGGCCGCGTGGGTCGGATATTTTTTTGGGATGGAAGGTCGTGTAATAGCCTGCATCCATGCGTTGGCCGTTTTCGTCGCTGAGTCCCCAGGCCCGGGTTCCTTGAGGATAGACCGCGACTTCCACGTCTCTTTTGACGAGCTTTTCAGCGGCTTCTTTCATTGCGAGCCAGCCTTTGCCTTTTTTGCGATTGATGAAAATCATCCCTGCATCTTGAATACATTTTCCGAGCCCCATCCAAGAATACACCAGAGGATTATCAATAAAGTGATCTTTAGCTGCGATGAAACGAGGCCTTAAATGTCGACCTTCATTACGTAAATTTCCCAAAGCGAAAAAATTTAAAACAAAATCAAGATAACTCTTATGATTAAACACCAATAAAACTTTGCCTTGAAGCTTCGGTAAGTCTTGGTTGCAGACTGTCTTCAATCTTAGTTTTGCTTGGGCGACGAAGCGTGCCCCCCAAATTCGTGCGAAACTGTCAAAAGCTTCAATGCCCTCTTCGCCAGGCATTTTCTTCATGGCAAGAATCGCGAGTTTGGCAAGCGTCGCGGTATCAATGCAGCCCTTGAAAAGAGGCATCACGCTTTGAGTGGCTACTTTTCCACTGCGGTAATCGATGTATGAATAATCCACTGCAGCAATTTGATCCGGAAGTTTGAGGGCGAAAGCGCCCAAGCCTTTTTTGTAAACTCGGAAAAATTCATTGGGTTCGACAGCGTCAAAATTCAAGATCCATTGGCACAGTGCAAATCGAAATTTTTCTCTTTGAATACGGTTGAAGAGGGAAAGGCACGGGAGCAAGAGATAGAGGGGAGTATTTAAAGTAAAACCCTGCGCAAATAGTTGATAGATGCCGAAGATAAAGAAGAAGGCCGCTAGCAAGGTATCTCGCCAGGGTGCGATGTAATAATCGATTTCTCCAAGGACAAGCGAGAGCTTCGGAAATTTCTTTTCGATCCCCGTTAAAAAGAAAAATCCCTTCAAAAGCAAAGGCAGATAAACAATAAGTATAGCCACGCTAAAGTTTTAGCGGGTGCGGGGTAGGAAGGTCTAGGATTATTTTTAGGCTGTTTTTAAGACGCGTAGGCGGGGAATTTCGCTTTGAGGATTTTGAAGAAATCCGGTTTGAGGACTTTGCCTTCTTTGAGCTCTAATAAAAGTTTTTCCATCTCTTTTTGTTCGGCGGGGGTTTTGAGTTGGCGGATGAGCGCTTTCACTTTTTCTTTTTCTGCCTCGGTAAAGCTGGTGCGCGGCACGCTCAGCGGAGAAGAAGAACCCACTCCTTCAATTAAAGGCGAAACGGTATTCGGTGCGGCTCGCGTGAGTCGAACTTCTCGAGTGGCGCCCGACTGCGGAGATTTCAAAACGAGTGTAAGGCTTTCGCCGGGATTGCCTCGGATTTTCTGACCTAGCTCCTCGAAATTCATTTTATCCGTATTTTGTCCGTCGATGCTGACAATCTCGTCGCCGGCTTGAATTTTAGCTCGGGCGGCCGGAGAACCTTGAAAGACGGCACGTACCCGGTGGACCTTCTTGTCGGGTAAGTATTCCAAAATCACTCCAATTCCCCCTTTGGCCTGTGCCAAGACAAAGCAGGGAATGAAAAGAAAAACTAAGCAAAGGAGAAGGAGCTTGGACCTCATCTCGTCATTTTATCTGAATCTGCGGCTTGCAGGGAATACTTTATTTTAGGCTTTGATTGCATTAAGATGAGCGAATGGAATTTTCTCATCGTCCGAAGGAGCTTGATTCTCATCAAGCTTGCTCCCACGGCCATAAAACCAAGGAAAAAAAGCGCCTTTTGTTTTGCATGGTGTTGATTTTAATCACCATGTTGGCGGAACTGATCGGCGGCTATCTGTCTGGAAGTCTCGCCTTGCTGTCGGATGCGGGTCATATGTTTACGGATTTTTTTGCCTTGCTGGGAAGCTTTTTCGCCATGCTCATTGCAGCGCGCCCCGTCAATTCTAGCAAGACTTACGGTTATTACCGCGCAGAAGTGATTGCAGCCTTCGTGAATGGTTTATTCTTGATGGCGATTTCTGTCTTCATTGCTTTTGAGGCTTATCAGCGTTTCAATCATCCTCAAGCAGTAGATGCCTCGCTCATGCTCTGGATTGGCTTAATAGGCTTAGTCGTGAATTTCCTGACGACTTATCTTTTACATGATGTGAAGGGCAATGATCTGAATTTGCAGGGTGCTTATCTTCACATGATTTCGGATACTGCGAGTTCTCTTGCGGTCGTGATTGCAGCGCTTTTGATTATGTTTGGGGCCTGGACGAAAATTGACTCTATTCTTTCCGTGTTCATCAGTGTGCTGATTTTCTTTTGGGCTTACCGCGTGGTGAGGGATGCGGTGCATGTGTTGATGGAGTCTGCGCCTAAACATATCCGTATTGAAGAATTAGAAGACACTCTGAAACGCGAAGTGGAAGGCATTGAAAGTTTACATGATGTTCATGTGTGGGAAATCACATCGAACATGTATGCGATGACGGCTCATGCGCATGTGCGTGACTGTATGATTTCAAGCAACAAAGTCCGCACGGAAAAGATCCAAAAAATCCTCTCAGAAAAATATCATATTGAGCACATCAATATTCAGTATGAGTGTGAGTGAGGATTTGGAGTGAAAACCCAGAGAGGGTTTTCCCTACCAACGCCCTTCGGGCTGCCTCCCATTCCATGGATGCGAATATTTAGGAGTGAATCCTAAATCTTTGCGTTTTAAATTTGGAAACAGTGAAGACAGAGATGAGAAAAAGAAAAGATAAGAGATTCGTAGGATAAGTTTGAACTTTAGATAAACTACATCCTCCTGAGCCGCCGCCACTGCTATCGCTTGTCGCACTTGCTTGGATGGCTTGGAAAGAGACTTCGCCGGTCGAGGTGTATTGGCCATTGCTTACGGAAAGTTGAATCGTGTAGCGGCCACCACTGTCGGGATAAAAATAGGCGATGGCTTGGTTGCTGTCGTAAATACTGCTGTTACTGCCGGCCGGTCTTTCGATGAAACTCCAAGAATAACTTAAAGCATCACTGGCCGCTAGATCCGCACTCGAAGAGGCATCTGCGGATTGAGATCCATTTAAGAATATTTTTTCGCCAATCCCAACCTGACTACCAATCGTCGCTTCGCCGTCAGTGGATTGCTCTGATTGTGCGCGAATTACCACGGTCGGACGATTCGTTGCACCTTCTGCGACATGAATCACAGTCGTGGAAGCCGTGCTACTTGCATTCCAATCGCTGACAATCAGGCTCGCATAATAATCGCCTACGATATCCGCCACAAAACTTGGATCTGCAATATTGCTACTCGAAAACGTGGCCGCACTCCCGTCGGGTTTGGTGAGACTCCATGCATAAGTGAAAGCGGAGTCTCCGTCTTCATCTGTCGCTGAGCCTTGGAGTTGAATGGTATTACCGGCTTCTTTATATTGATCGGCACCCGCATAGGCAATGGGCGCATGGTTTAGATTGGGATCATTGAGCAATATCGATTGCCTCACGTTCAATTTTCCACCTGTCACAGTGATGCCGCTCATCGATGTGATGGGACTGACTCCTTGTTTAATGCGATCAATGACTTGTCGATGCGTCAAAATCGGATTGTCCTCCCAGATTAAGGCAGCGGCTCCGGCCACATGCGGCGTCGCCATGCTCGTGCCAGAAATGGTGGCGTAAGGAGGATTCACATACCAGGTCGGATAAGTACTGAGGATGGCAGATCCGGGCGCGCCCAAATCCACACTGATGCTCCCCCAGTTTGAAAAATAGGAGCGATCATCGTTTCGATCGGTGGAAGCGACCGACAGAATATTTGCGACGGAATAGGAGCTAGGATAATTCGCAGAAGTATCAGAATCGACTCCATCATTACCCGCAGCGGCAACAAAAATAACGCCGTGTTGATCCGCATATTCAATCGCATCTCTTAAAGATTGCACGGGTTCTAAAGTGGGATTGGTGGGTAACTGCTGACCTGACATAAATCCCCAACTATTATTCAAAACCTTAGCTCCATTATCGACGGCATATTCGATGGCGCTGATGGCATCGGAAAGATATCCAGAGCCGCTAGAATTTAAGAATTTCACCGCCATGAGTTTTGCATTCCAGTTGATGCCTGTCACTCCAATGCCATTATCGCCGACCGCGCCAATCGTGCCCGCGACGTGAGTTCCATGAAAATGGTCATCGTCAGGATCACCGTTGTAATACCAAAAATTATAACCGTAATAATCGTCGACATAACCATTGTTGTCGTCATCAATGCTATTGTTCGGAATTTCATTCGCGTTATGCCACATGTTGGCAGCTAAATCGGGATGAGTGTAATCAATGCCTGTGTCGATGATAGCAACGACCACATCGGATCCGGTGAGATTATTCCAAACCGAATCTATGTCGATATCGGCTCCCACCGTTCCGCCGGATTGCCCCGTATTATTCAGCGCCCATTGATCACTATAGTAAGGATCATTCGGCGTTCGGGTGGCTTCAACGAGATAATTGGGTTCGGCATAGGCAACGCTTTTTTTCTCGTTTAAGCGCTGTAAAATTTTTGTGGACGATTCGGGAGAAAGACCTTCGACGCGGTAAATTTTACTACCCGGAAAAAATTGAACTTCTTGCAAGTCTTCTTGAGAAAGCACCTGACTCATTTGTTCGGGAGTGGCTCGCGAGGAAAAGCGAATTAAAAAATCGTGACAGTCTTCTCCTTCGCAGGCTTGCGCCAGAGTAGTCCAAGTTTGGCTTGTGAAAAGAAAGGCGACCGTAAGAAATAATTTTAAGAAGTTTTTCACCGACTCTCCTTTGAAGTGAACTCCTTATTGTACAGACAATGGAAGTCAAAAGGGGAGGGGGTGCTTAAAGCTGCTTAAAGGTACTTAAGAATGCATAAAGAAAAAGGCGCTTAATTAAAAATTAAGCGCCTTTTTATAAGATTCTGAATAATGAAGTACTAACCGCGAATATCCGTCGATGCATCACGGACATCGGTGGAAGCATCGCGAACATCGGTACGGACATCGACGCCACTATCACGGACATCTGTTCGAACATCGGCAGGAGCGTCATTGCGAGTTGCATCGACTCCGCCGTCTAAGCGATCACCACTCACATCGCGAGGAGCATCCACACTTGCATCTACTCCTGCTTCACGAACGCTGGCATCGATTCCTGTGTCATTGGCTGCATCATTTGCAACTGCATCGCCAGAAACAGAAGCATCGATATTCACCGGAGTAATCGATTGACCGTAAGCGGCACAAACATCGGCGCCACCGACAGGATTGTTTTCACCGTAGGGGAAAAGGCTCATTTGGTCATTGGTATAACGGAGAATGATCGCATCACGCGCGGTGAAAGCAGGGTGGAATAAATTTACTTGAGCGGCACCGTCAGCTTGACTTGCAGAACTGAAAGAAGCTGCAGGAACGTAAGTGATGGAATCGGCTTCTGAACTGCTTAAGAAGGAAACGTTACGCAAACTACCTAAAGGATCATTTCTTCGGCTGTCACTGGGCACATAATTTCCAGCAGAATTTCTTTCGTAGCGGAGCACATAAGTCTCTACTTCGGTGGCTTCGCGTTGGCTAAAAGGACGGGTATTATCCACTAAAACATAAGCATAAGGCGATTGGCTGCCCGATTGCTGAGGGGCAACACCGATCACGTTCATGTTACGAGGAAGATTACGTAAATGATCACTGATTCCTGGGAAAGCACTGACTAAAGAAGAAGCATTGGCAATAGGAGCCACCGTTAAACTGCGAACCCCGTCACACCATTGATCTTGAGTGATGGGATTAGAAGCGCCGCCATCGGGAGTTTGAACCACTTGATTGGGAGTTCCATCATCGCCACCGCCACATTTGGCAAGGCCGAGAGCAAGGGCACCTAAACCTAAGGATCTTGCTAAGATTCCACTGACAGCAGTGGCAGCGATAGGAGCATTTGTAGCAACGAAATTTGCAACACCCGCGACCCCTGCAGAAACCCCTTCAAACACTCCTAATACGACAAGAGCTTTAGCGGCTAAAAATGTACCAGCTGCAGCGCCTGCTGCAACGGTTACGCCTAAAGTTTCGCCCATGACACGTTGTCCAAGGCTTGCACCTTCGGTCCACTGTCTACTGGCAAAATAGCGGTATTCATTAGTACTGAAATAACTTTCGCCTTCAGGGGTGGCAACGCTGTTGCTGATTGCATCGATGGTTTCTTGTGCGGAATAAGCGGCGCTACGAACGGCGTCACTGACACGGGTTAAGATTGACATAGGGCATCCTCCAATAAATCGATTAAGTGATTGATGGTGGGCCCCAAATACTCGGTAATTATCGAGTTCTCTTGTAAATGGTTGCTAATTTCTTTTGATTATTCGACGGCTGCATCCGCTTCCGTATAATCGCTTGTAGCGCAGTAGTCTGGGACGATTTGAGGGTCATAGGTCGGATTAAAAGGCCCTGCAGGATCGATTAAAAGGCTTTTATTTGCCCCAGCCGCTCCTAAAGTAATTCCCAACCACTCGCTGCCTTCAATTTTCACTAAAGCCATATTGCTGGGTCCAAAGGATTGAGCGAGTAAAAGAGCTTTCCCATTGAATTGGCGGGTGGCTAAAGGCTGATTCGAGGCTAAAGAATTGTCCTCAGTTAAAGGATAAACCAAGAGCGTGGCAGGATTAAATCCATCCGGAATTTTATTTGCCGTTAAAATGAAAAGTTTGTCTTCGTTTTTTACCCAAGCAACCGGATCACTGGGCGTCATCGTGCTGATTAATTCACCCTTCGAATCGGCGATTACGGCAATGCCTTCGTTTCCATCATGCGTCACATCGAGTTCTGGAAATTCGATGGATTGGATGAGAGCCGCCCACTGCCCCTCCACCTGGATTTCATTAATTTTGTCATAAAGATTTTCGCAAGTGAGGTCTTCGGCAGGAGGCGCAAAACTCGCATCGGCCGTGACATAGTCTTCGCCTTCGGGGGCGCCTGCGCAAGCAGCAAGGAGACCGCTTGCGAGTCCCGATCCTGCGCGTGCGAGACTGACTTGTCCCGGAAGAGTCGCAAGACTTGCTTCTGCAGCACTCAGCCAAGGTCGAGCCCGAGCAATCAAGACCGGTGCAGAGAATGCTAATACAAGGTTCGTCGGATTTGTTGCAGCGGCGAGAAGATCCTTGCTGATAGCATCCACTCGATTGTGTCCGGCACTCAAGCCAGCACTTTGGCGAAAGAGTAAGGAATTTTTAGGGACATTGGCTTGAACGGTTTCCCTGCGATGCAGAGCGGCCAACATAAAAGGAGTTTGAGAAATAGGAATGTCAGAGGGAAAAACTCTCTCCGCTTCGCAAATACCTTCGGTTAAATTGTAATGAGCTAAAGCAATAGGACTAATTCTGGACATGTGTGTGCCTCCCTTAAAAGAATCGTGTGTTACTGAAATTATCGGTGAGTCAGGAATTTGGTTGCGGATAATGTTTGCAAGGTCTTTTGAAGGTCCGACGGTAAATCCGATTGGATTTCTACCTTATCGTGCGGGGCTTTGGGATGGCGGAAAGATAAACGGCTGGCATGTAAGAAAAGCCGGGGAATTTCATTAGGGTAGTCGATTTTTCCATAAAGCGTATCGCCCAAAATGGGATAGCCTTCATAGGCTAAGTGAACGCGAATTTGGTGGCGGACTCCGGTCGGAATCTGGACTTTAAATAAAGTGGCGCCTTCGTAAGATTCCAAGGCTTGATAAGTTGTGAGGGCGCTGCGTCCTTCAAAATCGACCTTCATCTTCTTTTTATTTTTTGGATGATGCGCGATGGGAACTTCGATGGAATGAGTTTGGTCTTTATTGAAAGGATATTCGCTTTCAGCCAGTGCCAAATATTCTTTTTCGATTCTTCTTTTTTGAAATTCATTTTTTAAAAAATCAAAGGCTTCTTGAGTGCGTGCGAAAAGTACTAAGCCGGAAGTGTCGCGATCGAGGCGATGTAATAAGCCGCCTTCCCGAAGCGAGAGACCAATTTTTGCAATTTCAGGATAGCGGGCGATAATGGCTTGGTAGAGTGTGCCTTTTTCTTCAGCTTTGAGAGGATGAACATCCATGCCTGCCGGTTTCTCTACGACGATGAATTCAGGATCTTCATGGATGATTTTAATGGAAATATTTGCATCCGCAGAAAAAGGATTTTTATTTTCTGCTTCTTCTTCATATTCTAAAACTTCTCCACCGCTCAACAGCATGCCTTTTTTGGGGGCGCGTCCATTCACTTTCACTTTGCTTTGAATCGCTTCCTTCCAATAGGCACGGCTTTTTCCAAATTCTTGGATTAAGAAGAGATCGAGTCTCTGAGCTTTATCTTGAGGAGGGACTGTACGTTTCATGAAAATTTTTAAGGCTTAGGTTCGAGTTCGATTTTGCCTGAACCTTTGCAATGTGGGCATTTTTCTTTCAAGTCAAAAGTCTTAAAGATAATGCGAGTGAATTCTTCATGTTCGTAGCCGTGATCGGGAAAACGAAAATGAGCCAGTTCATGGGCCAAAGTATCCAACATGCGAGATTTGGGAAGACGAACAATTTTCTTTACTCTGAGTTGGCCTTTTTTATTGAGATAGGTTTGCTGAGTGTGAGTCGCGATGACAATCACCTTGCTTGCAAAATACACATTCCCTAAGACTCGCATGATTTTATTTTTGAGAGGTTTGTAAGGCTTGATATGGCGAGGCAAAACTAAGGAAGGCATTTTTTGTTTTGCCTTTTTCAAGTAGGGAAACATCCAAACGAGCTTTGGAGAAATCTTACTGCGAATGCCGAGGTCCGCCTTGAGGCTTTCCCTTTTTTTGGGTGCAGCCTTCAAAGCCTTGCTTATATTCAGTTTTGGGAGCTTTTTAAGAGTCATTGTTGAATAATTCCCAATACTTAAGTGATTAAAATGCTTAATTTTTGTCTATTCTGTCAAAAACGGGCATTTTGCCTAACACCCTCATTTTCGGCTGACAACCTCTATCTTAACATTCTTAAAAAACCCTGAAAAGCCCGTCTTTTCTACATTTCAGGGTGACTGCGTCATAAGTTTTTATCGTAAAAGAGTTGAGGAAAACTGCTAAAAAATGAAATGGATCGAAGGAGAGCGGATTTATTCCGCTCGGGTGAGACCCCAGGGGGCACGGGGGTCCGGCTTGCAGGACCCCCGCTCTATGTAGGCGTGAACGGGATCGAACCGTTGACCTCTGCCATGTGAGGGCAGCGCTCTAACCGGCTGAGCTACACGCCTGGATTCATTAGTGTGCTACACGCAAGGCCGGGGGATCGTCAAGTATTCGTGTGAGCTAAAATCCAAACTCGGCCATTTCCAAACCATTGATTAAATCGGCAATATAAATGTTCTTATATTGATTTCCAACGACGACTGAAACCGCCAAGCCAAAGGTGGGAAGTCTATAAACTAAAACCGGTGCACTGGGATCACTGGCATTATAGACCCGAATTCCTTCCACTCCATTGGCAACGAAAAGATAAATGTCATCTGCAGACAAATCGAAGCTTCCGGTGCGAACCGCATAAGGTAAAGTGATGGAGGCAAGTCCTTTGAGATTTCCCCAAAGTCCGATTTGGCCTTCATTAAAATAATAAACATAAATGGAAGCGGGCAGTGAGCTTGTTGCATTCGGATCGAGTGAAGTGCTGCTGGCTTCTAAGAAAGAAATGAAAACTTTCTTTTGATCGTGGGACAGAATCAAGCGATCAGCGGTCGCGCCAGGGCTCGGGTTTTGCTTTGCACTGATTTGATTTTTTTCCAAATCGACAATGGCAAGTCCTTCGGCTCCTGCGGCCACTAAAGCCCATTTTCCATTATCGCTGATCTTTACATCTCGGGCATCACTGAGGGGAACATAGCTCAGGATTTGGCTTAGATCGCCCTTTAGCAAAACTGCTGGATCTGCTGTCGTGGGCATGCGCAACACATAGAGTCCTGATTTATATCCCACGCCCGATACCTTAGAGACAGCGGTAGCAAGCACGACGGAATTACCCATCACTTTTGCATCCATCCCGAAAGGTCGTGAGCTATTGTTGCCTACGAGTCCTCCGAAAATTCTTTGAGCACTTAAGAAAGAGCGAGAGGCTTTGGGATCCATCGTAAAAGCTCTCAAAAAACCATCCGTATTACGAGGTGCAGGTTGAGAGCTTGCAGGATTGGTACTGGGAAGCGAAGCCGGAAGACTTTGCGGACTGTTTTGCGAACTTTCATCGTTCAGATTTGCGCCAAAATTGAATTTAGAAAGTGAAGTGACCGCGAAGTCCGAAAAATAGGAAGAGTCGCCTAAACTCAAAGAAGATTTCAGCGAAAGGTCGCTGGTATTAATTTCAAGAAGGGCCGGCAGATTTGGATTTTGCATGCTGCCAAAATCCATAAGGAAAAGCGAATTTGAATTGGGGAGCAATTTTACAGCGCCTGCGGCTAAAGTTGAATAAGAGATTTTAAAGTTTTCTACTTTGAGTCGAGTGGCGGGGCTTCCTACGGGGCTGAGCTTTAAAACTTTCAAAGCGGAAGCATCGGCTAAAATCGCCAAAGGAATATTGTTAAGAACTCCGCCCGCCATATCGAGAAGAATGGCAATTTTAAGATCGTTTGCAATATCCAAAGGCACTTCTGTTTTACTGCTCAAATCAAAAACTCTTAATTCAAGACGATCTTTACTTTGAACGGCTAAAAGCACCTTAGAAGACTGAGGCAGAGGAGTCATTTTTTCGATAGGAGGATTGCCTTTGAGTCGAAAGCGTTGCTCATTGATCAGTTTTCCGGCAGCGCCTAGTTCGAAAACACGCAAACCATAATCACTGCCTAGTTTTCCTTCTTGGGCTCCGAGAGAAGTGACTAAGAAAAGTTTTCCCGCATTCTCGACGATATCTAAACCCGTGATATTGCCGCCCACTGGAATGGCCGCATTCAGAATTCCGCTCGAAGCATCGAGAGAGCTAATGTTGTTTCGATCCGCGAGGTAAATCTTTTTCCCCACTAAAATCGCTTTTTTCAAATCTTGATAAGGGCCTTTGAGTTCTGCTTTTAATTGAGGCTGGGCAGGATTACTCAGATTCCAGAGCAGGGCTTTGTCTTTATCTAAGGCTAGACCGAAAGCTTCTTCATTGCTGCTGGTGATTTTCAAATCTCGAAAGCTTACTGATTTCTGCACCAGATTTTTACTGACATTCTTTGTATCTGTTACATCCAAATACCACCACTCTCCTGATTCCGTGATGGCATAGAGATAAGTTCTGCTTTTGAGAGTGAAAGCGCTTAATTCCAAAATAGGATTTTCGAGATTCACTTTATCGACAAGGTTGAACTGCGAATCATAAACTTCGAGAGTGCGACCTCGGGTGACATAGGTATTTTCCCCGAGACGTTCGACTTGTCGAGTGATTCCACCCAAATGACTTCTTAAACTGAGTTGAACGGGATAAGCGGTGACTTTCACGTCTGAAGAAGCTTGTTCTGTCCCGTCCGAAACGCTGAGGCGAAGCACGAAGGGAGTGACTTCATTCACTTCGAGGATTTTAAAACTTCCTTGCAGGGCATCCCCTTTGACGATTTGGATTTTATCGGCAGGTCCTTGAGCTAAACCCCATTGATAGGTGAGGGCTTTTCCTGTGGCTGACAGCGCTTGAGCATCGTCGATTAAAAAATAACCTCCCTCAGAAACTTTTTTTTCTATTCCAGCAGAAGCGCTGAGTGTTCCGGAATTTCCCACTGCGGCTGGTGCTGCCACGGCTCCTACTGGTGGAGATTCAGGATTACCAAAAAGAGAATTTTTTGCTGGAAGACTTTCGCCAAATAGATTGGGAGGCGGTGCTGCAGGAGGAGGCGGAAGTGCGGCTTGCGATTCAGCAATGGCAGGCTGAGATTGCGGTGCTTGGTCTAATTCAGGCTCAGGATTTGTGAGTTCCACATCACTCGTCGGCGTTTTCTTGAACCAAGACCGGATGCTTTTACAAGCCGTGAAGTTTAATAAAATAAAAACGAAAAGAAGGAGCAAGGCTCCTGTTCGAATCAACTTTTTTTGCATGCCTTTTTATATCATAGCCCAAGACAAGGGCGAAGGATTATTGGATGGAATCACAAGCCACAATGATGTGGTCATTTTCAATTTCAGCGGTACCGCCTGTAATTTCAAAGCTCTTCGTTTCGTTTTTGCTTTGAAAGGAAAGGGTTCCGGCTCCCAATCGTGTGATCATAGTCGCATGCCCGGGAAGAATCATGGCTTCCCCTTTTTCAGTAGGGATGAGCACTTGTGAAACTTCCTGAGGGGGAATGCTTTTTGTGGGTGTAGAAATTTCGATCTTCATGGTTTACGACTCTGTCTTCAACCATTCGGTCGGCCGCCCAAGGGGCACCCGGCCTCGGTCATCTTCATGGTTAATGTTATGCAGCGGCAGCGATTTTTTCCGCTTTGGCCAAAGCTTCTTCGATGGTTCCGACCATGTAGAATGCTTGTTCGGGGATATCATCGTATTTACCGGCCACAATTTCTTGGAAACCACGAATGGTGTCTTCCAACTTCACGTATTTTCCATCCATGCCGGTGAATTGAGCGGCCACGTAGAAAGGTTGTGAAAGGAACTTTTGGATTTTACGAGCGCGCGCAACGGTGAGCTTATCTTCTTCGGAAAGTTCATCCATACCCAAGATCGCGATGATGTCTTGTAAATCTTTGTAACGCTGCAAAACTTGCTGTACGGAACGAGCGATTTGGTAATGCGCATCGCCGATGACTTGAGGATCCAAAATACGAGAAGTTGAATCCAGAGGATCCACGGCCGGATAAATTCCCAATTCTGCAATTTGACGCGAAAGAACGGTGGTCGCATCCAAATGGGAGAAAGTGGTGGCAGGCGCGGGATCGGTCAAATCGTCTGCAGGAACATAAATGGCTTGCACGGAAGTAATAGAACCTTTCGTGGTAGAGGTGATGCGTTCTTGCAGTTCACCGAGTTCAGTGGCCAAAGTAGGTTGATAACCGACCGCTGAAGGAATACGACCTAAAAGAGCCGAGACTTCAGAGCCTGCTTGAGTGAAACGGAAAATGTTATCGATGAATAAAAGCACGTCTTGATGTTCTTCATCGCGGAAATATTCAGCGATGGAAAGTGCGGTCAAAGCAACGCGAGCACGGGCTCCCGGAGGTTCATTCATTTGGCCGTAAACGAGAGCGGTCTTTTTCAAAACGCCGGATTCTTTCATTTCCAACCACAAATCGTTACCTTCACGAGTACGTTCACCGACGCCGCCGAATACAGAATAACCACCATGTTGCATGGCCACGTTGTTGATCAATTCCATGATGAGAACGGTTTTACCGACGCCTGCGCCTCCGAACAATCCGATTTTACCACCTTTAGAATAAGGAGCGAGTAGATCGATGACCTTAATGCCGGTTTCGAACATTTTGACTTCAGTGCTTTGTTCCAAGAATTTGGGAGCTTCACGGTGGATGGAATATTGCTTCTTGGCATTGATGGGACCTGCTTCGTCGACAGGTTCGCCGATAACGTTCAAGATTCTTCCTAAAACTTCTGCACCGACCGGAGTTTGAATCGGAGCTCCTGTGTTGAGGACCTCAGCTCCGCGAACCAAACCTTCGGTAGAATCCATCGCAATGCAGCGCACTGTGTTTTCACCAAGATGTTGGGAAACTTCGACGACGAGATTCCATTCACGATCATCAATGGAGGGGTTAGTGACTTTTAAGGCCGTGTAGATTGGGGGCAAGTCTCCTGAGGGAAATCGGATATCGAGAACAGGTCCGATGACTTGAATGATCAATCCTTTGGCTAAATTCTTTTTCTCTGACATTTGAGGCTCCTTGTAATTCTTATTTCAATGATTCTGCGCCGTTCACGATATCCATGAGTTCTTTGGTAATCGTAGCTTGCCGGGCGCGGTTATAAATTAAAGTGAGTTTTCCGATCATATCTTTGGCGTTGCTCGTCGCATTTTCCATTGCGGACATACGCGCGCCCAATTCGGATGCGGTCGATTCGAGATGGGCGAGATAAATTTCGCTCGCAATATAGCGAGGGAGAAGTTCTTCAAATAACTCTTGAGCGGAAGGCTCAAAAATAATGGGAAAAATTCCGGCGTTTTCTTCAGTGCTTCCAAAATCCAGCGGTAATATTTTTTGAATTTTAATTTCTTGGGAAATGGCCGATTTGAAACTGTTGTAGGCAATATAGTAATTCGAAAAGTCCCCATTTTTAAAAGCTTCTAAAATTTGATGGGAAATTTCGAGAGCGCTTTCGAAGCTAAATCCAAGGCTAATGCCTTGCCACTCTTTTTCGATATCTACTTTTCGAGCTTTGAAAAAATCGCGTGCTTTTTTTCCGACGGTTTGAATTTCCAGACTTTGATGCGACTTGCCTTCATGAAAAATGAAAGTGTTTACTTTACGAAGAAGGTTAGAATTGAAACCACCGCAAAGACCGCGATCCGACGTGAAAACCACAAGAGCGGCTTTTCCCGCAGGAGATGGATTTAAAGAAAGATTCTTTTCCGGATCCACATAAGCGCTGACGCGATTGAGGATGTTCTTTAAATGAACTCCATAAGGACGAGCTTGCACTAAGGCGCCTTGCGCGCGTCGCAATTTCGCCGCTGCGACCATTTTCATCGCTTTGGTGATTTTCTGAGTGTTTTTGACACTCGTAATGCGCTTTCGGATGACTTTAAGTGTCGCCATAAGTTTATGCTACAAATTGGGCTTTGAATTCGGTCAAAGCTGTTTTGATTTTGCCTTTGATTTCGTCGTCTAAAGTTTTCTTGGTGACGATATCTTTCAAAATGCTGGGGTGCTTGGTTTCCACAAACAAAAGCATGTCCGCTAAAAATTTCTGAGTTTTAATTTTAGGACATTCATCCAACCAACCGTTGGTAGCCGCGTAAATCGTTAAAACCTGTTTTTCGACGGATAAAGGTTGATACTGACCTTGCTTCAGCACTTCGACTAAGCGTTCACCGCGGGCTAATTGAGCTTGGGTCGCTTTATCTAAATCCGAACCGAACTGAGCGAAAGCGGCGAGTTCGCGGAATTGAGCGAGTTCTAAGCGTAAGGTTCCTGCGACTTGTTTCATCGCTTTGATTTGAGCATTACCACCGACGCGAGAAACCGAAAGACCAACGTTAATCGCAGGTCGCACGCCCGAGTAGAATAAGTCGGTATCGAGATAAATTTGTCCGTCAGTAATCGAAATGACGTTCGTAGGAATATAGGCAGACACGTCACCGGCTTGAGTTTCAATGATAGGAAGAGCGGTCAATGATCCACCACCACGAGCCGCGGAAACTTTTGCAGCGCGTTCGAGTAAGCGAGAATGCAAATAGAAAACATCTCCAGGATAAGCTTCGCGACCGGGAGGACGACGGAGCAACAAGGAAAGCTGACGATAAGCCACAGCGTGCTTGGAAAGATCATCATAAATAATCAAAGCATGACGACCACTATCGCGGAAGTATTCACCCATACTAGCGCCGGAGAAGGGAGCTAAAAATTGTTGAGGTGCGGGATCAGAGGCATTGGCCGCAATGACGGTGGTGTATTCCATCGCGCCGTAACGTTTCAGTTTTTCCACCACTTGAGCGACGGTCGATTGCTTTTGACCGATCGCTACATAGAAACAATAAACGTTTTGACCTTTTTGGTTGATGATGGTGTCGAGCGCAATGGCGGTTTTACCGGTTTGACGATCACCGATGATGAGTTCGCGTTGACCTCTTCCAACCGGAATCATTCCGTCGATGGCTTTTAAGCCAGTTTGTAAAGGTTCGTTGACGGGTCCGCGAGCGACGATGCCCAAAGCTTTAATTTCAATTTGGCGCTTGTGCTTACTGTCAATGGCGCCCATGCCGTCCAAAGGTTGACCTAAAGCATTGACAACACGACCGATGAGAGCTTCGCCGACAGGAACTTCCGCGATGCGGCCGGTTCTTTTAACTACGTCACCTTCGCGAATTTCTGCGTCATGACCCATGATCGCGGCACCCACGTTGTCTTCTTCAAGATTCAAAGCGATTCCATAAATATTATGGGGGAACTCAATGAGCTCACCGGCCATGACTTTTCCTAAGCCGTGAATGCGGGCGATACCATCGCCGACGGAAAGAACGGTGCCGACTTCGGAACGCTCTACCACTTGGTCGTAGTTTTCGATTTGTTGCCTGATAATCTGGCTAATCTCTTCGGGTCGAATTTGCATAATCACTCCTAAAATAATTCAGCTTGATAATTTTTAAATATTTGAGCTCAGCATGTCTTCTGTGAGTTGGTGCAGGGCATTTTTTAAACTTCCGTCAAAAACCATGTCCCGCACTTTGATCACCACACCGCCCATTAAACTAGCGTCGGTTTGGGTGTTTAAGAAGGCTTGCTTGCCAGTCATTTTTTCTACTAATTTTTTCAGACGTTCTTCGGATTCTTTATCTAAGGGACTTGCACTCTTCACTTGGACTCGCACTCGCTTCAATAAATCGTCTGCTTGCTCTTGGTAAGAGGTGACCACATCATCGAAAAAACCAATGCGTTCACGGTCAATGAGCAGACTTAAGAAATTTTTAACAGCTTCGGATAAACCCAGCTTAGGGGCGAGTGTGTTGAAAACTTTTTTGCGTTGTGAAGCTTGAAATGCGGGATCATTTAACAGGAAAGAAATGTCTTGAGAAGACTTCAACACGCTTTGAACGGATAAAAGTTGATTTAAAAAATCATCCGCTTTGCCTTGTTCTTGGCCTAAATCCAGAAGGGCGCGGGCATATCGTCTACCAATAGATCCTGAAATCATAGGCCGACCTCCAAGTTATTCAGCGCTTTGCTGACGAAGTTTTGTCGGTCTTTATCTTGAACGTTTGCTTTGACCATTTGCCCCGCTTGTTCGGAAATAATTTGGACGGCCTTTTCTTTTAAAGCGAGTTTTGCTTTGCGAATTTCTTGATTGGCAATCCACTGAGTGGTTTCGGTCATGCGTTTGGCAGCATCTTGGGCTTCTTGAACAATTTTGCTGCGAGCGAGCTCGCCTTCTTGCTTCATAGCTTGCAAAAGCTTATCCATTTCACCTTCGATGTTTTTGAGTCTGCGATCGTAATTGAGATATTGCGACTCCGCTTCATGTTTTTCATGAGCCGATTGCTCAATTTCTTGAGCGACTTTTTTAGAGCGTGCGAGGAAAAAATCTTTTGCAGGTTTTCTAAGAAAATAGATGAGCAGTGTCAGTAAAATAATGAAGTTTATCCAAGGATAAACAAGGTCGCTCATGACATTAATGCTATGGGTAGTTCCATGAGCTTCTTCGGCTGCTTGCGCCAAAGCACTGAAGCTAAGGCTGGTCATTAAAATAATGAGATAAGATAGCTTTTTCATTTTAAGATACTTTTCTCTCTAAAACTTTTTCTGCCATTTGTTTTGCGAGTTCTTGCAAAGCTTGTTTTAGTTCGAGTTCTGCTTGTCTTTCTTCTTGAGCAAGTTTTGCTTCTAATTCTAAAAGGGTGGATTCTGAACCTTCCCGAGCTTTATTCAAAATTTTTGTGGCTTCTTCATCGCCCTCTTTTTTGATTTTATCTTTCAAGGCAGCTCCACGCAATTTTGCTTGGTAGAGCTTGTCTTCGTATTCATTAATTTTTTGCTCGGTCATTTGCTTCAAGCTAAGAACTTCTTCCTGAACCCCGTCTGTGGCGCTTTTGCGCTTATCGAGCACTTTTAAAGCAGGTTGAAAAAGAAGGTGATTTAAAACGGCAACGACGACGAGAAAGAGGGCAAGCTGGTAGAAGAATGTGATGTTAGGAGTTAAATCCATTATCCTTTTCGAAAGCTCAGGAAACTAAGCTTTCCGAACCATAAATTGAGGTAAAAATTAGGTCAGAATTTCGAATGCGGCGCAGCGTTAACATGCAGATTTTGAAAGTGTCAAGAGTCGTTTTGTTGAAAATGTCCCTTCTATTCTAGGAGTTTCCTTGCATCTACTCCCTAAACTTGTATAAATTTCCGGACCATGAAAAAAAGCAGGCCCGGCATCCACCGACCCATTGAATCCATTGAACTTGTAGGCTCCCGAAAAGGAGTCTTGTTGTTTCATGGTTTTACCGCGACCCCCGATTGTTTCCATTATTTGGCCAAAGAACTTCATGAAGCAGGTTACAGCGTGATTGCTCCTGTTTTAGCGGGTCATGGCACTTTTGCGGAAGAATTAGAGCAAACCAGCTGGGTAGATTGGTATCGTAGTGCCGAGGAAGCTTACTTCCGCATGAAGAATCACTGCGATTCAATTTGTGTGGTAGGTTTATCGATGGGGGGACTTTTAGCGCTTCATTTAGCCCATCAACATCGAAATATCCGTGCAGTTTCACTTTTGGCCACGCCTTTGTTCCTGGATGGCTGGCTTATTCGTTATCTTTTTCCTCTGATCTGGAAAACTCCTTTGAAATACTTGTATCGCTACCAGAAAAAATATTTAGTTTCGATCAAAGACCCACAAGCGCAGCGTCGTCATCAGACCTATGATAAAGTGCCCGTCGCTTCAGTGGCGAACTTGCTCGATATCCAAAGGAAAGTTCGCCGAGAATTACATACGATTCGCCAGCCCACCTTGATTGCTCATGCCGTCGACGATGAAACCGTACCCTATGGGAATTTAGATTACATTCGTGCTTGCATTGGGTCGGAGGTGGTCGAAACCCTGACTTTGAATAAATCCAACCACATTATAACCGTGGATTACGACAAAGAGGTCGTGGCCAAACGCGTTTTGAAATTTTTCAAAAAATATAGTTAAGGAGTCAGTGATGAAGGATCTTGTTCTATCTATCGATCAAGGAACAACCGGCACCACGGTGATGATTCTCGATAAACACCTTAATATTATAGCCAAAAAAAATAATGAGTTTCCTCAGCATTACCCTCAGCCAGGATGGGTGGAGCATGATCCGGAAGAAATTTGGCATTCGACGGTAAAGGCGATTCAAGAAACTCTTTCTCTGTCTGGAATCGATCCTTTGCGCATTGCAGGAATAGGCATTACCAATCAACGGGAAACGACGGTGATTTGGGAAAGAGCCACGTCTCGGGTCATTCATAATGCCATCGTTTGGCAAGATCGCCGTACTGCAGCGCTTTGTGAAAAGTTAAAGAAAAAAGGTTTAGAAAATAAATTCAAAAAGAAAACAGGTTTAGTTTTAGATCCTTATTTCTCGGGAACTAAAATCAAATGGATTTTAGATAATGTCGCAGGCGCAAAGGCCCGCGCCAAATCCGGAGAGCTTGCCTTCGGAACCATCGACACTTATTTGGTGTGGAAGCTGACCCAAGGCCAAACTCATGTGACCGATCCGTCGAATGCCTCCCGAACTTTGCTGATGAATCTAAAAAGTCTGAATTGGGATCCTGAACTATTGAAAATTTTAGAAGTGCCTGCTTCGATTTTGCCACGCATCGCTTCCTCTTCAGAAATTTATGGTCAAACCAAAGGAGTCCAAGGATTGCCGGATGGCATTCCCGTTGCCGGCATTGCAGGAGATCAGCAAGCCGCATTATTTGGCCAAGCTTGTTTCGGAGTCGGCGAAGCCAAATGTACTTATGGAACGGGATCTTTCATTTTATTGAACACGGGTAAGAAAATCATTCATTCTAAAAACAAGCTTCTGACTACAGTCGCTTGGAAGTTGGGCAAAGAAGTCGCTTATGCTCTGGAAGGATCTGCTTTTATCGCGGGAGCTGCGGTTCAGTGGTTGAGAGATGGTCTGAAAATCATTGCAAAAGCTTCTGATGTGGAAGCCTTGGCAGAATCCGTGAAAAGCTCCGAAGGCGTTTATTTGGTGCCTGGCTTTGTAGGTTTAGGAGCGCCCCATTGGCGCTCCGATGCGCGTGGCTTAATTTGCGGTCTTACGCGTGGAACGACAGCGGCACATCTGGCTCGCGCTACTTTAGAAGGAATCGCCTTTTGCCAATACGACATCTTACAAGCGATGAGCAAAGACTTAGGCAAGAAGCTGAAAATTTTAAAAGTGGACGGCGGTGCCTGCGCCAATAATCTTCTCATGCAATTTCAGGCGGATATTTTAGGCGTGCCTCTTTCGCGACCTCAAATGATTGAAAGCACCGGATTAGGAGCGGCTTTTCTGGCAGGACTTGCCACAGGTGTTTGGGAAAGCCCGAAAGTCATCAGTCAACATTGGAAGCAAGATCGCCTCTTCAAAGCTCAAATGTCTAAAGTTGAAGTGAAGAAAAAAGTAGAGGGTTGGCAAGCTGCGGTGAAACGAGCTTAGAAAAATAAAAAAAGGGGGCGGTTTTGGGGATTCTACCACCCCCTCTTATGGGGTCAGGAAGGAAAGTAAAAATTCAAACCTTCTAATTATTTATACAAATTTCGAATCGCTGCGACCATTTCAACGGGCTTACCGTCTTTCGTTTGAGCACTTAAAACCACCGTTGAACTTCCTTCGGGAAGGTAGCGAACGATGTCCCATCCGGGAAATCGATAACTTATATCTTTTACATTATTTTTGTTGCGATCGGCAACTTTTATTTTGTCTTCTAAAGGGTTAATCGGACGAGGCAATGTGAAATCATTAATGCGCACAATTCGAATGGAATCTTCTTTTAAATCGGTGACATCCATGCCTGGAGGGCCTTCTACTAAGACGTCAATTCGAGTAGGATATTTTAAGTCTTTTAACTTCACATTCACTTCACCCACAATAATTTCTGCAGGGGCGTAAAGTTGTCCTTTTGCAGCTTTGACCTTCGTGTTTCTGGCTGCCACTCGGGTGGTGAGTCTTTTGCTCAAAGTAGCATTTTGTCTCAAGCCCACAGGAATAAATACTTCGGTGCCGCCAATGTCGTCTTGTCCTTTTTGACGCAATACTTCCAATACGCCTGGTAAGGAGATGGCTGCTCCACTGGGGCTAATTGCTGCATCTAAAGAGACGCGAATTCCACCGGATTGATCTTTTTGAATTCTTTCTATCGCGGTAATTTTACCCACGACCACGCTTCCTTTAGGAAGCAGGGGGTTACTCACCTTAGGAGGGTAATTTTCAGCGACGACAAATACCACTTCATCACCGACTTGAGAAAGACGAGAATGGACTAATTGTCTCGATTCTAAAACAAGGGGTACATTCAGGTCGACTCGGGGTGTTTTGGGAGTTTGTACAGTTTTTCGAACTACTTTTTTGGCATTCGGATCTTCGGTATTGGTAGCTTCGGTCTTCTCTTTAGCTTCTTTATTGTTGATGGGCTTTACTTGATCTCCAATCGAAATGACTGGAATTTCTTGGCTTGCCGGTTTTGCAGCGGGGCTCGGGCTTGGGTTTGCGCTTGTCGGAGCGGGAGCCGCAGACGGTGTAGGTGCTGGAGCTGGAGTAGGTGCTGGAGTCGGTGCCGGTGTTGGGCTAGGAGCGGGTTGTGCTGGGGGTGGTGAAGAGGGTGGCGCAGGTTGCTGGGATTGAAGCGATAGAGGAAGTGTTAGCAAACTTGCGATCATTAACAAGTGTAGAGTCCGTTTCATGAGTTCTCCTTAAAATGGGAATATTCGAACCGATCTCTTCATTATAGCGTGCTTATTCCAGCAAGCAATTGGATTTTGTTT
>CAZKUY010000006.1:57058-95019 GCA_964556135.1 uncultured Pseudomonadota bacterium
TTTTATTCCTCATTTCATTCTCTTCCTTAGCTAAAGCTGCAGACGACGAAGATATCGTTCCTATTCCGACAGGTGGGGTGCCAGGTCAGATTGATGAAGGGGCTACAGGTAAAAGAATTTATTTCGAAAATGGTATTTTAGTCGATTGGAGTGGGCAAAACTTAAGTTTAAAAAATACCCAACTCAAAGAAATTCTTGTCGTGAACTTGAGCTCAGGTGCTGTGAGAAAAAATGCCCGTGAATCTCTCGGAGACCAAGTTGTCGAACAAGACTTAGGTGGAAAACTGAAGAAAAAGGCACCGCTTGCATATAAGAATCCTGTTTTTAGAGATATCAAAGTTCTCCGAGGGACAGAAGATCCTTTAAAATCTTCAGGAATGCAGGCGATGAAGGTGAATGAAAAAACGACTCCTGAAGGAGGTAAAGAAGTCACTACAGAATATTCCGATGGATCTAAAAGTATTGTTTACACTCATGTGAGTTTGAAAGAAGAGAGCTCCTTTGATAAAAAAGGTGACATCGTTTGGATGAATATCGAAGGACAGGACAAAGGCTTCAAATTTAAAAAAACTCAATGGCAAGATGGAAGTCTGATCCGGGAGTATATTACGAGTGAAGGAATTCTTTCTGTGGTTTTTGATTCGGACGGCACTACGCAGACCTTTTCATTTTTAAAACCAGATCGAGAAGTTTTAAAAGAAGCGACTTGTAATGCTGGAAATTGCGAAGAAAATTAGTATTTATTAACTGGTGGAGAATAGAAATTTCTCTGCCAAGCGTGATCTTTTAATTTTTCTAATTCAAAGTTTTTAAGACGAATTCCATCCGATGCTTTGCAGTTCATCTCCACTTTTGCAAATTTACGCATGCCAGGGATCACTGTGCAAACGGCGGTTTGCGAGAGACAAAACTTGAGTGCGGCCTGTGAGAGATTTTCGATTTCGTCGCGGATGAGGAATTGAATTTTTTCTACTCGCTCGCAGGTTTCTTTTAATCTATCCCCTTTGAAATATCTCCTTCGCCAATCTTCTTTGTGAAATTCAGTTTGTGGAGAAAAAGTTCCGGTCAAAGAGCCTTCATCGAAAGGAACGCGAACGATGACTGCCACTCCCATTTTTTCGCAGAGTGGAAAGAGCTTTTCTTGAGGAGCTTGATCAAAAATATTGTAAATGACTTGCACACTATCAATGATACCTGAAGCAACCAATTTTAAGGCAGTGTTGGGTTCGTGGTCGTTAATGGAAACGCCCATGTAGCGGATCTTGCCTTGCTGTTTTAGCTTTTGTAAGGCTTCTAGCCAATCTCCTTGTTCCATCCATTGCTCACTCCACACATGCAGTTGTTGCAAATCGATGCAGTCCGTCTTTAAATTTTTTAGGCTTTTTTCAGTGTATTCAAAAATATGGTCGGCGGGGAATGTTTCGCTCACTGGAATTTCAGGGGAGGCAGGCCATTTAAAATTTTTAGGAGGAATTTTAGTAGCCACGTGAATTTTTTTCTTTTTCCAACGCTTGATCGCACTGGCAACGATTTTTTCGGAACGTCCTTCACCATAAACCCAGGCCGTATCTACAAAATTAATTCCTAGCTCGAATCCTTTGAGTAAAGCTTCGATGGACTCGGAGTCGTGGGTGGGTCCCCACATATTTCCCATCGCCCAGGTACCATGACCAATTTCAGAGACTTGAAGACCTGTTTTTCCGAAGGAACGATATTGCATGCCTTCTTAAAAAATAAAAACCCCGCCTTTGCAAGCGGGGTTTTGAAGATCAAATGAGTTTAAAGAGATGTTTAGGGGACCATTAATCCGCCATTGTATCCATTATATCCGCCAAAACCGCCTCCACCCCATCCATTGTTGCCGCCACCATTATAGGGAATTTGTCCGGGAATCTGAGTGTTGTAATAAAAGGTACGTTGAGTGGGTCCACCGGCATTATAAAAGGACACACCCGCAGTTCCTGGGGCGCCGCCACCATAACCAGCGCCATATCCGCCACCGCCTGGTCCGTAGCCTCCTCCGCCATATCCACCGCCGTAGCCAGCACCATACATCGGGGGGTAATAATAGTAGTAAGAAGGGGTTCCTATTTGAACGGAAGTTGGATAATTTTGAGGAGGAGGATATTGCACAAGAGGTAAAGTGGGTGAGTTTGGAGTTGCATTATAATCCACATCTCCCTGATTCTGAGGATTCTGCCCTTTGGCCTCTGCGGGAGAAGCGGCTAAGCTGACGCATAAAACAGCGGTCACACCCAGCAAAGCATATTTATAAGTTGAATTCATTTTATTCTCCTTTTCAAAAGGGATTATACCCTTTTTCCTGACCCTCTTGCAACCCAAGGGTACGACTTGTAGATCAACGCTAGCTTTTGAGGGAAAGTTTTGCATTTGTTTTCATACAATAAAAATTAAAGCTTTCAAGCACTCTTAAACTTGTTAAGAGTAGTCTGAATTTGATTAAGAAAGGTATTTATGTCCAGTAAACCCACAAAAAAAATCGAGACTTTCCTGAATCCGGAGCCCAAACGGCCCTATGAAATTAACTTTGAATGTCCTGAATTTACCTGTTTATGCCCTAAAACCGGTCAGCCCGATTTTGCGACCCTTTATATTCGTTATGTTCCAGACAAGGTTTGCATCGAGTTAAAATCTTTAAAACTCTACTTATGGTCCTTTCGAGATGAAGGCGCCTTTCATGAATCGGTAACCAACCATATTTTAGATGCCTTAGTGAAAGCTTGTAAGCCTCACTTTATGGAAATTGTGGCTGAGTTTTATGTTCGCGGGGGAATTTACACTACAATCAGGGTTGTTCACGGTGTTGAAATGGATCTATAATTACTTTCTTTGAGGACAATTTCCGTCTGCACAATAATAACGAAGCGTCCCTTGAGAATCGGCCCAGATCATTTCTATTCCCGAAAATTGTTTAAATAACTTGGCAGATTTTACTTCTCCCAATACATAAAAAGCGGTCGAGAGAGCGTTAGCAAGAGTGGCTGTATTAGCGATGACACTCACACTGCTTTTATCTTCTACAGCTTGGCCATTTTCCGGATTGATGACATTATTTTTATTTTCATAATTTCCAGAAGTGGTGAGGGCTTGATTCGCAATTTCAAAAGCATTTGTATTTTTTCCGTAGTCTAAATTTGGTATTTGTATGGCTACTTTCCAGGGGCCGCCCTGAGCTCGAATATCTCCACCCGCATCGATGATTGCGTCAAAACCTTTGCTTTGAATCATTTCGATCATTCGATCGAGGATATAGCCTTTCGCCAAACTTGCGATTCCTATTCTCGTTTGCGAGTTTGTGAGTTTACCTTCGTTCACAAGCAAAAGAATCATTCCCTTGCGGCCTTGTGGAGACTTTGAAGTAAAGCGAATGTCAAATGCACCTTCTGTTTTTGCGTTAATTTCTTGGCCTAAACGGATCAAGGTTACGGTTTCTGGGGAAAGATCACAAAAAGCTTTGCCTGCTTTTTGGTTTAAGCATGAGATTTCAGAAGAGGGATTATATTCGCTCAATTTTGATTCTATTTCTTCCGCTTTTTTGTAGGCTGCATCCATCGTTTGGATGGCAAGATCTTGATGTTCAGACTTCGTTTTGACAGTAATGTTCACAGGAACATGTCCCATCATCAGACGAGAACGCGTTACATAGGTTTTTGAAGAGCAGGCTGAAAAAAGCATAAGAAAAAGCAGACCATAATAAAAATAAGGTAACTTTGGAGTCGAAAATTTCATGGAGGCAGCACTAGATGATTTGAGCTGTGAGTCAAAGATCTTTTAAATATTAAAAAACAAGAGCTGCCCCTGTTTGAAAAGTATTAGTGCTGGGGATGTAATAAGGTGAGCGGATGTCTCCGGCCTCTAAACTTTCATCTCTCCTGTATTCGGCTTTGAGTCGAATCCAAGGTGCGGGCTGTGCATGCAAGGTAACAGAGCTTTCTAATAAGCTTTGGGCTGTACCCGTACGAACTCCATCCGGATCGTGAAAAAAGCTGAATCGCGATGAGAGCCCTAAATAACGATTCAGATTAAGCCGGGCCATTAAGTCTCCTCCTTGCCATGTTCCATTTTCATCCGTGCCAAATAAATATTCTAAACCCGCATTGAATCGGGTGTTCGGATTAATTAATGAGCAGTTGGAAGTCGCAGGTAAACACATAAGAGCCTGCGCATTTAAGAGGAAATAAGCGCTGTTTTGGTTTTTTCCTGCCATCAAGCTGAAACCAGTCGAGAGCCAATCAGGATTGTGGAGGCTAATATTTAATAATCCACCATGCCCTGCCGCATCTCCGCTCAAATGATCCCAGTCATGCAAAGTCATCGCAGTGAACAAGGTGTGCGGATCGATAAATTTTTGCATAGAAAATCCGCCAAAGCTCAGCGGAGTACCATGATGAAACAGATAGGAATGTTCTATCTGAAGATTCATTGGGGATTCGTGGTTTTGTAAACTGGATGTTGTAAAAAAAGCATCGTTGTCAGACGAAGATACCATCTGGTTTGCCATGAAATGACGTCCGAGCGTAAAAGTGCTTTCCAATCCTGGAAAATACAAACTCAAATAAGCTTCTTCGAATTCTGGCGCAAACCCTCCATGTTCAGGGGGACCCGCAAGTCCGGAAGGCGAACCATGTCCATAGGCCAAAGCGAAATTTAAACCGAATCCTAAAGGACTGGAAGGGCTGGATTGTTTCTGCAAAAAAATTCGGCCTTCAACAAGCTGATAAGATGGGTCGGGGTTGAATCCAAAATCTGCAAAGAGAAGCCCGTGAGGATTTTGTAACTGGCTAAACCAATCTTCAAGACTTTCTTGTTCTGGGTCGGAATCGTGATTTGATAAATGATGTGCAATCCTAGCCAAATCGGTGCTGAGTATAAGTGAAAAAGTGTGGGGAGAAAAACCAATAGAGGGGTCTTCTTCTGCCGGGCCATTTACTTCAAAGTTATTATGAAAATGCCATATGAAGCTGGCTCGAATTGCATTATCCCAAAATCCTAAGCCTGCGCCTAAACCTAGCGTGAGGGCTATGCCTGGCTTGAGTTGTCTTAGGGCCTCTTGTCCAATGTTGACTCCACTTGAGGATTCGAATCGACTGACTCCAATTTCTGCGTCCAAGAACATTCCAAAAGCACGGGGCACTATATTTAATGAATATCCGCCATTTGCTCCCCAAAAAAAATGATGAAGTCGGCTAGGTGAAGCATCTTCATTGATAAAGTTTTCATAGCGAAAAACACCATTTAACGAAAAAGTATTATGTTCATTGATATGAAAATTTCTGCCCATTCGAAGCTCGGTCGCAAAGCCATCATAAGTAGGCAAATCATTACCGAGACGCAATTGGCTGTAACCAAGTCCTAAGGATAAATTATAAGGACTGGCAAAAAAAGGAGATGTTAAAAGATCCGTCATAACTAATGAGCGAGAGTTGATTGAAAATCATGCATATTTTCAGGGAAGGTTTGTTGATATTTTTCAATGGCTTGGAACGATGTTTTTACCAAACATGTAAATTCTTCGAAATTCATATGTAAGGTTGTGGATCCCATGTGGAGATGCACATGACCTTGAGAGCAAATTTTAATTGAGCATTCCGATTGCTTTGAATGGTTGTTTTGCATAATGGATCACCTCTATCATGAAAATGAAAGTCGTTTTCATTGTGGAGATAAATAATCGAAGTGTTTATGTCAATATAAAATGAAATCCGTTTTCATTTTGTGTTGACAAGACCACTTAGTTTCATTAGGTGCACACTCATTCAAATGAAAATAGCTTTCATAATTGAAATGTAAATTTTAAAGCATTGATTGAGGTGCTTGTTTTTTTAAGAAGGAGAATTTTTATGCGAAAATTTCTATTACGCCATTTGATGGTTTTAGGGCTTGCAGCGTCTGTAAGCGCTTCAGCAATGATGGGTTGCGGAGGAGGTGGAAATGGATCTTCAGGAGGTCCTGATGCAGGGGGGTCTACTTTAGCTCCTGATGTGGTTTCAACTTATGCATCTATTGTATACGCGAGCTATCAAGACACCCAGACCCTTAATCTCACTTTGCAATCGGCGATTGCAGTTTTCACAGCAGCTCCTTCAGCGCCCACATTAGCAGCAGCGCAAAATGCATGGATTGCAGCTCGTGAAGTTTATGGTCAAACTGAAGCCTATCGATTTTATAGTGGTCCGATTGATAATGAAGTAGATGGTCCCGAAGGTTTGCTCAATTCTTGGCCTTTGGATGAACAAGCCATTGATTATGTCCAAAGCAATGCGAATGCTGGAATCATCAATGACCTTGGAATTCCCAATAGCTCACTTACCCCGAATGGAATTGCGGCTTTGAATCAAGTTGAAGGAGAAACCTCAGTCACTACGGGTTACCATGCGATTGAATTTTTATTATGGGGACAAGATCTTTCGGATGGTGCGGGTGCGGGTCAAAGAGGTCCGGCAGATTATATCAGCACTGCAAATCATGAACGTCGCGCCCTTTACCTCAATGCCTTAGCTCAGTTGTTAGTCGATAATACTCAACAACTTGTGGATGCATGGGCGCCGAATGATGCTTCCAACTATCGTTCGGCTTTTGTCGCGGCGAGTGCTCAGCAACATTCCTTAGCTAAAATCTTAGTGGGAATGGGTAGCTTAAGCGGTGGGGAAATGGGCGGCGAAAGAATGAGAGGCTTAGATACCGGAGATAAAGAAGAAGAACATTCTTGCTTCAGCGATAATACTCATCGTGACTTCGTAGTGGATCAACAAGGAATTGTAAACGTTTACCAAGGACGCTACATGCGCTTAAATGGTGCCGTCATTGACGGACCTGGAATCAATGATTTGGTTCAAGCCGCCAATGCAAGTTTGAATTCTGAAGTAAACAGTCAATTTGCGACCACTCAGCAACTTCTCGGTCTGATTTCCGATAGAGCAGAAGGTGGTTTGTCTTTTGATCAACAAATCAAGGTCGAAAATGCTTCAGCTCATAGCACGGTAGATGCAGCGCGTATCTCTCTACAAGCTCAAGCTACTTTGTTTTCGAGAGTTGCCCAAGCCTTGAGTCTTAACATTAATTTAGATCAGGATGGGCAATAGTAGGAGAAGTTGTGAAAGATTGCTCGTTCAGTAATAAGCTTGGAAAAATTTCCCCAAGAAAGTCTTTTCTTTCTTGGGGAAATTTCTTTCGTTTTGTATCCCTCGTAGGAGTTTTTTCTCTCTCAATAGGTATTATTTCCTGTGGAGGAAGTGGAGGAGAAGAACCTGGTATCGCTGCACCGGATGCAAGTTTGGCCAACGTGGATTTTAACGAAGAATTTTCGGGCGGTGAGACTACCGTCTTTATCGATTCTGCGGATTTTTCCTTTAGTAGTCCTGCCACTAATTTAGAGCAAAGCCAAAAAACCCGTTTTTTCGTGGGTAACTCCTTCTTTGAAACCAACTGGGTGATCGCACCGGCATCGACTACAGGAGTCGATGGTTTAGGTCCTGTTTTCAATTCAAAATCATGTTCGGGTTGTCATTTCAAAGATGGCCGTGGCAAGCCACCGACGAATGCAGATGAAATTTTCTTAGGACTTTTATTGCGCTTGAGTGTTCCAGGAACCACTGCGCAAGGGGGCCCTGTTCCTGTTCCTCATTATGGTTTGCAATTGAATCATCGAGGGATTGCAGGAGTTGCTGGAGAAGCAACTCCTGTCGTTACTTATGAAGAAAATATTGGTAGCTATGCAGATGGTCGGCCCTATACTTTATTGAATCCCACATATGAAATTGTGAATCCTCAATTCGGAGATCTTCCGGAAGATTTATTAATTTCTCCTCGGGTTGCACCGCAAATGATCGGCATGGGTTTGTTAGAAAACATTCCAGAATCCGCCATTCTTTTTAATGCAGATCCTAATGATATTAATGGCGACGGAATTTCTGGTAAGCCCAATTATGTTTGGAGTTCAGAAGACGGTCGAACGGAGTTAGGTCGTTTCGGTTGGAAAGCCAATGTCGCGACCGTCGCGGAGCAAGTTGCAGGAGCATTTTTAGGCGATGTGGGAATCACGTCGCGGATTTTCCCAGATGAAAATTGTGAAGTAGGTCAAGTGGACTGCATTGCGGCACCAAGCGGCGGTAGTCCTGATATTTCAGATGGAAGTCTGGATGATACGATTTTCTACACCCAAACTCTTGCTGTGCCTGCACGGCGTAATTGGACAGATGAAACTGTTCTACGCGGGAAAAAATTATTTACCGACATGAAATGCGCTCAATGTCATACACCTCAATTTCAAACGGGTGTAAATTCAACGATACCTCAACTTTCGAATCAAAGTATCCGTCCTTATACAGACCTTCTTTTACACGACATGGGAGAAGGATTAGCGGATGGTCGTCCCGATTTTTTTGCAACGGGTCGTGAATGGAGAACGCCTCCGCTTTGGGGAATTGGCCTCGTGGAGACAGTCAATAAACATACTCGATTCATGCATGATGGCCGGGCCCGAAGTTTGGAAGAAGCCATTTTGTGGCACGGGGGTGAAGCAAAATCCTCTCAGGAATCTTTCCGCAATGCGAGTCGCGCTGAACGTGAAGCGCTCGTTAAGTTTCTGAAATCTTTATAAGGTAAAAAATGAAAGCCCAGAAATTGAAAAAAGTTTTTCTTTTGATTTTATTTCCCTTCAGTTTGCTGCAAGGCAGCTGTCTCAGTCAAAATGCAAATACTACAACCACTACTCCGGATACCCTTGCCCAGAGCGGAGAACTCACGAATACGATCTTTAGCAATCTTGCGAATAATGTGATTGTGCCTACTTATTTGAATTGGTTAGACGCTTCAGAAAGTTTGACTACGTCGATGGATCAATTGTGCGCAGCACCCACAAGCACTGCACTTGAAAATGCCCAAGAAGCTTGGAGGAATTCGCACGCACTTTATGAGCAGACGCAAGCCTTTGATTTTGGTCCTTCGACGAGCCTTCAAATTCAAAATAAAGTAAATTTTTCTCCTCCCAGCACGACAGCGATCGAGACAATTATTGCAGGAGACGGAACGATCGATCTAGTTTTTATCAATGCCAGACCCGTTGCTCTGAAAGGTTTTTTTGGATTGGAATATCTTCTATTCGATCCTGTTGGCGGAAATGCGAATATTCTCACTCAGCTTACAGATCCGACCGATGGCGCGAGGCGATGTCAGTATGCGCGTTTAGTCAGTGTAAATCTACAAGCTCAAGCAGCCGAACTTTATAACGCATGGAGCGAAGAAGATGGAAATTTCATTGATGAGTTCGCTCTCGCAGGCCAAGGAAGCAGCACTTATTCAATGGTTTCAAATGCCATGGGTGCTCTTGTCAACGCGATGATTGCAAATGCGGAGCATATTCAAGACGCAAAGCTTGGTAAACCCTTGGGAAAGAGAACAGGCGGCACCGCTCAACCTGAAGAAGTTGAATCTTTTTATAGCGATAATTCTTTAAATGACATGGTCAATAATATTAAAGGCATCCAAAATATTTATTTAGGTAGTTATCAGAATAATTCTGGCTTGTCTTTAAGCACCTACATTCTTCAGACCGATAGTTCTTTGGATAAAAGAATTAAAGATCGAATTGCCAGTTGTTTGGCTGCCATCCGACTCATTCCTGGAGATTTGGATATTGCGGTTGTGACACATCCGAATGCAGTGGAAAATGCTTATGAAGAAGTTCGGCAGTTGAGAATTATTTTTGAAGGTCAAATGTCGAGTGTTTTGGGAAGTAGCATTGTCTTTAATAGTAATGATGGAGATTAAAGATTAAAATTTCTCAGCTTAAAGATTCTTTTTTTCGTCCTATTGATATTGCAGGTCTTGCTGTTTTTCGTTTCTGTCTTGGTAGCCTTCTTTTTTTCGGCATTTTGCGTTTCATAGAAAAAGGCTGGGTTACCGAATTCTACATCAAACCAAATTTTTTTTTCACCTACTACGGATTTTCTTGGGTTCATCCTTTTCCTGAGTGGGGAATGTACCTTCATTTCGTTCTTTTAGCCTTAGCGGCCTTAGGGATTGCTCTTGGATGTTTTTATCGCTTGAGCGCCGTCTTTTTCTTTTTAGGATTCACTTACGTTGAGCTCCTAGACAAAACGAACTATCTCAATCATTATTATTTGATCAGCTTAGTTTCCTTTCTGTTGATTTTTCTACCTTTGCATCGTGCTTTCTCTGTCGATGCTTGGAGGAAGTCTTCCTTAAAATCGGGTCAGATCGCGCAAGGAGTATTGTGGATTCTCCGTACTCAAGTCGGTCTTGTTTATTTTTTTGCGGGTTTTGCAAAAATCAAGTCGGATTGGCTTTTTCAAGCTCAACCTTTACGAGCCTGGTTGCAAGGGCATCCTGAAATGCCCATATTGGGTTTATATGTACGTGAAGCCTGGCTGGCCTATGCCATGAGTTGGGCGGGAATGCTTTTCGACTTAAGTATTCCCTTTTTATTACTTTGGCGAAAAACTCGAATTTGGGCTTATCTTGTTCTAATCATTTTTCATGTGCTGACCTGGAAGCTTTTCTATATTGGAATGTTTCCCTGGATCATGATCGTTTTAGCCTTAGTATTTTTTTCACCCGATTGGCCTCGTCGTTGGATGAGTGCTGCGTGGCAACAGCGACTGGGCTTATATCCCAGCAGTCTTATTCTCAAGAAAGTTGAAGAAACCACGAAGTATAAACTCATTTTTGTAGCTTGCTTCGTTTGGTTTGCAATCCAAGTTTTCATGCCTCTGCGACATTTTTTATATCCGGGAAATGTTTGTTGGACCGAAGAGGGTTTCCGTTTTTCTTGGAATGTGCTGCTCATGGAAAAAAATGCTTACGTGGAGTTTGAGGTAAAGCAGACCAGCACGGGGAAAAAATGGATTATCCCTCCCAAAGAATACTTGAGTCCCTTTCAGGCGAAAATGATGTCTACTCAGCCCGATATGATTTTAGAATTTGCGCATTTTTTGAAAAAGAAGTTCGCAAAAGATGGTTTGGAAGATGTTGAAGTACATGCGGATGCTTTTGCTTCACTCAATGGGCGAGAAGTGCAAAGACTCATTGATCCCTCGGTAGATCTATCGCAAATGCATGAAGGTTTTACATCTAAACCCTGGATTTTACCTCTACAAAATAATCCTTCGAAATAGCTCAATTGGAAGTTTTTTATGCTTGACTCTTTGGATGTCTTCTCCTAATTGCACCATTAAAAAAATGAAAGTCATTTTCATTCTGGAGATTTATTTATGTGTAGTAAGAATATAAGGCGATTTGCTCTTTTAATGTTGGTCCTCTGTTCAGCGAGTGTGCATGCCGCTGATTCTAGCTCCTCAGGTCCTCAATTGAACTTTGATCCCAATAGTGTGTCAGGCGCTGAATCAAAACCTTCGAGCGATAAAAATAAGGATTTTGTTTACGGATCTACGCCCATTGCTAAATTTGGTAATGAAAACAATTATATTAAGCTTGGTGGCTATGGTTCTTTCCGCTTCGAAAGTGATTCCGCCCAAGATGTGAATGATACCTTCACTTTGCGTCGCTTAGTTTTTACCACCGATGCTAAAATTGCCTCTAGATTTAGAATCTATACAGAACTTGAGTTTGAAAGATTCCGTAAAGTGGAGCTGGAAAGAAGTGTAACCGTCAATCCATCGGGTGGACTTTCAGTCAGTCAAGAAATTGAAGGCACCAACAATTCCGAAATTTCTTTAGAACAAGCCTGGTTTGAAGTGGATTTTAAAAATTGGATCCGCTTACGAGGCGGCGCTGTTTTGATTCCTCTCGGTCGTTTCAATATCAACCATGACGACAACGTTTGGAACTTACCTCGTCGATCCTTGGTGGATCGAGGCGTGCCTGTCATGGCGACTACAGCTGCTTGGGACGAATTGGGCATCGGGCTTAATGGCGACATCGAATTAACTGAAAAGCAAAAGTTGGATTACCAAATCTATGTGGTCAACGGTGCGTCGATTAATGCAGAAATTCAAAACACCATTCAAACCCGTCCCGGAACAACTACTTTGAATGTTGTGAATGCAAACTTTGATATCTCGACAGGTCCTTTTAGTAATGACGTCAAAGATGCAAAAGCCGTCACCGGTCGCGTAATGTGGAGTCCTTCCTTAGGTCATGAATTTGGATTATCGGGATACTGGGGACGTTATACTCCTAGTTATTTACCCGGAAAAAATCTTACTTCATTCGCCGTGGATACTTTGCACAGTTGGGGTGATTTTGACGTCGAAGCCGAATATATGTTTACGCGTTTGGGCGGTCTTAGAACGGTTGTGGATGGTTTAGCTGCTCAAATCTACGATCAAACTTCTTCGGGGACAGACAGTACTGTGACTCCTGGAGTTCAAACTTTAGTTCAATTCAATCCTCAAGGTATGGCTTATACCAAGCAAGGTTATTGGGTTGAGTTGCGCTATCATCTGCGTCCTCGTTGGTTGACGAATTCCTTCTTTGGAAAATATTTCTCAGATCCTCAATTCATCCCCATCGGTCGTTGGGAGCAAGCTTTCTTAAGTGATCAGATTTCTAATGTCACTTATGCAGGCGGAGTAGTGACAAACTATCAAACGGAAAATCGTTTTGTAAATCGCGGAACGGTGGGTCTGGCTTTCCGTCTTAATCCTCTGGCGGTGTTTCAATTAGCCTATGAATACACCTGGACCAATTCCGGCCAAGCGCTAGCCGATGTTGTGAATTACTTGGCGACACCCAGTAGTAGCAATAACTCCTTCATGTTTGGAGCGGCTTTCGGTTTCTAAATTTGTTATTTCCTTTGGGGCGGCCGAAGGAATGGTTGAAGGCGTAGCCGAAAACCATGGAGAGCCTATGAGAAAAATGATTCTTTGTTTAGCCTTGGCCTTTTTATCCTTAAAGCCGCAGCTCGCTTGGTGCCAAAATACGGTTTTTTTAACTCCAGCGGATGCCATTAAGCTCATTTTCCAGAACTCAAAAGAAGTGATTAAAGAAGATCATGCCATCACACCTGCCATTCAAGAAGAAGCTAGAAAGCTTTTAGGTTATGAATTACCTAAAGCGAATTATCCTTTTTTTGTTGGTAAGACGGATGGAAAGATCGACGGTTATGCTGTCATCGACGATGAAGTAGGAAAAGTCATGCCCATTACTTTCATCACTCGCATCAATCCAGATGGAAAAGTTTCCCAAGTGGAGATCATGGTTTACCGTGAAAGTCATGGCGGAGAAGTCGCTACCAAAAGATTTTTGAATCAATTCAAAGAAAAAAGCTTTAATGAAGAGCTACGCTTGGATAAGAATGTGATTCATGTGACGGGAGCGACGCTTTCATCTTATGCTTTGGTGAAAGGTGTGAGACGAGATTTAGTCCTTTATCAAATTTTTTATGGAAAAAAATAGACGGCTTTCGAGCCTCAATTCATCCTTTAAGCTTTCCATTGGACTTTTCATCCTGCTGACTTGGGTGGGTTTTGGCGTCGCCGGCTTCATGAGCTTTCAGCACTACAGTTTCGATCATGACAAAACGATTCAATATTATTTAGGTGATCCTGCCGATGGGGAAGCTGCATTCAAAAAGCCTTATTCTCATTTAGTGGGCGTCACCCATGTTCACGCCTACACCATGCCTTTGGTGTTTTTTGTTATTTGGATATTGTTACAAGGCACAACCACTCGGGAGTCATTTAAAAAAATAATTATAATCGGAGGATTCCTCGCTATTCTCACTTATAATGCGGCGCCTTATTTGGTGAGGTCTGGTCTAACCCGTGGCGTTTGGATGTTTTCGCTAGGTGGCATTGGTCTTTATCTTTTTTATTTTTGGCCTTCAATGTTAGTTTTACGCGAACTTTTTAGGAGAGGAAATCCTTCATGATGCGAAGATTCTATCTGCTTTGTAGTTTAGTTTTTATTTCACTTAACCTGCAAGCCGCGGATATGCCTTCGTGGGCGCCCGATGTGATTCATCTTGTACAAAACGGTGGTGTCTATGTTGAAGCTAAAGATGGCACTCCACTTTTTAACTATGAAGGTGGCCGTGACTTCATGCCTGCTTCAACTTTAAAGGTGGCGACGGCTTTGGCTGCCATTGAAATTTTGGGCAAAGATTATCGCTTTAAAACAGAATTCTATTTGGACCCCTCCAATAATTTATATGTAAAAGGCTATGGAGATCCTTATTTAGTTTCTGAGGAATTAAATTCGATCGTAGGACAACTTAAAAAAACAGGATTGAAAAAGGTGAATCAGATTTTTTTAGATGAATCTTATTTTGAAGATGTAAAAGTTCCCGGTGTTTCTGCTTCTCTCAATCCTTACGATGCTTTAAATTCAGCACTTTCCGCGAATTTCAACACGATCAATGTCGTAAAAACAAAGTCGGGAGTGGAGTCAGCAGAAAGCCAAACTCCCATGACAGAGCTCACGCAACGTCTGGCTCAAAAAGCCCCTTATGGAAAAAGCCGCATCAATCTTGCTGCCTACCCGGAAGATTCTTTGCTTTATGTGGGTTATTTATTGAAAGCTTTTTTAGAGCAGGAAAATATTCCTGTTTCCGGAACCATACAAAAAGGCAGAGTGCCTACGGGATCTAAGCTTTTCTATCGTCATGCTTCTTCCAAATCATTGGAAGAAACTCTGCAGGCCATGTTGAAATTCTCGACCAACTTTATTTCTAACCAATTATTTCTGGTCATGGGTGCGGAACGAATGGGAGCACCGGCGACTCTTGCTAAGGGCAAAAAAGTCATGACGGATTTCCTGAAACTTAAATTGGCGAGCAGTGATTTTAATATTGAGGAAGGATCCGGAATTTCGCGTCAAAATAAAATTAGTCCTAAACTTTTGGTGAAGGTTTTAAAAGCTTTCGAGCCTTATAAAAAACTAATGCCAGAAAAGATGGATGGGATTTTAGCGAAGACCGGAACTTTGAATGGGGTTTCAGCTTTAGCAGGCTATTTCGATTCTTCTCAATATAAAGACATCTCTTTCGCGATTCTACTTAATCAATCCGCGGCTAACCGCGAAAGAATCGCTAAAATTCTTTATCAAAATTTACACTAATTATTGGCAGAGATTATTTCCGCCGCTTAAGACTTGTCCATCAAACTGAGCGCGAACTTGTTTCGAAGTTACCGAATCTGCTGCGTATATAGTGCAAAGGCTTTTAGCAAAGTTCAAACATTCATTGGTTGAATTTTGGAGGCGGGTGAGGGTTTCACTGGGTCTACAGGGTTGACCTGCTTTGCAAGTCCTTTGGACTTGAGCGGTGCAAACGTTGGCAGAAGCTGATGCCGTAAAGGCTAAAAAGAAAAGAGAAGTTAAAATAAGGTATTTCATAAGGGGTTCGCTTTGTTTATTTAAAAGACTAGCAGAAACCAAGTATTGGTCTATAATATAACAGGTCAATTTTAGTTAAATAAGTCTAACACAAAACGTTGCTTTGAGAAGTTTAGTTTTAGAGGGAGACTAAAAAATGAAGAAAAATTTACGTACTTGGTTTGGCTATGCTTTCATGACCGTAGCACTGCTCGGAAGTGGTATTTATGCCTGTGAATTTGCTTCAGGTGGAGGCGGTGGCGGAGGTGGCGGGAATGGATCAGGAGTTTTATATTTATTGGATAATCAAAATGCCCAAGTCGATATTTTTTCGAGTGCCACTAATCTCAGTGGAAGTCAGACCATCACTCAAAGCCTTTTGGGAGATCCCAACAATTTAAATACAAATCCTAATAATTATTTTATGCAGAACCCCACTGCTTTAGCCATCGATACCGCGAGAAATATTCTCTATGTCGCAGATAGCAATCAACAGGCTATTTTAGCTTTTAACACCGCCAGCACCTTGAGCGGTCAAGTCTCCGCTCTTCGCATTTATCCTTATTCAGATGCTTCAGGAATTAATGGAAGAGTAGTCGATTTATTTTACGATTCAGAACACGATATTTTATACGCGGCTGATCAAGCTCAAGAAACGGTTTTTAGATGGGCGGGTATTAGTACTTTGCCACTTCCCAATGAACAGGGTCCGACGGGCCAAATTTATATGGGTTTCCCCATGTCGAGCATGGCGATTGATCTGGCTCATAATCTTATTTATTTGGGAAATCCTTCAGCAAGCCCCAGCCCAGCGGTTCAGATGTATAATGGCCTACTAGCGCTCACCAATGATACTACCCAGCCTTATGTGGCTTCGAATACTTTTACCGAAATTCCCTCCGCGATTGCTACGCTGGGTTTTGTGAATTTGAATGGGATGGTTGTGAATCCCTTGATCGTAACTGGAGGCATCCTTTACGTTTCGGAAACGGGTTATCCTTCTATTGAAATTTTTAATAATGCGAGTTCTTTACAAAATGAAGTGGAAGCCACTCAGGAAATTTCAGGAGTGGATACAGGACTCGTGAAAAATCAGCTCAGCAAGATGATCCTTCAATCGAATACGAATAATATTTGGGCGATTGCGGGAAACACTCAAGTTAATATCTGGCAAAATGCCCAACAGCTCGATCCTTTAAATGCAAACCAAGCTCCTAGTGTGAGTTTAACGATTACGGGCGCAGGTCAAATCGTGAGTTTGGCTTTAGATATGACTCGCTAAAGATGATCGAGTTCCTCAACAGAATCCTCGATGAGTTGAATTAGATTCAGACCAGGATGGAGCTCCGGTTTAATGATCAAAAGAATGGCCTCTCGAAATGCCTCGCGAATTCTTCTCTTTTGCGAGGCTGAGCTTCCATTTCCTAATCTTCCCTCAGATACAAATCTCCTCAAAGGGTGAGCGAGAGGAAGGGCACCTTCACCTATAGAAGGAGGAGGACCCCCATATTGCTCTGCCCAAGTGCGACAAATTACTTCGTGCAAGTATTGGGCTTTTCCCGATAATATTTCTCTTTGTGTTTTCCACTTTTGCGCGGCATCAATGGCTGCATTTCGTTTTAATTGCCAAACATGAAGATCCCTCTCTTGGGGAGGAGAGCCCAATGCATAGTCTTGCATGAGTTGTAGGGTTCTTTGAAGAGGCATCCCGGGTCTATTTTGGGTGGGGAAAATACCTCTATCGTGGAAGTCTCTTATTGGATTTTTCGTGGAAAGTGCACCTTCTCCCTTTTGAGGGATGGCACCCCGGTAGCGCTTAAGGATGGCTTCATCAAAGGCAATGCGGAGTGCTTCGATTTCGGGAGGAGTGTCTGCAGGAGAAGCTTCGTAAAGATTTTGTGCTCTACGTTCAGAACGCAGGGCATTTGTGACTAAAAGATTGGCTCTTTCTCGGGAGTAGTGAGCGAGCATTAAAAGAGCCGCATATTTTTCGTAAATTTCCACCAAACTTAAAGCGCCGGTATTTGAGAGAGGAATTTCCCCATCTTCGACGCTTCTATGGATAGGATGTTTTTCATCTGTGAAAGAGTCGGGTATATCGCCTCGATAGATCCTTAAAGCAGCGGCACGAATGGCTCGAATGAGAGTTTGAGCTTCTGGTGTTCTATTTGGAACTCTTAGGTGCCATTGATTTAAATTACTCAAAGTGGCTTCATAAAGGTCTTGGAGTTCTGGCAGACATGGATTTTCAGGACTCACATATTCGGACCAAGCATCAAAAAATTCTTCTAAAGTTCCTAGACCTCTCGTATTCTTCCGGGGAATTTTTCCGCTTTGAATTAAATCAATAAGTCGAGAGGAAGTTGTGCTGTATTTTTTTCCTTGATGATGACGCCAGTAAGCCCAGCGGCTGAGTCTGACAAAATCGCGGGTGCATTCTTCAAGAGGAGCATCTTCCCTTTCCATGGCGCGCATTTGGTCTCGGGCAGAGGCGTCGAGGATAGCGTTTCTAAATTCAGGTCTAGCTCGTGAAGCTGCCTCAACGACATCTCGGTGAGAGGGCAAAGTGGAGGCGTCTTCTATAAGAAGACGATAATCCTGTGGATGCAACATAGAGCTTGCAATAGATGCCAAAGTCGCTCCTTCAATGCATTGAAGTCGTGTGCTTTCTGAAAGATTAGTTAATAGAAAAGGTTCGGAGAGTTCTAAAAAATCGCGATGATTGGCAATGAATACCGCCCATCGAATAAAATGGCCATAGTTTGCATCGCTCTTCGCTCCTCCAGCAGGGGATGGAAAATGTGTCTTTGCATAACTGAGTTGGGATAATGTGTGAGTGTGATGCGGACCCATTTTTGCCAATTGGATGTAATGAGCTCCTTGCTGTTCCCAAGAATCATAAAGATGATCTAGTACCCTTGCGGAGTGCAGGAGGAAGTCATCTAAACTTGTATTTCCCAGTTTTTGTAAGCCAGCTTGCCGAAGGACGTTGAGCATTTCGGTGAGGGGTGGAGAGGGGGTTCCTCTCCTTATTTTGGATGGATCCCTTTCCATTCTTCGTCTGATGCTGAGTAATTTTAAAAAACTTTGATCTCGCGATAGATTCGTGAAGTCCTTGGGCAAAAGAATGCTTTGAAGCATTTTGCCATGGGGAGAAGGATGAGCCGCCATTTGAAGTGGAAGTGAGGAGCTTTGAAATGAAGAACTGGGTGTAAGAGTCGAGAAACTTTTTTCTAAAGTTCTTAATCTCCCTCCTGAAAAAATGAGGCTAAGATGACTTCCGAAAGTAAGCGCAAGTCCTGTACTCAAATGGTGAATCCATTGCTCTGCCATACTTCCTGTAGGCCTATCCATTAATCCTATTCCATAAATTCCCCAATCTGCCGCGAGCATACAGGAAGATTGAAGGAACTGTTGCGTAAGGAAAATTTGTCCTTGAGCAAGGTGTCCGGTGAATTGAAGAATTCCAAAATGGAAAAAATTTCTCCTCCAAGCAGTTAAAAATCCGTCGGAAAGAGATTCTCCCGTTAATAATCTATGACACATTTCGAAGCTGCCAGATTCAACACAAAGCCCTAAACTTTTTGAAGCAAATCTCGACAGAAGACCCAAATTTCGGAAGCTGACGGTCAGACCTGCAAACTGTGCTAATCTGCCTGCAAAACCTGCAAGGCTCATTGCAGTAAGGTTGGCAGGATCACAAGCTTGACTCGTGAAAGATTGAGAGAGGGCGTTAGTTTGCAATTGAGACAAGCTAAGACTTGTCCCTGGCAGTATAAAATTCTGAGTCAATAATTGTCGAGAAACGCTTCTCAAATGACATGTTTCTCGTGTGCCGCCGAGTTTTGTAGAATCAGGGCTTCCTCGGCGGTTTTTATGAAAAGTTGCCTCGAGGACCTAATTCCTATAAATTAGAGAGGTAACCTAGAAAAGGAGGCCCTATTGATTATTGGCATCCCCAAAGAGATTAAGCCCCAAGAGTATCGAGTTGCCATCACACCACCCGCTGTAGCCCAACTGGTGAGGGCTGGCCATCAAGTGCTTCTTGAGAAAGGGGCTGGGATGGGCAGTGGTTTCTCCGATCAGGCCTACCGAGATAATGCCGCAACCATCATCAACGACCCAAAAATTCTTTGGCAAAAGGCCGAAATGATTGTGAAAGTAAAAGAGCCGCTGGCCAAAGAATATCCCTATTTTAAGCCAGGTCTCATCCTTTTTACCTTCTTGCATTTGGCCAGTGCCCCGCTTTTGGCGAAAGCCCTAATGAAAAAACAAGTCAGCGCGATCGGTTACGAAACTATCGTGGATGCTGAAGGCAATCTGCCTTTGCTTCGCCCCATGAGTGAAATCGCCGGCAAACTTGCGGTCTTAGTCGGCGGAGATTATTTGCGGACGGATCTGGGCAGCAAAGGAATTTTAATCTCAAAAGTAGACGGCGCTCGAGCGGCTCGCGTGAGCATTTTAGGCGCTGGAAATGTGGGTCAAGCGGCCTTGCAAGTGGCGGCGGCTTTAGGTTGCGAAGTGACGGTGTTGGATAAAAATATCGCTAAGCTCGCATCGATTGCGGCGCGCTATCCTGCTGAGCAAGTGAAAACGATTCCCATTGAAGAAGCGAATTTAGAAAAGATTTTGGAAAATACGGATTTACTGATCGGCGCTGTTTTAATTCCAGGTGCCAAAGCTCCTAAAATTATTACGCGTAAAATGATTCCTTTCATGCAAGCGGGCTCGGTGATTGTAGATGTGTCCGTCGATCAAGGGGCTTGCATCGAAACCATCCAGCCTACGACTCTGGCTAAGCCCATCATCGAATATCGCGGAGTCTTGCATTACGGTGTGACTAATATGCCGTCACTCGCCGCTCGCAGCGCGACCGAAGCATTAGTAGGTAGCACTTATCCTTACATCGAAAAATTAGCTTCGGGGGGCTTAGATGCCTTGAAGCAAGACTTAGCTTTTGGGTTAGGCTTGCAAGTGCGAGAGGGAAAGATCATTCATTCCGTGGTAGCTGAAGCTTTGGGTTTAAAAATTTGAGAATGTTTAAGCGCGGCATTGAAGAAAAGATTGTGTGTCTAAGTAAAGTCGATGATTGAGAAGTATCCACAACTTTTTATCCATGAATTTTTGCTCGATTTCGAAGAGTCTTCGAAGAGGGCTTTGAGGCGCGAGTTCAACTCTTGTATTCCAATCTTGTTGGCCTGCTAACAAAACTCTATTTACCTCTCTAAACTCTTGAAGCAGAACAGAATAATCCCTTGAAGGAAAATGATCTTGCCTTGCGAGGGTTAATAAAGCTTCTTCCAGTGAACTTCCTGCTTGGCGCACATTATTCAACATAGTTCTGAAAAAAGCATCCGTACTTGCCATTTTCCAAGCAAGATCATGACGCATATTCCGCCACGTGCTTGCTGTGAAAGTTTGAATAAAATTTGCTGAATTAGGGTAAAGATCAGCAATAAAGCGAGTAAGAGGATGTGCTTCACCAAAAGTAAGAGGCGCGGCATCTGTGGGTAGATTTTCCAGTTCCAACAAACTAGAATTGAAAGTCGCGATTTCCGTATCGGTGAAACGAAGAGAAGTAGAGTGTAGATAAAGGGGCAATTGGCTTACCCAAACGGAATCTAATTCATCGACCCTAAAATTGCTTGGAGCTTGAAGTCTTCTATCTTCATTTTCAGAAACTTCATCGCTATCAATATGATCACCTGGCTGAAAGCTGAGCTGCGTGGCCTCTAAGGTCGACCAACGGTCACTCATGGTATTCGGATTAAAATCCTGTTCATCCAAATTCAAACTTCGATTGGCATAACGAATCACTCTTTCAATCCCAGCAAGACGTGCGCGAACAAAATTTACGTTTTCATCAAGGTGAGCCTGAGGCGTTCTGACTTGTTCTTGCTCGCGGAGTCTTAGAATTTGTTGCATTACATGATAGCCTGTTAAATAGGAAAAGCGTTCATTCACACCCAACCAAGGCAGCCTTTCGGAATGCGCATCATAATTTCGGATGGCATAGTTTTGATGACCTGCCTCATGTGCTAATACTTCTAAAATCGAAAGTGGCGTTGAGGCATCAACATGATCAGGAATTGAAATAAACACGATTCCAAAAAGAGACATGGCAAGGCCGCTCGCGTGTGGTGGCATCTCGGAGGCTGGCACGAAGGCGATGAGGTCGACATTAGATTCTACGAACTCCGCCATGCTTTGATGGCCAATCCGAACTTGGTGAATAACGCTAAGAGGGTCTCCCGAGCTTTGAATACGCAAATCCGAGGGCCGTAGAAAAAATCTCCCGCCTGCAAACCGAGCTCTTAAATCGTTATAAGAAGTAATGGGCCTGGTGGAAATATTTAAGTTTGTCTGAGTCTCTCTGCGGGCCTGCACTAAGTTTTCGTATCGTAAGGGGATCTGCGTATATGCAGAGCTTAAAATATAATTAGATAAAATATTACAACGTCCATGCAAAGCCTCATCGCGATGACCCGATACAGTGGACGCAATGAATTGAGAATAGAGGCTGGAAAAGTGGTCTAATAATTGAAAGTGATAACTACCATGGCTTGTCGAGAAATCATGACTAGAAAAAAGTGCGAGGCTTTTCCATAAATTGAGGTCATCGTCATGAGAGAAGCCAAGTCTCACCCTGGCATAGTCTCCGCTTGTGATCATGTGGGGCCTTGAAACTTTTACACCCCTGCGGTGCAATTCCAAAAAACTAAGCACAAGATCTGTGATCACCGAACGTTTTTCACTGAGGTTTGTAAAATTGGCTGCGTTGAGTGTGAGCGTTTCATAACGGTAAAACAAATCGACATTCGAAAGCCGGCCCAGATTTTCGAAACGCTGAGATAAATTTTGCGCGGAGAGTAATGTTTGGATAGCAGCCAAAGGAAAATGTCTGCCAAATTCTGCGCTTCCATGACTACAGTTATCGGCAAGGTATAGATTTTCACTCGTTTGATGGGCCGATTGCAATAAGCGGAGGCAAAGTTCTAAATCATTTTCATTACTGGCATGAGAAATATTTTCGATGAGTTCGGTGGCTGTCTCTAAAAGATATTGATCTATAGTCAATTCATTATTCAAAAAACGTTGTACTCTTCCTCGATCAGTAGGGCTGATACGGGTAGATAAAAGCTGGGCTTGATTGGCCACACTGCAAATATCAATCTGATCAGCTGTTGCTCGACTAGAAAGGCTGGCATTTTGAATTCCCGTATAAAAAAGAGTTGCTGCATTGTAAGCATGAAAATTTGTTAATTCGGATTGGCGAGTTAAGGGATTATAGGTGAAGCTGGCATTTCCCAAAGTTTGAAAAACGCCGGTCATTTCTGGAGCGCTCAAGCTCGAGAGGCGCGATTGCAAACTACGTCGATAACTTTCGAAAATTCGAGTTTGCTCAGGACGGCACGAGAAAGTTTGTGAAAATATTTCTGAAGACGAACCATGCCAGAAAACATCTGCAGGAATTCCAGCGGCTTCTAACACTTGAAATTGTTGACTAAGACTGAAGGAGCTATTTCGGGAATCTTCAGGTAAGTTCAGAACATCTAAGGGGCATCTCATTGAACAAAAATCGACCATAAATCCTTTATCAGTGCCCACCGAAGAACTCTTTCGATTATCGGCTGAAAAAAGGAGATGTTGCTTAAGGCTTTTAGCCTAATTTTTACCTTTATTGATTTCCCATAAAAGCCGCAAGCCTTCTAGGGTAAGGAAAGCATCCGCTTTGTGAATGGTTTTCGATTCAGGGACGATGAGGCTGGTGAATCCACCGGTGGCAATGACTTTAGGTTTTTTTCCGCCGATTTCTTTCACCATGCGTCGGATGATTTCATCCACTAAACCGATATAGCCATAATAAACACCCGCTTGAACACTTTCGATCGTGTTTCGCCCCACTACGCGTTTTGGTTTTTTAATTTCAACGTGTGGCAGTTTCGAAGCATTTTCAAAAAGTGCTTCATTCGAAATGGAAATGCCCGGAGTGATGAGTCCGCCGCGATATTCGCCCTTCTCATTAATATAATCAAAAGTGGTCGCGGTGCCGAAGTCGACGATGATGAGCGGTCCGCCATAAATTTTAAAACCGGCGACCGCATTGACGATGCGGTCCGCACCCAATTCATTGGGGTGATCGATTTTAATTTTGATGGGACTTTTAATTTCTTGATTAATGTAGAAAGGCTTCAATTTTAAATAACGCTGACTCATGCGGTCGATGGCAAAATCTAAGGGAGGGACTACGCTCGAAACAACAATGCCATCAATGTCTTGGAAGGATAAATTAGCAAACTGAAAAAGTTCTTTGAGCAAAATTCCGCATTCGTCGGAGGTGCGCTCTTTCTTAGTTTCGAGGCGCCAATGTTCCAAAAGTTTTTTGTCTTTATAAACACCGATGACCGTGTTGGTGTTTCCAATATCAATGACTAAAAGCATATCAACTCCAAGTGACGTCGCCTGCCACGATGGTTTCTTGAGTTCCGTTCGAATCCACGACTAAATAGCCATTGGCATCAATTCCTAAACATTGCCCCTCAAAGCTACGGTCGCTCTCCTGGACTTTTACTTTTTTCCCCTTCATCTGCGAAGCATTTTCCCATTCGTATTGAAAAGCGGCAAAACCGCTTTGAAGGTAGCGCTGATAAAGTGTGAAAAATTCATTTAAGAACATGCCTGCGATTTCCGAGCGGGAATAGATTTCTTGAGTTTCTATTTTTAGGGATCCCGCCGTTTTCTGGAGGGCGGGAGAGAAATCTTCAAGATCTGCGTTGATGTTAAGTCCGACTCCGACCACCATATAATCGACTTTTCCATCCGGAGTAATTTCCATTTCAGTCAAAATTCCTCCCACTTTTCGGCCTTTTAAGAGGAGGTCGTTGGGCCACTTTAATTGTAGGCCTTGAGGTGCAAGCTCCAAGAAACAATGATAAGCCGCGAGTCCCGCGACGAGGTTAAATTGAGGGGCTTTTTCCGCAATTAAATCGGGTCGTAAAATAATCGAAAGATATAAGTTTTTATAGGCAGGTGATTCCCAAGTTCGGTCCAATCGGCCTTTTCCGGCCGTTTGCTTTTCTGCAAAAACAATATGGCCTTCCGAAGCTTCTTTTCGGGCAAGTTGGTGGGCATAATCATTGGTGCTGGTCGTTTCTTCCAAAATTTCGATTTGAAAATTGTTGGCCAGGTCCTGAAAAGCCCTTTGAATGATTGTGGGATCGAGTTTTTCCATCTGAATTCCTTTTTGGCCTGATTTATAGGGGAGATAAGAGCTTACGTTGAAGCAAGCTCATTGACAATTCAAAATTGAAACACATACAATTTACGCAGCGTGTTAAGGCTTGAAGATTAGGGGAATCATTAGGGTATGCAGATTATTCGTCTCATCCGCGAAAATGTAGGCTGGAAGATTGCCGCAGTCACTTCGATTGCGCTTTTGTTTGTGGCTGTCTTAATGATTGGCAGCTTTTCGGTGATTCCCGTTCAGCTTTTTTCGAAGTTCAACCTCATCCAAATTTTAGTCATTTTGGTTTTGATTCTGACTTTACTGGCGGTTTTGGTAATTAACATTGCCACTTCGACCTTCATCCAAAAACCCATTGATCGCTTGACCCATGCCATCAGCCTCGCCCAAGCTGGAAATCTTAAAGTAAAGACGCCGGTGCGAAGTGTGGATGAAATTGGTGAACTCGCCGGCCAATTCAATCAGATGTTGGATAAGATTGGAGAGCTCGATGCCCGTAAAATTCGCACCGAACGCGAGCTGATTCATGCTCAAGAAGAATTGAAATACAAAAAGGTCTTGGAAGAGAAATCCTTCATCATCGAACGCACCAATCAACAACTCGAAAAAACCGTCAAAGAATTATCGGTACTTTATGAAGTCAGTCAGATGATTTCTTCTACTTTAGAGCCTGATGAGCTTTACAACATCATGCTCGATGTCGTGAACACCTTGGGTTTCAATGAATTTGCCTTGTTGGTTTTTGATGATGAAAAACAAAAGCTTTCGGTAAAGACAGCTTATGGTTTTACAGACAATGACAAGGTGAAAAGTTTGGTTTTCGAATTGGGAGAGGGTCTGAGTGGCATTGCCGCTCAAAAGCGCCAGCCTCTCTATATTAAAGATACCAGCAACGAAGAAACCTATCTTCATTACAAAGGTGAGAAACAGGAAGAAGGTTCATTTTTTGCGATTCCTCTCATCAGTCATGATCGGCTGATGGGCGTGATGAACTTTACGCGTCCTGGCATCGATTCCTTTTCTACCAATGAAATTCGCTTATTGAATTCTTTGGCCAATCAAATCGCGATCGCCATGGAAAATACGCGGCTCTATGCGAAAACCAAAGAGCTCTCGGTCACGGATGAATTGACGCATATTTATAACCGCAGGCATTTTCAAAATATGCTTGAGATGGAATGGCGTCGCGCGAAGCGATTCAATCGTTTCATTTCGTTATTAATGATCGATGTGGATCATTTCAAACATTACAACGACAGTTATGGCCACTTAGAAGGCGATCAAGTTTTAAAGGCTATTGCACAAATTTTGGCGGATCATGTTCGGGAAGTCGACACTGTTGCGCGTTATGGCGGCGAAGAATTTTCCATCATCCTCACCCATACAGATGCCCACGATGCCCTGCAGGTTGCCCGCAAACTTTGTGACAGAGTCGCGCAGTACCCCTTTCGAGATGAGACAAAAAATATTGATACTCCTGTGACTGTTTCGATTGGAGTTGCGACTTATCCCGATGATGCAGTGAATATGGAAGATCTGATCAACCATGCGGACATCGCCCTCTACAAGGCGAAGCATCAAGGTCGCAACCGAGTGATTACTTATCAGGAAGCCATGTCTTCAGGCTTGAGAGTGGTATAAGGCCACTTCTGAGCGAATTCTTTTTTGACTTCTTCGTAACGTTCCGGTGTTCCCAAATCACGAAAATAATCAGAGCAAATAAATCCACCGAGCTTTTCATTTTTTCTTAACAAGGGAAGGTAAGCGTTTTGAACGATGCAGCTTTGAGTATCTGCAGGAAGTTCATCAAGTATTCGAGCTTCTGCAATTTGGACTCCAGTAAAAACATAGCCACGACATGCTTCTGCAGGAGCATTTTCTGCAATGTCTAGCACGTCATTTTTTTCATCCAGGTAAACCAAGCGTTTTACGTCTTTTCGTTCGGTAGGGCTGACGACTAATGTTGCCAACGATTTGCTTTGCAAATGCTGCTTCCATACAGCAGCCAAATCGATATCCAAAAGAATATCGCCATTCATTACGACGAAAGGTTTTTTCGCAAAAAAGTTTTCGACGTCTTTAATTCCGCCGCCCGTTCCTAAAATGGAAGGTTCAAAGTTATAAAAAAGCTTCACTCCATAAGCTTTGCCGTCGCCCAAAGCTCCTTGGATTTTGTCACTCAAATGATGCAGGTTGATCGTGATTTCCTTCACGCCATATTTCTTGAGCAGATAAATATTATATTCGATGAGTAGCCTTTTTCCGACGGGGATGAGAGGCTTAGGCGTTGTTAAGGTGAGGGGACGAAGACGTTCACCGAGGCCGGCCGCGAGAATCATGGCGTGAGTGGGAAAATTTTCCACTTAGCTAAGCTCCTTCACATACTTTGCAATCATCTTTTTCAAATCCTCAAATTCCGGCAATTTTGCGAAAGTATCTTTGATGTACCGTAGCGAAGAAGGCACGCTTACCAAAAAATTAGGATTACCTTTTACGGTGTTGATAAACTGAAAGCGCCCCGTATCTTTGAGTTTGCGTTGCAGCGCGGTGAGATAATAGAGCCGTTTGAATTTGGCTTCGTCTTTGAGAGGAATGCCGGCCTTTTTTCTAGCTTCGATAAAATAATCCACAAGCTCCGCAACTGCCTCTGGCGAAAGTTCCACGTAAGAATCGCGTGTGAGGCTGACCAAGTCATAGCTTTGTGGACCCATCAAAGCATCTTGGAAATCCAGGATGAAAATTTCGTAATCTTTCATCATCAAATTACGGCTTTGAAAATCACGGTGCACGAAAGCATAGTCTGATGCGGCAATTTCTTTGGAAATTTTGCGAGTGATTTGTTCGAAAAGTTTTTTGTCCTCGTCTGCTACTTTAATTTTAAAACGATCTTCAATGCCATATTCCAAGAAGTGATCAAATTCCCAATTGAGAAGTTTTTCGTCGAAGCTGCGGTGGAAGGCGATACAATCTTTGGAAGCTTGTGCCAAAGTCTTCTGTTGCATCTTCACCAGTAAATCGATGGCTCGCCGATAAAAAGAAAGTCGCATCGATTCTTTGGCATCCTTTAAATAAGTTTCTAAGTGACGATCCCCGACATCTTCAAGAACCATGATTTTGCTTGCGGCATCCCAATGGTAAAAAGCTGGAATCGGCAATTGTAGGGAGTGTAGGTAGCGTTGAATATTGATGAAGGGAAGTTCGTCTTTGGGTCCTTCGTAATTGGTAATTTCTTCAGAGACTGAAGACAGGCCCTCGGGCATTTGCATAATGATATAGCTTTTGCCGTCTGAAAGACTCGCGCGATAATAAGTTCGCGCGGAGGCATGGCCAAAAAGTCTGTCGATTTTCAGGCCTTTCGCATCCCATTTTAATTTTTCACTCAATATTTTTTGGACGTTTTCTTCGAATGTGCTCATGATTATTTAATATTTTACAGGGTTTGTGAATGCAACCACTTCAGATATTCACCGCTTCCTTGCGTGATTGGCAAGGCAATAATTTCAGGCACTTCATAAGAATGTAGCTCTAAAATCCTCTTTTCAACCTTCTTATAAAGAGTCGCTTTGGTTTTCACGGAAAGAACAAATTCTTTTTCGCTGCAAATTTTACCTTTCCAAAAATAGGTCGATTGGATGGCTGAGGAAATCTGAACGCAAGCCGCGAGCTTTTCTTTGACTAAAGATTGAGCAATCTTTTTGGCAAGGGCTCGGCTAGAAAAAGTGCTGAGGACGAGAATGAAGGATTTTTTCATGAGGCTTTTCCCAAATCTTTTTCAATCTTCTCAAGATTTCCGGTGTTAAAGATATCTTCTGTAGTGAGCCAGCCCTTGCGAGCAATGCCCACACCCCAAAAAGTATCCTTTAAACCTTCAGGGCTATGGGCGTCGGGATTGATGCTGAATTTAACGCCCATGTCTTTTGCTTTTTTGATTAATCGCCAATCAAGATCGAGTCGGTGAGGATTGGCATTAATTTCAATCATCTTTTTATTTTTAACTGCGGACTTAAAAATTTTTTCGTAATTTAAGGGATAGCCTTCACGGGCGAGCAGTAACCTGCCGCTGATATGCCCCAGCATCGTAGTGTAGGGATTCTCCAAAGCGGTGATCAATCGCTGTGTCATTGTGGCTTCATCCATCTTGAAACTGGAATGCACGGAGGCAATCACGAAATCAAATTTTTTTAAAATGGATTCGGGATAATCGAGAGAGCCATCCGCCAGAATATCAGACTCGATCCCCTTCAGAATTTTAAAACCCGTAAATTTTTTATTCAGTGCATCAATTTCAGCATGCTGTTTTTTAATTTCCTCGGCACCCAAGCCTCCGGCATATTTCGCGGATTGGCTATGATCGGAGAGTCCCATGTATTTAAAGCCGAGTTTCTTTGCCGCTTGGGCCATGGCTTCAATTTTAGCGGAGCCATCACTCCAATCGCTATGCACATGAAACACACCTTGAATTTCTTTTGCCTCGATGAGTTTTGGAATGTGATGAGCTTGCGCGGCTGCAATTTCGCCGGAAGCTTCACGGAGTTCTGGTGGAATATAATCCATGCCGAGCGCTTGATAAATTTCCGCTTCACTTTTGCAGGGGATAATTTTTTCGCCTTTGAAAAGGCCGTATTCATTGAGTTTGAGGCCTTCGTCTTTGGCTAAACTACGAAGCAGGGTATTATGCTCTTTGCTGCCCGTAAAATGGAGCAAGGCATAAGGGTATTCTTTTTCAGAAACAATTCTTAAATCGATTTGTAGGCCGTTGCTCAAGCGAATGCTTGATTTCGTATCGCCTTGCCCCAACACGTTTTCTACATCCGAAAAACTGCAAAATTTCTTCATCACTTCTTCTTCGCTACTTTTTTTCACGCAAGCGACAATGTCCGCGTCATGCACCACTTCCTTGTAGCGCCTAAGGCTGCCGGCGATTTCGCATTCAAGCACTTCAGGAAGCGCTTTTAAACGCTCGAGCACTTCCTGGGCCGTTTCGAAGGCGACGTCGAAGAGGTAAGATCCTTGGTGTTTTTTCTGGTAGGCAATCCCTTGAAGGATGTTGGTTTGGGTTTTGGCACCAAAACCTGCCAAATCGAGTAAACGGTTTTCTTTGCATGCATATTCAAGCTCCCCCACGGAATGAATTCCCAATTTTTCATATAAGGCTTTGACCTTTTTAGGACCCAAGCCCGGAATTTTCAGCAAGTCCGTTAAGCCGGGCGGAAAAAGCGCCCGCAATTCTTCCAAATATTTCAAGCGCCCTGTCTTGAACAAGTCCTTCACTTTTTCGGCGAGGTCTTTGCCGATGCCGGGCAGTTCTTGCAGCCGGTCTTCTTTTACCAGCGTTTCCAAATTCTCTGACAAGCCCTCGAGGCAGCGCGCGGCATTATAGTAGGCGCGAATTTTGAAGGGATTGTCGCCCTTCAACTCTAAGAGGACAGCGATTTCCTCCATCGCTTCGGCGATTTGATTTTTATCCATCATGCTTTTTTCATAACTCATGATGCTATCAAACGCCTATGGGAATTTATTTCTTGTACATCTGAGGCTCATAGCCGGCCGGCCTCATTTGCGGCTCATAAGATACTTTATTCGTTGGTTTCATTTGCGGTTCATACGCAGACTTATTGGTCGGTCTCATCTGAGGTTCGTAACCGACGGATCTCATTTGTGGCTCGTAGTGATTGTTTTCCCCAAGCTCCTGTTCAGGATTCAAAATTTCAAAGGCTTGTTTGTAGGATCGAAAGCATTCTTTCAAATCTTCTAGCTCGAGCTCTTCTTCCACCCCTACATTCTTGCAATGATCGGGAATGGGATTGAGAGTGACTTCATTGGCTTGAAGTGAAACGCCGAAACCGAGAAGAAAAACGAAAGCGCAAAGACCGAGTCGTTTTTTCATAGTGCCCCCTGTCGTGTGTGCGTGGGCTTGTTCCCACAGAGAAGGATAAAGCAAGGGCTGTGCCAGGAGGGAATAGAAGCTTCATGCATAAAGGCGTAGAAAATTGCCAAATCGGGCTTTTGACAGCTTTTAGTGCCAAGGGTGACGGATTTTTGACGTGGACGGGTGATTGAGGATTAATCATCGATTAAGGGTTTGGGAAGGGGGAGTACGAGATAGAATCCGCCATTATATTCCATGACGGTGTTTTCTCCGGCATAAGTCTCCGCCGCGGCCAAGTAATAGGGACCGAAAGCGGTTCTTCCTGAAGCTCCAGAAAAATAACGCGTGTTTGGTTCTGCGCGGCTACCCGTGATTTTTCGGACGCTTCCAAGTACATCGTACACACCATAAGCGGAAAAATCCCGATAATGATCGCGCCCCAGGGCATGTACGCCCACTCCTCTCGGGTAAGAGTCTGCATTTACATCAGCATGAATGAGGCGGGAGTTGAGGGCATGCGGATCAAAAACTTCTCCCCAAGGGTAGGACCAATCAAAACTATTGCGTGCGATAATTTCCAGCTCCACTTTAGTGGGCAATCGATAAGCAGCCTTCTGCTTGCCGTCTCGTCTTTCAATTTCATTTCTCCAACGAATGTAAGCTTCCACCGCTCGATAAGGAATTGCATGAATGGGTTGGTCTGCCAAAATAGGTTCGCCCGCGGCGCTTCTATGAGAGGCTGGAGAGACGGCAGCAAACTGCAAGGATTTAGAGGCGCCCTGAACTTGAATCTGCCAATTATAGCTGATGCCTTCAAAAGCTCTGGCTAAGTTTTCAGGCTTAGGTTTATCGATTAATTCTTGCATCTCTGGAATTCGAGCTTGGCCACGAGGAATATAGTGTCTCAGTTCCGCGAGTGCTTTTCCCGCTTCGGCATAATTTTTTTGGGACAGATCGATATTGATTTGTGCCACCATCGATTCAATGAATTCGAAATATTGTGAAACAGTAATGAGATAGCGAGTAATGGCAAATCCTTGATAATGGCTACGCCGGAGGGGACGAGAATACTTTTCCAGTGGACTGGAATTTTGATAGAAATCCACACCTGTATAACCTGTGCCTTCTTGAACAATCACCATCGTTTTTGGAATATGTGCTTCTGCAACCAATTCTGCTCTGAGTCGAATCGGTTCTTTGTATTGCAAGAAAAATCGAATGTCTTGCAGACACACGTGCAGCGGGATTCGTGTGGTGTGATATCCAGCATGGCTTACCTCAATCATATAATGGCCTTCGGCTAGTTCGAGACCGCTGACCTCACCCAAGGCTCTTTTTCCTTGAATGCTTTTCAAAGAATGATCCGTGAAAGGATGAAGCTGATAAGTGCCACGAGCTAAGCCTCTTGAATCATGATCTTGATGGTATCGTAAAACCTTGATGCGAGTCATGGCGGGATGCCCTTCCTCTCGCGTTTGAATATCTACCGGCAGAACATCGATAAAGACACGGCCTTCCAAGGCATCCCTCATAGAAGTGGAAGGATCTCGCTGAGTGGCGACATCATAGCGCCGGATGAGCACTTCCAGCGATTGTCTTTCAATTTGGGAAAGGCCATTGGCTTCATCGGTAAGCAAGCTCCAAGCAGTTTCTGCAATCATCTTGCGTGCGGGCACTGGAACATTTCCTTTGAAAGTGACTTCAAGGTATTTAATTAAATCGGATGCCGTTTGCCTCCAACTGGCGCGCAATTGTTGAAGCTCTAAAATCGGATCGTGCATTTTCTGCCATTGGCCGGGCGCTAATTGTTTTCCTACATCGAAGGCATCCCAGGCTTCATGCATCTGTGTTTCGACTCGGACCATTTCTTCGCGGATTTCTCGAATTTGGGCGGATTCCGAACGAGCCCGTGCCATTAATACAGCATCCCGCAATTCTCGCACCGTCGTATAGCGATCTTTGGGCTCTAAACTAAAGGCCTTCTGAGTGATGAGTTCAATTTCCTTCAAGAAAGCAGGGTATTCTCCTGGGATAACTTCTGCGAAGGAAGGTTTCTGAACAGGGCCCAAAATGCTCGAAACCATTCCCAAGGTTTGGGGATGATAATGAGGTACCTTGGCGGCTTCACCTGCTTTGCCGGTTTGATAGTGCATGAAGGGATGATGTCCTGTCATCATTTCCCAGAGAATGACTCCTAATGCGAAAATATCGAGTTTAGCGGGTTCGATGATTTTTTGACCTTTGGCAAACTCCGGAGCGATATAGCCGTAAGTTCCGCTGACGCCTTGATGTCCGGTAATGCGTCCTCCTGAGTGAATCATCACGTGATGAGGTTCTGATTTTCCATTTAAATCAACGAAGGGAACTGCAATGCCCCAATCCATCAGCCGTACATGTCCATCTTCGCCGACGCGGATATTTTCAGGTTTAAGGTCACGATGGACAATGCCTCGCAAATGCGCGGATTCAACTGCCTCGCAGATTTCTGCGAAGGCTTCTAAACGCCTCTCATAATCGTGAAGCGGGTTTTGTTCAGCTTCATTCAAACGCTGAAGTATTTTTGATAAATCATGGCCTGGAATGAAACTCATGACTGGCACTTCTTGGCCGCTTTCTAGGCGGATGAAATCATAGACGGATGCTGTATAGCGTGGGTCTAAGTTTGCTGCGATGACCATTTCACGTTTTGCGCGTCTTTGGACCATTTCTTGCTGCGCAGGATTTGCAACGCTTTGATTGGGAATTTTTACGACGGCGAATCTCGATAACTCCATGTCCCACACTTGGTAAACATCTCCGAAACCACCGCTGCCGAGTTTATGCTGAATGAAATAACGTTGTGCGGAATCTAAGCTCTGCTGGGCGCTAATCGTGTCAGGACGAGCGACTTCTGGGGATGCGATCGGGAGATCTTCTAAAACTTCTTTGCGTCCTCCTTGAATAATCGTTGCCTGAAGTTGTTCTGGAATGGGAAGCTTTAACGAATGTCGTCCTTCTTCAGCTGCCATTTGCGGCGCCATCAAATGAGTATTGCTTCGTTTGACTCGTGTTGCATAAGCGTTCGCTGTTGAGTCGAGCGCCTTTTCCATCATCAATAATTTACCTTGAGTTAAAGCGTGGCCTAGTGCCGCCCCTCCGCCTAGCGCGAGGTTGCTCACTTCAGCATGCAGAAACTGTTCGCCTAAACTGCCCTGAGGTTTTGTGGCGAGCCTTAATCCATAAGCGAGATGATGGCCTGACACCATGCCGACATCTTGGAGAAAGTGAGATAAGACAATATTTTGATTCTGCGCAAGCTTTCCCAAACCCTTGAGTGCGCTGAAGTGCACATAAGTGGTAAACCAGTTGTCATGGAGGGAGTTTCCGAACAGATGATGTACGCCGCGAAAGCTACTGACTTCTGCGCTCATTCCCAAAATCGGCGCCAGAGTTTGAGAGGAGTAGGGAATGCGAGAGAGCGGCGAGGCGAGGCTCAAACATTTGCCCAAGCGAAAGGCAATGCTGCCTGCGGTCATCGCGCTGAGATTTTTCCAATCGGAGACTTGCTCCTGGAAACTTTGGATTAGCCCATCCGCTTCTCGCTGTGCATGGGATAATGGATATGAAACGGCCGAAGACTCGGCAAAAGCCCGCCTTCGGTCTAAGACCATTGACATGTGTGTGCCCCTTTAACAAAAACAGAAATCAATGAACTTTTCGGATTTGAGGCTAAAAAGTTGTGTGTTTATTCGGGAAGGAGGGGAGTCTGCATAATGGGCGATAAATCTTTATAATGAAAATACATGTAGAGTAGCCTGGTATCTAAGTGGAGGGCACGAGCCACACGAATGAGAGTATCATCTCTCCAAGCGCGACCTTTGAGGGATCTTTTGAGGTTATCTCGAGTGCCTAAGAATCCGACACCGGTAGCAGCTGCAGCTTGCTGTGAAGAATCAAAATATTTGGAAAGGCCTCGATCGATCAGTGGCAGCAGATCCAAATGATCAATGGATTTCCAAGTTTTTCCCTTGGGAAGATCGTAACGAATATTTCCATCTTCATTTCTTCCTAAGAAGTACTCTAGTTCCGGACCGTAAAAATGTTCAAGCCAAGCTTGGTAAGAAATGCCGGGAACTTTTTCTGCTAAGATAGAAATTTCTTCGGGAGTGAGAGTCTTTTGCCACCAAAATTTTTCGGCAAGAGCTTTGGGGAAACCAAAACGCTCTGTGAATGTTTTTAAATCGTTGATTCCTTGAGCCTGCAAGTGAACTCTTAAGTCATTGCGTTGATTACTGATGTCGCGCTGTTTTGCCTTTTGCTCAATCCATTCTTCATAATTTTTTCTGGTGAGAGGAATGGATTCTTTGGTGTCAGGTTCTTTCAATTCAAAGATTCGAAGAACTTCAGGGTTCATCGAAATATAAAGTGCTTTTGGGGAAATTTCTAAGCGATGAGCGATTTTGAAAATTACGTCAGGGTTTTCAATTTTGCACACAAGGTTTTCATAGACTTGTAAACTGCTATGAGAAACTCCCAAATGTTCGGACATTTGCGTAGAGGTCATTGCCCGATCCATTCGGTAGGCGTAAAGGTTTCGGCCTAAGTTAAATTTTGCGGCTTCTTCGATTTCCTTGCGAGTTATTTCTAAATTAGCGCCTGCGGCGGCTTCTGGAAAAAATTCTAGGATATCAGGATGGATCAAACGATAAAAAAGATTTGCTTTAAAAGTGGGGAGCCCTTCTTTTAATTTAAGAATGGTATCTGCTTGTACCACCGGTAGGTCAGCAACAGAAGTAGCCGTTAAAATATCGCTCAAGAGATTAGATGAAACTCCGGTTAATTCAGAAACTTCTTCACGATTTTTTCTACCCATTGCGCTCGCCAAGAGGTAAGCGGGATGTTCATCGTGCATTCCTAAGGCTTGCAAATGCCGCATCAAAATTTCTAAGGGCATGCCGACTTGAAGGAAGTTATGGATCCATTCTTTTGCTTTTCTTAATTCGAGAGGCAGACGATTCCATTCCCTATCCGACCAATAGCCCGCATGTCGTCCTAATTGATCGCTCAATTCCTCAGCGGATGGAAAAGTTTTTTGGGTTTTGCGAAAGACAAACATGCTTTCGCCAAGGCTGCCTGGGTTTGAAGCATAATAAATAATTTGTTCCCTATCGCGGGAATTAGCTGAAATGTGAATGCCCTGGTTTCCAAAAAGATTTTGTACTGGCAAATCGGGATAGTAAGTTCTCTGAGCCCAAAGCAGCAGGTCATTTAAAGAAAGGCCCAACACAGGAGCAAGGGATTGCAGCGTAACGAGTGCAGGGTAATTTTCATTTAATTCCAAGCGCGAAAAAAGATTGGAGGAAGTACCCATGTTTTCGGCGATTTCCACCATGTTCATTACTTTCCAAGGGTTTTTTCGAGCAGCATAAACTTTAAATCCCAAGCTCTGATGTTCTGGATCGTGGTGGCGGTAATAGCTTAGGCGTTCTATGTCCGCTTGTCCTTCGATGTATATGGGGTAGGGAATTGTGCTCCATTCCGCAGCACTGATTTCGGGAAATCGGCTTAAATTTGAAAAAATAATCAAGCGACGAACATCTACACGATAAATTTTTGCCAAAGCGCTTAAAGTGGCAAGAGGCATTATTCCCGATTTATCATTTTCGTGATTACTGATGATAGATGCCGTATGGACCGCTCCAGAAACTTCCATCAGTCTTTCGGCTAATGTTTCTTGAGTGAATTCGAGTTTGCGACGCAGCCTTTTTATTTCGCTTGAAAATTTTATTTTACGGTCGGTTTTTGGTAGTTTCCAGGGTCCTATAAATCTTATTGCAACTTTTGATTCACTTTCAAAATCAGGAAATTCTCGAGATTCGTGATGCTTCACGTGCAAGTCTTCAATGGTTTCCACACGATTTCTACCTTCAAAATGCAGATGCTTGAAAAAAATAATTCTGTCGCCGTTGAGAAATGAGATTCGAATTTCTTGCAAAGAAGAATTTCTCAGGATTTCTGAAACTTCGCTTCGAAGCGAAGGCACCCACTCACTTTTTATATTAAATGTTTTTCCATGTTGATCCTCTAAACGTGCGTCGTAATCTTCATAGTTGAACTCAATGTTTAAAAGTTTTGTGTCTGCAATTAATTGAGAGATGTGGTGTCTGAGTTTTGCTTTAAATTCATCAATGTGAGAAAAATAAATTTCAGGCGTACGATTTCTCCAACTTTTCGATTTTTCCTCACTCCATAAAAGATTTTCCGTAAAGGACACTTTGGGTATCAGAGATGTTTTGGTTTTCTCCGCAAGCGCCTTCATCCTCACTTCTAGTCCTTGCTCGTATTGAATAAAACGCCTTCCTCCAAATATTGCTCCCAAGCTCATTCCAGCTCGAATTTGCCAATTCGTCATTTCAGCATGAATCCATTGTTCAGCAAGAGTGCCTTCAGGCTTGAGACTCAAATCTAAGGCATAAGTAAGGTGATGGCCTGCTAACATTCCCGCATCTTGAAGCGCGTGAGTGAAAAATAGATTTTGACCCGCAGAGAATTTTCCAAAGGATTTCAGTGATGCAAAATGGACGAAGTCCGTAAACCAAGATTTGAATCCTTCATTGGATAAAGCAGAAGCTTGAAGAAGGGATTGGGTTTTACGATAAACGCTTACTTCAGAAGTCAAACCTATGACGGGAGCCGCATATTTCTGGATAAAAAGGGATGAACTAGACATGAAGCTTAGCTTGGTGAAGCGATAAGCAAGGCCTCCAAAAGTCATCGCTGTTAAGGCCCGCCAATCAGAAGCTCCCGAGGCGAAACTCGATTGCAAGGCATCGGATTTGATTTGTGTTGGAGATAAGGGAGATTTCTCAAAGGAAACCCGCCTCGTTAATAATGAGGATGTATTTAAAGTTTTCATGTGCCCATAGGGGTTTCGACCTAGGGGAGAAAATGTTGCTAGTGAGGATTGTCTTGTCGCATCGTTCGAAAGTCCTTAAAATAGAAAGCTATGAAAAAAATAGCTTTTTTAATGAGTTTTTTGCTTCTTATGTTTTCTTCAATTGTAGGGTCAGGAGAGGCGAATGAAGTGCTAGAGCAAAATGCCGAAGGCTTAAGAAAAGTGGTGAAGGCGGTGAATGCTTCGCTGAAAGCCTCCGATCCTTATTCAGATCCCGAATCCTTTTTTATTTTGGAGGGCTGTTATGGGGGCAAAAAAGGGGAAGAATTTTCTAATCAAAATGTGAAAATTACCGCGCTTTATTATTCCGAGATTTTTAAGAAGAACACCTCGCAGGTGACTCGTGTCCATTTCAAATTTACCAAGCCTGTTTCTTTGGCGGCGGCACAAAATTATGTCGCCGATTTCGCGCCCTTCTTGCGGGGACGCAATTTTACTCAACAACATAAAATGGATATATTAGAGACCACCGATTGCACAGCTAAAAATGGTGGCGTAGAAAATCGATACACCAAAGATTATTTCATCGAATTCTTTTATGCACCGGGTGGAAAGCTCATCCAAGAAGCCCGTCTCTGGAACGCAAATTACAATAATTA
>CAZKUY010000006.1:95119-146315 GCA_964556135.1 uncultured Pseudomonadota bacterium
CGGGTGGAAAGCTCATCCAAGAAGCCCGTCTCTGGAACGCAAATTACAATAATTAGAACTGGTTTCACCGCATAAAGAGCGGTACCGTCACCCCGGACCCCTAAGGGGCCCCTTTGGGGCTCGATCCGGGGTCTCCCAAGTGCACTTGTGGGATCCCGGGTCAAGCCCGGGATGACGAAATGTGATTCTAAGAACTAAGTAGCCAGCTTCCCTTCAAATTCCTAATTCACCCAAATCCCATTATTATTTCCCGAAGAGGGAGGAGCATATTGTCTTAAAGGCTGACCGGACTCTCCGTTGTTGCTTCGTCTTTTCGGTTTAGGGGCTGCGGGAATCGCTTTGAGCGGAATGTCCATCGGCTGTACCGTGTTGTTGATCGGTGTGTAAACGGCTTCCACGGGCATGTAACCCGTTTTGGCGAGTCGAATACGATTCGGTTTATTGAGTGGGAGCTGATTTACATTTGCGGGTGTGACAAGACCCGTGTCTTGATCATTCAAGAAAATTTGCGCGCCAGGCGGATTGCTTGCGACGTAAGCTTGACCGAATTCCACTTTTACTAAATTCGCATCCAAAGCGAGCGGGGTGTTTTGCACCAGAGTCACCGATTTTTCCCATGCTTCATAACCTTCGAGTTGTAAGCTAATATTGTGTGAAACATACAAAGGTAAATTGGGAAGAGTGGCTGGGGTTTTTAGACCCGTCGAACTTTTATCTAAAAGAATAGTCGCGCCCGGAGGATTTGAACGAAGTTCCACATTTCCTTTATCAGCGCTGGTTGCAGGTTGGCTAGTGGGCACCAAAGGATTCGCAGAAGGGTTTGCTACTTGAGGATTCAAGGGATCCGTGGGTGCTGCGGCAGGGGGAGTGACGGCATCCGGTGAGGGAACAGCGACGACGGGCGGGGCAATAGCCACAGGAGGCGTTACTACAGGAATCGTAGGCAGAGGATTTGTAGTTGAGGCCGCAAACTTAGGTTGTAAAATTTTTGCCCAGACAAAGTAAGCACCGACCGAAGCAAATCCAAAGAAAAAGAAGAAGATGAGCAAAATCCAAAGCCATGCAGGAGTGGATTTTTTTACAGCGGGAGGCGGCAAGGGAGTCGAAGGAGGTACTGCCTTTCCCGTGATATAAGAAATGGAAGTATCTACATTTTCAGGCGGTAAATTTTGCTGAATTTTTTTCTGGGTGAGTTCTGCCGCTGTTAAAGGCACTACTTCTTTCCTAAATTCTTTCAAATAATTTGCGAGGTCTTTAGGAAGATAACCGGGATGTTGCTGAGATAAAAATTGGGCGAGATCCACCTGAAAAGCTTCCGCGCTGTTGTAGCGATCATTCAAACTGCCTGCCATAGCTTTCGCTAAAATACGCCTCAGTGGATCTGGAATATTCTCAGGTAAATCTTCAGGCTTTAAATTACAGTGACGGATTTTTTCGAGGATGGCCAAAGCCGTATCTCCATCGAAACATTTTTTTCCGGTCAACATTTCATAAAGCACCACACCTAAAGCAAAAATATCACTTTGATGATTTAAATTTTCTCCGCGTGTTTGTTCGGGAGACATGTAGCTGAATTTTCCCTTCAGCATTCCCGTCGCTGTGAAGCTGCCTTTAGAGGCTGCTTTGGCAATCCCAAAGTCAGAAATTTTTACGTCGCCATTATAAGAAAGTAAAATATTGTGGGGAGAAACATCGCGATGGATGATGTGAAGAGGTTTACCGTCTTCAGCAATTTTTCGGTGTGCGTATTCGAGTCCAGCGGCGGTTTGAATAATGATGTAGCAAGCCACATCGATGGGAATTTTTTGGCCCTTTTCTTCAACACGATTCATCAGGGTTTTCAAATCGAAACCATCCACGAAAGCCATGGCGATGTAATAAGTGTTATCGACAGAACCTAAATCCATTACGTCGACAATGTTAGGATGATCGAGTATCACCGCAAGCTTTGCTTCATCCACGAGCATGCGAATGAATTCAGGATCATTGGCCCAATGAGGAAGAATTTTCTTGATGACGACGGTTTTTTCAAAGCCATCGGATCCGAAGGTTTTGGCTTTATAGATTTCCGCCATGCCACCGGTGCCTAATTTGTCTGAAAGATAGTATTTACCAAAAGGTTTTTGAAGATCTGCCATGGTTTTCGACTCCGTCTATGGTTTGCAACCACTTCCTTCGGTCGCAACTTTCCTTCGGCCGTATCCTTTAGGGTGAGCACCCGGCCTCGGTTATATCCATTTTTCCTACATTAAAAAGAAACAAGATACAATTTTTGTTTCGTGTTCGATTTCCGGATACTCGCTTTCGAATTCCGGACCCTTCTGGCCTATTTTTAGCCTGAAAAGTCCCTAAAATCCTTCCTGATTTTGGCATCTCCTTTGCTTTCTCATAAGCCTGCCTAGGCAAAAATAAATTGAAATCTAAAAGGAGAAAATTATGACCGAAACCCTCAAGGATGTTTTTCACATCCTCGAAAAAGAGGCGGAGAAAGGGGAGCCTGCTAAGGCCATTTGGACCAAAATTGGCATTGCTTTCCTCAACCGCGACCAATCGCTGAATGTGAGGCTCGATATGCTGCCACTCAATGGAAAATTGCATATTCGAGACCGAACAAAAGCGAAAAACCCTAATTAAAATAAATAAAAACTAAAAGCATAAAGGAAAATAATATGAAAAAAATGATCGCAATCGCACTCGTCATCGCCGCCCTCATGCCTGGTCTTGCTTCTGCCAAGGCCAGCAAAAAACAAGTGAGCGGCCAACTCAATCTGAATACGGCGACCGTCGAACAACTCGACCAGTTGCCCAGCATGAGTGCCAAAAAAGCGCAGCTCATCGTGGATTATCGTAAAGACAAGCCCTTCAAGTCCGTCGATGACTTAGACAATGTGAAAGGCTTCAGTCCCAAAGGCATCGACAAAATCCGAGCCCATATCAGCATCGATGGCGCCAATAATTTGGTGGTCGAAGGGGGTAGCAAGGCGAAGAAAGGAAAGAAGTCCGCTGCTTTTGGCAAGAGCTCTAAAGCGAAAAAAGGCTAAAATAGGAGCTAAGCGGGTGTTCTTGAGAACACCCGCTTATTTTTTAGACTCAGAAGTAACTATTGAATATAGTCAAATGATAGACTATAATTCGAACTATGATAAAGACATTCAATGATCTGCTTTCCATGGAATTCGCTCCTCTTTCCGAGGTGAAGGCAAGGCTCTCCGAACAAATGCGCCTTATAGCCGCTGAAGGAAAAAGAATTGTAATTACTTGTAATGGAAAGCCTAGCGCGGTTTTGCTGAGTTATGAAGACTACCTGAGTCTCATTCGTCTTTCTTCCGAAAAAACTTCAGGACTTGAGGAAAAAACCTATGATTTTAAAGATTGGAAAAAGGAAAAAGCTCAGCGTCTTCAAGTGAGAAAGTCCATTTTAGGTCTTTTCGATAGCGAAAAAATTTCGAGAAAAGGCCAAAAGAAATACAAACAGGATAAAGTAAATGAATTCGACTGAAAGTTTAAAATCTGAACTTAAAAAAGCTGCGAATCTCTCGGATCTTATAGAGAGAAATATTTCTATTGCGGCGATTATCGCCGAAGCCCTTCGTTCAGTAAATCAAGATCCCATTTTAGTCGGTGGCGTAGCCGTCGAATACTATACGCAAGGAGGCTATTCTACAGCCGATATTGATTTGGTTTCCGAAGGAGGAAGGGATTTGGTTCAAGTTATGGAAAGTTTGGGATTCGAGAAGATAGGTAAAGATTTTATCCAAAAGACTTTGAAAATTTATGTAGAGTTTCCCAGTCGGCACTTAAAAAGTTCTGAGCTTTCCAGCAAAATCCAAATCGGGAAAAAAATACTGCGAATTATTTCCTTAGAGGATTTATTAATCGATCGGCTTTGCGCCTTCAAGTTTTGGCAATCCGCGGTCGATGGCTTGAATAGTTTGTTGCTCCTCGAGCATTCTGAATTAGATTTGGATCGATTGGAACTAAGAGCTAAAGAAGAAAAGGTCTTGGATGCATTGAGTGCATTGAAAGAACTGCGAGAAGAAATTATCCGAAAAAAAATCCCACCCAAGCAAGCGAGTCAAATTTTGGAAAAAGAAATGAAGAAACTTAAATAAGATTTATAACTTAAAATCCACAATCACCGCATCATGATCACTGCATTCCCTGCCATTGTGTTTGAGGTTGGGGATAACTCGAGGAGGAAGCTGCGCCAGTTTTAATCCCTTCGCCGCGAACCAGTCGATTTTGAAACTGCAGCGTCCATTATTTTTGCTCAATGCCCAGTCGATGAATTTAAAACACCAATTGGGAATGATGTCTTTTAGGTTTTTAATTTTCTTTAAATCTTCGACGCTGTAATGAAGTGTGCAAGCACCAGGCTCATTCCAATTTTTATAATCGAAGCCGTAAGTTTCAAAACTTTTAAAAAGTCCTTTTTCAAACATTTTATCCGGATAGGGATAATGATTTGCAATCACGTAACGCACGCCCATGGCCACTCTCACCCAAAATCCGAAGATGGCCCAAAAGGCTTTGCTCGAATTGTAAGTGGTGGTGTTGAGGTCGCCGCCAAATAGTGAAGGTAGCGCGGGAAGTTTGCTGACATAATTTAAAATTGTCAGCATTTGATCGCGGCGATGGCGTTTACTGGAGTGCGCATCCAAATGTGCGCAAATCACTCGAACTTTCCCTTGAGGAAGAAGCACCGTGCAGGCCAGGGCTTGCTGATTGCCTAAGCGCTTTTCGTTTCCCTTCATTTTATCTTTATTATTGTGAAGAGGAATTTGATGAAAATCTTCGAGGGGATAACGCGATAAGATGGCATTTCCATGTAAACCCAAAGTGTTGTCGCCATCAAAATGGGTTTCAGTGCCATTGCCCTTTGATAAATTAATATAAGTGGGAACGAAGTAATAATTGAGTCCCAAAGCTTTAGCCAAATCATGAGCTACATTTCGATTTGCAGATCGAGCCATGCCGACATCTGTTTCTGGAATCATGAGAATGTCAGCCTGTTTTAACTCGGGATGATTTTGCAAGGTATGATGGATGCCTTCAAACTCGATGCCCCGCTCAATATTCCAACAAAGCGCTCGGTAAGAATCTTTCGCGGCAGCTTCAGGCGCGAAAAAGCCGACTTCGTATCCTTTGAGGATGCGTTGGATTTCCGGCTTCAATTGATCGAAGAGCTTAGACTTTTGCAGTTCTTTGCTGTTCTTCAGTTTAGCCAGTTCAGGAAAATGAGGATTCAGATTGTGCGCTAAAGAGCTAGATTGTTGCATTTTGGTTTACTAGACAAAAAGAAATCTTAAATCAAGAGGCTGTCTTCAAGTTTTTCTGAGCCGCGCAGGCGATACTTTTAAGCATTCTTCCGAAAATGAGCCAATGGAAAGGAAGTAAGGCATACCAATAAAGCCGTCCCATTAAACCGACGGGATCAAAAATGGCAGTCTGATAAACCGTCGACTCAAATTCATTTCCTTCGACCTTAAATTCAAGCCATGCCCGCCCTGGAACTTTCATTTCCGCGCGAAGCAATAAACGTTGGCCTGGTTCAAAGGCTTCCACGCGCCAAAAGTCAATGGCATCACCTACATTCAAATGATGGGGATCTCTGCGACCCCGACGCATTCCAACTCCTCCAAAGAGAAGATCTAATAAACCGCGTAAATCCCAAAGTAAGTCCGCATAATACCAACCCGTGGCGCCACCGATTCTTTGAATGGGTTGAAAGGCTTTTTGTGCCGAAACTTGAAGATGGATTTGACGTGCATCCATCAAACGGGTGCCAAATTTTGGGGAGTTTTTTTGCTGAATTAATTTTCCCGAGGAAAAGGCATCGGACCAATGGGTTTGGATAAATTCTTTATCCTCATTTTTTAAAGCTCGTGAAATTGCTTCTGAAACCCCCATGGGTCGTAAAGGAAAAATCTCTAAAGCTTTGGGGTTTTGTACGACGGTAGGATTTCTTAGCCCTTCGATGAGTTTACGCCCAATGCGCTGATAAGCCGGAGTGACCAGCGCAAGCCATAAGCTAGAAAGGCTTGGAGTTAAAAAAGGGACAGGCAGCAAATAACGGCGTAGGCCACGTTGTTTGGCATATTCAAGCATCAAAGCTTCGTAGCTTTTGACATCTTTGCCGCCAATTTCAAAAATTTCGCTTTGTTCAAAGTTTTTTTCGCGTGCGAGCCAAAGGTAAGAAATCACATCTTCAATCGCGATAGCTTGTGTCGGTGTTTTTACCCAACGCGGCGTGACCATAATAGGAAGTTTTTCAACAAGAGAGCGTAGGATCTCGAAGGAAATCGAGCCGGAACCGAGAATGATCGAAGCGCGAAATTCGATTACAACACATCCACTTTTTCGTAAAATTTCACCCACTTTTTGGCGAGATTTCAGATGTTCAGAAAGTACATCTTGAGAAGAGCCGAGTCCTCCCAAGTAAATAATTTTCTTTACCCCGCAAAACTTAGCAGCTTCAGCGAAATTTTCTGCGGCTTGTTTTTCTTCTTCGTCGAAAACGCCTTTGCTCGTCAAGGAATGAATTAAGTAATAAGCCGTCTCGATGCCTTGCAAGGCTGCAACAAGGCTAGCTGGATCGACCACATCGCCTTTCACAAGCTCGGTAGTGGGGGAAATTTCTCCTTGAAGAGTTTCAGGTCGCCGAACCATGCAGCGCAGGGGAATTTTTTTCTCTTCCAAAAACTTGAGTAAACGACCCCCTACGTAGCCTGTAGCGCCAGTAAGAAGGATGAGGGGAGTTGAGTGAAGCATGAACCCACTGTAGACCTCTTTTACAGCTTCTACAAAAAGAAAAAAATATTTTTAGTAAGACAATTTTTTGAGAGAAGCGAGTGCTTGAAGTGCTGCCTGACGGGCCAGAGAGTGATCTACGAGCGGAGCTGGATAGTTTGTTTTTATAGTCGATTCCCAAGGTTTATGGATCAGTTTGTCTGGAATTTTTTCCAGCTCAGGAATCCATTTTCGAACATATTCACCTTGAGGATCAAATTTCTCTCCCTGCAACACCGGATTGAAAATTCGAAAGTAGGGCGCGGCGTCAGCACCACAGCCAGCGCTCCATTGCCAGCCGAGTGTATTATTTGCTAAATCTGCATCGACAAGCGTATCCCAAAACCATTTTGCTCCTTCTTGCCAAGGGATGAGTAAATCCTTCACCAAAAATGAGGCGACAATCATGCGGACTCGATTGTGCATCCAGCCCGTCGACCAAAGCTCGCGCATGCCCGCATCGACAATGGGGTAACCGGTTTGACCTTTTTGCCAAGCTCGTAATGCTCTGTTATTTTTCTTCCAAGGAAAATTTTTAAATTCTGCACGCAAAGGTGTTTCGGGAGTTTGAGGAAAATGAAAAAGTAAATGATGGGCAAACTCACGCCAGAATATTTCTTTCAAAAAAGTTTTTGCACCGGCACTTTTTAATTTTTTTATTTCAAAAAAGATTTGTCGTGGACTCATTTCCCCGAAATGTAAATGAGAAGATAAACGAGAAGTGCCTTTTTGGGCAGGGAGATTTCTTCGTTCTGTGTAGTCAATCGCTTGATGGGAGAATTTCTTTAAAGCGTCTAATGCATTATTTTCTCCCGGTTTTGAATTTTTGTAGAAATTTTGATCCCAAGGTGTTTTTGGCAAAAGTTCTAGTTGGTCAATTTTTAAAGTCACTGGCCATTGAGTGGGTGCTGTCCAATTCGTGGGAAGAGGATAGCAAGGTGGAATCGTCTCAAAGAGGCGAGCGCAGTGATTCCAAAAAGCGGTGAACACTTGAAAGGCTTTACCTTTTTGATTTTGGATTTCCCAAGGTTCAAAAATCAAATTGGCTTTGAAACTTTTAACTTCGATGGATTGCTTTTTGAAATAGTCCTTGATGTGGCTGTCGCGCTCAATGTTTGAAGGCTCATAAAGCCGATTCCAATAAATGGATTGAGCCCCACTTTCTTGGAGGATTTTTTTGAGGCAATCTAAACTCTCTCCCTTGCGAAGAATCAGTTTTAAACCTTTTTTTTGTAAATCATTTTGGAGAGAAACGAGCGAATGATGAAGCCAGGATTGTGCGGCAGAACCGATATTCCAAGGTTTCCCTTCTTCATTTGAATAAATAAAAACAGGAATGAGAGGAGCTCCTATTTGAGAAGCTTCCCAAAGTGCAGGATGATCGGTAAGCCTTAAGTCTTGGCGAAACCAAACAAGAATAGGCGCTGTCACGAATTTCCTTCCCTGAATGGATTTTGCAAAAGCTCAGGTAATAATTCTAAAACAGCGTTTTTCAGAAAATCACGTGTATAAAAATCTTGATCGAGGATGAGATTGTTCCAAACAATAATATCCAAATCAATGGTGCGTGGTGCGCTGCGATCGGAATGGCGAGGACGACCCAAACTTTCTTCAATATCATGAAGGCGGGTTTTAAGTTCGCCTTGGGAAAGGAATGTTTCTATGAGCAAAGCACCATTGACGAAGTCTGGATGATTTTTTGCATTGATGGGTTTGGTGATTTTGAATTGAGAGCTTTGAAGAATCTGAAATTGAGCAGACAAAATTTCTTTGGCCTTGGCGATATTTTTTTCAGCATCGATATTTGAACCTAGACCAATGACGACTTGGTTCATGATTACCTCTTTACTTCAGATTCGATGGAGACAGAATCCGCGAATCGAAGCGCGCCCGGCTTATCAATTTCTATTTTTGCCTTTAGTACTTTTGGATCCGCCATGACTAAGTGAAGAATCTCTTGGGCCAACTTTTCCAAAAGAAAATATTGTGAGCTTTCCACGGTTTCAATAATTCTTTTGGTAATTTTTTTATAATCGACTGTATCTTCGATTTGATCGGATTGACCGGGCTTCGAACCATCAAATTCAATGGCCAGATTGAGCACGAGGTCCTGCTTATGTTCGCGCTCCCAATCAAAAATGCCAATAATCGTTCTAAGTCTTAAATTTTTAATTCGAATCATCATAATTTAAATTAAATGCGAGCCCCCATCGAGATAGAGGCATTGTCCTGTGATATATTCATTCTCAATGAGGAAAATCAAGGCTTGGCTGATATCTTTCAGACTTCCCGATTTTTTCAAAGGAACTTTTTCAATCAGATTTTCCAGATAATTTTTTGAACTTCCGACGGGTGCTAAGATGACTCCCGGTGCAATGGCATTCACGCGAAAGCGAGGTGCAAGTGAAAGTGCTGACATTTTAGTAAATTCAAGCAAAGATTTTTTGCTGAGAAGATAAGTGAAATATAAACTTTTATTTTGACTCACTTTAGAATCGACGAGATTGATGATTTGACCTTTCTTACATTGACGAGAGAAAGCTTGAGTCAGGAAGAAAGGCGTTTTGAGATGTAAATTAAAGTTTTCATCGAAGCTTTTGAAGTCGCTTTTCGAAAAATCTTCGGCTTCATAAATAGAAGCATTGTTTACTAAGATTTCCAAAGCAGGGAAATCTGCACAAACTCGAGGGATTAATTTTTTTACTTCGATTTCTTGACGAAGGTCCGCTTGGTAAAGTTTGCAAGTTCGTCCTATTTTTTGGATAGCTTGAAGAAGTTTTTGCGCTTCGCTTTTAGATCTAAAATAATGCAAAGCGATATCGTAACCTTGCTTTGCGAGAGTGAGAGAGATTTCTGCGCCGATCCGATGGGCAGCGCCAGTGACAAAGGCACTTTTGTTTTGAGATTTTTTTTTCATGGCTGACTCGGCTTGAGTTGAGAAGGAAGCTGTCCCTGTTTTAATCCCTCGATTAAGTTTGTGAGAGACAATCCCATGTAAAGCGTTTCACTTTGTTCGTTGGAAATTTTTTCCAATATTTTTTTCGCGCTTTCCATTAATCTTGTAGCGGGTCTTGGTTCATTTAAATTGAATTTCAGTTGTGCCGCTGCAAGTTGAATCAGAGATTTCAGGAATTGTCCTTCTGAGCTTTGAGTGCCACAAACAAACCAAAGTTCTTCCCAAATTTCATGCGCCTCGAAAAGAAAGCCATGATTGAACAAGTCGATGCCATAAAGATAGGCTTCGTTCGAAGTCCAGTGGCACGAGTCTAATTTTTGAGATTTGAAAATGGGTAAATCCCTGCGATGCTCGTCTTTAAGGCCTTTGCCAGGAATATAGCGATAATCCGGAAAAGGGTATTGAGGACAATGTCGCAATTTCAAATCCATGAAATTTAGTTGTCTATCCAATTCTTAGGATCATTGCATTTGTCGGAATTGATGCGTTTGGAGAGTAAGGATGTTTCATAATCCACTCCCGTGCATTCACCGATTTTAGCACCCCATGCTGCGCCATCTGCGGATAAATTTGCATCGCCTTTTGCCCCAAAGTTTTTCAAGACATCATTCTTGAAGTTAGGCAGGCATTTATCAAAAGAGTTTTTGGATTGCGTGAGGCATTCTTCTTGGGTGACTTGAAAACATTGACGGAAATACATGCTGTCTTTACAAAGCGCTTCTGGCAAATTTTCTTTCATGGCGGCAATCCACTTTTCGGCAAGAGGATTGGGCTTTGCAGCTTCCGTATTGCTGGTAGAGCCAGGCGCTGATTGCTCATTTTTTTTATTAGAACAAGCATTAGCGCTGAGCAAAGTCAGAGCGAGAATGACGTAGAAAATTTTCTTCATAGAATCTCCTTATTTAGGTTCTTTTAGACAATGGGGTTTCCAAAGGGGAGTTACGAAGTACTCACCCTTTGGTCAAGCCGAGGATTTACTCCTCGGCGCGAAGTCTCATCGAATGATAGTGAGTTTGGTCTCGTTTTATAATTTGTTCAAGTAATTCTTCCTTGAAATCTGGATGCACAATCTTCAGAAGTTCGTAAGGTCTTTCTTCATCGCTCAAGCCGTAAAGATTGGCAATGCCATATTCTGAGACGATGTATTGGGTATAATGCCGAGGTGTTGAAACAATCGATCCTCTGGGGAGCGTGTCGACGATATTAGAAAATTTTTTTCCTTCTTTTTGGAAAACAGATTTAATGCAAAGAATGCTGCGGCCGCCGGGACTAAAAAAAGCACCTTCGACAAAGTTTAATTGGCCGCCAACACCGCTGTATTGGCGCTCTCCAATGGCTTCCGAACATACTTGTCCTGACAGATCGATCATGAAACCTGCATTAATGCTGGCCATGTTTTGATGTTGGGCGATTACGTGCGGATCATTCACATAGGAAACGGGTGCGGCGACCGCTCTGCCCTTATTTTTACCTTTTCGCTCGTCGAGCCAATCGTAGAGCAAGGCAGATCCCAGTGCAAAAGAGAAAACAGAAACGCCGTCATGTAATCCTTTTTTCGTGTTGGTGATTTTTCCCGATTCCGCGAGAGTGACAAAGCCGTCGCTGATAAGCTCCGTGTGGATGCCAAAATCCGAGAGCTTACTTTCCGATAAAATCCGAGCGACTTCATTGGGAATGGAGCCAATGCCAAATTGCAAAGTGTCTCCTGAGCGAAGCAAAGAAGCCACATTTTGCGCGATCTTTTTTTCCTCTTCACTCAGCACTTGGGGGGCAAGATCCATCACCGATTGATCATTCTCCACAACAAAATCGATTTCAGAAATATGGATTTTATTATCGCCCAGTTCTTTCAGGCCTTTCACAAGGGGCATTTGTGGGTTTACTTCCGCGATGGCGAGCTTGTTAGGATCTCGAGCGGCTTCTAAAAAAGGAATGTAGGCCGCTTCCGCATCGATGCCGAAGGAAAGATAGCCCTCTTCGTCCATCGCCGATAAAGTCGTCATCACCACACGTGCATTAAAACTACGGGAAAAAACTTCGAAGGCGTTGAAGGCTAAAGGCAGATAAGAGACATTGGCTCCCATTTCATTCAATTGTCTTTCGATGGGACCATAGTAGCCGCTAATGACCCGCACCTTTGGATGGATGAAAATAGGATAAGGAAAGGCGCAGAGGCCAGTAAAAATCTGCAAATCCGTCCAATCTTGGCGCTCACTCAAGGCATTGAGCAAAGTTCGGGGTTGCCCGCCGGCGATGGAAGTGGAAATTTTTTCAGAGGGATTGAGAAGCTTTAAAAACTCCTCCAAATTCTTTTTTTTGCTGTTATAGAGAGATTGGATATTCATGATATTGTCCCATTGTCATTTATCTTCAAATTTATTAGGGCCTAGCCATCATGATGCAACGAGAAGAGTCCTTAAGGCAACTCAAAGAAAATTCATTTGATATTCTAGTGATCGGCGGCGGTGCGACTGGCGCTGGCATTGCTCTGGATGCGGCTACCCGTGGCTTGAAAGTCGCCCTTGTGGAACGTGATGATTTTGCGTCGGGTACTTCCAGTAAGTCGACCAAGTTGATTCATGGGGGCGTGCGCTATCTTGAACAAGCCGTGAAAGGTTTGGATAAAGGGCAACTCCATTTGGTGAAAGATGCGCTCAAAGAGCGAGCCATTCTTTTAAAAAATGCTCCTCATCTCACGCGACCTCTGGCTTTGCTCACTCCGCTCTATAAGGCTTTTGAAAAACCCTACTATCGAATGGGTTTGAAAATGTATGATTGGTTGGCCGGCAAATCGAATTTATTTCCCAGCAAGGGTGTGAATGCGAAAAAAGCCTTACAGCTTTTTCCCATGCTCAAATCCAAAAATTTAAAAGGCGGTGTCATTTACTCCGATGGTCAATTCGATGACGCGCGTATGAACGTCGCCATTGCGATGACGGCGCTTGAAGAAGGTGCGGCGATTGCTAATCACATCGAAGTGAAGGAGTTATTAAAAGGGGATGGAAAAATTTGCGGTGCCCATGTTTGCGATCGCTTGAATGGTGAAGAATTTTCAATCCATGCGCAAGTGGTGATCAATGCAACAGGACCTTTTGTAGACTCCATTCGCAAGCTCGACGATCCCAAAATAGCACCCATGCTAAAAGTCAGTTCAGGAATTCACATCGTTCTCGATAAAAGATTTTCTCCCCCAGATACAGGATTACTTATTCCGAAAACAGAAGACGGCCGAGTGCTGTTTCTGCTGCCTTGGCTAAATCATACTTTGGTCGGCACCACCGATAACCCTGCAAAAATTGAGACCAATCCAAAAGCCAGCGAACACGATATTGAATATATTATCCGCCACGTTAAACTTTACTTTGATTTGCCCTTAACGCGCGAAGATGTGCTGGCTTCTTGGTCGGGGCTGCGCCCCTTAGTTTCAAATCCTAAAAAATCGGACACCGCAAAATTATCGCGAGATCATGTCATCGAAATGTCCGAGTCGGGTTTACTCACCATCACGGGTGGCAAGTGGACCACTTATCGTAAAATGGCTTTGGATGCAGTGGATTACGCGGTGAAAAAAGGCAAGCTCAGCGCTGGACCCTCTAAAACGGAAACTACGAAGCTTATTGGCGGTCGACGTTATAAAGCGAGTTTAAGAAAAGAATTGGCAGAAGACTTTGGTTTTTCTGATGAAGTGTCACATCACTTGGCTTTAGCTTATGGAGGTCGCGCTCAAGAGGTCATTGAGATCGCTAAAAATGGCTACAGCGCTTTGTTGGTGATGGGACATCCTTATTTAGAAGCCGAAGTCTTATACGTGCTGCGCAAAGAAATGGCGCAAACTGCGGTAGATGTGTTGGCTCGTCGAACGCGACTTTCTTTCTTAGATCAAAAAGCGGCTATCCAAGCTCTTCCTCGAGTCATCGAATTGATGGCCCATGAGCTTTCTTGGAATGAAAATCGTTGTGAAAGCGAAAGAAAAGAAGCTTTAGAATATTTACGCTAATCTATCTGAAGAAAATCCAAAGCCCGAAACCTCCAGCCAGTAAAAAACAAATCAGAAAAAACTGAGCTTCGCTCGTCCATTGTTTGGATTTCACGCCGTGTGCATCGCAGTGTTCAAGAATTCGTTTTACGATTGCTCCTGCGGGTACAAATATATTTTCTTCATCCTTCCAAGTGCTCAAGAAAAAAACCTGGCGACGTGAATTGCTCGCTGGAAAGAAACGGTCTACGAACCAATGTAAAGGGGGAAAGCAAAAGCCTTTTCGGAATACGATTAAACCGTAATGTTTTTGGACACTGAAAAAATTTCCTACTAAAAATTCGGTGTAATAAACCTTATCAAAATCCTGTTCTTTAAAGAGCTGCTGTGGCTTTTTGCCCATCCAAAGATGCTGTTCATCGAATTGTAAAATTTTCACAGGACCCCAAGCCATGATGAGACTGTAAAAGCATAACAAGGAAAGGATGACAGTGATGGCCATTAAACCCGTCGTTTGAGTAGGATAAGCAATAGCCATGGTCCACACAGAGCCCAATCCAAACAGCAGGATAGCAATAATCCAATATTGAACAATCGCCGAATAACGAAATTGCCGCATGGGCTGCAATGGATCACTTAAAGAACGAGGGACTTTTTCACCATAGTCTCGCGCGACTTGTCGGATCACTTGATCTGCTAGCGGGAGTTGCTCTTCTTCGATTTTATCGCGTTTGCCGCGAAACAGCTTGATCAAATCTTCGAAAAGGAAATAAAGGGCGAGAAGCGCAATAAGAATGTAAAAATAGAGGTCGATAGACATGGACTCTCTCAGTATAAATGCTTGAGGAAAGTATGGAAGAAGAAAAATTAATCGAAGGAAAAGATTTCTATAAAGATGAAAAGGGTCGAGTGGTGTTCACAGCAGATTATCTTTTGCGTCGAGGTTATTGTTGCGAAAACGGTTGCAGGAATTGCCCTTATGGCGGTGAAGATTCTTATTAGCGTTGCGAATTTGGATCGATCACTAAACGATTTCTTCCATTATGTTTTCCTACATAGAGCGCATCATCCGCAGCGCGTTGAGCGAGGGTAATACTCCCCTGATAAGAGATATCTCCTTCAGCATTCAAAGTGGGAAAAATTCGAGCTGCTCCCAAGGTAACAGTTAAATTTCTCGAGGCGATCACAGTGCCTGCTTTATCAAAATAAGTGACGGGTTGAGAACTTAAATTAGACTGCATACGCGCGGCGACCGCAGCCACGCCTGCTTCATCCGTATCACGCAAATAAATAAACATTTCCTCGCCGCCATAACGGAAAACCATATCGCCTCCGCTGCCTCGAATACTTCGGACGCTTCCCTGAACAATTTCGGCGACGTGCCTTAACGCGATGTCTCCGTTGGCATGGCCATAGGTGTCATTCTCTTTTTTGAAATGATCGATGTCCACCATGATGACCCAATCTCGGCTCGAAGGATTTTGAATTTTTTCCTCGGTAATTATTCGGCGCCTCTCCGCAATATGCGCATTAAAGTCAAAACCACTCTCAATGGTTTCAATCTGTTCAGCTTCTAATTCCACTGCGTCGCGAATTATTTTTTGATCCGCTTCGCACAAATTTCTTTCAAATTTAGGAATGGAAGCATCGAGATGATTTCGATTGAGTAAACCGGTCAATCGATCCATTCGCGCTCTTTCGAGGGCGTGAGTGAGTTCTGTTCGGTAATATTCTAGAAGTCCTAAAAGAGTGAGGGCGTTAGCACTACGTCCAAAAATGAGTGTGCGAGGATCCGCCAAGGAAGAGGTGTTTACGTCGTATAAAATACCTGCCTCATCTTCGGTGAGTGGATGCGCTAAGATGTTGGGTTCGTCTTTGCCTAAGCTTCGTTCCGCATGTTCTATTTCTTTTCGGATTTCTTCCGTATTGAAAGGAGTGTTCTCGAGCAATACTCTCAAAGCCATTAGTTTTACTCGCGCATTGGCGACTTCAGTGCCATCGCCGGGGCGTAAAATTTCCGAGATTAATATTCGAACGAGAGGAGTGAAGGCCTTCGAGGCAATCGAAGATCCCACTGTAGAACTGGCAACTTTTTCTCGAACCGTTCGCTCGATTTTTTGTCGAACTCCGCGAAATATTCCATTCCCTCGTGCGGACATTCCGAGCAAAGATCGTGATTCGGTTTCTGGCAGTGACAAATGGGCGGCGGATCGCAAGTAAACTTCCGTCTGCAAATCAACACTACGCTCGATCGTGGCAATGCGATGGCCAGAAAGAATTCCAAAAAGTCGAAGTCCACCCATCATGGCAAGATTCGTATTACTGGCTTCTACAAATTGACTGAGCAAATTTCCTTGAGGTTTTTCCGTTAAACCAAGGGATGCATTCAAATGACGACTGGCCACCATCGCTGAGCTTTGCAAGGTATGCGCTAAGAGAGGATGGTGTCCCAAAGCCATTTGGCCTGCGAGTTTGAGAGCTAAAAAATCGGAGAAAGTGCTAAAAAAAGCCTGAGGATCAAAAACATCTTGAGTGGGTGCTCGGTCGTGAAGTCTTTCGAAAAGGGAGTGAGTTCCGCGAAAGGCACTGACTTCTGTGAAGAGGGCACCCGTGTATGAAAGAGCACGAAGTACAGAGCCTGGAGCTGCCGCTAAGCCAAGACTGCCGGCACGGAAAAATTTAAAGGCGCCCGCACCAGCGGTCATCGCAAGAATATTTTCTAAATTTCCAACTTCATGACTGAAGTGTTGGAAACTTGCATCCAGTTTAAGTTGATTGGCCGAAAGGTTGCTGGTGTTTGAAAGTTGTGCCCGGCGTTCTAGTAGATTTGATCTCATAATAAAGCGAAGTCCCTTTGTTTGCGGGATTTTCGACGCTGGGCAATAAAAGTTGCTTGTAAAAGGGCGATTAGAGAGGCTTTGCGGGCAGGCTTGTAGGAAGGTTTTTGGCTTTTAAATAGCGAATGGCCAGGCCTTCGCAGGAAGCTTGGGCTTTAAACCAAGTAAGTCCGCTGCGTTGAATGGAGCCGGATTCACAGCCTTTAAGGATGACTGCATCGGCATCCAGCTTTTTGGCCTGAAAAAGAAGCTCGGTTTGGGATTCTTCTACGCTTTTTTTCGTCGCAGAAATGGGACCTAGAATTTCAAATTTTTGCGGGGGTGCCAGTTGAAGCAATTCAGGGAGTCCTTCGGCCGCTTGACTGAGCGAGCTATATAAAAGGATGCCAGTAAAGAAAAAAATCATTCGTTTCATGAGATTAACGAATTCCTTTAATCGGATAGGATTGACCTTGAAGCTGTAAAAAATAGCCTTCGCTCTTTTGCACCACTTTTTTAGCGAGCTCTAAATAGGCCTTTCGACTAAAACGCGCGTCAAACTCGCCTTTTTTAACTTTGCAGTAAAGCACATTTTCTTTACCGACTTTTAGAGTGCTGGCATCGAGAATTTCATGATAATTTCCCGGAAAATTTAATTGCAGACCTTCTTTCACTTCATCAAAGCTTTGCACCACATAAGGCACGTCCTCGCATTTAAAAGTGCAGAGTTCTCCTTGGCACATGAGTTGGAGAATGCCATCTTGTGCGCACTTCATTTTTTCCATGAAGAAATGAAGCAGCTCAGGATCGTCCAATTCGCTGCCATCGTGCCAAAAAATGCCATCTGCATCGATGTAATATTGCCAAGCTCTTGATGGTTTTTTCGGGGCAGACATGATATTTAAGTTAACTTATATAAAGTCAAAAAGACACCCTTCTTTAAGATGGAGCTTTTATGGAATTGAAGCAAAAGAAATGCATTCCCTGCGAAGGTAATGTGCCTAAGTTAAAAGCAGATGAAATCGAAAGCTTGCTAACACAAGTTGAAGCTTGGAAAGAGAAGGATCATAAAATCCATAAAAGTTTTTCTTTCAAAAATTTTTTGGAGGCCATGAAGTTTGTGAACCAAATGGCAGAGGTCGCTGAAGCGGAAGCCCATCATCCTGATTTTTGCGTGCATTACAATAAAGTTGATGTCACAATTTGGACTCACGCCATCGGTGGATTGTCAGAAAACGATTTCATTTTAGCGGCTAAAATCGATCCATTGATGCCTTAATTTGAGGAGACAAAAAATGGAAAATACCTCCGGCATGGGCGCTCAAGCGCAAATTCCCGCAGAAATTAAAGGATGGAATTGGGGCGCGTTTTTCTTCAATTGGATTTGGGGGCTTTTCAATAATACTTTTATTGCACTTTTAACCTTAATTCCCTGCTTTGGATGGATCATGGCCTTTGTATTAGCTGTGAAGGGAAACGAGTGGGCTTGGCGAAATAAAAAATGGGAAAGTGTGGAGCGCTTTAAGCAAGTGCAGCGCAATTGGGCCTGGGCGGGATTAGGCTTAATGTTGTTTTGGATTTTATTTTCAGTAGGGATGGTATTTTTTGTCTTTGCCACGATGAAACAATCCGATGCTTACAAAATTTCTCTACAAATGGTTCGAGAGGATCAGAGAGCCATTGCTTTGATCGGTCAACCGATTGAAGAAGCAGGGTGGGTAGTTACCGGCAATGTAAACAGCAAGGGGAACGGCAATGGGAATGCGGAAATCTCATATTCAGTGAAGGGGCCCTTAGGCAAAGCGAAGATCTTCTACAAGGCACAGAAGGTTTTAGGAAAATGGGAAGTACAGCGCTTCACCCTTCAAAAAGAAGGAACAGGGGAGAGGATTGAAATCGGAAAGCCCGCTTTGGTAGAAACTCCTTGGGAGAGATCATCGCAGTATGAAACAGATTAATTGAGAAGCTGTCGCAACACGTAGTGAAGAATTCCGCCATTCTTATAATAATCAATTTCATCGGGCGTATCGATTCGCAGTGTGACTTTGAAACTATTTTCACCTTGGGGACCTTTGGTTTTGATAACTAGATCTTGCAAAGGCTTGAGTCCGGCAGCGATGCCGTCGATGCTGATTTGTTCTTGGCCAGTGAGGCCGAGCGAACTCCACGAATCACCTTCTTTGAATTGAAGCGGTAAAATCCCCATGCCCACCAAATTGCTGCGGTGGATGCGTTCAAAGCTTTCTGCAATGACGGCTTTGATGCCGAGTAAATTGGTTCCTTTGGCGGCCCAATCTCGGGAAGAACCCGTGCCATATTCTTTTCCAGCAAAAACGACGAGAGAGGTATTCTCCTTTTTATATTTCATCGCAGCATCATAGATGCTCATTTGTTCGCCGTCCGGAAGATGAAGCGTGAAGCCGCCTTCCACGCCGTTCAACATCATATTTTTAATGCGGATGTTGGCAAAAGTGCCGCGCACCATGACTTCATGGTTTCCGCGACGGGCTCCATAAGAATTGAAATCATCGGGTTGAACACCTAAAGACTGCAAATATTTGCCGGCAGGACTGCTTGCCTTAATCGATCCTGCAGGAGAAATGTGATCGGTGGTGACGGAATCTCCGAGTAAAGCCAAGATGCGTGCGTTGTTAATGTCTTTTACGGGAGAGGGCTGTTTCGTCATGCCTTCGAAGTAGGGAGGGTGCTTGATGTAAGTGGAATTTTTATCCCAGGTATAGGTTTCGCCGCCCGTCACTTGCAGGCTGCGCCAGTTATCGTCCCCTTTAAAAACATCCGCGTAGGCTTGAGCGAACATGTCTCGTGAAACCGCTTCATGCACGGCTGCTGCAACTTCGTGGTTCGAGGGCCAAATGTCTTTCAAGAAAACATCGACGCCGTCTTTATCTTTGCCGAGTGGTTCGCGGTAAGGATCCCAATCCATGTCTCCATTGAGCGCGTAAGCCACCACTAAAGGTGGCGACGCTAAGTAATTCATTTTCACGTGAGGATTGATGCGGCCTTCGAAATTTCTGTTTCCAGAAAGCACAGAAGCGACGACCATATCTTCTTGATCAATCACATCAGCAATCGCTTGTGGCAATGGACCTGAGTTTCCGATGCAAGTGGTGCAACCATATCCCACCACATTGAAGCGAAGTTGTTCGAGATAAGTGAGTAATCCCGCTTTTTTCAAATATTCGGTAACGACCAAAGAGCCCGGTGCGAGAGAAGTTTTCACCCAAGGCTGAGTCTTCAAACCTTTTTCCACGGCTTTTTTGGCAAGCAGTCCAGCGGCGATCAGCACGGAAGGATTGGAAGTGTTGGTGCAGCTCGTGATTGCCGCGATGACGACGGAGCCTTGCTCAATGTGAAAAAAATCCTTTTCATAGCCTTGAACTTTAGGCCGCTTGGAGATTTCGCCCAAATGATCCAACTCCGTTTGAGAACCGCCTTCACCTATCCATTCGGCAATCGCTTCCGGTTTTACGCCTTTTAATTTATCTTTTAAAAATTCACTGAGGGAAAGTCGGAAAGTTTTTTTCGATTCGTTGAGCGGCACGCGGTCTTGCGGACGTTTGGGTCCGGCCAAGCTCGGAACGACGGTGGACAAATCTAATTCCAAGCTATCGCTGAAAATTGGATCTGCAGTTTTTTCTGTTCTGAAAAGATCCTGTTCTCGACAGTAAGTTTCAACCAGAGCGACGACTTTTTCCCGATGAGTCAGGCGTAAATAATTTAAGGTTTCTTTATCGACGGGGAAAAAACCAATGGTGGCGCCGTATTCGGGAGCCATATTGGCTACGGTGGCGCGATCGGCGAGGCTGAGTGAATCAATGCCCGGTCCAAAAAATTCTACGAATTTTCCGACCACACCTTTTTTGCGCAGCATTTGAGTGACGGTGAGAACTAAATCGGTGGCGGTGGCGCCTTCGGGGAGTTTTCCCGTGAATTTGAAACCAACGACTTGAGGAATTAACATGGAGATGGGTTGACCCAGCATCGCGGCTTCGGCTTCGATGCCACCGACTCCCCAGCCGACCACGCCTAGACCATTGATCATGGTCGTGTGAGAATCGGTTCCTACCAGTGTATCAGGATAGGCTAAAAGTTTTCCATCGCAGGCTTGACCAAGCTTCAATGTGTAAACGACTGAAGCGAGGTATTCGAGATTCACTTGATGAACAATGCCGGTATCGGGTGGAACCACTTCAAAATTCGAAAAAGCTTTTTGTCCCCATTTCAAAAACTCATAGCGTTCTTTATTGCGAGTAAATTCAAGGTCGGCATTTTTACGCATCGCTTCGCTCGTGCCGAAGTAGTCGACTTGCACAGAGTGATCGATGACCAAATCCATTTGTTGCAAGGGGTTAATTTTTTTAGCATCGCCGCCCAACTTGACGATCGCCTCGCGCATGGCTGCCAAATCTACAACAGCGGGAACTCCTGTGAAATCCTGAAGTAAAACTCGAGCGGGTCGGAAAGCAATTTCTTTGGTGGGAGTGGCTTTAGGATCCCAATTTAAAAAGGCTTCGATATCGATTTTTTTTACGGAACGCTCATCTTCGAAACGAAGTAAATTTTCGAGAAGAATTTTAATGGAGAATGGAAGTTGATTGATTTGCGGATATTTCGAAGCGAGTTTTTTTAAGCTGTAAATTTCGTAGGTCGCATCTTGAACTTTAATTTCTGTTTTTGTGTTGAATGAATTTTTAGAGGTCATTTTTAAGGTCCATTGGTTTGTAGGGGTAGACCCATGTGTCTACCCGGGCGAACACATGGGTTCGCCCCTACATCATGTTATTTTAATTTGTTTTTCAACGATTCGTAAGAAATGCCTTCGCCATTGTCCTGGCTGACCGGCAAGCCCAATTGCTTCCAACCAGGCGATTGAGGACTACCGCCGTAGCCGCCCATCATATTCGAGAGTTTTTGATAGCCTTTCGCTTCGAGCTGTTCGCAAGCTTTTTGCGAACGCCCGCCCGCTTGGCAGCCCAGCACGAGAGTTTTTCCTTTAGGAACTTGAGCTTCCATCACAGCCAGAAAATCGGGGTTGGACGTCATTTGTCCATCCTCATTATGATCCAAAAGGGGGATGTTAATGGCGCCTTCAGCATGACCTTGCGTAAACTCGCGCACAGAGCGGACATCCACATAAAGGGCATCTTGATTTTCATCCAAAATTTTCTTGGCTTGTTCGGGATTGATTTGTTGAATAGGCATAAAATTTCCTTTGCGGATGTATATACTTAATGAGAAACAAAGTATGAAGACTTTTTTTCACTAAAACTCTTTGTTTCTCATAGTACTAAGTATTGTGAACATACTAATGATCGGTTTAGTAATCGTCTTAAAGAGGCCTTGCAACCCTCATTTGAAGGGGATTTGCATTGTCTGGAGGATCGTTGTACAGTGGATTTTTAGATTTTGAGAAGGATTTATATGACGCGTCAGCAACTTGAAAATACCAACGTTGAAGATTTTTATCTCTTGGCTTCCCCTCAGCAGGTTCATCAGGAAATCCCCGCGGGACCCCAAAGTATTCAAACCGTTTTAGCGGGTCGTAAAGCCATTCAAAACATTCTCGATGGAAAAGACAAAAGACTTTTTGTCGTGATAGGGCCTTGCTCCATTCATGACACCCAAGCCGCCCTGGAATATGCGCAAAAGTTGAAACAACTCGCTGACAAAGTTCAAGATCAACTCTATTTAGTGATGCGTGTTTATTTCGAAAAACCTCGAACCACCGTGGGTTGGAAGGGGTTGATCAACGATCCCCACATGGATGACTCTTTCAAAATCGAAGAGGGAATCAAGATTGCCCGAAAACTTTTACTAGAAGTGACCGCAATGGGTTTGCCAACCGCGACGGAAGCCTTAGATCCCATCACACCGCAATATTTAACCGAACTTATTTCTTGGTCCGCCATTGGAGCTCGCACGACCGAATCCCAAACCCATCGCGAAATGTCGAGCGGGCTCTCCACTCCTGTGGGATTTAAAAATGGAACGGACGGCAATATTGAAGTGGCCGTTAACGCGATGAAATCTGCTTTAAGTTCCCATCATTTTTTGGGAATTGATCCTGAAGGTCGAATTTCGGTATTCAAGACCAAAGGTAATCCCTACAGCCATGTGGTTTTGCGAGGCGGTAATAAATTACCGAACTTTGATGCAGATTCCGTAAAAGCTTGTGAAGACATCTTAAAGAAAGAAGGATTGCGACAAAAAATCATGGTGGATTGCAGCCATGGCAATTCTAATAAAGATCACAAAAATCAGCCCAAAGTTTTTCAAGCGGTGATCGATCAAGTGGTTGCAGGAAATTCTTCGATCGTGGGAATGATGGTCGAAAGTAATCTGCAAGAGGGGAGTCAATCCATCCCCGAGGATTTGAGTCAGTTGAAATACGGCGTTTCCGTCACAGATAAATGCATTGATTGGGCCACGACGGAAAAAACAATTTTAGAAGGCTATGAAAAACTAAAGAAGAGATCATGTTGAATCCAAAATCCATCAAACGCGAAAACAATTATCTCACGATCGAATGGGCCGATGGCCATAAATCCGCTCTGGAGTTATCCTACCTGCGTCGGAAATGTCCCTGCGTGATGTGTAAAAGTGCGGATTTGCGTACTCCTGACGGAGGTGTTGAATTGCCTGGCTTTCAGGCTAAACCCATGGATATTTTGGCCTCTGCACCGGTCGGAAACTATGCCGTCAATTTCCGATTCAATGATGGCCATGACACCGGCATCTATTCTTTCGAGCATTTACGCAAGATTTGCCCTTGTCCGGCCTGCACATCCCCCCAAAATTAAAGGTATCTATTTGCCTGCTATTTATAGTAGGCAGCCGCCATGACAAATATTAGTACAGAGACCCCTTCCGGATTCGAGAACTTTGGAATTTCCTCTCAGCTCCTTCAGATGCTGGGAAAAATGAAGATTTTTAGCCCGACTCCTATTCAAAATAAATCCATTCCCGTTGCCATTACCGGCAAAGATATCATGGGCATCGCCCAAACGGGAACCGGCAAGACCTTGGCTTTTGGAATTCCACTCGTTCAACGCCTCGACCAGATCAAAGGCAAAGCTTTGATTCTTTTGCCTACAAGAGAACTCGCCCATCAAGTGGACGAGACCTTGCAAAAGATCGGATCCGTGTTTCACCAAAAAACGGCCGTGCTCATCGGAGGCGAATCGATGTTTGGACAACGCCAAGACTTGAGACGTAATCCAAGAATTCTCATCGCCACCCCCGGTCGACTCATCGATCATTTAGAAAATAGAACCGTCAATCTTGCAGATATCAAAATCCTAGTATTAGACGAAGCGGACCGCATGCTCGACATGGGTTTTGCGCCTCAATTGAATTTAATTTTAAAAACTGTTCCGAAAGAAAGACAAACCCTTTTATTTTCCGCCACCATGCCTTCGAGCATTGTGAAACTCGCCACCACTTACATGAGCATGCCTTTACGTGTGGAAGTAGCGCCTGCCGGTTCCACCGCTGCAGACATTGAACAAGAAGTCTTCATCATCAACCAAGATGCGAAACTTTCTCTCTTAGAAAAATTACTCCAAGAATACCAAGGTACTGTGCTCGTTTTTTCGCGCACGAAATTCGGCGCCAAGAAAATTGCGCATGTTGTGAAAATGATGGGCCATAGCGCGGCAGAAATTCATTCGAATCGCTCCCAAGCTCAGAGAAAAGAAGCACTCGCGGGTTTCAAATCAGGAAGATTCCGCATCATGGTAGCGACTGATATCGCTGCTCGCGGTATCGATGTGCGTGACATTGAAGTGGTGATCAACTTTGATTTACCGGATAATTCTGAGGATTACGTGCATCGCATTGGTCGTACAGGTCGCGCCGGTAAAAAAGGTCGCGCTGTATCCTTCGCTACTCCCCAACAAAAACATGAAATTCGCATTATTGAGAAATTAATCCGTAAAACGATCACGATTTCGCGCTTACCCGAACTTCCAGAAGCGCGCCGAGATCCGGATCGCAAAGAATTGAGAGGGGCTTCTCAAGGTCGTGAATTCAATCCTTCCTCGAGCAGAAGTTCAAGACCGTCGAGACCTTCAAGGCCTTCAGCAGATTCTAAACCGTCGAGACCCTCAAGACCTACGGCCAGACCTGCTTCGTCTTCATCAAGACCTTCGAGATCTTCTGAAAATTCTTCACCCAGGAATTATGAGCGTTCTCAAGACCGACCTCAGCGAACTCAAGAAAGACAAGATCGATTTCAAGAACGCTCTTATGATCGACCTCGTCCGCAGCAGGATCGAAACCAAGATCGACCTCGATCTGCAGCGCCGCAGCGTCCTTCTTCGCCCAGACCTTCGAGTTCGGCTCGACCTTCGAATTTTTCTCGTCCTCAAAGTCCACAGGCTCCTGCAAGTGCGGGTGCGCGACCTTTTCCTCCCCGACCTACGGCGGAGCAGATTAAAGAGGCGAGCCCTCCGAAACGAACTAAAGACCGATGGAGAAATCGAAAAAATAAGGGAATGCGCAAGTTCTAATATTATTTAGGCTTGTCGTGTTTTTCGACAAATTTTTTGATGTCCTCAATGTGCTCTAGAACGAGCTTGGCTTTCTTAATTCCAAATTGAAAAGGGAACTTGTCGTCCTCGGTATTTTTAAGAACGATCATGGGGTTTCCCTTGTATTCAGATTCTTCGACGATGGCCATTTGAAATCTCCTTTAGAATGATGTTTGCGGAAATTTCGTTAATTCAATTTCACAGAGAATGCTAGTTTATAGTGAGAACTAACCTATTTGCGGAATGTAAATCGGCTGCAAAATGGGAACATAATCACTGTTGATTCGGGTGCTGGTGATGGGGCTGTCTAAATCGCCGCTATCATGAAATTCTTCAGTGAGAACGCTGCCCGTTTCGTCATAAGTGAATTGAATAGAGCCCGTAATGGGAGAACTTAAATCTCCTCCATCATGAAATAAAATGACGAGAGGGTTACTTTGGATGGAGAAGGAAGATTCCTCCGAAAAAGTTGCCGTACTATCAATGTCTCCCGTCTGATAAAAAACACTGCTTAAAACATTTCCATCCGAGTCATAGGTCGATAAAGTGGCCCTGCTGACGGTCGTGCCGATATCGCCACTGTCATAAAATCGGGTGATGAGCGCGAAATTTCCCGTGCTATCGTAAGTATTTTGCATCGATGAAGTGACGGCTGTGGCCAAATCACCATTGTCATGATCTTTCAAAGTGAGCAGATTGTTTTCCGCATTATAAGTTCTTTCTTGAGAGCTGGTGACCGGCGTACTTAGGTCTCCTGCTGCATGATAAAGGTAGGCAAGCACATTGCCATTGCTATCGTGGCTGTATTCAATCGATAAAGTGATGGTCGTGTCGACATCCCCATTGCTAAAAAATAGGCTCGTTAAAATATTTCCTGCGGTATCGTAAGTATATACCAATGAATTGGAGACAGGAGAGTCAATGTCTCCATTATTGTAAGAGCGGGTGATTAAAATATTTCCTGAAGAATCGATTGTATTTTGAAGCGCAGAGGTGACAGCACTTTCCAGATCTCCGTTTTCATAAAAACGAGCGATTAAAAAATTTCCGAATGAATCATAAGTAATTTCTTGAGAGTATAAGGCAGGTTGAGAGGGGGCTGAGGTGTCTCGAGTTATTAAAGTCTTGGTGCGAGAGTTGGCATCCCATGTGGATTGTTGAAGCAATTCAGAATCTACGATCACTACGTTTTGGGCTAAATAAGAATAGATGCTTCCGCAGTCGAAGGCGATCATCGCATCCAAATTTTCTGCGACTAAACTGCCGGGATGAACGCTTTTGTCTTCGTCATCACAATCCGTATTATCTGCCACGTAACCTTCGGGAGCAGTCTCTGCTTGAACGCTGATGTTCGGATTTCCATAATGATCGCCGTCTGCATCCATGTAAAAGGAGGGAATCGTAGCATTCTGATTGTTATCACAGTTCCAACAAAGTGCCGCCATTGCAAGGACGACCATCCATAGCGAAAGTTTTTTGAAAACTTGCTTCATGTTTTCTCCTGCTAAATACGAAGATGATTTAGTTTGGATGATAACATGTAAATTTTATTTGAGTAATGAATTTCAAATTTCATTTTAATCCGTCGGCAAGAAACGAATTCGATATGACGTCGCCCCTGTGCTGCTGGAACCTTTGCAAGTGAAGGTGCTCGTCGCATCATCATAAGGATAAGTGTAAGCCGTGGGACAAGCCTCTTTTAGAAAAACTAACCAAGGTTGGGCAATGGAGACCCACTGCGGATTGTTGTTGTAGCATCCATTGTCAGGGCCACCAAAGGCAGGAGGAAGCGCTGTATCCCATGCGTCATGATCTGCAGAAGCGCTGGTACCACAGCCGCAGCAATCCACACTCGCTCCAACACTATAACAAGATTGCGTTTGTGCATTCGTACAAAGATGTAAATCGCGGTAGGTGCTTGTGCCGCCTAACACAGCGTTGTTTACCGTGGCGTAACAAGTGAGCGGATCGAGAGCAGACGAGCTATTGTCGGTGGAGCCACAAAGTTGGTTGGCTGTCCACCAAGCGATGGGAGTTCCACATACTTTTGTGTATTGCACGCTTGAAGCATTCATGGCGAGTCCGCAAGATAAACCGGCAGAAGCGCAGTGGGCGTCGACAGTGCAAGTACAATATCCTTGTGCATTGGGACTTCCGCCGGCGGGACAAGTGCTTGCAAATGAAACCGGCGAAACATCGCGTAGCAGCGTGCTGTAATCGACACCGTTGACGAGAGGATTAAAATCCCAGCTACAAGCTGGCAAATAAGCAGAAGCGCTGGTACTGCCGGGACTTCCACAAGAATAGGGATCGCCAGTTTCTGCGTGAAAAGTGCCCGCAACAGGTTCCATCGAAATCCCTACATTAATTCCATTGATGATGCTGATGTCGTAATAATCCGGTGAGCTTGGATTGGATAAATTACTTTGGTTACTGAGAGTGAATTCTGCAAGAGACGCAGGAGGATTACCACCGGTGCCTGCCGGGCAATTGCCGTCTGCGGCACTACCACATTCGCCGGTCTTGCAATTTTGGCCATGGCTATCGCATCCGGTGCGTGCAAATAAATTTCCACTCCATTGAATATTTTTTCCACTGGCTACGGGAGGAAAACAAATTTCGGATTCATCGCCCGGCGCGAGATTCATTTGCCCCACATTCATTTCCGGTAAATTCCAAAAGCAAAAATTGTTATTGAAATTGCATTGGGCAAGTGAGCCGCATTCGCTACCGGTCGGGCAAGTGCAGGAGCCCACCGAGCTGCCGCTAGCACCCACACAGGAGCCTAAGGTAGAAGTAGGGCAGTCCGCGTCGGTAAAGCAAGACATCGTGCCTGCCGTAATGCCTAACCAAATAGTTTCATTACTCTCGTTAGCAATCAGGAAACTGCGCTCTCCTGCATCGCAAGTGCTGGCTGGAGGAGGCCCAGGGTCAGGATTTGGATCGGGATCGGGATCGGGATCGGGATCGGGATCGGGATCCGGTGAGGGTTCTGGCTCAGGATCAGGAACATTGGGATCATCAGGACTTGGCTCTGTTCCGGGATTGGAGTGTGCACTATCTTCATTGTTGGGAATATCGTCTGTAGGCAGCGATGAAGGTTCAGAAATTCCTGGGGTTCCACTGCCACCACAGGAACTGAAAAATAAAATTATAAGGACGTAGAGAATTCTTCTCATTCATACTCTCCATCCCACCCTCCTTGAATCTAGTAAAATTGTACTCCTGTTTTAAGAAATAAAATTAAAAAAATAGCCCACTCTGTTTATGCAGCCTTATGCAACGTTGTATTATTTTTATCATTTATTAATTTCAGGTGAAATTTTTTCTGAATGAATTCTTTCGGTTTTCATAAACAAAGATAAAATAAGTAAAAATGACTAAAGCAAAAAATAATCCCAAAATTTCTGCTCTTTCCCCTCTTCCTAACACGGCCACTATTCGACAACGCTTGCAGTTAGGAAAAACTTTGCGCGACAAAACACCTCGACACGCGCACGCGCTTTGGCGTCCTCAGATTCGCAGGCGGGATCCCATCGAAATTTTAATAGAATCGAATCAGGGTCGCATTCCAGAACTTTTGCCGATCCGTTATGGCCGGATGGTTCAGTCCCCCTTCACTTTTTTTCGTGGAGCATCGGCAGTGATGGCTTCTGATCTTTCCAGAACTCCGATCGCAGGAAATTTCACCCAAATCTGCGGGGATTGCCACTTACTCAATTTCGGAGGTTTTGCGAGTCCTGAACGAAAGATAATTTTTGATCTCAATGATTTTGACGAGACACTTTTGGGTCCCTGGGAGTGGGATCTGAAAAGATTAACGACAAGTTTTATTTTGGCTTCGCGCCATAATGGTTTTTCAAAGTCAGAGGCACGAGAGAGCGCAGTGATTTGCGCAAGAAATTACCGAAAATTCATGGCGGAGTTTGCCCAAATGAAACCGCTCGAAGTTTGGTATGCGTGTTTAGATGTCGAGACGATTTTAGAAAGCGCTAAAAATCCCGATACCAAACGCGATCTTAAAAAACGCATTACTAAAGCGATCAAGCGCGATGTAAAAGAAAATGATTACCCAAAACTTGCAGAGTCTTCGCATGGTCGACATCGCATCAAAGATAATCCTCCCTTGATTTATCATCCTGCGGAATCCAGGGAAAAAGATTTTAAAAGAAATGTGCAAGAAGCTTACAGTCGATATCGTGATTCATTGCCGGATGATCGTCGTATGCTCCTGGATCATTATGCCGTGCAAGATATTGCGATGAAGGTGGTGGGTGTGGGCTCTGTTGGAACCTGGTGCGGCATTGTTTTGCACATGGCTAGAAACCGAGATCCATTATTTCTCCAAGTCAAGCAAGCGCAGCCTTCGGTGTTGGAAGCATACTTGGGCAAGTCTCCCTATGCAAATCACGGCCAACGCGTAGTAGTTGGCCAACGTTTGATGCAAGCCGCGAGCGATATTTTTCTGGGTTGGACTCGAGGTCGAGAGGGTAGACATTTTTATGTGCGCCAGCTCAGAGATATGAAAATCAAGCCGCAGGTAGAAACTTATCAAGCGGAAACCATGCAACGTTATGCAAAATTTTGTGGTTGGGTGCTCGCGCGAGCGCATGCGAAGTCGGGTGATGCTGCTTGCATCAGCGGTTATTTAGGAACCAATGCGCACATGGATGAAGCCTTAGCAGATTTTGCGGAAGCCTATGCGGATCAAAGCGAGCGCGATCATCATGCTTTGCTGGAGGCAGTGAATCAGGGTCGTATCCAGGTTTTCTTAGAGCATTAGTTTCCGACGTTCACGCCTTGTTGCACGAGCAAAGTGGCATCGCCATTTTGATATTGAGTAAAAGTATTACCATCGATTGTGACGGCTTCCGAGTTGGTCCAGGAAGAGGCGTCGCTCATCACGACAGTGTCTTCATCGGTTCCCAAGATTTGAAGAGAGCCTGTGTCGGAGAAAGTCAATACGCTGGATTGATTAAGCGTGACTGTGTTTTCAACCCCGTTGTTTAAATCGAGCACTTCGAATCCAGTGACACTTATAAAGTCGCCCTCGCCTAAAGTGAAATCTAAAGGATAAATGGGGTCATCTGAAAAGGTGCTAGTGATTACCATTGTAGAACTTCCTACATTTCCGCCTCTCACAGAAAGTAAGATTGTAGTGTTTGCAGGACTTACAAAATAAACATTCTCCACATTCGTGCCTGTTACGGTGTATGCAATTAAATTCGTTCTTCCATTAATACTAAAAGAAAAAGTTGCACCGGGATCTGGAAACATCTCACATTGAAACTGGCACTGTGGGAGGGGGGTGGTCTGACCTTCGAGAAGATAGTTATAGCTATAGAGATCTAAAGTCACATTGCTATCATCGATAAATGTCCAAATGAAGCTAGGAAGAGGATCGAGGTATCGTGAAATAAAATCAGGATCCAAGGCGATGGTTGTTCCTGTTCCAGCAAATGTTTGTCCTTCCAAAGAACTGGCAGGAGATGAAATGACAATATCATTCGCCTGATAGAACATTTCGACTCCTCCTAAATTACTGATGGGATCATCACAGGCCAAAGCGCATTCTTGAGGTGGGCCCACATAGCCTGGAGGAGGTTGGAAGGAGAAAGAATAAGGTAGGATAATTGTTCCTGATCCGCCTGTATTAAAATTGGAAATATCGGCTTGAATTTGGCAATCATTAATTCCGCTTCGAGTCGGATTTGCCCAAGCGTAATCTCCGGAGACGGGCTCTGTGACGGTGAGCAAAATTTGGTCGGTGCAAGAAGCGGCAACATCCGTCAGCGTTGTGGCAGAAGGGCAAACTCGGGTTGTATTCTGCGCAGGATAGCAGGGGGTGAATAAATTAACCGTTCCTGTAATGCCGGCTTTATCAGAGTTAGAAGGAAAATGAACGACGCTATTATTTAAATTTCGAGCGGCGACTACGTTTTGGAAATTAACGTTTGAATTCACCTGAAATTGGAAAAGAATGTTTTCTCCGTCGGAAGTGCGAAGTTGCACATTACTGTTTGCGCTAGAGCTTGTAATTACATTTCCAGAACTGTCTGTGAAGACGAAGCCGGAGGGCGGGTTGATCAGCGTGTAGGAAGAGCTGCCGCAGCCTGAAGATATCCAGCCCAGAAAGAGTGCTAAGGTCCAGGAAGCTAAAAAAACTGAAAACTTTTTCGAAACACTTTTCATTGCCACCCCTTTTTATATTTTTGGAATCCAAGGGATTGTAGCAATGGATGATTGAGTACTGCAAGTGTCGGAGTGACTATGAGTAGAGATTTTTCTTCAAACCTCTTTTGATGCTCGCATAAGTCGCGCGATTTTTTTGTGAAAGGACTTTGGCGAATTCAAAAACTTTTGGGAAAAGTTCGGCTTCGCTATAACATTCGGTCACGACTCCCTTGAGTTTCGCTTCTTCTCCGCCAATACGTTTTCCAGTGAGCGCTAATTCCCAGAGAGCTTGCTTATTGGGTAAGCAGGCGATGATTTCATGCATGGCATCCGTAAAAGGAATGTTCACGTCAATTTCAGGAAAACAAAAGAAACCGCGATCTTGACGCATAAAACGAAAATCAAAACCACAAGCTAAGATGGCGCCACCTCCAAAGGCGTGTCCATTCATGCAAGCGAAAGTGGGCAGTGGTAAACGCGCCCAACGCAGCAACATTTCATCAATGATATCTTTAAATTTCGGGATGTAGTCAGCCCCTTGTTGCATGAGCCATTCCAAGTTAATTCCATTCGTCCAAAATTTAGGATCGTTCGAAGTGAGGATGACTGCAGCTGAATCATCGGATTTTTCGATTTCATCACAAACAGCCATGTGTTCACGAAGCACTTCCTCAGTGAAAGTATTGGCTGTGGCGCCATCATTCATGGTGACAATAAAAACGGAATCTTCTTGTTTTAAAGTGAGATGTTTCATGACTTGGTTTTTAACATTTTCAAAAGGGATGGCAAGTGTAGATCCATTGATAAAGGAAAAGCCCTAGCACCCTGTCCATTTTATTCTTACATTAATGACACGGCACAAGTACTTATTTTTGCTATTTTTAACGAATGTAACCATCGTTAAAAATTAACTCGATGATGTACTAGGGGAAATGCCCAGTCTTAAATAAAGAAATGCCTGATGGACTGAGCACGTATCTTATTATAACTTTCACTGAGTTAGTTTCCACAGATGAAATGTTTTTAAAGGAGTTGGATATGGATAACAGGAATAAAAAAATTAATATTTTAATGGGCTTTGCTTTAACTACTTTAGTGGCATTGCCAACGCCTCTCTTAGCGGATCCTCCCCCCTGGGCGCCTGCGCATGGTCATAGGGCAAAGAAGCATCACAAACATAAAAAACAATATTCCTATGTTTATTATCCTTCCTCACAAGTTTATTACCGACCTGAGGTGAAGCGATACTATTATATGAATAATGGCGTTTGGACTCAGAGCGCGTCCGCACCCGTGCAGATTAATCTCGGAAAAAGTGTGTCGATTAATTTGGGTGGCAGCATCCCTTATGTTTATCATCCTAATGTGATTCAGGAATATCCTGTGATTATCACGCCCTAATTTCAGAAAAATTATTCTGAGGCAATCAGCTTCTTCGCTTCTGAAGCAATGGTCCAGCCTTATTTCGAATAGATAAAATTAACGCTATCGTCGATTCTTAAATAGTCACTTTGCACGTGCCGGATAGAATTGCATGACCAGGACTTGAATTCAGAATGGCGTATTTCAGGGTGCCAACTGTATTGGTATCCGCAGTAGAGGTGACACTAAGGATGGCCGCATACAGATTTCCCGGAACGACTAGTAAGATAAAGAAACTAAGCAACACCCATTTTAAAATTTTCATTGTTTCACCGTTATTTAATTAAACTGAATGGAAAAAATTTTAACTGAAACTTTAAAAAACACCTATACAATTTATATAAACACGAATTGAGTTGTGGCTTAAGGCAGATCAATTTAGAGTTTTGTTGTCGGGCACGTAAAATGGAGGCTTTATATGAAACGAGTATTTCTTTGGGCTGTTGTAGCCTTTTTTTGTATGACGACAGCAAACGCGGGAAATAGAGACCACAGCGCTGATCTCCAACAAGTTTGCCAACTTGTGCTGGATCATCCAGATCTACAAGGTTTCTACCACTCGAAGCTGCCGGGTCGTGTGCCCGTGACCGTGTCCGACCACTTAATCGGTAAAGGCCTCAAGCTTTCCAAATTCGGTAAGCCCGTTGTTTTTGTTTCCGATCCAGATAAGCGGACCATGCGGCGCGAGGCCATCTTGCGCTTCGATAAAGTGAAGGTCGACAGGGATGAGGCAAGTGTGGAGTTTAGTTATCCCATCGAGGGCGTTTTCGGACAAATGTCCTTGGAGAAGCAAGGGGGAAAATGGCGGGTCATTTCGGCGAGAGTGCTTGAGAGTTAGAAGTAGTGCCAGGCACGTGCCGGAGAGAGTTGCAAAGTATTGAAAAATAAAAAAGCCCTTGGATATTTCCAAGGGCTTTATCTTTGCTCCCGCTGTTGGACGAGTTTCGAATCCCAAAGGGGGACGCCTTCGGAGTTGGATGTGTTGAATTGGCATTTTACCGAAAACACCTTGCTTCTGTAATCAAATGATTTTAGATTTCTCGTCCCGAAACGATGCTACTAGTCAGATCATTAAATACTATGCATCTAATGAGTCTGACAGTACTTGCACCTTTCCTCTATCGAATTTCCAAATGTCAGGTGCAACACCTGACATTAATGGATTCAATAGTCGAGAGGTGTAGCAGAAACCAAAGACAAAGCTTAGAAAAGCTCGGGTTCCGATCTTTTCTAAGCTTTGATCTATGAGTAGTAAGTTTGTTTCTGCTTAGTAAACGAGGGCAGCCATGGCTAAAATACTCATTTTCCTGCTATCCATTTTTCTCTTGAACTCTTGCGACAACGGATCTTCCTCAAAGCCCTCCACGTCTGAGACTCCGCAGGTGGCGCTCACTACGCTTGAGGTCTTGTACAACACGGATAATAATCCGGGCGGAATCGGCGAGTCCGGCGACCTCCGATACGCATTGAATACAATGAACCAACAGCTGGACACGACAGCTGATGATTACGCCATCACCTTCGCCTCTCCAATGACGATTCAGCTCAATGGAATTCTGCCGATCATCAACAATTCTTCCAACGCGGTGAACATCACCATCGGCAATCCAGGTTCTACCCCCACCGTCACTCTTGATGGCAATAGCGGCGCCTACAGCGGATTTTTTATTGCTACTGGAAATGTCACGATTCAAAACATGATCTTTCAAAACTTGACTGCCAGAGGAGGCGACGGCGGAGATGGAATTTCGGGCGGTGGCGGAGGTTTGGGAGCTGGAGGAGCCATCTACGTGCCTCAAACCTTTTTGAATGGTTCGTATCCTTCCGTTATTTTATCAAATGTATCGATCAATAATTCCTCGGCGGTGGGTGGAAATGGTGGAAATTATTTTAGCCTCTCTGCAAGCGGCAATGAAGGGGGCGGTGGGGGCGGCGGCTTCAGCGGAAACGGCGGTTCGATTGTGACTACTGGATCCACCGGCGGTGGCGGTGGCGGCGGTTTCGGCGGAAATGGTGGAGATGTGACGCATTCGACGGACGATCCAGACGGCGGTGGCGGTGGCGGTGGCGGCGGCTTGGGATCTCGTGCGACGCTCGGCACGCCCACGAATTTAGGAAATGGCGGATCAGATCAAGATATCGGACTCGAGGGAAACGGCTACGATCTTTTGATCACGGCCGGTTCGGGAGCTGGCGGTAACAGCGGAGGCAGCCATGCAGGCGGCGGCGGGGGCGGAGGAGGCATTGGAGCAAGTGGTATCACTGGAGGAGGTGGCGGTGGTAGCGGCGGATCGAACGGAAATCAGCCTCAAGGCTCAACACCTCCTGACCTAGCAGTACCTTCCGGAGGCAGTGGAGGCGATGGTGGTGGTGGCGGTGGCGGCGGAGTCGTGATCGGTGGACCAAGCAATGGAGTGGATGGGCAACCTGGAGGCGGTGGTTATGGTGGTGGGGGTGGCGGCGGCGCAGGTATCGGCTTTTACGATACGGACTATACCGTACGAGGCGGCACGGGAGGAACCGGCGGTGGCGGTGGGGGCGGTGGTGTAAACCTATCGGGTGCGACGCTGGCGAATGGCGGTAATTCTTTGGGCGGCGGCGGTGGTGGGGGTGGCGGTCCAGTCAATGGAGCGAGTGCCCAGAGTGGTGGAACGGACACTGGAAATCTTGGGGGAGGATCCGGTGGATTGGGCGCTGAGCTGGTCGGACCGGGTTTCGGCGGCGGTGGTGGGGGTGGCGGAAGTGGTCTCGGCGGTGCAATCTTTGTGGATAGCAATTTGAATTTCACTCTCCAAGCGCTTTCCGGCATTCCGACCGTCTTCAATACATCAAACAACACGACTCAAGCGGGAACGGGTGGAACTGGCGGCTCTGGTGGAGGGTCAGACGGCACGGATGGATCCGCATTGGGAAATAGTATTTTTCTGCGGACAGGTTCTTCTCTCACATTGATGGCGCAAGATACGGGTGATCTCTTGACTCTCGGCGATCAAGTCGCGTTCATCGATGACACTATTTTCGGCATCGGAGGAACGAGTGTCTTTGTGAGAGGAGATGGAACTGTTATTTACAACGGCACCACTGATTATCAAGGGGTCGTTACAGTTAACAATGCGAATTTGAAAGTGAATGGGCAGATCAGTGATGCACCCCTTTTCGTCTGTAGAAACTCTGGCTTTAGCGCGCAAAGAGGGACGCTCAGCGGAAATGGGACTGTGACCGGAGATGTCTTCGCCAATTCCGGAACAATTTCTCCGGACGCTGAAGAAACACTCACGCTTGGCAGTTTGTATCTCAATTCAGCGGGAAGTGGTAGCCTCGGAAGTCTTGTCCATATCGACATTAATTCCAGTGGCAGCTCTTTAGTCGCTGTGACTGGAGCGGCAACACTCGCAGGTACTTTGGAAATCACTCTGGATTCTAGCACTCCGCCTGGCACCTACACCCTCCTTACTTCGTCGGCCATCACGGGCACTTTTGATTCCGTCACCTTTACCGGAGACACTCCCAATTATTCGATTTCTTACCAGCCGACAAGTTCACCGACTTATGTTGAATTTATTTTTACCGGGTTCCCAGTTCCGCCCACCCCGCCGTCTCCCGAGGCGCCCACCGATGTCGCGGGCACCGCGGATGGAGAAACGATCACTTTAACATGGACCAATCCTTCTGACCCTGACTTTGATTCGGTGACCATTCGAATGAGTACGACGAGCTATCCGACTTCCGTGACGGATGGAGATCTGTTGGTGGAGAATATCACGGCAGAGTCCTATTCCAGCAGCAACTTCACAGCCGGCACTACCTATTACTTCAGTCTTTTTACCAAAGATACTGAAGGCAATTTTTCCACTGCGGCCACGGTCAGTGTCAGCATCGGCGATCAGCCAGTTCCTCCTGATGTGGATAATTTTGGAGGGAGCAGATGCTCTTTGAATCGTGATGCGACTTCATCCCTTAGTCTTTCCCTCTTCTTAATAATTTCTCTGGCTGGATTGATCTCGGTGAGAATAAAGCGTGTTCGAATTTAAAAGAGGGAGCCGGACACAGGATGTCAGGCACTCTTTCTTAGCTATTGAAAAATAAAAAAAGCCCTTGGATTTTTCCAAGGGCTTTTTACTTTGCTCCAGCTAGTGGACGAATTTCGAACTGCTTGTATTGAAATGGCGATGGCAGCTTAGGGCTTAGTAATATCACTCATCAAAAAAATTAGGGATTTTACCATAACAGTCCAATCCTTTAATTATATTGTCTAAAGTTTTTGGATCGCTAAAAGGGTAAAGAGGGTTTGGTGAAGGGGTATAGACATAACCAAAACGAGGAATAGTATCCTTTGAATACCCGACAGGATAGTTAGTAAAAAAGGCCAAATTGCATTTATCCTTTCCTGAAGATTCATCACGCAGGAAATCTTGGCTCATTAAGTCATTTAATTCTGCTATCCAAGGCTCTTTCAGTGGATTATCGGTTATTGCTGGAATATTTAGATCTAAGAAAACAACGAAAGGTAAGGCAGGTTCTTTTTTAATTGCCTTCACCAGAAGACTTCTCATGCCGAGTTTGGTTACTTTCTCATCAATTTCTTTTTCAAGTCCTTCTCTATGTCTTCTTTTAGCTTCTACTGCTATCTTCTGACCAGTTACTTTATGTGTAGCAATGAATTCTGGATGTTTTGTTCCACCAGCTCCTTTTTCATCTTCATAAGCGATTTCAAAGCCAGCCCTAACGAACGTGGAGGCAACCAGTAGTTCGTATCTTGCTCCTTGATAATGATCTGGTAACCTCATCCTTTTTAAAATTTTATTTTGGAAAGCGGCATTATCCTTAAGAGTGAAAAGGTCGTAGCCCAAAGTCAGATGGGCCATTTGAGGACCATTAGGTGAGATTGCAATCAATCCCTTTTCATTAGGCTCAAGATCCTTCTGAGCTTCATAAGCTTCAAAGGCTTGTTGGATCACAGGATGGCGATCGTGTTCAATCTTATCTACTTCTTCGAGCCACCAAGTTTTGCCAAAGTTCAATTTTATATACTGCTGAAGGAAATCAGGAACGGTTTTGCAATTATTAAGAAAGTGTAGCCTATTACTTACGGCCACGACCTTCTTTCCTGAGTACTGTGAATGGACAAAAGGGCGCACATCTCCATATTTCGGATTTCGTGCTGACTTCTTTCTGTCAAATTCAAGGTTTGCCTGATAGTGTAGCTGTTGAAGGTATTGGAGATCTTCAAGAATAAGGCAGCATTTTTTGTATTTCTTACCACTTCCGCAGTGACAGCGGTCGTTTCGCCCTATCTTTGCCATTAAATATTCCGATTTGCACATTTAGTGTCCGACACCTACAAAAAACCTTAAAATCTAAGGATTATATAAAGTCTATCCACAAAATAAGAAAGACATTCCAAATTCGTGCAATGGCTTTCTTTGCTCCCCTTGCTGGATGAATTTTGAACTACTTGCATGAAATGGTGAGGCCTAAAAGAAAAGGGATTAAGGAGTAAAAATCCGAGAACAGCGCACCCCAAAGCTGTTCGCTTTAGAATAAATGACTGAAGCACCCGTGCTGCTGTTAAAGAATTGGCCCCACGAAAAGTTTTCGGGAGATCCTGATGCCTCGGTAGAACTCCAATAATAGCCGCTATCCACAAGATTGGCAGTAAGAGCCGGCGTGGCGTTAAAGAGTTGCTCATCGATATTAGTGCTTCCAACCGTGCATACACCAAAAAAGTCCGTTAGTTCGCAAATTGCGGGTAAATACCAGTTGGCGTAACAAGTGCTGGGTGACGTGCAAGCCGGAGAGCCCGCGGCATCGACGGAAAGATTGGCGCATAGGCAAGCCGCATAAGAAGGCGAAGTACTAGAGCTGCAACCTAAGACGTTTGTGATGGTCACAGTATTGGCACTTCCGTCGTTCGCGCCTTGCGGACTGTTGTCGTAAGTGGATCCATCCAGGCTAACATCGGTGCCAAAACCGCCCCAATTGGGGTCGCCCGCTGAGGGACTAGTTTGACCCGCAAAGGTGTCTTGCACCGCCGCCGTCTTTCCGCCAATGCTTAAGCTTGCAAGTGTCGTATCATCGATCGAATAGATAAAACCTCCTTGGTAGATGCAACCGTAACTTAAGACCAACACCTCTGATGCCACCGCACTGGGTGCGCTACTGGCATTGATGGTAATCGTTCCAGGGGTGGGAGCAATGCCCGAAGTGCAATCCGAGGAGGCCACCTGGCCTGGAGTAATGGTAATGGAACAAGAGCTTAAAGGCGCTAAAGTCCCGCCCGTGCAGGTATCGGCGCTAACGCTGGTTCCAGTGGGCAAAGAGCTGGGTGTCACCGTCATCGCGGTGGTCGTGTAGGAAGAACTGGTGTTGGTAACAGCGATTTCCCTCGCCTCTCCCGTTAATGCGGCGTTGGAATAGACACAAGACCCACCCGCAGTGGGGCAACTGACGGATAAAGCTAAGGACGAGACGCTGAGGGATAATGGCGTGGAACTAAAACAAGTGACGCTAATATCGGTCACATTACTGCTTGCGATAGTACCTTCACCGTTCGTCACACTACAATTTTGGCCACTGGGTTGCGTTGCGACGGTGACATCATAAGGGGAACCATCGGCGAGAGCATTGGCGAATTGAAAACTGGTTCCGTCAGTCACCTCTACCGTTTGATCGTCGCTATTCTGTAAAATGAGTGTGCCCGAAAGTCCGCTGATTGTTCCGCCTAAAGTGTAAGTTTGGGTCGAACTCGAGCAAGTCACGACCACATTCTCAATGTCGGAATTTGCGATGCCTGTCCCATTGACCACGGTGCAAGTCTGGCCAGAGGGCGCTGAAGCCACAGTCACCGAATAGGAAGTTCCCGAAGCCACCTCGTCTGAAAAAGTAAAAGCCCCATCTGTCATCAGCGTAAGGTCGTCGCTTCCGTTGTTTTGCAAGATCAAAGTGCCGGAAAGGCCATTCAGCGTGCCGCCGATGGAGAAGGTTTGAAAGACATTTGCATCACAGCCGCCTCCCCTGAGACTCGTCGCGCCGATTAAAAAAGTAGAAAAAACGTTAATCAGTAATAGAGCGAAAGATGGGTAAAGTTTTGTTTTCATGATTTTTCCGATATTGAATTAAATTGAATGATAGACGCCGAGTGAAGATTTTAACTGAAATCTTAGGAAGTGCAAAAGTAAAAAAGCCATTCCAGATTTTGTCTAGAATGGCCTCTTCGTCTAATTGGCTCCGGCTGCTGGGCGGGTTTAGAACTGCTTGCATGGAATTGAGCGGGGCCGTATTAAGATAAGCTTACTCTGAAATCTTTGGCTCGATTTATTAAAATTTGTTAATTTTTTACTAAATTATTCCTTAATATTAAAGAGCAAATTATTCATTTATCCGATTAAATTAATATGATTAAGGGCATACTTTAAATTCAGATTAGGAAATAAGATGGCAGATAAAATCCAACTTAATTCTAGAAAAGATCTTCATCTTTTTCGAAAAGCTTGGCATATTTTTTTCGGATCTTTAGTTGCCTTTGGCTATTTTTATTTTTTTTCTAAGCTTCAAATAATCATCCTTTTAACGCTTTCTCTTTTGTTCTATGTGGTCATGGAAATCATCCGTTTCAACTCTGCTGCTTTCAATGCGTGGGCTATGAAAAGAGCAAAGTGGCTTGTAAGAGATTGTGAAGTTCATAAGATCCAATCGGGAATTTATTTTTCTATCTCCACGCTTCTTTCTATTCTTTTTTTTCCAAAACTGATCGCGGTTTTAAGTATTTTGTATCTGGGATATGGGGATCCGACTGCTTCCTTTTTTGGAATTCTTTGGGGAAAGCACGGCCCCTCTTTTCGCAATGGGAAGTCCTGGATAGGAACTTTTGCCGGAATGGTGATTTGTAGTCTATGGACAGTAATTTTCCTCAGAGATCTCCCCCTAACTCTTGGACCGATCTGCATCATTTCTCTTTTAGGGGGCATTGCCGCTGGGGGAATCGAAGCCTTAAATTTAAAAGTGGACGATAACTTGAGCGTTCCACTCCTTTCAGGACTTGTGCTCTGGGGTCTTTTTAAATTTTTTGAAATCTATTAAAAACCGAAAAATGTGCCAGGCACTTTTGCTTATTCTGGAAATAAAAAAGCCCTTGGAAAAATCCAAGGGCTTTTTTCGTTTGCTCCCGGCGGTGGATGATTATCGAACTTTTTTAACCAGTTCAGAGGGATATGATCTCTTGAAGATGATTGAGCGTTTCGCGGCCTAAGCAATTTTTCTAGCCACCTATCTTAAAAATTGCACCTAATTGGCCACTTTGAGCTTTTTCAATGATATCTGCGTATTTTTTCAAAATGAAACTTTCGACCCATAAGAAAAAAGGCCACGCATTCTGCTTATCCCTTTCAAGTCTAGTAATTTTTCTCATAAATTTATGTTTCTTGCCGTACAACTCAACCATTTTTGTTTCACCTGTACTCATTGAAGCAGATTGAACATTAGTCCACTTGTCGTTCTCCGTGACTTTTAATAACTTGGAGTGTATTAAGGGATTTCTAATCCACTCGCTAATCCATCTAAGCCTTTCTTCTTCATCTTGATCGATAATCTTTTCCTCTAACGCTACTGTGAGTGCTTTCCCAAAAGTCCATTTTTCAATCTCTTTTTCTTCCTCCAAGATTAAATCCGAACCCCTTGCTTTTTCCCTGCTATCTTGAATTAGGTTTTTGATGACATATTCCAAAAGCACGCACAAAGTTGCTAAAGCAGAAGTGTGTAGGTCCAAGAAAATTGCATTTCTGGCTTCTCTATAGAGAGTTTCGATATACACATCAAATTGTGGAAGATAGTTATGGGTCAATTTTTCGATATTGCCCAACAGTGTATCAGCAATTTGTTGTAGGAGATTCGCGTAAACGGCTTCAATGGTATCCAACTTTTTTGGCGTTCTATAATAAGCTGAAAGATGGTTGATGATTTGCTTTAGCTCATCAGCAGTGGGCTTTTCTTCATGAGTTTCAAGATGAATGATTCTTTCTTCTGAAATCCCCACGAGTCCAGCAAATTGCTGTTGATTCATTTTGACGGTTTTTCTTATTTTTCCGATTGTATAGATTTTTTCCACCTTCATATCATGTTTTACAAACTCCTTAGCTTCCATCATTGGATAATTAAACTTTTCTGATAAGTCCAGAGGCTGTTGTGGTGACTGATCATGTTCCAGCTTAAAAAGTTTACTAGTTCAACTTTTCTTATTCTTCCCAAAACGCTTTTTCATTTTTCCATCCACTCTTTTTAAAATTTGGGTATTTCGCTCGAAGAGGAATTTACGAAGCAAAAACAAAATTTAAAAAATAATGAGATTATTTTGGAAGTTAGGTTCCACTTGCTGCTGTGCCAAAGTCGATAAATCGTAAAAATCATTTCTGGATATTGCAGGTCGAGAAACCCTTTATCGAATAATATTAGAAATAGAAAATTTGTATTTCGAAGCCTCTTTTCGAAGATCTTCAAAAATATCAATTCTTAGAAAACAGACTGCTCGGAAAAGCCAAAACCTGTCCGATTTTATCGGACAAAAAGATGATTGAATTTCAATGGCTTATAAAAGAGCGGCTTAGAGCGGACATAAAATCGACCTTTTAAAATGAGATCGGATCTTAAATCCGACAATGATTCTGAGGACTTAGTTCAAGTACGACACTTGCGTCAGGTGTGTATGTCATTTTCAAGGGGGCGTAGCCCAAAGGTTGTTTGAGGCAGGGCTTTTGATTTGTGCAATTTATATGGAAACGAAAATCGAGTGTCGTCAGCGAAAAAATGAAAAACAACAAATCGAACAATCGGGAAACAGAGAGGGTATTTGATTGAGTTTTCATCTATCAAAAGCACATAAATCATGATTAGAGGAATGCGATGTCTGAAAAGCAAACCAGAAAAGAAATTATTGATAAGCGGCTTAAAGTAGCTGGATGGGATGTTGCTAATCCCTCTCAAGTGATTTCAGAACATGAGGTCTTTCACCAGTTCGGAAAAGAAGAAGGAGTTGGATACTCGGATTATGTCCTTCTTGGTCGTGATGGAAAACCCCTTGCTGTTGTTGAAGCCAAAAAGACGTCTATCGAGGCGGAAGTGGGTCGGGAACAAGCGAAGCAATATACCGATGGCTTTGAAAAAACATACGGCATCAGACCTTTCATCTTTTACACCAATGGGCATGATATCTTTTTCTGGGACGATAAGCGTTATCCACCCAGAAAAGTTTTCGGTTTTTTCACTCGTGATGACCTGGAAAGGTTGCGTTTTCAAAACGACCAACGACAAGCCCTTTCCGTAGCTCTTATCGACCAAAAAATTGTAGGACGTCCCTATCAGTTAGAAGCCATTCGGCGTGCCCTCGAAGCATTTGAAAATAAAAATCACAGAAAAGCCCTGCTGGTTATGGCTACAGGAACTGGAAAGACCCGAACTGCCATGGCATTGATCGATGTCCTGATGCGTGCCAATTGGGTAAAGCGAGTCCTGTTTTTGGCGGATCGCAATGCCTTGCTCAAACAAGCCGATGGAGCTTTCAAGGAATACCTACCCAACGCACCTCGCGTGAGGGTTTCCAAAGATAATTGTCCGCCAGACAAACGGGTTTACCTTTCAACCTACCCCGCCATGCACGGAATTTATCCTAGTATTTCTCCTGGCTTCTTTGATTTGATCATTGCGGATGAATCCCATCGAAGCATTTATAAGCGTTACAAAGAAATCTTCGATCACTTCGACGCTTATCAAATAGGCTTAACGGCAACTCCGGTCGATTTTATCGAACGTAACACCTTCAAGCTTTTTGAAACCGGGGATGCAGAACCCACTTTCAATTACAGCTATGAAGAGGCTGTTGATCAAAAACACCTCGTTTCCTTCAAGGCTCTTAGTATTCAATCTCGGTTTCAAGTCGAAGGGATTCAAGCGGGGAACTTGCCTGTTTCTATCCAAAAGAAACTCATCGCAGAAGGAAAGGATGTTGAGGAAATCGATTTCGAAGGTACTGATCTCGAAAGAAAAGTGACTAACTCCGGGACCAATGAAGTCATCGTTCGTGAGTTCATGGAGCAATCCATCAAGGACGAAACGGGAACGAAGCCAGGCAAATCCATCATCTTTGCACTCTCCCATCTGCATGCCCTGAGGCTTGAAGAAACCTTCAATCGCCTTTTTCCTGAATACCAGGGCCATTTCGCGCGCGTCATCGATTCACACGACCCAAGAGCCAATACAGATGGCGGCTTGCTTGATCAATTCAAGAATCCAAAGGATCCCATGAGAGTCGCCATCTCGGTGGATATGCTGGATACTGGTGTCGACATACCGGAAGTCGTCAATCTTGTTTTCGCCAAGCCCGTTTTCTCGCGTGCTAAGTTTTGGCAGATGATCGGGCGCGGAACGCGCCTGTGCAAAAATCTTTTTGGTCCTGGAAAGGACAAAGAATATTTCCTCATCATCGATCATTGGAATAATTTCTCCTACTTTCAGATGACACCGGAGGGCAAAGAACCCAACGTCACGCTTTCAATCCCCGAGCGTCTTTTCGAGGCAAGATTGAATCGCGCCGAGGCGGCGATGTTTTCCGGAAATAACGACATCATTAATCAAACAATCGAAGAGCTTAAAGCTGACATCATCGCCCTTCCCAGAGAAAGCGTAGTCGTCAAAGAGAAAATGATGGAGTTCGCCCGCACCGAAGAAGCTGCTTATTGGGCAAGTTTTAGCGAAAAAACAGTTCAAGACCTTCGGAAAAATATTCAACCCATGATGCGAGTGAAAAATACCGAGGATTTTGATGCGCTTCGTTTTGATATTCAGGTGATTGATGCCGAAACCGCATTGCTGAAAAAAGACACGGAAGTTTTCAAAATCTATCAGGCAAGAATTTTAAATAACCTTGAAGAATTACCACTGACCCTGAATCAAGTGCGCGCCAAAGAAAATACGATTTCGAAAACAAAAACGCCAAAGTTTTGGAATGATGCCGACTTCAATGCATTGGAATTGATGAGGCTAGAATTGCGCGCACTCATGAGGCACAGAAGCCGCCAATCCGTCGATATTGAAAAGCTCGACCTCGCCGATCATATCCTCATCCGCGACACCATTGAATTCGGCCCTGAAATGGAACGAAGTTCCACGGCAGAGTACCGGCGTAAAGTGGAAGAGAAAGTGAAGGAGCTTCTTCAAAGCAATGAAGTTCTACAAAAGCTCAAAGCGGGAAAATCCATCGATGAATTTGACATCCAATCGCTTACCGATCTGCTCCGCTCGCAGGATCCCTATGTCACCGAAGCGCTTCTCCAAAGGGTTTATGATAATCGCTCGGCGCGATTCATCGATTTCATTCGCCACATTTTAGGTTTGCAAAAACTTCAGACGCGAAGCGAAACAGTTTCCAAAGCCTTCGATGATTTTATTTCTGCCCACAATGACCTTCGGGCCGATCAAATTCAGTTTTTGAGGATGATTAAAACTTTCATCCTAGATCGCGGCAAGATCGAGCGTGAAGATTTAGTGGCCCCACCCTTTACCAATATGAACCCTCATGGAATTAGGGGCATCTTTCCACCTACCCAGTTAGGGCAGGTTCTTCAATTTATTGAAGAAATAGGGCAATATGCTGCTTGAATAGGGTATTAACTAGTTGACATTACCCTATTTATGAGTTTAATTACCCTATTATGGCCTCTCTACTCGAAGAGTACTTAAAATCATTAAGCTTTTCACAGGAACAAATGGCTACGCTGCATTCCTTAGGGGAGCACCGTGGACGGCAAGAGCTGTTTATCAAACAGTCGCCAGAGGCTTTGGAAAGTCTCAAACAGGTAGCCATCATTGAATCCAGCGAGTCATCCAACCGCTTGGAAGGCATCATTGTCCCACATGATCGGATTGAAGCCCTTGTTCTCAAAAATACAACACCGCGAAACAGATCCGAACAAGAGCTGGCGGGCTATCGCGATGCCCTAGCCCTTATTCATGAATCAAACAAATACATGGATTTTTCGACCAACGTGATTCTGCAAATTCATTCCATGCTCTACCGTTACATGCCAGGCCAAGGTGGGCGTTGGAAAATGACGGATAACGAAATTGTCGAAAAAAATTCCGACGGCAGTATCAAGCGCGTTCGCTTTAAAGCAACTCCCGCAGTCACAACCCCATTTGCCATGCAAGAACTCGCGCAAAATTACACCAAAGCCATTCATGCTTGGCAGCAAGAACCTTTGATTGTCATTCCCCTCGCGATTCTCGACTTTCTGTGCGTTCACCCGTTTTCGGATGGCAATGGCCGTACTGCTAGGCTCCTCACGCTGATGCTTTTGTATCACTTTGACTACCAAGTCGGAAAATACATCAGCTTGGAAAGAGTCTTCGAAGAATCGAAAGAAACTTATTACGAAACACTCGAATACTGTTCGCAGGGTTGGCACGACAACAAGCATGACGTGATGCCGTGGCTCAATTATTTTTGGGGTGCACTGATTCGTTCTTATAAAGAGTTTGAAGAGCGCGTGGGAACCTTGCGCTCAGGGCGCGGCGCCAAGGGAGATCAAGTCGTCGAAGCCATCAAACGCAGACTAGGACCATTTGCCATTTCAGATATTGAATCCGAATGCCCCGGCGTGAGCCGCGACATGATTCGCAATGTATTGCGCAAACTCCGTGACGAAAACGTGATTCTGCCCCAAGGCAAGGGCCGGGCCGCCAAGTGGATTAAGAAATAATCCCCTCTCCCCTTGCGGGAGAGGGTTAGGGTGAGGGGAGAATATGCTGGAAAAAGACCTACGTTCGAAAATAGACAAGCTTTGGAATCTCTTTTGGTCCGGCGGTATCGCCAACCCGCTTACCGCGATCGAGCAAATTTCCTACCTTATTTTCATGAAGCGATTGGACGACATGGACTTCAAGCGCAAGGCGGATGCCGAGTGGTTGCACAAGGAATATAAATCAATTTTCCCCGATGAAAAACTCCGTTGGTCGCAGTGGAAGCACATGGAAGCCGAAGGCATGCTCGCCCATGTGCGAGACCAAGTCTTTCCCTTCCTCAAAAACATGCAAGGAAACGGAGAAGGCAATCTGTCCCGGCACATGAAAGACGCCGTTTTCATGATCCCTAAACCTTCGCTCGTGGTTGAAGCTGTTGAGATCATTGATGGGCTCCACATCATGGAGCAGAACCAGGATACGCAAGGCGACCTCTACGAGTATCTCCTTTCGGAACTTCAATCTTCAGGAAAGAACGGACAATTCCGCACGCCTCGCCATGTTATTAAAATGATGTGCGCCTTGGTGAATCCGAAACTTGGGGAAAGCGTCTGCGATCCTTCTTGTGGGACCGGCGGATTTTTGATTGGTGCCTACCAACATATTTTGCGTTCTAATACGAGTGCAGATCGAATCACTATTCAAGAAGACGGCACCGAGCATGGTTTGGTAGGAGATAAAATCACCGATTCCAAGGTCTGGGATTTTTTACGTGACAAGACATTCTTTGGTTATGATTTCGACTCGACCATGCTCCGCATCGCAGCCATGAACATGGTCTTGCACGGCATCGACCATCCCAACGTCGATTATCTAGATGCGCTCTCCAAACGTTGCGAACTAGAAAACCGCTTTGACATTATCCTCGCCAATCCCCCTTTCAAGGGCAGCATCGATAAAAGCGACATCCACGAATCCCTTTCCCGCAACGTGCAGACTACTAAAACTGAATTACTTTTTCTTGTCCTTATGATCCGCCTTTTGGTGAACGGCGGGCGTTGCTCGGTGATTGTGCCGGATGGAGTCTTGTTCGGGTCCAGCAATGCGCATGTAGCCGTGAGGAAGAAAATCATCGAGGAGTCTCAGCTTGAGGGTGTGATCTCGATGCCTTCCGGCGTGTTCAAGCCTTATGCCGGGGTTTCCACGGCTGTGCTGGTTTTCACGAAAGGTGGTGAGACGGATAAAGTTTGGTTTTACGATATGGAATCTGATGGTTTTAGTCTCGATGATAAACGTAATTCTATTAAAGAAAATGATATTCCCGACATTGTTGAAAAGTGGAACAAGCGCGCTCAGCTTAAAACCCCTGTTAAAGGTGATAAGTGGTTTTGGGTGGAGAAGAAGCAGATTGTTGAGAACAAGTATGATCTTTCGATTAATCGTTACAAGACGGTGGAATATGCAGAAGTAGCCTATGATCCACCAAAAGTGATTTTGGCGAAGCTCAAGGAAATGGAGAAAGAGATTCAGAAGGATCTTGAGGAGCTTGGGGGGATGTTGGGGTGAAACAGAAAAACTGGAAAACAGTAAAGCTAAAATCAATATCAGAATATATACAGAGAGGAAAGTCACCTAAGTATACTGATTTAAGTGAGTTGCCTGTCGTTAACCAAAAATGTGTGCGCCTTAATGGTATAGATAGAGCTCATCTAAAGTATGTGCATCCAGATCAATTTCCCAATTGGAACGAAGAAAGATATCTAAAAGATGGTGATCTTCTTTGGAATAGTACTGGGACGGGAACTATAGGAAGAGCATGTTTGTATCAACAGACTCGGGTCAATGAGAAAATAGTAGTGGATAGTCATGTTACAATCGTAAGGCCCAATAAAGAATTAGCCAGTAAATATTTGTTCTATTGGATAAATGGTCCAGTGATTCAGGGGAAAGTCATAGCAATGCAAGCGGGTTCTACTAATCAAGTGGAATTATCAAAGTCTGCGATTGAAGATACAATAATTCCACTTCCCCCACTCCTCGAACAACACCGCATCGCCGCCATCCTCGACAAAGCCGATGGACTCCGCCGCAAACGCGCCGAAACCATCAAACTTCTCGATCAATTTTTGCGCTCGGTGTTTTTGGAGATGTTTGGGGATCCTAATACTAATCCAAAGGGATGGCAGAAACATAAATTAAATCAGATAGGCACATTAGATCGGGGAAAGTCGAAACACAGGCCAAGAAATGCACCAGAACTTTTAGGAGGTGCTTATCCATTAGTACAAACTGGAGATGTTGCAAATTGTGGTGGTTATATTACCAAGTATGAACAAAGGTATTCTGAGTTAGGTTTAAAGCAAAGTCGCATGTGGCCAAGAGGCACGCTTTGCATAACAATAGCGGCCAACATTGCTAAAACAGGCATTCTTAATTTCGACGCATGTTTCCCAGATAGTATCGTCGGTTTTACACCATCAAAAAATGTGAGGACAGAGTATGTTCAGTTTTGGCTATCGTTCTTACAAAAAAAACTAGAAGAAACTGCTCCTGAATCAGCCCAAAAAAATATTAACCTTAGGATTTTAAGAAATCTTGATGTTCCATTGCCCCCTTTAGATTTACAAAATAAATTCATTTCAGTCGTCATGCGAAATAAAAAAATCAAAGAAAATATGGAGCATGAAACTGCAGAACTGGGTCTATTATTCAACTCTCTCGCTCAACGTGCCTTTCGGGGGGAGTTGTGAAATTTAACAATTTGATTGATTCAAAACCTAGAGAGCTCTCAGCAGAAGACGTTTTTGCTGGCTTATTAGATCATGGGATTTTTGCGGACAAAATTCCTCCGTGTTTTACATCCGAAGGTCTTTCCTCTGCAATTGCCCCACAAACATTGCAACTTCTTGATGAACAGAATGAAAGCAAACTAAAAAAACTCCTCCATACTTATTGTCATGATTATGTCCGCTATCAAGCATTGCGTGACATTAATGTGCCGCGACATTTGGGTATACCCCATCCCGAGAGTTATTTAGTCCAATCTCTGGCAATTAAAAAGCATTGGGAAGAAATAAATTGCCACAATAAAGCTTCTTCAAAAAAAGTCAGTCGAGTTCATGTGCGCTACATTGATGGGAAACGAATTTTTGAAATGAACTATAAAGGCTATGACCATCCACAGCTTGAGGAGAATGAGCTGCAGTGGATGGCTGGAGCCCAGTTTGTAGTCAAAGCAGATATTTCAGCATGTTTCCCAAGTATATATACGCATTCAGTTCCTTGGGCGCTTCATGGTAGGGACGAGTCAAAATCAAAACGTGGACTATTGGCATTGTCAGGCAATTTACTTGACCAGTGCTCACAAAAAACCAGAGATGGCCAAACAAATGGGCTTCTTATTGGACCACACTCTTCAAATATCATTTCAGAAATTATTCTCACTAAAATCGATTCTCAATTGCTCGCCAAAGGTTATGAAAAAATAAAACGTCATATTGATGACTATGAGTTTTATGCGGAATCCTTTGAGACGGCAGAGCATTTCCTACATGATCTCGGATTAGCACTTCGTGAATATGAGCTCACAATCAATGAGAAAAAAACAAAGATTTTAAAACTTCCAAGGCCAAGTGGGGAAAATTGGGTAAATGAACTCAATAGATTTCATTTTTCCAAAGATGAAGAAATAAAATTCGCTACAGTTAGGTCATTTCTTGATCTGGCTCTAGACCTTTCTCAAATTGCAGGTACATCAGCGCCATTGAATTACGCCATCCAAGTTATGTCGAAAGGTCCAAATAAAAAGCCAAGACAACTCAATGAAAGAACCAAAAGATTATACGTTCAGGAATCGATTAATTTGGCACTTTACTACCCTTATTTAACCCCACTTCTTGAAGAATATGTCTTTGAACAATATTCATGCAGTGATCTAAAAGAGAGAGTTACATCTTTTGTAAACCATCTTATCATACTGGGAACCCAGCGGCTTTACCCTGACGCAATTGCGCATGGGCTTTATTATGCGCTCAAATATAAACTTGATGTGGAGTTCCAGAATTCGCAAGAAATTATCGCAATTGATGACTGTATAGTGAATGTTTTGCTCCTGAAATATGCGGAATCCAATGAGCTTCATGAGATTAAATCAAAAATTCAGACTCGTTCATGCAAGCTCAAGTACGACCCAGAATATATGAAAAATCTCAGTGATGACGATTTAAAGAGCTATAAATCTATTATTAAAAAAGAACAGGATCGTCAGTGGTTACTGATTTACCAAACATGGACAAGCAGTGAGTTAGAAACAAACGGTCAAGAATTTCTTGGAAAACTAAAAAATGATAAATTTGAGTTCTTAAAAACATGACAAATTCCTACCTTACCGCTACCGACCTCTTCAACTACGCCAAATGCTCCCACCGGCCTTTTATGGATATTCATGGCGACCAAAGTTTGAAGGTCGAAATTCATCCGCTTGTAAAACTGCTATGGGAATCCGGGGTTCAATACGAAGCCAAAGTCATTGAGAGTCTTAAAAAAGACAACTCCGACAAATCATTTGCCGAGATCGCTCCCAATGAGCCGCTATCCGAAGAATTATTCCTTCAAACCCAGCAAGCCATGCAAAGTGGTTGTGATTACATTTATCAAGGTGTGATTATGGCTGGCAACTTGGCGGGCCGTCCGGATTTACTCGTCAAAACAAAAGGGGCATCCGATTTTGGCGATTATCATTATGTGCCCATGGACATTAAACTTGCTCGAGTCGAGAGCACTTGGG
>CAZKUY010000007.1:0-24696 GCA_964556135.1 uncultured Pseudomonadota bacterium
AAAATCCATTCAAGCGTGCGACTGGCGACGGAATCATATTCCAAAATGTAAGCGGAGAAATTAAGCAGAGAAAAAAGGAAAACAAGAAAAATTAACAGACAAAAATGGCGATGAATGGATCGTGCGGTGAGGGTGGGAATAGCGATGAGTTTTGAGTATTGCTTCGTATCGACAAAAAGTATTTTCGAGCATTGGAGTAAAAACCAAGAAGCCCATAAGCCAATCGAAACGGCGAGAATCCAATAACCTCGGTCATCTCGAATTTCCGAAAAGCCAGCTAAGAGAATGGCTTCTGCGATCAGAATTAAAACAACAGGCAGGCTCATAAAAAAGTAGGACCCTGCACGGTAGGTGAATTTGTCGAGCGAAGTATTTTTGGGATCAATGGTTTGATGTCTGCGTCGGGCTTTCCAAAGGGCAAAAATTACAGCGACCCAAATGATGAAATAAAAAAAGCTGCGGGGGATTTCTTGTTGCATTACCCGTCCGGCCATCTCCAAATAACTTTGCAAGTAGAGGATATTGACTCTGTAGTTGCGTGCCCGAAATTGAATTTCTTGCCAAGCCAAGCTTAAGGTTTCAGCGGAAAAACTGGGTTGGTTAATCCATTTCAATCTGGAAAAACGTACTTTCTCCCAACGCTTTTGCAATAAGTCGTAATTTTTGACGCAAATTTCAAGCGCTTGGGAAAGCGAGGTTTTGGCTTTGCCTAAATCTCCCATCACTTGATCCGCGTGATCCGATTGATCTTCGAGAGTATCGATGGTGCTGGCAAGTTCGGCGAGTTCAGCTTGGAGTGCGGGAGATTGTTGGGAGCGAGGTTTTTGAGAGAGGGCTAGTTTTGCATCGCTTTCTTTGAGTTTCCAAAGTTGCAGTTTACTGTGCAAGCGAGTGCGGATTTTTGCGACTTCGTCAATTTGACCTTCGATATCGGAGAGAACATAACGATAGGAGTCGAGCATGAGTTCCCAGCGTTTGAGATAAGGCCTAAATTCTTCGAGGGCGATATCTTGAATTTGTAAAAAGCTGGGAACATTCGCTGCTTCTTGCTGAAGTGATTTGTCGCCATCGTTGATTCTTTTTTGCAAAGGAGAAAGGTCTTCTTGGATTTCATTGAGCCTATCCTTCGACTTTTCGCTGAGATTCAAAGTTTGAGTGGTATCGGAAGGCATGCTTTCCGCGGCTTGGGAAAGGGCTTGGCTTTCTTGACTTTGAACGGCAAAAGGAAAGAGAAGGAATAAAAGAATCAAGCTCACATAAAACTTCCATTGGATTTTTCGCATGAGGCTTTTTATCAAGAATGAGGCTCTAAGGGCAACAGACAATCCAGTGGAAATAAAGAGGCGAATTCCCTTAGAATAGGAAGATCATGAAAAAAATCATTTTATCCACTTTATTGTTACTGAGTCCCTGGCTCGCTCAAGCTGCCGAGATCAAAGGCTATGTGCGCAATGTGAATCATGAAGGCCATAGTTTTTCCTTGGATGTTCCGCCTTTGCAGCGAATTTGGGTGAGTCCGGCGACCTCTTTTGATTCAGGTAAAGGTTACGAGGCTTTTAAGAACTTGAAGGAAGGGACTTATGTTTCTGTGCAGGGCACGTCTCAGTCGAATCAAGTGATGCGGGCAGAAGTGGTCAAATCTCTTCAAGCCCCCCTTGAATCCGCCAAAGGAACAATCGTCGATTTGAACCAAAGCTTTTTAATTGAGGTGAATCAAAAGGCCAAAGTGAAAGATGAAGATTTAGAAATCTTGGCAGTCGAAGTGTTCGATGATTTATGTCAGCAAGGCCTTGACTGTGAATCTGGCAGTATGAGTATTCGCTTGGTGGTGAATAAAGGTCGCGAAAAGAAGGATATCTTACTCACTTCTAAGGAAGGTCGAAAACCTGTGAAGCCGGTCGTGTCAGAAGTTTTAGGATATAAAATAGAATTAATTGAAATGGGTGAATCGGCCGCGATGCTCGTGGTTCGTAAATAGTTTCACCCTCTCCCTTATTTGCTAAAACAAGGCAAATGAGCGAGCTCTTCAAAATGATTGATCAGAAAATCTGGCTTACTTGCGATGAGCTCTTCTTTATCTCTGAAGCCATAAGTAACGCCGCAAGTCAGAATGCCTGCGCCTTTGCCGCAATCCACATCGATTTGTGAATCCCCGACCATCAAACTATGAGGTTTTTTCCCGAGATCGTTGAAGATAGGATCGAGCATTTTAGGGGAAGGTTTTTGCTGGGGAAGACTATCTCCCCCGATTAACCAACGAAAATGATGATCGATTTTCAGTCCTTCGATGATTTTTTTAGAGAACGCAAAAGGCTTGTTGGTGGCAATGGCCATTTCGATATGTGAAAATTGCTCTAAGAATTCTAGCACGCCCTCATACATGTAGGTCTGATCTAAAAGATGATCCATGTAATGATTGGAAAAATTCTGAGCGACTTTGAGAGCTTGTTCTTCCGTGGGTTCGCCCAAGGCATCTCGAATCAAATGCATCATTCCTCGACCGACAAAGCCTTCAATGACTTTCTGGTCTAAGGTGGGAAAATTTTCCTGAGCTAAGGCGTGATTAATAGAAGAGGCAATATCGGCCTTTGAATCAATGAGAGTGCCATCGAGATCGAAAATAATAAGTTCAAGCATGGGACTTCAAAGCATGATCGTCTCGGGCTTGCAAGCTTATTGCTTTAGAGTAAATCAGAAGGTGAATTCAGGATATTGAGGATGGTCATGCGTTCTAGAGGACTCATATCGTGTAGTTGCCGCATAATGCTGCGACGCAGATCCCCTTGTTCCGCTTGAATTTGTTGATAATCATAAGTCGCGGTTCGTCCGTAAGGATCGCCACAAATGCTACCCTGATAAGCATTTTTTAATTCATTTTCTGAGCGAGCCAGGCTTCGAGCGACATCGATGAGAATGGCGCGTCGATCTGCATCCGGCAGACATAAAATCTGCAAAGTGGCTTGGGCATTATCTAAATGAATGCCTGCAGTGTGAAGTGCTTGATGTTGTAGATTGGACGGCCGGTAAGCTTCGGAAGGACGGGCTTCTTCACACGGATGATAAACATCCGCGCTCCCCAAAGATCGTTCTTCTGAAGTCACTGCATGAATGTCTCTGGCTGGAATCCCCTCCGGCAAAGACGAAACTAATTTTACTCTACCACTCCCTCCCGACCCGTCGATTCCTCGGCGGAAGTGCATAGAATTTACCTCGTTATGACTATTTTACGCAAAAACCTGCCAGTGTCCTACACTTATTTTTGAGAGGGATCAGAGTTTGTCAAAGCTTGTTAAGACTTGAATAAGCTTACTCATCAGAATTCGCTTATTTATTCACTTTTAACATCTTTTCGACTTCTTCGATATGCTCGGTTTCGAGGCGAACTTGCTCGCGGACGAGTTCATCGAGAGCCACATTGTCTTGGCAGAGGGGGAGGAGTTCAAGGTAGTGAGCAACCGCTTCTTTTTCGAATTCTAGACTTTCTTGTAGGATATCAAGCACGGCATGCTTACCCGTTTCAGGGACAGGTCTTACTTTCAGCGAAGGATGTCCGCCGAGAGCAGTGATTTTTTCTCCGATAATAGCTGCATGCGCAAAACCTTCGGTGGCTTGATCACGGAAAAATTTTACAATGGGAATGCGGTTAGGACCCGTAATCATGAGAGAGTAATGTAAATATCGAACCACACCTGAAATTTCGAGTTCGAGAATGGCATCGAGTTTTTTGAGAATCGCTTGATTGTCTGACATATTGCCTCCTAAATTTAATCGAAAATCTATTATCTAGTAAGTGCGAGGCCTAAGTCATCTGAAAAAAGTGCGGATTCCATAATATCATCGCGTTTAAATTTTAGTTCGATTTTTTCGAGCATGCGCTGTTTGTAGGCATTGAAATCGTGGATGGGTCGGGTGGCAATGCCTGAATCCATCGCGGCTTTGGCGACCGCTGGGGCCACATAAAGCAAGACGCGAGGATCTAAGGGTTTGGGGATGATGTAATCAGGCCCAAAGCTTAATTCTTTCAATTCATAGGCTTGGCAAACGGAAAGCGGTACTTTTTCTTTGGCTAACTTCGCTAAAGCTCGAGCCGCTGCAATTTTCATTTCTTCATTGATCTTTTTTGCGCCGACATCCAAAGCGCCCCGGAAAATGTAGGGGAAACCCAAAACGTTGTTCACTTGATTCGGATAATCCGAGCGTCCGGTTGCCATGATGATGTCTTTACGAACGGCGATGGCTTCATGGTACCCGATTTCAGGATCAGGATTGGCCATGGCGAAAACGATGGGTTTATCAGCCATGGTTTTGAGCATTTCTTGCGTTACTAAACCTTTATCTGAAACACCCACGAAAACATCTGCACCTACTAAGGCATCAGCAATGCTGCGTTTTGAAGTTTTCTGTGCGAAAAAACCACGTTGAGCTTCAAGATTAGGACGATCCGTGGTGACAATTCCTTGACGATCGCAAAGCAAAACGTTTTCTTTTTTCACGCCAACGGTAAGAAACATTTTTGCGCAGGCAATGCCCGCAGCACCCGCGCCGGAGAAAACGACTTTAACTTCTTCGGCTTTTTTTCCGGTAATTTCCAAAGCATTTAAGAGGGCTGCCGTAGAAATAATCGCGGTGCCATGTTGGTCATCATGAAAAACGGGAATGCCCATTTTTTCGACGAGTTCTTTTTCGATTTGAAAACATTCGGGCGCTTTGATGTCCTCGAGGTTAATGCCGCCAAAAGTGGGTTCCAAAGCTTTCACGATTTGAATGAATTTTTCAGGATCCGATTCATTAATCTCTAAATCGAAAACATCAATGTCCGCAAACTCTTTAAAGAGAATGGCTTTACCTTCCATGACGGGTTTTGACGCATGCGCGCCAATATTGCCCAATCCTAAAACTGCGGTTCCATTGGTGATGACAGCCACCAGATTTCCGCGCGAGGTATAGGCATAGCTATCTTCCTCATTATCACGGATTCTTAAGCAGGGTTCTGCCACGCCGGGAGTATAGGCCAATGAAAGCTCATATTGAGTGGTGCAAGGTTTGGTAGGGACAATGGCAATTTTTCCAGGACGACCTTCGGAGTGATAATCCAGAGCAGCTTTTTTAAAAGGCATGATTTCTTCCTTTAAATGAATTCTTTTCACCTGTGAGTTTTAGAAGACAAGTTTTAGGCTATTACTGAAGCGGAGGGGGCGGTGTCAACGGCTTACTTTTCACTTCACAATCACAATGAGCTTCTGACCCGATTCAACCGTATCCCCCGCTTTTACGGCGATTTCTTCAACTTTGCCATCGATGGGGGAAGGTAGTTCATTTTGCATTTTCATGGCCTCGACGACAATGACGGGGCTGCCTTTTTTCACCATATCGCCTTTGGAGACTTTCACATCGACGACTTTTCCAGGCATGGGAGCGACAATGGTTCCGCCTGAGCTCGCACCACCCTCGCTTTGGGAGAAAATGCGCTTGCGGGGATCGAAGATTTCGAAATGGTAGGGGACATGACCAATGTTCATATCGCAGAGATCTTTATTAAAGCTGACTTCGGCTTCGAGCACTTTGGAGCCATCCACTAAAAGAGAATAGATGGGATTTTTGGCGACGAGGGCTTGATAGCGATGACTTTTTTCGCCGAGTTTAATGACGAAATCTTGGCCTTCTTTAGACACTTCAACGGGAATTTCTTCTTCATCAATGAGAATGGTATATTGTCGGCTCATTTGCGCATCCCTTCCATTCTGCCCGCTAATCTCCAGGCGGAAGCATCTTGCGCGACATTTCCTGCCGCGGCGGGTTTGCGTTTTTCGTCTTCCAAATATTTCGCCAAAGCGGCGGCCATGAGGGCCTGCGTTTTTTCTTCGTGATCAATTTTAAGAATGTTTTCCAAATGCTTCGCCACGAAATGCGTGTCGTAATTGCCTTGGATGAAATCATCGATTTCTAAAGCGCGGCGATGAAAATATAAATTCGTCTTAGGTCCGCTCACTCGGTATTCGGTGAGCGCGCGGCGGGTGCGGGCAATGGCTTCATTACGATCACGGCCCCAGCAAATCAATTTTGAAAGCACAGGATCGTATTCGAGCGGGATCTGAAAACCTTGATAAATTCCATTGTCGAGTCGAACGCCCGGGCCATGCGGATATTGTTGATCGACGACGAGTCCCGGTGCAGGCATGAAATTCTTGAAAGGGTCTTCGGCATACACGCGACATTCGATGGCGTGACCCGTTTGATGAATATCTTTTTGTTCGTAAGGGATGGCTTCACCCTGCGCGACTAAAATTTGCAACTTCACCAAATCCACGCCAGTCACCATTTCTGTAACGGGATGTTCCACCTGCAAACGCGTGTTCATTTCTAAGAAATAATAATTTTGATATTTATCGACCAAACATTCGATGGTGCCTGCATTGTAATAATTTACCGACTTGCAAAGCTTTACCGCCATATCACAAACGGCTTTGCGGGTTTCTGGGCTGATAAAAGGAGAAGGTGATTCTTCAATGACTTTTTGATGGCGTCGTTGAACTGAACATTCGCGTTCGAAGAAATGTAAAACTTTGCCATGCGTATCGCCAAAAATTTGCACTTCAATGTGGTGAGGACCTTCCACATATTTTTCGATGTAGATGGCGCCGTCTTTGAAAGATTTTATCGCTTCGCTTTGCGCCATTTCAAAAGCGCTTTTTAATTCTTCTTCTTTATGAACTGCGCGCATGCCTTTTCCACCGCCGCCTGCCGCTGCTTTTAATAAAACCGGAAATCCGATTTCCTTGGCGACTTTCATGGCCTCGGCCACATCTACCAAAGGACGTTCAATTCCAGGAACAATCGGCACACCCGCTTTTTGCGCAATTTTACGGGCTTCGATTTTGGAGCCCATATCGCGGATGACTTGAGGATTAGGACCAATGAAAATTAAACCAGCTTCGATAATTGCATCACCGAAGGCGGCGTTCTCGGAGAGAAATCCATAACCAGGATGGATGGCATCTGCGCCCGCTTTTTTTGCGATGTCGATGATCTTCTGGCCATTCAAATAGCTCTCGGTCGGATTGCTAGCACCTATATGATAAGCTTCGTCGGCACGTCGCACATGCAGCGCTGCGCGATCTGCATCGGAGTAGACCGCGACCGTTTTAATTCCCATCTCACGACAAGCGCGGATGACTCGAACCGCAATTTCACCGCGATTGGCGATGAGGACTTTTTTGATTTTTTTATTCATCTTTTGTTCATCTTTATTAATAAAAAAGGACCCGGCAGGTCCTAACTTTTCTTGAGGCCTAGCGTCAATCTCTTAGTCATAAAAAAACAGGGCGCTAAGAGCGCCCCGTATTCGTAAAAAATAAGCACTTTAAAATCTTTATTTTTGATTCAGATTGTTTTCTGTTTGTATTTTTGCAGGGGGATCAATGGGTCGCGGTTTGAAGTAATCGAGCTGGATAGGCAGATGATAGAGAATGGTAGGGATGTTTTGAATAATAGTGGGACTTGATCCATCTCCGCAGTTTTCCAGGTCGTATCTCAACAGAATTGTTTCATTATGAGTGGGCGCGCCTCCAAATCTTCCTTCATCTGATCTTTCTGTAGAAGTTCCCAAAAGAGTGATCTTGCAGTCATGAAGATCGGGTTGAAAAAATCCACCTCGTTGTTCTTCGAGTACCCAGCTTTTAAAAAGATCGTGAGAGCGTATAGGAGTTTCAACTCTTCCATTGATTCCGAAATCATTATTAGGGCTGCCATCGCTATTAAAACTTAATAAAGTATAATGACTATTTCCAAAGGAGGGCTGAAAAGGAATCTCTTCTCCCAATCCCTTCGTTTCTGCTGCAATGAGGATTTTTCCATTGGGTAGTAATTTTAATGCTTCGCCAATATAGTCAACATTGCGCATGACTAAGAAGCCGTTGGTTCCAAAGCTGTTATCGGGTGTTCCGTCTGCATTGTAGCGAAATAAGCCTAGCGAGGTGATAATAGTATAACGCCCTGGCTGGTTTGCATTCGAGACGCTAGAATATATGTTCATTGCTTTTAAAATTTTTCCCTCTGGAGTAATTCCCGTGCCCTGAAGAACACTAAATATGGAACTCATATTTTCTGCGCCGCGGGTTTCTTGAAGTATTCCTGGAGTGGAGGAGGAACGTGCAAAATTAGTATCCAAGCGGCCCTGAGTATCGTAAACGCCGATTTGAATAGAGCGATTCGGATAAGCAGAAACGAGAAGTCTACCATCGGGCAGAGGAATTAATTCACCTACGTTAGGTGTGCGGCTTCCGTTAATATGAGTCGAGGCAACAGAACGATCAATAGGAAAGTTTATCCTGCCTGAATTACCAAAACTTCTGTCTAAGAATCCTGTAGGCAAATAACGGCTGATGTAAGATTGAAACTCACCACGTCCATCGACCGATACATATAAATGGACGGTCATTAATATTTTTCCATCGGCTTGAACCGCCAGCACTGCACCTTCCGCGCTACTTCCTACACCCGAAGCACTCCCTAAACCTTCGGCCATCCCATGAATTCCAAAACTGGTATCAATGCTCCCATCCGAGTTTAAACGTTGTAAAAAAGCAGTTCCTCCTTTGAGGATTTTTCCATCACTGAGAGGTTTGATGATGAAACCTTGCATGTTGGGATTCATTTCTTGAATAATTCCGAAGCTGCCAAATCTTTCATCAAGACTCCCATCGGCATTAAGGCGCGCGAGATAACTCGTCGTATCCCTTGACCTGTCAAAGGCTACATAGGCATAACCAGAGATTAAATATTTTCCCTGACTTGTTTTGTAGATGCTGGGTAAATTAGTGATGTTATTGCAGGGTCTATCGACGCAAGTTAAAGCCAAATTTTGCCGGACAATTCCATTTCCTTCACCAAAGTTTAAGTCCAGGTCGCCAGGCCGTGCAACGCTTGGAGATTGGTATGAGAGGCTGACGAAGATGAATGTGAAAATAAAAAGGAAGGGTCTAAGGAAATTTCTTTTCACGCAGGGGATAGGACGCATGAGCACACCTTTCAATAAAATTTTGGATTAAAAATTATTATAAAGGTTTGTCCGCTTTTTTACAAAGAAGTTGCTTGGAATGAAAAAAGAGTGAAAGCTTGTAGAGCTTTGTCTAATTCAATTTAAAGCGGAATATTCCCATGTTTCTTAGATGGATTCTTATCCACTTTATTCTTTAACATTTCCAAAGCTTGAATGATTTTCACTCGAGTGTCTTTCGGTTCAATGACTTCATCGATGAAGCCGAGCTCTGCCGCTTTGTAAGGATTGGCGAAAGTCTCTCGGTAGTTTTGAACGAGCTTAGTGCGTTCTGCATTCGGATCCTTCGCAGCATCGATATCTTTTTTGAAGATGATGTTAACCGCACCATCGGAACCCATTACCGCGATTTCCGAAATGGGATAAGCATAGTTGATGTCGCCGCCAATATGTTTGGAGCTCATCACGTCATAAGCGCCGCCGTAAGATTTGCGCGTGATGATCGTGATTTTGGGAACGGTAGCTTCCGCGAAAGCATAAAGCAATTTTGCACCATGAAGAATAATGCCACCAAACTCTTGGTCTAAGCCAGGAAGAAAGCCTGGAACATCGACAAAAGTGACGATGGGGATATTGAAAGCATCGCAGAATCTCACGAAGCGCGCCGCTTTAAGGGAAGCTTTGATATCCAGGCAGCCTGCCAAAATGTTGGGTTGGTTAGCAACGATACCGACAGAACGGCCATTGTAACGGCCGAATCCCACCAGCATATTCTTGGCGTAATCCGGTCCAATCTCGAAAAAATAACCATCATCCAAAGTGGTCTTGATGAGGGCTTTCATGTCGTAGGGCTTATTGGGATTTTCCGGAATAAAAGTATCAAGACTTTCTTCGATTCGATTAGCATCATCTTTCGGCGTTTGAATCGGAGGATCTTCGCGATTGTTCGAAGGAAGAAAATTCATCAACTCGCGGATCATGAGTAAAGCGGCTTTGTCGTCCGGAGCTTTCAAAAGAGAAACGCCGGATTTGCTGTTGTGAGCGGCAGCGCCTCCCAATTCTTCTTTGGTCACCACTTCATGAGTGACGGCTTTAATGACATCGGGGCCCGTGATGAACATTTGCGAGGTGTTTTCCACCATCAAAATAAAATCAGTAATCGCAGGCGAGTAAACTGCGCCACCCGCGCAAGGTCCCATAATAACGGAAATCTGCGGAACCACTCCGGAGGCCTTCACATTTCTTAAAAAGATATCACCGTAACCTGCGAGAGATTGCACCCCTTCTTGAATGCGGGCACCGCCAGAATCATTGAGTCCAATGACGGGAGCACCGGTTTTCATCGCAAGATCCATGATCTTGCAAACTTTGCGGGCAAAGGCTTCGCCGAGAGAACCACCGAAGCTCGTGAAATCTTGAGCGAATAAATAAACAAGACGTCCTTCAATGTGTCCGTAACCGGTGACAACGCCGTCGCCTAAAATTTTCTTTTCTTCCATGCCGAAATCGGAACAGCGATGGGTGACGAATTTATCGAGTTCGACAAAACTCCCGGGATCGAGCAAGAATTCAATTCTTTCGCGGGCGGTAAGTTTTCCGGCTTTATGCTGAGCTGCGATGCGGGCCTCGCCCCCGCCCAACTCGGCTTCAGCGTTCTTTTTATTTAAAGTTTCAAACATTTGTGGGTTGCTTGTCATGGTTTCCGACTCCGTCTACAACCCCATCAAGAGGGGCAGCTTTGCGCCATTCTGGTCGGCCACCCTTGATGGGTACCCGGCCTCGGTCATAAGCCACCTCACTTACTTTTTTAAGTGAAGTCGGGTCAAGGAAATTTCTGGGGAAGAAATTCAGAAATAAAAAAACCCTCTGAAGAAATTCAGAGGGTTTTTTGCTTGGATATTTAAATTATTAGATAGGTTGATTTTGGCGTTGAGCAGTGAGTCGGGCATTATGTGCGGCAGTGGCTTCAGGGTTATCTAAGCTGACGGCCACGCTATTGGCTCGAATGCGGTCCATTTCAGCTCGGCTCGGAATATGGGCAGGATGGTAAATGCCCACGGCTTGAAATCCGGCTTCAAAAGGCTTGATTGCGTATTCAGCTCCCCTCGCAAGTACTCTTTCCACGAAAGTATTATGATTAGGAATATGTTGCTCTCCACCTCGACGACTTAATCCGGGGGTGACACTGGCAATGTCTTGAATCACGGCGGTTCCGCCATCTACCATGAGACCGGCGACTTCTCTGCCGAGAGCTCTTCCAGCACGTTCGCCTAAATTGCCACCGGGGATGGAACCCACACCGCCAAATAGAGCGCCTACCGCAGTTCCAAATCCACGACCCATGGAGGCTCCTGAATTCATACCCACAGAGACCGCATCATTCCCTGCATTCCTTAATACATTATCTAAAACGTGACCGTTACCATGTGTGAAATGATCTCTTGCTTGAGCTGCTCGCTGTCGAACGGCTGTGAGTGCACGCTCTCCATAATTTACAGCTCGGGTAGTGATGTGATCTTGAACAGAGGATATGGAAGCGATTAAATTGCTAACTGATTCGAAACCCATGGCAGTCTTCTCCTTTGAAGAATATTTAATTTTATGCCCCGGATGCAGGAGATAAAGCAAATCGAGTGCCAAGTTAGGGAATTTTTAAGTGCTTATAAAATATGGGGTTTTGAAAATATGAAAGAAAAGTAAAGAGGAGTTGAAACCTCAAGCGAATCTTCAGAGCTAAAAAGAGGAGACTAAAGTCGCCGTCCGGAATTAATGATGAGGATGGGTGACCGTGCTTACGCCGCATTTAACAGCCGCTTTGGCGACGGCTTTGGCGACGGCATCGTGAACGATTGGATCCAGAGGATCTGGGATGAGTTCTCGCTCTGGGGTGTGATGAACAATGGCCAAGGCGGCAGCAATATACATTTCTGAAGTAATTCGAGTGGCTTTACTCTCTAAGGTGCCTTTCCAAATCCCAGGATAACCTAAAAGATTATTCACACGAGTTCCGTCACTGGCGAAAGCCGCTCCCGCTTTAATGGCATCGGCGATGGAGATTTCCGGGAAAGGATTACTCAAAGCTAAAATGACTTGGCCCTTTTGCACCCATTCGGGCTTGATAAGATCGGGAGTTCCGGTCGTCGCTACGACTACTTGGCAATTTTTCATGAGCTCTTGGAGTTCCATCGGCTCGCCGCCACTTTCTTTGAGGCGCTTGTAGCATTCAGGATTTACATCGTAACCATAAACACCTTGGCCCGTGTATTCCATGATGAGTTTTGAAATAGCCAGTCCCGCAGCACCCAAACCAATTTGTCCCACTCGAACTTTTTTGAGATCTAAGTTCGACATTTGGCAGGCATTGATCAATGCGGCTAAGGCAACGGTCGCTGTGCCATGTTGATCATCATGCATCACTGGAATTTTTAAACGTGCGCAAAGTTCGTCTTCAATACGAAAACAATCCGGAGTACGAATATCTTCCAAATGAATCGCAGCAAAGGTGCAAGAAATCGCTTCGACGGTATCAATGATGCGATCGATATCGAGCGTATCCACTAAAATCGGAATCATATGGAGACCAGAAAATTGGTTGAACAGCGCGCATTTGCCTTCCATAACAGGCATTGATGCTACGGGACCAATATTACCCAATCCTAAAACTCGACTTCCATTGGTGATTAAAGCCACGGTTTTGGAAATGGTCGTGTAAAGTGCCGCTTGTGTAGGGTCTTCTTTGATTAAACGACAAACACTGGCGACCCCCGGGGTATAAACTTTTCTTAAATCTTCAATGGAATGGACGGGATTGGATGATTTGACCAGGAGTTTACCGCCGCGGTGAATCTCGAGCACTTCATCGATGACGCCTTCCAGATCGACTTCTTTTAAAAGGCGGATGGATTCTACGATTCTGGCGAGATGGGCTTCGTCGTCGATGAGAATAGAAATATCGCGGATGTTATAAAATTCACCCATGGTCACGGTGGAAATATTCCCAATGTCGCCCCCATTGTTGGCAATGGTGGTGATGAGCTTGGCGAGCACACCGATGACTTTTTGATTTTTGCAACGCAGCGTACGAATGATCTTTTGTTTGTAAGACATGGCACCTTTCCCTCACCTGATTTTTAAATGTGAGGTGCAATCCCTAACATTTAGAGTGTAAGTAAACGAAAGGGATAGAGGGCCGCAACCTAAATGATTAAATACTTGAGTCAAGAGGAATTAGTGAGATAAACGCTGTCATAAAGGAGAATCCATTATGTCATTCAAAAAAGTCGACCATGTAGCCATCGCGGTTCCAAATTTTGAAGAATCCATCGCTCTTTACAAAAGTTTGCTGGGAAAAGATCCTGAACATATTGAAGAAGTGACCGATCAAAAGGTGAGAGCGGCTTTTTTTGGAGTAGGGGAGAGTAATTTAGAACTTCTTTTTCCCACGGCGGCCGATAGTCCCATCGCCAATTTTTTACAAAAAAATCCCCGCGGCGGCCTTCATCATATTTGTATTGAAGTGGAAAACATCGATGCCCATTTAGAAAAGCTCAAAGCGCAAGGCGTGAAGTTAATTGATGAAACCCCCCGCATCGGCGCGCACAATAAGCGGATTGCTTTTGTGCATCCGAAGTCAACGGGTGGCGTACTCATTGAACTTTCTGAGCCGCAAGATCATTGAAAAACTGGCCGCACTCATTCCTCGAAACATTCTCTTGGTTTGCCCGATAATATTCCATCATTCCGATGAGGGCACAAGTAGGGTTGTTAGATGGATCCAGCATTAGTAAGAAGATTAAATTTTATTTTGTCATGTGGCGCCGATGACCGCGCAGCTATGGTGCAGGCAATCTCTGAAGATTTCCCCCAGGATGCGAACTCCATTCGCGATGTGTATGCGTGTTTTCAAGCTTCACTCAACGCTCCAGCATGTCTCCAAGCTATCACAGCGGAAAGACCGCTCAACTATTCGAGTTTTTCGGCTATTGGCAGGTTTTTCTGCGCGTCTATAACTCGGAATTACGAAGATGCCCTGCACACTCGCACAAGCCTTCCTGAATCGCAGGCGAATACACAAATCTTAAGAGAACAAATTGCGAGCAGTTCCGTCCCTCAAGACGAGAGGGTAAGTCTTTCAGAAAGTATATCTTTTTATCAATCTCTTCTTCAGTCAGATCCTTCTCGGTCTACTTTTTTATTTGAAAGATTTGAGATAAATGCCCAATGGCGCGAGTGGCGCTCACGTTATAATTATCAAGGTACTCCGCAAGTCTTGCAATCTTCAACTTGCTCTCCTGAATGGATGGCACATCATTTAACCCTTCCCGGTTTTCGCTATTCCATTCCTATTTTTGTTCCACAAAACTTGAATCATTCTTGGGCTGAATTAGAGCTAGAGCTTTTACAGGTATTTGAAGCCCTTAAATTTTTACCGCCTTCGATTTTGGAAAGAATTTTACGACCTCCCTCCGGCAATCCGATGAGTTTTTTTATAGCCGTGAATTCAAGTGAACAAAACTACCGGAATGCGATCCCAGCACTTCAAGATTGTGGCTTCAATCCAAATGTGGGTGGTGAATATTTTTCTTCCACAAATAGAATTGAAATTTTTCATAGAAGCGCTTCTGCTTTGTATCGGGGAAATAACAGGCATTTTAGATCCTCTTTTTTAATAGAAAGTTTAGTGCACGAGATAGGTCATGCTATTTATGACCGCATATTAACCGAACATGAAAAAATTGTTTTGGCAGCTCTTCATGAATTTTCGAGGCCACAACAAAGCGTAACTACAAGTTGGAGAGAAAGAACTCCTGGAGCTATGCAAAGCATGAGAACGGGCATTCATGCTCTGGAGAATACAGACGAATATTTTGCGACTCTTTTCGCTGATTACGTAATGCATCGGATGGATGAGGCTTTAGGTCAATCACCGCAGGATGAGTCACCACATCTTCAAGCGAGACTAAGAATCTTACAAGACTTGTTTTCTTTGAATGGACATAATCTTCATGCACTCACCTTCAGGAATGTAAATTCTATTTATCAATCTCATGGATTGAATGTTAATATTGAAAATTTTAGTTCTATTCATATTTTGCCCGCTTTACGAGTGTCGGTTGGATTTGAAACGAATGAAGAGCTTACTTTCAGGATGAGGGCAGGTGTAAACATAGGAGCTTGGAACGGAAGCCTTCTGTTTCATCATCCCTTGCGAGGCAATAATCAAAGATACGGACTTGAGTTGAATAGAAATTTTTCCCGAGGTTTTCCGATCTATTCCCCCAGTCCTTGGTCTGCTGAGTTGGGTGCTAGTCTTGGTTTGCAGAATAACTCTGGTGCGGATGAAAGAAATTTTTTCCTGGGTTTGAGCGGGCGAGTCTTGTTTCGGATCATAAGGCCGCTGAGAGTTCATGTGGTCGTTGGAGCGAACTTATTCTTGACGCCGACTCAATGGGATCAAAGCTCTGCAGGGCTAGAGTTAGGATTGAGTTTTGATGATTTGCAAATTCGAGATCGTTAATAAAATTCAACCACAAGATCATTAATTCATTAATTTAAAGCGGAGCAAGTATTCCTGGCTTGTTCATAAGCTCGATTGACCTCGATCACACAATTGCACATATATTCAATGTACTCTCTTCTCCTGCAAGAATGATTGGCCGCATCGCTGCAACGTGAAAGTTCAGACAAGAGAGGAGGAGGATCGCAAGCGAGCACATTGACTCCACGACCTGGATTGAGGCTTTCGTATACACGGAGGATGGCACCGAGCTTTTCAAATTGATTTGCCATGCATCCAACATCGGGCTGAGCACCCCCCGCATTACAAAAAGGAGTTCCTACGATTCGAGAGGAGTTCTGATTGAGGGCGTCTGAGCAATAGACAGGCTCAGCGTTCTTAAGATTTTCGGGTATGATGTTTTTTGTAGCATCAAATTTTCCCTGAGCAAATATGTTGGGGGTAGAAAATAAGTAAGAGAGAGCGAGTATTGCAATGGCTAAGTGAAATTTGTTCATAGTGAATGTCCTTCTATTTTAATGAGTATCAATCGAGTCGAATATTACATGAGCAAAGCCCATGCCGTCATGCAAAAATTATAGTTTGTTAAGACTTGTTAAGGCTTGAATGGAATTGGGAGTAATATTTCACCCGCGTTTGTCAAAAATCTTGTAGTTGCTTCATTCTTATACATGAATAAAATGCCCATTCACGATAAGCGCTTTGGGAAGTTTGCCAATTTCCTTAGAAGCGGAATAAAGGTCTACAGCTTTTTGGGCATTCAGCCAGAATTCAGGAGTGGTATTGAGGGTGGCCGCTAATTTAAGCGCAAGGGAAGCGGTGATGCTGCTTCTTCCATTGATAATCCGATTAATCACTTTGATATCGCATCCGATATGATCAGCTAATTGTTTTTGGGTAAGCCCCAAAGGTAACATGAATTCCTCCTGGAGGATTTCACCGGGACTTGTGGGTTTGCGTTGTTTTCTCGCCATAAGCTTTTCCTTTAGGAATGATAATCCATGATTTTTACTTCGGCCGGACCTTGCGTCGTCCATTGAAAGACGATTCTCCATTGGTCATTGATTCGAATGCTGTAAAAACCTTTTAACTTGCCTTTCAAGGCTTCTAGGCGATTACCCGGAGGAGATTTTAAGTCGTCGAGTTCGTGTGCGTAGTCCAGTATGTCTAATTTTCTTAAGACAATCTTTCGGAGAGAAATCCAACCAGCTTTTTTAGGAGCTTTTCCAGTCGTGAAAAAAACTTCAAGTTGTGGGTCTTGGAAAGACTGTATTGCCATTTAAATAGTATACCTAATAAAGGTATATAGTCAATGGTGGTATTCTAAGATTTAATAAATAGAAAAATAAGCATCTTTCCCTATATTAATAAGCCAAAGCCGATGCTGGTAGCTTCGAATGCCGAGCAGAGTATAAGGATTCGGTTCTAAATCACCCGGAGAGGCAAAGAGGGGCGTAGGTAATCTTTCTTTGAAATTCTTTCCAATCGATCACAAAGACTTGTGCAAAAACTTCTTTCCATCACTCGCAACCTTTCGCGAGTGGCGGCGGGATCTGTGCCGGTTGGAATTTGTTGCATGAAAGCGTCGATGTGGGCTTCTATTTCCCTATCATGCTGTTTTCAAAAACGCCGGCTCAAATTTTCTTCGGATACAGCTCCATCTTCACTGGTTATTTCAGCTATAGCTTCAGCCTCGAACGCTTGTCTTGGAACCCTGAATCCCACTTTCACTTCAGTTTCACCGCTCTGCTCCACTTCGATACTTCCCCATTTTTCTTGTGCTAATACTTCGCTCAGCTTCTCAAATTCGTGCGGGATGAAGGGGGTGAGCTCGCAATCCATTTCATTGTAATGAAGTTTAAGCTGCACTCGGAGGGCGCCATCTTCGAGCCGCTCAAGATGGAAGCTGAGGTTGCCTCCGTGCTCGGTACTCGCATGAGGTGCGGCGTGTCCGATAAAGTGAAAAATGGCCCGACGAAAGGCATTGGCGGCGTCATCGCTTCGGAAACAGACATTTTTTGCATTAGGAGAATAAGTCACCCACACTCGATTCGAGTCGAAAGAGCTTCTTTCTCTTAAGAAATCTTCCGCCAAATACGAAGCTTCGTGAACAATTTCTCTTGCTTGAGGGAGGCACAGCCTCGCGAGCATTTCAGCGAATTCGGCGTCGAGTGGCCTTCCCATTAAGAGGTCAGTCATCGTGAGACTGAGCATAGAAGAAATGCCTAAAGATTTATTTGAGAAATGATGGTCTATCACCAGCCCCAACGAGCAGCGGTCTAATCTTGTATGCCTTTCACAATGGACCGCCACCCAATTCCAGCGATCCCTTTGTTGCCTGAAAAGATCTTCCACACTTTCTACTTCTTCACCAAGCGTTCCTTGCCTCTTGCGGGAATTTTCGAGAGAGCGATCTGCTTCAAACTCAGAATAAAGTTTTAAGACGCGATCCGCAAATCGTTGTCGTTTTTGGAGCTGCTCATTTCCCCAAATCAAAAGCCTTTCCGGAAGATCCGGGGGAACAACGAATAGAACAATGCCTTCATAATGTTCTTGGAGTGCAAAAAGAAAAGGATTGAGAGCTTCGATGGGGACATTTCCCAATTCTACAAAAGTGACTTTGCCTCGTGGAACATCATCATAGCGCAGTTTAACGCCATTGCTCAATGTCATCTCAGGCGGAGTTCCTGTTGGAGTTTCACGGATCCTTGCCTCCCATTTTGCGATTTCAGCTCTAAACTCGGAGGCCTCGGCTCTCCATGTTGGAAGAATTCGGGAGTGTGAGGGAGAGCGGCTTGCTACAATCGAAATTTGTTGCTCCCATTTTCTTTCAAGACTGTGAAAGTGGTTGCCACTGATGAAGTGGCCTAACACCGATCCCACTTGAATTTGAGCGGTGGCAATCGAAGCCTGTAGTATTTGTTCGCTTAAACTGCCACGCGGCTTCTCTTCTACACCCAAAACTCCCGCCACTTGATGGCCCGCCACCATGGCAAATGATTGAGTGAAGTGCTGTGTCAAAGCCGAGGATGATCCGCCTAAAGCGCCAACCAGTCGAAAGGTAGAAAAATTGGTGAAATGCGCGGTCCAGCTTTGTCGGAAAGATTCGTGAGTTTCAAAAGAACTGAACGCTCGATTCAAGCCTTCGAAAGCCGCGGCTTCCATGCCTAAACTAAATACTTGTGAAGCGAAATTTTGAAAATGAGGTCCGAGAAGTCGTGCCGCCCCACTCGAAAGAAAACCCAGGCGACTCATGCGGCCGATGAGGCCAGCGAAAGTCATATTGCCAATCGATTGAGCGTGCGTGGCTTGGTCCGAGAAAGTGGCAAGTGCCGCATCCAATTGCAAAGCAGGAGCAGTGACAGCAGCCGCAGCCGCAGTTTGCGTCAGAGAAGAATGCGTTGAAGATAAAACCCTAGACAAGACTTCTCATTCTCGGATGCCCCCGAAAAATGAGGAATGCGGGTTTTTCGCCTATTGTTACTAAAGGTTGCTTTGTAAGTGAATCTGCATTTTGTAAAGCTTGAAGTAAACTTTACTTGATAAAGTATAGTTTATAAAGTATTCTTTATGAATGGACCGCTGCAACGTAAAAAAGATTCAAGTCCTTATAGAAAAAGGCAAAGAGCTGCCCCTGGCGACTCAACATTATCCTTCCCGCGGACAAACGGCCATTCAAAAACTTTATCTCACTCCTAAAGGGAAATTCTTCTTAAAGAAGACATCCAAACAAAATCACATCGATTGCCAAGTCGAGATAAACTCTGGCTCCATTGCGCAAAGGGAATATTGGGCTTACTGCCTGGCGGAAAAGTTGAAACTAAATGTTCCGTGCTTGTGGCTTATCGATCCTATGACCAGCGTTCAAGTGTGGCTCGACTATCCAGATGCAAGACAATATTCCACTTTTCAAGGAAAGCTGGTTTTTAAGCCGGAAAATATCTTTGACTGTGCCCTTTTTGATTGGTTAACCGGGCAAGTTGATCGGCATGATGCGAACTATCTTTATAATTATGTCGTCCAAGACATCATCCTTATCGATTCCGCACATTGCTTTCTGAAATACACCGGAAGTATTCCTGATTATCTAAAATATTTTGAGGGAAGCTTTGAAAGTGAACTAGCTGTGGTTCGAAAAACTTCTACTCAAAGCATTCTTTCCAAAATTTCCGAGAAGGAAGTCCTGAAACTGGTTCCGCTAAAGTTGGAAGAAGAAAGATCAGCTTTGGTGAATCGTTTAAAGCAGTTGCGCGAAGTCCAGACGATTCAGGAGATTATTCAGCTTTATCGGAGGGCAAGGTGATGAAAGATTTTTTTTCGGATAATCTCGGAGAATTTCAAAGCGCTCTGCAGTTATCGATTGATTCGAAAATCGAAACGGTATTCAAAAATCCTGAAGTTTATAGCTTGAGTTTTCAGGACAAACCTCGAGCCGATGAACGATGGGCTTATTTTGAAAAACTAAGCGGGGGAGAATGGAAAGAGGTGAATAAAGTTCATTTATACCAATTTCCCCAAGGCGCCCTCAAGTTAGAGGAACTTACACAGTTTTTATTTCTATCGCGTTTAGAAAAAGAAAATATGCTGAAGTTGGCTTCCTTGGATCTGCGCTATAAGAAATATGTCATTAAAATTTTCGGAATTGTGGAGCTAGTGCTTAATGCTGGCGCATTTGATAATCCAGAGCAAATCATAGGCTTTCTGTTTTCGGAAATAGAAAAGAGAAAGATGACGATTCGGGAATTGGCTCAACGAACAGGCCTCTCCATGGTTTCGATCAGCAATTTCAAAGCCGGCAAAGATATCCGACTTTCAAATTTTTTGAAAATTTTGTCGGTGTTAGAAATTAAAATGAAGTTAGAATGAAAGACAAAACTTCGCCTTCTCATCGAAATTTCCCTTTGACAAGCCGACCCCTTTTCAGCTTTATCGTGTTTTCCTTTAACAAATTCTTATTCAGGAGTTTCCGATGAGCAACCGAACCCATCCTAAAGATGCTTTATTCGAAGGTGAAAAGCCTTTTCCTATTATTCCCACTTGCGAACATTTTGCTGGGTCTGAAAAATTGATCACCAAAGCCATGGAGTTGCAAAACACCAAAGGCGGCGTGTTTGATATCACGATGGATTGCGAAGACGGGGCTCCCACCGGAAAAGAAAAGGAACATGCGGAAATGATCGTGGCCATGGCCAAAGGCCCGCTGAATAAGCACAAAATGGCGGGCGCTCGCATTCACGATTACAGCAATAAATTTTGGAAACAGGATATCGATATTTTGGTGGGCGGAGCCGGAAATGAATTGGCCTACATCACGATTCCTAAACCTACGGCCGTGGGCCAAGTGAAAGAAATGATTTCTTACATTCAAGAAGTAGCAAAGAAAAGTAATGTGAAGAAAGTGATTCCTATCCATGTGCTCATCGAAACTCATGGTGCTTTAAAGGATGTTTTCGAAATTGCAGAACTCCCTTGGATGCAAGTGCTTGATTTTGGTTTGATGGATTTCGTGTCGGGCCATCATGGCGCTATTCCTGATAGCTGCATGCGTTCCCCCGGTCAGTTTGATCACGCCCTTATTTTTAGAGCGAAAGCCAATCTTTGTGCTGCGGCCTTGGCGAATGGAATTATCCCGGCCCATAACGTAACGCTTGATTTGAAAGATTTTGAAAAAACTAAAGCCGATGCGACTCGTGCTCGCAATGAATTTGGTTTCTTGAGAATGTGGTCGATTTATCCCACGCAAATTGATGCGATCGTGCAAGCGATGTTGCCCGATTATTCCCAAATTCAAACAGGTTGCGATATTTTGCTCGCCGCCCAGGAAGCGAATTGGGGTCCCATCCAACATGCTGGTGAACTTCATGATCGCGCGACTTACCGATATTATTGGGAATTGGTTCAGATCGCGAAAGTATCTGGACAAAAACTTCCTGAAGCCGCCGAAAAAGCTTTTTTTGGGTAATTTTTTTAGCCCTTAATTTTTTATAAGCCTCCACAATACTGTGGGGGCTTTTTTTCTGAGGACTAGTCAAAAGCAGAGAAAATGTGTACAATTTCAAAATGAGACTTTTTAATTTGAGAAGTTCTTTGTGGTTATTGTTATGTTTTTGTATTGCGGTTTGGGGTGGTCTTGCTTGTACTGAAGGGGGGAATCAGCTGCCTTCAGGGGCTACAGGCCAAGCCCCTTCTCATGACACCGAAGGAGAAACAACTTCTAATAAAGAGGAAAATCAAAATACCATCCAAGTGCCACTGTGGTTTCCCTCAGATTTTGCTATTCAGTTTCCTTTGATACCCCCCAATTCTCAAAACTCAAATCAGGGAAGAATTCCTCTTCAAAATCCGGTCGACTGGAGTGAGGTTTCAAATGGTTTGGGAGGTCATGATGTGTCTGATGGTGTGAGGGTTGCGATTGAAGAGCAGAAAAGACAATGGGTACAGGGGATTCGCCTTTTAGATACATTTCCTTCAGCAGTTTCCAATTCTTTAAGAGGCATCGTTTCCGGTGATGTTGCTTTGATGAATGTTTTATATTTAGTGCCGATTGAGCCTAATAATCCTCGTTCACGCCTTTCAGCGGGGGCTAATAATTACTTAAGTAATCAAGCTGCGCCTGATTTTAAAAAAGATATTATTGATTATCATACGGATGCTGCTTCTATCAAAAATGTCAAACTTTCGCCCAACCGTGAATACTATATACAATGTGTTTTTACATTACAGGAGGGAATTCGAAATCCCTACCGTACCAAATGTCAGATTAATTCGAGTGAGTTACACAGGAATGAACTCCGTCAGCTGGAATTTACGGGTCGTTTACTTGATATAGAAATGGATAATCAGCGAAATGTGTATGCTGTCCTACAAGAGGAAAACCAGAGAGAAGGTTTGAACTTGAATTATGCGTTTTATCGTTATCAAGAAGATCGTGTTGCGGTGACTCAATCGATAAATTTACCAGGGCCATTTTTTTTCAGTCCTGAACATGACAAGCTCGAAGCAGCTTTGCTGAAAACAGATAATAAATTTTATTTGGCGACTTTCTATAAAGGCCAAAATGATTGGAGTGGTACATCCTATCACGCAGCACTTTTTCAGTGTAACTTGGCTGCTGACTCAAGCCTTGCTGAACAAGCTTGTATAAGAAGAGATATTCTGAATCGTGGAGTAATGTCAGGCGAGGCAGCTCCGCCTCCTGCATTTTTCCGCCAAATCAAATTTATTTTTGAATCAGGTAAATTGGTGTTTTTTGAATCTTTGATGAAGCAGGATTTTAATCGGAAGGAGCTTGTTTATCATGAATATCCGCTTGACCCTGCTCTTCGGCGTGCGCCTCAGGTTTATCGATTCCCTTATGAATTTGCGGGTTATTACGTGGATTATTCTTGGATTCGAAACCCTCAGGATGAAAACCATCTTTTTGTATGTGGATTAAGAAGTGATGTGGCAGGAGGAAGTGTGTTGCAAATGGATTGTTTTACGCTTTTCAATGGAAATGCTCAGCGTTCTTTTGAAAAATTCTATTCCAATCTGGTAAGATATTCGATTTACGATGAAAATTCTTTCAAGTTATTTCCTTCCTTATCGGGTAGATCGCCTGCTGTTTACTTTATTTATTCTTTTCAAGATTTTAGAGGGGCTTTTCATGATCGCTATGCAACGGGAATTAATGCGAATGTTTTGGAATTTGTGACTCCATTGTCTGTCCGTCCCGATTACTATAAAAAAGCAATCAAGATGGATTTGAAATCGCCTTTTTGAAGAACTGTCACTTTACTTCCCGAAAAGATCCTTGATTCATTATCAATGAAGCCGTCTATGTCGCCTTTGCTGACAAGGCGCTTTTTTTCGTCTTTTAATAAAAGCTCGTAAAGATATTTACTTAAGTAGGGAGTGGTTTTGAAGAGATCTTGAAATTCGCTTAAATGCGCTTTTTTCTTTTTCAAATAATCTAAATACTGAGGATAAAATTTGTTGTAAAAACGACTCACAAGATCAGCAGCTGCACTTGCAGGTTGGGATTAGCAAAAACTTAAAGAGGGAATAATCAGGAGTAGAAGGCTAATACAAAAAACTTTGGCGGATGCCAAGCGCGCTCGCAATGAATTCGGTTTTTTAAGAATGTGGTCGATTTATCCCACTCAAATCGATGCGATCGTCGAAGCGATGACGCCCGATCATTCGATGATCGAAAAAGGCAGCCAGATTTTGCTTGCCGCCCAAGAATCGAATTGGGGTCCGATTCAATTCGAAGGCGAACTTCATGATCGAGCAACCTATCGTTATTATTGGGAATTGGTTCAGACTGCAAAAGTATCGGGTCAAAAAGTTCCCGAAGCCGCTCAGAAGGCCTTCTTTTCTTAATTTTTCAGAATCTCTGAGCCCCGCTTTTCGCAAAGCGGGGCTTTTTTTTTGAGCAATTCCCACTCTCATGTGCTTTTCCGCTAGAATAAAGCAGAAGCCACGGGTCTTTTCTTAGCAACATTTCTTGCCAATTCCCGAAAATAACGGCACAAGATTAATGTACGGGGCACATGACAGCTATTTTTCCATCCTTCGAGGGATTCGCGAGAAAGGTGTGCCATGATTTGGTGTCGTCAGCTTCAATTAAGTGAAGCGCAATTAGCATGTTTGCGTAATCCCAATAATGATTCCATTGCGGAATTCAATCGCTGTTTGAGAGTGCCCACTTACTCTGCATGGCCCGCGCAAGGCATGAATCTCCGAGTAAGTAATCCACATGTTCAAAGTTCTTTTAATGCATTTGCAGGAGATATCTCCGCAGCGACGGAATGTGAAGACCTAACCCTGGCTGCATTAAGCCCCCATACCAATGTAGATGTACAATCGAATGTAGGGCGGGTATCCCGTTTCATGAAAGGTTTTACACCCTGGTTAGCGGATAATCGCATTTCTTCGAACGCAGTAAATTTGCAGAATTTGGCTGCTTACCGTCGGGTTTTATCCCATTCCCTCGATGGAGAAATTCGCGAATTAGCTCGAATTCCGGATGCAGAAGTATTGCAATACATCAGCCTCATCCAATTTTTAACCGGAGGCACCGGTACTTTCTATGAAGCGAATAGTGCTGTACCAAGCACGATTTTTACTACAGTAACTACGCATCCACGTATTCAAGTACAACCGGTCCAGTTGATTTGCCCACCAGCGCCTCAACAACCCC
>CAZKUY010000007.1:24796-97010 GCA_964556135.1 uncultured Pseudomonadota bacterium
CCCATGTCTACAATGCCTGCATTGCCGGCGGGTGCAGATGCAACTTCCACCCTTGTGGAGTCTGACGCCGAAACCCGAGCACGTTTGTTCCATAGCGACGAAGTTTATCGCACAGGTTACGAAGCGGGGACGCGGGCAGCCCAAACGAATTATGAAAGAACCATGGAAGTAGCCACTGCCCAAGTCGAGGCCTTGAGAAGAGAAAATACAGAAGTCTCAAGACAATTAAGCGAAACCGAAACGCGACTTCATGAAGAAACTACTCGTTTATCGGAAATGATTGAAAGCGTTTCGCGTGCACTGGTGAGCGAGCATGATGCAAATATAGATGAGACGCGTCGTAGTTTATTCGATGCGATGATAGGGATGGATAAAAACATCCGCGCTCATGCGGGAGAGATTCACGATCATTTTAGGCAAAACATGATCGATCGTTTCACTGAAATTCATTTTAGACTGGGTGTAGTGATTCTTAGAATGGAACGAGAAGCAACGATGAGGCACGGTGACCCTTACAGGGCAGCTCAAGCTGTGTCAGAACAAAATCCGGTTTTGGATGAGTTGAAGGCTCTCCGAGGAAGCGTGGTGGAAATCTTAGTAGATTTGAATCGTTCTAGTTTTGCGGCGATCGCAGAACAATTTCGAGCATTAGAAGGGACTCGTTTGGCCACTGGGCATCCTTCTATTTTGGAAGCCGTGCAGGATCACACTAGACCTTATACAACGGATACGAGTCCAGTCGCAGCGCCTCATGTTTCTAGAGCTATTCCTGCATCTTTCGTTGCGCAAGCAACAGTACCAGCAACATACCCTGTTCACACTCCTGGGGGCTCACAAGCCGCTTCAGCCACTGATTCACACGGTCCCACTCTTGGAGATGCTGTAGCGGCCTCTCTTCGAGAAGATCCTGCCCACGTGAGTAATGACGGAGATTGGGGAGCAGTAGGTGATGAAGTGAGAACTGAATTGAATCGCCGAGGAGGGGGTGGAGGAACTTCAGGAGAAACAACGGTTCGAAGTTTCCTAGAAGATGTTTTGCGTGAGGAAGATCTTTTGCAAAGAGAAGTTCGATTTGAGGAGAGAGCTGTGAGAGGAAGAATAGGTCGTTAATTTATGGTTTTAGATTGCGCTCGTTATAATTTATTACCTCTGCCGACATTTTATTCTCAAGTTCTGAGAGACAACTACTGTCAAGATGCGTCGCATACCTTGGTGATTCCCGCAGGTATGTTCACTCCTGCGAATAACTACAGCGGCTTCACTGCTTCGCGTTGCATGCCAGCGGAATCCATGTTGGTTCGTAATGGGGAGCAGGCTCAAGCATTCTCCCCCAGTAAACTTCAGCCTCTAGCGAGGCTTTTTTCAGGCGATGTGAGTGCATTTAGTTTGAATGCGACTGCCACTGGCAATAATGAAAATTTAGGAAGTATTTGTTTGCACCGCGCTTATTTCGTTGCCCAAGATCGTTCTGTTACAGATTTACAGCGAGTCAGAGAATTAAAGGACTTTTTTGCGGGATCTGCTTGCAGAGAACAAATAGGTGAAAGCGAATGTAACGCCCTTGCATCTGGTTTGCGCGAAATGCTTCGTAGCTCGATTTCTTTTAGGGAGCTTTATCCCGAAGAAACGCCCTTTCTTGATACCACCCTCGGCTTAGGGATGAAGGTATTGGCCGGAGGCAGTCTGGGAGCGCTTGTTTTCATCGCTTGGCAAAGGATCACGGACCGATTGTTTCCACCTTCAGGTCCTCAAGGTGGGTCGGGAAGCTCGACCTTCTCATCTTCAAGTGCGCCAGCTCCGACAGCTCCTGCGTTGGACGATCAAAGAATCGCGATTCCAGAAACTTCCTCTTCAAGTTCAACACAAAATTGGATCGATGGGGGTCTTTTCGCTGGAGCCGCAGCTACAGCGGGAACCATCATGATTCGAACTGTGTTACCCATGCTTGCGCGCGGGGCTGCGATTCTTATTCTAAGTCTTATCTAAATTATTTTTACGCACTGAAAATATCGCAAGTAGAGTCTTGTAAAACTTACTTCTGTTTTTGTGTTTTGGTAGCAGGAGAGGTCTTTAAACTCGTGAGTCTTGCTTCATAACTTGCTTTCAAACAATCTAAGGTTTTGCAAGCATTGCGATGTTGTATCCACGCGATTTGATCTACTCGCATTTGTCCTGGATTTTCACTTTCTTTCAAGGCTTGCTTATAAGTGGCAGCAAGTTCCCGGTCTAGACTCGAGATTTCCGGACTACTACAAATCATCTTCTCCACACGATTTGCTTCTTTATTACAATCAAAACTGGGTGAAACAGAGTTGGGAGGAACAACGCTTATATTCTTTTGCTGGGCTTCTAAAACTCCTTCTGAGCTGAAGAAAATCAGGAAAAGAAAAAACTTCAATTGTTTCATAAATCCTCCTTAATAGCTTAAAGCATCCAAGAATAAACATTGTTTCATCCTTTGTCTTTAGATAAATTTGAAGGATCTCTTAAAGTTCTATCGAAAGGAAATTTATGGCCAGCACTCCGCAATCGAGTAGTCGTTTCCACACGCATGAAGTTTTCAATCAAAGCAGTGCCTTAGAAAATTATAATCTTTATTCGAGCGATCCTGTTTTGCAAGAAGCGGTGAAGCGCGAAGGTGCTGCTTGGGCGGAAAAAGAGCTTCATGGTTTTGGAGAAAAAATCGGATCGAAGGAAGTGATCGATTGGGGTTTCAATGCCAATGAAAATACGCCGATTTTAAAACCTTATGATCGTTTTGGTAATCGCATCGATGAAGTGGAATACCATCCCGACTATCATCACTTGATGAAACTTGCCGCACAGCAAGGATTACATTCTTCACCTTGGACCGCAGAGAAACCTGGCGCTCAAGCTGCGCGCGCCGCGGCTTATTTCATGAATTGCCAAAATGAAGCCGGGCATTGCTGCCCAATCACGATGACTTACGCGGTAGTTCCCGTTTTGAAGCGTTATCCTGAAGTCGGTGCCAAGTGGCTCGAGAAAATTTACACGCGCGACTACGATCCTAGCTATCAAGCGATCGAGAAGAAAAAAGGCGCTACCTTCGGAATGGCAATGACAGAAAAGCAAGGCGGCTCCGATGTTCGCGCGAACACGACACGTGCTGAAAAAATATCCGTGCGCGAAAATGAATTCGTAATTACGGGTCATAAGTGGTTTTGCTCGGCTCCGATGAGTGATGCTTTTTTGGTGCTCGCGCAGTTACCTGAAGGCATCACTTGTTTTTTGGTTCCACGCTTTCGACCGGATGGCACGCGCAATCCTTTTTATATTCAGCGTCTAAAAAATAAATTGGGCAATCGTTCGAATGCCTCGAGCGAAATTGAATTTTTAAATACCTGGGCGCAGCAACTGGGAGAAGCGGGTCGCGGAGTTCCCACGATCATTGAAATGGTCAATCACACGCGCTTCGATTGCGTACTCGGATCTTCTGCACTCATGCGGCGCGCATTGGCTGAAGCCATTCATCATGCTCGACACCGAGAAGCTTTTGGAAAAAAACTCATCGATCAAAGTCTCATGCAAAATGTCTTGAGTGATTTAGCGATTGAATCCGAAGCGGCGACTGTTTTGATGATGCGACTCGCTCGTGCCTTCGATTCCACAGATCCCAAAGAACAAAGTTTCCGCCGCTTGGCCACTGCTATTTCGAAATATTGGGTCTGCAAGCGCGCGCCTTTCTTCACCTATGAAGCGATGGAATGCTTAGGTGGCGCGGGTTATGTCGAAGAATCCATTTTGCCGCGCCTCTACCGCGAGACTCCAGTGAATTCTATTTGGGAAGGATCCGGTAACGTAAATTGTTTAGATGTTTTGCGCGCGATTAAAAAAGACCCACTTTCTTTAGAGATTTTGCTTCAAGAAATTTCCATATCAAAACATCCTATCTTAGATGCTTATGTTCAAGATGTCGCTCAGTCTTTCCGAAAAATCGAAGAACAAGAGAATCAAGCGCGTGCCATGGTTGAGAAAATGGTGCTGGCCTTGCAAGCTTCTTTGCTTCTAGAACACAGTCCCCATTTTGTTTCAGATGCGTTTTTGCATTCTCGATTAAGAGGCGAAAAGGGGCAATGTTTTGGCTCACTTTCCGTAGGGACAGATTTTAGGGCGATTGTACAGAGGGCTTATGTGGATTCGACTGGCCCTGCTTAAAACTTACACAACCTTGTGAGTGGATTTGCGATAAGATTAAATATTCTCAATGTTTGGAGGCGCACGGGTTTTTAATGAGTATTTATGCGTGCGTTTTCCCGTTCTATTTCACCTGAATGTTCCTTTTCTAGTGCATCTCTCAAGATGGATGCGCTGCAAAATTCTGTTGTAAATAATTCTTTAAACTTGAGCGAAATGGCTTCAATGACACTGGGTTCATTTGCCTTTTCATTGCTGAGATCTCAGCTCATGTTGCCGCAAGTTCTCTCGATGGGATTTTCCGTGTTTGCTGAAGTGAGTGCTTATCGTTCATGCCGTCAAATTTTTTCAAGATTTGATTCTGATAATCATCAAGAGAATATTTTTGATTCTCGAGGATTTATTTCAGACTATTTTGATTTTTCATTTTTAAAGGGGATAGGATTCTTATTCAAAAGCTCAGGATTTTTATCCCGGCATTTTGTTTCAGGTTTAGGCCTCAGCGCAGCGAATAAGGCTTCGCAAGCTTTAAATATTTCAGAAAAAACGAATGAAAGCTTCGCGGAAAATTTTGCAAACTCTTTCATGCACTCTTGTATGTTAGAGTCCTCGATGCAGATTTTTCATTCGATTTCCGGTGGAAAAATCCATTTCTTAGAAAGAAGCATGCAGCGCCGCAGAGCTTCAATTTCTGAACTTTCATCTTTGAGAACTAGAAAAAGTTATGAACGTCAGGGGCTTCCTCAGAACAGTGCGGTATTAGAATTGGGCGCAGCTGCTTTGGCTGGCTATGCCTTACTGAAAACCCGTGTGCCAGGCTTGAATTGGAAACCCAATGAAATTTCTGGAACCCAAAAAGGCTATTTCGGAGACTTCGAAATCGTAAAAAGGGGAAATGTCACTTTTTTTGAAATGAAAGCGGCGGATGGAGTTCCTAAGTTAGGAACACAAATTTATATAGGAGGTTATGGAACGGATCACACGGCTTTTGCAGAATTGCCCTACCACATGGCTCAACGGGGATGGGATGTTAAAATCGCCGTTTTTCCTTTTTACGAAAACTTTAAAGAATTCCCTTCTGTAAGGGGCGGAGGATTTACACCTTTCCTCGTTTCGCGATATTGGCTGAAGAGTATGGATGTCGCGATTGAAAGCCTCATTCGCGAACTTCCTAATCATGAAAAAATCCTTCTAGGCGGTTTTTCTTTGGGCGCTGGCGCTGCTATAGGCTGTTATACTCACCTGTCCCCGGATCTAAGAATTAAAGTTTCAAGCTTATGTATAGGTGGCTCTAGTTTCATCATGAAGAGAGTGGATTGGAATAGGCTATCGCTCTCACATGCCATTTTCCATGCTTACATGACGACTCAGTCTTTTTTCGACAGGGATATGGGCCGGGGCCATAGGCCTCAAGTGGCTCCTGAGTTGGATTGGCATGTTCGTAATCTACAAGATAAAAGTTGGTTTGGAGCTTATGCGACCTATCTGACTTATGAAAGCTATACAGATCGTCTAAAAAGCGGTGCTCAAAAAGTTCAAGTCCCGGTGGTTTATTTGCATGGTGCTGAAAGCGATCAACATGTTTCCCCCAAGAATCGTGAACTTCTTTATAAGTTAATAGGCCCTTATTTAGTTGAAGAGCCTCCGTCGGAAGATGGGCACTGGGTGTATTGCAGTCGAAGACGATGGAGATATTTCGAAAGAATACACCGAGTGGCTTCAGGTGATTCTACTGAACCACAAGGTAATCCCTGAGAGAAATAGGTTGGATGTGTTCGGGTTGATCGGGTCGAATGCCTTGGGAATTTAAATATCCGTACAAACCTAAACCCAATGCCAAAATTCCTAAGCCCAACAGAACGGCGCTGCCATAGTGAGTTTGTTGCACGGGAAAAAAGTCTTTTGCTGTTTTGGTCCAGGACGGTAGGGAAAATTTTGCCGAAGGGATTGTGGGAGGAATATTGAATGTCTGCGTTGGAATGGGGCGAATTTGCGGAGTGGGTAGAGTTGAATTGAAGCGAAGAGGAGTGGAAACTACGGGGTTTATTCTAGTAAGTGCGGCTGCCATAAAAATCCTTCCTTTGGAGGATGGGGCGTGTGCCGTGGGGAGCTTCAAACGTAAGCTTTGGCGGGCAGGTCTTAAAAGTTTTAAGTGTTCAGGAGATTTGAGTAGGATCTGAGGGATAAAATCCAATGATTCCAGGGGCTTAAATTTTCTTATTTTTTATTTTTTTGCCCAGGCAATCGCGTCTTCTAGACGGTCATTGCCCCAAAATAATTCGCCTTTGCTTATGAAACTAGGTGCTCCAAAAATACCGAGGCGGCCGGCTTCTTCAGTTTGGAGGCGGAGCTTTTTCTTATTTGCCTCGCTGGAAGCACTCTGAAGGATTTGAGCGGCATCCACTTTTAAATCCTGAAGAATTTTTTCGAGAACAGACAACGATGCGATGTCTTGGTCCTTCGCAAAATTTGCTTCATAAACTTTTCTTACAAATTCTGTTAACCAAATTTCTCCCATTCCGACGCAAGCAATGCGTGCTGCGACTAATCCATTTCTGGGAAATTGAGAGGGCTTCTGAAATGCAAAACCTTCTTGTGCACAGAGCCTTTCCAAATCCCGCCACATGTATTTTCCTTTGGCTGGATAAAGATTGAAAGGTGAATCCTTCCAGCCTTGACTTTGAAAAATAGGACCGAGCAAAAAAGGTTTCCATTCCAATTGAATGCTGTTTTCCTGGCAAAGCTTTTCAATTCGAAGCGCGGCAGGATAAGAATAGGTGCTGGCAAATTCAAACCAGAATTGGAGAGTCATCTTTTATTCCTCCGCTGAAATTAAAATTTCATAGCCCCATTCGCCTTTAGGATTTTTAGAATAATCTTGGGCTCGATAAATCGTCAGTTTGAAACGATTCAATCTTTTTTCGAAGAGCACCGCATGGGGCATTTTTACAGACTGAGTAGACAAGTGTCTCTTCAGGAGAATATCCCAACCTGGCAGTGTGCCTCCTTCAGGAATGAAGGGGGAGCTGAATAAAAAGCGTGGCTGAGAGGGTGAAGAGCCAGTGTTGCTATCGAGCCAATCGCCTTCAATGCTTAGATATGCAGGATTGGGAACATAACTGATCGTGTTGTAGCGAGGTCTTTCGACCGCACTTGAAGCAGCATTAGGCTGAGGAGTGTCGCGGAGATAAACCGCCCATTCATTGGAGGAATGCAGTCTGAGTCTTTTATCCCAGGCATTGATGGGATCTATTCCCAGTAGAGCTGCAATTTCTTGGGCTTCTTTCCCTTTGAAAATAATTTTTTTTGCCACTGCATTTGGAAATTTAGCGGCCATGACGCTCGAAGCGCTGAGCAGAATCAAAAAGAAAAATAGTCTAGAATATTTCAGCATATCGTTTTCCTTAACTTCCCAGAAATCTTCGCACGATAACGGCCCGATTTGTTTTGCACAGAGATTTTACAGCCGAAAGCCTTGGAAAGGAATTTGGAATTTAATATCTCCGTTTTTTTTCCGCTGGCGCAGACTTTTCCTTCTTTCAAAAGCAATACATTCTTGAAAAGGGGAATGATTTCTTCCACGTGATGAGTGACGAGGATTAAAGTAGGGAAATTCTTTTTGCGAATGAGCAAGCCTAAGAAATGAAGAAAATTTTCTTTTGAAACCAAATCCATCCCGGCGCAAGGCTCATCGAGAATGAGGATTTTATAATCTGCCATGAGTGCGCGTCCGATTAAAATGCGCTGGCGTTCCCCTTGAGAAAGTTGAATCCAAGTTCTGTCTTCTAAATGGTCGGCATGAATTTGTTTTAAAATGCTCCGAGCTTTTTTAAGCTCGATGTCTGGGATTTTACCCCAGTAATTAATCATGGCTTCTTTTCCACTCAAGACTAATTTAAGGGCACTTTCATCTTGTTGTATCATCGAATGCAAAACCGTGCTGACGATGCCCACTTTTTTTCGAAGCTCGCGCCAATCGCTTTGACCGTAGCTTTGATCGAGCACTGTGATTTCACCCGAGCTGGGTGTCACATATCCGGTTAATGCTCCCAATAAAGAACTTTTGCCTGAACCATTGGGCCCCAAAATCACCCAATGCTCGCCTTTGCGCAGGGTCCAAGAAATTCCTTCAAGAATGGGATTTTCCCGCCAAAGACGAAGATTTTTAATATCTAATATGATAGAAGTTTTTTTCATAGGTCTTGAATACTTTATTACACGAAAGGCGATCTTATGTTGAAGACAATTTTACTCGCAGCTTGTTTGATGCTCATGTGTTTTGTGCTCGATGGTCTCTGGTTGGGAGTGGTGGGAAAGTCCTTTTATCAAAAACAAATTGGCAGCTTAATGTATGATTCACCGCTCTCTAGTCCGCTTCGCTTAGCGGGAGTGATAGTCATTTACATTTTGATTATAGCGGCGATTTTGAATTTCATCGTCTTGACTCCTCAAGGCGCATTGAATCCCTTTTGGAAAGGCGCTTTCTTGGGATTAGTGATTTACGGAGTTTATGATTTGACCAATTATGCTACTTTGAGAGGCTGGCCTCTCACGGTTTGCGTGGTGGATGCGGCTTGGGGAGCTTTACTTTGTGGTCTGCTAGCCTGGGCGGGCAGCCTGCTCGCTCGTCGTTGGATGCTCTAAAGATCGTTGACAGGCATTCCCTTCATAGTTAAAAGCGCAGTACCATGAATACAAAACAATCTTTAGAAGCAGCGAAAACCCTCTTAAACCATGTTGGCAAACACTTGGCCCAAAAGGCCTCCGATGGAAAAGATATTTCCACCGCCAAGCTCGATACCTTTCAAAATGTTGCCTACGATTTAGCTTGGATCGCCTCTGAAGTTTACGCGGCGGGTGAATTGATTGCTTACGCCGAAAAGAATTCCGGCGAAGTTGAAAAAGCCCTCGCCGAACTTTTCACCGCAGAAATGGTCAGTAATTTTTCCCAAAAAGTCAGCTATCGATTTCAGGACTTCGGTGTGGATCAAAAGATTCTTACCGAAACTATTTGGAAACCTGAAGTGACGAAAGATGTCGAGACTGTTTTAAATTCCCAAAATTATTCCCGCGTCGCAAAACTCGTTCAGGAACAGGGTGGCGGAACTTATGGTTTGGACGAAAATCATTCGATGTTCCGCGACACTTTCAAAAAGTTTGCTGAAGATGTGGTGATGCCGCTTGCAGAAAAAGTACACCGTCACGATGAATTGATTCCTCAAGTCATTATCGACGGCCTCAAAGAAATGGGTTGTTTCGGACTTTCTATCCCGCAAAAATTTGGTGGATTTCAAGATGATGCCAAACCCGACAACACGGGCATGTGCGTCGTGACGGAAGAGCTTTCGCGCGGGGGACTGGGTATTGCGGGCTCGCTCATCACGCGTCCTGAAATTTTATCCAAAGCCATTTTAAAAGGCGGCACCGAAGAGCAAAAAGCAAAATGGCTTCCCTTGCTTGCCACGGGTGAACGCATGGCTGCCGTGGCTGTGACTGAACCCGATTTTGGTTCGGATGTGGCCGGCATGAAAGTGACAGCAAAGCCCCAAGATCTCAATGGCAAAAAAGGTTATGTGATTAACGGCGTGAAAACTTGGTGTACCTTTGCAGGTTATGCGGACACGCTCATGGTGCTTTGCCGCACCGATGCGGATTTATCGAAAAAGCATCGCGGCATGTCGATTTTGATCGCTGAGAAACCCCGCTTCGAAGGCCATGAATTCAAATACGATCAACCCGCAGATCAAGGCGGCGGACATATTGAAGGCAAAGCGATTCCTACCATCGGTTATCGCGGGATGCATTCTTACGAAGTCGCTTTTGAAAATTATTGGGTTCCTGAAGAAAATCTCGTGGGTGGAAATGAAGGACTGGGCCGAGGTTTCTATCTTCAAATGGAAGGTTTTGCAGGTGGACGCTTACAAACCGCAGCTCGCGCGATTGGGGTAATGCAAGCTTCTCTGGAAGCCGCGCTTCGTTACTCGGGCGAAAGAAAAGTTTTTTCCAAACCCATTTTCGATTACGGAATGACTCAATATAAAATCGCCCGCATGGCAGCCTTAGTTCAGGCCTGCCGCCAAGCGACCTTCCATGCCTGCCAACTCATGGATGACCACAAAGGTGCGATGGAAGCTTCGCTCGTAAAATTCTATGCCTCCAAAGTCAGTGAATGGGTGGCACGTGAAGCACTGCAAATTCATGGTGGTTACGGATATGCAGAAGAATACGCCGTCAGTCGCTATTATGTGGATGCACGTGTGTTCTCGATCTTTGAAGGTGCTGAGGAAGTGTTGGCGCTTCGAGTTATTGCGCCGGCTTTGTTGAAGCAGTATTTATAGTTTCAATCTTCATCAAACGCAAAACATCCATGCTACCATACATCTGTGGTACACGAATCTTTTCGTGTTGAATTGTCACCGTCACTTTTTTCCCCACATAGCTTTCACAGCCGGGATTCAGTTTCGGACTGGGCCATAGGTCCATTTCTTCTTTGGAGCCTTCTTCTACGAAGATGCAATGTTGGAAATCACCTTCGTCCACACGAAGCATTTTTCCTTCTTTCACCAGAATTCTTCCAGCGGCAAAGCTGATGTTTGAATAGGAAAAAAGCGCAAGGGAGATGATAAAAAATATTTTTTTCATGATGGAACCATTGTATCAGCTTCTTTCTAGGAGAGAAGATAAATGATGACTTGGATTGCGACATGCCCTCATGAAACAGTTGAAACACTATCCTCTGAGCTGACCAGTCTCGGGGTTTCTCCGCAAAACCAAAAAGTTTCGCACCGAGCTGTTCGTTTTGAAGCCGACCTTGAAACGGCATACCGCGCCCATTTATTATTAAGAACTGCGAGTCGCCTTCAGCGGGTCATAAAAGAGTTTCCTGCATCGAATATTCGAGAATTAATCGAGGGACTGAAAGAGGTCGTCTGGCCTCAATGGCTTACCTCTCTAAAAGTATTTGAAGTAGTGCCTGCTCTTACTGACAAGGAAGCTCAAGATTTAGGTGAAAGTGAAGTAATCAATGCGGTAATAAACTCAATCCAAACAAGCGACTTTTTAAAGTCAGCACCCCGTTTTAATCCTGACGTAGAAGATCCTATTTCTATCGTGTTGTTTATTCGTAAGGGATTGTGTGTTCTTGCCATTGATACAGCAGGACGCGCATTGCATAAGCGGGGATGGCGCACGAATGGGCATCCAGCTGTCTTGAAGGAAACTTTAGCGGCATCCATTTTAATGTTCGCGGGTTACAATGGAGATGAGGTGCTTTTTGATCCGATGTGCGGATCTGGAACCCTGGTGATTGAGGCGGCTTATATCGCCTTGAATAAAGCGCCACTCATTCATCGCGGTAAAGACGATTTTGCCTTAGAACATCTTGCGGATTTTGATCGTTGTTTATGGCGCCGAGTGAGCGATCAATTACGAGCACTTAAAAAACCGGTCTTACTAAAACCCATTTACGCATCTGATATTCGAGAGGAATATGTGCAAGTGGCACGCGCTTCGGCTTTGCGCGCCCGAGTGGAAAAGTACATCGCATTTTCAAGCCAAGCGATTCAGAATTGCATTGCTCCGGCGAGTAGCGGCTTATTGGTCGCTAATTTGCCTTATGGAGAGCGCATTGGCGTAGGCTTTACCCACGCTCTTTATCAAGGAGTGGGCCGCGTCCTTCAACAAAATTTTTTAAATTGGCGCATCGCTTTGCTGGTTCCCCAAAACGCACCCGTTCATTTGCTTTCACTTCCGCCTCATAAGTCGATTCCGCTCATGAATGGCGCATTGCCAGTTCAGCTATTGATTACAGACCCGGTCTAAGGAAATTAACTATTTTTCATGCCTTGACCTGTAAGCGACTTCTTTATTATAGCCAGAGCGATTTATTAATTTCTAGAAAGGACTGGAGCATGTCTTCCAAAATTCCCTATCCAAAATTCGTTGAAAAAGCGCCTGCGTTGAATGCTGATTTAAGCCAAGTGAAAAAATTAGAATATGGCCGTGTACTCGAAGATTTAGACGAAGGCGAAGTATTTTGTCATCCTCGGGGCATTACGATTACGAAAGATTTTGCCATCGATTTTGCGACTACTTTCATGGAAACCAATCCTCTTTACTTAAATGAAGTTTATGCAAAAGCGCATGGTTTTAAAGATCTTGTCGTTTCGCCTTTAATGGTGATGAATATTGCGCTTTCGCTCGGCGTGCAAAATGATTCCGAAAAGGCGATCGCAAACTTAGGTTATTATAATGTTTGCTTTGTGAAGCCTGTTTATCCCGGCGATACTTTGCGATCCATGACGAAAGTTTTGAAGCGCGACATGAAAGAAGGCGGTAAGCCCGGTATTGCCACCATCCGCACGATCGCTCTCAATCAAAATGAAGAATTAGTTTTGCAATATGATCGTAAAATCATGGTCGCTCCTGCCGGCAAAAAGACCGATGCTTCGACGATTGCAAATCAGCCTTTTCCTGAAATGGCGGAACCCACGATGGAATTGCCAGCCTTTGCGAAAAGCTTCCCCAAAAATCTTACTGGTATTCGCACTTATTTTGAAGATTTCAAAGTCGGCGATATTTTAGTGCATGCCAATGGTCGCACCATCACCGATGAGCATTACGCTTGGACTTACAAAGTGATGAACACCCACCCTTTGCATTTCGATCGTTTATATTCGACCGGTCGAAGTGGTGCGATGAGTGGAGAACCCATCGTTTATGGTGGATTAGTGTTTGCGTGGTTAGCAGGTCTTGCGTCTCGAGATACGACGGAAAATTCCCTGATCGATTTTGGTTATACAGAAGGTTACCACACCCAACCTGCGGTGAGCGGCGATACTGTAGGTGCACTATCTCGCGTATTGGCCGTAGAAGAAGGTCCTGCAGGGTCAAATGCGGGCATCGTTACCTTCCAACTCATCGGTGTGAAAAATATTAAAGCGGGACTAGCTTTAGAAAAATTTGGTGCCGATCTTTTCATCAAAGAAAATGATAAGAAGAAATTAGGCAAAGAAAAAATCCCCGAGAAGATTTTCGAGATTGAAAGAAGAGTCTTGATTAAAAAAAGATCTTCATAGAGGGATGAAGCTCAATTCATAAGAGGAGAGGTTTGCGATGTTAAAACGCTTGAGTTTTTTTACGGTCTTAATGGGAAGTGTGATGTTTTTTCAGGCCATGGGTTGTGGTGGCTCTAATTCAAGTCCTGTGCCGGTTGTTTCAATGACATTGACGGTAGATGTGAGTGGCGCAGGTACGGGAACGGTCACTTCAAATGCAGGCGGTATTAGTTGCACGAATACGGGTGGCACTTGCTCCGCAGATTACACTCTCTCCAGTCCTGTCACTTTAACGGCAACGCCTGACGCAGGTTATGTTTTTCATGCGTGGATTGGGAGTACTTGCACCGGAACAGTCGCAGCCAATTGCAACCTAGCGGTCACGGCCGATACAACAATTCAAGCTTCTTTTACCCCGATTATATTTTCGTCGAACAGAAGTTTAGATGGTTTAGACAATGGAGCAGCCACCACAGTTCAAAATATTTGGCTCGTGAAAACCGATGGCACGGGATTGACGGCATTGACCCAATCCGTGACACCCTCCGTAGTTTCTTATTGGCCTGAATGGTCTCCCGACGGGACGCAGATTATTTTTTCCTCGAACAGAAATCTCGATGCCTCGAATAATGGAGTTCTGAGTACAAGTGATAACATTTGGCTGATGAATGCAGATGGAAGCGGACTGACGCCTTTAACGCAGGCCACTCAAGCCACTTCCGCATATCCCAAATGGTCTCCCAACGGCCAACAAATTGCCTTTGAATCGGACATGAGTTTGACAGATCCTGATCCTGATAGCACTCCCAACGATGCCACTAATATTTGGCTGATGAATGCGGATGGGACCAACCAGGATGCCTTGACCTCGGTGACTACACCTAGTGCCGATTCCACCAATTTACAGTGGTCCCCCAACGGCCAGCAAATCGTTTTCGCTTCCTTTCGAAATTTAGATGAATCGAATAGTGGGGCTCTGAGTAGCCAGAATATTTGGGTCATCGATGTGGGTGATTTGGATTTGCAGTCTTTGACTCAAGTGACAGCAGTCGGCGTGAGCTCGGATTTGCCTCAATGGTCTTCCAATGGAAATAATATTGTTTTTAGTTCCAACCGTAATTTGGATGAAACGAATACGGGAGCGCCTAATCTCGCAGAAAATATTTGGGTGATGAGCTCGGAAGGTATTGAATTGACAGCACTCACCGAAGTAACCAGTTCTGGGGCAGATTCCGTTGCGGGGACTTGGAATCCAACAGGAACAGCCATCGCCTATCGATCCTTAAGAAATTTAGATGGAACAAACACTGGCAGTGCCAGCACGACCAGTAATGTCTGGCTCGTGAATCTTTCGGGTGTCTCCGATCCGTTGACTGAACTTAGTTTGTCTAATGCCCAAAGACCCAAGTGGTCGACGGATGGAAGTGTCATCACCTATTCTTCGGATAGGAATTTAAGCGCTGTGGACAGCGATCCTGCCAATCTCGCCTCGAACATTTGGACGATGTCAGCCAATGGGGCAAACACTTTTGCCGTGACGGAGTCAACGACAGCATTAGTTCAATCGATTATGCCCATTTGGTAGTTAATTCAGATCTTCGCCTTTCAGCATTTTGAAGAAAGTGCTGAAGCTTTTTTCTTGTATTTTGCGGAAATTTTTCAAGAAAACATGTTCGTTTGGTTTTTCTGGATCAACCACAATACCCCACAAGGGAATGCTTTGCTGGGGAAGCGGAGAATAGCGTAAGTCCGCGATGAGGCGAGGATCCTCCGGACTTTGATAAAGCAAACCTCCCGAAAACCACGCAAAAATTCGAATGTCTTTAGCGAGAATGGAATTCGCGGGAAGTTTTTGGATTTCACTTTGCCAATCGTATTTCGCGACAGAATTTCCTTCGTAAATTTTATCCTCTAAAAAAGGCCCGCTGCGTAAGGCATCGACGTAATATCTTCCTTCGTATTCGTAAATCGATCTCCATAAAAATAAATTCAGTACCGTTGGTTTTATTTGAAGACGTTCGGCTTGTTGCGATCGAGACTCAATGAGTTTAAGGGCTAAGTTTTCAGCACGATGGTGTTGATAAACTCCGAATAAAAGATAGGCGAAAGAAATCACCAATCCCACTTGAATAAAAGTTTTTCTTTTCACTCTCGAAGCCGCAATCACGCATGCCAAAAGAGGAAGCGTGTAGAGCAGATCGATAATGCCAATGTTATCCCACGCGACGCGAAGATAAGAAAAGGGCCAGAGCAGAAGAGTTCCATAGCTCGTGCATGCATCTAAAAATCCATGGGTCAAATAGCCTAAGAAAGAGAAAAAATAAATTCTGCCAAAGGACATTTTTTTCCGAAGGAAAAGCCAGAAGACGAAGGCGCAGATTAAGGCGCCTAGTGGCACAAATAAAAGCGAATGAGTGAAGTGACGATGATATTCAATCCATAAGAGTGGATTTTGTTTGGAACGGATCACAACGTCAAGATCGGGAGCCATTGCAGCGAGAGCTCCCATGCTGATTGCGCGGCGCAGCTCATTTTTTTTAGCAAAAAATCCGGAGACGGAAGCGCCTAGTAAAGCATGACTAAGAGGATCCATGAATATCCTTGAGATGAGTGATTAATGAAAAAAGCCAGATCGGAATAGGAAAATTCCTACTGCCATTAAAATGAATCCGACAAAAATCACTCCCATGATGAAAATAGCCGTGCCTGAGCTGCGGGAGTTTTCGGCTTGAAAATGAGCATTCGCTTGAGGACTTGCTTGCGGCGCATGATCGAGAGCTGCTTTGATTTCAAGCGGATTGGCCTTGAGCTTTTGAACGACCCCCTTTAACTGCGCAAGTTTTTCCCTGTTGAGATTGAAAATATTGCCTTGAAAAATGTCTGGTAGGCCATCACCATCATTATCTCCTAAAACTTGCAGCATTTGCTGGTAAGTGTCTCGAAGTTCGGGGGGAACTTCTTCGATAGAAGAGTATTCTTTACCTGCGATCAGAATTTTGGTCGATGTATTCATTTGTTAAGGATTATCAAAGAATGAAGATAAAAATATAGCCTTTTAATGCTTTTTTTCTTTCAAAGAAACTTTTTGAACAAGCCGCCGATAAAGGTCTAGTGGCCTTTAGACCTTTTTTATAGAGATGCTTATCTCCCTTCCAATGAAGTAGATGCTTTAATCGTACCCGTTTATCCGGCTTCCGAAGACGTGGTGACCCCGCTCAATCCTATTCCACATCCTACTGTCTTAGATTCCATGGAATCCTTTTCAGGTCGTCGCGTTGTGTTCCAGCAAACTTTTTCGGAACGCGGCATGGGTCTCACTTTTTTCGACCCAGCACGCTATTATAGAAGAAATTTCGGCAATCCCGGACCTTATCCCTATTCTTTCTCAATACGAAATTACTGTAGTCCGAGCGAGCGTTTTAATTTTCAAGGGGGAGTCATTCGGAATGGTCCTCCTACGGCGCCTCGTCATAATTCTTTCCGCGTGCATTTGCCCGATCTAACGGGCTGGTTTGAAATCTCTGGTGATCTTTGTGGGGAAGTGAGGGGCGCGATTGCTTATCGCCCTTCTGTCTCTATTACGAAATCAAAACCCTTGGTGATCTGGTTGCATGGCACCGGTGGGAGTTCCGGAAGTGTGAGTTATGATCTGTTTAACCAAGAAGAAGCTCATCGAGTGTTTGGCGATGAGGCTGTCATTTTAATTTTAGAGGCAAGAAGTTTTATGCCTGAAGATTGGGAACATCATGGTATCAATCATGATCATTTTTGGAATACCACGGATGATCATGGGGATAGCAACCAGGATATCTTATTTGTAGATGCTTTGATCCGTGCAACCATTCAGCACTATGGAGTAGACCGCCAACGCGTGTTTATGATGGGACATTCGAATGGCGGTTTTGCGGCGATCCATCAAAGCATGGCCTTGCGTGAACAAGTGCGCGGCATTGCAGTGAGCTCTGCAGGTTGGGTGCGCTATCCTTACAAGCATCATGCAGTAAGTTCTTCTACCGATTGCAGTGATATTTTACGAGAAGGGGCTCTCACCTACATGAGTCCCCGAAATCAACTTCATTGGACAGATAGTTTTCCCTATCTGGCTTTTTCACCGATTTATGATGCTCCCCGGCCGGTGAGTGATTTTCCCAACGATCACCGGCCAGCTATTTATCAGCGTTTTAATCAACGGGATGAGGATGTCGCCGCTTTCTATGCTTGCGATTGGGACCGAAGACTTCGGGAGCGTGGCTATACCGAAGTTTCCACTCATGGGATTAATTGGATCAATCCAGATAATCCTCGTGACGGCTATCATTTTGTCGACCGCCAGTTTTTGCGAGATGCTTGGGATTATCTGCAAAACCTTCCACCCCGACCCTGAAATAGTTAAATTCCCCTTAGAATACAAGCTTGACCCGCCGCGTAAATCTGCTTAAAAGCAAGGGCTTATGCAGACTAAACGCGAAGATCCCTGGTTGATGAGGACTTATTCCGGACATAGTTCCGCGAAGGCCTCGAACGAACTTTATAAAACCAATTTGTCCAAGGGACAAACCGGACTTTCGGTGGCTTTCGATCTACCCACCCAAACCGGTTATGATTCCGACCATATTTTAGCCCGTGGTGAAGTAGGTAAGGTCGGAGTGCCCATTTCTCACATCGGCGATATGCGCACTCTCTTCAAAGATATTCCTTTGGAGAAGATGAATACCTCGATGACGATTAATGCGACGGCAGCCTGGTTACTCTCGCTTTATATTGCCGCCGCCGAAGAGCAAGGTGCCAATAGCAAACTCCTCCAAGGCACCACCCAAAACGACATCATCAAAGAATATCTTTCCCGCGGAACTTATGTGTTTCCGCCGGAGCATTCCCTTCGCCTCATCGTCGACATGATTTCCTACACGGTGAATGAAGTTCCGAAATGGAATCCAATTAATATTTGCAGCTATCACTTGCAGGAAGCCGGCGCGACGCCTGTGCAAGAAATTGCTTTTTCGATTTGCAATGCCATGGCGGTGCTCGATGCCGTTAAAGCCTCTGGAAAAGTGCCTGATGAAACTTTCCCTAAAGTCGTCGGCCGAATTTCTTTCTTCGTGAACGCCGGCGTGCGCTTCGTCGAAGAAATGTGCAAGATGCGCGCTTTCGTGAAGTTATGGGATGAGCTGACGCTGACCCGCTATGGTGTTACAGATCCGAAATACCGAATGTTCCGCTATGGTGTCCAGGTCAATTCTTTAGGACTCACTGAACGACAACCCGAAAATAATATTGCTCGCATCGTTTATGAAATGTTGGCGGTGACTCTTTCCAAAGATGCCCGAGCGCGCGCGATTCAATTGCCCGCATGGAATGAAGCTTTAGGATTGCCTCGTCCTTGGGATCAACAACTCTCACTGCGCATGCAACAAATTTTGGCTTTCGAAACCGATCTTTTGGAATGTGGAGACATCTTCAATGGTTCTCACGTGATCGAAGAAAAAGTCGATGCTTTGATCGCAGGGGCCAAAGCGGAGATCGATCGAATCCAACAAATGGGCGGCGCGATTAAAGCGATTGAAGCAATGAAGCAGGCTTTAGTGTCTTCTCATGCCGAACGCGTTCGACGCATCGAAGCGGGGGATTTGAAAGTCATTGGAGTGAATTGTTTTAAAGAAGCGGCGGCTTCTCCTTTGATGTCGGGTGAAGATGAAGGCATCATGAAAGTCGATCCCAAATCCGAAAAAGAGCAAATCGATAGCATGCAAGCTTTCAAAGCCCAGCGCGATAATGCTGCGGTTGCAAAAGCTCTCGAAAATTTAAAGCAAGCCGCAAAAAGTAATGAAAATATTATGCCTGTTTCAATCGCTTGCGCGCATGCGGGCGTGACCACCGGTGAATGGGCCTTTGCGCTACGCGAAGTCTTTGGAGAATTTCGCGCTCCGACCGGTGTGTCCGGCGTGAAAATGGCGAGCACAACCGAGCAAATCGAAAAAGTAAGAGCGAAGGTTAAAGAATTTGAAGCCAAACATGGTGAGAAGCTACGTATTTTGGTCGGAAAGCCGGGGCTCGATGGCCACAGTAACGGCGCGGAGCAAATCGCTGTCCGCGCTCGCGATGTCGGCATGGAAGTCATTTATCAAGGCATTCGCCTGACCCCTATGCAGATTGCAGAATCTGCCCTGCAAGAAGGCGTGCACATCGTGGGGCTTTCCATTTTATCAGGCTCGCATTTAGAGTTAATTCCTGAAGTATTGCGCTTGATGAAAGAAAAAGGACTCGAGAAAGTTCCGGTGGTCGTCGGAGGAATTATTCCGGATTCCGACGCGAAGCTTCTGATCAATAAAGGCGTTGCAAAAGTTTATACCCCGAAAGATTTTGAATTAAACACAATCATGAGCGACATGGTCGATGTGGCTTTGTCTGCACGGTCTTAAAAAAGAGGAGATGACACATATGTCGAAGGATTTATACGCACTCGGTGAAATTCCCGAACTCGGAGTAGTTCCCAAACAAATGATCGCGCAAGTGATCAGACCCGCTCGCTTCGGTGAGCCCACGACTGCTTTTCAAGAAGAAGTCATTGACGTCCCTGAAATCGGTGACGACGAAACTTTGGTTTATGTGATGGCAGCTGGAGTCAATTATAACAATGTGTGGGCGGCGCTCGGAATTCCCGTGAACGTCATCGGCGCTCGAAATAAAGCCGGTGAAAAAGAAGAATTTCATATTGGTGGATCGGATGCCTCCGGCATCGTTTGGAAAATCGGCAAAAACGTGAAGAACGTGAAAGTCGGCGATGAAGTCGTTATTCATTGCGGCATGTGGGATATCCATGATCCCGCCATTAAAAATGGCGTAGATCCCATGTACATTCCTTCGTATCGAATTTGGGGTTATGAAAGTAATTGGGGCAGCTTCGCTCAATTCACTAAAGTTCAAGCCCATCAATGTGTGCCCAAACCCAAACATTTAAGTTGGGAAGAAGCTGCGGCTTACATGTTGGTAGCGGCAACCGCTTACCGCATGCTGACTCGTTGGCAAGAGCATGAAGTCCGCAAAGATGATGTCGTTCTCGTATGGGGTGGCGCGGGTGGACTGGGTTCTATGGCCATCCAAATCTGCAAAGCCTTTGGCGCAAAAGCTATCGCCGTCGTTTCAGGCGAAGATAAAGTAGAATATTGCAAAAAATTAGGCGCAGTCGGTTGCATCGATCGCCGAAAATTCAACCACTGGGGAATGTTGCCTCATTGGAAAGATAACGAAAAATACAATACTTGGCTTAAAGGCGCTCGCGATTTCGGAAAAGCGATTTGGGAAGTCTTGGGTGAAAAGAAAAGTCCCCGTTTAGTCTTCGAACATCCTGGCGAAGACACCATTCCTACTTCCATTTTCGTTTGCGACACCGGCGGAATGGTTGTCGTTTGCGCAGGCACCACCGGCTACAATGCTACCGTGGATTTACGCTATTTGTGGATGCGTCAAAAGAGATTGCAAGGTTCCCATTTTGCGAACGACGATCAAGCGATTGGCGTGAACAACTTGGTGCTTGAAGGCAAAGTGGATCCTTGTCTTTCCCGCACTTGGGAATTCAAGGAAACCGCAGCGGCTCACCAGTTGATGCGCGAAAACAAACATCCTCATGGCAACATGTCGATTTTAGTGAATGCGAAGAAGAAAGGCTTAAAGAACTTGGAAGAATCCAAGAAAGCTTAAAGCCCGATTGTTTTAAAAACGAAAAAGGACCGCACTTATAATGCGGTCCTTTTTTTTATGCGTGAAAGATCTTTGTTAATAAAATCGAATTTTCGATTTTATTCGGATGAAGAAAAGTCCCGTGATGAAAACCATGAGAACCATCCAAATTCCCGAGGAAGATCGTGCATTTTTTTGCAGACTACAACCCGAGCTATTATCTTTTAATTGTCCTATCTCGCTTGGATCTGTGGGATTCGAATTACTACCGATTCCTGTGGGCGGACTAAAGACTCTCTGAGGCACTTCAATTTGAGGAGCATTTACCACAGGATTTTCAATCGGATTTTCGGAATTTCCAGAAACTTCTTCAGCCGCAGGAGCGGGTGCCGGTGCTGGAGCAGGCCCAGGATTTTGAAGGCCAGGAATAAGAACTCCATTCACAGGTAAATTAGGAATATTAATTCCGTTATTTCTCGCAGGTTCGAGTTCTCTGTTTGGAACGGGACCAAAGCTTACGCCCCCTTCGACTTGGTCTGCGTCTGGATTAAAGCCAGGAATTTCCATAGATACAATTTTTTTATAAGTAATAAAAAGTGTCGATCGTGCCGGAATATCTTTAATAATAAAAACTGTATTTGTTCTCTCATCTCTTCCATCACAACTCGCTACCACTTGCGCTCTATGCTGAATGGCTAAGTAAAGTTTAGCATGGGGATTCGCTACAAAGTTATAGGTGTAATAAGGCGCGTGTACTTCAGGATCTTGAGGATAAGAGATTTTGATAGGTTCCCTACCCGCCATATCACTCAAGGTGACGAAAGCACGATCAAAAGGCAAAGGAATGTGCCGATAATTTCTTCCTAAAATTTCATCCGGCTGATGTTGTCTGAGTTCGAAATTATCTTCGCTGTAGCAGATAAAGACCTTCTCAATATCGGCATAAGGCACTTCCTGCACATTGAATTGTTGGGCGTGGGCGAAAGTGTTCATTGTTAAAAGAAGTAAAAATGTAAATAAAACCTTTTTCATAGAAGCCTCCATTTTGCTCATAGCTAGTATAAGCAAGAGTGGGGCCAAACTCAGATGGCCTATAAACGAGGAAAGCCAGAGAAGCGGGGGAAGGGGACGTAAATGTGTTCAGTTTTGATACAGTTTTAAGTGGAGAACGAGTCTATTTTTTTAGTGAATAGATGTTGTAAGTGCCGATTGCCATGGCAATATCTTTCTTGTCCTTTTCCTGAGGACGAAACACATGACACTCCATAACCGCATGCGATTTACCTTTGTATTTGATTTTAGCCTCGCCGTAGATGGTTTCTCCTAGTTTTACGGGGGAAATATAATTGATCTTAAATTCGATCGTGGAGCAGCGCTCGCCTTTTTTCAAGGCCTTGAATAAGGCAGCTCCCATCGAAAAATCAACGAAAGTAGAAAGAACCCCTCCGTGCGTCGCACCGGAGGGGCTAATGTGTTTTTCTTCGATTTCTAGCGAGGTTCTTGCGCGTCCTGATTCTATTTCGTCGACACGGTAACCAACGAGCATTCCGAAATTGTCAGGATGCGTGAAAACGCCTTTGTAGGATTCGAAGAGATTTTTCATTATTTTCCTAAAATTTGCAGAAGTTCTGCAGAATGCGATTTTGGGTCGACTTTGCGAAGGATTTTTTTCAAATTCCCTTCTTTATCAATCACGATGGTGTCTCGCTCGGCATATTCTGCGCCTTTGAATTCCATGGCTTTCACTTCGAAGGCTTCCGCAATCTTTCGGTCCGAATCCACCAGTAAGGGAAAATTCAGGTGGAATTTTTCCTTGAAAGCTTGGTGGCTGGCGGCATCGTCATAACTCACGCCTAAAATCTGGGTGTCGGCATTTTGAAATTGGTTGAGGTTGTCGCGAAAATTGCAGGCCTCAATCGTGCAACCGGGAGTGTCGTCTTTTGGATAAAAATAAAGGATGACGTTTTTCTTTCCCTTGAAATCGGAAAGTTGAACGGTGTTACCGGATTCGTCTTGGGCTTTGAAATCGGGGGATGCTTGACCTTCTTGAAGTGAACTCATAGAAACCTCCTAGGTTGGTAAAAAATTTTGATTAATGGGGATAATTGAGAATCATGCGAAAAAACACAAGGCCTAAAATTGTTTTTCTGGATGCGGAGACGGGAGATTGCGGAGATTTGGATCTTCGCCGGCTTAAGGCATTGGGAGATGTGAAAATGTTTGCTCGAACTCCTCTCTCTCAAATTGTTTCTCGTAGCCGCGATGCTGAAATCATTATCACCAATAAATGTCCTCTGGGCAATAAGGAGTTGGGTAATTTGCCTGGCTTAAGGCTCATTGCCGTCACTGCCACAGGTTATAATAATATCGATATCGCTGCAGCTCAGAAATATCAGGTGGGTGTTGCGAATGTTGCGGGCTATTCCACTCAAAGTGTGGCCGAACATGCGCTCCTCTTTATTCTCAGTTTTTCACATCGCCTTCTCGAGCACCATCAAGCGGCAAGAGAGCGCTGGAAGTCATCACCGCTTTTCGCGATTTTAGATTATCCTTTTTCGAATCTAGAAGGAAAAGTTCTAGGTTTGATTGGCTATGGCAGCATTGGAAAGCGTGTCGAAAAACTGGCCAAAGCTTTTGGGATGAAAGTGCTCGTCGCGCAATTGCCAGGAAGAAAATATTCCCAGGCAAAACCTCGTCTCTCTTTGGAAAAAGTTTTAGAGAAAAGTGATTATGTGAGTTTGCATAGTGCGCTCAGCCCTCAAACTCATTCTTTGATGAATGCGCAAAACTTAAAGCGAATGAAAAAAACCGCCTATCTCATCAATCTCGCACGTGGACTCTTAGTGGATGAGAATGCAGTTGCTCAAGCTCTCTTGAAAAATGAAATCGCTGGCTACGCCACGGATGTGATGATTCAAGAGCCTCCACCCCAAAAACATCCTTTTTGGAATCCAAAATTAAAGGATAAAATTTTGCTGAGTCCGCATATTGCGTGGGCCAGTCGAGAGTCGAGGCAAATATTAATGGATGAAGTTTGCCGCAATATTGAAGCTTTCTTGAAGGGCAAAAAAAGAAACCGTGTCCTTTAATCGATGGTGGAAGCTTCGGCTTGGGGCATGCTGAGAATGGCAATCAAAACACCGTAATAAACAATGGGCGCTAAAAGATTCCAATTCAATTTCATATTCATGATGGGTTGGGCGACCGTAATGATGATGGTGCCGATGCAAGCATATTTCAAAACCTTACGAGCCCATTCTCGGAGCAAGAGCAGACCAATTCCGCCTGCAAAGAAGACAATGTTGATGGCAGTACCGAGTCCTACGCCCGATTGAAAGCGCGTTTGGATGATGCCAATGAGGCTGTCCAAAACCGGTTTGCCTGCGTATAAAAGAAAAAATAAACCCAGCGCCCTCAAAAGATAAGCCATGAAAATTCCTTTCCTAAAAATGCCAGCTTTGAGATCATATGCTACAAAACAAAAGGGAGAATTCAAAATGATTTACGTGATTCTAGTTTTAAATTTCTTGCTTGCAAGCAACCTTTTCGCCCAAGGGCAGAATTTAGCTAGCTGCAAAGAGGAATCTTGCCTGCGCAACATCGTTCCTTATGACGCGAAATCGCCTCCTTCTTTGGATGCTTGCAAAGTTTTAGATGGTAAAAAGTCGAGCGCAGATTTCGATGAAGATCTGGGCGCTATTTGCCGCTTAGTCATTAGTCGAGCCATGGCGGGGCAACGAGCGACGGATGCTTGCACATACAAGCCGGGAGACGTGAATCCGGATTGGCAAATGGATCTCAGTCAAAAGATTCTACAAAAATTTTACAATGACGATTTGATGAAGCCAATCCTTGCCAAATTCGGCATCACAAAAGTTTCCGATACTCATGGAACGAATAACAGCACCATTCATGGTAGTTTTGTCTATGACGATCAATTCCAAGAAGAAGGAGGGCAGAAACGTTCCCTTTCCTTTGCCACTTATTATTGCATCGCGAATAACCCCCTCCATTACACGCCCTATTTTTGGACTTTTAAAATTAATAACAAAATCGTGGATCAAAGTTATGTCGCCAACCCGCCTAAAGTGGAGAAAGTCCTCTTACAGGATAGCCCCTACACAGGTTTCATGGATTCGAGCGAACTCGCGGATGTGGATGGAGATGGTGCCAAAGATAGTGTGATGCTGGATAAGGATATTTTCAAAGGATATCGTCCCTTAGTTTGTCTCTATCAAGCCAATAAAACGGCGTGCTTTCCTGTGACCTCGAACGATTTCGTGGATATCGACGAGATGTTCATCAAAGCGAAAATTGTTTTGCTGGGAAATAAAAAATTAAAAGTAGAATTCAGCAAAGATGGAAAGAAAATCGGTGAGGTGACTTATCAGCTTACTGGCAAGGAATTGAAGCTCATTCAAAAACAAGGTATTCCCTAATCTCTCAGGAGTTTGCGCTGAATTTTTCCATTGCTGGTTTTAGGCAGTGATTCGACAAAGTAAAATTCTTTAGGGATTTTGTAGCTTGCAAGACTATCTTTCAAGGCAGATCGAATCTCTTGAATTTTCGCTTCAGGATCTGAACACTCTTTATCCAACACGAGATAAGCCGCGAGGCTTGTTTTTCCCGCGATAAGTTCTTTGTCTACGACGGCCGATTCTGAGATGTCGGGAATTTCATTCAAGGCCACTTCGATTTCTAAAGGAGAGATTCGATAGCCGCCTGCGGTGAGAATATCATCCCTTCGTCCTAAAAAGAAAAAATTCCCCTCTTCATCTTGCTGAGCCAGATCTCCACTGAGGAAATAATCAATTGAAAAATACTTTGTCTCTTCATCGGGTCGTTGATGATAGCCAAGCATCAGCCCTGGACAAGAGCGGTGACTTGCTAAAATTCCTGGAGTGCCTGCGGGCAATTCATTACCCAACTCATCCACGATTGAAATTTTTTGATCGGGTATAGGCTTTCCGCAAGAATGGGGAATGATTTCTTCACTCACTCTTTGACATAAGTAAACGCTATGTTCGGTCATTCCCAGGCCTTCGTATATTTCGAGACCTGTCAATTCCTTGAACTTTTTCCGTACTTCTTCGGTGAGTTTTTCGCCTGCAGAATTACAAACTCGAACTTGAGAGAAGTATTTCTTTGCATCATTGTTTTCTAAATATTCCACAAGCCGATGATAAATTCCCGGAACACTCATGAAAGTGGTGACACCAAAATGCTTAATGAGATGGCAAATTTTTTCTGCGCTCAAATGACCTTGATAAATCACAGTGGGAAGACCGTGCCGCCATAAATCTAAAAGTCCTGAAGTGAGTGCGTAACTCCAATGTAAAGAACTGGTATTAAAGATAACATCATTGAAGCGCAAATCCTGCCAAAGCTTCGCTCGGGCATCATGGGCGGGAATACTTCGATGGGCATGGATTACAGCCTTGGGTTTTCCCTCGGTGCCACTCGTGTAAAGCCAAAAGGCGGGATCTTCTCCAAGAGTGGGAATGGTGGTGAATTCGGGCGCTGAGTTCTTCAACAAATCCTGCCAACGTAAAAAACCTTTTCGAATTTGCTCTTTTTGGGGAGAGAGTGCGATGCTCTGTTTCAGAGAATCAGGTTTATCCTTTTCAATTTCATCGGGGATTAAATCATCACTCATGATCAAACTTGCAGCTTCGCTATCTTCGAGAATGAATTTCAATTCCTTCCAAGTGAGAAGGGGGGACGTGGGAATAGGGATCAAGCCTGCTTTGATCGCGGCCAAGAAAGTAATTGGAAATTCTGGGCAATTTTGCAGACGTAAAACAATTCTTTGTCCTTTTTCCAAACCTAAATTTCGAAAAGCATTGGCCATTCGATGGGTCAAGCCTTCGACATTCGCAAAGTTGAGTTTTACAGGTGCGCTACCTTCTTTCACATAAATCAAGGCAGGCTTGTGTTTATTGTGGAGGGACTGGCCGTTCTTATCCACACAATCGAGGGCGATGTTGTATTCCTTAGATTTCATTCAAACCTCACATACTCCAATATTTCTTTTTCGGTGCTGTATGTGGTGAGGATTGCATCATTGGCATAAATGAAAAGGAAACTGTAACAACCCAAACCTTTTTTGCGAATCTGAAAAAGGTTAGCTTTTGCATCCGGAAGATCTTGGCTGGAAAGCGGATAAATCTTGTCGGTGGTAATAATCACATCTGCGTTGAATTCGCCTTTTAAAAAAGGATAAACCTGCATCTTGCTGGAATTCAAATCGGCAATAGGGCTTTCGAGAAGCACTTGTTTGCAAACAGTCATTTCTTCGTCATCGGATGCTGTTTTATCAAAGCGGATAAAAATATTAAAATCGTTCGAAGTATTTTTCAGCAGGAAATTTTCACCCCAACCCACCCTTTGAGATTTCATGTCGAGGCTCATTCCTTTCGGTACGAAGACTTGAGCTTGAGTCCTTTTATCTGTGTAATAATTTCCTTCGGGAGATTTATTGATGAGGATGAGTTTAGGCTTGTTGGCGCTTGCAGAATTTTCAGGTGCTTTGGGACTAGAGCAAGCCGAAAGTAAAGTTAAGAAAAGCGCTAAAATGAAGGCGTGTCTGGATAATGAAAGCATGCGGTATTCATACCAAAGCTCCTTTCTTTTTCAATTTATAAAAAAACTTCCCGCACCTAGGTGGTGCGGGAAGTTTCATCGGAGGAGGATTTATACCCAGGAACGAGAATTTCATCTTTGATCTTGAATGCCTTTGTAATGGAAATCCTTACCCAGGCTTTTACTGGCTTCAGGACTAGGACTACTGAAGGCCTTTTCCATATCTTGAGTGGTTTTGGCCGCTTCATTCATTCTGCTTTGGATGGCACCGGAAGGCGCGACCGCATTGGCTTCAGAAGCCTTAGCGCGGTATTTTTGCATCACCTGAGCAGCGCCTTGTTGATCTCCTTCTGAGATTTTTCTGGCGCTGTCTTGCAAGGCTCTACCGTAATTGTTTTTGGTCCAAGCCTCTTCATACACTTTTGAATTAATAGATTCCTTGGCTTCATAGCTTTGTGAAGCGGGCAAGCAAGCGACATATAAATCCGAGTGAATGAGCGGCACTTGATAGAAATTGCCTTGAACATTGAAGCTCAAATCCACATTTCCTAAGGGCCGTGAAGGATAAGTGTAAACACTGGGCAAGGCTAAGGTGAAATAGAGGATCTTTTTTTGCTTTTGGTACAAATGTCCGGGTAGGACGGTGTAACGATTGCCTTGGCGTTGAAGTGGATAACCCGAAGCATCGATGAGGGAAATGTCAGGAGGTAGATCCAATTGTATTTGTAGATTAGACGCGTAAATTTCGCTCGCACCACGGAATTCTTGAGCCAAAATATTATACATGGTGCTGGGATTTTGCAGATAATAATAGCTGCCTTGCCCGCGATCGGCGAGATTGGAAAGCAGATATTCGTTGAAATCCAAACCCACGCCAATACTGGAAAGCGCAAAGGTTCCTGAACTGCTATGCAATCCTTCTGAAGCATTCGATTGTGAGACCAAGGCAGCCAAAGCTTGCGGGTCGGTGATACCGCGATTCGCCAAACCATCCGAAATCAAAATAATTCTTTCCGAGCGATAAGGGGCGGCGCTGGATTGAATCATTTGAATGGCGGCACTTAAACCTCCCGAAATATTGGTATTACCTCTGGGATTTATTCCGGCAATTTTTTGTTGGATGAAGGCTTTATTATGGCGGTTCACGTAATCGAGAGAGTGCGTGATTTCCGCGCTGTCATCGAAGGTGACCAGTCCAAAGCGATCTTCGGCAGACAGTTGTTGCACGAGCGTTTTCAAGGCTTGCTGTGCATATTCCATTTTCTTGGCAGCAGCCATACTACCACTTCGATCTAAAATCACGACGAAGTCGGTGGGACGTCGAGAGGTGTTTAAAGCGTTGTTGGCTTTGGCGGGAGCCTCCAATTCCACTTGCAAATAGACCAGCCCGTCGGAGCCTTGCAAAATTTTGCTCTGGGAAAGAGAAGCCTTCGCTACGATTTGAGGACTTACCTTAAGGAGAGTGTTGTTTTCTTTTTGGCTCTTCGCCCCGGCGGAGCAAGCAGGCAACATGGCCTGAAAAACTAGAAGACTGAGAATGCTTAATTTTTGAATTTTATTTTTCATAAGATTCCTTTCTTGCTCTCAGAATGCAGGAAAGGCGTTTCAAAAAGCAGAGCGCACTTTGTAAAAAGAAAAGCCTTCTGTTTTACAAAAGTTTAACATGTCTTTCGCTTCAGCTTTGATATGATGAAGAAATGAAAAGGAGAGCCTTGTGACTCAATCGGAAAAAACTCGTATTTTAATAGCAGAAGACGAAGAGAGTATTCGTCAGGGTTTAATCGATATTTTTGTCTATCATGGTTATGAGGTGAAGGCGGTTGATAAAGGGAGTGAAGCACTTCGCGAAGCCTTAAGTGGTCATTATCATCTGCTGATTTTAGATGTGATGATGCCGGAGATGGATGGCTTTCAAGTCTGCGATGAGGTGAGGAAAAAAGACAGGGCACAAGCTATTGTGATGCTTACTGCGAAGAGCGAAGAGGAAGATATTATTCGCGGCTTGAAATTAGGCGCGGATGATTATGTGGCCAAACCTTTTTCTACTCGCGAATTGCTCGCGCGCTGCGAAGCGGTGCTGCGTCGCAATCCCAAACTCCAAGTCGAAAAGAAAAAAATCACTTGGGGAGATTTATGTTTGGATCCACTCAATCTTTTGCTGCAAGGTCCACGTGGTCAGGTGGAAGTGACGCGCCGTGAATCTGACCTGATCACCTATCTCATTAAAAATTCCGAACGTCCTGTAACGCGCCAAGAGCTTTTGAAAGAAGTATGGGGATATCAAAATCCTCAGATGGATACTCGAACCGTTGATATTCATATTACGAAATTGCGCCGCAAGCTTGAAAAGGATTCCGAAAATCCCGAAATCATTTTAACCATCCGCGGCGAAGGCTATAAAATTTTCAAACCTATTTTATGACCAAACTCCGCTTACAATTTCTGGCTTTTTTTATTGTGCTGCAATTGGGAATTGCCTTCTTGTTTTTCAATTCTTACCGCCAAATGGCTATTGAAGAGAAGAGCCTGTGGGATTCGGAGAGTGTGAAAGTCTACAATCAGATGCAGGCACAAATCAGTGATCTGTTAAATATAGAAGATGCGCGCTCATTTCGAGATTACCGTTTTTATTCCGGCAAAGAAGGTGGGCAGCGATCTGTCTTGTCTGATTTGGCAGATGCAAATTTCCCGAAAGGTTGGAAAGGTTATTTCCAAATGGATCCCGATGGCAGCTTCAGCACGCCTTATCTTCCCGCGGCCGCAGCTCATTTGAAAAACTCTGCAGATTATAATGAGCGTTTGAAAAAACAAGAGGCTCTTGAAAAAGCCACCAGTGCTTTTCGAAAAGAAATGAAGGGGGCCTTTGCAAATCGTTCACTTCCTGAAAAAACAGTGAGTGCAGCACCGAAAGCTTCCGCTTCAGGCGCAGGTCCCTCTCCTAAATCGAGCCCTAATATTTATCCTAATCCCATTACGAGTAAGCAAGCGGCCTCACAATTTTCTTCACCCGGGGCGGAAAAAGCGAAAATGGCCGACGCTTCTGTAGAAATGGCGCCACAATTAGCCAGGCGTCAAGAATCTGCAGATGAAGAATCGGTGAAGAATTTTGCTAAATTGCCTCCGATGCCGAGCGCAGCTCCTCTAGAAGCAGAAGGAAGGAAAAAAGAACAGAAGGGAGCTGGGGTCGTAGGAGATAATTTTGCGATGTTAGAAGAAAGTTCTAAACAGAAACCTGTTATGCAAGCGTCCAAACCCATCCAGCGGGAACCCGCTGTAATTTGGCTAGATCCTTTCCAAGCGAAAGTTTCCGATGGTGCTCTTATATTTTTTAGACGCGTGTGGGTGGATCAACAAATGTATTTGCAAGGCTTCGTTCTTGAAACTCAAAATTATTTTTCAGGCTTGATGCAAAGCAGTTTTGAAAATTCTCAGCTTCCTTCATTCGCTTGGGTGAGTTGGGCCTTGTCTAAAGATGCGATTGCTCAATACGGCAGAGTTGAATCACAGCAAGTGCTTTTTGGGAAAGAGATGGCTTATCCCTTGAATAATGTCCGTTGGGAAATTCATGGACAAGCTTGGCCTAAACTTTCCACGCGCTTCTACTTAAATATTCTCTCGGGCAGCCTCTTCATTTTTTCGACACTCGGACTTTTTTGGATTTACCGTTCTTCCGCGGCGCAAGTTCGGCTCTCTCAAAAAAGACAAGACTTTGTCGCGGCCATCAGCCACGAATTAAAAACGCCGCTGACTTCCATCCGAATGTATAGTGAGATGCTGGAAGATGACTGGGTGGGCAACGAAGAAAAACGAAAAGAATATTATAAGAATATCCGTCGAGAGAGCGAGCGTTTGTCCCGCTTGATCGAGAATGTTTTGCAAATGGCGCGCTTAGAAAAGCAAAGCTACCAACTCAGTTTGGTGGAACAAAATCCTAGCGAAGATGTGAAAGAGTGGGGAAAGCAATTTCAAGATTTGGCTTTACGCGAAGGTTTTTCTTTCCGTTTAAAATCGGCCGACCCAATTCCGGTGATTCGTTATGAATCCGAAGCCTTGAAGGAGGTTTTCCTCATCTTTTTAGAAAACAGCATTAAGTTTTCCCGTGGGAGCGCTCGCAAGGAAATTGAACTGGAAATTAAAGCGAATGCTCATCAACTCGAATTTATTTGGAAAGATTCTGGCCCGGGTGTGCCCGAACGGGAACTCTCGCAAATATTTGGCAAGTTTTACAGGGTCGAAAATGAACTGACTCGAAAGACAAAAGGAACGGGCATCGGACTCGCCATCGCGAAGGCGAGTGTAGAGGCGATGGGTGCCAGTATCCAAGCCAGAAATCTAATAGAAGGTGGATTTAAACTTATTCTAAAATTTCCCGTGCGGCATTAATCGAAGAAGTGGATCCCGTCATGACCAAGACATCTCCCTCTAAGATCTTTTCATAGGCAGAAGGTTTGGTGATTCCCTCGGAATTTCGCTTAATCGCAATCACTGATGTTCCCGTCATCCCTCTCAAATTAATTTCAGCGAGAGTTTTGCCTACGGCTTGATATTCCGGTAACATTTTCAAGTAAGTCACTGTTCCAAGTCCAGGCATCACTTTGGAAATCTGCTCGCTCAATTCTTCTAAAGGTTTGCTGGGATGAGATTGCGAAGATAAAAGCTCTAAGACGGCTTGGGCGCCTGCCGTGACGTGGCCTTGCAGGTTTTCCACGTTTCTCCAAAAGAGAATGGCTAGGATCAATAATACGAGAGCAAAGCCTGCGAGTCCGTAATGCAGTGGCAAAAAAGATTGTGACAAAACTAAGAGCAGCAAACCACAAACCGACAGGACGCCCAGCTGAATGGTCACAATAAAAGCTTTGCGCGGTGTGGCTGCTAAATCCAAATCTTTTTCATCCAATTTAGAAGATGGAAAATTCGTGGTGAGGCCTTGAGCGAGTCCTTTCGAGCATCGTACGATTCCCAAGAGAAAAGGCATCATCATGAGGAAGGTGGCGAAAATAATGAGACCGCTCACCCAGAGTGAGGGGATATTCATCTTTTCATGCATATAATTTACAATGGGATCGAAGGCATAAGAAACTCCCAAAAGAATGACGCTGAGCAAGGCTAAATCTAAAACAATCAGAAGCACATAACGGCCGGGACGCGATTTGCTTGCAGTATCCGGTTTACTTTGGCGAATGCCGGCAATCCAAGATCCGTAAAGTGTGACGAAAGTTTGCAGTGATTTAGGAAGTTTACGATCGACATATTTTGCCACGGTGTCCGAGGATTGAATCAACCACGGAGTACTCAAAGTTGTAATCGCGGAAACCCCGACGGCCAGCGAATACATGAATTCACCCACGACGCCGTTGGTCATGGCGACGCCTGCCAAGATGAAAGAAAATTCTCCGATTTGCGCGAGACTCATGCCTGCTTTGATCGAAGTGCGGGTGTCATATCCCGTCATAAAAGCGCCGAGCGATACGCCGATGATTTTTCCAACGATCACAATTAAAACAAATAAGAGGACAACCAGCCAATGCTGCATAATCATCTGAGGATTGATGAGCATGCCCACCGCGACGAAGAAGATTGCCGAAAAGACATCTCGAATGGGGCGAATCAAGGTTTCAATTTTATGTTGTTCGCCCGATTCCGCAATCAGTGCACCGGCTAAGAAAGCGCCGAGCGCCACAGAGTAGCCGCAAGTTTTGGCTAAAATCGCTAGCGTAAAACAAAAACCGATGCTGTAAATCGTAGTCGTTTCATCGCGATTTAATTTAACGATCACGCGCGTGAGCCGAGGCACGATCAACATACCTGCAATCATGACGAGTCCTAAGAAAGCAGAGAGGCTGCCCATGGTTTTCATGAGTTCTTGAAAGGGCAGGTCTTTCTTGGAAAAGATCAAAGGGAAAACAGCGAGCATGAGCACGGCGATGAGATCTTCGAAAATTAAAATCCCAAAGACTAAACTTGTGAGATGTCCTGATACTTTGGCTTCTTCAAAAGCCTTCGCGATAATCGTCGTGCTGGATATCGCAATAATAGCGCCAGCGCACAAACTTTCAGGTTTTCCCCAACCCAGCCATCCTCCCACAATGTATCCCAACCAAATCATGAAAATACATTGAAGGGTGGCGATGATCCCGACGGTCGGCGCCATTTTGATAAGTTTACCAATGCTAAATTCTAAGCCGATGGCGAACATGATGAGAATGACGCCCAGTTCCGCGAGCTCATGAATGACGGTCGGATCTGCAAAGAGTGGAATGGGAACATGCGGGCCTATGATAACACCGGCAATCAAATAACCCAACACCACGGGTTGTCGGATTTTTTGGAAGAGCACCGTTGTAACTGCCGCGACGCCTAAGACCAGCGCTAAATTGATAAGAAAGGAATTGATGTGTTCCATAGAAAACTCGTTTTCATTGTAATACTGATAGCATGGCGCTTGCTACGGAAAGCTTAAGCTCAAAAAATATTTATGTTTGGGAGGAAACTTATCTTCCAGAAATTCGAGTGGCTCGAACCCAAGGAAAGGGTGAAGCAGGGATTTGGAAAGAGAGGCTATCGCCGTTACAGGTATATTGGATTTGCGTGAGAACATTGCTCGCTAATCCTGGCAGAGTTTGAGTTCTTTCCACACCCCTGCCGCTTACGGTTATTTGCCCCCTGAAAGAAGGATAAGTCACATTCCACATCGAGAAAAGGGAGCCATTGGCGGAGAATTGACCTTGAGCTGCGGTATTAAGTACTAAAGTCATGAACATTTCAGGGCCGCCTCTCAACTGACTCTGCGCGGTCACATTATAATCTAAAGTTGCAAAATAATGACCCGAGGCATTCGCGCACATTTCCCCATTGAAACTAAATTCCTGAATTCGAGTCGGGGTGTGGGCAGGTAAAATCGATTGGAGGGCTGCGAAACCGCTGTCGGAATCTATTCGCCAGCGCCCGTTGATGCAACGATCACTTCGACTGGGGTCAATGCCGAAACCTTCTGGTGGAGGGGTTTCGCCGCCTTGTTTGGTGACGATGACTTTCAGCTGATAGTTTTCATTGCCGGCGCTGACTCGGGTGAATACTAACTTATATTCACTTTCGGCAGTGCTGTCGCAAGAGTTTTGCCCGATGCGTTCAGGTAAGCTTTCCCAGTTTTCTTGGCCATTTTTTTGCGCATTGTATTTGCCTGGGTTATCTTCATCCGTACGAATTTCAAATTGAGCTGTGCCAGGTTGAAAAAGCATTTTTTGTCGACCGATGGTGAAAGGCTCCGTGTGGTAGGTGAAGGTGCCGTTGTCTGTGACGCGAGTGGTGCTGGGATAATGAGGATTCAAAGGACGCGCGGGTCCACTGGTATCGAAGATTTTGTGGTCGAGGTAATCTTTGCCAAATTTGTGGAAAAGATTTTCCATATCAGCATAGCTTGCCAGAGCGGCTTGTTGGCCTTCGAAAGAGCCGCTGGTGGGTAAAGATCGAAAAAGCCCGAGGATGCCATCATTACCAATTTCATTTCCCAAAAACTGGAAGAAGACACTCGCCTCGTAACTCATTTTATGAACCGGGCGAGTGGAGGAGTTTGCATCAAACTCTCCGTTGTATTCATATTCACTATTCGCGGAAGGGTAGACGACATTGCTAAAATATTCTGCGCTCCCTTCGGCCCACCAGTCGGTGGCAGCGGTGGACGGGCCTGTGTATTGCGCTAGAAAGTTATCGGCCTGAACACAGTGAAAAATCTCATGAGCGAGTTCTTGCTTGAAGATGCCTGCACCCAATTCATTGTAATCGACAACGCCTTGGCTCCAGATGTTTACCAAGCAAACAGTTTCACCTAGAAAAGGCTCAGGCGCCGCACTGGCGGAGCTATCAAGCACCTCGGGATTATACATGGGCATGACGAGAAAAACGACTCGTCGCGTAGTCAAACCCAAAGATTGATAAGTTCTAAAGGAATCCTCCGTAGCTTGACGGATGGCATTTTCGAAAGCAGTGGTTCCGCCCACTCTTTCCTCGATGAGAAGTTGATTGCTGTGTCCTCCTGCACTGAAGGTGCTTTCATTAAAACAAAGCTCATCCAGACAGCGGCGACCATCCGCAAAGGCAGGTGAAATCCAATCAAAGTTTTGCTTTAATTTTTGTGAAGTGCTTTTTTGCGGCTGACTGAAATCAGGATAAATTTTTCGAAGCAAGCGCTGAATTTCTTTTTTCGCATTTTCATCTTCGCCATGCTGCAAATAATAATTTGCTCGACGCCGCAAGGGTGTGAGCTCAAAGGCTTTAATTTTTTGAACACCAAAGGCTTGCTCCGGTTTCATTTCACCTGCGAAGACCTTGAGACTTTCAAGAAGAAGCGTTTTTTCATCTTTTTTACCCGAGAGTTCTTGTTCTCGAATTAAATTGTAGAGTTGAGGAACAGAAGAGCCGTCTTGAAGTTTCGGGGATTGGTTTAAATAAAAATAAAGAATGAATAAGCCAAATCCTAAAATGCTGGCGGTGATGGCAACGAGAATATAAGAAGTTTTAGATTTCATTATTAACCTCAAACCACAATTCTCTCTCGATAAAGTCCAAACACATCCCTCATCGTATCACTGATTTCACCCAAGGTGGTGTAACAGCGCACGGCATTTAAAATGTGAGGCATGAGATTTTCGCTGCCTTTGGCGGCTTGCGTGAGTCGATCACGCGCTTGTTTTACGGCAGCATTGTCGCGGCGTTCACGGAGTTTTCGTAAACTTTCGCATTGCTTCACTTCAATTTGAGGATCCACTTTTAAAAGATCTTTAATGGGCTCCTCTTTCTTTTGAAATTTATTCACACCGACGATGATGATTTTTTCGTCTTCAATGGCACGTTGATATTGATAGGCCGCTTCTTGAATTTCTCGTTGTTGAAAACCGCCTTCGATGGCTTTTACAGCGCCACCCATTTTGTCAATTTTTTCGATGTAGTCTAAAGCCAGTTTTTCAATTTCATCGGTGAGCGCTTCAACCACGTAGGATCCTGCGAAAGGATCAATGGTTTCAGTGACGCCCGTTTCATAGGCGATGAGTTGCTGGGTGCGAAGTGCGAGGGTGGCAGAGGCTTCAGTCGGAAGCGCCAAGGCTTCGTCGCGTCCATTCGTATGCAAACTTTGCGTGCCGCCGAACACAGACGATAAGGCTTGAAATGCGACGCGCACACCATTGTTATCGATTTGCTGGGCGGTGAGTGTCGAGCCGCCGGTTTGCGTGTGGAAGCGCAGCATGCAGCTGCGATCAGTCGCTTTAAAACGTTCCTTCATGAGCTTCGCCCATAAACGACGCGCGGCTCGAAACTTGGCGACTTCTTCTAAAAAATTATTGTGCGAATTGAAAAAGAAAGAAAGTCTGGAAGCGAATTCATCCACCTTCAAACCTTTTTCCACTGCGGCTTTCACGTAAGCCAAACCATTGGCTAAGGTAAAGGCGACTTCTTGCACGGCCGTTGAGCCTGCTTCGCGGATGTGATAACCCGAAATCGAAATCGTATTCCACTTGGGCACTTGATCTTTGCAGTAAGCGAACATGTCCGTGATAATTCGCATCGAAGCGTCAGGCGGATAAATATAAGTGCCGCGCGCGATGTATTCTTTCAGCAAATCGTTTTGCACCGTGCCCGAAATTTTATCGGCGCTCACTCCTTGTTTTTCCGCCACCGCCATATAAAGCGCGAGCATGATGGAAGCGGTGGAGTTAATCGTCATCGAGGTCGAAACTTTATCGAGTGGGATTTGATCGAAGAGGATCTCCATGTCTTCAAGTGAATCGATGGCCACCCCTGATTTTCCGACTTCACCGCGCGAACGGGGAGAATCTGAATCATAACCCATCTGCGTGGGTAAATCGAAAGCGACCGATAAACCGGTGCCACCATTTTCAATGAGGTAACGATATCTTTTATTGGATTCTTCCGCCGTGGCAAAGCCTGCATACATTCGCATCGTCCAATATCTTCCACGATACATGGTGGGTTGAACACCACGAGTAAAAGGAAATTGACCGGGGAAATTGAGGGTCTCAAGATAATCAGGCTCAGGATTTTCCGGAATATAAAGCCTTTCCATTTCTATCCCAGAAGAATTTTCAAAACTTGTCTTCATTTCGGGGTCGCGGGTGAGGGATTTGGCGAGGGTCGTTTCTTCCCATTTTTGAAAGGCTTCTTTAATTTTTGGATCGGTCATGATTGGCTCCGGATGGCTGAAATTAAGCGATGGACCTCTCTATTCAATTCATAATGGCAGTTCAACTGAGTTTTTCATTTAATTCAAAACATAAATGAAGGTAAGATCATGGAAAAGGAGGCTCTATGCCTTTGCATGTTGGTCGCGCGAGCGTGATAACGCTGAAAACAATGCCTTATATTCTTTTACGACTTCTCATCTATTCCCTCTTTGCCTTTGGCCTGATGATTTATTTTTGGATTGTCTACGGCATTGGACAAGCCGCGCTTCACTGGCATGAGAATGCGAGAATTGGTGTTTGGATCGTGGGTCTCATTCTTCCTTTTCCCATCACACGATTATTGAGAGAGTATGTCCTCTATGTATTACGGGCAGGGCATGTCGCGGTGATTACGGAGCTTGCCACCACCGGTCACTTACCGGAAGGAATGGGTCAAATAGCCTGGGGTCGTCAGCAAGTTTTCAAAACTTTTAAAGAAGTTTCAGTGCTTTTCATGGTGGATCGCTTGGTGCTGGGAGTGATCAACAGCATCAATGGAATTATGCAGACGATGGGAAATGTATTTTCTGCAGTCCCAGGAATTCAAGGTTTGATTCGCTTTGCGCAAGTGATTTTGAAATTCAGTCTCACCTATGTTGATGAAGCGATTTTAGCGCGAAATTTTCGCATGAAAAATGAAACGGTGTGGCAGTCTGCACAATCAGGTTTGATTTTATATGCCCAAAGCTGGAAGGAAATTGTGCAAGCCGCCATTTTTTTGGGCTTCGCAGCTATTTTTAGTTACGGAGTTTTATTGATTCTTTTCCTCATTCCCTTGTGGGGAGTGGGAGTGACTTATCCGGATTTTAAATTATTTTTTATTGGAGCGGCATTTCTTTTAGCTTGGGCAGTGAAGCTTGCCTTATTCGATCCTTGGGCGATGACCAATATGATTTTGGTTTATTTGACGGTGACCGAAGGGAAAACTCCAGATCCAGCTTGGGAAGCGAAGCTCGAGAGTATTTCTGGAAAATTTAAGAAAATCCAAACGCAAGCGCTGCAAACTCTTCCTTAAATATCACGCAAGGCTGTATCTAAGTTTAAATTGAAATTTGCTTCATGCGCATCTCGTTCGAAATTTCTAAAACTAGGCTCACGACTTAAACGCGATAGCTCCAATCTTTCATTTCGGCTTAAATGCGGGTCTGCTTGTAAGTCCCTTAAGGCCGATTGGGCATTGGCAAATCTACTTTGAGCTTGAGTGAGGGCATTACTTTTTTGCTGATGAGCGAGCAAGGGAGAGCTTGCATCGGATAAATTCAAACGAGCTAAGGCAATGTCGGAACGGATGGTGGCTACTTTAATGGCGAAGTTGGCTTGTCTATCGGTGGCCGTTTCAGTTCTATGAGCAACCGCGGAGTGGGCTGCAGCAGGGGTGTGTCGTTGCGTCACTTCCACTCGAGGCTGAGTGCCCCGCAGAGGGTCATGCGCATTTCTTTGGGCGCTCAACCGTAGTTCTCCTAAAGCAGGTTGAGGATGAGCCGCAGGGGCTTGAACCTGGGGCCGCCCACCATGGCGTGCCAAAGCTCCCAATGAAGGGCGGGGCGCGTGAAAGCCATCTCGATGACCTAATCCTGCGCCGGCAAGGGCGGGATCTCGTCTCATGGGAGTCGTTCTGAAGCTAGCAGTAGGTAAAGGGGCGCTCGCAATAATGCGATCTTGGGGTTGTAATCCGGGACGAATGCCGGTGCCTATATTACCTAAACCATAATTGGGATCTGAGACGGGACCTTGTGCGGGAGCTCCATTTGTCATGCCGGCAAAAGGATCTACTTGAGGACCGCGAGCCGGACCAAAGGAATGATTAAAGGCTTCTCGCGCTTTTGCGTTCATGTCGCTGCTAATACCAGTCGGTGTTTCAGCGGGAATACTAATTATTTGATGACTGGGCCTAATGTGAGGTCCCATAAAAGCTCCTGGTTTAAAATTACGTGTGCAATATTAGAGTAGCAATTTGAGTGCCAGTTTTTTGACTGTGAATGAACGAAAGTGAAATGTCTAAGTCACTGTAATTAATTGATTTTTAATATAGTTAGCTTTGACGCTAACAGCGGATGGCCTTCATTTCTGAGGTTTGAGACCACCAGACCGCCCATGCTTGAGGATTCTAGGTTCCAGGGGAGCGAGGAGTAGATAGAAATAAAAAAGAATTAGCTATTGTCTAGAAGGATTAAAAAAATTATAAGAATGAAAAAAATTTAGCATTTATGAGGAGATTTCATGGCAGTTCCCGCACATCAGGCTTTTTCGCTCGCCGCTTATTTGTTTAAACAAAAGATTTTAGGACGCAAACGCTATCCTTTGAATCTCATGTTGGAACCCTTGTTCCGATGTAACTTAGCTTGCCCCGGTTGCGGAAAAATCCAATTTCCCGATGACATTTTGAAAAAACATTTGAGTGTGGAAAAAGCGCTCGCTGCGGCCGAAGAATGCGGCGCTCCGATGGTGACCATTCCTGGCGGCGAACCTCTTATTCATCCGGAAATTGAAAAAATTGTCGAAGGCTTACTCGCTCAAAAACGCTACATTATTTTGTGCACGAATGCTTTGTTGCTTGAAAGAAGTTTACATAAATTCAAACCCAACAAACGCCTGACTTTTAGTGTGCATATGGATGGTTACGGCGCGCATCACGATCATTGCGTAGACCGCGAAGGCACTTATGAAATTGCGGTGAAAGCCATTCAAGCCGCCGTGGCTCAGGGTCACCGAGTGATTACAAATACCACGGTTTTTGAAGGTGCGACTTTAGAAAATCTCGCTCAACTTTTTGATCACATGACAGAATTAGGCGTAGAAGGTTTTAGTATTTCGCCCGGCTACTCTTACGAAAAAGCTCCCGATCAAGAACATTTTCTTTCTAAAAAGCGCACGAATATTTTCTTCAAAGAACTTCTCGATTACAAACGCGAGAATAAAAAGAAATGGAATTTTAACAATAGTCCTTTCTTCATGGAATTCTTAGAAGGCAAACGCGATTACGAATGCACCCCTTGGGGCATGCCTGCTTACAATATTTTCGGATGGCAAAAGCCTTGTTATCTTCTTACCAATGAGGGTTATGTAAAAACCTTCAAGGAATACATGGAAGCCACCGATTTTAGTAAATACGGCACCAAATCCGGTAATCCTAAATGCGCTAATTGCATGACTCATTGTGGTTATGAGCCCAGCGCTGTGACTGACGGACTTTCTAGCATTCCCAAGATGATTCAGATGTCGAAAGCTGTTTAATCTTCAGAAACAACTTTACCCTAAAGCCTACCGATAATGGATGCCTGGGGGCGCCTTACATAGGGTTGTCCCGTGGTTTTTTCCCTTTCATTCCAAAGAAGATTAAGATTCGATGAACACGAAGTTCGACTCCTTCGAAGTGAAGCTGAGCGTGTCGGTGCGCCCGACATTGCTACAGAACTCCTGGATGAAGCCCTGTTTGATATTCATGCCAGCCGTGCCTTATTGACACAACGCCCAGAACAAGCTTTTGCAGCCGTGAGACAGGCAGAATTTCAATATGCCAATGCCCAAAGCATTATTTTCGAAGCGCAGGACAGAAGTTTTCATCGCTGGTCGACTGCAGCGCGAGCTGACTTTTGGGTTTCGGAAGCCATGACCATAGGGGGAATGGCATACTTTAATCCGGTCTTAGCGCTTGCTTTTGCGGCAGGTCCTAATTTGGCTTATGTTTCCTATGTCGATAGCCAATTCGAAGTTATGCGTGAAGGAGTGAGCCGCATGGCGATTCAGCCATTGCAAAACCCCCTCAATGACGAAGCGAATGAGGCTTTAATTCAAATAAATCCGTCTTTTCCAAATGCAAGATTTGGGGATTATTTCGTACGAAGAGAACTGGACGACTCGCGGAGAAATCGTCAAGTGAGCGATGAAACGCGCAGAGGCTTTCAAGATCATTGGCGCCACATTCAGGGAGAAGTTCGCAATTACCGTCCGGATCGCTACTTGCCTGAAGAAGATCAAATCGTGGCGGTTGCCCAGCAAATTTATTATTCGGCTCACTTAGGATCTTATGAAAAAGGCCAAAGCCAACTCTTGAATTGGTTCGAACATGGCAGTGGCAACTGCAAGCTCCAGACAAAAGTCTATGCAAGTTTATTGACAGAATCGCCTGTCATTAAGCCTCCCTGGAGAATCACTGTCCGTTATTATGACGGGGATGAGAACAACGACGGGCATTGCGAGCTCATCCTATACAATTCAGTGACCGGCCGCATGATCAACCCAAAAAGTGGCGAGATTTTTTCAGAATCCGATAGCCCCTTGTTCGATGCCAGGACTCTGTACGCAGATGACTTGATTCTGCATGGTCAAGATCCCATTCATGATTTCAGCCATTATATTCTTTATACCCCTCCCGGCTGGACTATTTCCCAATATGCTTCCGGCGAGGAAGGGAATGGAAATACAGGAAATACAAATGCTCAAGCTTCATCTCCCGGAAGGAATGGGAATGGAATTTCTCCCGCGGGCCCTCGGCGTCCGTCAGGAGCAAGTCAAGGCGAAGCTCAAAGATCTGCGTCCGTAGCGAATGGTCCTGCTTCAGTGAACACTAGCAACCCTGAGGCACAGATTCCTGAGACCGATGCGAATTCCGAGCAGATCACTCAACCGCTCCGCGAAAGCCGCTCGATTCGGGCCAGCGTGGGGGTGGTGGGGCATCTAGGATTTGCAACTCAAACTGCAGATACTCCTCCTCCTCGATTGCGCGAGTTTACCCCGCGCACCCGAAGAAACTTAGCTCAAGTCGTGGATGATCTGCCACAAGCGATGAGCCGCGAAAAGGTGGTGTTTCTGCTTAATGAGCCACGACTCTTCAATGGCGACAATGGAGATTATTTTGATCAGTCAGCTTTTGAAAGCGGAATTCCGTTCAGGCTTCATTATGAAACACAAAGAATACAATTTGCTTCCTATCCTTTTTATCAACGATTCAGGAATTTAAGGAGCGGTCAGCAAAGGTTCGAATACCTGCGAAGCTTGGCGGCGCAATTTTTGGCGCGACATCCTATGGGGCAAACAAGGGCACGATTTCTCTTGGAAAACTCTGGAAATTTCACTTTCTATACGCCGCCCCAAATTATGGAGGCCACCGAATATTTACAGAATGTGGGTTTTCTCAGGAGCTCCATAGGCTATTTCAAGGAGGATTTCACCCATGCGGAAGCCAGCGCCGCCAACAATCTATTAAGAAATAATTCTGCCGATCGCATCGTGGGCTTGATCGCTCAACAGCCCCTTTATTCGAGGAGTTTGATTTATGCTTTTTTCGCTTTCGCTCAACGGCTGAGAGAAGAATTAGTCCTCAATCCCATTGCCTCCGATATCTTTAGATTGGCGTTGAGCAGACTCCGACCGGAGAATGCCCAGGGACATGAAAGGACACTGCGACCCGTTAGCCCGCACAATGTCATCATAGGTAGGTTTGATACTAACACCCGCGGTGTCCGCGGTGTTTTCACTACGCCGACGGCAGATCCGCTTCAAGAGGGCGGGATATCTGCTTCCCCTTTGCCCGAAGAAACTATTTTCGCCTTTTTAGCCAGGGCAAATGCGGGAGGGGGTATTCTAGATGATCCATTCCACGGGCTTAATGACGGGGAGAAGCGAACCTTAGCTCGGTATATTCGTAGGGCCATTGGCGCGCAGCCAAACCTCCGACTGCCACATAATAGCCCTCAGGAACGAGACCTATTGCTACGACTCGCTCGCTTGCAAGCGACGAGCGAGGAAGAAGCAAATGAAACCGAGACAAGAATGAGAAATGAATTTAATACCAGAACTTACACGTGGATTTTTCAACATTATGTGGAAAGACACATGAGCCTCATGATTCTTCTAGGTAGGGAAACCGAAGACCGCGCTCATTAATGACTAGGCTTATTTTTAACTGATGAATCTCAGAAAAAATCTTGCTTAGCTTTCGAATAATTTATTATAGCTAAAATATGTCTACCCCCAACCGAATGGAAAGCCATTGGCATCGATTGAAACCCATGATTCTCAAACGATGGGATCGTTTGACCGAATCCGATGTGGATTATATAGATGGGGAGTTTGATCGTTTGGTGGATTTGGTGAAGCAGCGCTACGATGTGCCTCTCAAAACCATTTCCGAAGAAAACATTCGTTTCGATGCCTTGAAAATGTTGAAGGAATTAGAAGGGTAGTTTGTCTTAATTCAATTCTTCGCCGCCGATAAAAACTTTTTTCACTCGTTCGGGTGCGCCTTTTCGAACGACTTGTTCAACGACATTCGTTAATGACGTCTCTTCAGGAGCATCCAACACAATAAAATCGGCAAGTTTGCCTTTTTCTAAAGAGCCAATTTCTTTTTGCAAACCTAAGTTATGCGCGCCGCCTAAAGTCGCCATCATCAAGACATGTAGGGGTGTGATTTGCTCTTCTTCATTTTCATGAAGCTCTAAAATCTTTCGCATTTCTTCCCACAAAGACAAGCTGTTGTTGCAGGCCAAACTATCACTGCCAATCCCGGTAGGGATTTTATGGGCGATCATTTTTCCGAGAGGCATTTTACCCAGACGCAAAATTTCATCCGCTTTGGGAGTATAAATAATCGAAGAGCCTGAATTTGCAATGAGCGCGATATCCGTCGGACCCATGTGAACGCATCCCACTAAAGCGGGCTTGATCTGGAGGAATTCAATGCTGTTCAAATATTGCACCGGAGTTTTTTGGTGCGGTGGGGGAAGCTTGTCGCCCCAACCAATATAAGGAAAAAGCAGATTGGCGATGTCGCCTTTTGAATCGTAGAAAAATTCCATCTCTGCAAAACTTTGGCTGCAGTGGATCTGCAGAGGAATTTGCAGGTTTTTAAGATGTTGATAGAAGATTTTTAATAAGTTTTTTGAAAGCGTATAAGGTGCAAAAGGCGCGAGGCCCACTTTGACTCGAGGGTGATCACTGTTTAGGACTTCATCCACATAGGCGAGTGCCGATTCGAAGCGATCTTGTGCGATTTTTTGATTGATGTTCATCACTTCGGCATGGGCCAAAACCCTTAAGCCGGAATTCACATAACTTTGAAAGGATCCGTCAAAGCTGCTCAAATCGCCAATGCAAGTGGTGCCGGATTTTTTTAAGCCTTTGAGTCCATGTTCTAAACCAGTGCGCTTGTCTTCGGGTTTCAAGCTATCTTGATATTTAGAGGTAGCGATGAGCCAACGAACAAAGTTCGCTTCACCAGAAGGATCCGCATAATCCAACCATTGATAAGGCTCTGCGCGGGAGAGCTCCAGATGCAAATGGGCATTCACCAAACCTGGCATGAGAATAGAGTTTCCGAATTCTTCTTCAACTTTCACATCAGGATATTTTTTACGCAGTGCTTGAGCCGTGCCTATTTCATGAATGCGGTCTTTATGGACGAGCATTGCCGCTTCTTGGATGGGATCCGAAGAAACAGGAAGAAGATATTTAGCTAAATAAAGTTTCATGATTGTACCGAAGCGTTATCGATGAGCCGAGTTTTGCCGAGTTTGATTGCCATTAAGTATCTTGCAGGACGGTCAATGACTTCAAGTGATTTCAACGTTTTCGCATCGACAATTTCTAAATATTCTATTTGAGCGGGAATTTTTTGGAACAGCTTTTTAGCTTCGTCCAAAAGTTTAGCCTTCTTTTGTTCGCCTTTTTTATAGAGATCTTGAATGAGATGAATGGATTGATACAAAGTCAGGGCCTGCTTTTTTTCTTCTTCGCTGAGATAAACATTTCGAGAAGAAAGCGCTAAGCCTTCTGGAGAACGAGCGGTGGGGGCGCCTTTGATTTCAACAGGCAGATTTAAATCTTCCACCATTTTTCGGATGACAGCCAGCTGCTGATAATCCTTTTCGCCAAAAACAGCCAAATGAGGCTGAACGATATTAAATAATTTTAAAACGACAGTCGCGACGCCGTCAAAATGGCCAGGGCGATGCGTGCCACACAGGCCTTGGGTAATTTCTCCCAAGGAGACACTGGTTTGAAATCCTTCGGGATACATGTTTTCGGGAGTCGGAAAGAAGACAAAGTCGCAGCCTACAGAAGTAAGTTTTTCGAAATCCCCTTTTTCATCTCGAGGGTAGCTCGATAGATCTTCATTGGGACCGAATTGGGTAGGATTCACGAAAATGCTGGCTCCCACAATATCACAATCCTTTTTCGCCATTTGGATCAAAGAAAGATGGCCCTCATGAAGAAAACCCATGGTCGGCACGAAGCCGATACGTTTGCCTTGGCTTCTTAGTCCAAGAGCATATGTTTGCATTTCTTGAGGAGTGTGGATAATTTTCATGATTCAAAATATTTTATTCTGAGTGAAGTGATGATAGAACTAAAAACTTTCCTTCTCATTTGGAAAACTTTGGTCCTTCACGTCACGGATATAATGCTGCACCGCTTTCAAAGCCTCTTCGCCAAACTGGGCATAGCGCCTTACAAACTTCGGTTTAATGTCTTGATACAAACCTAACAAATCATAGATGACCAGCACCTGGCCATCGCAGCCATTGCCGGAACCGATCCCAATAGTGGGAATTTTGAGGCTCTTTGAAATTTTGGTGGCGAGAGGAGCGGGAATGCCTTCGAGCACCAGCGCATAGATGCCCGCTTTTTCTAAAGCCTTGGCGTCTTGTAAAAGTTTTTTACTACTTTGTGTGTCTCTGCCTTGAATCTTATAGCCGCCCATCAAATGCACATGCGTCGGTTTGAGTCCAATATGACCCATGACGGGAATGCCCGCATCCACCAGTCTTTTCACGAGAGGCGCGAGTTCGGCGCCTCCTTCAAGTTTGATGGATTCCGCTTTGCCTTGCTTCATCACCTTGCCGCAATTTTTCACGGCTTCATCCACGGAGGCTTGATAGCTCATGAAAGGCATGTCGCAAACCAAGTGCGCTCTTTGAATGCCACGAGCGACGGCGCGAGAATGATAAATCATATCTTCGACGGTGACGGAGAGGGTGTCTCGTCGACCTTGAAACACCATGCCGAGGGAATCGCCCACTAAAATAATATCAATGCCGGCTTGATCGATGATTTTTGAGAAAGAAGCATCATAGGCAGTGAGGATGGTAATTTTTTCGCCGTCTTTTTTCTTTTTTTGGATTTCGGGAAGGGTTATTTTTTTCATATTTGTTGGCTTGTCCGAAGCGGGAACAATTTTTTTATTTTTGAACCGCCAAAGAAAATCAAATGTTGAATTAAACTCTCAAGAAGGATTTTAAAAATAAAAAAATTGTTCCCGCTTCGGACAGATTTCGTTCAAGTTATTTACTACTGATCGACACGTAATGTTTTTCTAATTTATTTTTCTTCATGTGACCGATTTCATCGAGGATGATTTGGTAATCTTCGTTGTTTTCCACAAAATCCATGTCTGAACAATTTACAACGAGGAGGGGCGTATCGCTGTAGGTGAAGAAGAAGCGATTATAGGCCTGAGCGAGCTCTTCAAGATATTCGGTATTGATATTTTTTTCGTGAGGGATTTTTCGTTTTTTGATTCGATCTTTTAACACGTCTTTAGAAGCTTGCATGAAGACAACCAGGTCCGGCTTCAAAATGCGAGCGTCTAAGAGATTATAAAGGGAATCATAAAGAGTCATTTCATCTTCAGAAAGATTCAGGGAAGCGAAGATTTTATCTTTTGCGAAAATATAATCGGAGACGACGCCCTGTTGAAACAAATCCTGCTGCACCATTTCTTTTTGTTGTTGATATCGTGAGAGAAGGAAGAAAACTTGAGTTTGAAAAGCGTATTTATTACGGTCTTTGTAAAATTCAGGAAGGAAGGGATTGTTTTCGGCGTCTTCCAATACCAAACGATGATTAAATTCCTCCGAAAGCAAGCGAGCTAAGGAAGTTTTCCCCACGCCAATAGGCCCTTCAATAGCGATGTATTGGAGCTTATTCATTCCTTCTCTCCCTAGCATGGGCGGATTGCGGCCGTAAAGGATTAGTATGTCAGTCTATTTTGGATTTCTAGGGTCAATTTTGAGAACTCTTCGAGGCTTAAAGTTTCTGCCCGGCGTGAGGGATCAATATTCAGAGAGTTCAAAAGGATCTCTAAACTTTTCTTGTCTAAATTAAATTTACCATTGAGGCTATTGAGCAAGGTTTTGCGCCGAGTTTGAAAGGCGCTTTGAGCCACTTTTTGAAAAAGATCAATATCCACGTCAAAACGAGGGTTTTGCAGAGGGACAATTTCAATGACGGCCGAATCGATTTTGGGTCTTGGGCTGAAAGCCGAAGGGGGAATAGGAAGAATAATTTTACAATTGCCCAGCATTTGGCAAAAAAGACTTAAGGAACCATAAGCTTTACTGCCAGGCTTGGCGCAAATCCTTTGTGCGACCTCTTTTTGGAACATTAAATAGAATCGAGAAAAATATTTCCGGTTCAAGAGAAGCTTTTCTAAAATGGCGACGGAAACGTTGTAAGGGAGATTTCCCGCGGCAAAAATGGGAGATTTTTTTTCTTTCAGTATTTTCTCCAAATCGCAAGATAGAAAATCCTCGAAGAAGATTTCAACTTTGCCTAAGGGCTTTACGATTTCGGTGAGAAGGTCTTTGAATTGAACATCTTTTTCGACCAAGATGAGCTCTTGCACTTGAGGCGCGAGCAGTTGGCTGAGCGATGCAGCACCGGGACCTATCTCCAGGACAGTGCTAGGTTTGTGTTCTAAGATTTTTTTTGTCAAGGTATTGAGGATGGGTCCATGCACCAAAAAGTTTTGACCAAAAGATTTTTTCGCTAAAATGGGATAAAGTTTTTTTAATTCTGAAGGATGGATGAACTCAATCATGAAAGAATGTCCATTTTTTCATAGGGGACTGCATTGAGGGAAAGATCGGAATGAATGCCTTGTTTTAAATATTCATGTCCCACCCAGGCGATCATCGCAGCATTGTCTGTGCAAAATCGAGGAGAAGGAATAAATACTTCTGCTTTGCGCTTGAGAGCAGCTTCCGAAAAGGTTTTTCGGATTTCGGAATTGCAGGCGACTCCCCCTGTCACCACCCATCGCGGGCAATTAAACTCTTCGTGAGCGGCGATCATCAAACGCAACACGCTTTGTGCGGCTGTTTTTTGAAAGGACGCAATCAGATCCAAAGCCATTTGACATTTTTCGATCGGCGTTTTTTTTAATTTTTCATCGAGCTTATTTTGCCTGACGTATTCCATCACCGCAGTTTTCAATCCTGAAAAACTGGTGAAGAATTTTCCTTTTTTGACTCGGGCTGCTGTGAAGGGGACGGCGTTTGGATTTCCTAAAGCGGCTAGTTTATCAAGAATCGGTCCACCCGGATATCCTAGTCCCAAAACCTTAGCGACCTTATCATAGGCTTCACCCGCAGCATCGTCGACGGTCATGCCTAAGAGCTTTCTCTTTCCGACGCCTTCGACCCAATAAAGATTGGTGTGTCCGCCGGATACGACTAAGCCGAGAAAGGGAAATTGTGGTTTCTTTTCTTCGAGAAAGGCGCTCATGAGATGGCCTTCCAAATGATTCACACCGATAAGAGGAAGATTTTGTGAGAAAGCAAAACCTTTGGCGAAATTTAATCCCACAAGAAGTGAGCCCACAAGACCGGGGCTGAAAGTCACTGCGATCCCATCTAGTTTAGAATTTTCTTCAGGCAGTGCGGCGATCGTATTTTGTACAAGTGTAGAAATAGAATTGAGATGTTCACGCGATGCAATTTCGGGAACAATGCCGCCGTAAGGCGAATGCGTTTTTTCTTGAGAGGCCGTGCGTTGGGCAAGAATTTTATCGGGTCCTTCAAAGATGCAACAAGCAAGATCATCGCAGGAAGATTCAATGGCCAAAATTCTCATAAGGTTCCTGAGATCGGTGGACGTGCAGGAGTAGGCGGAGAAGTGTTCACATTCGGATTTTGAGGAGCTACTCCGCTCGAAGGAGGTGCAGGACTCGGTGAAGGAGAATTGGGAAAACGCGGGTCCGCGGGTGCTGCAGGCGCCAGTGTTGGCGCGGGAGTAGGGACTGCAGCGGCTTCATTGATTGCGGGTGTACTTGCAGCCATGGCAGGCGCAGGATTTGTCAAAGCTCGGTTGATGTCTTTAATTTTTGCAGAGGCCTTCGCGGCTTCAGAAGTATTGGGGTAATCTGTGACCACTTTTTCTAAAAAGGGCTTTGCTTCCGCGTACATTTTTAAATTGTAGAAGGCATAACCTTGCTTCAGTAAGGAATTTTTAGCTTTGGGAGAACGAGGATATTTTTGGATGAGTACCTGATGTTCAGCAATCGACTTTTTATAATCCCCCAATCCATAATAGGATTCCGCAACCCAATACTGCGCGTTATCGGCGAGGGGGCTTTTGGGATAGCGTTGCAAGAATGCTTGAAATCCACTCAAAGATTTATTCCAATCTTCGCTGTTCACATAATCGAGCAATTTTTGGAATTCTTGGGTTTGTCCCATATCTGCAGAGCCAATTTTTTCGGGACTTGCCGTGAGGCCGACATTCGCATTTTTATCTTTAATGTCTCTTAAAAGATTGGTGAGGATATTGAGCTTATCTTCCATGGCGGCTAAACGCTGATCGTATTCTTTTAAGGAACGATTTTGCTCTTCGTAAAAATGCCCACCACTTTCTGAAATTCCCTTCATCGAAGCGAATTCTTGCTGCATGGTGGTGAGAAGATTCATCGCTTCGGCTACTTTTTGATTGGAGTTTTGAACGCTTGTTTTGAGCCAGCTAACATCTTGGCGGAGTTGCTCTAAGGATTGAGCGTGGACCGGTACTGAAAGAAATAGAAAGGGAAGGCTCAAGGCTAATAGTTTAATTTTCATCATATCCTCCAAAATAAGGCGCTAACGCTCCATTATTTTTTAAGGTTCAAGTATCTAATAAATGGAGAGATAAAATCAAGGACACAAAAAAACAGGGACGATCCGAGGATCGCCCCTGAATAAAAGCATGATAATTGAGTCAACTATTTGCGGACTGCGAAGTCATCGCGGCGATTTTGAAACCAAGCGGTTTCATCATGGCCAGGATTCACAGGGCGTTCTTCACCGAAACTTACCGTAGAAACACGGTTTGCATCGATGCCTAAATTCACCAGGTAATCTTTGCCCGCTTTGGCTCTTCTTTCGCCAAGCGCCATGTTGTATTCATTGGTGCCGCGTTCATCGGTGTTGCCTTCCACAATGACATTCACATTGGGATTGGCTTTTAACCAAGATGCATTTTGCTGCATGAGAGGAGCGTCTTCAGAACGGACATTGTATTTGTCGAAGTTGAAATGAATGGTTTTAAGAGCGTTGTTGTATTCGACGTTTACCCCAGATGAGTTAGGACCTTTTTTAGAACAAGCACTACTCGTAATGGCTAAAGCCAACACTGCCCCCGCTAGAATCATTGTTTTGCTACGAAACATAAAAATCTCCTTATTTTGAATCCTTCTGTATAAACCTGACAAGATTTAATCAAGTGCCGAATGAATTATAATTAAGAATTCTCCGCACTTAAGGCTTGAAGTCAAGTTATATTTTGGGAGAATGCGTTAAATGGATAATTCAAAATTAATTCGCGTCGCTCTTTTCCAAACTTCGAGTCGTGATGGAGAGGTCGAGGAAAATTTTTCTAAAGTAGAAAAATTATTTCATCGCCTGAAAAATCCACCTCGTCTCATTGTCTTGCCAGAAATGTGGCCTTCGGGTTTTCGAGTGGTCGAAGGGAAAAAACTTTTGCAGCAAACGGAAGAGATTTTGGAAAAGCTTGTCAAGCATGCACGAGAGCTGAATTCTTATATTATCGGATCGCATTTGAGCAAAGCTCCTCAAGGTTTTTATAATACTGCGACTGTGATGGACCCACGAGGGGAAATTATTGCGTCTTATCACAAAGCCCATTTATTTGCCTTAGGGGGCGAAGCCAAAAAATTTAAAGCAGGCAATAAAAGTGTTGTCGTCTCTACAAAGCTAGGGAAAATCGGACTGGCTATTTGTTACGATATTCGTTTCCCGGAATTTATTCGCAAAGAAGTTTTAGCCGGTGCTGAATTAATTTGCGTGCCGTCGGCTTGGCCTTTGGCTCGCATTGAGCATTATCGATTGCTCTTACGCGCTCGAGCCATTGAAAACCAATGTTTCATCTTGAGCTCTAACAAAGTGGGTAAAAATGCCGAAGGAATTGAATATGGTGGGCACAGTGTCGCCCTCGATCCTTGGGGAGAAGTCTTAGGCGAGTTGAAAAATAAAGAAGGAATTCTCGAACTAGAATTGGATCTTCAAAAAGTGAAAGAAATTCGGAAAAATTTTCCCGTGCTGAGTGCACGTCAGGAAAAAATCTACTAAAACTTAAACTAAATATTCACCGATCTTTGCTAATCCCGCCAAGTCATGAATATCGGTGTCGAGATAGGGAATGAGCGTGATGGATTCCTTTTTTCTGAGCTTTTCTTCCAACACTTCCAAATGCTGATGATCTTGAGCGATGAGTTTTTTGTATTGATCCATCATTTCCATCAGACTTGAAATTTGTTCTGCATTAAGTTTTGTTTTTTTGAGGCTTTTTTCGATTTCAGCCTTTGAAAACGATGGTTTTAAATCTTGATGTACGCGATTTACGATGAAGCCTGCAAAAGGTAATTTATATTCTTTAATTTTCTGATGGAAATAGAGTGCTTCGGGTACCACCATTCCTTGCGGCGCGGTGACGAGTAAGAAGCTACTTTGAGAATCATGTAAAACTTCATTTACTTCTTTGGCTCGATCTTTAAAACCATCGAGCAAGCCCGCTGTGGAAATCAGCATCGCAGATAAATCCTGCATAAATTCAAATCCCAAAACATTGTTGAAAGTTTTAAAAATTCCTCGAGTACTTTTCTCTAAAAATTTCAAGGAAGTTCGGCCTAAAAAAAGTGAAGGCTTTAAAAACCATTTCAACACGCTATCGCTGATGGCGTGAGTCATTTTCTGAGGGGCATCTAAAAAGTCGAGCGCATGTTGGGTAGGTGGTGTATCTAGAATAAGCAGATCAAATTTATTTTTTTGATAAAGCTCATACACTTTTTCCATCGCCATGTATTCTTGCGAACCCGCAATCATGCCAGAAAGATGTTGGTAGAGGTTGTTGCTGAAAATGGCCTGTTTCGATTCTTCGGAGGGCGCATATTTTTCGATAATTTTATCGAAGGTACGTTTCGTGTCGAGCATGAGTGCGAACATGTGGCCCTGCGGCTTCAATCCGGCCTTTTCGAATTCGGCGCGGGGAATTTCTTTTTCTTCATTACCTAAGCTTTTAAGTCCCAGAGAATTTGCTAAGCGTCGAGCCGGATCAATGGTGAGCACCGCCACATTTTTTCCCATTAAACAGGCTTTCAAAGCCAAGGCCGCTGCGGTGGTGGTTTTTCCCACGCCTCCGGAACCGCAACAAATAATTAATCTTTTAGTTTGTAGGAGGTTTTCGATGTTCATTTTTTCCTCCATTTTTCGATTTCGACTTCAGGGTTTTCGAGAGATTCTTTTAAGTGAATGGAGAGCTCTTCAATAGCTTCTTGGCCGAAATGAGATTTAAAGAGAAAAGGAAGAATCGCGAGAGTTTTGTCTTCGAGAGAAAGTTGGAGTTTATTAATATAGAAATGATGCAACGAAGCGCGTTTTTGAAAGAGATGGAGCACATTTTCTATTTGCTGAATGGCTCCATCATCGTTGTTTTTTTCTAAAATTTCTTTTACCTCTGCGGCTTCATTTTCTGGAAATACTGTAGAAAATACGGCATTGACCACCACAGGACCTGTTGCAACATTTACATCTTTTTTAGCTTTCTGAATCATTTCCAAGGTCTCATTCACCGGCATTTCTTCGGCGAGAGTGGTGATGATCAATAGCGTTTTATCTTTATCTTGGATGAGTTTAGAAATTAGAGCGGCCTTTGTTTTTAAAGGACCTACTCGGATGGCTTTAGTGACAACTTGAGGAACTTCTAAGAAGGCGAGTCCATGGCCGGTGGCAGGCGCATCCACAATCACTAAATCATATTTAGGACCTGTACCGGAAGGATTTTGATCACGATCTGCAAGCGACCAAATTTTTCCAATTTCTAAAAGTTCGTTGAGGCCTGGTGTCGCATCGAGAAAACTTCTCACGAATTTATTTTCAAAAACTAAACTATAGATTCTTTTACTGTGGATTTGCTCAATGATGTATTCTTCAAAAGCGGACCTGGGATCGATATTGATCACATGCAAATTTTCTGCAATGGCCGTTTCTTTATAGCCTATTTTTTTCGTTCCAAAGAGTTGGGCAATTCTTTCAGCGGAGTTGACTTCGGCGATCAGGGTTTTTTTCCCGAGTTTGGATGCGATTAATCCGAGAGAGGCTGCAACGCTGGTTTTTCCAACGCCGCCTTTTCCTGAGACGATCAATAATCTTTTGTTGAGGATATCGTTTAAGTTCATGGTTTTCGGCTTTGCCTCAGAGGATTTCAGTCATGGTTTTCGACTACGTCTTCAACCATTCCTTCGTCCGCCCAGGGGGCACCCGGACTCAGTCAAAAAAATGGGTTCTGTTTCCTCCCATGAAAACAGAACCCTCGATGAACTCAATATAGGGTATATAAAAATAAAGTGAAGGATTATTTATCCATGCTGCGCAGCTTACGTTCGAGGTCCGCAACCTTTTTTCGGAAAGAACGAATTTCGGATTTTAAAAAAGCCGCGTTGGTCAATTTTCCGACTGTTTTGAGGGTATGTTCCAGTTTACGGGATACTTCATCGACTCCATGATGGGATTTGGTGAAAAAATCTTTGATATAGCTTGAGCCGTCTTCAAGTTCGTCTTTAATCTTATCGATGACTTTTTCCGCTTCATCCTTCACATTGGAAATCGAAACACTTTGGATGGATTTTTGAACGAAACTTGCAATTTGCTCGCCCCCACTGGAAATAATGTCCTTCAGAGCACTCAAAGGGAGGAGATTTTTCTTTTTCTTGCCTTCTTCTAAAATGATTTGAGTCAAGGTGACGCAGGTAAGATCGTCATGATTTTTATTATCGATGACCGTGATGTCTTCACCGGCTTTGATGAATTTAGCAATATCGTCGAGAGTGACATAGCAGCTGTTATAGGTGTCGTAGAGCTTGCGGTTTTGATAGCGTTTAATGACTCTCGGCTTTTTATCCTTATCCATCTTTATCCTCTTATTTTGCTTTTTCTGTTTTTTCTTTGCGTGGGTAAACGGGCTATTTTCTTTTGTTCTTCAGCATCTTCTTCCGAGGGAGCATCACTTTCGTCATCTTTCATACTTCGAATGACAAGATTGAGAATGTTTTCACCTTTTTTAAAGGCATCCCGGAACGGAGATTGAGCATCGATGAGGTTTGACTCGACCGCGATGGTGTTGGCTGTGGAGGCGATGGATTGTGCGGCTAAAAGAAATTCGGTGGCGGCCTTTTTGAGATGGACTTTACTATCTTCAAGTCCTTTCAAGGCCTGCGCGAGAATTAAAAGCGTCGTGGAGTGTTGAGAAGCCATAGGCTAATTTATTTTTGTGTTATCTTTAGAAGAGTCTTTCTTCTCTTCGTCGTCATTAATACCTTTTTTAAAATTCTTAATCCCTTTGCCGAGCCCTGCGCCGATGTCGGGAAGTTTGCCTACGCCAAAAATGATTAAAACGATCACTAGAATGATGGCTAGTTCGCCAGCTCCGAGGCCGCCAATCGCAAGTAGAGGGTGCGTCATAAAATTTCTCCAGGAGGTTTATGACGCAGAACTAGCAGGCTTGCAAAAGCTTGTCTATGGTAAAAAACTCTAAGGATGACTGCCATAACCCGTGAGTTCATTAGTATTTTTACGTTCGGGATCGATGCAGTAAAAATAAATTAAAATGCAGGCAACCGTAGTGATGGGTAAAAGCAAAACATTAAATAAAATCAAAAAGCCCGTATAGGATTTTATCCAGATCAAAATCATAAAACTGGGCCAAATATAAGCAATGGGAACCAAAGCTTTTTGAAACTGTAGTTGGATGCCGGGTCCCCGTGCGTTTGAGGGATAAAAGGGATAAAGAACTAAGGCTTGGGCGAAAATTACTTGTAGCCAAAATAAGGCTAAAAGGCTTTTTTGCAGGCTGGAAAGAGGCGACCAATGTCCTTGCCACAAAAAAACCAGGCTCAATACGGCCCCTAAAAGGTAAAAACCTTTCATGGTGGGACTATTTCGATTGAAAAAGAGTTTTAGCATGGAGGCTATCCTCATCTACCATCTAGACTCGGGCGTCAAGATCTTCTAGGGAAGCTTATGCGCTGTGACAGTCCCCTTTCATTGTTGTTAGAGCTTCAAGGACAAAAGCACCCTTTTTGCCTCTATTCGAGTGGTTTGGATGCCTTTTCTTATTTGGGCGCCAATCCTCAAAAAATTTGTAAGGTCTATCCTCGGCATCTTGAAATACAGGGTCAAAGAAGAGAACTCAAAAAAGGCGAGGATCCTTTTTCTCTTTTAGAAAAAGAATTTGATTTGAAGGGTAAACAAAACAATTTCTTCAAATCAGGATGGGTGGGATTTTGGGCTTATGAAATGGGCCAATTTTCGGACGAAAAATTCCCCCAAAGAGATTTGCCGGAAGACTGTTTACTGGCTTGGTGGGCCTATTATGATTCTATTTGGGTTTGGGATCATTTTCAGCAAAAATTCCTGCACGAAGGAAGTCCTGTCCCACAAAGCCAGAAAGATAATTTAAATTCAGAGTGGAATCCACCTCCCTATCGCTTGGATGAAGCGAGATATTTGTCTGCAGTAGAACGAGTGCTGGCTTATATTCGCGCGGGCGATTGTTATCAGGTCAATATTGCCCAAATGTTTAAGTGGGAGTTAGACAAAGATTTTTCTCCCATCCAAGAGTTTGTGAAGTTAGTGAATAAGCACCCTGCGCCCTTTGCAGCTTACTTGGATTGCGGTAGCAAGAAAATCATTTCACTTTCTCCTGAAGAACTTCTTTGGATGGAAGGGGATAAGCTGCGCACAACACCTATCAAAGGCACTCGCCATCGATCCTCGAATCCGATTGATGATGAAAAGATTAAAAATGAATTGGCGAATTCTGAAAAGGAAAAAGCCGAACTTCTCATGATTGTCGATTTGGAGCGTAATGACTTAGGTAAGATCTGTGAAACAGCTTCTGTCAGAGTTTCTAATTTACGAAAAATTGTCAGCTTCGATTACGTACACCATGCTTTGGCGACGATAGAAGGAAAGAAGAAGCAAGGGCTGACCGCACTTGAAGCCACTCGCTCGATGTTTCCCGGAGGATCGATTACTGGAGCTCCCAAAAAACGGGCCATGGAAATCATTCAAGAGCTTGAGTCGGAGGCTCGCGGGGTATATACTGGGGCCATTGGATTTTATGCAAAAGGTGAAGTCTGCCATTTGAACATTGCGATTCGCAGCCTCGAGATTGATGGAAATCGCGCGAAGTTCGGCATGGGCAGTGGCATTGTGGCAGATAGTCAGCCTCTAGATGAGTTTCAGGAAATCCTCACGAAGTCGAAAGTGTTTAGGTAAAATTTTTATGGCCACCATCGTTTATCAAAATGAAAAATTCCTCGATGAGCATCGAGCGCATGTGAGCGTCGCGGATCGCGGATTTTTAGTCGGCGAAGGACTTTTCGAAACGATGCGCGCTTATAATAGCCATGTGGTTTTTGTGAAGGAGCATTTGTTGCGTTTGCAAGAAGGCGCAGAAAAGTTAGGCATGACGCTTCCGGTCTCGCTCGAGCGTCTCCGTTTTTTGATTTATCAAACCCTCCATCTCAATAAATTGCAAGATGCCGTCGTGCGAGTTTATCTCAGTAGCGAAGGGACTGGGATTGGAGATTTAGATTCTCCGCCCCAAAAAATAAATTTATTGATTTCGTGCAAAGCTTTGCATCTTTTTCCTTTGAAGCTCTATCAAGAAGGCGCGGATCTTACGTGGGTCAAAAGCGTTGCTGCGGAGCAAGGTTTGCTTTCTCAGATTAAATCTACCAGCTATTTGAGCCGAGTGCTCGCTCGCCGCGAAGCTCAGCAGAAAAAATGTTTTGAGGGGATTTTATTGAATTCCAAAGGCAATGTCACCGAAGGCTCGGGTAGTAATGTTTTCATTGTGGCGGATTCAGTCATCTATACGCCTCCAGGAGTCGAAGGTTTATTGAGTGGCGTCACGCGTCAGCAAGTGATGCATCTGGCTGAAAAGGAAGGCTATGAAGTTGAAGAGAAAATTCTGATGCCAGAAGATTTACTGAAAGCGGATGAAGTTTTTCTCACGAGTACTTTAAAAGAAGTGATGCCGGTCGCGAGTATTGATGGAGAAAAAATAAAATCTTGCCCAGGTCCGATTACAAAAAAACTTTTGGAGCTTTATCGCGACACCGTCCAATGGCATGTGGAGAATGCGGAACAAGTTTAATCGTCAGACGACTTGAGCTTCGCACGAACCATTTCTCTGGCGACATGAATTGAAGCGACTAAATCATCTCCTGCGCTCATATAACCCAAAATTGCAGAAGCTAGTGTGCATCCCGTTCCATGCGTGTTTTGGGATTGGATTCTGCTTCCCTTGAAAAAATAATCCATTTCTTCATCCATTAAAACATCGCAAGGCGACTCTTTCAGATGGCCACCTTTCATGAGTACTTGCTCCACACCTAATTCCAAAAATTTTGCGCCCGCGCGTTGCATATCTTTTAAATTTTGGATTTTAAGACCCGTTAATTCTTCGGCTTCAGGAATATTAGGAGTGAGTAAATCGACCACAGGAAATAACTTCGGCAAAAGTGAAATTCCTTTTGCATCGATCAAATCAGCACCGCTGCTGGAGCGAAGCACGGGATCTAAAATCGTGAAGGCAGGTTCAATTTTTTCCAGCCAAGCCGCCAAAGGCGCAATGAAACGATGATCGCCGATCATGCCTATTTTTATGAAAACGTCATCTTGAGGAATCTTGAGAGCCTGCAGTTGGTCTTCGAAATTTTGGACGCTGACACTTTCGTAAGAAAGAAATTTTCCTTCATTTTGGGCAGTGGTCGCAGTCACTACGGATTGCGCTTTGATGCCCAATTTGGAAAGGGTGAATAAATCCGCTTGAATGCCGGCGCCCCCAGATGGATCCGAGCCGCCGATGACGATGAGTGTGGAGTTTTGTTTCATGGTTTAACCTATTGCAGATTATCAGGCACAAAAGCCAGTATCTCTTCACGGTGCTCCAAAAAATAATCAAGCGTGGCCAACACACAAGCAGGGCCACTTTGGTCATTGATGGGTGGCAAGACTTCTCTCAGGAATGTTTGGAGACCCGGAAGATGGGCTTGTGCCATTCCCATAAAGGTCATGGCTCTGGCATAAAGATGAGCAAAATTTCCGGAACGATTCACATTTTGAGGTAGTGACATTCGGTTGAATGCTGTGCTGAAGCTAGGACTGTCTTTGAAGAGTTCGGGCGTGGATTCGGGATTTAGTTCGTCCCATAATCTGTCCATCATGCTGGCGTAGGGGGCTTGAAGGCCGATGTGGTCTAACACAAAGTGACGACGCTTCATCATGAATAGACCCAGTTTTGTGATGGTGTCATCCGTGATTCGAGGCGCTGGAAAATCAAATTCGGGCTGACCGTCTTTGATTTTAAAGAAAGAATCTCTGATATCTCTCAGTTCATGTTTTAAGGGCGCAATGTTGGCAAGGTCGGCATCCTGCAAAAGATGTGTTTCTAGAAACGCTCCCATCAAATCATACTCCGGAAGTTGAACAAAGATTCTGCTCGCAAAGAAGGGATCTTGTTTTTGAAGCTGCTTCACGACGGCTTCTCTCTCTTCACAATATTCTGTTAAAAAGTGCCTGTAGAATAGAATCATTGCCCAAGGATTGGGAACTCCAGCCATGAGCAAATTAGCGGCCTTGTTAATCACTTTGCTGCTTCGGACGCGGAATGGGTTTTCAAACCTTCGGCAAAGCGCCATTAATCGAAATACATTCGGGATTAAAAAATTCTCTGCTAAAAGAACTAATCGATAGCTGATGCTGAAAGGCCTGAAATGGGTAACTTCTCCGAGTCGCATTGTTTCATCGTCGACTTGAAAAGCTTCTCCTGGATTTTGCCTTCGAAAAAGAGCTTCATTTTCCGCGCTGAGAATACGAATTCGAAAAGAGCCGTTTGAGTCGCGAGTTTCTACAACACAGGCATATTCTGCAGGATCTAAGGTTTTGGCAAATTCGTTGAGAGCCATTAAGTCTAAAATATCTTTGGGTTGGTACCTGTAAATTTCTGGAAAATCGATGCCAATTTCTGGGAGTTTTCGATAGGTGATTTCAATATTAAGCAGTGGATTTACCTCGAATTCGACATTTAAGCGCCTGGCGACAAAACCGCGATTTTTTAAATAGGCTCTCGCAACAAATCGATGCATGTCTGCCATCCAAGCATCCATTTGTTCGTCGGATAATTCTTCTTCAGGTGCTCTACGCCAAAGTGCTTCAGAAATTTTATGCGCTGTTTCTGTATGGCTGAGAAGGCGGGTGAAGGCGGCACCCGCGATGCGATTATTTCTACCATGGAATCTGCGGGTATCGATAGTGTCTCGAGGAGGTAGAGCGGTGGCGATTGGTTCGGCCATGACTTCAGGGCATCTTTCCAACCATTCTAGAACACGAGGATATTTTTCAAATCCATCCTTTAAAACTTTATCATCCATGAAAGCCGCATGTTCAAAGGCATGGACGGCGTAGTTTTCAAGTGCAGCAGTGGGTGCGCCCAGGCGTCTTAGAGTTGCAATTTGACGAATGACTTTCGCGAGTTTACTTTGAGAGGCGGACTCACCTAAGATTTCACGATAATAGCGGAACACGCGGCGAAAGTTGGAGGGAGCTTCATTCCAAAAGGTGAGCATGTCTTCCCTTGAGCCAGGAGGTGGGGCATTCCATTCTTCGGCTAAGCTTTGCGCTTCGGAAATTTCTCGAGTCACAAAGTTTCTGGAAAGAGCCAAAGCCATATCTTTATAAACTTTATTGGATTGTTCCAGGGCAGCCCCTACGTCAAGACCTGTATTAAAATCCTGACTGGAACCATTCCAAAATCCTAACTCTTCTTCGCTCAGAGGAAAATCACTCGAGAATTCACAAAGTGGAAAAGTTCGAATAAGGTGAGCATACATTTCAATGCGAGATAACGCAGGCTTTTGTTTCAACTTCAGATAATCGCGAGGAGAATGAATCATCCAACTTGCTATTTGAGTAAGAGGATCTAAGGCGGCGCTCATTTCAATAAATGAATCGAAATCTCCCATCCTCAATTCTCGTCGCAAAATAAATTCCAAAGCTTGTGTTCTTAAAGTGGTTCCATCGATTCTTTCTAAATGGGCTGTGTCTTTTTGAAGGCGAAGGCGGTCGATGGGATGAATCTTTCGATAAGCCTCTAAGGCAAGACCGGCAACAACTTCTGGGTGATCTTTAGTTTCTGCAAGGTCAAAGATGACTCCCATTTCGTTGAGTGCTTCCACCGTATTTGGCTCCCTTGCTACACCATTCAAGCGATTTCGTAGAGCTTGAAGATGAAGGTAGAGCCTTGAGTCTGGATCGCCTCGCCAGGGTGAATTTTCCGAGAGTGTAACAATTAGATCATCTAGATCATCGCTCAGTGTATTTAATTCAGGAAATTCAGCTAAAAATTTTGCATCAATTTTACCTTTTAAAACTTCACTGGGATCACTGAGTGCGGGTGCGGCTTCTTCGATAATCATTTCCGGCGCCCTGTCAGCAGAGCTTTGTTCAGCCTCGTGTCTTCTCCAAAAATCTGCAAAGAGGACGTATCCTACATATTCTCCAGTATTGGCAGATTGGGCCTGGGAGGAGGGAGAATCATTTCTTAAATGAGCGAAGGGATCAAATCCATTGGAGTCTTGGCTTTCTTGTAAAGGTTTTGCCTTCCATTGTCGAATGACACGGTCTATCTCGTTGTGTGTGCCAACGTGGATGAGTTCAAATCTTCTACCTCGAGGAGCAAAAAGAATCCTATGTTGATCTGAAAGTTTTATCTGGTGAAGCGGCATGTCCGTTAATTTTTTCTTCTTATGACCTTTACTCAGACTTCCATTCACAAGGCCTTCGATGACTCTCAGGGTTCTCAAGCGAATCGTTTCTGGCACTGTTGTCCAACAACTTACAAAATTGGGATGATATTTGACCCGGCTTAAATCGGTAATATTGGCATCCGTGGAAGCATATTCAAAAATTCTAGGTCTTGAATGGGTTTCAAGTCTTTGAGAAAATTCGGCTCGTCGCGCGAGATGTCGCTGCACTCTGACGAAATGATGACCGGTGAGTTGATGCCCGAGCGCATTTCCTGTTTCCATCTGCAAAGTGAGTAGTTCCGCTTCTAGCATCTCTTCAAAAAGCGATCGCGAATTTTTTATCTCCCATTCGAAAGTGACTGCAAGATGATGAGCACCCACCATCGCGGCTGAAGTGCTGAAGTGACGAATCCATGCAGGGCTGTGATGAAATAAGCTTCCGCCGATTTTTAACGCAGTCAAATTCATTAAATGGGAACGAAAAGTGCGGAGAGACGAAGCTTCACTTTCTAACAAGGAAGGCGCTTGAAGTCCTGTGAGTGCTGCAGATTCTGCAATTAAGCCGAAGCCATGTCCGAACAATGGGTTTAACAAAGCATTTCGGACGAGACCACTTCCTAAAAAAAGTCCTCGTGCGGCTTGCCCCACTAATCCGGCGACTGCAAAACTGGCGATTGTTTGGAAATGAGTCGCTTGTTGGCTGAAAGTGGAAGACCACGCATCCGCTTGCAGCTGTGCCTGGCTGAGCGAAACAGCTTGAGAAGACGCAAAAAATGAGGGCTCTGAACGAACGCGAGTCATTGAAATTATTCTCTGTGCCCCGATGAGGTTGATTGAAGACTTTTTCGCGTTTTAGCTTGAAAGGTTGCGTAGGAATTAAGCGATAAGATCGAGGAAATTTCGGGTAGCTTGAAGCACATTTGGCGCCTTGGAGAGGGCTGTGATTACTGCAATGGCGGCAGGTTTACATTCCAGTACGGATTTTAGATTAGCCAAAGTAATTCCACCAATGGCGACCACTGGCACTGTGAGTGATTGCACCACGGTTTGGAGAGTTTCGAGACCTTGAACTGGATGACCTGCACCTTTAGTTTGTGTCGGAAAAATAGCGCCCAAGGCGACATAGTCGGCACCCGCTTTTTCACCGGCGATCGCTTCATCTAAAGAATGGGAAGAATATCCGATGATTTTTTTCGGGCCTACTTTTTTTCGGGTTTCAGCTATGGATAAGTCGTCTTGCCCCACATGCACGCCGTCCACAGAGAGTTCAGCTGCCAGATCGACATAATCATTGAGGATGAAAGTAAAATCGTATTTTTTTTTGAGTGAAAGGATTTGTTCAGTGGCTGCTCTCACTTTGGCTAAGTCTTTTTCGCCTTTCATGCGCAGCTGAAGGACTTTGCATCCACCTTGTAAAATTAAATCTGCTAATTCCAAATGGCTATATTGCAGAGAAAAACTGGTATCACAAATCGCATAAAGACCGGAAATTTTTTGGGCTTGAGTCATGGAAGTCTTCTCGCTCGTTTAATGTGCCCCTAAATAACGGCCCAAAACGTACATGCTTGCTAAGCCGATGATGAAAAAAAGAATCGCTTGATTCTTCAGCGCAGAATGGCGGTGCACTTCGGGAAGTAAATCCGACAAAGAAATATGCAGAAAAGTTCCTGCGGAAAATGCCAAGGCGATGCCCGTTAATTGAGGACCGTAAGAGTTTAACCAATAAATTGAAATTAAAGCGCCGATCGGAACGGCTAGAAGCAAAGCAGTATTCGCTAAGAGCATGGTCGATCTACTTTTTTTCTCGTGCACTAAAACAGAAGTGAGTGAAAAAGCTTCCATCGATTTGTGCAAGAAAATAGCGGCGAACACGATGAAACCTAATTTTGGAATCAATAAACTCACACCCAGAGCGATACCATCGGTGAGTGAATGAATGAACAGGCCGATGAAAGCCGATAAGCCTAATTTGCGATGTACTTCGCAAGATGAATCGACTTCACATAAATGCACCGTGATGAATTTTTCAAAGAAATAAAGAAAGAGCAAACCCGCGAGCATCCATATGCCGGCAGCGGCTCCGATGATTTCGATGGCTTCAGGAAGAAGATGGATGAAAGCCGAGCCCAACATCAAACCTGCGGAAAGAGAAAGGAGAAGCGGAATACTTTTAGGATGCCAATGTCGTAGCGCAGGCAACATCCCTCCGACAAAAACTGCCGCTGCCAGCAACACTAAATAGATTGAAAGCGAATCGCCGAAGCTCATTCCTCATCTCCTGGATTGAAGCGATCAAGTTTAATTTTGAGGGTGCGTATCATTTTGCGCAGCGTATTGCGATTAATTCCTAAAACTTTTGAGGCTTGAATTTGATTGCCGCGAGTTTTTTGTAGTACCAGTGAAACGAGAGGGCGTTCGACCATTTGAATGATGGTGGTGTAAAGATCCATCGCATCGAGTTGATCGAAGCGTGACAAAAAATTCAGAAGTTTTTTATGGACGATTTCTTCGAGGGCCAAATCTTCCAGGTCATCAGCAGCCATTTGCGCGGGACTCAACTGCAAAATCCCTTTGAGGTCTTTGGGGGAAACTAAGGCGCCAGAAGTCACGACCATCGCTCGTTTGATCACATTTTCCAATTCGCGCACATTCCCAGGCCAAGGATAATCCAATAAACATTGGATGGCTTCATCGCTAATGCTTTTGGCGGGCAGGGAGAATTCATTCTTAAACTTTTCGATAAAATGGTGCGTGAGGATTTCAATGTCATCACCGCGTTCGCGAAGTGGGGGAACTCGAAGGGGAACAACATTTAGCCTGAAATAAAGATCTTCACGGAATTTTTTTTGAGCCACCATCTGAGATAAATCTTGGTTGGTTGCAGAAATAATTCTCACATCGATGGACTTGGCTTCGGTGCTTCCTAAACGCTGCACTTCTTTTTCCTGCAACACACGAAGAAGTTTAGACTGCAAAGTGATTGGCATGTCGCCGATTTCATCCAGGAATAAAGTTCCTTTGTGGGCGGCTTCAAAATAACCTGCGCGTGATTCGTCCGCACCGGTGAAGGCGCCTTTGCGATAACCAAACAATTCACTTTCTAATAAATCTTTAGGAATGGCCGCGCAGTTTACCGCGACGAAAAGCATTTTGGCTCGGTTACTGGCTAGATGAATAGATTTTGCAATGAGCTCTTTACCTGTTCCAGATTCACCGGTGATTAATGCAGGAATGTCGGAAGCAGCCACTTTGCCGATCATCTTATAAATTTCTTTAATCGCTTTCGATTGTCCGATAATTTTGGCTTGGGAATCGAAAGTGGGAGACTTCACTTCTTGACGCAAAATAGCGACTTCTCGCGTGAGCCGTTGGCTCTCTAAAGCTTTCTCCACCACGATTTCCAGTTCATCGAGTTCAAAGGGTTTGGTTAAGTAATCGAAGGCACCTTCTTTCATGGCGTCTACCGCATTTTTCATTGTGTCTTGTGCGGTGATTAAAATGACTAGGGTGGATAAATCGCGATTACGTAAGAATGTAAGAATATCGAAACCGGATTTGCCCGGCATATTGATATCTGCGAGTACGACGTCGAATTCTTCGCTGCCTAATTTTGCGATGGCCATTTCACCATCGGGAACTGTTTCTACGTGGTAACCCTTTTTCGAGAACATCTTCTTTAAGATGGTGCGTAAAGAAGGTTCATCTTCGGCGATGAGAATTTTTACATTCGATTCCATAATAAGTCCTTGTTTCAAGAAATGGCGCGCAGAAAAACACTGAAGGTCGTTCCTTTGTCTTGTTGAGATTGCACTTGGATGAAGCCCTGATGCTCGGTGATGATGCGATGGCTGATGGCGAGTCCTAAGCCTGTGCCCGCTTTTTTAGTGGTGTAGAACGGGGCGAATAAATTGGAGAGAGTTTCCTCGCTCATGCCGCAACCATCGTCATGAATATCAATTTGGATCATCCGGGCGACTTTGCCTTCTTCTACTTTTAATTGATAACCAGTGACCAGGCGCGTGGAGAGCTCGATGGTTCCTTTTTCATGAACGGCTTCGCGAGCATTCTTAATTAAATTAAGAAAAACTTGCTTCAATTGGCTTTCATCCGCCTTTACGCTGGGTAAACTGGGATCGTAATGACGCAAGAAACGCACTTCTTCAGCGCCTTCGCTTGCTTGTTCTAAATGCACGAGTTCATCTAAGAGCTTGTTGAGGTTGACGGAGCTTGGTTTAGAAGATTTTGGTTTAGTGAAGTGTAGAAGCTCTTGGATGATTTTGTTGACGCGGTTTGCTTCCTTCACGATGATGTCGAGATATTCTTTTTGCTCTTCTTTTTCGACTTCTCGGCTCAGCATTTGAGCGGCGCCCTTGATGCCGCCGAGGGGATTTTTGATTTCGTGGGCGAGTCCCGACGCAATGGTTCCCATAATGGCAAGACGATCTGCATATCGAAAGTCCTCTTCCATTTTCTTCAATGCAGACAAATCACGCATGAGTAAAATAGCGCCCAATTGCTTACCATCTGAATCGTAAAAACCTTCGATATGAATTTCGACGACGAAAGCTTCTCGAGCACGGTTTGCTAATTCATCTTCGCGAATCGTGTAAGCATGACCTGTTTTAAGGGTGTTTTTGAGTCGGGTTAAAATATTTTCGGCTTTAGGGAAAAGCTCTTGAAAAGGACGATTTTTTAAAAGGGTGTTGGAAGTGGCTGTTAATTTTTCTGCGGCGGGATTGAGGAAGAGAATTTTACCTTCTGAATCCAAAAGGAAAAGTGCGTCCGGGAGAAATTCAATGACTTGTTGAAAAAAAGCTTCCATAAAGTATATGCCTAATTTTTAGGCATAACTTGGCTTGAAAGCTTAGGCAAGCTTATCTTTGCTGTTGATAAAGAATTAAGCTGAGATTGTCAGGCTTGGCTCGGTAACCAGTGCTAAGTTTACCGTTTTTCATGCGCTCGAAACTTAATTGTTGCACTTTTTGAGCACAATCAGCCAAATTTCCCTTCGAAAGTAGCGAAGTAAGTTCATTTAAATCGAAATTTTTCGAATAGAAATTATCCGTGATTCCATCACTCATGAGGCAGATTCGATCCCCATTTTTCAAATCAAAGGAGTTTTTTTCTAAATCTCGCTTCGGAAGGATGGGATCTGTGCCCAAATTTCGAGAAAGAATGTGATTCAGGAAATGAGCTGTATCCACATCGACCAAGCCTTCACGGTACAAAGTTTGGCCATTGGTGTGATCTAAGGTTTCAAAGACGATTTTTCCCTGGCGAATTACGATGAGCTTAGAATCACCGACATTTACAGTTTTCAGTTTATCCCCTTGGATTTGCGCCATGACTAAAGTGCTTCCCATGGGATAAGGACCCCCGAGTCTCGCATCATTCTTCGATCTTTGCAAAACGGCTTCATTGCCGAAGCAGATGGCTTGTTCTAAATTCATGCCGTGTTGCAGTCCATATTCTAAAAAATCTACTAAAATTCCAGAGGCAATGTTTCCTGCGCTATGACCACCCATGCCATCCAATACAGCAAGGACCTGCTTATCCGACTCGATCAGTAAGGCATCTTCATTGCGGTTTTTGTAGAGCACACCTTCGGAGCTGAGAGCGTAAAAGCTGCCTTCTTTAAATTTGCCAGAGATTTGTCCTACTTGATTATTACGAATTTTAAAGCCCTGCGAGATGAGTTCGGGACCCCATTCGCTCACGCTCTTTTCCTCTAAACTATCTCGAAGCAAGCGAAGTTGATTGCTTAAATGTAAACGAGGATGCGTGGCGCGAATTGTTTCCGCAATTTCCTCTTTTCCGGCTCGTTGAAGGCAGCGGGAACCTTCGTCTATTTCATGCATTAAGACTTGAGAAAGAAATATCTTCCTTTCGGTAGCTAGGGTAGTGCCTGTTTTGAGGTCTACTTTGAAAAATTCCCTTATTTTGCGAGGTATTTTTTGGGGTTCCCGAACCTGAATGTTTAAGGTAGGGGCTAAGGCTGAAGTTGAGCCTGAAATTGATGTAGAGCTGTCCGGCCATATTTCAGGTTTTTGAAATACGGAGCTCTCCTCTTTGTCCGTCCCAAAGAACTTGTGGGGCATAATAAGACACCTCTCCCGATCTTAAAATTATATCGGAAAATGGGTGAAGGACTCAAGGTAGGACTACCTTGTCAGAGAGATTTTTTTGCCTTATGCTTGTAGGTTGAAATGCTTGATACAAAGAGTTATGCGTTGCGTTAACAGAAATAATGACTAGCTTCTGACACACAGCAGCACTGCGTAAGCGGGGAGTAGTCATTGTTGGAGTTTGACTGAATGTCGTGGAAAATACGAAAACATCATGAAATGCTGAGAGCGGCTGAAGAAGGCCGAGAAGGCAATGTTTGGTCTCGCGACTTGAACGTAGGAATGGTCTATCCCAACCTCTATTATTTCGGGATGTCGAATCTGGGTTTCCAAACCCTTTATAAAATTTTCCATGAAATGAATGCAGTGAACTGCGAGCGGTTTTTTCTACCCGATGACGCGCAAATTTTAGAATATCGCCAAACGGGAAGCACCTTACTTTCAATCGATAGCGATACCCCTGCCAGCGAATTTGATTTGATGGCCTTTTCTATTTCTTACCAAAACGACGTTTTGAATTTACCGCCTCTCTTGGAACTGATGAGAATTCCTCTTCTGGCGAAGGATAGAACAGACTCCGATCCGATTGTTTTGGTCGGTGGGCCTGCCATGACGATCAATCCTTTGCCGACCGCGGATTTTGTTGATGCGGCAGTCATTGGCGAGGGAGAAGAAATTGCCCTTCAAATTGCTGAAATTTTTAAGACTCATTCTTCTCGCGATCATCGCCTAGAAGAGCTTTCAAAGCTAACCGGAGTTTTTGTTCCCAGTGTTCATCTCGCCGAAGGTAAATCGATTTGGAGATTGCGGCTTGATCAACTAGAACCTCCTTTATCCCATTCCAAAATTCTGACCCCTCATACTGAATTCGGAGACATGTATCTGATCGAAGTGCAGCGGGGCTGTCAGTGGGCATGTCGATTTTGTGCTGCGGGATATATTTATCGCTACCCACGCTATTCCCATGTCGAAATGCTCAAGGCTCGCATTGATGAAGGTTTCGTCTACCGAAAGAAAATGGGATTACTGGCAGGGGATTTATTGGGCTATGGTGGGTTGATCGAGCTGCTGCGCCACATCGACGAAAAGGGCGGAAGTTTTTCACCTTCGTCAGTTCGCTTGAATGCCTTTACTCCTGAAATTATTCATTATCTTAAAAAGTCAGGAAATCGAACGATCGCGATTGCTCCGGAAGCGGGGAGTGAGCGCTTGCGGCGTCAGCTCAATAAAACTTTCACCGATGAAGAAGTCATTCAAGCGGCCGTGATGCTCGCCGAAGGTGGCATCGTTAATATTAAGCTCTACATCATGATTGGTTTGCCGGATGAAAATGATGAGGATATTGAAGCCTTGTGTCGTCTTACTTTGGCGACTCGAGAAGCCTTGCTCGTCGCTGCAAAACAATCTGGAAAAATTCCTCGGCTGACCCTGTCTTTGAGTCCTTTTACTCCTAAACCTGCGACTCCCTTTGAACGCGAACCCTATGAAGGTCTGGAGCCTTTACGTGAAAAGTTCAGGAAAATAAAATCACGTTTATTACCAGTGGGAAATATTGTGATCGCCGGAGAATCGGATTTGGATGCTTATGTGGAAACTCTGCTTTCACGAGGCGATCAAAAGGTGGGCGAATTCATTTTGAAACAGCATCAAAATGGCCAAAAACTCCGAAAAACCTTAAAGCAGTTAAGCTTCGACCCGGATTATTACATTACGCGTGCGATTCCCAATGAAGAAAAATTAGCTTGGTCATTTATCGATCATGGTACCAAAGACGGATATTTGATCAAAGAACGTGAACGAGCTGCCAAAAGCCGTATTATCCCGCCTTGCGAGCCGACCTCCTGCCATATTTGTGGCATTTGTTAGAAAAAATTAGAAACCATCCCGAAAATCATGCGTTTGATTTTATTTGGAGGGTGATCAAAATGAAAAAAATATTAATCTCTTTATTTGTTTTAACAGCTTTAAGCATGGCAGGCATTTCAGCGCTTCAAGCGGGTCCTACGGTTTTCGTGAATCTAGGTCCTTATGGGAATGTAGGATATCCTGGATATGGCTATGCTGGCTATCCGGTGAATAACGGCTGTTGCAATAATGGCTGTGGTAACAATTATCCTGCGCCTTACTATCCTGCGAGTTACTACCCTTATAATAATTACAATAATCAAAATTATAACCAGACCCCCAATAACCCCTATGTTTTCGATAATGTGAATAGTCCTTGGGCCTCTGCGGCAGGGCGGATTGTGCCGATTCGAATGAACCCTCGCAATCCTTACGGTTATTAGTCTTAAAAATTTAATTCTGACCCTCTCCTTTCCCGATCCCAACCCTTCGCAGCAAGCGAAGGGTTTTTTTTATTGCCTTGGCATTTCTAAAATTATTTGGAAGTGAGACCCTATGCCTAGTTCAGAAGAAGATATTCGATACATGGCGCTTGCCCTGCGAGAGGCGATGAAAGCGGAAAAAAAGGATGAAGTTCCGATTGGCGCGGTTGCTTTGCATGAGGGAAAAATTATCGCGCGGGCACACAATTTAAGAGAAAGTAAGCAGGATCCCTTGGGTCATGCAGAAATTTATCTCATTTCCAAAGTCTCGAAAAAATTAAAAAAATGGCGGCTCAATGATGTGACTGTATATGTAAGCTTGGAACCTTGTTTGATGTGTATGGGGGCCTTATTGCAAGCGCGGGTTGGGCGTTTGGTGTTTGCCTGTGAAGACCCAAAGGCAGGTGCTTGTGGTTCTTTATATAATCTTTCTCAAGACCCAAGGTTAAATCATCGCATCGAAGTTCAGTCCGGAGTTTTACAAGAAGAAAGCTCGAAGCAACTCTCTGATTTTTTCAAAAAGCTTCGAGTCAAAAAAAAAGCCCTTTCATAGGGCTTATTCAGCCTTAAAAAATCAATTTGTGTATTTGAAAGAAGTTATTTATAGGGACTCTCCCTCAGGCTGAGAGGCCTTGAGGGGAAGTTGATGGAGAGATGGCCGAGTGGCTGAAGGCGCCCGCTTGGAAAGCGTGTTTACCTTTACTGGTAACGCGGGTTCGAATCCCGCTCTCTCCGCATTAAGTAATATTATGAGGCCTCCATGTTCGACGACCGAGGAGCATGGCCGCAGCACCTTCCGCTATTAAATATTCTTAATGTTAGGTGCAGCCCCTGACATATATGGAATCTTATGGAAAAGGGGCAGGCAGCGACGAGGAAGTGGTTGAAGCTTTAGCGGAAACCAATCCCGCTCTCTCCGCATTAATAAAAAGAAAAACCCCGCCCTGCTTACGCAGGACGGGGTTTTTTGCTTTTTAGATTCGAAAAAACTTATTCTTTGCGAAATCTAAAGAGCGCGTGTGTCCCCAGAATCAGGGCGAAAAAAAGACCTACTGTAAAATTGATAGCGGGATTTGAGCTGCCTACGCCTAAGCTGCATCCACCGGAGCTTCCAGCAGGAGCCACAGGAACTTCATCTGCATCAGCATTGTCGTCGGGAAGAACAATGGGATCTTGTGCCTCAGGGATAGGTTCTAACACTACTGCCGCGGGTGCAGTAATTTCAGTCACACTCACAATCAGTGAAGGCGAATCAAAAAGATAACCTTCAGCAAAAGCGGTCTCGCTTTGACAGGGAGTAATGCTACTGCCAGCAGGGATATATTGGATGTAGGGGGCTTGATCTCCATCGATGTCTTTAATGTCTACAAGGGGTAAGGTTCTTATTATGAAGAATTCAGTGTGATTTGCGCTCACGCGATCTTCGCTATTGTAGAGGGAGATAGGGCCGTCTTTCGCCGCAAGGCCAAATATTTTACCATCACTATAAAGAATATTATGTTCAGCCAATGAATAGGGGTTTCCAGAAGGATGGAGTACGGTAATATCCACTGCGCCTTTAACGCAAAGATGCGTTTCATCGCCGATTTGAGTTTGAACTTGAACTACTCCTTCGGCAGCCTGAAGAGAGCTGCTTAAAAGAGCGAACATTAAGCCAAAAGTAATGCTGAGTTTTGTTTTCATGAAATAGACTCCTTAAAAAAATATTAAATTCTCGTCAGAGCTTATACAAAGCAAGAGCTGTGCCATTTTCTGCAATTATATATCTTATTGAAATTATTTATGTTTATGATTATATGGAAGGCTTTTAAAGCGAGTTGGCGTAGAATATGTGTTTAAATGGCACACTGTGGGGAGTTAATAAAAATAAAAACCCCGCTCATTTTCATGGGCGGGGTTTTTTTGCTTTTAGTTTCGAAAAAAATTACTCTTTGCGAAATCTAAAGAGCGCGTGTGTCCCCAGAATCAGGGCGAA
>CAZKUY010000007.1:97110-98444 GCA_964556135.1 uncultured Pseudomonadota bacterium
CGTCGTCTTCTCCTAGTTCAGGATTTTCTTCAGGAACCTGCAAATTTAGGTTTGTAATATGTAAAAGAAATCCAACGGCATTTATTTTAAAAGACTCGGTATTGAATTGAGCACTACTACAGGGGATGTGATTATTACCGGAAACTTCGAGATCGAAGTAGGGGTTAAAATCATCGTTACGATCAAAGATATTTAGTAATTTTATTCGACTTAAAATATCAAATTCATCTTGGATATAAACCAAATCCGCATTGGTAAAGTACACTCCATCTTCTCGATTGCGGACCGTGATATTTTCAGAGTTGCCTCCATTCGCGATGGAAACTCGTTCCCCAGGGGTGAATAAATGGGTGCCCGCATTTTCTAAGGTAATAATGACTCCTTTGGACGGTTGTAATGGATTTGGATGAAATAAAGCCGCATCCGCATTATTCTTCACGCAAAGATGAACTTTATCTCCTGCTTGAAGTTGTATGGATTCATTTTCTGCCACCACCGCTCCCTCGGGGGCTCGGGGGCCATCTGACAAGGCTACGGTGGGGAAAAATAGTATTGATAGTAAACTTATTTTTAAAAAATTCCTTTTCATGATTTGAAACTCCTTTATCTTGTTTAAAACATCCCGACGAATAGTTGTTAAGCAATAGGAGTGCCAAAATTAGCAAATAACGCATATATTTGAAATTACGGGGATTTTTTAATGTTAGATGTGGGGATGTGGTTAAGAATGTGCGGAAACGGGGCTTCGATAGGTGTGTTATGTGTTAAAACTATACAGATTCATTAGTCCCTAATATAATGCCTTTTTGCTGAAAGTCTTGTAGGTTTTCAAGAGCAGAGTTTTTAATGAGGTTGATGGGTAATTTTAGTTCCGCAGCAATGTTTTTCAAGGCCTTGGAAAGTAACATTTTTTTGTCGAGTAAGAGATGAATGAGTTTTGCTTGAGCAGGATTTAATTGCAGCCACTTCACATTGAATTCAGTATCCCGATAAAAAAGGTAATAATAATTTTCTGTTTTGGTTTTTGCCTTATATCCCTTTTTAATTTGATGGACCGGATAAGGGTAGGCGACCAATTGACAAGGCTGAGTGAAAACAATTTTTCCTTCCAGTAAATCGTCCGAAAAACGAAGCGTGTTAGTTTTTTCTGAAATATATAAATCGAGTTCCAGCCATTCAAAGTGAGCGAGATGAGGCAGGTAACTGGGAAAGTTTTTTCTGCCTTTGACGCTAAGATAGTCCACAAATTCTTCGGGGACTTGTCGGTAAAAAGGTCGTTGGCAAGAATGGGTGGTGAAAAAATCACGAACGAGTTTCAACCATTTCGTTTTTCC
>CAZKUY010000007.1:98544-102014 GCA_964556135.1 uncultured Pseudomonadota bacterium
CGGTCTAACTCTGATTTTAACTCTTCAAAGGCTGGAATGTTGAAATCACGCTCTAACAAAGTCGGACGTAAGCCATGAATTTTATAAGTTTCGTGTAATAAATTCCACACCTCATCGATGATTTGTTCACCGTGCGTATCAATGATGAGATTTTTAGATTGTCGATAATGGCCAGCAATATGAAGATAGCGGATTCTTTTGCTAGGAAGCGCTTGAATGAAATCGACGGGATCGTAGCGATGGTTCACACTATTCACGAAAACATTATTCACATCCAAAAGCATTTCACAGTCAGCTTCTTCTAAGATGGCTTGAATGAATTCTATTTCTGAAAGATGGGAAATGGGCGGAATTAAATAAGTAGAAGAATTTTCCACCGAAATTTTCATTTCTAAAAAATCTTGAACTATGCGGATTCGCTTCGCGACATGCTTCACCGCTTCTTCTGTCATGGGAATGGGAAGCAGATCGTAAAGATAACCTTTATCGCTGCAATAGCTTAAATGCTCTGAATAAACTTTCACTTTATGTTCTTGAAGGAACTTTTTAATTTTGCGGAGCAGGGTCATGTTGAGAGGATCTTGTCCTCCCAGTGACAGACTTAAGCCATGACAATAAAGAGGGAAGGCTTTGCTGAAATGGAGAAATTCTTTTTGAAGTTTTCCACCCACTTCGATCCAGTTTTCAGGAGCGACTTCTAAAAAATGGAGCGAAGAAGGTGGGGTCTTCAGCGGCTGAAAAAATTCCCGCCGAAGACCCAAACCTACTGAAGTTTGATCTTTCCTTCTCATTTCTAATTACTTCTTGCCGCCGCAGGTGCCTTGGCCGCATTTGCCGTCTTTGGCTTTTGATTCTGAGCAATTGGCGCCGCAAGTGCCGCCTTTTGCTTTGGTTTCAGGGCAATTTTTGCCGCATTTGGCGTCTTTGGATTTTGTTTCAGCGCTGGGTTTGCTTTCGGCTTTTCCACCGCATTTGCCATCTTTCATCTTAGCGCCACAATTCGCATTTGCGGGTTTGGTGCTGGCGGTATTTTCCGCTAGCAAGTCGCTATTGCGAAGTGAGCTCGATTGAAAGGGATTGGCCATGACTACAGGACTCGCAGCCAAACTAAGCGTGACTATGGCACCCAGGGTGAGTGCGCTACGTTTCGATTTACTCTTCATTTTTTTCCTCCTTATAAAGGATGAGAGATTCATAATATTAAATTTTCTTTTTTCCGAGGTATTTGTCTAAGGAAATAGAACCAGCGCCGACTTCAATCAAAGTTAAGCAAGCGGCGAAAATGAGGAGGGGATAATAAAAGTCCCCGTCCTTATGGGCCGTGAAAATAGCCGTCAACATAATGATGCAAAAAGGAATACTTACCAGCCGTGTCAGTAATCCAAGAAGCATTAAAATTCCGCCAAAGAATTCGACGCCCCCGACGAGATAAGCGTTATATTGAGGATAAGGAATTCCTAAGTTGGTGAAAAAGCCGATGACCTTTTCGATTCCGAAGCCGCCAAACCATCCAAAAAGTTTTCCGGCTCCCGCTTTAAAAAAGATGAAACCGACGAGCAATCTCATGAGACTGACTAAAATTCCTGCATGAGTTTCAGTGATACGACACAGAAGCGTATTCATAGAAATTCCTCCTTTAAATTGTAAGGCTGCTGAAGACGAAGAATGGTTAAAAATAAAGACATTGTTTTTGAGGAGCTAGCTATAACAGCTTCGAGGAAAGGAATAAATCATTAATTTATTTTTTGAATGCTGATGGCACATCGATAGCTTAAGAATTTCATTGGACTTGCACTCATCCCCAAAATATCGTTAAACGCATTGCTAAAAGAGGGGCGAAGTGAGCCCCGTAGGATGGAAAGGTGGCTCGAGTGGTTGAAGGCGCTCGCCTCGAAAGCGAGTTTACGGGCAACCGTAACGCGGGTTCGAATCCCGCCCTTTCCGCATTTGGATAATATACGGGATGAGTGATCATGGTTCGACGACCGAGGAGCATGGCCGTAGGCAGCGACAAGGAAGTGGTTGAAGCGTTAGCGAAAACCAATCCCGCCCTTTCCGCATTCATTACTGATTTACACAGGCGCCGCAATCAGCAGGGCAGTTACCGCAGTTTTCAGGGGGTACACAAGCTCCATTGCCGCAAATGACAGGCGTACAAGCGCCGCAATCGGCGGGACAAGATCCACAGTCTTCTCCTCCCGAACAAGAACCATCGCCACACATTTTAGGAGTACAAGGTCCGCAATCGGCAGGGCAACTCGCGCAAGTTTCACCGCCTGTGCAGCTACCATCTCCGCAAAGCTTAGGTTTGCAGGGTCCGCAATCGGCAGGGCAAGAGCCGCAATCTTCACCACCGGAGCAAGAACCGTCACCACATTGTTTTGATACACAAAGTCCACAATCTTGGGGGCATGACGCACAATCTTCAGGATAAGCACAAGTTCCATTGCCGCAAGTTCTCATAGGGCAAGAACCGCAGTCTTGAGGACAGGTGGAACAGTTATCCGGGGCAGTGCACACACCGTCTCCGCAAGGAGCCCAAGCATTTTGAGCGCCTAAAAATAAACTGAAGACGACGAGTAAGGTGAGAAACGGCAAATAGATTTTACGATTCATAGTTCCCTCGAGATGGTTTGAGATATTTTTGAGGATCTCAAAGAGAATATCAATGATATTTAAAGATTTTTTAAGAATGCGCTCATTTTTTCATTAAAAAGCGCCGGTTCTTCTAAGTTACTCAAGTGACCTGCTTCGGGAAGTATCTCTAATATTGCATGAGGAATCTGCTTTTGCATTTCTTCGTGCAAGCTCGGAGGGATGAGCGAATCCTTTTCACCCACTATGATTAAGGTAGGGACATTAATTTTAGACAGAGAAGAAGTGGTGTCAGTTCGAGAGAGCATGGCAAATTGAGCCGAAGCAATGGCTTCAGGGCTTTGCGCTAGAATCATTTCTCTCACTTTTTGTTCCACTTCGGGTTTATTCTTCAGAGTATTTTCAGACAGTAAGCTCGAGGCGAACTTTTTTGCGAAACCTTCGAGTTCATCGTTGAGCACAGTGCGGATTCCCTGGATGCGTTTTAATTTACCTTCATTATTATCGGCTTCACTTCGGGTATCACAAAGAATGAGGGCTTTGCAGCGTTCGGGATATTTTTCTACGGCACGAAGCGCAATGTAACCTCCCATCGAAAGTCCACACCAGATGGCTTGCTCAATTTCTAAATAGGCTTGAAGTTTCAAGAGATCATCGACGTGATCTTCAAGGCTTAGTTGCAGATGAGGACTTTTACTTTTTCCTAAACCCCGAAGATCGTATTGAATGATTCGGTAATCCTTGAAGTGCTGAGCTTGTCCATCCCACATTGAATGATCCAGTGGGAAGGCATGAAGGAAAATAAGAGGCAAACCTTGGGGATTACCGCTTTCGGAATAATAGAGGTCAAAAGGTAATTTCATAAATATCCTTAG
>CAZKUY010000008.1:0-47727 GCA_964556135.1 uncultured Pseudomonadota bacterium
GATCGTAACATCGGTGAATCGGTCGTTAATAATTTTAATGTCGAATACGTCGGTGCGGATTTTGTCACGCCCCATCCTTTAGATAGTTCTGCGATGTTGCCGCTTTTATTACCCGCCTTAGGTCCTGGAATTTTAGGCGCGCGTGGATTTAGAAATGTGATGAGCGGAGGAAGTCCTTCGGCTCCCGATTCACTCGGAACGAGAAGCGAAACTCCGATCAACTCTTCAGTGGCGCTTTGTCATCCTGGCGAGCCTTGCACTTGGTCGCTGTGGTATTTGCTGACGGGTGCAACCAGCGGACCTGCACAAGACAGAGAGCAGGCGATGATCCAAGGTTTTTGGACGGCGCTTGGTTTCGTGGTCGAATGGTATCGACGGATGGGGCTTCCTGATAATCAGATTTTTGCAAAGCTGAACGACTTTGTGGAATATATCATCCGTCCATTCTTACACCCTGAAGGTAGACGGGCTTTGGGTTTGGGTGAAAATACCTGGAATGCAAATCCGCCCTTATTTTCTTTTGGTCGCATGCACAACGCGATTGCACAAATTTTGTTGGATAGTCGTCATTTTTATTTTCCAGACTTAGGTCAGATGATGACTTTTTCTGCGGAAACTGCCCAAGCAGAGTTGACTCAAGTGGTTAACGAAATTCAAAGCCAGCCTGTCCCCACGGAGGCAGCTGCGCTTGCACGTCGTGAAGAGAGAATTTCTTTTTTCACCAATCTAAGACAAGTGTATGCCACCAAGCACGTGACCAATCTTTTTACTTTGGATGGCGACACGGTGAATGAGCGCGGTGAGAAGGTGATGAGAATGGGATTCTTCGCACCGGCGATGAGTTTGGATTTTTCTCTTCCGAATGGAATCACTTTGCAATCCGGCCGTGTCATGGCGACCGAAGTGCAATTAGAAATGCCGCGTTTGCATGATATTATGACGAACCCCTTGGCGAATCCTTGGGATTCCAACACGCCCTGGCGTCTTTTATTGAATCATCCTTATTTAGCGCAAAATTCGATCAGGCAAGGTGAGATGCGCTTGAATGTGCAAAGTGTGAGAGCCGATCGCATTGAAGTGAATATGCCGTCTTTGCGTCAACTGGCACAGATGCTTCACATCCCCCGCAACACACCTTTATCTCGACTCACTGCGATCTTGGAAAGACATTGGAATGAAATTATTCATTTATGCAATGTGAAACTTGTGGCTCCTCATTTGGATGACTCCTATTCCTTCACCCACGAAGCCGCAGGCTTAAATGTGCGCGGGCAAGGATCTTCCTTAACAGAAGGTCGTGTGACTTTCGAATCATCCACTGTTGCCGCGAATGTCGTGGCACATTTGCATGAAGTCGGAGGTTGGGTGGAATCTTTCGAGTTCAGCAGTGGAAACATCGGGCCTTTGAGACTGCGCGATTTCGACATCAATGGAATCAATTTGAGCATGGGCGCAGGAGCCACGCGCATGCAGGTGCAACGCGTGAGAAGTGAAACAAGCGGCAGTTATGCGGATACAGCGGCACTGCCCACCCGACTCGATTTGCAAGGGGGATTGGAATTAACGAATGTCTTGTTTGAATCGACGACTCCGGCCGAAGGTGAAAATGACACGCGTTTAGAATTTGATATTCCTGAACTCAGCACTCGAGGTGTATTTCGTCGCGAGAATTTAACCGATATTCAGTTGAATGATTTGTCGATTCGAAATGGTAGATTTGTGGCGCGCAGCCATTTTCCAGGTTCTACGACGATGGGGAATTATTCTTTAGATTTAGTCGGTGATGTCGTGATCGATGGTAATTTTGACTTCCACAGTAACTTCAATATCCCCACTTATGATTTCAATGGTTATCTTCATGGCACTCGTTTCGAAGGTCCTGCCCATCTTCTTTTTGCGCATGATCAAACTCTCGTCGAGCGCAGACCGGGAGCCACGCAAAATTTAACCTTAAGCACGCACATCACTCACGGCGAAGTGGATGGCGTTCGAAGAGATTCGAGAGTGGTGCAAGTTCTGCAAACCAATCCAGGATCTTCTCAGCGCGCTCGCACGAGTGTGGCGGTGGATGCGCAAGTTCATGTTCGAAATGCAAATCGCTTGGCTTTTTTCACTCCTGCAGGAGGACCCGAGCATATGGAAATGGATTTGCAAGGCGTGGAAATTGCGGACATTCATAGTGGTGGTGAAATTTGGGCGCCTTTACCCATTTGGGGAGATTTGCGTGCCATCCTTGCGACGGGCGCCTTCAATGTGCGTCGTCAAGCGGGCCGACCTGGAATTCCCGCGCCGCGAAGTTTAGGTTGCGATACTTTACCGGGTGGAATTCCGCCCCTTCATCATGCCGACAACACGCGTAATAATTTCATCTTCATTGAAGATTGGAACATCCATCCGAATAACGGCCACTTTGAAAATGAATGGACCGATGCTCGAGCCTGTCTCGTCACCAATCCTTTGGATGAAGGTGGGTCGACTTCTTTCCTTTCTTTAAGTTTGCCTCACACTTGGTTTACTCCGGGAATGCCAGATCCTCTTCGCATGGAAAATATGTATGTGGATACGAATGCGACCGACTTACTCAGGGGAGGGTGGATGCTCTACAGTACCGATCCTCGTCGAATTCATTTATACGATCGCGTTTTTCCCTCTTGGTCGACGCCGGGGAGAAGGAATTAGATTTTGTCTTAATTCTTCTTCACTTATCGATACTTTTTTAATCATTTTTGACGTCAAAATTCCTAACACACCGCATCAAAACCCCTGTATTCTCAAAAACTTACGCAACATTTTCCATTTATCCTCGAAAACATAAATAGAGACTGTGGGAAGTCTCTGAATTTCGGGCGCACACGAGGATAGGGAAATGTTATGACTCCTCCATGGCTGCGTCCGTTCAATTACAGCGATCGTCTCACTTTAGGTCTTCCTGATGATGCTCAAATGGGCGCTCAAAGGTATCGGGGTCCGCTCCGTTCACGTCCTACTCAAGCAACACCTGCACCTGCCGCTCAACCGGCTGCACCTGTAGCGCCAACACCTGATCCTCAAGCTACACCCGCTGCAAGTCCTGCAACTCCTGCTGCTCCTTCTCAATATCGCTTGATTGAGCAAACAGGCCTTCAATTAGGACCTAGTTCTCTTCTCACGCAAGAGACCTGTAATTTTACCCGTCACATTCAAACAACGACGTACCGCACTGAGGGTGACACTGAAGATAGGCATGTAAGTCGACTCCTTTCTGCAGAAGTTCGACCGGGCTTAAGAATTTGTTCAATGGGTGCTTCACTCAATTTTAGTGATCATGGTGTATCTGGATTTTTAAAGGATTTAGGTTTGGGACTTTTAGTGGGTCCTGAAAGATCGACGAGTGCTTCTCTCCAACTGGATGCTCATTTGGGTGAAGGTATCATGGGTTTTCTTAGAATTTCTGGAGGGAATTTAGCGACGGATGGAGCGTCTCCTTTGAATGGCGCGCCGGCGAGTCCCGATACAACTCCCTCAGCAGAAGGTGGATGGGCTGCAGTGGGAGCAGGTCTTACTCACCGAACATCTCAGTCTTCGGCCGGAATGGGGGAACTTCTTAGGGTCGGTGCTCAAATTGGTTTAACCCAATTGAGTGTTCAAAATCCTTCAGGAAGCACCTCAGATGAAGGAAGAACTAATTTCAGACTTTCTTTATTTAGAGAGGGAGATCTTGCATTTGGTTTTAATGCACTGCATGGGCGCTTCTCGGTAGAACTCCTCCCTAACGTTGTCAATATTACATCCAATGGCTATGTAGATCCTATGTGTCGCGGTTTTTATTGCGCTGCAGGTGACTTGCTTCATCAAAGCCCTTTTATTCCCATAAGCCTTCGTTACGATTTTTATCCCGATGAAAATTCTATTCCTTCTACAGGATCCGATCAATGGGTGCGATACGGTCAAACTCGACGTATCACTCAAGAAGAATTTGTTTATAACTTAGCAAGCCGTTTTGTCGGTGAGGCGATTAATATTGGTAGAGGGGTAAGCACTCATCAATTCATCGGATTGCAAGCAGGTTTAGGAACAGAAGGCGCGGGTTATGCGACTAGTATTGGACAATATGGCACTGCAGGCATTGGTCAATTTGCCATAGGAGGATTGAGAGGTGTGAGTCGCGCTGGCGATGCCGTCAGGCAAGGCGATATCCTACGAAATACTTACGGTGTAGATAATGGGCGTTTTTGGTCCACCGTAGGAATGGAAGCCGGAATCTTATTACTTGAAGGCGTTTTTACCGCAGTCAATTCTCATTCGTGGACGGCGGAAGATTATTGGAATTGTGCAGGTAGCGCAGCAGGTAGTGATGCGGCTTGTGCAAACAATCCTTATGCGAATGCTTTAGGTTCCTCAATGAGGATGAACTTCTTTGAAACATTGGGCTATGGAGGCTTGCTAAGTCTGAACGCGGCAGGTTGGTTAGGTAATCCTCGTAGACCTGATGCTCTTTTTTGGGGATCTACCGCTGCATTGGCTGTTTTAGGTGTTACTGGAGTGATGACATCCAGAAAACTTGCGGGCTTTCCGGGTAGCAATGGTCTCACAGGTTGGAGCATCATGGGTGATACCTCTCCTTTTTTCAATGGCGATTACGATCCCATTAGCGCCAATTTCTTAGGTCGTGCCCAAGATGCCAATATTATTTCAAGCACAGGCAGTATGATGTTTACCTTCGCAATCATGCAAATGCTGGCAGCCGCCACGCATAGCAGCGAGACAGAAAATACAGTATTAAATGCGGCTCATCCTAGGACGGTGACTGAACCTGATGCTGCTCCTGAAAATCCAAATCCAGCACCACGCCCTTCCGCTCAAAGAACACCTCACCCCAGAGAAGAGGGTGCATCAGCTCCTCATGCTGTGAGAGCAGGAAGTTCTGTAAGACTTCGTTCGGCTCGAGTGACTCCACAAGTAGGCGGAATAAGCGCGTCAGTTGAAGGAACATTTAATTAAAGATTGATCTGAGGAAAATTATGAAATTTTCATTCTCAAAAAAAATATTTTTAGCGATTTTGCTGATTTCTTTAGCGGCTTGTTCTTCTGCTGATAAAACTAATGAATCTCCAACCGCAGAAAATACAAGTGCTTCGACGACCCAAAGTGCGGCACAAAATCCCGTTGAAGTCAGCAGCCTTCCTCCTCCCGCATTAAGATCCAATGAAGAATTAACCGACGGCGCGGCCTTCTTTCAACGAAAAGAAACTTGGGATTCTTTTTCACCTCGTTTGAAAGAGAGCATTTTAAAAAGTTATTCCAAGCCTTCCACGAAACAAGGCACCACTTATGAAACCTTGTTTGGCAAAGTGGTGATCGAAGAAAAACCCGAAGTCGAAAAATACGAAAAAATTACCATGCTCGGATTAGAAGATTCTTCTGATCTCATCACCCGCAGTTTCGCAATTACTGCCGATGATCCTTGTGCCACGGGCGCGAGTTTCCTTTGTATTTCAATGCCCAGCTCTGAAGCAAGTGGGGTAGTGGTGGATGCTTTCCGTATTCAGGGTGCAGTAAAAATGGGGGAGTTAGCCTCTTTTAGTGCGACCGATCCCGTCGTGATGGTTTCCGTTTTCAAGCAAGACGGCGCTGGATTATTTCAGCGCTCGGGCGATTTTCCCGTTTTATTAAGTGATTTGGTTCCCTTTCATTATCAACCCGCTCGTGCTGCAGGCGCCACAGAAGATCCCGCACCCATTCAAATTGGACCTTTCAACAAGATTGTTCCTTTATCGGGTTCTGGTGTTTATCAAATTCTTATCATTTCTTGGAAAGACACGGGCGATGAAGTTCAGCCGGAAGCCAGGCGCTTTACGGTTTATCGTCAATCCGTTCCTACATTCGACACCAACGGTGTGAAGGTTTATCCCGCGACTCGGGGTGCCGATCCTGTGTGTGATTTAGCTCATCCCATTAGCATCAACGTGTCGGGTGGCACTGTGAATACGCCTGACATTTGTGTGGAAGCCACTTTGGCCAACCAAGGAACTCCGAACGTCGGTGTGATCGTCGAAAATTACCGCCGCGATGCCATGGGGCAATTGGTTTTAAATTATGGGGGTTCCGGAGATTTGCAAACTTCTACTCAAGCAAGCTCGAGCCGACCGGTCATTACGACTTTAGTGCCTGTGAATACCGGCGTGAATTATTTCAAAGTGAAGGTCCGTAACTCCATGTTGGCAGACAGTCCTTTACCCGAAGGCGCCTTAAAAGAATTTGAACTAACTTATAATCAAAGCGCGCATCGCTTGAATTTTTCTCCGACTTCCGTGGTCGATGGAAAAGTGATCGAGACTACAAATGCCTCCACTCCAATTAGTTTAGAGTTTTGCATTGCTCAAGGTGGAGGCGCTTGCCTGACCACTTGGCCACCCGCTGCGAAGCCTGAAGTTTCTGTGAATGGAATCAAATTAGCCACCGCACGCATTACTCAAAATGCGGGCGGTTATTTCGTCGCTTCGTTCCGACCTTTAGTGGGAATGAACACCTTTAATATTTCTGTACCGGCGAATGGAACTATCTCCATCCCCGAATATAAAGCGGCCTTTGCTTTTGGAAAAGTGAATAAGCTTTATGAGCGTGGGCAATTAAAAGAGACGGATAATTTTCTGAAACGAGGTTTGAGTCTTGCGATTGGTGCGAATGTAATTCGTAATGATGTTAAAAGTATTTTGTCGACCTTCCTCAACTCAGATGATTTGAAAGCTTCACTCCGCACCTTTCTAGTGAATGCGGATACGGGGAGTCGAGTGGTTTGTAATGAAACTTTCTATAACGATAATCCCGGATCCACCGAACAAGCGGTCGATGCAGGGGATACTTCCATTGAATTTTTGGAAGAGGGATTTAATGTAGGAAGTTTTGATGTTCAACGCTTTGAAACATCTGCGGATAATCGTTTGATTGTAGAATTGGTTTTACGAGGCTTACATGGAGAAGCAAATTTAAGAGGCTTACGAACTCCGGGACGAGTTGTCATCGGAGGTCGTGATGCTAGCTTCATCCCTTTAACCTTGAGCATTTCAGAATTGAGACTCAAACTTGCAGTTAAATTTGAAAAGAATGCGAGTGGTGTTCAAGAACTTAAAATTGAGCGTTTAAACAACGAGATTGCCCCTGTAGAAATTATTGGTGACGATGCTTTTGGAAAATATTTGCATGTAAATTCGAGACGAAATCCACTTGTTGCCTCTTTAGAACAATATGAGCAACAAACCGGTGTTTTTTCGATGCAGTTTAGAAAAGGGATTGAGGCAAATATTTTATGTGGCACCGAAGCTAAACTCAATCACCAAGTCGTCGGCCTCGGCCAATGGTTGAGCGATGTATTAAAAATTGTTTCCTATAACAATCAAGATCCCTTCCGCGCGGCCTTCCAGTTTGACATGTTAGGCAAGCAAGTGGGCGTGGACATTGCCTACGATTTCCTTCGCTCTCATACCATTGCTTTCAATGAGCATGGAATTCAAATTACGAATATGCCTTTGCGAGTCACGCCAGGTCCGGTGAGTTTGACCTCCGTGCCGGAAGCGATTCGTAATAGTTTGATTGGATCCATTTCGGCGCCGGATTTAAGTTCCGAGCCTTCTCCCGCGGCAATCCAAACGACGGATACAATGAATTTAAGTTTGAAGTTGTCTGAAGAAGTGATCAACCAAGCTTTATTCGCTGCGAGTTTCGCAGGCTTGTTGGATATCAATATCGATCCTAACTTTTTCACCAACAATGGCATTGGCTTTATTGGTGCCTTCACCCCCGTCGTTACCAAGATGATCGGTGTGCCGAGCGGCAAGTTTTTTGACTTGAATCAAAATGGCGTGAATGACGATGATAATTTGCCCTTACGCCTTAGCTTAAAAACCAATAAACAATTGGCGCCCTATATCCGCTTCCTTTCTCAAGAAGAAGTGAATGACTTGGCGAATGGTTTTGAAGAAAGCATTAACCAAGGGGCCGCTGCAGGAACCCCTCGCACCACCTTGAATCGGGATTTGAAGTATTTCCGATTTGAACTTCCTGATTTAGAGATCTCTGTATTTCAAGTGCAGCCGGTGTCTGCGGAAAATGGTGGCTACAAAACCTTTTGCAGCCCCTCGGCCCCGCAACGCACCAATACAGATCCTACTTCCGTGGTGGTTCCTCCGATTTATAGATTGGGTGCAGAGCCCTCTGATAGTACGCAGGGTCATGCTTGTACTCAAAATCTCGCTGTGGATTATGCTCCCAATGGTGCGTGTGCAGGCGGATACACCGCATTCAGTACGCCCGTTCGAAATGGGGATGCGATTTCCGCAGTACCTGGCGTAGAGAATGTTCCTTTAGTGAAATATAAAGCGACACTGTCTTTTTACGGAGTGCTGCAAGGTGTGTATCGTGAAGCCGTGATTGGAGATAAAGTGACAGTCGCTCTGCAACCCAATGCACCTGCCACTTTCACCGATGTGCCCACTGCGCCTTTATCGAATTTCATCCGCATGCGCGTATTGACGAAGGGCGCCACTGCCCCGAAATTTGATATGAAAGTGGTGGAAAATCATCTGCCTGTCTCAGGAGAAGATTTAGTGGTGAGCAATAAGTTTAATCAAGTAGTGGCCGTGGCTCTTGGCACGGATTGCCAACAATTCAACGAAATCACCGTTCCTTTGCCCGATCGCTTTGTCGATGATCCCGCAGTCGAAGGCGACTTTATGGAAAAGATGGCGCAGTTTGGAATTGCTTCCATCGATTTAGGTGATGAGCCGATGCAACTTCCGAATGTAGCTACGGATAGCAGTGGCTTGTATTTAGACCTGACCGCACATTTAGGAATTGGACATCTGATGACGATTTCCCCTGAAGCAATGACAGGGGCCGCCGTGCAATATTTGCTGAATCAAAATTCGAGACAGTAGTCAACGAGGAGTCGCGTTATGCGAAAACTTAAAATGAATAGAATGTTAAAATTTTTATCCATCGTCCTTCTGACCAGCAGCCTCCTTTCAGCTTGCGGCGGAGCGGATAATCCTTATGTGGTTTTACCGCCGAGTGCGAGTGGCCCTGGAACGACTCCTGGTGTGGGTCCCACACCTCCCGGTTCTTCGCAGTGCGACGCGAAATTGACCCAAGTGAAAGTGAAAATGAATGGAAAGGCTCAGGCTGGTGCTCCGGGAGAAGATATTCCAGGCACAGGCATTTTTAGCAGTAACGAAATTGATTTTCCTGATTTACCTCTGACCTTTAATGGGAACGAAGTGAAATTGAAGGAATCAAAATTTCCACGTGATGCAGTAATTAATTTGGGCGTAGATATTAATGTGCGCATGGTCTCTGGCACCGAAGGTGTGGGAGTTTATAATCCTGAAACAAAATCGATTGAACTGAATAATGTGCGTTTTGAAATCCAAGCAAGTGCGTTAGGAAATGCTTACATTACCTTAAATCCTATGAATTTCACGACAGGACATGTGGAAATTGTTGGTAATCAAGGTCCTGCCACTGCGGATGGCCAGCCGATCCAAGAAGATAAATCAGTGAAGTTAGTGGGAGGAAGTGTTGTTCCAGCCGATTTCGGAGGCACTAGTGCCGTTGCCAGGCCTTTGCAAGGCGGTGCAATGATTATTAGTTTTTCAGGAGTGATGGAAAGAACTCCTGACGCTTCACCGTGTAGTGATAATGATTCCGGTATTCGAATTTTTGAACTGGTGGGTAGTGGTAGTGATGCTCAAGAATCAGTTTTAGGAGAAAATAATACTCTCGGGATGGGTTCAGTGTTTGTCCCAGAAGCCGGTGTCGATACGATTAGTGCCTCAGATGAGCGTATTGTGAAAACAAAACGTTTTCGCATTAAAAATGCAAGTGCTGCCGCCGTGTCTGGCAGCTTTGACAACCGCGAAGGTTTCGTGTTCGAACCCGCAGGTGCTTTTCAAATTGCACCCAATCAAAATAAAGATTTCTCGGTAACTTATCGGGCTTCAAGTCCAGCCGATTATTCTACCGTTCCCGCAAGCCAAGATAAAACTTATTCAAGCAGTGTGGGTGGAACGCAATTTAATATTAAAGCCCTCGTGAAAAAAGCGGGTCCTGAATTGTTGATTACTGGCACAGAAGAAAGTGCGCGATCGACGATCGATTTAAAGAATGTGCCCGCGAAAGTTTTCGGCATGGGTCGCGCGACCCGACTGCGTTGCGATGCGCAAAGCCCTCCGATTTTTATTGCTCGCAAAGTGACGATTGAAAATAAGGGAACTCGCGATTTGGTGATTAATCATATCAATCGTCCGGTAGATGCAGTCGAGCAAATCGTTGATCCTGGTTGTTCAGGCGGCTACGGCTCAGAGTTTGTCCGCTTAGGATTGAAGCTTGAGAATGGGGCGAGATGCCAACCGGATACACAAGGCAATCCTACGGATCGTTGTACTCTTCCGCATTCGGGCAATGCGAAGTTGAGTTTCAAAGTCATGTATTATCCCATGAATGCTTCCTCGATTGTGAATGCGCAAAATGGTGCGCCTCAACAGGATGCGGCGACCATGACCATTGAGAACAACGATGTGAATTACGCAGCGACTCAAAACAAGCTCACCTTAACCTTGAATGCGACGGTGAGCCCGGATCAATCCGATGCGATTGCGGTGAGTAAGGCGAAACGAACGGGTTTGAGCAATCCAGAAGATAGTGGCAAAGTGATTCGTGGCCAAGGTGCGACGCGCTTAAACATCGCCAGTGATTCCGCTCCTTCAGTAGAGCAAATCTTCTTTCTAAGAAATAATGCCCAAGAACCGATTACCATTACGGAAATAAAAGTGGATGAAGATGATGTCGGGAACTTCGAAGTTCTGACGACTCCTGCACGTCCTGCCATGGTGCCAGCGGCGAGTGCGAGTGGCGACCCCGGGTTTGCACAATTCGCGATCCGTTTTTCAAAGCTGGCTTTGACTCGAGCGACCACGAAACTCAAAATCAGTTTCCGATCTGCTTCATCTCCAGCAATCACAGAATTTAAAATTACCTTGAACGGTTCCGTGAATCGCCAAGCCTTCATCGGCCGAATGAAACTTTCCTCGAAACATATCAGTGCTTTTATCAATGATTCCGATGGGAATGTGGGGGCCATTGATTCGGATGATTATCGAGGAACGAGAAATTTAAATATTCGCCCTGGCGACCTCATTTTGAATTTCGAAGCTGCACCCGACCGACCCGATGACCCTTACTTGAGAAAGGTGACCATAGAACCTGCTTTGGGTATTTCGCCTAATGATGCGAATATTCTGGAGAGGGTGAGAAGCTTGACAAAAATAGAACGTGAAAAGTTGTTTAGGGTGTATTCCACGAAGTTTACTCGGGGTTATGGGGTGAATGATGTACGTGTTGATGGTAGACCGGACGGCGATGTGGTGTGTACAGAGCCTGAAAGAATTAATGGGCCTCACCAAGAGGGAACCTGTGCTTACTTCTATTACATATTGGCGAATAAAGCCATGGAACCTGGTTATTATGATGATGAAAGCGGTGAGCTTATTTTGCCCGACTTAGATTTAAAATTAGTGGTTCCCTGGCATAAAGACGTAGCAGGTTACACACCTCAAACATTGTCTGTTATGGAAATGAAAGCAACATTAACTACTTTAGCTTTGGATAGTAACACAATCCCTGCCTTTGACGGTTTGCAGACTGCTTTTACCTTAGTGGCTAGCGGAATTAACTTTATTTTGCCTCAAAACTATCTGAGCGCTGGCCCATTGTTGACGGATCCCAACACGGCTTGTCCTGCAACTAATTGGGAACCTTCTGACTGGAATGAAACCCTGCCCAAATTTGGCTGCTATGTGCCTAATTCCACTCGACTCGTTCTCAAAGGTTTTCCTTTCCAAGAAAAAGAAGATGGCAAATATTGGGGTGGCATCGCGATGGTGACAAAATTTGCAGGGGCGGGCGCGACTTATGGAAGCGGCCAACCCCAAAACGTCCCTTTCTTTTTGCAAAATCAAACGATGTGGGTGGCGATTACTTCGGTGTTGGAACGGGTGGAACCGGCGAAATAGATTAAGATTGGCATTGTTAAAAAAAATAGATAGCAAAGCTTAAACTGTTTTATCCTCAATCAACAGGGGCACACTGTTAGGAAAGGGTGTGCTTTATGTTGCCTATTGTTGCGATTGGAGCGGTTGCGCTTGCTGGTTTATTTTTACATGGTTGTGGTGGAGATAACGATAACTCTAGTGAAGATGCTTCAACGCCAGGGGGAGATTCTTCTATGCCTACCCCCGATACTTATGTTCCGCCGCGAAGAAATTCCCCTCCTGTCCTTACGATAGCTAATAATTTTAATGCATACAGAGAGTGGAGTAACGAAATTCCTTTTAGCGTTTCCGACGCGGATGGCGATAACATCACTTATGCTGTCAGTAGCCATCCTGGTAATTTAGGTGTGAGAATTTTGGAGAATAGGCCTGGTTTATTAAGGGGCGTGCTTACTTGGGCTCCTGGTTGCGCTTGGAGCGGAGCTAATCCAAACGTGCGAGTGGCAATGTCGGATAATCGCGGTGGTAATGACGAAGAGTATGTAAATGTAGCAGTGTCTAACCTCGTCGCATCCGGTCGAGGGATGATTGATGTGAATCAAAGCTTAACTCTGTGCACTGGAAGTTACACGGGAGTGAGTTTTAATATCACAGCCGACAATGTGATCTTAAATGGCGCTGGATCAACTCTTCGTGAAGGCGAAGTCAGAATAGCAAATATGGTTAATGTTGAGAATAGGCGAGGAGTGCGAATATCCAATATAAGGTTTGTAAATACCAACGATATGGTTGGTAGATATATTACGATGGATGGTTGTTCGGATGGTAGCGTTAGTGGGGTTACTATTCAGGGAGGTCATGGAGAAGGTATCGGAATATATAGATCTAGAAATATGAGTGTTGCTCGTACCACCATTAATACTCTTGGAGATCTTGCTATCTCACTCGATACAGCTAATACAGTTAATATAAGCCAAGTGGACATTACAGGCTCTGGCGAGGAGGTCAGAACAGATTTTCGTTTTGGTTTAATTGAAATGTTTAACTCCAGTGGAGTCACTATTATCAGCTCAAGGATTAGCAGGAGTGGATATTTGGGAGTAGGCGCTATTGGTCTTCATAGTGTCAATAATTCCACCGTGCAATTTACTGAATTGTTTCAAAATAATGGCGCGGCAATCACTATCGATGATAGATCATCGAACGATCGTATTGCGGGTTGTAATATTCATGATAATAGAGGTTATGGAATCGCTTTCGGAACTGCTTCTAGAGGACATACCATCGAAGATAATACATTTCGTAATAATGCTGCAGGTAATGTGAATTTACGTGGTTCAAATACATTTAGAAATAATATGCCTCCTCTTTGATAGGAAGCGAAAAAACAAAATCCCCTGAAGGTAATGATGTATAAGGGACGGCTTTCTGAGCCGTCCCTTTTTACATTTTGGCAATGTAGTTGCGCCAACATCATAATGGTAGGGGCGACGCATGCGTCGCCCGTACGGAGCAAAGAGATCTTTTTGGCCAATGTTTTGCATTTACCAATGAACATGCAAAACCGAAAATCCATTCGTTTGAAAAATTATGATTATTCGCAGGGGGGTGCTTATTTTGTGACGATGTGCATCCAGAATCGTGAATGTCTTTTGGGAACGATGGTAGAAAATTCAGTGCGTTTGAATGCTGTCGGAAGAATGGTGAAATCCAGATGGGAGGCCTTAGCCTCAAAATATCCAAACATTCAAATGGATGAATTTATCATCATGCCAAATCATTTTCATGGAATCATCCATTTGGCGGGCGAACACTCGTCGGGCGAACACATGGGTTCGCCCCTACAGTTGTCCAGAATGATTCAATGGTTTAAAACAATGACAACCAATGAATATATTAAAAATGTTAAGACAATAAATTGGCCACCTTTCGCGGGCAAATTATGGCAGCGCAATTATTACGAGAGAATTATTCGCAACGAGCCAGAGCTCAACAATGTAAGAGCCTATATCCAAAACAATCCTCTCCAATGGGTGATGGATCCAGAAATGAAACCCAACAGGTCCGAATTCCGGACCATCGAAACATCGTTGTAGGGGCAGACCCATGTGTCTGCCCGTTCTTACAACGCAGTCTACCTGTTTGTCTTGGTGGGTGAATTCAAATGAAACGGGCGAACATTGAAGTCTGCGGGCGAACACATAGGTTCGCCCCTACAACCGCATTTTTTAGGATGTACCATTGCCATATTTCCACAACGCAGCGCGCCAATTCCTCAATAAGCTCAAAAACTTACGCAACCTTTCTTTTTTCTAAACGACCATAACTATAGAGAACCCTGTTCTCTGGGCAAAATTTCCCCCTCTCGGAGGGGGGCACACACGACGACACGAGAGAGAGGAGAAACCTATGGCCCCGCCATCAGGTGTAAAACCTGCGTTTGACGCGCAGCTTGATGCACTTATTTTCGAAACGGATTTACAAGCTCCTGTTTTCAAGTCTCCCAAGCCTTTAGAATCTAATTTTGACATTCAAAGTCTCACACTGAATGCGTCTTTATTTACCGATGAATTCCGCGACACTTTTGAGGCGAGCACTTTATTGCCTAAAGGCCTTTTCTTAGGCCCTCTCACCACCGATATTACTCTTACGGGTCGCTTAGATTTTGGTTATCGAAATCCAGCCAGGGGACCCAGCTTTTTCGCTTCCTTGGGCGGAGGTCATTTTCGCACGGATGCTGCACTGCATGCGGATGGCTCTTTTTATCAAGTGGGTTTGGGAATTGTAAAAAGAGAAGCACCTACAAAAAGATGGGGAAATGAAAAATATTCTTTCGACATCGGTGGCGGAACTACGGCTTTTGGAGTGGGCCTCAGCTTCTATCAATATGATTCGATCGATGGATCATCCGTTGTTCGCATAGACTTCATTGACGATTCTTCCATAGCCTCTGTCCGCTTTGATGGTTTTACCTTGGGCATGAAAATTTTCGCCGGACATCAAGGGATTAATTTCGGAGGTAGTGATATTGCGGGCTGCGAAGGTCAGTTTTGTTCGACCGCCGATTATGTGCCCGGCTCGTGGACTGAAGCGATGAGCTTTAGTTTGAGCTATGATTTTGGAGAATCCCTTCCGCTCGATGAAAATCGAAAATCTTTAAATCCAGGCGAAGTTTATTCCATCATCGGTGATTTAGCGGTTCAACGTTTTCGCGCGCAATCCCTGCTGCAGGGTGTGACGCAGTTGGTAGACACACGAGTGCTTTTAGAAGCGGGCGTGCAGGGAAGCGTGGGCAGTCAAGATAATGCAGCCAATGCTCGTCTCGGGATGAGTTTCTTCCAAACTAAACAAGCTTGGGGAATGGGAGATCTCGCTTGGGATCTGAAAGAAGCTTTGTCACTCGCGAATAGCACGGAGCGTCGCTTGATTCTCGGCGCAGAAGCCGTCACAACTTTATCTTTAGGACTCCATGCCTTTGTGGATGCTGGCGAAGAAGGTGCTCCCGGAAATTTTTCACAGCGCGCCAGTCGTCTTCTTTTCTATCAAAATTTAGAAGCTCAAGCTTTAGGGATTTTGGGAGGCTACGATCTTTTGGGAGATCCCCATGGCAAAAATTCGGAAAAAATTCTTTTTTGGACGACGCATGGCGCGATGGCAGCCGTCGGTGTTTTGGGAACCGTGCTCTATTGGCAGCCCTTTGGAAAGGATCCCGACAGCATTGCTTTCAACGGGGGCGAAGGAATTATCGATCCCAATGAGCTGAACCAAGATATGGAAAATCGTTTTCTCTGGACCGGCTTACTCGCGACCTCGGGCTTCTATGCCTTGAATGCGATCTTAGCGGTGGAAGATGTGCCGGTGGGCGCAGCTCCCGTACCGGGCGGGGGAGTCGTCGGAGCGAAGGGTGAGTTTTAAAAAATAAAGAGTGGGGCACACACGCATGAAATCAAATGATGTAAAATTTTTAACTTTGAGTTTGGTCTTATTATCTTTTCTGTCGGCTTGCGCGTCTCCTCTTTTATCTCCCGAGGCGCAAAAGGCAGGCAACGAAGTTGCGAATCCTCAAGCTAATCCGGAAAATCCTCTTTCCCCAGGCAATCTTCCTCCCCCTTCACAAGAATCGGAAGAAAGCATTGCGGGCTTGCAAAATACTTCGAGTCTTTTTTTTCAACGCAAAGAAGTGTGGGATACTTTTTCCGAAGAATTAAAATCAAAAGTTTGGGAAAGTTATGCGCATTCAGCAGCGCTTAATGGCGCAGGACCGGGCGGAGCAGGTTATTTCAACACCTTGTTTGGTCGCGTCAGTCCGGTGAAAAAACTTCCTGCGCTGCCTGTTGAAAAGAAAAAATCTCAAAAAGTTTTGAAGAATTCTCAGTTAATGATTTTGACAGGCGAGGAAAATTCCGTCGCTTTTTGCGAGTCCTTTATTTGCATCGATAGTCCTCAAGATGGGCTCAATACAGTTTTCGATTCAGTGATTATTTCCGGACGAATTCGCATGGATCAAGCAGCCTTATTCGGCCCTGATGATCCCCTGATCATGGTGTCCGTGTTTAAACAAAGCGGTGAAGTTGTTGCTCAAGATATTCCTATTTATTCAAGGGAGATTCCAGTGAGCGTGGTACTTCCACCTCCCAGTGGAAGTGAAGATCCGAGCGCTCCCTTAGAAGGCGTTGAGATAGGCGCTTTCAATCATACCGTGCCTTTGGCGGGAGCTGGGAAATTTACGATTGTTGTAACAGCCTTTCAGGAAAGTGGGGGATCCGTTTTAGCCCAGCCCCTTTATTTTGAAGTTTACCGACAAGATAATCCTCAAATCGAAATTTATTCCTTAACTCCTCCTGAAACAGGAAATCAGATGATCGTAGATGCCGCCCATCGACGAGACGCAGTTCGTTCCGGCGATGAAGTGAGCATGCTTTCGGTGGAAGTTCGCATCAAAATCGATGCGCTGTCTCCATCCGCAGTGCAAAATAATGTGGGAATTATTTTTCAGAATTATGATGTGGATGGAAATCTTCGTTATGTCAGCAGTGGTGAGTCAGGTTTTACTAAAATCTCTGCGCAAGATGAAACGCCGATTAAAATCGGGAAACTCAGTCTTTTCGATGGCTACAACAAGTTTGTCGTCACCGCGCACAATCAGCAGCTCGATGATTTTTATCGAAGCATGAATTTGCCTCTTCCGCCTGCACAACGTTTGGAATTTAATCTGGTTAATCATCTTCCTCAAGCGACCCTCAAAATGATTTCGCCTGCGGATGGCTCTATCATCGAGCCTAATGGAAATGAAACCCTTCCGGTGAGTTTCTGCATTACTGCTTTACCGAGCTTGCCAGGACGTTCTTTGAACTATGCGGGAGAATGTCTGCAAAATTGGAACGGCGATAAACCTTCGGTGACTTTTAATAATTATATTTACGGTAAAACACCCAACTCTCAAGTTTCTTACAATGCTGCTTCGGGTATTTTTACTTTCAGCGCCAAACCTCTTTTAGGCGCAAACCTAATCAAAATATCCTTAGTGAATAAAAATTATCTGCCGCCTGTTTTAACCCAAAAAGAAGATGGCAGCACCAGCGAAGATGTCACAGGACTCGGAACTCTGAACAGTTCTTTTAATTATGGAAAATTGAATAAAATTTTTGAAAATGGCCAATTGAAAGAAACAGAAAATTTTCTTCAGCGTGGACTTTCTCTCGAGATCAATAAAAGCATTCTCGAAAAAGATGTGAAGCGAATGCTTTTGGCTTTTTTAAACAAAGAAGAATTTAAGGAAACCTTCATTACTGCTTTCAAAAAAGACGCCCCTGGAGTGACAAGCATCTGTTCGGAAGGAGGCGAATATACGGTCGATACCGGCGATACCACCCTCAATATCCTTCCAGAAACCTTAAGCTTGGGCAGTTTTGAAATTATAGAATTAAGACCCGGTGACGATAATAAATTACATATTGCTCTACGCTTGAATGGCTTTAATGCCCAAGCCGATTTGCGGGGCTTAAACTCCAATGTTCGCCTCGTTCATGACGGCGTCGATTATGGATTCATTCCGCTTTCCATCACATTGGATCGTTTGACCTTGCGGGCGACTTTGAATTTCAAAAAAGATGAGAAGGGATATTCGCTGATCAATTTGACCTATCCCACTTCAGGGAAACTGCTGGTGCTTGAAGGAGGGGATGCTTTGAAAAATGCGGTACATGTGAATTCCAATAGGAATCCTTATGCCGCGGCCATTGAAGCCAATGACGTGAACGGCGGGCTCTTACAAACGAGCTTTGAAAATACCCTCACCAAAACCATCGTGTGCGGCTTGGAAAATGGTTTGAATAATCCCACGACGGGTTTGGCAAAATGGCGGGATGATTTGCTGAAACTCGTTTCTTATAACAATCTCAATCCCTTTCGCATTCCCCTCGAATTTGAAATGCTGAATAAATTAGTGGGCATTGATTTGGCTTATGATCTCTTGCGAGGAAATATTCAATTTACGAATCGTGGAGTACACATCAAGAATGTCCCTTTGCGAGTGAGCCCTAGTCCACGCATTTTAAATAATCTCACGGAAGATATTAAAAGTAGCCTGATTGGATCCCTTGCACTTCCTACGCAATCTCCCGAAGCCTCCGCAAGTTTGCCAATCACCGATGAGAATAAAAATTTTTCATTGAGCTTATCGGAAGATGTGATCAATCAAGCGATTGCGGCAGCGAGTCTTTCAGGAATGCTTGATTTAGATATTGATCCTAATTTTTATACCAACAATGAAATTCCTTTTATCGCCAAAGTGACACCCGATGTGAAGGGTATGTTCGATCGAGATGTAGATCTGAATCAAAACGGCGTCGCGGATGATCGTTTACTGCCCCTTCAAATGAAAGTGAGGATGAGTCCTTTGACTCCTCCCAACTTACACTTTTTAACTCAGAAGGAAGTGGAAGAGCTTGCTCAGAAAGTTCTCGAGTATGATCAGGCGGCTGCAGCGGGAAATAATACTGTGGCGATCAAAGCCTTCAATAAGGATTTGCATTACTTCAGGTTTTCAATTTCGAATTTAGATTTATCTTTCTATCGCGTAGTGTCCGTTCCACGAGATTTGGGAGGCTATAAAAGTTATTGCTCTTTGAGTGATGCTTTGCCCGAACCGGGTACGGATACGGAAAAACGCGCTCAAGTCCCTACCTTTAGAATCGATGGAAATTCGACAGACTTTGCTTGTTCTCAAAGCTTATCCTCACTGATTGAAAAAACTTCGGCGACTTGTCCGAGTGGTTACGAGCCTGTAGAAATTCCTGTCCGAAATGGTCCGGTGCTTTCGGCCGTGGAAGGAAGTTTAATACCTCTGCCTGTCGTAAAAATGAAAGTAGACCTTGTGCTTTACGGTGTTTTTCAAGGCATTTACCGAGAAGTGTTAGCGGCCGATCAATATCACGTCGATCCGAATGCCCCTGAAGGTCAGAAATTAGTGAGAAATTCGGAGCCTGCAAAACCAAGCAATTTTATTCGCATGAGAATCGTCACCGGCGTGTCGCCTGCAGACGTTTTTTCATCTTTTCGAGTCATCGAAAATCGATCTGCCTTCAGCAGTGAAGAATTAAGCAATCAATTGGGTGGCGTGGTCTTGCCCTTTGCATTGACCAACCCTTGCGAAAATTTCAACGAAATCCGCATTCCGATTCCGGATCGAATTCCCAGCGTAGGTGAAGATGTTTCCGAGAGCATGTCAAAACTACTGAAGGATTTCGATATCGATCATTTCAATTTGGGCGAAAGTGAAGACTCGCTTCCCACATTGCCTTTTACGATTCAGGCGGATCCGAATGGGAGCGCTTCCAATCCGCTTTACTTAGACATGCAAGCACACTTGAGCATTTGTTATCTGGGCGAGGAATGTAAACAGTAATTTCAAGGGGCACACATGAAATTCAAGTTTAGAAATTTATGGATTTTTCTTTTTTCAATATTTCTTTTGCAATCTTGTGGCGGCGCGGATTTGCCTTATATTTTAACTCCGCCTTCAAGCGGTGATAATCCTGGCACGGGTCTACTGCCTGATGAAGGCGCGGGCGGTATTGGAACGGAAGGTTGCACGGTCACCTTAAATTCTATTTTCGTTTTGCGAACTAAGTTGAATGCAGGTGATGCGGAAGATTTAGATGAAAATAATATTTTAGTGACGGATCCTCGAGAGCTGCCTCCGATTATTTTGCATTTCAGCGGTAATGTGGTGTCGATGTATGGGGATGAATTTCAACCCGCAGAATTCACGCTGGGCACAAGCCAAGTTCAACTCACCCAAAAAGCGGGCACCAAAGCCTCTGGAACTTACGACGAAGCGGGCAATGTCACCTTGAATGGCGTGATTTTCGAAATGCTGCAGCCCATTCCCACTCTATTTCCTTCTTTTACTCTCTCAACAGGAAACACTGGAGAAATCAGTGGTAGCGGTGGAAGCATTTCGGAAACGGGTTCGCCCTTAAATGCTGAGAAGAAGATTTCCCTCGTGGGAGGTTTTGTCATCGATAGACTGGTCGAACCTTTTAACGGCAAGGCCCTGACGGTCAATATTAGCGGCACCCTCGATAAAATTCCTAGCCCTGCGACATGTTCGGGCAGCGGAGGCGGGGGAGGCGTGAGCTTTAAAGAAATCACGAAGGATGGTGAAGGAAAAGAAATTGAAACGCCCTTGGGATCTAACGTTCTATCCATGGGTAGCATTTTTATTCCCGAGAAAGGCGTCGATCCTGAAAATTCTTCAGCATCTGCTTTCAAAAAAACAAAAATCTTAAGAATACAAAATAATACGGCCAGTGCGATTGCAGGGACTTTTACGAGTAGCGATGCATTTCATTACAATCCCACCAGCGTCAATGTAGCGCCGGATCAAAAACAAGATGTGACGGTGACTTTTAGTTCCGCTGGAAAAATTTATACGCCCCAAGATCCTGCGATTACTCAAGAATTGAAGTCAGACTTATCTTTAGGTGGCAGCACTCTCAGTGTCGCGGGTTTAATGAAACGTGCGGGGCCCGAAATCACCATGGAAGGGGGCGAGAATGGCGCGTCTTCGAACATTGATTTCAAAATAGCCCCAGTAAGAATTAACGGCAGCGGAGAAAGTTCTCAAATAGCCTGTTCGCCGCAATATTCACCGACGATTCTGGCAAATACTGTCACCTTAAAAAATACGGGCGTGAGAACTTTAAATATCACGAGCATTCCGCCTCCAGTGCTAGACGATGCGAATGATACGAAGGTGGATCCCTTTTGCCCTAGCTTTGGCGCGAAATTTCAACGAATGGCTTTATCTGTTTCGCCGACGGGAGCCACTTGCATTACAAAAGTGGTCAACGGTCATACTTACTTGACCGATCAATGCAACATCCCGCCGGGCGAAGGCTTTGTTCAATTTAAAGCCGTGTATCTTCCGAAGAATGCGAAAAGTTATGCAACGAATACGAAAGATTCAGCGAAACTGCTCATCCCGACCAATGATCCTGTTTATCAAGAACAAGCTTTTACAATCTCAATGCAAGCGGCGGTGAGTAAAGACACTTCCGACTTATTAAGCTTAAGCCGGGTAAAAGCGGATGGCTTGATTGAAACATTTAAACTCAGCAACGGCGAACGCGCGAGCTTGAATGCGGAAAGTGCGGCGAATAATACTGTGACCCAGGTCTATGCTTTGCAAAATGAAAGCACAGACACTTTACAGAATGTCCAAATTCATCTCTCCGAAAATTTAGATCAAGAACATTTTAAATTGTGTCCGGTGAAAGCGGATTTAAGTGTGGATGTGGCTACTTGTGCTTTACAAAACCAAAATGTGATTGCGCAAATCCCGCCGATGGTCGGCACGGAAGCGGGTAAATCATTTTTCGCGATTCAATTCAAGGGAGGCTCGCAAGATTTAGAAGGCCCTTTCAACCAAGAGTTAAAGATTGCCTATGTGCCGAGCAGCACCCCTGGCGCAAGTAATGAGTTTAAATTAGGACTGGGCGGAACTGTAGGCTACAAGCCTCTGACCGGAAATGTAGAAATGCAGGTCGATTTCTTAAGCTCCTATATTCTCTACGATCCTCTTCCTACACCGACGGACTCTGTTGATTTTAGAATTTTTGATAATGTGAAAGCGGGTTCTATACGTTTCATTTTATCCCCCCAAGATGGAAATGCTTCGAATCCCATGCAAAATGTTCAGATTTATAATGAGATCGAGGAACAAGATGTTGATTTCAATGTTTTGAATCTTGAGCAAAGAAAACAATTTGTTCGCTTGCCGAGTAATCGTTTAATGACTTGTCCTAGTACGCCGGACAAACCAGGCAATAAATGTACGGATCAGGAATTGATGACCTGTACGGATCCTGCGGGGGCATTGCCTGGGGATTATCCAGATAACTCAAATTTCTGTTCTTTCTTTTATTATTATCTCAAGTCGGGCGCAATCACGGGAGCCTTTAATAATGAAACCGGTGAATTCATTTTACCTTCGATTAACATCAATCTTTATAATCCTTTTCATTCGGCCCTAGGCGCGGCTTATCCCGAAAATTACAAGACGGATACCAGTTTAAAAACGACTTTCACGACTGGAACTTTAAACGCATTTTTCGATGCGAGCGCGAATCACTATGATTTAGTCCCGGTAGGTTCCGACCGAGTGAGCTCTTTAGGAGTGCCTTCGAATTATGCCAATAATTTTGAAGCCTGCCCTGAAGGATGGAATCCTACTATAGATTACGATGCACAAAATCCTTCTGCTAGCCCGACGCCCAAATTCACTTGTTACTTGGCACCTCGAGCTTCTGCCGCTTCCCCAGCTTTTATTCGGGGCTCGGTTGCAGTACCCGCGCCGAATGGCCAGCGATCTTTAACTTTGGTGGCTTTAACTCGTTTTAATAAAGACGCTAACAATAATGAATTCATTCCTTTCTTCATGAAGGACAACATCATGTGGGTGGCTTTTCAAGGACGACTCAAACAATGTGATGAGAACTGGGTTTGTCCACAGTAGAGAACTTATGAGGCACACAAAATACACAAAAAGATGGCAGCATTTTCTTTGTGGCATGGCGCTAGTGGGCTTGAGTGCTTGCGGGGGAGCGGACATACCTTATCTTGCTGATATTCCGCATGCCGTGCCGGGTTCAGGTGTAAACCCTGAAAGTGGAGGGACCCATTCTGATAATAATCTCCAGGGTTGCGCGATTACCTTTGAGTCCGAACTTATTCTAGAAGCAAAAGGACAGGGCGATTTAGCTGAAATTAAGAGTGATCCGCTCCGCTTGAAACCCATTCCTTTACGATTAGCGAATACTCAAGCAGCTCTCTATGCGGAAGAATTTCCTACGATTGATTTAGTGATAGAAAGCGCACCCGCGGCGATGCGCATTCAACAAAAAGAAGGGAGTCTTGCTCAAGGAACTTATGATGCAGCTTCTGGTAAAATCGAAATTCAAAATGTCATTTTTATTTTAACGCTGCTCGATAAAACTTCACTCAATCCGATTGGAATTGAGCCTTTGGAAATGCCTCCTCTGACTTTAACAACGGAATCGATTCAGCAAGCTGGAAAATTTGGCGAAATTTCAAAACAAGGTACCGCACTCGATCCTTCCACAAAAAATATGGTCTTAGTGGGTGGTTTGACCATGCCCAATGATTTTCCCAGTGAAGATTTGCAAGGCGCCGCATTGGTGGTCAGCTTTTCGGGAAGTTTAGGTGATTTGCCAGCTTCCGGAACCTGCTCGGGTTCCATTGCGAGTGGAGTTCAGTTTAAAAATATATTGGAAAGTTCAGAAGGAGAAATTGAACAAGAGCTTACTGATAATATTTTAGCATTCGATCGAGTGTATGTGCCTCAAATAGGTGTAGATGCTGTGATCCCGGGCGATGGTCGTTTTGTGTCAAAACGTAAACTACGCGTGAAAAATACAAGCGACTCTGCTCTTCAGGGTAATCTGCAAAGTAATGAAAATTTTAAAATAAGCCCTCAAGGCACTATAAATATTCCGACAGGGGAATCGAAAGATTTCTTCATTGAATTTTCGGCGCAAGCCCAATCGAATTATTCGGAACAAGCCGTGCCTATTTCAAAAGAAGTGAAGATGAGTTTAAGTTTTGGAGCCACCCCTATTCAATTGCAAGGCACTACAAAAAGAGCCGCTGCAGAACTTGTGGTGACGGGCACCGAAGAAAATGCCCCATCAACCTTAGACATGGGCATTGTGCCCGCTGCGGTGCTAGGTTCTGGCTCGAATGCAAAGTTAAATTGCAATGCTTCCTCTGGTAAAAAAATTCCCATCGTTTCAAAAAAAATAACTTTGGAAAATCATGGCATTCGTCCTCTTGAAATTTCAAAGATTCAAAATGCAATCGATTTGCAAGCTCAAGAGAAAGATCCCTTTTGCTCTGGCTTTCCGACGGAATTTAATCGAGTGGCGTTGAGCCAGGAGGGCACGGCTCAATGCAAAACTCAGGTCTCGAACGGGAAAACTTACATTCTTGACCAGTGTAAGCTTCCCGATTCGAATGGCCTGTTGAGTTTCAAGGTGGTCTATCTTCCAGTGAATGCGAGCTCTATCCGCAACGCGAGTGAGGGAAAGCCGGTGCCCGATGCGGGAAGTCTCACTATTCTTTCAGATGATCCGCGCTACGATGCTTCGAAGGGGAAAGAATCTTTCAAATTGAATTTACTAGCAGGGGTGAGCCCGGATCAATCCGATGTGCTGCGACTCAGCAAGGAAAATTCTCAAACTCAAGTCACAAATGGGGGAAATATTCGGGTGAATATCCCGAATCTCGAAGCGGATAGTGTGAGTCAAAAAATCGTTCTGTTGAATTATTTAGACCAAACACTCAACAATATAAAAATTACTACGGAGGATCCTCAGTTTGAAATTCTGAGCGCACCTCTGCAAATTCCCGCCATGCCGATTGGGGGCAGTGATGCAGGCAAGGCAGAGTTTACGATTAAGTTTTTAAAGCCTGGCGCCATGACAGAAGGGGATAGAGCCACGCGATTGAAAATTAAATTTACGCCGCAAAGTGGGAATGAAAATACTTTTGAAATCAATCTCATTGGTTCCGTCAATCACAAGGTGCTGACCGGAAGTGTCTTGTTGAAAATTGATTTTATCAGTTCTGTTTTTGACAGCTCTTTACTCAAAAGCGCTCCCATTGATTCAAATGATTTTAGAACTGGACGCTTCGATGCTTTTAAGCCGGGCGATTTAGAACTCGTTTTTACGGAAGTGCCCGGGCAAGAACATTTGCGGAAGGTGACCTTAAAGCATAAATTAAATGTCGAGCCCGACAATCCTCACTTATTGGACACGATTTTGAATTTGACTCCGGAAGATCGCAAACATTTTTTGAGAGTCTACAGCACTCGTTTGAGTGGATATCCTGGCGGAGTGGAAGATGCGAACAACGACGGAGTTCCTGATTGCACGGAGCCACAAAATCTAAGAAGCCCCTTTCAGCCAGGGCACTGTTCTTTCTTCTATTATATTTTTTCAACCAAACCCGGCAAAGAGGGTATTTATAATGATGAAACCGGAGAGCTTTTCTTTCCTGATTTGAAGCTTCGTCTCTTGAACCCCTATCATGCGAGTCTATTGGATTATGATTCTAGTTTGCGCACCGATACGGAACTCAAAGCTTCGATTTCCACATTCACCTTTGATAGTTTGTTGGCCGGAGATTCGCCCTTAATTCCAGACCCTCGTTTAAGTAGCGCAGACATTGCGGTGCCGGATGAAATTGTGAAAAACTTGCAAGGCGCCAGCGACCAGCAATGTCCTCAAGATTGGTTGCCCTGGGATGCTTCCAAAAAACCCGTGTTCACTTGTTTTGTGAATGCATCGAGCCCTCATTATCTTCGTGGTTTTCCAGCGCGACCTATCGGAGGAGGAGAGTCGAGCATCGTGCTGTCGATGATGACAAAACTGACTCCTTCTGGCACTTCTGAAAATGTTCCCAGCTTCTTGGCAGACGCCAGAATATGGGTCGCTCTTTTGGGACGTTTATCGCCTGCTCATCCCTAGAATCCAAGGCAACTTTTTCTTTGGCGCGCCGAATTAAATGTCAGTTTCATAACAAGAGAAAGAGATTGATTTTTGTAAAAATCATCTCTATTTATAGTACGTTAGCAATATATAATTTAAGGAGTTCTTATGCTGATTCTGGGGGCACAACCAGGCGTCGCACTAAGAATGGCTTTCCATTTACAGGCAAGGCCATCTTTTCGTCCGGAAGAAAAAAACACTGCTATTGCTCTTTCAAAGAGCGTGGCTCCAAAAACTGTTTCGGCTCTCTTGCAGCGGAGACTTCAGTTTTATCCCAAGACATTTCCTTCTAAACATTTTTACATCGATCAGTTGAATCAAAAAATTGTCACGGAACTTCGAGATCCGCTCAATGTTTTATTAGTCGCAGGACTCGGCACTCTTTTGAAATCAGAGGGTTTGGTCTTCGCCTCTCAAGGCTTGCTCCAAGGAAGTGGACGAATTCTCATGAGCCCTACTTTACAGAAAAGCTCTGCGGCGGTTCTTGCTTTAGGAGCCGTCGCCTGTGAGGACGAAACAGATTACCAAAATAATTTTCAAGGCAGCGACACGGGTGTGGATATGACTCCGGACGAGGGCGTTATTTCGCTAGACTTGGATGGAGATGGGGTTCCGGTCGGTTTGGATTGCGATGATGCGAATCCTCGTAAATATCCTTTGGTAGCGCATCTGGGAGAGAAACGAGAAGATGAAGAATCTGTGACGATTCGTATCAACCAAGATACGGAAGTCTGCCCCGGGATTTATAGCGGCTTCACTTTAGAGTTAGCAAATGGAGTGAAAGATATTGAGGTGTTAGGCGAAGGCGTGATTCTCGATGGGCGAGTCAATGATGTGCCCGTGCACGCACAGGCGATTCGATTGAGCAACGCAGACAATGTTGCCATCAAAGGATTTCATATCCAATATTATGATGAGACGACGATGGGTCCAGGTGCGGTCAGGGTGATGAATTCAAAAGCCGTTCAACTGCGTGATTTAAATATTAGTGCTCAGAAAGGAAGTTGGCCCATCCGTTTGGTCGATTCTGAAACTACCTTGGTGGAAAATGTTTTAACCTCGACACGTTCAGATCGGGGGCTGAGGGCGGAACGGTGTCAGGACACGCTCATTCGAGCCTCCCAATTTTCTTCGAATGCTCCTTTTGATTATAGTTCCTCGGAATATGGCCTGCTGCATTTTGAAGGCGGATCCCATAACACGATCCTTGGATCGCGCCTGCTTTTAGGACAAGGCTTTGGCTTGTTTGTGACGGGCTCTCCCCAATTTCAAGCATTGGAGTTGGTAATTCAAGGGAATCAAAAATCAGGAATAATGTTAGAAGGAGTCAGAGAGTCTAATTTCAGTAAGAATTTGGTGAGTCAAAATGGAGAGTATGGACTCTATATTCAGGCGAATACGATAGATAATATTTTTACGGAAAATAATTGGAGCTCTAATATTTTAGGACCTTACGGCCAAAGAGCTTGGGCGGGAGATTCAACTCTAGAACAAAATACTTTTATCAATAATACACCTCAACCTTAAGGTTGAGATTGAGGCATTTGTGGTTTGAAAGGCTTGAGTTGATTTTCACCATTGGTTACCGATTGCATCATTTGAAATAGATCATTTTGTCTTTTTAATTCCTGGGCTTTGTAACGAGCTTGTTGAAGTTCTGGATCATTGGGCGCTGCCTTCAAAGCGGCGTCAATATATTCAATCGCTTTGGCCCAGTCTTTCACTTCTAAATAAGTTTTTCCAATCGTCCCATAAACTTTTGCTAACTGAGCCGGGCTGACACCCTCTAAGCTTTGAGTGAGCGCTCGTTGATAATATTGCACCGCGACATCCGGCTGTTTTTTTACGTTGTAAAGTTCTCCCAAGAGAAAAAAGAGCGTAAAGGAAGGGGTGCCGGATTCAGCCGCTTTTTGTAGATAGGGCAGGGCTTCATCCACTTTTTTATTCATGAGCAAGGTTCGCCCATAAGATTCAAAGAAGTCTTTTTGGTAACGATGGGGGGAAGGGAGTATTTTTAAGGCGTCTTCTGCTTGTTTGTAATACTGAGCCGCTGAATAATAACTTCCCATGAATTCGGAACAAGCGGCGAGTTTGAATAAAACGAGGGAGTGATCACAGCCTCCCTTCATCGCATCCTTAAAAAAAGCGATGGCTTTTTCACAGTCCTGGGCGTCATAAGCCTCAAAACCTTGTTTTACCTCATTGCTACAAGACTTTGGTTTATTTGAATATTTTTTATAAAAGCCGAAATCATCATGTTCTGGTTTTTGGACAGAAGGCTTGGAGCTAGGGGGGGCTGAGCCCAAAGCGGGAGCAGGGCTAATGAGAGTGCTGGAGGGCATGCTTTGGGCCTTTATCCCACCCGGAATGAAGCCAAAAACAGCCACTAAAATCGCTGGAAAAACCCAGCTAAACCCTTTAAAAATCATTCGAAACATCCTTTCGGAAATTATGTTGCATTGTAACATGGCCCTATGTTACTTCGAAGCGCTAATTTTTCTGCAATTCGCGGAATCAATAAAACACTCACGGTTTTATGCCTCTCATGAGGATCGGGTGGGCCCGGTGCTTATTCATTGAAGAATAGGTCGCCCTCCGAAAAGCCGGCAGTTTAACCAAAAGGAGATAAAATGCAGCATTTAGATATGAAAGAACTCCTCGAGGCAGGAGCTCACTTCGGCCATCAAACCAAACGATGGAACCCAAAAATGAAACCTTTCATTTATGGGGTCAGAAACGGCATCCACATCATCGATCTTTCCAAGACTCTGCCCATGGCGATGAAGGCTTTTCAATTTGTGAAAGAAGCAGTGGCCAACGGAGAAGACGTTTTATTCGTCGGAACCAAAAGACAATCCCAAGACATTATTCGTGAAGAATCTGAACGTTGCGGCATGTTTTATGTCTCTCAACGTTGGTTAGGTGGAACTCTCACCAATTTTAAAACCGTGAAAGCATCGATCGACCGTTTGAAAGATCTTCAAACCAAAAAAGAAGATGGTACTTTCGTCGTTCTCTCCAAAAAAGAAAATCTTCAAATCGACCGCGAAATTGAAAAACTCGAAAAATCTTTGGGCGGAATTAAGACCATGGTGCGCGTTCCTGGCGTCATTTTCTTAGTCGATCCTAAAAAAGAAAAAATTGCGCTTCATGAATCCGAAAAATTAGGCATTCCGATTGTGGCGATGGGCGATACCAATTGTGATCCTGAAGGCATTGAATATTTGATTCCCAGCAACGATGATTCGATTCGTGCGATTCGTTTAGTTTGCGCCAACATTGCGGATGCAGTGTTATCCGGTATGGAAGATCGTGAACAGCGCGCTCGCGCCGCAGGTAATGAATCTGCCGAAAAGAAACCCAGCTCTCGTGAAGCAAAAGCCGGCAAAGGCGCTGCTTATGTAAGTAAGCCAGAAAGCTTTGAAGAAGGTGAAGCCGCTGTGGAATCTTTCTCCGCGAAAGCCGAAGTTCAAGAGAACGAAGGCAACACTGAGAAATAAAGACGATTGAATCCCCGATCTAAAAGGAGTTTTTAAAATGGCTGAAATTACAGCAGAAATGATTAAAGATTTGAGAATTAAAACCGGTGCCGGTGTTTTGGATTGTAAGAAGGCACTTTTGGAAAGCAACGGAGATGCAGACGCGGCCGTGGAAGTTTTACGCAAAAGCGGCGCGGCGAAGGCGGATAAGAAAACCGGACGTATCACAGCCGAAGGTCGTATTGCTCTAAAAGTGGATGGCAAGCAAGGCGTGATGGTTGAAGTGAATTCTGAAACCGATTTCGTTGCGAAGAATCCTGAATTCCAATCTTTTTCTGATGAATTGGCGGCCAGCATTCTTCAAACAAATCCTGCGAACATTGAAGACTTATTGAAGTCTAAATTTCGTACTTCCACTGTAGACGAAGTTTTAAAAGGATTGATTGCCAAAATCGGCGAAAATATTTCCGTAAGACGTTTCAAAGTGTTGAAGGCCGGTGCCGATGAAGTCATTGGTTCCTATGTGCACATGGGAAATAAAATCGGCGTATTGGTGAAAATCAAAGGACCTCAAGATAAAATCAATGAAGCCACCACGCGCGATGTCGCGATGCATGTTGCGGCGAGCGCTCCTCAGTATTTAAGTCGTGAAAACATTCCTGCCGAGACAATCGCGAAAGAAAAAGAAATCTATTTAGAACAGATGAAAGATTCCGGTAAGCCTGCGAATGTTCTCGAAAAAATTATTGAAGGTAAAATCGCTAAGTTTGCCGATGAAGTTTCTTTAGTGAGTCAAGCTTTCGTAAAAGATCCCACGGGCAAACAAACGGTTGCGCAATTCCTAAAACAAATGGATGCGGGTGCTGCAGTGGTTGATTTTGCTCGTTATCAAGTGGGTGAAGGTATTGCGAAAAAAGACCAAGATTTCGCGAGCGAAGTTGCAAAAATTGCTCAGTAATTAAAGTGGACTATGACTAAACCAAAGTACAAACGCGTTCTTCTCAAACTTTCGGGTGAAGCTCTGATGGGTCCCAAAGGCTATGGGATAGATCATGATTCGGTCAAAGGCATCGCCAAAGAAATTAAAGAACTTCAGGAACTAGGAATTCAACTCGCCATTGTGATCGGTGGCGGCAACATTTTTCGCGGTCTAGGTGAAGAATCCGGTGGAATGGATCGTGCAAGCGCGGATTATGTCGGTATGCTGGCGACCATTATGAATTCCATGGCTTTGCAAGACTCCCTTGAAAAAGAAAATGTGAACACACGAGTGCTTTCTGCGATCGAAGTGCAAAAGATTGTGGAGCCTTACATTCGTCGTCGAGCCACGCGTCACTTAGAAAAGGACCGTATTGTAATTTTAGCGGCGGGTACGGGAAATCCTTTTTTCTCGACCGATACTGCGGCCGCTCTTCGCGCGGTGGAAATTCGTGCGGAAGTCATTTTAAAAGCCACCAAAGTTGACGGCGTTTATGATAGTGATCCTAAGAAGAATCCTGCTGCAAAGCGTTTTGAGAAGTTGAGCTTTTTAGAAGTTTTAAATCGAGACCTGAGGGTGATGGATTCCACTTCCATTTCTCTTTGCATGGAAAATAAAATGCCCATCATTGTTTTTGATTTATTTAAACGTGGCAATATGAAGCGTGTAATTTTAGGCGAAGATATTGGCACATTGATTCATTCTTAATAGGAGGCTTTAAGATATGTCTTCCAATCCTCTGATAGTCGAACTTAAACAAAAAATGGATAAAAGTCTCAAGTCGCTTCAAGTCGACCTTTCCAAGGTGCGTACAGGAAGAGCTTCCGTGTCTTTATTAGACGATATTAAAGTGGATTATTACGGCGTTCCGACTCCCTTGCAGCAAGTGGCGACGATGGGAGTTCCCGAACCTAGAATGATTACCATCGCCCCCTGGGATCCCAAAGTCATTCCCGATATCGAAAAGGCGATTTTGAAATCAGGTTTAGGTTTAAGCCCCATGAACGATGGCAAAATCGTCCGTTTACCAATCCCTTCACTTACAGAAGAAAGACGTCGGGATCTGGTGAAGATCGTCAAGAAACAGGGTGAAGAAGGCAAAATTGCCATTCGTCACATCCGTCGAGAAGGCATGGATGGTCTTAAAAAAATGGAAAAAGACGGCCATGTTTCTAAAGATGATGTGAAGTTACTCGAGACTGAAGTGGATAAACTCACCCACGAATTTACGGATAAAGTAGATCAAGTCGTTGCTTCTAAAGAAAAAGAATTACTTGAAGTATAGGTCCCTTCGTCATGGATATAGATCCAAGTAAAATTCCTCAGCATGTCGCCATCATCATGGATGGTAATGGCCGTTGGGCGCAGAAAAGGGATTTGCATCGGCTGGAAGGTCATAAGCGTGGAAGTGAAGTGGCCGAAGACATTGTGGATGCCGCTTTAGACCTGAATGTGAAGTTTCTCACGCTCTATGCTTTTTCCCAAGAAAACTGGAAGCGTCCCGGCGAAGAAGTCGTTGGCTTGATGGATCTTCTCCATTATTTTCTCATTTCTAAAAAAGAAAAATTCATTAAAAATAAAATTCGACTCTGTGCCATTGGCGAAATCGATAGCCTACCCATTGCAGTGAAAGAAGTGCTTTTTTCGATTATGGATGAAACACGCCATTTCGAAAAACTCACTCTCATTTTGGCGCTTTCTTATGGCTCACGGAATGAAATTTTACGAGGGATTCAACGCTGGGTGAAGCAAAAGTCGGAATCTAAAACAGAAAGTCCTCTCACTGCTGAAGAATTCGATAAATTTCTTGATACGAAGTCTTTTCCAGATCCTGATCTATTGATTCGCACCAGCGGCGAATATCGAATGAGTAATTTTCTCTTATGGCAAATGGCTTATACTGAGTTATATTTCACCGAAACTCTTTGGCCGGATTTTAATAAAGAAGAACTGATTCGTGCGATCGGAGAATTCCAAAGGCGTGAACGGCGCTTTGGATTGACCAGCGATCAGTTAAGAGAGTTCGATTAAGAGGGGATATTTGGGATATTTAGCTTCCATCGATGCAAAGAAAATTTATTGGGGGATTGGCTTAGCTGTTTTAGTCATCCTTTTTGTTTTTTATGCGCCCCTCTGGGCTTTTAAAACCCTGATTGCCGTAGTATCTGGCGCCTGTCTCATCGAATTCATGAACATCGCTTTACCGAAGCATCCTTCGTCAGCCCCACGCTTGGGTGTGGTGTTGGGAACTGTTTTTTCTGTGATGATTCTTTTTGTGAGAGATCCCGAGTTATGGACGACTGGTTTGGCGGCCATTCTTTTCATCACCTTCGCCTATTACCTTTTTACCCAACATGAGCTAGATTTAGTCCTTTCTCAGATTGCTATTACGATATTCGGATGCGTTTATGTGGCCTGTCTTTTCTCTTATGCAGGTTTATTAAGAGGATTAGATCACGGAGTTTTTTGGATTTTCATTTTAGCGGGCTGCACTTTTTCAGCTGATACGGGTGCTTATTTTGTCGGTCATTGGATGGGCAAACATAAGCTGGCACCTCGAGTTTCGCCTGGAAAAACGGTTGAAGGTTTAATCGGGGGAGTGCTGGCCAGCATGCTTGCTGCCTATGTTTGTAAGTTAATCTTTTGGCAGGGTTTTCTGGATCGAGATGCTTTGATTTTAGGGGCTTTAATCGGTTTAATTGGTCCTTTAGGTGATTTATCGGAGTCCTTGATCAAGAGAAGTGTGGGTGTGAAAGATTCTGGAAAATTAATTCCCGGCCACGGTGGCTTATTAGATCGATTAGATGCTGTTTTCTTCACAGCGCCTTTAGTGTATTACTATGCAAAGTTTCTTTATTAAATTATGGCTAAAAATATTTCCATTTTAGGTTGCACGGGTTCCATTGGGACTAACACTTTGGATGTCGTCCGTTCCAATCCCCAGCGTTTTCGCGTGATCGCGATGGCCTGCGGTTCCCAACTCGACTTGCTCAAAGAACAAATCTTAGAATTCAAACCGAAGCTGGTAAGCGTCCGTGAACAAAAACATGCGCTTCAACTTAAAGAAATGCTTTCTCAAGAAGCTAAAGACGTCGAGATTTTATTTGGAGAAGCCGGTGCTATTGCGGTGGCGACGCACACTGAAGTTCAGACAGTCGTTTCTGCCATTGTAGGCGCCGCGGGCTTAGTGCCTACTTTACGTGCCATCGAAGCGGGAAAAGAAGTTGCGCTCGCGAATAAAGAAACGATGGTGGTGGCCGGCGAGTTAATGAGTCAGGCCGCTCTCAAAGCAGGGGTTCCCATCTTTCCCGTGGATAGCGAACACTGTGCTATTTTTCAATGTCTCCAAGGTCAAAATAAAAAAGAAGTGAAACGTTTGATTCTGACAGCCTCAGGCGGGCCTTTTCGAAACAAAACTTACGAAGAATTACAGCAAGTCACTTTGGCGCAAGCTTTAAAGCATCCGAATTGGAACATGGGCGCAAAAATTACTATCGACTCAGCGACTCTCATGAATAAAGGCTTAGAGATTATCGAGGCACGGTGGCTTTTTGATGTAACTGAAGACAAGATCGATGTGGTGGTACATCCTCAAAGCGTGATTCATTCGATGGTGGAATATGTAGATGGTTCAGTGATGGCTCAACTTGGTATTCCGGATATGCGAACTCCGATTGCATACGCTTTAAGCTATCCTGAAAGATTGCCCAATCAATTACCCGCCTTAGATTTTCTAAAAGCGAAAGAGTTTACTTTTTTTGAACCCGATATGTATCGTTTCGAATGTTTAAAATTAGCTCGCGAAGCTTTGAAAAAAGGCGGGGATGCACCTTGCGTACTGAACGCCGCAAATGAAGTGGCTGTGGCGGCTTTTTTAAATCAAGAAATTGAATTTTTAGACATCCCTCGTTTAGTCGGAGAAGTTTTGAATTCGCATACTATCCAGGCGGCGAATTCTCTTGAGAATTTATTGAAGACAGACGCTTGGGCGCGTGAAGCAACCCATACGAGAATTCAGGCAGCGTCGCTGAAGTCTGCTCAAAATTAGAAAACAAAAGGATTAAATTATGACCATTATTACATTTATTTATTTTATTTTAGGTTTAGGCCTTCTCGTTTTCATCCATGAGTTAGGACATTTTCTCGTGGCCAAATGGTCGGGCATTCGGGTGGAACAATTCTCACTCGGTTTTGGACCAAAAATTTTAGGCTTCCGATGGGGCGAGACCGAATACAAAGTTTCAATTTTGCCTCTGGGTGGTTATGTCAAGATGTCCGGCGAAGAACCGGAAGAGGGCGATATTAATCCCACGCTGGACCCGCGTAGCTTTGCCGCTCAACCTCTCTATAAGCGAATCGCGACCGTGTTAGCTGGCCCGGTGATGAATTTGGTTTTAGCCATGATTTTACTTCCCATGGTTTTCTTGATGGGTCGCATGGAACCTGCGTTTTTAGAAAAACCCGCCATTGTGGTCGGAGTGAAAAAGAATTCACCGGCGGAAACTTTGAAACTTGAAAAAGGCGATCAAATTTTATCGATTGATGGCTATACGACCCCCACTTGGGACGAAGCCATGCAAAGAATTTTGGTCAGTCCTGATACCGAAGTGACTTTGAAAATTCGCTCCCAAGCAAGCGGCACTGAAGAAATTAAAAAAGTAAAGCTGGCGACAGCCAAAGAAGGAAAAGTAGGTTTCTTGGGCGTTGAACCGCATTACTTCATGGGCAACGATGCGATCGTGAGTAGTGTGTCTCCGAGTTCACCCGCAGAAAAAGCCGGCATTCAAGCGAAAGATAAAATTGTTTCCATCGCAGGTCAGCCCGTTGAAAGTTGGGATGACATGAGTGAGAAGGTGGCTGCTGCCGAAGGCAAGCCTGTGAATGTAGAGATTTTACGTGGCAGTGAAAAAATGAATCTCACTCTCACACCTCAATACAATGACGCTTACAAAAAATGGATTATCGGAATCGCAAAAGCGATCCCCGAAGGCGCCGTGGTAAAACGCACCTATAGTTTTAAACAAGCGATAGAAAAAGGCGCTCAAGAATTCGGTCGTTTGTTCATGCTCACGATGGAAGTTTTGAAAAAACTTTTTAGCTTTCAGCTTTCCTATAAAACTTTAGGTGGACCCATTCAAATTGCAGAGGCGACCGCCAATGCAGCAAAATCAGGGATGGGAGACTTCTTCTATTTCTTGAGCTTCATGAGTATTCAATTAGGAATTTTGAATTTACTTCCGATTCCCGTGCTCGACGGTGGACACTTCTTATTCATGATCTACGAAGCCATTCGCCGCAAACCTTTGTCAGTAAAGAGTCGCATTATCGCCCAACAAGTCGGAATGGTCTTTTTGTTTGGGCTCATGATTTTAGTCACCATCAATGACATCGATACGGTCTGGGGATTTAAAAAAATCTTCGCGACGATCGCAGGTTGGTTTTGAAAATTCTAGCGATCGATACGACTTCGGCATTGGGTTCTGTCGCTTTGCTTGAAGACGATCAGATTCTCGTTGAAAAAAGCTGGCAAGAAGCCAGTAGTCATACGGCTCTTTTACCGACTCAATTGCAAAATTTGATGAACGACGCGAAAGTGCGTCTAGAAGATATTGATCTTTTTGCGGTGGCAAAAGGTCCGGGTTCTTTCACGGGGATTCGCATTGGTTTAGCCTTTGTAAAAGGTTTGTGTCTGCAAAGTAAAAAACCGGCGATTGGAATTTCCACTTTAGAAGCGATGGCTACTCAAGCTCCGGATGGCTGGATGAGTCCCATGATCGATGCGCGTCGCGATCAAATTTTTGCAGCCCTTTATCATAAAAAAGGCGAAGTCTTAGAAGTTCTCATCGAAGAACAAGCCGAATTTCCCGAGAAGTTTATTCAAAAAATGAAGGATTTGCCTCAGATCGATTTTCAAAAAGTGACCTATTTGGGAAGTGGAGCTCAAAAATATTCTGAGCTTTTGAAAAAAGAGATAGGAAGCGAAGTTTCGATTCTAGTGCAGGAAAATCCTCTCGCTTCAAGCATCGGAAAATTAGCCTTTCACAAAGCTCAACAAGCATTAACAGTTTCAAGCAGCCTCGACCTTTCTCCTTCCTATCTGCGCGGATCTGCCGCGGAATTTAATTAAACTATCGGAAACATTTCACAAAATCCTTCGATAAACTCAAGACGGGGCGCATTCTTTGTGGGAGTGAATGTGCGTTTATTAGATCCAAGAATTAGTGGGGGAGGAGGGGCAATCCAATTGCCTGCGATGCCAGAGCTATTCACAGGCGCGGCTACTCCTCCTGCTTACCAGCCAAGCCGCGAGCAAATCACCCTCACGCTTCAAGCCTTGCAAGTACTTCTCGAAGGACGTTTTGAAATTGACCTTCACCAAGCTCGTGAAGACGGACAACAAAATCCTGTCATTCAAAATTTAGAAACTCAGCGCACGCGCGCTCGAGAGCTTTTGGACATGCTTCATCAATCTATCCAATGCCATCGTGCTGCTTCGACTCAAGAAGCGCTGAATCTTTTTTCCAGTGCGCAACTTCAAGAATTCCAAAGTTTTTTCTCACCCATTTTTGCGAGAACGACTCTTGAGGGGTTAAGACTGCCTCGTCTCCATCTCATCTATGATTTGATTCGCTTGGAACGCTTGCCTTTGCATTATCACGAACAATATCGATCTTACGCTGATGCACTGATTCAGCTAGCGGAGACTTGGAGTCGATCGGATGCACTTTCGCTTTCACCACGCAGTGGAGGTGGAGTTGAGATTCTACTTCGCCGAGCCTATCAGCTGGGATTGGAAGCGCGAGTCGATCAGTTTAGAGCTCAGGCGCCTTACATGAATACGGCTCGCGATATCATCCATCGCTTAGAAACTCGCGAAGGTTTGATCGGAGTAGGAGTGCTCGCAGTTTCGGGTTTTGTAGGCGGCGCTGCAGCAGGTTTCGCCGAAGCTTTAGGGTGGGGAAGAGTTGCCGTCACGGCCACTCGCTTTGCGGGAATGTACACGACTCAAAATGCTTTGGAGTTGGGCGGCACAACAATAGCGCGCAGTTTAGAGGGAAGAAATGCGCTGCGCTGGAATCAAGTGGGTGAACGGCTTTTACACAATGGCGTTGCCCTAGGCAGCGGAGAGTTTTTCGCATTTCCTTTTGCAGGCCATTCTCTTTCTCATTTTTTAATGTTCAATCAGGGTTTGGTGCTGGGGCCTGAGCTTGCTTCCGGTCTCCCGATTTTATCGGATCATTTTACTCCAGAGTCTCGCCCATATTTTGCGCAATATTTAGGAGCGAGCGTGGATGGGGCGATTTTGATGGGAATGGCGCGTCCGGTGCAATCGGCGATGGCGGGTGCCGTGAGAACGCTTGTCTCTCGAAGTTATGTTCCCGAAATAAACGGCGTCAGCACTGAAGTTATTCATGCACCAGAAATTGCTGAAGCTCATGACAGAGAAAATCTTGTTTCGCCTGCTTCGGCAGCGCTTGCGACAGGTTTGTTAGCTTTTCTGAGCCCTCGAATCGCTCATGCGGGAATTGGAGAGGATGTTTTACAAAATCTTTTGGACCCAAGCACTGTTGTGGCGCTTTCAATGCTTTTGTCTTTGTACATCGGAGGACGTTTGCGTCGAAATTATGAAAGACGTGAAGCAGCAGGGATCCAAGCGAGAGATGGAGAACTAGGTGCTGGCCAATCTAATTATAGATTTACAGCGAGTTTGGGCGAAGTATGGCAAAAAGTTATAAGTGCAAGCTCTGCGAATGAATTGAGGCAGGCATTTGCGGAATACAGGCAAAAAATAGCAGGAACGGAAAATCCTAGCGATTTAAAGCTAGAGTTTGATCGTCTTCATCATTTCTTAGAAAGCACTTCCGGAAGAGGGGCGAAAAGCACACTGGCCTATCTTGCTCTGGTAGAAGTTTTTAGAAAACTACCTCAGGGGAGTGCCGCTTACCTCGCTTGTGTTTCTCGTTTTATAGATTTTCCTCATTATATCTATGCTACTGGCTTGCTAGGGCCTCGTCTGCGAACTCTTCGTGCGATAGATCGTGAAATTCCTGCCTTCTCAACATTCATTCTACACAGATTATATGAACGTGCACTTCGACATTTTACGCCAGCTGTGACTGTTGTAGCCGTACCCTTTTTATTAGCCTGGTTGGCGAGGCCTTTAGGTCCAGGTGCTGCAGGTTGGGCAGGCTTGTTTGGAACTTATTTGCTCTTCAGTCTAATGGGTTTTAAGTGGAATGCAGGAAGCTCATTCGATGCATTACTTCGCGGAAATGGAAATATAGATGAACTGTTTCCTGACTGGAAACAGTGGCAACGAAGAGGTGAAGCACGATTGGAAATGGAAGACGCCAGAAGGGTAGCCAATGAAGTCTTTGGAACTGAGCAAACTACTTTAAGGCCCCCTGCAGTGATGAGTTTATCGATGTATATGACGGCTTTACTCTTAGGGCTGAGGAATTTATTTGAACCGCAAAGGCCTATGCAATCTAACCATCCTAGCCAAGCGCCTCTTGAACCTCTTGCTGCCCCTGCTGCACCAGCGGCTGTCTCAGATCCCTATTCCGCTGAAAATTTAGCTGAATTCCAAGCTCAATCTCCTGAAGATCTGACGCGAGTGAGAATAGTATCCAATCCAAGTCCTGCGCCAAGACCCGCCATAAGATCCGAGGCTCTAGAACATGAAGTAGAAAGAGGCGGAGCGGATGAAGGTCAGCGCCGTCGCCGCTAAACCCCAAGCTTGACAGCCCCATTGCCGCATATTACAGCATAGGCAAAGCCTTGAAACTATTGCTTTTCTAAGGAAGTACTTCCGGCTAAAATAGGTAGATTAAAACATGAAACTCACCGGTGCAGAAATAGTCATTGAAGCCATGAAGGATATGGGCACAGAAATCGTTTTCGGTTATCCCGGAGGCGCCATTCTTTTTGTCTATGACGAGATCTATAAACACCCTGAATTAAAGCATATTTTAGTTAGACATGAACAAGGTGCCGTGCATATGGCCGATGGTTATGCGCGCGTGACGGGCAAGCCTGGTGTGAGCATCGTGACTTCAGGGCCAGGCGCGACCAACACCGTCACCGGTTTAGCGACGGCCTACATGGATTCTATTCCAATGGTGCTGATCACAGGGCAGGTGCCGGTTTCCATGATCGGCAATGACGCCTTCCAAGAAGCGGATGTGGTGGGAATCACGCGCTCTTGCACCAAACATAATTACCTCGTACGAAATGTGAATGATTTGCAACGCGTATTGAAAGAAGCTTTTATTGTGGCGACCACCGGTCGTCCGGGTCCCGTTGTGGTGGATGTGCCCAAAGATGTGCAACAACACAGCGCTGAATACATTCCCATGGACCAAGTGAAAACCCGCATTCCTTTTGTTCCGGAAAAAGCGGATCCTGCGCAGATTCAAAAAGCCTTTGATCTTTTAGTCTCATCTCCGAGTCCTTTATTTTACGTGGGCGGTGGCGCGGTGCTTTCGAATGCATCCGCCGAAGTCTATGAATTGGCGCATTTGATGAATATTCCGGTGTCGATGACTTTGATGGGTTTGGGTGCTTATCCGGGTACCGATCCTAATTCATTAGGCATGCTGGGAATGCACGGAACTTATTTCGCCAACATGGCGATTAATACCTGCGATACCTTGTTTGCGATTGGCAGCCGTTTCGATGATCGCGTGACCGGAAAGCTCGACGAGTTTTCAGTGAAGTCCAAAAAAATCCACTTAGATGTGGATCCTTCCAATATTGCGAAAAACGTTTTTGTGGATGCACCGATCGTGGGTGACGTGAAGCAAGTCCTCACTGAAATGATTGTCTTGGCGAAAAATTATAAGAAGATGGACGAGTTCAAAAAACAGATTGAGCCATGGTGGAAACAAATTCGGGAATGGGAAGCAAAAGCGCCTATTACTTATCAGCAGTCGATGGATGAACAAATCAAACCGCAATACGCCTTGGACATGCTTTACAAATTGACCAAAGGCGAAGCGATTGTGACCACCGACGTGGGTCAGCATCAGATGTGGGCCGCTCAATTTTTTAAATTCAACAAGCCGCGCCATTGGTGCACTTCAGGTGGTTTAGGTACCATGGGCTTTGGATTTCCCGCGGCAATCGGCGCTCAGTTCGCGTATCCTGATGCAAAAGTTATCTGTGTTTCTGGCGATGGTAGTATTCAAATGAATATTCAAGAATTGGGCACCGCAGTAGAACACAAATTACCCGTGATCATTGCGATCTTGAATAATAATTATTTGGGCATGGTTCGTCAGTGGCAAGAACTGTTTTACGATAATCGTTTATCGCAAGTCACCTTCGGTTGCATGCCCGATTTCGTGAAGCTCGCCGAAAGTTATGGCGCGCAAGGATTCCGTGTCGAAAAACCTGAAGATGTGATACCCGTGATCAAAAAAGCTTTAGCAACGCGAGACCGTCCCACCATTATTGATTTCGTGGTGGCATTGGAAGAAAACGTTTATCCGATGGTGCCAGCAGGGAAGGGGATCGCCGATATCGTTTTGGCGTAAGAGATTATGTCTAGTAAGCATACGATTTCAGTTTTAGTGGAAAATGAAGATGGCGTTTTAGCGCGTGTCTCCGGAATGTTTGCGGCGCGCGGCTACAACATTGATTCTCTTGCCGTCGCTCCCACTCAAGATCCACGTTTTTCACGCATCACTTTAGTTACCACCGGAAGTGAACTCATCATCGAGCAGATTTTGAAACAGTTAAATCGCTTAATCGACACGGTGAAGGGGCAAGATTTTACGGGCGAAAACTTTATTAGCCGTGAAATGGTGTTGGTTAAAGTCAAAGCAAACGCGGAATCCACTTCTGGCATTTTAGAAATAGCAAAAAATTATTCGGCAAAAGTGATCGATCAAAGTCCTGAATATGTCACCCTCGAGTTTTCCAGTGAGCATGAAAAAGTAAATGCCTTGCTTGCGGATTTAAATCCTTTTGGGATTATCGAAGATGTAAGAACGGGCGCGATTGCCATCCAACGAGGAAAGGCTCCTATCCATGGCTAAAGAAGGCATTCCATTTATCTTAGCGACCCTCATTCTGGTAGTTTTAGGCTACTGGGTAAACCCCTTCATTGCGATTCCCTTTTTCTTGTTATTCCTCTTCGTGATTTATTTTTTCCGCGATCCTAAGCCCGTCTCACCGGAAGGAGAGCAACTTTTACTGTCTCCCGCCGATGGAAAGATAGTAGAGGTTAAGGAAATTGAAGATGCAAGATTCTTTGACGGTCCTGCCCGCAAAGTCGCTATTTTCATGTCTCCTATGGATGTGCATGTGAATCGAGCGCCTGTCGATGGAATCGTCGAAAAGGTCGAATATAAGCCCGGTAAATACATGATGGCCTGGGATGAAAAAGCCTCGGATGCGAATGAACGTAATGCGGTTTTCATGCAATGCGATGCGGGCTTTAAAATTACCTTCGTGCAAATTGCGGGTTTTTTGGCTCGTCGAATTATTTGTGATGTGAAGCGAGGTTCTGTCCTGAAAAAAGGACAGCGTTTTGGAATTATACGTTTTGGTTCGCGGGTGGATCTCTATTTGCCTCTTGCCTTGGAAGTTCAGGTAAATGTAGGGGATAGAGTAAAGGTGGGCCATAGCATCATCGCCCAGATTCCTGTAAGGAGTTAAAATGGCTGGTGGGGAACAAGAAATGGAAAAAGAAATGCGACCGCGCCGCTCAGGCATCAAAAAAGGAATTTACATTCTGCCGAGTCTTTTTACGACGGCCTCGCTTTTTTGCGGCTTTTTTTCCATTATTCGCTCCATTACCGGTGATTATGTCGCTGCGGCTTGGGCCATTATGTTCGCAGGTGTTTTCGACGGTTTGGATGGACGTGTCGCCCGCTTGACTAAATCTGAAACCGAATTCGGCATCGAATATGATTCCTTGGTGGATTTGGCCAGTTTCGGATTGGCTCCCGCCATTTTAGTTTTTACCTGGACCTTAAATGATTTTCATCGTTTCGGTTGGGCAGCCGCTTTCTTGTTTTTTGCTTGCGGTGCTTTAAGATTAGCTCGCTTCAATGTGCAACATAGCAATGTCGAAAAACGATTTTTTCAGGGATTACCGATTCCTTGCGCTGCCTATATGTTAGCAAGTTTAGTGATTTTGGCCTCCCAAATGAATTGGCCCGAAGATTCAGTTTCCTATTTCGTATTGCCTTTGACTATTGGCTTAGCTTTATTGATGGTCTCCAATATTCGATATCGCAGCTTTAAAAATATTGATTTTTCAAAACCCCAGTCCTTTTTATTTTTAGTGGCTGCCGCAGTCATTATTTTTGTCGTGGCGAGCGCACCTCAAGAAACCATGTTTTTTGCTTCATCCGCTTATGTGGTGATGGGTCTCGTGGACGAAATCCTACACCTTCGAAACCGCAAAAACTTCCTTGAAAAGAAGCTTGCTCAGAAAGAAGCTCCTCGCGATCGACTTAAAATCGTGCAGCTTCCCAACGAATCTGAACAAGCTCAGAAATAGTCAAGGTTGCCTGCACCGTAAACTCCGTTTAGAATAATTAAATTAAAATAGATTCGAAACGCTTCGCTTATTTATTACCAAGATTTCACGCTTTGAAAGCGAACAGCTTCGAATCCTCATCAATAAAAAGATTAAAGGAAATATATGAAATCCGAACACGTAAAAATTTTTGATACGACCTTAAGAGATGGTGAACAATCGCCTGGCTGCAGCATGGACATCCAAGAAAAATTGCGCATGGCGCGGCAATTACAGAAGTTGAATGTGGATGTCATTGAAGCAGGTTTTCCCATCGCTTCCGATGGCGATTTTGAAGCGGTGAAACGAATTGCCCAAGAAATTTCAGGCTGCACCATCGCAGGATTGGCGCGTGCGAATGAGAAAGATATTGATCGCGCGTGGGAGGCCTTGAAGCATGCGCAGTCTGCGCGCATTCATACCTTCATAGCGACTTCTGATATTCACTTGCAGTATAAATTGAAAAAATCGCGAGAGCAGGTCTTGGACGAATCCTACCGAGCCGTAAAACACGCGAGTCAATATACGCCTGATGTAGAGTTTTCTGCAGAAGACGCTACCCGCAGCGATCCAGAGTATTTGGCAAAGGTCTTCAGTGCGGCGGTGGAAGCAGGTGCAAAAACTTTGAATGTGCCTGATACCGTGGGTTACACCTGTCCGGATGAGTTTTCGAAATTAATTCATTATTTAAAAGCCAATGTAAAAGACGCCGATAAGATTGTCTTTAGTGTGCACTGCCATAACGATTTGGGTTTGGCGGTGGCCAACAGCTTGGCGGCGGTACAAGCTGGAGCCAGGCAAGTCGAATGTACGGTCAATGGTATAGGTGAACGTGCGGGCAACGCCTCAATGGAAGAAGTCGTGATGACGATGAAAGTTCGTCAGCAATTATTTCACTGCGACACGCGCATCGTGACTGAACAAATCTATCATTCCAGTAAATTATTGACCTTGATCACGGGCGTATCCGTTCAGCCGAATAAAGCGATTGTCGGTGCAAACTCTTTCGCACACGAATCCGGAATTCATCAGGATGGAATCTTAAAAAATCAAATGACTTATGAAATCATGACGCCTGCCTCGGTCGGTTGGTCCGCGCATAAATTGGTCTTGGGAAAGCACTCGGGTCGTCACGCTTTTCGAAGTCGCTTGGTGGAGTTGGGTCATCAGTTGTCAGACGAAGAATCGGAGAAAGCCTTCATCGCTTTTAAAAAATTGGCGGATTTGAAGAAGGAAGTTTTCGATGACGATTTAGAAGCTTTGGTCGGCGATGAAATGTCGAAAGGTCCGGATAAATATGAATTGGTGGATGTGAAAGTTCAAAGCGGCACCAAATTAAAACCCAAAGCGAAAGTGAAATTGAAAATCGCTGCCAAAAAAATCAAGATGGGCGAAGCGACCGGCGCAGGTCCTGTGGACGCGACTTTCAAAGCTTTGAAAAAATTGTCTGGTTTCAAGGGAGAATTGTTGAAGTTTAATGTCGCTGCCATCACGGGTGGCACAGATGCGCAAGGTGAGGTTTCGGTCACCTTGAAAGATAAAGGTAAAGAGGTTTCCGGTATCGGAACTCATGCCGATATTTTGCAGGCCTCCGCCAAGGCTTACGTCAATGCTTTGAATCGATTGGAAAGGTTTAGTAAGAAAAAAGAGGGGATTTAATCCCCTCTTTTTTTATTCTTCTTATCTTTTTTTGCGAGCAATCCAAAAGGCGAACAGGGGACTCAAGACCATCCAACTCATAAAGTTGAGTGAGGCCATGGGGGAGAGTGAACAACCCGATCCGAAAATATATTCGGGACCTGTGGTGATTGCTGGCGCAGGAGCTTCTTCGGGTGTAGGTGTAACAGGCGCTGGCTCAGCGGGAGCAGGGGGTGTGGGTTGAGTTTCGGTAATCCCGCAACCTTCAATAGGAATGAAACTGCAAGCAGTTTGGCTAATTCTCTCATCTCGAGTGCAAGGATCTTGATCATCGCAGCTTTCTTCCGGAGGGAGTGTGTTAGTGCAATAACCTAATTCACCTTCCCCGTTTACGCATATATCATTCGTGAAGGGATTTCCATCGTCACATTCATTTTGAAAACGACAGCATCGTTGTCCTGGAAATTCTTCGCACACGGGAGGAGTGCTGGGAACTTCACCATCCTCGCATTCAGGCGTACTATTGAGCGCGCCGATGCAAATTCCTTGAGGATGATCGTTCTGAGGACCTGCAATTAAGCACACTTCTTGAGTACAAGGATTTTGGTCATTACAATCCTCATCCGTCGTGCAAGCAGTAACTTCACCTGAAGAAATGGAGTTTCCGGGGCTTAATTGATCGACATTGCTAGTGATTTCTACGGCCTGTAAAGAGGGAGCGCACCATGAAAGTGCAAGGCCGAACAGGGCTAAAGATAAAAGAAAGCGTCTCGACATATAAAATAGTCTCCTAACGCTATCTTCGGTTTTCCCCTTCGATAAAGATTATCGGCTTTCTCTATAAGAAAGTTGCTTGCAGGATTCAAGCACTTTGAAGCTGCGGAGAGTGTTTTGTCTCAAATTTCTCGATTTCTTTGAGATGTTGAAGACTCAACCCAATGTCATCCAAGCCGCGGATCAGGTGATTTTTCACCGCTGAATCGATGTCAAAATGAAAAGAAATCTCATCGACTTCGGGAATGTGCAAGGTAATGCGCTGCTCTTCAAGGTTGACCGTCGCTTCTAGTCCTACATAGCGACCCACCATTTGAAAAATTTCTTCTACTTCGCTGTCTTTAAGACTGATGCAAAGCAGGCCATTTTTGATGCTATTATTGTAGAAGATGTCCGCAAAAGCAGGAATGTCATCCATTGTGGGAGCAATAACGACCTCAAAACCATATTGTACGACCGCCCAAACAGCGTGTTCACGTGATGAGCCGCAGCCAAAGTTATTTCGAGTGACCAAGATGCTCGCATTTTTAAAGCGTGGTGAATTTAAGATGAAATCAGGATTATCTTGTCCATCGGGCAGATAGCGCCAGTCGAAGAAAAGATTTTCTCCATATCCAGTGCGCTTAATCGATTTCAAAAATTGCTTCGCAATAATTTGATCGGTATCGACGTTTGCGCGATCGAGGGTGGCAAGTTTTCCGCGGTTGGATTGAAATTCCTTCATATTAAAATTTCCTTATATCAACAAAATGACCGGCAATAGCGGCAGCGGCTGCCATGGCAGGGCTCACCAAATGAGTGCGTCCGCCTTTTCCTTGGCGACCTTCAAAATTTCGGTTGCTGGTGGAAGCGCAGCGTTGTTCGGGCTTCAATTGATCGGGGTTCATGGCTAAACACATGCTGCAACCGGATTCCCGCCATTCGGCACCGGCTTCGGAGAAAATCTTATCGAGGCCTTCAGCTTCCGCTTGTTTTTTAACTTGTTGAGATCCGGGGACGATCATCGTTTGTACTTTAGAAGAGACTTTCTTTCCCTTCATGACTTGGGCGGCGGCACGAAGATCTTCAATGCGACCATTGGTGCAGCTACCGATAAAGACGACATCAATAGCGGTGTCAGTTAATTTCTGGCCTGACTTTAATCCCATATATTCCAAAGCAAGTTCCGCATCTTTTTTGGAGAGGCCCGGAATTTTATCCGCTTCTGGAATGGGCGCATTTACATCAATGACCATTCCTGGAGAAGTTCCCCAAGTGACTTGCGGTGCAATTTCCGAGGCATCGATCGTAATCGATTTATCGAATTTTGCATCCGGATCGCTGGGCAAAGTTTTCCAGTAAGCGATGGCTTTTTCTAAATCTTTTCCTTTGGGGGCGTAAGGACGATCACCCGTCGAAATATATTCGAAGGTGGTTTCATCCGGTGCGATCAAACCAGCGCGTGCGCCGGCTTCAATCGACATATTGCAGATGGTCATGCGTGCTTCCATCGAAAGAGATCGAATGGCTTCACCGCAATATTCGAAAACACTTCCGGTGCCACCGGCTGTGCCGATGAGTCCAATGAGTTTCAAGACCATGTCTTTGGCTGTGACGCCTTTGCCTAATTTTCCGGTAAATTCGACTTTATAATTTTTAGAACGACGTTGGCGAAGAGTTTGGGTTGCGAGCACATGTTCGACTTCGGATGTGCCGATGCCGAAAGCCAAGGCACCAAAGGCACCGTGAGTTGCCGTATGAGAGTCGCCGCAAACAATCGTAGTTCCAGGAAGCGTGAGTCCTAATTCAGGACCAATGATGTGGACGACCCCTTGTTTATCGCTGTTTAAATCATAAAGAGTAATGCCGAATTCTTTGCAATTTTGGGTGAGTGCATTGATTTGAGCTAAGGCAATTTCGTCTTTGATATTATAACGATCTACCGTGGGAACATTGTGATCCATGGTCGCGAAGGTTAAGTTTGGTTTACGAACTTTACGCTTGGTGATTCTCAAACCTTCAAAAGCTTGAGGACTGGTCACTTCATGAATGAGATGACGGTCAATGTAGAGAAGCGAATCGCCTTCGGGTAAGTTGGCGACCAGATGAGATTCCCAGATTTTGTCGTAGAGTGTTTTACTCATTTCATTTCCTCAATAATTCTATCTGCTATTTGTTCGGTGTTCAGGATGTTAAATTCTTTCAAGATGCTTTGTGCCGCTTTTTTATCCTTCTGGGCGATGGGGCC
>CAZKUY010000008.1:47827-88545 GCA_964556135.1 uncultured Pseudomonadota bacterium
TAAATTCTTTCAAGATGCTTTGTGCCGCTTTTTTATCCTTCTGGGCGATGGGGCCACGAATTTTTTCATAGGCCTCTTTTTTACCACAAATATCGATCGTGCGCGCGCCCTTTTCTAAGGCTTTTGCGACCGCGTTTTCAATGGCTTGGGATTCTTTTTCTAATTTGAAACTATAGCTGAGCATCATCGCGGCCGAACGAATTTGGGCAATGGGATTGACGATTCCTAGTCCCATCAAGTCGGGTGCTGTTCCGCCAGAGGGCTCATACATGCCGAAGCCTTTTTCATTGATGGAGGCGGAGGGAAGTAATCCCAAAGAGCCTGTGATCGCGGCGGATAAATCGCTGAGGATATCCCCGAAAAGATTTTCAGTGACGATCACGTCAAACTGACGAGGCCATGTAGCAATTTGCATGGCGGCATTATCGACATATTGATGGACGAGTTTCACATCCGGATATTCTTTTCCGACTTCAATCGCGATGCTTCTCCAAAGTTTGGAGGAGTCGAGCACGTTGGCTTTATCAATCGAATGCAAAACTTTTTTACGCTTTCGCGCGGCTTCAAAACCTACTTTTAAGATACGAACAATCTCTTCACGGCTATATTTCATGCAATCCGACGCATACTTACCGCCGGTCTCTTCCATCGTGACACGATCTCCGAAATAGGCGCCGCCTGTCAGTTCTCGGACTGTCAAAAGTTCAAATCCGGCATGGCCCTGGTCGTCCGTGAGTCTTTCTTTCTTGAGCGATGAGGCTTCGGCTAAAGGTGAATAAATGGTGGCGGGACGAAGATTCGCAAAGAAACCGTAATATTTGCGGATGGCGAGAAGCCCTTCTTTTTCCACTAAACCCTGGGGTAAATCATCTCTGCCGACCGAACCAAACAGAATGGCATCCGAGGCATCTGTGATTTTGAGGGTTTCGGGGGGGAGGGGATGCTTAAATTTATCGTAAGCTGCGCCTCCCACTAAGGCCTCTTCAAATTGAAGGTTAAGGTTGAACTTTTGGGCGCAAGCTTTGAGAACTTCAATGGCCGCTGCCATGAACTCTGGCGCCGACCCATCACCCGCTAAGACCGCAATTTTATGTGTTGGAGACATTTTTCCCTGCTATCAAGCTCAGAATAATATTGCAAGATGGGTTTGAAATTTTATGGCTGCATGTTAGTAGAGCTGCATGGCTCATTATTGCCAGCATTGCGGCAAAGAAATTCAAGTTTTAGATCGACGGGTAGGAAGAGGGGATGTTTGTCCTTTTTGTGCGACGGATTTACATTCTTGCCTCAATTGCACTTTTTATGACACTGCAGCCTATAATGATTGTCGCGAACCGAATGGCGATCGAGTTTTACAAAAGGATCGCGCCAACTTTTGTGATTATTATCAAATTGCCCAGGATCGAAAACCAGGACCTTCAACCAAGGAATTAGACGCGAAGGCAAAGCTCGACGCCCTCTTTAAAAAATCGTGAGTATTCTTTCTAAAATCAAAACAGCTTGGGAATGGCGTAAAGCGGATGTTGAGAAAAACCGACTCGAAGCCTTTCGCTTAGTGAATGGTCAGGGTGACGAATGTCCGGGCTTAGTCGTCGATTATTATGTGGGCGCTTTTCATATCATCTATAAAGATGTATTTTGGCCAGCTCAATCCAAAGAGCTCACTCGCGCTTTGCGAGAAATTTCCCGTCTCATCGATGCCACACGGGAAATTCTTTTTTTCGAAGTGGAGAATTTACCTGCTTCCGAAAAACTACCCTCTCTGAATCCACATCGAAAAGAAATTCTTACTATGGCCATTCGAGAAGCAGAATGCCGCTTCGAAGTTCAATTGAGCGAGGCCTTGCATACGGGATTATTTTTGGATCAGCGGGAGAGCCGTAGAAATATTTTCTTCAATGCGCAAGGTCGGCGGGTGCTGAATCTTTTTTCCTACACGGGAGCTTTTAGTGTGGTCGCCTTGAAGGGCGGAGCCTCAGAAGTGACTTCCGTAGATCTTTCGAAAAACTATTTGAATTGGCTTCATCGCAATGTGGCACTGAACGGTTTTGCTTTGGAACGTGCACCCGTTTGGGCACGGGATGTTTTTGATTATTTGAAATTGGCTCGAAAAAAATCCGAAAAGTTTGACTTAATTATCTTGGACCCACCCACTTTTTCACGGAGCGGAAAGACAAGCTTTGCCACCGATCGAAATTTTGACTTTCTGGTAAAGGAAGCAGCTGGGCTTCTTTCTTCGAAGGGAAATTTATTTACCTCTGTGAATACCTTAAAAATGAATCGCGATGAATTTCAGGGAAAAGTCATGAAGGGTTTAGAAGGCAGTCCTTTTAAAATCCTTAAACCCTTATCGGTTCCTCGAGACTTCAAACTTACTTCGGCTGAAGAAAAAAATCCTCATTTAAAGGCTTTTTGGATAGGCCCTTAGATTTTTATTTCCAAAATCTCATTCCATTTTGTCGTGTAATGAGGGGATCGAAGGTCGGAGCGAGGTTGCCAGTCTGGAGCGAAGCCTTCCGAAGCATAGCGCAGACTTGCCGTGCCCCAGCGCTCATGGATGGAATCGACGGTTTTCATGAGCGCGTCTTTATCCGAATAATCCTCTTCGAGAAAATTCCACTGTCGCTGATCTGCATCCATTAAATCATGCAGCACGATGCCGGCTTTTTTGTAATCCAAGTTTTTTTGAAAAATTTTATCTAAGGCATTTAAGCTCGCTCGAATGAGATCCGGTGTGTAGGCGCTGAGTTGAGGAAGTTTGCAATGCCAGCTTGAGGATACCGCATTATCTTGAAAGCGATTGGTTTGTAAAAAGACGGTGAGATCGCGCGTGAGCCGATTATCTTCTCGTAATTTTTCCGCAGCTCTCGAAGCGAAGTGAGATAGAGCCTCGGCAATTTCATCTCGAGTTTTCAAGGCCTTTCCAAAAGAGCGAGAAACGCAAATGCCTTTGCGAGCGCTGGGCAGCATATCTAAAGGTAGGCAAGAAACGCCCTTGAGTTCTTCTTGCATGCGAAGTCCCATCACCTTCATTTGTGCATGCACCCAGCCACTGGGCAGTCCCATGAAATCTTGCACGGTTTCCACGCCTTTGGCTTTCAAAAGCTTTCCATAATTTCGCCCAATTCCCCAAAGTTCTCCGACGGGCATATGCTCTAAAAGAGGAAGCCATTTTTCGGGACGGTCTAAAATGCAAATCCCTTGGAAAGAGGCATATTTCTTCGCAAAATAATTCGCGACTTTGCAAAGTGTTTTGCTGGGGGCAATACCGATCGAGATGGGGATGCCGGTCCAACGTTTAACTGTCTTTTTAATTTTTTCCGCAAAGGGAAAAACTTCTGAATTCGAAACGCTTAAGTTCAAGAAAGCTTCATCGATCGAATAAATTTCCATCTTAGGTGCGAAAGGAGCGAGTGTCGCCATGACCCGGGCAGACATGTCCCCATATAAAGTAAAGTTGGAGGAGAAAAGCTGGACCTGATTTTTTTTGATGAGCGAACGGATTTTAAAAATAGGAATGCCCATGGGAATTCCCAGAGCTTTCGCTTCGTTCGAACGCGCAATCACGCAGCCATCATTGCTGGACAGCGCAAGAATCGCTTTGCCTTCTAAATCAGGCCGAAAGACGCGCTCGCAGGAGGCGTAGAAATTATTGCAATCGACTAAGGCTAGCATACAGAATGAATCACATAAGTAACGACGCCCCAAATTTCGAGATTCGATTCTTCGGACACCGAAATGGGCGCATAGTTTTTATTTTCAGGCACGAGAAAAATTTTTCCATCCAAAATGCGAAAACGCTTCACCGTGAGTTCGCCGTTAATGGCGGCGACCACCACATTTTTATCTTTTGCTTCAAGCGCACGATCGACGATGAGAATGTCTTTGCTGCGAATTCCTGCTTCGACCATCGAATCGCCGACCACCCGAACAAAATAAGTGGCGGCAGGATGCTTGATGAGATGCTGATTCAGATCAAGTTTTTGCTCGATATAATCGTCGGCAGGAGAGGGAAAGCCTGCGGGAACCTGCGTCAGGAACAGAGGTCGTTCGAGTGAAGAACGTTGATCTAAGGAGAAAATTTCGACGACTTTCATGGTTTACGACTCCGTCTGCAGGATGCTACAAGCCCTTGCCCGCGAACAAGTTAAAAATCAAGCTCACTGGAAATAATTTTGGAAAGGAGTTAAAATCCCAAGATGAACTTCTCTCTTTCTCCAGAATTTCTCAAGAAAATCCCCAAAACGGACTTGCATGTACATCTAGACGGTTCCCTGCGCCTGAAAAGCCTGATTGAACTTGCTAAGACTTATCAAGTGACCTTGCCTTCTTACACGGAAGAAGGGCTGCAAAAGCTTGTGTTTAAAGAGCGTTACGCGGACCTGGGAGAGTATCTCCAGGGCTTTGCCTACACTTGCGCTGTCATGCGCCATCCGGAGGCTTTAGAGCGTGTTGCCTACGAACTGGCGCTCGACTGCTTTGCGGAAGGGGTCCGCTATATTGAGCCTCGTTTTGATCCGCAATTATTTGCCTCGGAGGCTATGAGTATAGAAGAAGCGATGTTGGCTGTGAATCGTGGCTTGGAACGGGCCAAGAAAGAAATTAATCAGCAAGAGGCGATTCGCACAGGACTAGAACCAGGATTTGGATATGGGCTCATCGGCTGTGCCATGAGAAAATTCGCAGGCGTTTTTTCACCTTATTACCAAAAGTTTGTTTCTATTCATGCTTACACTCCGCCGGCTCAACTTTATCCTATTGCCTCGCTCGAACTTGCGAGAGCTTTGGTCGACATTCGAGATAAAAAAGGAATTCCTATTGTCGGCTTTGATTTAGCGGGGGAAGAAAAAGGATGGCCTGCAGCGGCCCATCGCCGTGCTTTCGAATTTGCGCATCAGCATTTTTTGAATAAGACGATTCATGCGGGCGAAGCTTACGGACCCGCTTCAATCTTTCAAGCGATCAATCTTTGTCATGCGCAGCGCATCGGTCATGGCACTCATCTTTTCGCCAGCGATTTGGTCGAGCATTTAGAAACAAAAGATGAGCGAGAAAATTATACGCGAGATTTGATTGAATTCATTGCGGACCAGCGCATTACCATTGAAGTCTGTTTGACCAGCAATTTGCAGACGATTCCGGAAATCAAAAATTTGGAATCTCATCCTTTTAAACGCATGCTCCAAGAAAGACTCTCCGTCACGCTTTGCACCGATAATCGTTTGGTTTCGCATACGACCGTCACTCAAGAGATGGAAAAGGCCGTGCAAGCCTTTCAAATCACTCCTAAGCAGCTCAAGGATATCGTTTCTTACGGCTTTAAGCGATCCTTCATGCCTTTGCCCTACACCCAAAAAAGGGCTTATGTCCGACAGGTGATGGATTATTACGATAAGCTAGAGGCCGCTCTCCTTTAGGAATCATACTTGAAATGCCCACGCCATCTGTTGTAGGGGCAGACCCGTGTGTCTGCCCGGGTGAACACATAGGTTCACCCCTACAAAAGGATCTATTTTATGAAAAAAGAGAAATATAATATCGCAGTCGTCGGTGCAACCGGTGCCGTCGGTAATGAAATCATTGAAGTGCTCGAAGAACATAATTTTCCCGTGGCAGAGTTAAGATTGCTCGCCTCTGAAAGATCTGCCGGCGAAAAATTAAAATTCAAAGATCAAGATATTACGGTTCAGGTATTGGACGACAATTCCTTCAAAGGAATCGATATTGCACTTTTTTCAGCGGGTGGTTCTGTTTCAGAACGCTTCGCTCCCATCGCTTGGAAATCGGGTGCGGTGGTGGTTGATAATACCTCTGCCTTCCGCATGGCGTCCGACGTGCCTTTGGTGGTGCCTGAAGTCAATCCTGAAGACATTGCGCAATACACTAAAAAAGGAATCATCGCGAATCCGAATTGCTCCACCATTCAAATGATGGTGGCTTTAAAGCCCATTTTAGATGCTGTCGGCATTAAGCGCATTGTCGTGTCGACTTATCAAGCAACCAGTGGCGCTGGCAAAAGAGCCATGGATGAGCTTGCCAAGCAAAGCGTCGATCTTTTCAATAGCCGTGAAATTGAGAAGAATAAATTTCCTCACCAAATTGCCTTCAACTGTTTGCCGCATATTGATGTGTTTTTAGAGAATGGTTACACCAAAGAAGAAATGAAGATGGTGAATGAAACCAAGAAAATCATGCACGATGATTCCATCTCGGTGACTAGCACTTGCGTGCGGGTTCCTGTTTTTGGCGGACATTCGGAATCCGTAAACATTGAAACCAAGACAAAACTCAGTGCAAGCGATGCCCGTAAACTCTTAGAAAAAGCGCCTGGGGTGACGGTGGTCGATAATCCATCCAAAAATGAATATCCTTTAGCCATTGACTGCGTCGGCAAAGACGATGTCTTTGTCGGTCGAATTCGCGAAGATGAATCGATTCCCAATGGCTTGAATCTTTGGATCGTCTCCGACAATATCCGTAAAGGAGCGGCGACGAATGCGGTTCAAATTGCCAGGGTCCTGATCGAGAAATATCTCTAGATGAGGACTTTCAAAGCCATTCTGGAGTATGACGGCACGGCTTATCATGGGTGGCAATGGCAGGATAAAAGACTCAATCTTCAACAAACCTTTGAAGAAGCTCTCGAAAAAATAGTCGGTAAAAAAGTGCGCGTCGCCGCTTCAGGACGCACGGATGCGGGTGTGCATGCTTTTGCACAAGTGGTGAGTTTTAAGCTTGAGACTCGACATGATTGTGCTGTTTTGCTGCGCGCCTTGAATGCACATTTGCCCGATAGTTTGGTGGTGAAACATCTCAAAGAAATGCCTGCCGATTTTCATGCCCAAATGAGCGCGAAGCGAAAGATGTATGCCTATTTTATTTTGAATGATGCGGTGCCAGCCGCTTTTTTGAATCGCGTCAGCTGGGAAATGCACCGTAAACTCGATTGGAAAGAAATGAAAAAAGCCTTCAAGATTTTAGAAGGCGAGCACGATTTCAAATCCTTTCAATCGGTGGGAACCCCCGTTCGAACTTCCGTGAGAACCATTCATAAAATCCGCGTGCAGAAAGTAGGCGAGGGTCTTGCAAAACTTCCTAAAACCCATCCCTTACATTTTTTGGTGCATCCGAATTTATATGTCATTACACTCGAGGCGAATGGTTTTTTAAAACAAATGGTCCGCAATATTATCGGAACCGTGGTTCAAGTGGGCTTGGGAAGATTGAAGCCTTCGGATATCGAAAAAATTATGAAAGCTAAAGACCGCCGAAAAGCCGGGATGGCGGCTCCTGCGAAGGGTTTGTTTTTGGTGAGGGTGATGTATTAGAATGGGGAAAAAAATAAACATTTTTTCAACTTGGCCCCTCGAATTAAGAGCTCAAGTGGCTATTTTTATTCGTGAGTGCCGAAAACGGGATCGAGGCGAAGCGACTCTGGAAGTTCCTTGGCTGAGTCAAACTCGTAATTTGGATGAATATTGCAATCGTTTGGAAGTTTCGAAGGATTTTATCGAAGCTTTTCTTGAGTCGAGAATTCATCAACAAGGCGAAGCTTCAGTTTTAGATGTGGGAGTGGGTAAGGGCGGTGCCTTGCAAAATCTGCATTCCCGCTTTGGAGATTCTATTCATCTGGAAGGCATAGGACTTAGCTTTGCGAGTTTTAAACTCGAAAATTACCAGCATCGAGTGGGTTTGATCGAAGCCTTGCCGCTTCCGGAAAATTATTTTGATCTTATTTTTTCGGTACGGGGTGGATTTGCTTATACTTTGCATTCTTTTGCTGCCTTGGAAAATGTTCTAAATAGTTTAAGGAAAGGCGGGATGGCTTTTTTGGAAGATAGTCGATTACTTTTAACCCAGGAATGGTTTCGAGATTATTTAAAAAACCATCATTTTGAAGTGGAAGAGACGCGCTATCAAGAGGGTCTGCCCGTGGCCTTTAAGCTTATCAAACTAAGCGATCAAAAAATGGATTTTCATCTTTTGAGTGAACGCTATGCTTCGCTGATTAATGGCCATGAAAAAATATTTCAGCAATGGGGTTTCGATCGAATCCGAAAAGACAGTCCTCTCAACGCTTTATTTCAAGAGCTGTATTCTTTGGCTCACTATAAAGATCTTATTATTTCTTAAGATAAAATTTTACCAATCCAAGCTTTCAGACTTTGCAAATCGCAGGCTTCGTCTTGTGTTAAGTTTTCTAAATCTTGGTGAAGTTCTTCGAGACGAGTGTAATGAATTTTTTCTTCTTGATTAAGACAGCGGACTAAAATCTTCTTGAGCTTTAGTGGGAGGGAGTTTTTAAAAATACTTTCATCGACTTTCAAATCCCTCATTTCCATATAGGATTCGAGTTTGCTCTTTCCTTTAAACAATCGTTGGCCATGAAAAATCTCGTAGAGGATGTGGCCTAGCGCATAGATATCTGTATAAGCACTAATGACTTGGTCATGCAGCCTTTCCAAAGGCATGTAATCAAAGGTGCCACCCTTTAAACCCAAATCGATCATTTTGATTTTTCCATCTTCGCTGAGCATCACATTGGAAGCCCGCAAATCTCCATGAACCGTTGCTTGCTGTGGAAAGAGATTCAGCTTCTGTAAATTTTCTAAGCCTTTGCAAATTTCTAAAGCAATTTTAGTTCCGGTGGCTACGGAAGCGGGAAGGTTTTTTTTGAAACTCTTCTCGATTATTTTTTCAAGATTAAGACCTTCGATGAGTTCAATGATGAGATAGTGCTCGGTCTGTTCCTTTCCTTTTTCGTAGAAAAGAGGAAAATGTTCGCTGTCTTTGATTTTACTGAGGAGCAAGGCTTCTGTTTCAAGCAGAGCTGTATATTCATAATCGAATTGAAGATGGGGACGAAGTTTTTTGAGGGCAAAATTTTGATGATTTAACGAGACGCGCAAAACCTCCGAAAAAGCCCCCTCTGCGAGCTTGGCTTCCACTTGATAAGATCCGAAAAACTTTATGTTTTTATTAGTTTCCATTTAATATAGAATATAAAATCAAAGACTTAGCTAATTCTATCCCGGGAACGCTGAATGATCAATTTAAAGAATAAAAGAGTTGCCGTGCTGGGGCTTCTTCATCCAGGCCTTGCCACCATTGAGTTTGCCTGTAAGCAGGGCGCTAAGGTGAAAGCTTATGGCTTTGCGACGGATGCTGAGAAGGGGAAAATCCATGAACAACTCAAGGGGCATTCTTTTGAATTGATCACGGAAGATTTAAAGCCCGATGGCTTGCAGGATTCAGAAATTATTTTACTCACGCCAGGAGGCAGTAGGCGTTATGCCAGTCAATTAGAACATGAACGAGCGCAATCGAAGCCCATTTTTACGGATTTGGAATTGGCATGTAGTATTTGGAAAGCCCCTGTCATTGCGGTCACTGGCACCAACGGAAAGTCCAGTGTCGTGAAAATCATTCAAACTCTTTTTGAAACGGCCCATAAAAAAGTGCTTGTAGCCGGTGGGGATTATGAGGATTTTTCTCGCGCTCTTTTAAAGCCTGCTTCGGTGGATTATGTCATTCTTGAATTGAATAGCTCGCGTCTTGCGCGCGTGGCGCACTTTCATCCCCATGTTGCAGTCTTCTTAAATCTTTATGCCGGCCATTCGGAAAGACATGCAACGTTCAAGGAATACGCCGAGGCTAAAGCTAAAATTTTCATCGAACAGACGGAAAAAGATTTCGTCGTTTTTTCTTCAGAGACTGTTTACAAGCTTCTTAAAGACAAGGGCTGTAAAGCCCAGCGTTTTCCTTTCTCCGTGAGTCATCGTTTGACTCGAGGCGTTTATCTAGACTCCTCAAGCAAACAAATTGTTTTTTCCGACGACCAAAACGAGGATAATTTTTCAGCCTTTTCTTTTTCAAATCTAGGATTAGTGGGAAACCACAATTTAGAAAACTGCATGGCGGCCATTGCGGTGGCAAAAATTTGTAATTTGCCAGATGAAGCCATTCAAAAAGCTTTGGAGTCCTTGAAAGCCTTGCCAGATCGAATGGAGCCGCTTCAGAAAATTGAAGGGATTCGATATTTTAACGATGCGAAATCTGTAAATCCCATCGCGACTTACAGTGTGCTGCATGGTTTTGAAGATCATTCAGTTGTATTAATAGCGGGTGGCCGATTTACGCCGCACGCGGAAAACAAATATTTCTCAGAGATGCTGGCGAAAAAAGTTCGTTGCTTGATTCTCATCGGCACGGAGAGACGACAATTCCATAAATTGTGGGGCGAAAATTTAGAGTCCTATGTGGTGCCTACTTTGAAAGATGCAGTGGAACTTGCCGCACAAAAAAGCGAAAAGGGAAATTCCGTAGTTTTCTCGCCGGCCAGTCCCCCCGAATTACATGTGCATGGAAGCACACAAAAGAGGGGAGAAACTTTCCGCCGACTTGTTCGAGAAAGAGCGGAAATTATCAATTCTAGGAAATCTGCTCCGGCCAAAATCTAATTTCTACCAACCTGTATCATATTTGCTTCGCTGCATTTCTTCACCGTAGAGGGTTAGGCTGGGACGTCCCGCACTGTCTTCCCAATCGCCGCTTCCTTCCCAATCATATTTAACTGAAACCACTTCGACATCGGCATCTTTGTCGATCGTGGATGAGGCTTGAAAAGATCCATCTTCCGCTTTGAAAAGATCGATTTTTGCTCCATTGAAACTGATCAAGCCCGCTGTGGCATAATCTTTTTCGATGTCGTTAAAGCCTTCTCCCTCTGAGCCTGTCACGGCTGAAATATTTTGTTCGGGATAAGCAGCTTGAAGCAAAGTGGTCAATGTGCTCACAGCGTCCCTCATTGCAGAGGCCGCATCTTTACTAAATTGATCTTGATGATGTTTCGCATCGTAGAGGAATTGAAATGCCTTGAGATCCGTGTTGTCGTTGTCGCTACTGCAAGCTGTATTCGAGGCATTTTGAGCTTTTGCCGCTTCCGTTTGTTTTCTGATTTCATCCCTGCGGGCTCGAGTTGTATCTTTAACCGTCTGAAGTTTATTACTCAATTCATCGGACAAAGAGCTTAAGACCTCCAGAACTCTCTGAGTAGGAGGATTGGGCAGATGACTGGCATTCAGTCCTTTTGCTTCAAAAGCTTGTTGAATTTCCTCTGGTGCCAAGTCTGTCGCTTCCGAGAGAGATTGAATAGCAGGCGAAAAGGCGCTGGCTTGAGTGACTTCATCTTTCATCTCGTCAAATAAAGGCTGAATGGTTTCTGCATCCAATGTTTTTAAATCGATGCCGCTGATCCATTGATCCATTTTAGAAAGATATTGCTGCTTTTTGGTTTCGCTTAAATTCGGATTGTTTTGAACTTGGGTTTTATAATCGAGCAAATCTTTTTTGAAAGCTTCAGAATCAAAACCGGCTTCCTGCTCTTCGATTTCTTCCAGGGGAGCAGAAGAAAAGCTGCTGGCCTCGAGCATGCTCAATTCACTTAAAAAAGCAGAAGGAATGGGTTTTGCCCCGTAAGATCTCACTTGCTCAAATAAGCTTCGGAGTTCTTTTAAGAGCTTATTTTTGTCTTCATTGCTGAAGTTCGAATCTTTTTTGACTTGGTCAAACAGTGTTCGGATTTGCTCCGCGGCCTCCAAGCCGGTCATGCTCGCAGACATTGGGGCGGAGCTGTATCCTTCACTTTCGAGATAAACATCACTCATAAAGGTGACGTTTTCTTCCGAGTAAGCCTCACTCGAATCATAGCCTTCGTTCAGCCATTCATCGGAATAGGGATCTGTTTGATTTGCTAGATTGGATCGATGGATTCTGTTCGTGTCCGACATTTTTCCTCCAAGGAATTGGAGGCAACAAGGTAATACAAGTCCGTTATTGGAGCCTAAATTGTGGACTTGTTAGTAACACCGTGTGCCCGTGAAACATTCAACATTGCCAAAATAGCCCCTCTATCATGGCAACAATCTGAGTTAATTATCGGATGTTAAGAGCCCCAAAGTTGCGAAAAAGCTTGATAAAACTTTTACCAACCCGTGTCATAGGTAGTTTTTTGGATTTGGTCGCCGTAGGTGTTGAGGCTTGGAGCGCCTGCGCGATCTTCCCAGTCTCCTCCGCCTTCCCAATCGTACTTTACGGTGACAATTTGGACTTCTGCACCTGTATCGATGCTGGAAGAAGCTTGTAAAGATCCATCATTGGCTTTGAACAGATCGATTTTTGCGCCATTGAAATTGATGAGGCCTGCGCTGTAATAATCTTTTTGAGTTTCATTGAAGCCTTGTCCCTCTGAAGCTGGAACTGTCGAAATGTTAGTTCCTGGATAGGCAGCTTGAAGAAGGGTAGCTAGTTCACCGCTGGCCTCTCTCATCGCTGAGGCAACATCTTTGCTGAAGGTGTCTTGCTGATATTTAGCGTCATAAAGATATTGAAAGGCTTTCAAATCAGTATTGTCATTGTCACTCGTACAGGCGGTATTTGCCGCGTTTTGAGCATTGGCTGCGTTAGTCTGTTTCTGAATTTCGTCACTTCGTGCTCGGACGGTATCTTTGACAGCTTGAAGTTTCGAACCTAATTCGTCAGAGAGTGAAACTAAAACTTCGAGTACTTTTTGGGTGGGTGGATTGGGCAAGCTCGAGGGGTTAAGTCCTTTGGCTTCAAACGCACTTTGAATTTCTTCAGGATCAGCATTCGTGGCTTCGGCTATCGATTGGATAGCAGGGGAAAAAGCGCTGGCTTGCGTAATTTGTGTGCGCATTTCATCAAACAAAGGCTGAATGGTATCAGCATCCAAAGTCCGTAAATCCATTCCGCTAATCCATTGATCAATTTTAGCAAGGTATTGCTGTTTTTTTGCGGCGCTTAAGCTGGTGTTGCTTTGAATTTGAGTTTTAAAGCTAGCGAGATCTTCTTTTAAATTACCTGAACCGCCTTCTTCATCTTCCATTCCATCAATGGAAGCATCTGAAATACTGCCGGCTTCAAGGGCACTGATTTCATTCATTAAAGCGTTTGAAACGGGTTTATTCCCGAAAGATTTGGCTTGGTCAAATAAAGCTCGCAATTCTTTTAATTGCTTATTTTTGGTGGTGACATCAATCTCGGGATCTTTTTTGATTTGATTGTAGAGGGTTTTCAGCTGTTCGGCAGCGGCGGTGCCAGTGAGGGCAATAGAGGGCCGACCTTGAGCGCCACTTTGATATCCCGATTCATAATCTTCACTAAAATCGCCACCTTCTTCGAGTAAGGCTGAATCTAAATCTTCATTCAACCAATCATCCATATTGTTATAGGGATCGACGGTGCTGGAACGATTGATGTTATTGGGTCCTGACATGAGCTATCCTCTTGAACTGATGAATAAGTTAAATATGCCCCTAAAGTCTTATCGGTCTTATTTTAGACTAAAGTTGTGAAAAGAGAGATGTTTTTCGAGAAGTATGAAACTCAGTTCGAACAACTCTATGCAATTTTAATTAACTGCATCTGCCCTATCTCCACCCTCTCCAGAATTAGAACCATCTGGACTTGCAGCAGAAACTCTTACCTCTCCGACATGGCCTTGCGATTGATTGGTCCAATTGAATTGTCTGCCATCGAAGGAAACATTATTGAGCAATCGCCATTGAGCATCAGTCGCATTAGGAAAAGTCATGGAAATATTGTGGTCAGGATAGAGTTGTTGGAGAAGTTCTACCAACCTCTGAGTGCCTTGTTTGTAAGCAGGTCCAATGACCGGATGACTCCAAGGCAAAGACGCGTTGACTCGTCCACTCAACTGACCGTCCAAAGCATAAAGCGCTTTTACTAATTTTTCAAAGTTGCTGCCAGGAGCGGGGTCAAATGCCGGAGGAAAAGTGGGGGGTGTTGCATTCATTGCCGCCTTCAAAGCATCAATGTTAGCAAAGCTAAATCCATTAGAGTTTAAGGCACTTAAAATTTGAGCGTCCGTCTTTCCACCTAAGATGGTTTTAAGCTCGGCTAACATCTCATCTGCGCTATTTGCAGTGTCTGTTTCCGTGGTGGTGGTGAGCCCTCTTTGAATAATAGGATCAGTCGCTGCTGCGCCAATTGGATTAATTTTAGCAGGTAAGCCATCGATGATAATTTTCGAAGGAGGACCAGAGACTACGTAAGTTTCCACACCCTCTGTAAGATTTCCATTTTTTACTACAATCACAGTATAAGTGTAGTTCGGTTCACTACCGGAGCGAGTGACCGTCACGGTATCAGCATAACTGGAAGTATGAATTTTCACTTCACCCGGTGCGGTAATGCGGTGCGTGTTTACAGCATCGTCAAAATTTGTGTGAACATCTACATTGGCAGAAGTGTTGTAAGTAGCTGTATTGCCCACAGTGCTATCCGGAGTGGTATCGGTTTCATGATCGGGATTTAGAGCGCCACCCAATTCATCTGCGCCACCCGCCGTAATTTTACTGGCTCCGGGTGCAGTCGCATTGAGAGTGTGTGGATCTCCAGCGGTAGCCAAGGCTCCCAAATATTCCATGCGGCTCGGATCCCCACCAAAGCTGATGTGATCGACTAAAGCGCCGTCGATGGTGATGGTTTCTTTCTTTCGGCCGGCTGTTTTATCTGCTTCTGTCGCATAAACGGTGACAATATATTTTGAGGGAGGGCCTGCTTGATAGGCCATTGTGTAGCATTCTTCATTGGAGTTAGGAATAATGCTAACATCGCCCGAGGCTAAAACTTTGGTTTCTTTGTTGCTACCGGTCTGAACGGGAGCAATCTCATAGCTCACTCCGTCGAAAACACGAACTTGGCCGTCCATGCGGGTATAACGATCGCCTGCTTGATCGCCACCGCCCGAGCTGCTTGTACCTAATTCAGTTTTGGTGAATTTCGCTGCATTGGGTCCACCGCTGAGGGCTGCATTGGTGGTGACTTGATCTGGGTTCGCTGCTTGAATATTGAGTGAAAAACCTTCGCGTTGCACATTGTGATAAGTAATTTTACGAGTGACACCATTCAAAACGATGGTGACTTCCCATTTCACGTCGGTGCCCGATGTGACTTGGTTGACGCTGACGACAGCCGCATTCGAAGGAATGGTGAGAGTGTTATCGGCTTGATAGACATCAATGAGTTTGGTGATCGAATCGGTTTGGCGAACGGTAATATCAGTGCTTGGACCTTCATCGGTCACGATATGATTCGCATCTTGATAACTGATCGGAATGTTGAGTCCGGAGCTCACTGCACCGCCATTAGGATCCCATTGAGAGCCAATGCCGCTTGTGTTGTCGCGAAGTTGTAAATCGACTTGTTCGGCGTATTCACGGGTAGTTTGCAAATATTGTTCACATTGAGCTCGGCGGCTATCGCCGGCGGCCAAACTGTTATAAACGGAAAGTAAATTTTGATAGTAAGCTTGAAGTTGTTGTTTATAGGCTTCAACATCTCCAGAGTTTCCCGATGCGAAATTTTCCCTCGCGTTATAGGCCCCATAGGGGTCTGCCCCGAAGTTATTTCGAAAAGCGCCACCATAGCTGTAATCTGAATATCCTGAACCGGGTGCGGGAATGTTACTCATGGGTTATTTCCTCCAAGGATGAATTATAACATCCTATGACAATAAGACTAAAGCATTTATCGACGTTGAGCACCGCTAAAGTTGTGTTAGGATTCAAAAATTCTGCACGTTTGACGCGTTTAGACTTATCATGTTAGTTATGGAAGGATGAGTTCTTATATTCGAAAAGAAGTGCAAGATTTGAAGGCCTATCACCTGTCTAGCTACCCAGGAGCCTATAAATTGAACCAAAATGAGATGCCTTACGACCTTCCGGGTGAATTAAAAGCCAAAATATTAGAAAAATTAGTTCGGATTCCTTGGAATCGTTATCCCTTTTCACAACCTTTTACTTTTCGTGACAAGCTTGCGCAGTCCTTATCATGGCCTGCAGAGGGCGTAGTGATCTCGAATGGTTCCAACGTTTTGATTCAAGCCATTTTAATTGCCACTTCGGTGAGGTCACGAGTCCTCACTTTAGATCCAACTTTTAGTCTTTATGAAATTGAAGCGAAGGCTTTGGGTAATCAAGTGGATCTCATCCCCTTGGGAGAAAACTATTCTTTCCCGACTCAGGCCATATTAGAGTCGATGAAGGAAAATCCACCTTCGGTCGTTTTTATTGCCAATCCTAATGCTCCCACCGGAAACTTATTTCCCAAAGAAGAAATCCTGAAAGTCATTAAAGAAGCGCCGTGTTTAGTGGTAGTCGACGAAGCTTATTATCAATTTGCAGATGATAATTTATCTTCGGAACTTCCGAATTATCCTAATCTGATTTTACTTCGGACTTTCAGTAAAGCTTTGGGTTTAGGTGGAGTGAGAGTAGGCTACGCAATGGCGTCTCCTGAAATTACGCAAGAATTGGTGAAAGTTCTTTTGCCTTATTGCGTGAGTGCAGTCACCGAGGCAATCGCGGAAACAGTTTTAGAACATCCCGAATTGAATGAAAAAAGACTGACGGAAATGAAAATCGGCCGAGCGCGATTATATCAAGGGCTTTCCAGCATGGAAGGTGCAAAGGTTTATCCTTCACAAACTAATTTTCTTATTTTTCAAGTGAGCGATTCGAAAAGAGTCTTTGAAGGACTCGTGCAAGAAAAAATTCTAGTGAGGGATGTTTCTCATCCGACCTCTTTGCCCAACACATTACGCGTGAGCGTGGGCAAACCTGAAGAAAATGAAAAATTTCTGCAAGCCTTGGCCAAAGTGCTTAAATCCCTTTAAATTTTAAATTCGACCTTTTGATTGCTCGCATTGAGCACTTGCTCTTGTAGCTTGCCGGCGATGGATACAAAGCATTTTGCGGGCGCAGACGCGGAAGCCAGCATAACTATAGGCGTGCCCATATCAGAACCTTCGCGAGTTTTCGGATCTAAAGGAATTTCTCCCAAGAAAGGCACTTGATGCTTTTCCGCCATCCATTTTCCGCCGCCATGAGAAAAAATTTCGGTTCTGCCTTGGCAATGTGGGCAATCGAAAAAGCTCATATTTTCAATCACCCCTAAAACGGGAATTCCTACTTTTGAAAACATCGCAATACCACGAACCACGTCGGAAAGCGCGACGTCTTGAGGAGTGGTAACAATCACTGCGCCGTTTAAGGGAAGTAGCTGAGAGAGAGAAATTTGCACGTCGCCGGTGCCGGGAGGAAGATCGATGATTAAATAATCCAATTCGCCCCAATAGACATCCTCTAGAAATTGCTGAATCATTTTATGAATCATGGGTCCGCGCCAAATCACCGCATCGCTTTCGCGCATCAAGAATCCGATCGACATGATTTTAAGGCCAAATTTTTCGAGAGGTAAAAGTTTTTTCTTTTCTGGATCCACTGCCGGTTGTTTGTCTTTCAAGCCGAAAAGAGTAGGGATGCTAGGACCATAAATGTCGGCATCGAGCAGTCCTACTTTTTTGCCTTGAAGATGCAAGGCCAAGGCAAGGTTTGCGGCCACGGTCGATTTGCCAACTCCGCCTTTACCACTGGCTATAGCGATGGTGTGTTTCACATTTTCTAGTCGTTGATTTTGATTCTCGCTCATGGGAGTCTCCGATTTTAATGATCTTGGGCACAGATTACAGGGATCTAGCTCTGCTCTTGCTGAGTTAAAGTGATTTGCGCTCTAATATGCTTATGAGGCGAAGTAAATGAAATTACCTATCTACATGGATTACCATTCGACGACTCCGGTTGACTCTCGGGTGTTGGAAGAGATGTTGCCTTACTTCAATGAGAAGTTTGGGAATTCTGCGAGCAAGCAACATAGTTTCGGGTGGCAGGCAGAAGTGGCGGTCGAAAGGGCACGAGCCCAAGTGGCTCAACTTATCGGCGCAAAAGCGGAAGAGATCATTTTTACCAGCGGTGCGACGGAGTCCAATAATTTAGCAATTTTAGGTCTTCTCGAGCCTTTTTTCGGAAAAGAAGCCCATTTCATTACGACAGCAATCGAGCATTCTTCCATCCAAGATCTATGTGGCTTCCTTCAGAAAAAAGGGATTCGGGTGACTTTGCTACCCGTGGATAAAAAGGGCTGGGTGGATCCCCAATCTCTACAAAAGGAAATTACGGAGCACACGCATTTGGTAAGTGTGATGATGGCGAACAACGAAGTGGGGAGCATCCAGGCAATTGAGGCGATGGGGAAAATCTGCAAGGAAAATGGAGTTCCTTTTCATAGTGATGCAGCTCAAGCTTTGGGAAAAATTCCTGTGGATGTAGAAAAGATGAATATCGATTTGCTTTCAATTTCAGGGCATAAAAACTACGGACCTAAAGGAGTGGGTGCGCTTTATGTTCGTTCTAAAAATCCTAGCATTCATCTGGAAGCTCAAATTCATGGAGGCGGTCATGAGCGGGGCCTTCGTTCTGGAACTTTGAATGTGCCGGGAATTGTGGGCTTAGGAAAAGCCTGTGAAATTTCACGACAAGAAATGAATGGAGAAAGCTTAAAACTTGCCTATTTAAGAGATAGATTAGAACAAAAGCTTTTGAAAAATATTGAAGGCGCTTCCGTGAATGGGGATGCTAAAAATCGTTTGCCCCATAATCTGAACCTATTGATTCCAGGTGTGCGTAGCGAAGTGCTGATGATGGACTTAAAAAAGGATTTAGCGATGTCTTCGGGCTCGGCTTGTGCTTCGGCGCATCCCAAGCCCTCTCATGTTTTAAAAGCAATGGGACTTAGTGATGAACAAGCCGTTTGTTCGGTCCGCTTCGGTTTAGGTCGAAATAGCAGTGAGGGAGAGATCGATTATGCGGCTCAAAAGCTTATTGAAGCCGTAGAAAAAATACGGGGTTGATTTTAGTCCCATTAATGCTTATCTGCATAGAAAGGACAATATTCTATGATTACATTAACACCTCGCGCAGTAGAACAAGTGAAGACTCTCTTAGGCCAACAAAACAATCCTGAACACGGACTCCGTGTGGGTATTGGCGGGGGAGGTTGTGCTGGATTGTCTTATAAATTCTCTTTCGACGCCAAAGCCGAAGAATCCGACAAAGTGATTGAGCAAGACGGCGTGAAAGTTTTCGTCGATGTAAAAAGTTATTTGTATTTGAATGGAATGGAAATAGATTACCATTCTGATTTAATGAGTTCGGGATTTACTTTTTCTAATCCCAATGCAAAAAGTAGTTGTGGTTGTGGAACCAGTTTCTCCGTGTAGGGGCGATGCATGCGTCGCCCGTGCGAAAATTAAATTGTGCCTGTACGAAAATTAAGGACAATACGTGATTAAAAAAATATCCCTCCTTCTCCTCCTGGTTTTTGGTCTCACGAGCTGTGGTTTTAGAACCCCGATTCACGATGCAAGAAATATCTATCGTCAATTGGATCAAAAAAGCAAAGGCATGACTCCTCCCGAATATTATGGAGAAGCGAAGCCGGCCAATTTTTCTCCTGATTCCTCCTCTGACTCTGAAGGGTCGGGTCTTTCATCGAAAGCGACTGAAGGTGATAGTCGCGATGGCCATGAACATAAAACTCAATATATTCTGATCGGTACTTTGGCAGGACTTGCCTTAGTGGCTGGAATCGTCATTCCCATCGTGCTGTTGAAGAATTAATTTCCTGATTCTTCAAATACTCAAACAATCAAAGTGAAATGTTTTTCCGTTTCGATGATTTTGTTTTGGCTCACGAGACGACTTAAATGCTTTTCGAGCATTTGTCTTTCAAAGCAGGCTTTCAAGGGGTCTTGTAGGTGAGAGGATTTATAAATAATTCCAATTTTTGAAAGCTCTTCTAAATTTTTACTGCCGGCCGTTAAACATTCTAAAATTTTGTCATCCCTCTTTTGAAAAGCTTGGGTGAATCTTTCCAACTTCTCGAGGAATTTTTCCGGTTCGTAAACGCGTTCTCCGTGCGAACTAATATAATAATCTACTTTCGTATTACGAATCCGTTCGATGGATTGAAGGAATTGATCGATGTCGGAAGAGACATTGGCATACCAGGGACCCGTGGGGGTGAGATCAATGTCAGAAATATAAAGCGTTTTCAGATCTTCAAAAAGTAAACCGATGTGACCGGGCGTATGACCCGGTAAATGCATTACTTTAATTTTGACGGATTGAGTCGGTAAATATTCACTGTCTTTGAGAGTCTTATGAATCATTTCTTTTTGGATTTCCAGCGAAGAGAAAATACCTTTGAGCCACATTACATAAGAAGAATCCTGATTTTGATCGGCATACTGCAAGTAATTGTCGAAGGAGGAAATCGCCATCTTGTCGAGTTCATGACACATGAATTGGGCATTGTTGAACAAGTGATTCAGCGAGCGATGATCGATGTGGTAATGTGTGTTCAGCACATTGCTGACTTTATTTTGCGCGGCGAGTTTTTCAAAGAAGCTAAAGTTGGCAGAGGGGTCGACCACTAAAACATCTTTTTCATGAACGACGATGGAGTTGGAAAAAAAGAATTCTTTAGCGTTCTTTGCCCAGACAAATTCGACATCGCCAATGAGCACGCCTTGATCCGTTTGTTGGATGGGAATAGCCATAAAGATCTATTTAATGAATGCCTTCAATTTTGAGAAGAGCCTGTTTAATGGGAAGTCCACCCGCCGAATAACCGCCTAAACCTCCGTCGGAGGCAATCACACGATGACAAGGCACGAGAAGAGGAATTCTATTTTTTCCATTCGCTGTACCCACGGCCCGATGCGCTTTCGGATGTTTAATTTGGCGAGCCACCCAAGCATAACTTCGAGTTTCGCCGTAGGGAATTTGAGTGAGACAATTCCAAACTTTTCGTTGGAATTCGCTGCCTCCCAGAAAATGAAGCGAAGATTTAAAATTTTGGAGTTTACCGGCGAAATAGAGTTTCAATTCTTTTTCAAGTAAGCTTGGAATTTTTCCTTCTTCCACTTCAAAGCCGTGAGATTTTCCAAAGGAAACCACCTCTTTTTTACTGTCCCGAGAGAAGTAAGCAAGTTTGTCGTCGAGCAGAAGACCTCTCCACGGACCGACTGGGGACTGATATTCGAATAATTTCAGGATTTTACTCATTGAAACATCCTCCTTCTCAAAACGATAAAATTCTCATTTAGAGAGCTTACAGAAAGGCTAAAAAAGAGCTCTAGTTCAAAAACATATTCAATTACAAGTACTTATTCGCCCCATGTCTTTTTAGTTTTGGCATGTCCTATGCATTTTTAAGTCTTATTCCTATGAAGCAAAAACATGAGATTTCGAAACTAAAGAACAATGAAATGCATGGAGCTCATCCAGCGCTTTCCCCCTTAAACAGCTCCGAGCTTTTACAACTGAAGGGCCCTCAGTTCTTTTTTGATGGGCATCGATTTACTTACACTCATTTATTGAAAGGGGAGCTAGTATCGATTCATTTTGATTCCATTCGCAATGAGATTTTCTATCGAGGTCATAATATTCGAAACATGATATTAAGTCCGGCGCAAAAAGAAGTTTTAGACCAGTGCCAAGATTTACTTATCGAAAAAGCGGAGGGAGTTTTTGCTGAGCCCTTCAAAAAATGCCTGGCAAAAATATAGATCTCTCTCATTTCCTGATTTTCATCCTTTTGTTTCATGATATGAGTCCTCAGTCATGGATATCAAAAAAATCATCACACCTCCCCAGATTCCGGATGTCAAAATACCGGATCGCCAAGTCGAAGAAGATCCAGGCTTTCAAGGCTGGAACTTTCATGACACAGGTTCGAATTTTAATTTCAAAGGAAATAGAATCCTTCTGAATAATCAAGATCTCTCTCGCTTCATCTCCGAAAACATTTCCCATTTAGGTGCCAGCTACTGGGCTCAAATGGCTCGTAAGTTGGAAAACTATCGGCAGTGGGCCATGCGACATGTGCAGGATCCGGAGCAGCTGGCCGTTTTTGCAGCCTTGGTTCATGCTTTTTTAACGAAAATAGGCGGCCGCCTAAAGCGAAAGTTTGACGAAACGATCGATGGTCTGTCTTTCCATTATGAAGAAGGGCAGTTGCTTCTCAACGGAATCAATGTGAATGCATTTTTGGAAATGGCTCGCAGAAATCCCACTCAAAAGGCGAAGATTTTTTTAAAGGGCATTAAAAATCGGATGGGCTTGATGCTGTCGAATCGTCTTTCGAATATGAATTATGAAAAAATGCGGACGATTGTAGAAAAATTATCGGCGGAGATCGATGTGGAGCTTTCTAAAACCATCGAAGAAGTCATTTACCTGCCTCCAAAATCTTGAAGTGAGTTTTACCATGATGACGCGTCCTATCCTCTGGCCTTTGCTGGGTTTGATTACAGGTATTCTGGCTTCCCAAAAATTTCTATTTTCAAATCTTCAATTATTTTTCATCTTATTGCTTTCACTTTTTTTGCTTTCTTGTTTTTATCTCAACTCTAAAGAAGTTTTTCAGAAAATTCTCATCGCTATTTCAAGTCTCCTTCTGTTTTCAGTTTTGGGTTTTTGGAGCGCTCAAGTCCATTTTCAAAAAATTGAAGCACAGAGTTTAAAATCTGTCACGGCTCAGGAAAAATCATATTGGTTAGGAAAAATCGCAGAGCCTTGTCAGCTCAAAGAAGAGGGGGCTCAATATATTGTAGATCTTTGGGAGGTGGTTCAAGAGTCTAAAATTTCTTCGGTGCAGGGTAAGGTCTTGCTCAGCGTAGGAGAGGAGGAGTCCTGCAGTTTTCCTTCAGGTCAGGTCATTCAGGTTTACAGTAAGCTCAAGTCGCCTGATTCTTTTCGCAATCGACATGCTTTTGATTATGAATTTTATCTCAAAACTCAAGGAATCACGGCCACTAGTTTTGTGGAATCCAAAGAATATATCGCTCGCCGCAATAACGAAATGTCTTGGTTACAAGATAAATTAACTCAGCTGCGTCATGTTGCCGGCTTGCAGATGGATTTTATTAAAGACAAGGATTCCAAACAAATGATGAAGGCGATGTTGTTGGGAAGCTCCCAAAGGATCAATAAAGATTTGGAAGACGCTTTTCGAAATACGGGAACTTCTCATCTATTGGTCGTTTCCGGTCTGCATCTTGCGATGGTGATGGGTTTTCTTTATCTTTTTTTCCGCCTTATTTTTTCTTTGTATCCGCCCCTCTTACTGCGAGTGCCAGTCCGGCAGCTCAGTTATTGGACGGCGCTGCCTTTTCTGATCTTCTATGCTGTTTTGGTAGGTTTTTCACCTTCTGTGCTCAGATCTTTGCTCAGTATTATCTTGTTAGGTTTTCTCATTATTCATAAACACTCGAGAAATATCTTAAGCTTGTTGTATTTAGTCGCCTTCATTCTTTTATTTTTTCAACCTTTGCTCCTTTTTGATTTACCCTTTCAACTTTCTTTTCTGTCGCTTTTTTCCATTCTCATTTTGGTGCCACCCGCGACCAGGTATTTGGAAAAGCGTTTTCCCCCTTTGCGCACCAAGAAATTTATTTTTTGGATTTTGGAAATCATTCTCGCGACATCGGCAGTGCAAATCGGACTTTTTCCCTTATTAACCAACCAATTCCACAAAATCAGTCTTTTTGCATTGCCTGCCAATGTGATTTTAATTCCCTATTTTAGTTTTATTTTAATGCCTTTGGGGATGTTGGGGCTTTTCTTTTCTTGGCTTTATTCTCCTGCTTCAGCCTTTTTCTTTCAGAGTGTCAGCTATTTTTCAGAACCCGTGATTTATTTTGTGAAAGGCTTGAATTCTATTTCCTGGAATACGCATTGGCTCACGCGCTTAAGTGACTTGCAAATTCTTCTCTATGTTTCGCTTGTTTTAATTGTCGTGAGTTCTTTAGAGAAAAGAAAAAAGATTTTTGCGCTTCTCCTGTTAATCCTATTGAATTGTAGCGCTTGGTTCTATCCTTCTTGGGCAGATTCTCGTCGTCAAGATTTTCGAATCAGTTTTTTAGACGTAGGACAAGGCGATGCTATTTTATTGGAATTTCCAAAAGGCGTTAAAATGTTGGTGGATGCGGGCGGGAGTTGGAATAGCAATTTCGATATCGGTGAGAAAGTAGTTTTGCCGGCGCTTTTAGACCGCGGAATTCGGAATCTGGATTATTTAGTCTTAAGTCATCCGCACCCAGATCATTTTTTAGGAATGAAAAGTTTACTGCAAGCTTACACGCCTCGAGAGTTTTGGTGGAATGGCCAAATGCTGGAGAGTGAGGACCTGAAATCTTTACTCGCAGCACTGGAGAAAAAAGGAATTCCCATCCTGCACAAAAATGCAAAAAGTTCCGAGATCGATTTGAACGGTGCGCGCATTGATTTTTTATATCCACCGGAAAACTTTCAAAATTCTCCGACGGCGAGTGGTGCAAGCGTGAATAATAATTCTCTCGTCATGAAAATCCAAGATCGGGCTTTGAATGTACTTTTGACTGGAGATATTCAACAAGAAGCGGAAAGGGTCATCGCTCGCGAAAATGAGTTGAGTCCCGTGGATATCTTAAAAGTTCCGCATCATGGAAGTAATACCTCGAGCACCGAAGCTTTTCTGCAGCGTTTTCCGTCACGTTATGCGCTGATTCAAGCAGGTCGGAATAATCGTTTTGGTTTTCCTAAAGCAGAAGTCATGCAAGCGTATCAAGTAAACAAAAGTATTGTTTTAGGAACTTACCAAAATGGTGAAGTTGAGTTTATTTGGGACGGGAAAAGACTAGATGTGTCGTGCCTCAGCGGATGCGACTAACAAGTCCTCTAGCAAGTCCTATAGATTAATTCTGTGAATTCTTCTTTTTAATGGGAGGACTTGATTCAGGCAAGGGTATATCGGCGGTGCTGGAAGGGCTTGTGTCTTTCACAGTGCTTGAAACCATTTCCCAACCTTGTTGTCTCCAACCTAAAGGTGCTTTGTAGATAAAGTTCATGTTGATTTTGAAAGATGCCCCATCGTCGAGTCCTACGACTGCGCTTCCATAAGCTAAGTTCTTTTGAATTTCTTCCATAGCGACAATTTGAACTTGCTGAACTCGATGTCCACCAAAGGGAGTTTCTTTATATTTGTTTCCATATTTATTGAAATAGCCTTTGACGATGCCTTGGGCAGTTTCAGTGGAAGGAATTCTACCGGCGCAAGCGCCAAGCAAAAGGACAAGGGAAAGGATGAAGGGTAAATATTTTTTCACGTCCCTAGTACTATTCATTTTATCCCTTCATGCAAGACTTTTATTAATTGCCTAACAATTCGACCCGTAGCACCCCAGATCGTGTGGTCTTCCCAATGATAAAAAGGGATTTCCACGTCTTCTCCTTCAAAACTGACTTGTTTGATTTCAAGATGACTCTCGTCCATGAAATAGGCGAGGGGGATTTCGATGAGGCAGTCGATTTCTTTGTCGTTGATGGAAAAAGGATAAGGGTAAGGAATTCTTGCGACAAAAGGATTGATTCGAAAATTACTGGGGGTGATCAAGTCGTCGAGTTCACCTAAGATCAGAACATCTTCAGCCTTGAGACCGATTTCTTCTTCGGTTTCGCGAAGAGCGGTATTGAGTAGAAAGTGGTCTCGCTTATCGTAGGTTCCCCCCGGGAAACATATTTCACCCTTATGATGACTGACATGCAGGTTGCGTTTGGTGAAAAGAAGATAGTCCTGCTCATCCTTTTCGAAAACGGGCACCAAAACCGCAGAAGGACGAAAATTATTCAGGGTGAGACGACGCTTTGTGCGTTGTCGTAAAATTTTATCGAGAATTTTCGCAGGACTCATGAGTCCTTTAAACTTAGCGCAGAGCTTAGCTCAGGGTCAAGAAACCTTAGCGAGAAACCACCTGTGTGGTACTTTCGTATTTGCTGTTTTGAATATTTTGTATGGCTTGCGCGAATTTCTCACTGCTATCTTTAGGTACTTTCAAGCTGTAACCACTCGGAAAAGGTTTCGCAGCCTGGAAATAGCTGGAATGAAAAGCGGGATTCAATTCGCGCAGTGTTTCCACAGAGACACCTGTTTGCATGGCGAGCTCGCTTAAGCGAATAGGAGAATCCACACGAACACTTTCATAAGTCATGCGAGGGGAGCGCGGTAGGTCGCCGAAATAGGTTTTATAATTATTCGAGATTTCTAGCACAGCGAGAAAACAAGGATAGAAATTGCGTGAAGCAAATTTATAAACGCCACCATTATAGCTTGTAATAATGGTGCCGATATCATCGGTGCCGGTGGCCGCTTTGGCATTCGCTAAGGTTTGTAAACCCGAATTATAGGCATTGATGGCTAGAGCCCAATTTCCTAATTGCTCATAATTATATTTCAAAAGCTGAGCTGCGCCGTGAGTCGCCTCGATGGGGTCGTTACGTTCATCGATTTGCGCGTTCACGGTCATGTAAAGTTTTCCAGTGTAAGGCATGAATTGCCAGAGGCCGCTGGCGCCCACGCTCGAGCGAGCTTGAAGATTAAACATCGATTCCACGAAGGCGAGTCTAGAAATTTCCCACGGCACACCTCGAGACATGAGAATATCTTCCATTTCCGTGAGATATTTTCCGCTGTTGGGAATCGCTGTTAAGAATTTATCTTTTTGACCGCGTTGTGAGCGGATGCGTTCTGGATCCGCTGCATTCGCGAATTTTTGAGGATCATCAATGTTATCAAACAAATGATAAATGCGCGCTTCCTCGCCCGTCAATTGCTTGGGATCATATCCACCCGCAGCCAGTTTATTTAAAATGCTGAGGGCTTTGCTTTTCTCTTCAGCAATTCTGCCTTTGCGAGAAGGGCTGGCCACCGCCAAGTCATCGTCCGCCCCCTCAGTACTTTGGTTCACGTCTACCACTGAATAGATCACGAAATAACGAGTATCATGGATGACGGAATGATCTTTGTCATATTGCGAGTAGATTTTTTTCCAAAACTCCACCGCGGGTTTAATCGAAGCGGGATAAGGAAACACGGTGGGCGGCAATACCCGCCCAGCTTCAGAAAGTTGATTGATCTCAACTTTCTCTTTGTGCTTATTCTTATCTTTCTTCTTATGGCTTTTTGTGTTTGCCACGGGGCTAGGGTTTATACTCGAGCCATCATCGACCGCGTAAGAAACGCTAACACTGAGTGAACCTGCGATGAAAATGCTGAGCACGACGGGATTCAAAAGTTTGTAGAATTTCATAGGCAAAATTTTTAATATTCATTAAGGGTTGAATTGAGTTCCATATGAAAGTTTAGCATTTATTTTTCATTCATAGCAATTTGAAAGAAGGCGATATGACTTCAGTTCGTGAAAAAATAGGTCAACTTTGCATTTTTGGCTTCGACGGCTATGTATTGCCAGACTTGATGAAGCAGATGATTCGAGATTGGAATTTGGGTGGCGTAATTTTTTTTAAAAGAAATATCGAGTCAAAAAAACAAGTGAAAGACTTGATAAAAGAAGTTAAAACGCTGCAGAAAAAAATCCCACTTTTTGTGTCAGTGGATCACGAAGGGGGAAGGGTTTTTCGTCTTCCACCTCCTTTCACACAAATTACGACGGCACGAGAACTCGCTCAAAAAAATGCGGCTTTTGAAACAGGTATGTTGATGGGGCAAGAATTGAAAGAAGTAGGTTTCAATTTGAACTATGCACCTGTTTTAGATGTCGACAGCAATCCTAAAAATCCCATTATCGGGGATCGCTCTTTTGGAAATACTCCTGAAGCTGTGATTGAGCATGCTTTGGAACTCGCGCGAGGTTTGCGATCGGAAGGCGTGATCCCCTGTGGTAAACATTTCCCCGGCCACGGCGATACAGCGCAAGATTCCCACTTGGAACTCCCGATTGTGAGTCGTGATTTGGAGAGCTTAGAAAAAGTAGAATTTCCTCCCTTTGAAGCTGCCGTGAAAGCCAATATTGAAATGCTGATGACCGCCCATGTGCTTTATCCCAATTTAGATCCTGAAAATCCCGCGACTTTATCCAAAAGTATTTTGACCGGTCTTTTGAGGGAAAAAATGGGCTATGAAGGTTTGATTATCTCCGATGATTTCAACATGAAGGCGGTTTCGGATGAATATGGTTTGGGCGAAGCGTCTCGGCTCTTTTTAGAGGCGGGGGGGGATATTCCTTTAATTTGCCGTGGAGAAGAGAGTGAGCTGGAAGCCCTTGAATATCTGGAAAAATCCATAAGGGACAAAAATTTGGACCTGTTAAGAGTTGATAAAGCCCATGAAAGAATTTTGAAACTCAAAGGCCGGTTTTTGAAGGCTTAAAGTCTGGGTTCGTTGAAAAGTCCCGCTAATTTTCCTCTTTCTTCAATTTCTCCTTACAAATCCACAACTTTAGCTGATAAAATAGTCGATAAAGAGAATGATTTGCATCTTTCTTGAGGTATATCCATGGCTGTCCAAAACAATCCTAATGTGAATACACCGCCGCCGAGTGCTAACCCTGCGGCTGATGTGGCTCCACGTCCGGATGCGGGTCGGCCTGCCAGTGCTCCCCCTCCAGAAGGGGCTCAGCCTCCTGCAGGAGCTCGGCCTCCCGCTGCTCAAGGAGCCGCAGGAAGTTTGGGAGTTCCTCAAACTCAAGCCCAACTCGATTTGGCCAATGCCTTTGATAATATCCAAGCTCAGCAAGGTTTGATTAATACAGAAGTGAATGCCGATGCTGTAGAAAGTTTTCAGGAAGGCCACAAAGGCGTACGACAAGATGCTCGTGAAGCTCGACAGCAAGGTCAGCAAGCCGCTGATGGAGATCAAAGACAAGCCGCCCAGCGAGGTTACGTCGATGCTGAAGCTCAAAAATCTTTAGGGGATGCCACCAACACCAAGGGCCGATACAACCAATTTCTGACTCAAGGGTCTTTGGCTCAGCAAACGCCTCGACAGGCGAATCCCAATCCAACGAATCCTCAGTCAGGCTTGAATGCCGAACAACAATTATCTTATCAACAAGCGATGGCGGCTCGCGGGGATGCACGCACGGCAAGACAAGGCCAAAATCCCACGCAAGCGAATCCTCAAGCCCAAACTTTTAGAGCGAATGGAACTTTAGGTTATTTGATGCCTTCGCCGACTCCTGGCGGACGCCCCGTGGTGGTGATTCAAACTCGTCAACCCACCGGCCAAGCCAATCCGAGTGACCCGCAAAATCCGAATGCAGAACATGCGGAAGGTCAGCCGCAAACTCGTGAAGCGGGCGATCATGCGCTCAGTCAATTTGCTGGTAGGCAACGTCCTGTGGGTGAAAGAAGAAATTCTGATCGCGCTCGTGAAGCGGATCCGGATCATGCTGAAGGTGAGGGCGAAGGTGACAACACGGCAGCGCGCCAAGGTGATTCTTCAGTAGCTCGTGTGGTGGCGCAATATCAATCGGGCGAAGGCGGTCAAGGCGGCGGACAAGAACAACGCGAAGCCAGCATCACGGAAACTCGAGAACGTTATAATATAGAATTTGGAAGCGCTGAAGAAGGCGCGAACGGTGTGGCGCACCGAGGTGTGTTGAGTGCCGTCGAAGGTGGTACCGGAACTTACGTGCGTAGACTTGCTGCCCGAGATCATGGTGGCGGAGGAAGAGATGATTCGCGTTTTGGAAGTCCCGAAGATCGAATGGTGGCCTCCGCGCAAGGCGTTTATGCCGGCCGCGAAAGTGACATGGGTGAGCTTCGCCGCTTATCGATCCGCGTGAATGGAGAGATGATCGATATGGGATCTCCTCAAGGTCGCGCGCGCTTCGATTCGATTTGCGCCAGCCATCCCGAAGTTCGCGAAGTGGCCATGGATTTGGTTCAACAACGACAAGATTTTACCCGTCACGTGACGGCGAATTTATTTAATATTAATGGGGGAGAGCCGGCGGCTCGAGCTTAAGGCAGGCAACAAGTCGAGTCTGCCGCGACGATAAGATTATGATGAGGCGATGTGATCGCCGATACCAGGAGATTTTATGGCATTTAGTTATGATGGAAATGATTTAGGTTATGATTTGGAAGTAGTCGTTTCCAAACAAGAAGTTCCTGTAAAAAATGCGCAAAGTTTTGGCGATGAGTGTGTAAGTCAGGTGACTTATTCTTGTGATCCTCGTGTCGGTTCTCTTCGAGGTAATCAAATTGCTGTAGATCACGATCATGCAGCAGGTACTCCACCTGTATACGTTGATATTCCTAACCCTCCTGCTGGACATACAGTAGGAGCAGGCTCTTTTCGTGCCCATGCTTCTGCAGGTGCTACCTTTGATCCGGCCCATATTGCTTTACGTTATGATGCAAATCAACAAAGCTGGGTGAATTTTACCAATAACCGACCCGTGGTGAATGCTGGTGGTGGCACAGCTCCAGTAGCTCCAGTAGCTCCGCCCCCACCTGTTGAAGTTCCTGCTACACAAACCAATAGCATGCAGAATGGTCAAAGTTTAAGACCTGGTGCATATCCTGCCGGCGCACAGCAGGCTCCTCAAGGTCACATTTACGTTCGCGTTCCTGCCAGCGGAAATCTTCCCTCTCAAATGACTCGTGTACCAGGACTGGGTAATGTATGGGCTACGATGCCAGCTCCCGCCCCAAGACATGGCGGCCATGGCGCTCCTGGCAGACCGAATGCTAATGCAGTCCCTGCCGTTCCCGCAGGTGCACCTCCTGCATATACTCACACAGAAACTACTTTTCGTGAAAGACTCAGCGCAGGCGGATTAAACCCCGCCGAAGTAGAATTATACATGCAGCGTTTCCCAACTGGGCGCACGCGTATTGGAAACATCACACAGCACATGCAGGCTTTAGATCGAGATCCTACCAGCCGAGAAGATCCCGCTCATCGTGGACAAAAAATTTATAGTACGGAAACTTTGCGCACTCGAATTGATACTCAACAAATGCAAAGCGCTTGGACTTCCTTGATGGCCAAAGGCGCGACTCCTGCGGATGCGGTGAGATTCATGCGTTCCCAAGGTTGGGCCATTGATGATGTGGCCGCGGATGCCACCCATCCTCCAGTATTATCCAATAGTAGAAGACATTTAGATGGCACGACTGCAGAAATTTCCCCTCAAGATCGTAGCGATTTTGCGCGCATGACAGAAGAAGTGCGATCGACTCAATTCAACGTGCAGGGGATGAATGAGCAAAGTCAGCGCCGCGAAGATTTAAATAGTTATTTAGGTACATACAATACTGGCGAAGGTCGCCAGCAAGCGATCGGTGCGCTTCAACGCATGAATTATATGGATAGTCGCGGAAATCCTACCGGTACCTGGACCCATGAACAATTTGGCCGGACTTTTTATCAATATGGCGCGGATGCAAGTGTACCTCCGGGTGACTTGTCGAGGGTCGAAGCTCACGCTCGCCGCGATGTGAATCCCGCTTCCTTGGCGGGGATGAATGCGGCTCTGGCTGAAACGCCTCCGAATTTTGCAGCAGCTGAAAGAGCCTTGCAAAATGTGGATCCGCTGACCCGTGCCGTGGCTGAACGTCAAATGACCCAAGCTTATGTAGATGGAACTCATCGCGTTTTAACGACAGAACCCAACAATTTTAGTGACGGCGATGCTCGCGCGATTGAAGCCTCACTCGGCTTACGAAATCCCGACGGAACTATTCCGGCAAGTTTGGATCCAAGCGTCGCACGTGGTGAGTTTAACCGCTTGAGCGGCAGCGGTCATCCCGCTCGCGATGAAATTTGGAGTCGCGCGGTGCAATGGTATCAACAACGTCATGAAGATGGATTGCATCGCATTGGCATGAATGGTGAAACTGCGGCACGTTTTGAGGCAGGCAGAAATTATTTAGGAGTAGAGAGCGAATTGCCTCCCGGCACTTTAGAACACATGATGAATGATCATGCGGCCATGGAAGCGACTCGTGGCGATCGTCAGGCCTCCGATGCTTTAGCGCGTCGATTCATCAGTGAAACGAGCACGGCGACGATTCCTCAACCCGGAACACCGGCAGGCGATCAAGCTTTACGAATCCAGGGACGAGTCCAAGGAAGAGCAGGTCAACGACAAGATCCCGAAGTGGAAGCTGCGCGCCAACGATTGCACACCAGTGATGAAGCGACGAGAGAGCGTCAAGGTCGAGTCGGCCGAGAAGAGCGCAGCCTCAATCAAAGAGATCGAGAGTTGGATCTTAAAGATAGAGAAGTGAGAACGGGTGAAGAAAACGTTGCACTCACTCGCGAACGTAATGCCGATGAAAGAGAAAGAGCTCGTGAAGACCGTAATGAGAGAAGATGGGAGCATGAAACCCGTTTAGCTCAAGAGCGAGAAGAAGGTCAAAAAAGTCGCGACAGCCAATTTTTAGCGAGCATGGTCGGAGCGATGTTCCAATTTTTGGGCGCTGCAATGCAAGCGATGACGAGTGTCTCTCAGACAGCGACTCAAGGTTTAGCCAGTATAAACCAATCTACCTTCTCGAGATTTGGCGGCGGCAGGTAATTCGATTAATCGAGAAATCCCCTGCTATTCATTTCGGAAAGTTCTTGATAACCACCGATCATTTTTCCATCGATGAAAATTTGCGGGACCGTGCGCCAGCCCGTGCGGTTTTTGAGTTCTGCTTTTTGCTCAGGATCATTCACACTAATTTCCGTGAAAGCCAAACCTTTGCTGTTTAACAAACGCTTGGCAGCATCGCAAAAAGGGCAAGAAGAAGTCGTGTAGACTTCGATTTTAGGGGCTGGGGTCATTTCTTAAATTTAAGATCGAATAAAACGAAAGTCAATCCTGGACATCGATCTCTAGTTGATCTCTGAACTTCCATTCGCTATACCTGCCTCCATCATGAGCATTTCTATCGTTCTTTTAATGGTCTTAGTGTTGGCCGGATTTACTGCTTTGGCTTTCTTTTTTCAAAAGCAATTAAAGGCGCTCGAGCAAAGTAAGCATAACGACACCTCGCTTTTGATGATCCAAGAGCAAATCAATGGTTTGCGGGATCATGTTCGACAGAATCTGGATGGCTCCAACCAAATTTTCACCCAACAAATTGATAATCTCACCCGCCAAGTGGGGGAACATTTGCAAAATCAAGGGCAAGTGATGCAGCAAACCCATGAAGGGGTGGGCTCTCGCTTGGATAACGCCGCCCGAGTGGTGGGTGAATTGCAGAGTCGCTTGGGGAAAATGGAAGAAGCGAATTTGCGCATATATGAAGTCGGTAAAGATATTGCATCCTTGCAGGAAATTTTGAAGGCTCCCAAACTCCGCGGGAATTTAGGAGAAATGTTTTTAGGGGATTTACTCAGTCAACTGCTTCCCATTGAGAATTTTTCTCTCCAGCATGGATTTAAAAACGGCGAAAAAGTAGATGCCGTCGTGAGATTGGGCGGACACCTTGTTCCCGTCGATTCGAAATTTCCCTTAGAAAACTTTAGAAAATGTTTGGAATCTCCTACCGATCTTGAGAAAAAAGCCGCGCGAAAAATGTTTTTGTCGGATGTGAAAAAACATATCGATGCGATTGCGCAAAAATACATTCGTCCGGATGAAGGCACTTTTGATTTTGCCTTAATGTATATTCCGGCTGAAAATATTTATTATGAAATGGTCATCCGCAATGAAGCTTTTGATGGGGACTTTTCTGTAGTGAACCATGCGATGGGAAAGCGCGTAATTCCGGTTTCACCGAATAATTTCTATGTCTATTTGAATACGATTTTGATGGGCTTGAAAGGTTTAAAAGTAGAGCAGAGTGCAAAAGAGATTTTGGTGGGTTTGACTCGATTGCAAGGGGATCTGGGACGCTTCTCAGAAGATTTTAATAAAATCGGCACTCATTTATCGAATGCTCGCTCTGCGCACGAGTCTGCGGACAAACGACTGAATCGATTGGGTGAGAAACTTGAAGGGATGTCTCTGCTTGAATCAGAGAGCGGAGTCAAACAACTTACATCAGTTTAAGGGAGAGTGCTGTGTCGAGTAACTATTCTTATTATTTATATGCGGTATCGGATGCGACCGGTGAGATGGCCATGAACGTTTCCTTTGCGGCTCTTCGTCAGTTTAAAATCGATAATGTTAAAATCGTTCGTAAATCGAAAGTCACGGATCAAAATAAAATTAGAAACGTGCTGGCCGAAGCGAAGAAGAACCACGGGATTATCATCCATACTTTTGTGTCCAAAGAACTGCGCAGCATTTTTCATGAAGAAGCTGAAAAAGAAGGACTCGTCGCGATCGATATCATGGGACCCGTGCTCAATGTTCTCACCACTTATTTTCACGCGACTCCCAGTGATGAGCCAGGTTTAAAATACCGCGTCACCAAAGATTATTACAAACGCCAAGAGGCCATCGATTTCACGGTGAAGCACGATGATGGGCTGGGGCTCGACAGCATTGATCAAGCAGACATCGTGGTTTTAGGAATTTCCAGAACTTCGAAGACGCCGCTTTGCATTTATCTGGCTTACCGTGGATACAAAGTGGCGAATGTGCCCATCATCAAAGATGTGCCGGTGCCTAAAGAACTTAAGAAAGTGGAGCGAAATAAAATAGTCGGCATCACCATTTCCGGTCAAAAATTAGTTCAATTACGAGAATCACGCCTCATTAAATTAGGCCGACCCCTTTCTGAGGATTACGCAAATATTAATCGCGTGAATGAAGAACTCGAATACGGTCGTAATTATTTCGACGAAGTAGGTGATATTCCCATCATTGATGTAACGGATAAAGCGATCGAAGAAATTGCGAGCGAAATTTTAGTAGTGTTGGGAAAGTAATTTAGACCACAGCCCAAACGACTTCTTTCGATAAACTAATTTCAACCAAATCATTCTGCTTCAAACTATGGCTGATGTGGCAGCCATCCACAAACAAGCCGCCCTTGGTCATGTGAATGCGTACTCGGATTTTCCCGCCCGCTTTTAAAATGCCTTTCAAAAGAGACATCTTTGATTTTCCTTGAAGAAAGGGTTCGCGCACTAGGAATTGAAATTGTTCTGAATGCTTGGGGAGAGTTTTTCCGCCGGCAGATCGAATCGCGGCACTAGAACCCGAAGGACTTGCAATCCAAATCCCCGAAGATTTCTGTTCTTCTTTTTTTGCCCCGACCGAAAGATGATAGCGAGAAGTTCCAGCCGGTGATGGATTGGCAATGAGAATATCGTTTAAAGCTAAGGTCGAAATTTTCTTTCCATTAATTTTTGCCTGCAAACGGAAGAGGGGACCCGCAGAAAGTTTATCTTCTAATAAGGCTTTGAGAGCCTTCTCAAAATTTTTCGCATCCGTGTAACAAAAAGCACCGTGGCTGGCTTGAGGCACGGAATTGATTCCTAAGAAAAGATGTTGATCGTGAGAAAAGTGGGACGCATGCAAAAAAGTTCCATCTCCACCTACGGTAATGACGAAGTCTTCAGAAATTTCTGTGCGAAGTTCTTCACGTCGCAAGCTGCGAAAGGAAAAACCTTGTTTGGTTAATGCTTGTTCGACTCTTTCCAAAGAAGAAAGGTGAGTCTTTTGGTGACTGGGATGAGAGGCTTCTTCTTTATAAACAACTAAAGCTTTTCTAAGATTCCATGTCTTCATTGATACAGGCCTTTTACTTGAATGTATTCTTCTACCTCAGGTGACACTATGCCAGCAAGCGCTTCGCTCTTCGATATTTTTTCTCGAATTTGGCTGGAAGATAATTGAGCGAAGCTCGAACTTTCATAACCCGCTCGAGGAATAGGATGTATCTTCGCCAACTTTTCTATCTCGTCAAAATTTTTCCAGCGCTTTTTTTCTTGAATCAGATCGCTTCCCATCACCCAGTGGAATTCATATTCAGGGTGCTTCTGATGTAAGTGACGCAAAGTGAGTATGCTCCAACCTTGAGTATTTTGAATTTCTTCATCTGTTTTTTGGACACGCACTTGAGGGTCGATCGCTTCAAAAGCAAGTCGGCACATGGTGACACGATCGGAGTAGGGTGCTAGTTTTTTTCCAAAAGCATGCGCCAAGCAAGGAATAATCCACACTTCATCGAAGTTTTTACTTTCGATAAGATGTTTTACCACTGCTACGTGGCTTTTATGAGGAGGATTGAAAGAACCTCCGAACAAGGCGATTCGCATTTCATAAATATAAGTTGCCATTCAGATAAATGTCCAGCAGCCTTGTCAGCATGTTTAAAAAGGGACTTTTTTCTTTTTTCTTTTATTTTATTTCTACTTTTTCGGTGCAGGCAGCGGGCGATCAGCTTTGGAATGAATTGCGCTATACGCATCCTTTTTCCCATTCGAATTTTGAGTTAACGTGGGCCACTGAAAATCGTTGGGACGAAGGGATGAGCCATTTTTATCTTTTTAATACGAGTATTGGTTTTGCCTATAAACCTAAAAGATGGCTCAGCGCGGGGTTTTTTTATCTTTATGAAAAATCGGCGAAGAATATCTTAAATGATTTTAATGATGAGCAACGCTTCAATCCTGTGATGGAACTGACTTTGCCCTTGGGTTCCTCTGATCTGCGATGGCGTAACTTGATAGAGCTTCGTTATCTGCCGGATGATGGAGTCTCAGGCGATTTTCGCGTGCGTATCCGAGAACGACTTCGATGGCAGATGAAATTCGTAGTGGGGAGCTATAGTTTTACACCCTACGTATCGAATGAAGTTTTTATCGAGCCTGAATTTGGAAATGTGAATCAAGATCGTTTTATTGTTGGCAACAGTTTTGGTTTTTTAAAAGGTAAAATCAATTTTGATCTCTACTATATATCGCTGGCTGCGATGAACACGACGAGCAAGGCTTGGAGTCGATTGGATGTTTTGGGAACGAGTTTAGGTTTTCGTTATTGATGTCGAGGAATCGGTGGATTGTGCAACTCCTGCCTTCTGGCATAATGGCTAAAAGTTAAATCTAGAATTTCCGCCGCCGCATGAGGTCTCACTATCACATCTAAGTGGTTGTAGCGCCCCCTTAAACCTTGGCTTCGATAACGTTGAGGTCTTCTCAGTAAGCCATCTCCGTCGCGCGCGCCCATTACAAAAGATACCCCATAAAAAAAGACACCCGTAGTTTTGTAGGCAAGGGATTCTATACCATTTCCAGGATGAGTTCGACTCATCAAAGAATCCACAAGCCCTGGCATCTGAGAGTGCATCACTAAATCCATTTCATCGGGATGGAGGCGGGTGGCATGAATGTATCTATCGACGCGCTCTGTCTCGAAACCCTCTGCAATGCCTTCCAAAAGTAGACGATCCACCGCGCGGACGGGTAAAGTGTAGGAGATGCCCTCGATGGGCCAGTCGAGAGCGGAGAAAAAACTTCGGCCTAAAACACTCATCACCAGCTGAATGTCAGGTGGAGAAATATCGCTCAAGCCAGGATAAAGTTTATGGATAAAATCGGGAATTCGAGACCCGTTGGCGACATAAGCTTGATGGATGGCTTTCAATCCATGGCACAATAAACCGCCTTTCGAATGTCCTAGGAGAACTAACTCCTCTATCCCTCCTAGAATTGCAGGATCTCGGAGTGCAAGTGCCAGCCGACGAAAAACCATCGGTACTTCTCTTTCATAATCTTGGAGAACTCGGGTATTTTCACCCAACATCGTGTACAAACCTTGTCGCATGATTCGATCTCTTCCAGGGGCTGTGCTAATGACCAGTCCCCCTCGACCAAAGGCAGCGCTGATGAGGCTCATCCAAGCGGGGTCCGGAGGAGGATTGTACATTCCCGGTAAAAAAACGAAGCCCAAGCGTGGGCCTTTTTTTTCAATGATTGTTCTCAAAGATGCTGGAAGTTGAGAGAGAAGCTGAGCGCGTAGTGCGGAAAGTTTGGGATCATTTGCGGGACTCTCAGGCATTTCCGTTCGAGTCACGCGGTTAATAATGCCGGCCGTGAAATAGGGATGAACCCTTCGTGTTGCATCCGAGCGACCTTGCATGGCGGAAAAAGAAAGGGTTTTTAAATCTGAAGTAAAATCCGAAGGACGAGTTCTCGTTATATTGTGAAGTAATTGTGAGGAAATATTTAAATTTCTTTCTACAGAAGCGATTGAAGGAAGCAGCGTGTGAAACAAACGCATTCCTATTTTCATTTGCCAGTTCATCGCTTCAGCTTCGAAGAGTTGTCCGATCAGACTGACGCGAGATTTTTCTTCCATGCCTGCAAGTGAGGCCAATTGATGAGAGCCTACCATGGCGAGATCGGTCGCAAAGTGTTGAAAGAGTGGGTTTTGCTGGCCACTCCATCCTGCGAAAATTTTGAGAGATGCGAGCGAAAGGCTAGAATGAAGAAAATCGCTGGAGAAATTATTTTCCGAAGGATGGAAAGCTCTTTGAATTCCCGTAAAAGCAAAAGTTTCTGCTGCAAAGGCGCTCCCGAAAGAAGCAGATCTAGAAAGAAGGGAAAGAGCAGCGCTTGTGCCTGTCAAAAAAGAAGATGAAGCTGCGGACAAAGCAAGTCGTGTGAAGCGAAACGCAAATTGCCCTCCAATCATCGCGGATAAACTGGCGACATCGGTGGCTTGATTGCTGAAAGCTTCAACACAAGCATCGATTTGAATTTGAGACGCACTGAAATGTGCGTGACTAAAATTCTCTCTCCTCGAAAAGAGAGAACTTTGAATTAAAAGAGACATAACCCTTCCCCGAATTCATTTCTCTTTCTTGTTTACTTACCCTTGTTGGGGATTCTTACTTTCTCATCCCCTCAATACAATGAAAAAATTTCTCAAGCTTTGAATAGTTTTGACCAAAGTGCTACTCGTCTATACTTACCCATCAAGGTCAAAAAATTGACGATTTTGTCCCGAATTTGAGAAGGACTCTTTTTTCATCTTATTGAAAATCAAAGAGAAAAAATAAGCTCGCTTGCTGGCATGAGGATTGCTTTGAATGTCAGCAAAGTTGATGTGAGCTAATTTTTGTTTATGAGAGGGGTGATTATGAAAAGGGATAATTCTTTTGTCCGTATGCTCGGAGTTTGCGCCTTGAGTTTGGGGCTCTCCGTATCCGGTATGTATGCTTGTAATAGTAGCGGAAGTGGAGACGATCCAGATCCACCCGTAGGAACTCCAGTCACTTTGAGTGGACAAATTACGGCTAATTCTAGTGATTTAGCTTTGTCTTCTCCTTTATCTGCGACGCAGTTTAGAAGTCATTCAAGACAATCGGTGGCATCGCAAGTAAATGCGGATGTGGCGCCTGCGCCCGGCATGGATATCACCGTCACTCAAGTGAATAGCGATGGAACGACTGAAGAACTTGAAGCGACTGCCACCAGTGATGCAAGCGGTAATTATACTTTAACCTTAGATGCTGTCACTCAGACTGCTGCCGGACAATCGGATTTCTATTATTTGATTACGGCAACGGATGGTACCGTAGTGCTCAATTCCGTAGCGGCTCCTACAGAAGATATGACGACTCCCGTTTCGCCAGGAACTACCAATGGTGCTGCTGCTTTGAGTAATGGAATCGGTGGAATTTCCACCATTCCCTCGGCAGAGCAGGTGAATAATTTAAATTTACTCAACGACCAAATGCTTACCGATTTTCCGGATGGCTCCATCGAATATCCCTCCAATGCAAATACGCCGGAAGCTTTGGCGGCTGTGTTATCGATGGCAAATGGAACTGCGGCTTCAGACAGCCAATCGCAATATGCTTATATGGGTGTTTTGTCTGAGTCGAATTTTTATTCGATTGTGACGGATGCTACTTCGGATGAAACAGACCGTGCTCAATATGTGAAGAAAATGATCTTCAATGGTTGCGGACAACCTTCCCAGCAGCCTTTGACAGATTTAGATGCAAACATCGTTGGCCAAGCGCTTCAAGAAGGGGTTACTTCGACTCCAACGGAAATTGTGGCTGCGATGAATGAAGCTTCCAACGACGCAGATATTTCTGTGGATACGGCAGTGAGTAGTTTTGTGACCCTGCTTACAAACATTGAAGCGATTTCTGCGACCGCTGGCCTTGAAGAAACGGATTTATTGCCGCTGAACGTGAAGAGAAATTTAACAGCAGCGACCTTTACCGCTTCTACCGCTTTAGATGCAGATCAGGCCGTCGCATTTATTGAAACTCTTAATTTCGGGGTGGGTCCTCAGGCGGCGCCTTGCAATGGAAATATCAATATTACCAATGTTCTGAAGGCGCTCACCGAAGCTCCTGAGCTGGATGTGCCTGCTATTGCTCAAGTTCAAGTTTTCGGAGAAAGAATGAGTTGTCCTGAAGCTACAGTCACAGGTGAGGTGGAAGTTTATATTCCTGAAGGCAGTGGAGTGAACGTGAGTAGTGCGACTCTATCGGGTGGAAGTCTTGCATCACCCATTGTAGGTAATCTACAAGGAATGAATCGTTATACTTTTGAGGATCCCACAGCCTGTGCTGATTTCGGAGAAGAGGCTACTTATACAGTGACGGTCAACCTTTCAAGCGGAGGTCCGCTGGTTGAAACGGTAGAACGTAATCACCCTGATGTGCCTCAAGCAACGATTACGGTGAATGGAGTGCCTACTTCGGATAGCGCCACGGTGCCTACCGATTATGATGTTCCTTTCCCGCTCTTTACTTGGGAAGATCCTGTTGCCATGCTTGCGGATATTCCCGATGCTCCTCCAAATAGTGCGGTGAAATATACTTATGAGTTTGCCTATATTGACTCCACTGCGATAGCTCCGAGTCCTTTGAATCAGTGCCCTACTGTTGCTGCGGGTGCCCTTTATTCCGTGAGCAGTATGTTACCTACCACCGAATGCGATCCGGAGGCTTGTGCGGCGCTTTCCGGAGTTGCTGAGGCTGACATTGTCTGTCGCTTGTATGTTTTGACCGTTTTAGTCGACGAATCAGACAATTACTTAGAAGTGGCAGCCGGTGAATTCGCCACTTATCGAT
>CAZKUY010000009.1:0-13188 GCA_964556135.1 uncultured Pseudomonadota bacterium
CGTAAAAGCAAAGTCCTGCGCAATACCAAAGAAACTCAAATCCAAGTTGAATTGAACATCGATGGAAAGGGTCACTATCAAATTGATACCCCCATTCCTTTCCTCAATCACATGCTCGAACAATTCGCACGGCATGGTCTTTTTGATCTCAAGATCAAAGCGCGCGGCGATGTGCATATCGATTTGCATCACACCGTTGAGGATGTCGGCATTGCTTTAGGCGAAGCCTTCACCAAAGCTTTGGGGAATAAAGCGGGCATACGTCGCTACGGCTTTGCGACTTTACCCATGGATGAAGTTTTAACCACCGTGGCCATCGATTTTTGTGGAAGACCTGCACTGATCTATAAACTCCCTTTGAAAAAAGGCAGCATCGGAGAAAACTTTGACGTGGAGCTCGTGTATGAATTTTTCCAAGGCTTTACCAATGCGGCTTTGGTGAACCTGCATTTGAATGTGCACTACGGACGCAACAAGCATCACATCGTCGAATGCGCCTTCAAAGCTTTTTCGAAAGCTTGTGACATGGCAACCCAAATTGATGCCCGGATTAAGGGAAAAATTCCTTCTACGAAGGGAAAATTGTGATCGCCATCCTCGACTACGACATGGGAAATTTAAAAAGTGTTCAAAAAGCTTTTGAACATTTGGGTGTGCATGCTTGTGTGACTCGTAAAGCAGACATGATTGCAGAAGCCGAAAAGCTTGTGGTTCCGGGCGTTGGCGCGTTTCGGGATTGCATGGAAAATCTGCGTCACTACAATTTGATTGATCCTATTTTGGCGCATATCAAATCTGGAAAACCTTATCTCGGAATTTGTTTAGGGATGCAGGTTCTTTTTACGGAAAGTGACGAATTTGGTACGCATGCCGGACTCAACGTCATACCCGGAAAAGTTTTGCGCTTTGCTCCGCATCCGCAACTCAAAGTCCCGCACATGGGTTGGAATCAAATCAAAAAGACGAATCAAGAAGCTTCGCCCCTCGATAAAATTGCAGACAGCAGCTACTTCTATTTCGTGCACTCCTATTATGTGGTCCCCAAAGATAAAAAAGTAATCGCCAGCACTACCGATTACGGCGTCGAATTTTGTTCTTCCATCCAGAAGGATAATATTTTTGCAACGCAGTTCCATCCCGAAAAAAGCCAAGACCTGGGTTTGAAAGTCTTAGAAGCTTTCGCAAAGAAATAGCCTCTCATGGACTTGAATATCTCCAAAACAAAGCAAGGCTTTCGCCTCTATCAAAAACAAATATTGGATTTGCCGCTCTCCGAAGTTTTCGCTTTCTTCGCCGATGCTCACAATCTTGAAAGAATTACCCCGCCCTGGCTGCAATTCAAAATTCTCACCCCAGGCCTCGAAAAAATTCATCAAGGCAGCTTCATCGAATATCGCATTAAACTGAGAGGTTTGCCGCTGCGCTGGAAAAGTGAAATTACGAATTGGAACCCGCCTTACCGCTTCACCGACGAACAAAGAAAAGGTCCTTATAAATTTTGGATTCACGAACATCGATTTTCAGAACAAGCGGGAAAAACGATCATCGAAGACGAAGTGCATTATAATGTTTGGGGTGGATCTTGGGTTGAAAGGTTATTTGTGCGTAGAGATTTAATGAAAATTTTCAGCTTTCGACAGAAAAGTATTTTAGATATTTTAGCCAAGCATCGCTCAGTCTGATTCAATCCTGTCAATTCGTAATTGTGAAGCTTCCTGAAAAGGTGTTAAGCTCTGACAAATATGAAAAAATATTTCTTTCTTTTCTTTCTTTTCCTCATCAACACCATCCCTTTTCTTGTTATGGCTCAAGATGAATTTTTCATCATGGGCTCCGGTCAGATCAATTTGAAAAGCTCTTCCGGAAGCACAGGTAAAATTACTTATCGAACTGAAAAGGGCTACGACGAAAACGCTCTTCGAAAAATCAATCAGGCTTATGGCGGTAATTATGAGGATCCCCTTTCGCGAATGTCGCTGCGTTTTTTAGAAGTGCTTTCGAATATCCAATCTCATTTCGACAATGCTTTAATCATGCAACGTTCTGGCTTTCGAAGCATGCGTTCTAATCAAGGACTGCGCAATCAAGGCAAAATGGCCGCGCAATCGAGCATGCACGTTGAAGCGGCTGCCATCGACTTCTACCTACAAGGGGTGAATGTTTTGGAGCTGAAAGACTATGCCACCCAACTTCCCTGCTGCGGTGTGGGCTATTACCATGGAAGACACATCCATCTCGATACGGGCCCCAAACGCTGGTGGGATGAAACCAATTCTGGCACTGATAAAAAAGAGCCTCAAGAAAACGAAAAAATCATCGTTTTGATGTCTCAAGATATTTTCTATGGAAAACAAGCGATCCAGTTTGATTTTGCGCGCGTCACCAATTTACCCTTCGGCGTAAAATCAAAAGTTCAATTGGAAAAATGGAATAAAGATCAATGGACGGCGGCGCAGTCTTTTCCCATCAGCCTTTCCGAAACTCCCACTTCTAGTCTAGAATGTCTCAAGGTTGAGAACCGAAAAGATATGAAGGAAGCTTCACTGAAAGCTTCACCGCTTGCTGTAGGTCGTTACCGCATGAAAGTGGAATTTTGCGAAAAGCAGTGGACTAAAATGCCCGATCAAATTTATTCCGATGCTTTTGAAGTGAGGAATGAATGATACACATCATGATCACTAACGCAGACGGAAGCTTTGTCCACACGCATGATGTGGAAGTTTTACGCAAGGCGATGAACCAAACCGATAATCATCTTTGGGTGGATTTAGATGAGCCCAGTGACGATGAATTACAAATCCTCAAAAGCGTTTTTCATTTTCATCCTCGCACCATCAAAGATGTGAAACGCCAGGTCGGAATTCCTAAAATCACTTTTTACGAAAAATATACTTTTCTGATTTTGCATCGAGTCTTTTATCTCTTTGAAACCGAAACCTGTGACGCACGAGAATTCGAAGTTTATCTTTCGGATCGATATTTAGTGACCGTCCACCTTTCTCACCTCGCTCGAACCTTCACCAACACTCGTGAAAAAGTGAAGGAAAATCCTCAAGAAACCCTCGGACGCTCTACAACCCATGTACTTTGCGCTCTATTAGAATACGCCATTCGCGATTACATGCCGGTCATCGAAAGATGGCAAGAGGATCTTGAAACGTTAGAACAGCAAGTTTTAAAAGGCATACAAGAAAACATCTTGGATGAAATCCTGCGCTTTAAAAAACTAGTCGCCATGATGCGACGAAGTTTATTGCCTGAGCGAGAAGTGATTCGACAATTATTGGAAAAGACCAACCTGCAAAGTGGCAGCAGTGAAAGTCGTGCACTTTTAAAAAATGCTTCCGAAGACATGAATGGGCTACTTCACGAACTAGACAGCTTACGCGAACATGCCGCTTCGGTTTTTGATGTTTATGCCGCCATGCTCACGATCAAAATGACTGAATCCTCCAATCAATTAAACTTCGTGATGCAGCGCCTCACCATTGCCACCACGATTTTCATGCCGCTGACTTTCATCGTCGGAGTGTATGGAATGAATTTCGAGATGATGCCTGAGCTCAAATGGAAATATGGCTATCTTTTAGTATGGGGATTGATGGCGGGAATTACAGGCTCACTTATTTATTTCTTTAAAAAGCGAAAATGGATTTAATCGCGCAACAGTAAATATTGAACTGTGGGTGTGATCCCCGTGATGAAGTCTCGACGATGCGCTCTTGGCATCGCATGAGACAAAGCATCCACATGCTGAAGGTTTAAGGTGTTGTTTCGCACACCTGCCACCACCTTAGTCAAATCACGCACGATTTGATCCGTATAAATTCCTAGGGTCGGTAAATAAGATTTAAACAAATCGCAGGTTGCATCCACGACGTCACCGTCCTTATCCGCTAAACGTCTGCCCATGCGACTAACGAGGTCTGCTCGATCGCGATAATCCATGATCGGAAGCGCGCTTTCACCGAGTTTACGAATCGCAAAAAGCACCGCTTCAGAATCCTCAGCTTCCAACATTCCGCGATAGCGCTGGTAATAATAAAGCTGCAACTTCGGCTCTCCGAGAGCTCTGACCATGCGGTCAAAAACCGCACGCGAATCCCAACGGCAAGCACCCTCCACATTCCAAAGCTGTTCCAAAACATCTTGCTGAGATTCTGGAGCTAAGCTCCTGAACAAAACTTGACCTCTTGCCACGTAAGCTTCGAATTGATTCTGCAGAAAAAGATTATTAAAAGGATGCCTCGCATGCTCGTAATAAGCATTCACGAGAGCAGAATCGCGCTGCCAGCCGCCCTTCAAGATCATGGTCGCTAAGCTTAAGGTAGCGCGATGACCCGAATCTCCCGCCTTTCGTGCGACGCGCAATAAGCGATTCACATGGTTTTGCCGATTTGGACTCGAACTCGTTTCAATAGGAACCGAAGGAATTAATTCTGCCCAACGTTCCAAAATTCTTTCCTCAAAAGCCTCGTGAAAGCCCTCTCGGTGTTCCAATTCTGCATAGACTCCCTTAAATTCTTGAGCCAAAAGCCCTCGGGTGCTTTCCCTGAGTGAAGGATGGAGTTCGGAAAAATTGAGCATGAGATTGAGACTATTTTCATCCATTCGCTCAAAATGACAAAAGGCCCTCACAAATTCTAATTGAACGCGGTTCGGTTGTTGGAGCAAGAATTTACCCATCGCCGCTCGCGCCGTTTCATCGTGCATTTGGGCACGCATTGTGCCGATTAATTTGGAACTTTGAACTCCATCTAACCTTCCATAATCCTGAGCCAAAAGATGAATTTCATCTACCTCGGCCGTTTTCCAATCCCAACGTCGTAGCCTCAGACTCCAATCGATACGATTTAAATCTGAAAAAATATCCCAAAGGGATCCATGCATGCGCGCGAGAATTCTAGACGCTTCATTCGCTGAAGTGTCTCGTCCGAGAATCGCAGTACGATTCGCTTCCTGAGAACGAATCAAAGTTCTTTCGAGTCGCTGAATTCCATGTCCGGTCGCCAAGGCCGCGAAACTGGCACCCATCTGCATTTGAAGATTTTCGACGCCTGCGGAAATGAGTCTTTGGCTTAGACTTCCATGCTCCCGATCAGACAAACCGATGCGTCCACAGATTTCAGCTCCAGTGACTAAGGTAAAACTTTGACCCACATGACGTAAGAAAATATTTTGAGGGGAGAGCAAAGGAGAAGAAATTTTCAGACAAGCAAAATGAATCCAAGTGCTTCGCCAATCAGAGGTGTGATTCCCATAGAAAAATGAATTGGAAGCTTGCACGGTGCTGACTTCCGCGCTCAATGCCATCGCGGGAGCAAGCAAGCGCATCCATGGAAAAGCAATTGCATTGGAAAGGATAAGTTTCGTACTTTGATAGGCGAGGGAACCCAAACTCATGCCGGCCAGGCTTCTCAAATCCGTTGCGCCCGAAAAAAATCGAGTGGAGAGACCCTCATTTTGCAACTGTGCGGAAGTCACTGCCGCAGAGTTCGCATATAACAAAGTCGTGTGAATGCCATTGACGCGAGTCATAAACGCCTTACTCGTGCCCCGTTTTATTGATAAATGAAGAAGTTTCTTCGGAGCCTGTCTTAAGAAGTTGCCCGCTTTTTATCAGTTTGACTTTCATGCTGCGCAAAAGAATAATCCCCCTCTATGCTATCCCGACTTTTTTGGGTTTTATCTTTAATGATGTTTTGCCTCTTCGCTTCTGCTCAAGCAGCAGACATTCCCACCAGCGCCCCTAGTTCTCAGCCTGCGGCTTCTTGGCGAATTCAAAAGGCTAAAAATTTTCCGAATTGGAAAGTAGAAATTTTTACCAAAGATAATCCAGAAGCTCCCCTCGGCATCGAAGGCAGTAAGGCTCTCATTAAGAATACGGATGGAAGTCTCAAAGTTGAAATTAAAGATATTATTTTAGAACCTGATCCCAAGGAAAATATTGAAGGCTGGGTGCCAGGAACGCTTTTAGATTTGGACAAAGATGGTTATGAAGATCTGGTTTTAAGAGGTTTCAGCGCAGGCGCACATTGCTGCAATACCTATCACATTTATTCCCTCGGAAAAGTTTTGAAGAAACTGGCCGAGCTTCCCCTCTTCGATTGCGGCGAAATCATTCAACTCAAAGACTTAGACGCGCAAGGTCCTCTCGAAATTCTGACATGCAATGCAAAGTTCGCTTATTTGAAGGGCATTCCCTATGCGGCGAGTCCTTTTCCTCCCCAAATTTTTGGCATGGAAAATAGTAAATATAAAAATGCCGACAAAAAATACCTGCAGGTTTTTGAAGAAGACATTGCGGAACAAAAGAAAGAGCTCGCCGAAGGCTATAACGAAACTGCTGTCATTCAAATCGTGTTGGATTATTTATTGAGTGGGCGAGAAGAGCAAGCTTGGCAGGAATTCGATAAGCTTTACACCAGTGCCAACAAGGACGCACGTCGCCAGGAATTGAAGAATCGCTGGAATCAATACAGTGGAGCGCCCGCAGAAACGAAAAAAGCCGAAACACAAACCGCCCCCAATCCTGGCTGGAAATTACCATGAAGACGACTGACTTTCAAAAACGCGCTTTCATCGTTTTACTCTTAAGCATTTTCACGCTTTTACTTTTCATCCTGAAGCCTTTTTTAATGCCCATCATTGTGGGCGGCGTATTGGTTCTTCTGTTTTACCCACTCTACTCTTGGGTTCTCAAACTTTGTCGGGGTCGTGCTTATGCCGCAAGCTTCATTACTACTTTTGCAGTAACCATTTTCATTTTCGTCCCAGCGGCTCTGATCGCCTCGCTCGTCACCAATCAAATTTTAGGATTGGTAGATCAATCCGTTCAGTTTGTCGACAAAGCGCATCTGCTCAACAATGTGCAGGAATTGAATGGCACGGTGCAAAACTACCTGACGCAAATCGAGCAAACTTTTCATGTGGACATCAATCTACGCGCCGTAGCCTCCAACGCCGTGAAGCAATTCGCCTATTACGTTTACAAATATTCCCCCGGAGTCTTGGCTCAAACCTTGGGATTTTTCCTGCAAAGCTTCATCATGCTGATCGTGATTTTCTTTTTATTCGTCGAAGGGAAATATCTTTATCAAGAATTTATTCTGCTTTCGCCGATTGAAGATAAACATGAAATCACTCTCGCCCGCGAAATGAAGGACATGATTTATGCGGTCGTTTACGGATCCTTCATCACCGCCTTCGTTCAAGCAGTTTTAGCGGGCCTCGCTTTTTATTTTTTAAATGTGCAAGGTTTTCTGGTTTGGGGCGCGCTGACTTTTCTTTTCTCATTCATTCCTATTTTAGGAGCCGGTAGCGTTTGGGTTCCTGCAGCCATCATCTTATTTTTGACCGGCAACACCAAACAGGCGATTTTTCTGGCTTTCTACGGTGCTCTCATCATTTCAGGAGTCGATAACGTTTTAAAGCCTCTGCTCATGCGCGGGAAAAACAAGATTCATCCCCTCCTTTTATTCTTGTCCATCATTGGCGGACTGGCCTTGGTGGGTCCGATCGGCATTTTGCTAGGACCGATTACCGTCGCAGTGTTCCTGGCGGCTTTAAAGATTTATAAGAAGGACTATTTGCACCTGACCGAGCCGAAAAAAACGCTTAGCAACTAATTTCTCTCCACTCCGAATGAAGCTAAAATAAAATAATCATGAGGGGCACACGAAGAAAGCACAGTTATGCGTGTTATCAGCCTTTCTCCCTCTCGATTATCGTTGAACTCCCCAGCGCTTCTGACCAGCGATCAAATTCGCACAGATGCGACGGTTTCAAATTTTTCTAGCCAGGTTTCAAACCCAATAGTTTTGGGGTCTCTGCTGCTCGGCGGACAAGCTTTTCAGCTAGGTCGCATGGCAGGGTCACGATTAACGGGCATACTCCCACAACTCTCAGTTCTCACTGAACTTACTTCTTTTGCCACCGGCATCGCTTGCGAAACCAGCGTATTCCGAGCCAGCCAAAATTTTCTCGCAGGTCTTGCAGGTCAAACAGTTCATAATCCTACTTTTTCTTCAGCCTGGCTTTCTACTGCATTAGATTTAAGTTTATTCAAAGGCTTTGCTTCACTCACCGCAGGATCAAACATCCTCACTCAACATCTCGCACAAGACATCGCCGTGGTCGGGGGTCGACATTTATGTCAGGCCTTAGGTTTAAACTCCGAGCCTGTGAGCGGAAATTGGATACGGGATTTAGCGGATGCAGAAGCCATGAACCTACAAATGGCCTTCAGCGCTAGCCTCAATCATCTTGGATTCGGTGGCCGCATCGGAGTACTTGAAAGAAATTTAGCGAGAACTCATTCCCTTTCACCATTTGCCCAGCGGCCTGTCCGCGCTCTTGAGACCCAAGCTCCTTCCCTACGCCGTCTGCTTCTCGGAGCGATGACTTTGGTAGGCTGTGCCGAAAACAGTGCCCACTATGTCGCAGGAAAAGTTCCTAAAAATATGGCGCATCCTTACACGCAGTATGTTCCTCAAATTTTTCTGGGAGGGGTAGGCATCCTCTGCGTGTATCTTTTGGGCCGTTCAGCATTGAGGGCTCATCGAGCTCACAAGGCAGGAATGTTTAATGATTTCTTACAGCCTTTTTTAATCGAAACGATGGGCGACGGAATCAACCATTATGAATTCATGCAGAGCTGGCAGCAATTTGATAAACCTCGCTTAGAGGGTTTGGGAAGTATCAAGGAAATTCAAGATTTGGCACGAGTACATTTTAGCGATTCCAGAACGAATCCTTACGATGCCGAAAGTGCTTTAAATCGTTCTCACATCATCACTCTCATCAAACATGAGCAAAGATTGATAAATATACCCAGCTCAAAATTGGCCGAAGTTGCGGAGCGAGCTTTTGATAATACCTCCGTAGAAGGTGAAAATAATTTGGCAAAAAATGTGCGCATTCAAAACCAGGTCGAAGATATTACTTGGGCTTGGTACCTTTTACTAAGACAAGCGAGCTGCTCAGACCCAAGTATCAATAGAGCAGCACACAGCGCCATGATGCGCTTAAAACCGCCTATTTTCATGCATGAGGCTGTTTTCACAGGGAATTATCAGGGAGTAGAAATTCGTACAGATAACCGAATCGCACTGATTAGATTAACGGATTATTTAGTGAGAAATAATCATCCCAATGCAGAAGAGATTGTCAGTGAAGAAGGCACCAGCCGCTTAAATCGAAGCACCTTGGCTCTTATAAGGTTCGCCATCTTTGGATTGAAACGTAATCCTCATGACATAAATTAATTTAATTACTCCAATACTCCGCAGATTGAAAACCCGTCTCTTGGGATTTTTTAACTTTGCCGCGGCTGGTGTTGCTGTAGCGCCTGCGACCATAATCTTCAGGTTCGGTCAGCGTACAAACTCCCATCATATATTGTAGGCATTTATTGGCTTTCTTCGAAGAATTCGGAAGATGCTTGAGGCGAGGATCGCTGCGTTTGGTCCCTTCGCTTCGATATTTAATGTATTGAGAGGTGAAGGCAGAACCGGAATTGACTCCAGCGGCCATCGCTGATGAAGTGCTAATCATCAACATTAAAGAAAATAAAATAGTTAAACGAAGCATGTGGGCAACCTAGCCTTAAGACTCAAGGGCTTTCAACTGTAAAAGTGATGCTATTGGAAGGAGTTTGACCGACAAGAACGTAAAGTTCACTTTCTCCCACCGTCGCATTTGCCGGAAGCGTAAACTCGATTTGATCGGTCGCGCCATTCGCCGCCGCAGGATCCGGGACTAGACTATACGAAGTCGCAATCGCACTAATTCCCGCTACGAAAATGATATTTTGATTGAAGGAAGGCGTGAAACCCACCCCTTGAACTTGCACGACTTCACCCGCTTGTGCACTCGCAGGTACGGTCGCGATGACTAAAGGCTGAGTCGAATCCGTATTCAAAGGATCCGAATTCGATCCTCCGCAAGCTGGCATCAGAAAAACCAACAGGAGCCATAAAAACTTTCGTAGGTCGTAAGCTTTCAATTTCATCGTCACTCTTTATACCATTTTTCCATGAGTTTCCCGGCAGGTTTATTTCGAGGAGTATAAGTATTATCCTTCTTGCCACCTTCGCCCCACCACACCCAAAAATAAACGCCTGCAAGGTCCGGAGAGTTTCTCCAGGTGTCGATGAACGATCGATAAGCTAATCCCTGCTCCCTCACATCGGCAGGTCCTTCCAGAAAGTAATTCCAAGGATACATGCTTCCACCATCTACGCTGGGATAACCGATTTCAGTGAAAACCAAAGGCTTGGTCGGATATTTTTTTCGTTTCCAAGTCACCAGTTGCTTTTTAATTTTTCGCCAGCTTTGCTTCAATTGCTTGAGTGTGGGATTTTTAGTCTTTGCAATCTCGTGATAAGCGGTAATGCCAATAAAATCTAAATCGTCCCAATATTCCGGAAACTCGTAATGATCCCAATTCGCGCTATAAGTCAGTTTGCCTTTATAAATTTTTCTCACATCTGCGATTAAAGATCTCCATTGCGGCGTATCTTTCTCGCGACTGAGCAACTCGCTCCCCACTGCATAAGCCGCCACATTCCCTTCTTGCGCGATCGCTGCATAATGAAGGATGAACTTTCTATAACTTCCCCACCAGGCATTAAAATCGGTCGGCTGAATGAGTCCTCGCCAATCATTTCCATTTCTCACTTCAAGTCGAATGATGGGGAAAAGGGTTACTTGAATGCCCACGGATTCTGCTTGTTTGATCACTTCGCGCAGCTTGCTATCGGGAATACTATAGATGTCGTTCTTTCCATCATAAGGCAGGGGACGAAGATCATTGGCCTTAATGTCATATTGATACCAAGAGAAAACCAGCAATGTATGCGTGATGCCCAGGGCACGCATCGCCTTCAAATCCTCTAAGTAAGAATATTTTTCATCTTTGGAGAAAAGCCCCAACGCCATCCCCTTTTGCTCCAGGGCTTGGACAGAAGTAGGCTTGAGCTGAAACAAGAACGCGATGAAAAAAAGAAAACAAACTATTTTTTTGTAAGGAATTTTCAACATGGGAAGCTTCTAACCAAAGCTACACCAGGATCTCAATCATTTTATTTTGGGAATTTTCACCTTGCAAAATCGTCACTGCGGCCTTCTTGACTTTAAAATATCGAGCCAATAATTCGACAACAGCAACATTAGCTTTACCGTCCACCGGAGGGCACATCACTTTCACGCGATATTGTCCGGGAGCAAGCTCAAGGACCTCTTCTTTTGATGCACGGGGTATGACCTTGATTTGGATTTTCATGAAATATGACGGATTTTCTCGGCTTGGTTCATTCGATAAAATAACCGCAGCTCTGCGAGTAATTCCTGAGAAAAGGGATAACTATTACTCTTCAGATAATCACAATATTGAGCCGCAAATCTGAAGGCGGTCGCATACCTTTCTTGAAGATTTTTATCTAAATGTGGATTCCAAGTCACTTGCCCAAATAAATTTTCCATCAAATAAGACACCGGAAGATGTTTCAAATGACGCGTTAACAAAACAAATTTATCCACTTCGGCTTGCAGTTCTAATTCCAATTGCGTCACATGTTTTTCTTCATTTACTCTCGACATCAAATAAACAAAATGACTCACCCCTTCGATGAGCGTGGAAATCTTGTTTAAGCTTTTCGAATGATCTTCTAAGTGCTGCCAGTCTTGAGATTTTCCCCATCGATAAAGCGCAGGCTTGAACCATAAACCGAGCTCAAGCGCCTCTTCATTTTGTTCTACCAAAAGCGCTTCGTCGCTATGTTGCAACCAGGGGTGTTGTTTGAGAAAACGAGCGGGTTTCTGACAAGCCAAAAGATAATCCTCTACCGACTCTTCACAAGAAACCTGGTAAAGATCTTGGATCTCTTTTTGGATCGTGGCTAAAATCACTGGATAAAATCACCTTTAAGGCCTTCAATGGGAATAATCCCCTGGCGGGAAAGCAAATCCTTCAAACGATGGCTTCCCGTCTTCACCCACTTTTCGTAAAGCCTCAGTATGTTTTGATGACTATTAATATGGCTGGCTTCACTCACTTCGGAAATCACATCGACCCATTTCACGAAACCTTCGGCCAATTCCCCAAACAATTGTGTGGATAGATTTTGTTGTCTTTTAAAAACATTCAGCGTGGAAAGCTGCGAGTAAGCAGCACCTCCCATGCTCATGTAATAATCGATGTCGACAATCTTGCGACTTAAACTGTCTTGAAAAAACCCCGAAATGAGCAGGGAAAAATCTCCCAAATAGCGAAGGAGTCGCACTTTCACTTCAGGGCTTTCATTTTGCGCCTGGCAAAATAAAATCGCTAAAGGCATTTCCTCGCCGTCTTCTCGACGCTGGATTTTTTCGCTTTGGGTAAAATGAGAGAGTAGATTGACGAGATAAAAGGAGATATGCTCGTCTGCTTTGAGCTTCTGATGCTCTAGCGCACCGGATACAAGCTCATGAAAATATAACTGGAGATTGGGCACTTCTTCGACGAGTCTCTTCTCGACCATCGTAAACCTCCTTTACGATTTCAGTTTAACACATCCCATCAAATCTCACCAAGCTCTAATTCGCGATGGAAGTGGGACAGCGCGTTATGTTAAAGATACCAAAACCATGTTTTCTTTTTTATTTAGCAAAAAAAAGGCCTCTCCCTCACCCGCAAATTCGAATTGTTGCATTTGCAAACAGGTTTTATCCGGCAAAATTCTTCGAGATACCTGGGGCAATGCCGCTCATCATCAACATCGTATTTCTTTTTGTGGTTCTTGCGATCGCATTCTCTCAAATATAAGTTCCTCAGGAGCTTATCAATATTCGGATGGGCGTTTCATTTGCGGGCGTTGCAAAAAAACGGCGGTGCTGGATGGAGTGAGTGCCAACCGCTCTCGTCGTCGTATTCTCGAGGCATTGGAAAAGGTGGGATTTAACGAGATTCCTAAAAACATCGAAATTGTTCTCACCCATCAAAAACATTTAAGCAGTCACTCTAGGCAACGCAACACCGCAGGCCTTACGCTGACGCAATTTCACTTCAGTCAAAATAAACGGGTGGGATTGAAGCACCAAATCGGCATCTTGAGTGGATTGCCCAAAATTCAGTTCGAAGCCATTTTAGCGCATGAGCTTTTACATGTGTGGCAACACGAACAGGGCATCAAACTCTCTTCAATGTAT
>CAZKUY010000009.1:13288-22579 GCA_964556135.1 uncultured Pseudomonadota bacterium
TGAGCTTTTACATGTGTGGCAACACGAACAGGGCATCAAACTCTCTTCAATGTATGCAGAGGGGCTTTGCGAATTAGGCGCTTTTCTCATCTACTCTCAAGATAAATCCGATTTGGCCCAACATCGTATCGAAAGAATGCTCGACAGCAAAGATCCCGTTTATGGAAATGGATTTAGGCTCTTCCATAAAAAACTCGAAAGATTGGGATGGAAGAAATTGCTTCGGGAAATTTTAGAAAATAAGAAGGGCTATGAGAAATCTATTTTGAAAAAAATATTCTAAATTTATTGATGTGCTTTTAAATTCAATTGTAGGATTAAGAAATGCAACTTTCCTACCCACTCAGAATTTTTTTCTTTTTTTGCTTATTCTATATAGCAGCCTGCACCCAAGCCTCGATACTAACAAATCCTGGCGTTACTTTGCCACCCGTTCAAGAAATCCCCAAGCCCTCCGCAAAAGCGATCGAATTAAATGATCAAGCCGTCACGACTTTTTTAAATGCGCATATCGAAAAAAATATGGACGGAATTCATCAATCTCTCAAGCTCTTGGATGAAGCGGTGCAAGTCGATCCTCAGTATTACCAAGCTTATGCAACCAAGGCAGGACTGTTAATGGATATGCAGCGCTATTCGGAAGCAGTAGAAAGTTTTTCAAAAGCACTGCAGATTAAACCTAGTGTCGGTGAATTTTATATAGGTCGGGCTTCTGCTTTGCACAAAGCTGGAGACGAAACTAAAGCGAAGGAAGACTGTCGCTTTGCCATTGCCGCTTTCAATTTAAGATTAGCGAAAAATCCGGAAGATTCCTCTCGCATCGACAGAGCCATTGCGGTTTTCTTGTTGGGATATAAAAAAGTAGCGCTGGGTGAAGTCATTGAAATTCTAAAAAAGAATCCCCATGATGAAGTCGCACAAATGGTAAAAACTTTCATTGAATCGGGGCAAGATCCTTGGCTTATCTTCGATCAATCTTAAAAAAAGAGAATCTTATTCTTCTCTAAACATCTCCCTATCCACCCGGTTTAAGAAAATGAACCCGCAAAGCGCCTTGAGTAAATAATTCGAAAACATCCAGGTGAGAGACATCGCGAATAAAATTTCTGTGGGGGTTACTCCGCTTGTAAGAATATTTCCGGTCACGTGATCTTTTAAAAGCTCGATCGTAGAGGCTTGCACCGTGCCTAAACCGCCGGGCGTGAGAGGAATAGTGCCAATTAAAATAATTACCGGAACCGTGCCTAAAATGGTGGAAAAATCGATGTGCGCATCGAAAACCGTCACGGCAAAATAGAAGGAAGTCACAATCACCAAATGCAACGGCAAACGATAAAGTGAAATTATGAGATAATCCCAAACTGTCGCCTCATGAAAAGCTTGGAACAAATGCCGACCACGAATCCAATCCACCCAACGCATTTTGACTTTCCAAGGTGATATTTTTCCGAACCATCCTCGCCAAAAAGCTAAATGTAAGAAGACCGCTCCGAATACGAAGAAACCCACTTGACGCACCCAATGACTCACATCCCAGCCGCTAAAATAAAGTTGAATGAAAAAAGTGCCCACAAAAGCCAGGGTCACCACCCAAAATAAATCGATGACCATGATGAAGAAAATCGCACCCATCGTTTTAAAAAACGAGGCCCCTTTGCTGCGCTTAATGAAATAGGCAAGGCCCGCTTGCCCTGCATTGTAATTTACCAAAGCCAACAAATAACTCACCGCACGAGGGGGAAAGATTTCTTTGACACTCATCGGCACGCAAAACTTCGTTAAAACCTTTGAAAGTGAGAAGCAATCGATGCACATGACTAAAATAAAATAGAGAAAGGCGTAAAGGATGAGTAGCGGCAAATTCACATGGGAGAGAGCTTGTAAGACTTTAGCGGGGGGAATTTTATAAAAAAGATAGCCCAAAAGTAAAAGGGCTACAATCCAGGGAATGATTTTCTTGATGAGCTTCATGAGCTATCGTGCTTCACTTAATAACTTTGATTTGACAAGCAGAAATCATGAGTTAAACCTTCACCCTCACCCCAACCCTCTCCCCTCGAGGGAGAGGGTGTCCAAAGGACGGGAGAGGGGGAAAGAGATTTTATGCTCCAAAAAGTATACTTAGCCGAATGCTCAGACACCTACCGCCAACTTCTTTTAAAGATTTTATCTCCTTTTGGCACGGAGCTCGTAGATTTATGGTCAAATCCCGAAATCAAGATTGAAGAAAACCCGGATTGCATGGTGATCGTCGATGAAGCCTTCTTGGCGAAAGGTCCTGGCCCTGCAAGGTTTTACCTTTGCGCCCTTTTCACGGAAGGTCGAATCACTCAAAACCCTCTGCTTCTTTTGGAACGTCGGGAAAAATTGACTCAATTTCGTTACAACTCTCGTATTTTAAAACTGCGTCGTCCTTTTTTAATTGAAGACATCGTCAAGATCTTCAGTCAACTCGGTCTGCAAGCTGAGTTCAAAGAAAGAGAGCTTTCTATGTCAGAAAACATCACTCCACTCGATTCTGTGCCTGAGGTCGAAGAAATCCAAGCAGAGCCCGTCATGGAAGCTTCTGTCGATTCCGTCGAAAACGCCGAATCCTTAGAAAATTTAGAAGCTCAAGCGCCTGTGGAAAGCTCTGAAGTTTTAGAAACTCTAGAAACGATGGAAATGATGGATGACTCCGAAGCAATTTCTTCAGAAGTCATGGAAGCGAACGAAAGCAGGAAAGTAGAAGAAATAATTCTTCCCGAAAATCCCATTCTCTTCAGTGAAGACATTAATCTCAAAATCGAACAAGCGATCAAGGAAGCCATTTCCCAATCTAATCTCACAGAAAAGGCTCAAGAAATTTTGGAAAAAGCGATTCGAGAGACCGTTCCCAGCATCGCTGAAAAATTAATCAAAGAAGAAATTGAAAGGCTGACCCGCTAGCATGGATACACCTACCCCCGAACTTGAAAAAGTCTACGCCCCGCATGAAGTTGAAGAACGTTGGAGTAAAAAATGGATAGAGTCCGGCATCAGCACGGCTCCTGAACAAGCCGGCGGGAAAAATACCTTTTCAGTGGTAATTCCTCCTCCTAACGTCACAGGAACTCTCCATCTCGGTCATGCCCTCAATAATAGTTTACAAGATATTTTGGTTCGTCATCGACGCATGCAAGGCGATGCGGTTTTATGGGTTTTTGGAACAGATCACGCCGGCATTGCGACTCAGAATGTGGTCGAACGTCAACTCGCCGCCGAAGGAAAATCCCGTCACGATTTCAGTCGCGAAGATTTCGTGAAACGCGTTTGGGCCTGGAAAGAAGAATCCGGCGGAACCATTCGCTCTCAACTGAAACTTCTGGGTGCTTCGCTCGATTGGTCTCGAGAACGCTTCACCATGGATGACGGATTATCAAAAGCCGTTCGTGAAGTCTTCGTGAGCTTGCATGATGAAGGTTTACTCTACCGCGCTCAACGCCTCATTCACTGGTGCCCCCGCTGTCAAACTTCCCTTTCGGATTTAGAAGTGGATTACAGTGAAGCTAATGGTCACCTCTGGCATATTCGTTATTTTTTCGAAGGGGATGCGGATCATTTCTTAACGGTCGCCACCACACGTCCAGAAACACTTTTAGGTGACACGGCGGTTGCCGTAAATCCTGAAGACGAACGCTACAAACATTTAATTGGAAAAAAAGTAGTCCTTCCTTTTAATCAACGCCTCATTCCTGTGATTGCAGATTCATACGTCGATAAAGAATTCGGAAGCGGCGTGGTCAAGATTACCCCGGCTCATGATTTTAACGATTTTGAAGTAGGAACACGTCACAATCTGGAACGTATCAATGTGCTTTCCGAAGATGGAAAGATGAATGAAAATGCCGGAGCCTTTCAAAATTTAGACCGCTTTGCGGCCCGCAAGGAAATGATCAAGCAACTTGAAGAATCCGGCCACATGGAAAAAATCGATGCTCACAAAAATAAAGTGGGACATTGCTATCGCTGCAAAACCGTCGTCGAACCTTATCTTTCTTTGCAGTGGTTTGTAAAAACAGAACCCCTCGCCAAACCCGCGATTGAAGCCGTCCGCAGCGGCAAGACTCGTTTCTATCCTGAACACTGGGCAAAAACTTATTACTCTTGGATGGAAAATATTAAGGATTGGTGCGTGTCGCGACAAATTTGGTGGGGTCACCGCATTCCTGCATGGTACTGCGGCGAAGGCCATGTGACCGTTACTCGTGAAGATCCAAAAGTCTGTAGCACCTGCCATTCTTCTGAAATTGTTCAAGATCCCGATGTGTTGGATACCTGGTTTTCCTCAGGCCTTTGGCCCTTCTCTACTTTAGGTTGGCCAGAAAAAACAAAGCTGCTGGAAACTTATTATCCGACAAGTGTTTTAGTCACGAGTTTCGATATCATTTTCTTCTGGGTCGCCCGCATGATGATGATGGGTCTGAAGTTCATGGGCGAAGTTCCCTTCAAAGACGTTTATATTCATGCCCTGGTGCGCGATGCCCAAGGCCAGAAGATGAGTAAATCGAAAGGGAATGTGGTGAACCCACTTGAGCTCATGGAAAAGAATGGCACAGATGCCCTGAGATTCACTCTCGCCGCCTTCGCCGCGCAAGGCCGCGACATTAAACTCGATGAACATCGCGTGGAAGGTTATCGAAATTTTTGTAATAAGATTTGGAATGCCGCCCGCTTTCTTTATTCCACCGCCTTGCCCGTCGTGAAGTCCGGAAAAGAAATCGATGAAGCGCAGCCTCAAACGGAAGAAGATCAATGGATTTGGATGGAACTTTCCAAATGCGCCGAAACCGTTTCCCTAGCTATCACTGATTATAAATTCAATATCGCCGCACACGGCCTTTATAATTTTATCTGGCAGGTTTTCTGCGACTGGTATTTGGAACTGATTAAGTCGCGACTTTATTCAGAAGGCGAAACCAAGCAAAAATGCGCAGCCTTTGCGCTCAAGATTTTCGATGGAATCCTCCGCATGCTGCATCCCATGATGCCATTCATCAGCGAAGAACTTTGGCAAAAATTACCCGATCGACCGCATTCCATTTCTCTCGCTGCTTTTCCCAAAGGGCTTTCCTCGCAAGAAACCGAGAAGTTTTTGAAAGCTTCTCTAAGAACTGAATTGATGAAAGAGATTGTTTCGAGCATCCGCAATATCCGTGCGGAAACGGGTGTGAATCCTAAAGAAAAGATTATTGCTAAGATCAAAACAAGCCCTCAACTTCACTCTGAAATTCAATTACTCGTTCCTCGTATTCAAGAATTAGGAAAAATTTCGAAAATTGAATTTGTTTCAGATCTTCCTACAGAACCTGTGTCCAAAGGCCTTGCCGCTAATGGAGATTTGATTGTTTTAATTCCGCTGAGCGGCCTTATCGACATCGACAAAGAAAAAGCGCGACTTCAGAAAAAACTCGATAAAACTTTGAAAGATATTTCCCTCTTGTCGAATAAACTTCAGTTACCCAGCTTCATCGAAAATGCGCCGGAAGAATTGGTGACAGAAACGAAACAAGAATTGGCGAACCGAGAAAAGCAGAAGAAGGAAATTGAAGAAGGAATGACGCTTTTAATGGGATGAGGATGTGCTCCAGTTGCAAGCTCTTCGAGGAGCGACAAAAAAAGGTCGCAGGGAAGCATCCCTCTGCGGATGGGTCCAATCTCTGACTTTTCTGAATACCGCTGGAGGAACTTCACGTTCCACTGTGCGACACAGAGAATCAAAAAGTCGATCTTGAACCACTTGAGTGTCTTGTCCGGCCTGGTATAAAAAATAGCTAAGAGCAAGGGCGAGGGGAATGCCTTGAATCATTTCTCCCCTGAAAAAATCTTGAAACCAGGGAATGGCCATAGTGTTGGGCCTGTAATAACGGTTTCTGTCCTGCTCGCTCATTTCAAAAAGGTTGCCCCATTCTCCTTCATAAAAATAGACCACTTCCATCAAGCGTGCATAAGCTTCACTATTGAGATCCCCCGAAAAATCCTGACCTTCTCGACTTTGCGCGACCCTCGAATATACGAATTGCGAGCTACAAGCGCTCCTCGGCACTTGTCTGTTAAACTCTTCGGCAAGATAAGTATTTAAACTAAACATTTCGCGATCATGGAAAAAAAAGTGCCCTAACTCATGTGACAAAACTGTATTTTGCATCGTAAAACTTCTGGATGGAAAATCTCTTCCTAAAAAAATCCTGCCACTCGCCAGATCCGAAGCCGCTCCAGCAATTCTCAAGTTACAATCCACTTCAGTGTGGAGGGGCAATTCATCGAGATTTAATATTTCCACCAAATCATGAATTCTTTCTTGGATGCGAGGATAGTCATAGACCTCACCGGTAGGACCCAAATAAGGAGAAGAATTTCTAGTCGCTTGGCAGGCTTGCATATCTGAGCGACCTAAAGGAGCCATTGTAGACCTGATAAAACCATCATAGGCGACTTTTTCTGTGAGAACCTGCGCATGGACATTCTGGTATAAAAGGGTGGGGCCTCGATAACGGAGAGCCTGATCTGGACTCAATTCGAACACTTGATCATCTCCGGTGAAAAAAAGCATTGAAGTTTGCAGGGCTGTATAAGGCCCTCCGGACACATCCCTTAAAGTGATCTCATGGCCTCCCTGTATAGAAACCACATTGTCTGGCATAGCTCCAAAAAGAATGTGAATTTGACGTCCTGTAAAAATTTGCCTCGCCGATGTGCGGTAGACATCCACACTTTGATCTCTCGTTATCAAAATTCGCTGCGCATGAGGCGGAAGATTGCGGATGTATTCACTTCTTCTCGACAAAGGAATGCTCTGTACTGGCTCGACACCCAGGCATAAGGTACTACTCCTATTTAGATCTCTTTGAACGCAAAGCAGCTTCATAGTAATGGACTTTATCGATCGAATGAGTAAAAAGTTGCCCTATGAAGAAAGGTCAAACTTGCCCCATTCCCAGTAAGTTAATTCAACTCGCCTTTGAAGAAGACTTAGGTAAGGGAGATATCACCACCCAAGCCCTTTTCGCCAAGAAAAGCCCCAAAGTAGAGGGAATTTTTCTCGCGAAAGAAGCACTGATTGTAGCGGGACTGCCCATCGTTCAGGCCGTCTTCAAAAAAATAAATCCGAAATTAAAATTTAAGATTTTGAAAAAAGAAGGTAGCGATTGCGAAGAAGGGGATGAAATTGCAATCGTTACTGGATCCGCAGCCTCACTTCTTACGGCCGAAAGAACGGCCTTGAATTTTCTGCAACAGCTTTCAGGGGTTGCTACCCAAACTTACCTATTCACGAAAATGGTCGAAGGTACAGGCGCTAAAATTCTCGACACGCGTAAAACTCTTCCGGGATGGCGCAACATTCAGAAATATGCAGTGCGCATGGGTGGAGGTTTCAATCATCGCATTGGACTTTTCGATGCCTATCTCATTAAAGATAATCATTTAGCCCTCTATGGATCGATCAGCGAAGCCATCCAAGCCGTCCGCAAACATAATGAACACATTTCTCGGGCCCATGGGACCGAGCTTCATCCCAAGAGAAACAATCTCATTCGCGGCCCTAAGGGGCCGAGTTTCTCTAGGGATAAGAAAAAAAGAAAGATTGAAGTCGAAGTGACCAATCTTCCCCAACTCGAAGAGGCACTCACAGAAAGACCAGACTGGATTTTACTCGATAATATGACCTTGGAAGATATGCGTTTGGCCTGTATCATTAATGAAGGCAAAACGATTTTGGAAGCTTCTGGAAATGTTAATTTAGAAAATGTTCGAGCCGTGGCAGAAACGGGGGTGGATTATATCTCTGTGGGGGCCCTCACCCACTCTGCCGCAGCCGTCGATATCAGTTTAGAAATAAATTAAGTGAAATTATGAAAAAAATTATCCCTCTGCTATTCTTACTCGCTCTCATTTTCCATCTGCCTCTTCAAGCCGCCGACGAAGTTCAAAATTTGACCCAAATTTATGACCGCTATAATGCACTGATACTTGCGGGTCAAAGTGCACAGGCCGAGCAACTCAGAACTAAAGAAAAAGAGCCGGGTTTGAATATCGAAATTAAGCCTAAAAATGCGGCCGAAAAAAAGAAGATGGAGCAATTCTTCAAGGCGATGACGCCTTTACGTTACACCGTAGAAAACTCTCAATGGAGCGCAGATGGAAAAAAGGCAGAATTGGATTTACTGGCAGACCTTCAAAGTCCTGACAATAAAATTTCAAAATCAGAGATCACACTCAACTTCATCCAAGAGAATTCTCAATGGAAAATCTCAAAAATTCTTTTTGGAGTGAACCCAGATCAAGTCAAACGCAGTCCAGACAGCCAATTTGAACCAGAAAAAAATTATAACCACGATAAAGATGTAAACGTGGGTGGAAGAATCATCAAAACAGAATTTCAAAAGGACTATATTCTGGTAACTTTACGAGTTATCGATGAAGAATATTTGGTATTTCTACCTTCCAAAAAAGAATTAGAAAAATCAAAATTCGACCTGCAATATTTGAAGCCTTGGAAGATTTTATCGATTCAAGGGATGGAAAACTTAAACAATCCCCTCAAGATTTGGGCTTTAAAGATTGATGCTGTGCCTTCGGAAATTTAGACATCAACGCCATTTTTAGGTTATCCAATAAGATTTAAAATAGTCCAGAAGCCCGCGTAAATGTGGGCTTTTGCTTTATTTACCGTCCAGGATCCATAAAGATTGATACTTCTAACGGTAGAATTAACTGGCTGCGCAGGATGATGGCAACAAAGCAGAAGCTCATGCAGTCCAGTTGAATAATTGGTTAGAGCCTATATTACTCAAAACATGATTAATACGTATTTCTAAAAATCCAACGTGATTATGAGGAACTTTCAAAGAAAGAGAAAGAAGTACGAAAAAGCTAACTCCAATATTTAAAATTATTCCAAAAACCCCGCCTATTATCGCAGCTTTATTTTTTTGCTCTGTTAATAATCCCCATATAATAGCTACTATTCCAAATAAAATACCTAATATCATATTTATAAAAAGAATACGAAACACTGGATCAGACTCTGAGGTAGGATGTGCTGCCGAAATGAGTAAGGAAATCAATGAACAAGCTATAGAAAAAAAACCTAAATAGGAAGAGTAGCTGTGTTTCTGTGTGGAGGGATTAGACTCAGAATTAGTTTCTGAAGATGGAAGCTTTATAACAGTAATGTTAGGCTCTAGATTTTTTTCATTCATAATTTTCCTGATATTTTTATATCTCTAACGGTTGAGTTAACTGGCTGCGCGAGATGATTGCAACAAAGCA
>CAZKUY010000009.1:22679-77956 GCA_964556135.1 uncultured Pseudomonadota bacterium
TTAACTGGCTGCGCGAGATGATTGCAACAAAGCAAGAGTTCCTGCAGTCCAGTTGAATGTTTGGTTAGATATTTTTCTTTCTTACTTGGATCTCTTCTGCCCTCATTAATAATTGATCGATGCTCCAATTTCTAGTTAGCCAAACAGTGAGTGCAGCTCCAGACAAGTGCCAAACACCCATATTCTTTGTATTTAAATGGGTTAGATTGTAATCTCTTGCTACAAACCAAGCAACCTTTCCTCCTGGAGAATTTTCATATTCTCGATGAAAAAAAATCGAAAAGAGATACTGATAAGGATTGAGTCTCTCTACTTGTATAGGTCCGATTTCGCCAAATTTTAACCACAGTTGTTGGGATTGACTCTGCGTAAGATTAATTTCATGAGGTGGATTGGGTAATGGTTGAATCTTTTGAAGGCCAATTTCATAAAGTGTCCAAGGAATAATTGCAATTCCTAAGATAATAATGAGAATAAAAAGGAAAAGCTTCTTCATAATTTTCGCTATCTAACGGTAGAATTAACCGGCGCCGTTAGGCGTCCGGTTGAATGATTTGTTAGGTGTTACTCGGTTTATACTTTGCCTGAGGCCAAGTGTCACTGATCTCTTTGGCTTGTTGTTCTGCACTGAAATGCTCCCAGACAATGCCATTGGTATCCGTATCTTGGGTGAAACTTGGAGCGGATGCATCTTCCCAGCCTAAATGACGCAAAACTCCTGGATTTTGCTCAACCCGACGAATGGAAAGATTCAAGCTGGCAGTACGCCACAAGGCATATTCATTTGGAATAACCAAGGCAGGGGGACAACCTAAGCGATGGGAGTAATCTTCAACGGAACGACTAATATCGGTGACGCCAATTGCGAGATGGAACTTCTTCATAGTTGTGACACCTAACTATGTTCTTATATAGAACGGGATTTCTACATAAGAACGGATAAAAGTGTAAATTACAGATTCGAGAAGTCTTGAGGTATCACCATTACTCCATTCGTACCGAGAAAGCATATGAACAATGGGTAATTCAATTCATTAAGTTTAATGGAACTCGACATCCTAAAGAAATGGGGCTCCAGTTTAAATTATAGATTTCGAGTTTTGTCTCACCCAATCCATAAGTTCTGAATCCAGGATAAGAATCGTTTTTCCAAATCTAGAAACAGGAATAGAATTTGAATGTCTTAAGTTTATTGATGCAAATGGACCGGCTTTGATTTCTTACTCACTTTGATATTAATCACTTCGACAAAAAGAGAGAAAGCCATCGCAAAATAAATGTAACCTTTGTCGATATGCTTGCCCATTCCTTCGACCACCAACATCACGCCGATCATGAGCAAGAAGGAAAGTGCCAAAATTTTAAAGCTGGGATGTTTTTCGATGAAACGCGTGACCGAGCCTGCAAAAATCATCATGATGGCGACTGACAATACCACTGCGACAATCATAATCCAAATATGTTGCGCCATACCCACGGCGGTAATTACAGAGTCGAGGGAAAAAATTATATCGAGCAAGGCGATTTGGAAAAGAACGTTGCCGTATGAAACTTTACCTTTTACTTCTTTACTCTCATCCACCCCTTCAAGCTTGTGATGGATTTCCGTGGTCGCTTTCGCAAGAAGAAAAAGCCCACCTATCAGTAGGATCAAATCGCGGCCACTGACCGAGTGGTTCCATAAGGTAAATAAGGGTTGAGTTAGACTCATTACCCAGCTCAGGCTGAGCAGAAGCACTATGCGCATAATCATCGCTAAAGCGAGACCAATGGTTCTAGCTGATTTTTGTTTATCCTGAGGTAATCTACCAGTAAGAATGGCGATGAAGATAATGTTGTCGATTCCCAATACCACTTCAAGACTCGTAAGAGTTGCCAAAGCTAAAAGATTTTCTACGTTTAAGATCGCTTCCATGGTTCGCTCCAAAAAAAAGTCGGCGAACGCAACACATCCGCCGACTTTTAGATTTTCAAAAAACTACTTCTTAATAACGATAATATTCAGGCTTATAAGGTCCGTTCGCATTCACTCCTAAATATTTGGCTTGATCGGAAGAAAGTGTTTCTAACTTCACACCCAATTTTTCAAGATGTAAGCGCGCGACTTCTTCATCCAAAATTTTGGGAAGCACGGTAACTCCCACTTCATGTTTTTGGGTAAATAGGGCGATTTGAGCCAAAACTTGGTTTGTGAAGGAATTAGACATGACGAAGGAAGGATGACCTGTAGCACATCCCAAATTCACGAGACGACCTTCTGCAAGCAAGATAATCGAATGGCCGTCAGGGAAAGTGTATTTATCCACTTGAGGTTTAATTTCGAGTTTTTTGATTCCAGGGAATTGATTCAACTGAGCGACTTGGATTTCCACATCGAAATGTCCGATGTTGCAAACAATCGCGGAGTTTTTCATTTTTTCGAGATGGTCGATGCGAATGATATCTTTGCAACCGGTAGTGGTCACGAAAATATCTCCCATTTTGCAGGCTTCATCCATCGTCGTCACTTGATAACCGGCCATGGCCGCTTGCAAAGCGCAAATAGGATCAATTTCAGTAACTACGACACGAGCGCCTAATCCATGCATCGCTTGAGCGCAACCCTTACCAACATCTCCGTAGCCCGCGACTACAACAACTTTACCGGCGATCATAATATCTGTCGCACGCTTAATTCCATCTGCCAATGATTCGCGGCAGCCGTATAAATTGTCGAACTTCGATTTCGTGACGGAATCATTCACATTGATGGCGGGGATTTTCAATTCACCCTTTTCCAACATTTTATAAAGGGCATGTACGCCGGTTGTGGTTTCTTCGCTGACGCCTTTAATGTTTTTCAACATTTCAGGATATTTTTCATGAACGAGTTGAGTGAGATCGCCACCGTCGTCCAAAAGCATATTTGGTCCATCAGGGAATTTCAGGCTTTGCTCGACACACCACCAATATTCTGCTTCCGTTTCACCCTTCCATGCGAAGGTAGGAATACCCGCTTTAGCCATGGCAGCCGCCGCGTGATCTTGAGTGGAAAAAATATTGCATGAAGACCAACGCACTTGAGCACCCAATTCCACCAAAGTTTCCATGAGAACTGCCGTTTGGATGGTCATATGCAAACAACCCACAATACGCGCGCCTTTTAGAGGCTGAGTTTTTTTATATTTTTCTCGAACTGCCATCAAACCAGGCATTTCAATTTCGGCGAGTTGAATTTCTTTACGACCCCAATCTGCGAGTCCTAAATCAGCGACTTTATAATCATGATCGGAGAGTTTGGTAACACTTTGAGTAGACATGAAAAAATTCCTTTTAAAGATGAATTACAATCCTAATGTTTTCTTAAGTGTGGCAGCCTTATCCGTCTTTTCCCAAGTAAACTCCGGCTCGTTACGACCAAAGTGGCCGTAAGCGGCAGTTTTTGCATAAATAGGACGACGTAAATCTAAGGCTTGGATAATCCCAGAAGGCGTCAAAGGAAAGTGCTCGCGAATCGCTTGTACGATTTTTTCTGCGGCTACCTTTTCGGTGCCAAAAGTTTCTACCAAGACACTCACAGGTTCGGGATATCCGATCGCATAAGCCACTTGCACTTCACAACGATCTGCTGCTCCTGAAGCCACGACATTTTTCGCAATATAGCGAGCCATGTAACATGCAGAACGGTCTACTTTTGTCGGATCTTTTCCAGAAAAAGCACCGCCACCGTGACGACCCATTCCACCGTAACTATCTACAATGATTTTACGTCCGGTGAGACCGCAATCGCCTTGAGGTCCGCCGACGACGAAACGACCCGTGGGATTCACAAAATAACGAGTTTTATCATCAAGCAATTCCGCAGGGATGGATTTCTTAATCACTTCTTCGATAACGGCTTGCTTTAATTCATCATGAGAAACTTCTGGGTTATGCTGAGTCGAAACGACTACAGTATCCACACGAACAGGTTTATTTCCTTCGTATTCTACCGTCACTTGAGATTTTCCGTCAGGTCTTAAAAACTTCAGAGTTCCATTTTTACGGACTTCCGACAAACGTTGAGTGATGCGGTGAGAAAAATGGATGGGCATCGGCATCAATTCAGGGGTTTCATTGCAAGCAAAACCAAACATCAACCCTTGGTCGCCAGCGCCTTGCTCTTTGTAAAGTCCTTCTCCTTCACTGACTCCCATGGAAATATCGACCGATTGTTTATCAATCGAGAGAAGAATGCCGCAGGTTTGATAATCAAAGCCTTTGGAGCTATCGTCGTAACCAATGTCCTTAATAGCTTTGCGTGCAATATCGGTATAATCAATTTGGGCGTTCGTGGTAATTTCACCTGAAATCAATGCAAAACCCGTCGTAATGAGGGTTTCACAAGCCACTCGGGCTTTGGGATCTTGACTGAGAATAGCATCTAAAACTGAATCGGAAATTCGGTCGGCAATTTTATCGGGATGACCTTCGGTCACAGATTCACTAGTAAAAAAATGTCGTGTTTGAGCCACGGTATTTCTCCTTTTAAGGTTTCTTTTTCGGAAGAGAGATCGCTTTTTCAAATGGGGGGCAAAGTAGCCAAAGTCGCTGGGGGTGTCAAGATGCAAAGCCAGAGATTAGAGCCTTGAAAAATCAATAAAATCTTTGGGGATGAGTCGTTCCATTTCTTTGCGAACCATCGCCTCTATCTCGGCTTCGTTGCTCAATAAGAGCACCTTATCCAAGAGATTTTTAGCATCCCGAAAATTTACTGAACGAATCATTTTTTTAGCGCGGGGGATAGAAATCGCATTCATCGATAAAGCATTCAAACCAAAGGCAAGCAATATCAAAACATAAAGAGGTTCGCTCGCCATCTCGCCGCAAACACTCACTTCAATACGTTGTTCATGAGCCACTTCAACCACGCGTCGAATCATTCTTAAAATCGCGGGATGCAAGGGGCGATAAAGATAAGCCACATTTTCATTGCCCCGATCGACCGCCAGACAATATTGAATCAAGTCGTTTGTGCCAATACTCATGAAGTCCACTTCTCTTGCTAACTCTTCTACGATCATCACCGCAGCAGGAACTTCAATCATAATTCCCACCTTCACATGCGGATCGTATTCCTGCTTTTTGCGCTTCATCTCTCGTTTTACGTCTTCCAAAAGGGACTTGGCCTGCTTGAGTTCTAGCATGCTGGAAATCATCGGAAACATAATACGCAGTTTTCCAAAAACACTGGCGCGCAATAAGGCCTTCAACTGCTTTTTAAAAAGATCTTTCTCTCTAAAACAAAAACGGATGGCTCTTAATCCTAAGGCAGGATTAATTTCTCTTTCATATTTACGATCGGTTGGGACTTTATCCGCACCGATATCTAAAGTCCGAATGGTTGCAGAATGGGGATAAACAGATTTTAAAACTTGGCGATAGACTTCAAATTGTTCTTCTTCGGTGGGGGCCAAACCTTTATTTAAATAGAGAAATTCTGTGCGATAGAGTCCGACACCTTCTGCGCCATGAGCCTTGAGCGATTCGATTTCCTCCGTAAGTTCCATATTCGCCATCAGTTGTACCCGAAACTCATCTTGAGTCTGAGCGGGAAGATGGATTTCCTTTAATAACATGCGTTCGATATCGGCGTCATGCTTACGGACTAAATCATATTTTTTAATCGATTTAGGACCCGGATTCACCAGAGTAAGACCTTCGGTGCCATCTATAACGAGCTGGTCCCCATTTTTCACTTTCTCTGTAACCATCACACACGCCACGACAGCCGGTAAATTCAAAGCTCTCGCAACAATGGCCGTATGAGAAGTTTTTCCACCTAACTCCAAAACAAAGCCACTCACATGAAACTTAAGAAGTTGGGCGGTATCAGCCGGCGACAAATCATGAGCGACTACAATGGATTTAGGAGGAATATTTTTAAAAACATCTTCTTCATCCCCTAAAAGATATTTAAAAATACGGCTTCCGACATAATCCACATCGCTTTTTCTCTCCCGAAAATATTCTTCACCTACATTATTGAAGAGTGCCTTGATCTTTTCGAGAGTTTTATGCAGAGCCCACTCTGCATTGATGCGCTCTGTCTTGATGGAGGTGATGGTATTTTTGACCAACATCTCGTCTTGAAGCAACACCGTGTAGGAATCGAGAATATAAATCTGATCGCGTCCGCCGTATTTGCAAAGCTTATCTTTTATTTTTTTGAGTTCATCTCGGGAATGGTCCACCGCAGTGACAAAACGGGTGGTTTCTATAGAAACTTCTTTGTTCGAAATCCAATATTGAGGAAAGGAAAGTTGCCTTTTCTCTAAAACATAAGCAGACCCCAAAGCAATCCCTGGAGCTGCACCAATCCCTTCGATGGTTTGGATGCGGCTTTTCTGGGTTTTAGAGTTTTTTTTCTTCACTCATTCCTCACCGAATTTATTTCCGATCAGTTTGGAAATGGCGGAGAGACAATCTTCAGCATCTTTTCCAGTGACGGTGACTTTAATTTTTGTTCCTTGGGAAGCCGCCAGCATCAAGACTCCCATAATCGATTTGCCATTCACGTTTTGTTTGCGGGCGCATATAGAAACTTCCGAGCTGAATTGAGCACATGTTTTTACTAAAAGCGCTGCAGCTCGAGCATGCAAACCTAATTTGTTTTGAATGATAAAGGTTTCGGATATTTCAGCCATAATCCGCTCCTGAACATTTATTCGCTAATCAATGAGTTGGCTGCCTTTGACAATATGTCGCTGGCCATAGTTCACAATGAAATCCGTTAAGTCTTCAAGATTCATTTCATCTTTAAAATTTAAAAGTTTAAGCAGCATAGGCAGATTGACACCGCTCACCATTTCAACTTTTCCTTTTTTAAGAAAGGGCAGACAAATATTACTTGGGCTTGCCCCAAAAAGATCGGAAAGAATTAAAACACCATGACCTTGGTCTACGGCAAGAATCGCAGCTTTAATTTTCTGCACGCTGAGATCAACGGGATCATGGGGTTGAATACCCACTGCTTCAAAACCAGGATGATCCCCTAAAATAGAATCGGTCGCCTTGAGCAACTCGCTGCCTATTTCTTGATGACTGACAATGATAATACCGATCTTCATTTTTTATTCACATCACGATGATCTAGATGAACAGAATATCCTTTTTTCTCGAAATAAGACTTAAAATACTCTGCCAGACTTACCGAACGATGTTTGCCTCCTGTGCATCCAAAAGCGATACCTAAGTAGGACTTACCCTCTTTTAAATATTTTGGAAGGAGTATTTCTAGCAACCTCTTATATTGAGCGATGAAAATTTGGGTGTCTTTACGTTTCAAAACAAAATTTCGCACTTTCAAATCTAATCCAGAAAGTTCTTTCAATTCAGGGACAAAATAAGGGTTAGGTAAAAAACGGACATCCATCACTAAATCGCATTGCTGAGGAATTCCAAAACGATAACCGAAAGAAATGACAGAAAGCATTAATTGCGGTTTGTGATGAGCTGAACCCAGAATCTCCACCAAAGTTTGCTTGAGCTGGTGGACGTTCATATGGCTTGTATCTATATTAAAATCCGCCTCTACGCGAATACGGTCGTATTGTTTTCTCTCATGTTGAATGCTGCGCATTAAACTTTTGCCTGTTCCCAAAGGATGAGGACGGCGAGTTTCTCGAAAGCGGCGGAAAATAACTTCTTCGCTCGCCTCGAGATATAAAACGCGCAATTCAGGGAATTTTTTTCTTATCTTCAAAACTTCTTTTTGGAAAATCTTAAAAAAATCTATATCTCGACTATCGATATGAATCGCAAGTTTGAAATTCTTCTTTTGGATTAGTTTTTCATGAGAAAGGTAGGAATGCAAAAAATCAATCGGCAGATTATCAATACAAAAAAACCCCATGTCCTCGAGACTTCTCAAAGCCGAAGACTTACCCGCACCCGACAAACCTGTAACCATCACAAAATCCCGAATAAAACCTCCAAAAAACCATTACTCTGAAGCCCTGAGTTTGGAGTTAATTTTTTTAGTCTTTACTGCGGGGCAATAATCCCAAAGCAAAACTTAAAAAGGATGTAGCGTTTAAAGACTAAAAAAATTAACTCCAAACTCAGGGCTACTCCCTACTCTAAACTTCCCCAAATATCCTTATTCAACTTCTCTTGCGCCATAATCTCTCGATTCAACTTTTCATTGAATTCTTGTGCAGAAAAATGGCCTTTTATTTTCAGCAAATGATTGCGGGCAGCGACTTCAATGAGAGTGGTGATGTTACGACCCGGTCTTACCGGAATTACAACATGGGGAATTTTCACATCGAGCACCGTAAAACGCTGATCATCGATCCCCAAACGATCATACTCTTCGCTCGCATCCCACTCTACTAACTCAACCACGATTTCTACAATTTTTTGATCCCGCGTTGCGGCTACACCAAATAAGTCTTTGATGTTTAAAATACCCAAGCCGCGAATTTCCATGTGGTGTTTGATAATTCCAGCACCTGATCCCGAAAGCGTCGAAGGCGGTTTCTTCTTAATTTCAACGACATCATCCGCCACCAGACGATGTCCTCTTAAAATAAGATCTAAGGCGCACTCACTTTTTCCAATGCCACTTTTTCCAATGATAAAAATGCCGACGCCAAATACATCCATCAAAACACCATGCAAAGTCGTAGAGGCGGTGAGCTTATCCTCCAAAAAGCGTGTCACTCGATTGATGAAAGTGCTGGTGAGTAAATTAGTAGAAAATAATGCAATGTCGCTACTTTCAGCACCTTCGATGAGTTCGCGAGGAATTGCGTTTCCACGCGCCACTACCAAACAAGCTAAATCTACTAAAAAAATCTTATGAATGATTTCTTTGAGTTGTTTTTTAGGAAGAGTGTTTAAATAATTAATTTCTGATTTACCTAAAACTTGAACTCGACCCGAATGAAGGTTCGAGGTGTCACCCGTTAAAGCCAGACCTGGCTTTTGAATGCGGGGAATTGTGATTTTTTTGATTAAACCTTTTTTGCCAGCAACCAATTCAAGGTTGAGATTATACTCGTTGTCTCGCAAAAAATCGGCGACTTGTATGCTAATCATGAGATTCGAGGCCTCCTGCTGGCTGCAAAACGAAACTACATCTTTTCGTCTTCCCTCAAAATAATTCCAAAAATCTCCTCGGCATTCTGAGCCGCCATGAATTGCTCACGCACGGCCTTGGATTTTAACATGCGGGAAAGCCTCGAAAGAACCTTTAAATGCAATCCTGATACGTTTTCAGGGGCAATTAAAACGAAAAAAAGATGGGCAAGCTCCCCATCTTGAGATTGAAAATCAACACCCTCTACACTTTTACCAAAACAGCCCAGCATTTTTTTTGCAGAGGGAATTTTTCCGTGAGGAATGGCTACGCCGCAACCGATGCCTGTGCTGCCTAATTTCTCACGTTCTTCTAATAAATTATAAACTTCTTCTTCTTTGAGACCAGGCTCAACTTGAGCCAAGAGATGAGACATTTCGCGAAGAATTCCATGGCGATCCCGACTCTCTAAACGAGGCAGAATATTTTCTTTCAAAATGATCGAGCTCAGCTTCATCAGTTTTTATTTCCCCTAGGTGAAAAAAAGCCCCCGCGTCTTGAAATGCGGGGGCCTTAATCTTGCCATCACCGTCAATCCGTGGAGCCGTTTAGCAATTGAGCGGCTTCATAAGTAGAAGGAGTATGCTTATGCTCCTTCACAATTTCTTTATGTTTACGGAGTTGTCTTTCAATCTTTTCTGAGACTAAGTCAATAGAAGCATAGAGATTGGATGACTCTTCTACGAGCGCGTTATACTTAACGTCTTTAGCGCTTACATTCATTTCGGCGATGTGACTGAGCTTTTGAACTTCCAAAACCACATGGACCTCAATAGGCTCGTGAAGGAACTTCTTGAATTTTTCGGTTTTGCTCTCAACGTAATCTTTGACAGCCTGGGAAGACTCCAAATGGCGGAAGGTAACATGAACATGCATGAAAACCTCATTTCTATTTAGGGGCTCGCGTCCCACAGTGATGGGTTTAGTTTAAAATAACTGTTTACGTTTCGACGAAGGTAATATCCCTAACATCTCTCTATACTTCGCAACGGTTCTTCGCGCAATCTCGATTTTTTGCTGCTTTAGTATTTCGACGATTTCCTGGTCAGAATGGGGAGACTTTATATTCTCTGCGCTGACGATGTGTCGAATCTTATCTTTAATCGATTCACTTGCAATGGAGTCTCCATCCCCCGATGGCAAACCATTATTAAAGAAAAACTTCAGTTCATAAATCCCTTGAGTGGTATGAACATATTTATTGGTAGTCACGCGAGAAACGGTCGATTCATGCATTCCGATTTCTTGGGCGACGTCTCTCAAAACCATCGGATGTAAATGTTCAATACCCTTCTCGAAAAAATCCTTCTGGAACTTCACAATCGCCTTCATTGTTTTATGAAGAGTTCTTTGTCGTTGATGAATGCTGCGAATTAACCAGACCGCGGAGCGAAGCTTCGTTTGTACATATTCTTTTTCGCTCGCCTGCAAATCCTTCCCATCCGGCCCATCTCCGGTCGGCTTTAGAGTTTTTTGCATCATATTTCGATAAAAAGGGGACAGTTGAAGCTTAGGAAGACCATCTTCATTCAAAACGACCATCCAGTCGTCTCCCACTTTATAAACATAAACATCGGGAGTGATATATTGAGCCGAAGACTCTGTAAAAGGTCTGCCGGGTTTTGGTTCTAACTCATGCATGAGTTTGCCAAGTTGAATCACCTTTTCGAGCGGCACTTTCATCTCACGGGCTATGCGCTTGTAATCTTTTCTTTCCAACTCCGCCATGTGATGGGTGACTAGACGCTCCATATCTTCGCGTTCATGGCTGAAATAGCGAATCTGGAGCAATAAGCACTCCTTTAAGTCACGAGCGGCAACACCGGGAGGATCAAATTTTTGGATTTTTTCGAGGACCGCTTCGACCTTTTCCAGCGGCAATTTTACTTTTTCGGCAATATCTTCCAAAGAATCTTGCAAATAACCATCGTCGTTGATGCCACCGATGATCAATCCACCGATTTCCTCTTCGTCTTCTGTGAATACAGAAAGCTGTAATTGCCACATTAAGTGGTCGTAAAGACTTGTCTTTTGGCTTAGTGTGGTTTCATAGGTAGGAAGCTCTTCCATCCCACCGCCAGAAGAATGATCAGGAGCACTATAAGTATTTAAATAGTTCTCCCAATCAAAGTTTTCAGGCTCTTTGACCTCACCTTGCTTCTCAGACATCACTTCTTTTTCTTGATTGGATGACTTTTCGGGAGCATTTTCGACATCCGCAATTTCACCTGCAAACATGTCTTGGGCTTGAAGTTTCTCAAAGTCTTCACCCTCAGTGTCTTCTTCTAAGGTAGGATTTTCAAGGAGTTCGGCTTGAACCACTTCTAAAAGCTCTACACGGGAGAGCTGAAGAAGCTTTATCGCCTGTTGCAATTGAGGTGTGATGACCAATTGCTGGGAAAGTTTCAGGTTTTGGCGAATCTCAAGAGCCATTTAAAATTCTCGATTTATCAATAAGATACAGACGCCGAATGTGCTTCAGAAGGCCATGAACTACACATCATTTTTTATCAATGTTCCAAAGATAATGATATCCCCCACTCCTCTGAGTGTCAAGAAGCGGAAAAATCATTTTTGAAGAGGGATGCTAAAATTTCATTTGCCTTTGCGAGACTGGGAAATGGCTTTTTTAGGACTTTTGGTAAGTTTTTTAGACTTCTGAGAAACATTCGAAAGCAGGGGTTGGCTCGCCATTTCTTTCTTTTGCTTTAATTCTGTCCAATTTCCCTTGCGACGCTGCGCCAAGGAATGAGCAATGAAAGAATCGAAAAGAGGATGCGGATTCATCGGTCGGGATTTGAATTCAGGATGAAACTGACAAGCGATAAAATAAGGGTGATGTTTATATTCAATCATTTCCACTAAAGAGCCATCGGGAGAAAGTCCCGAGAAAAGGAAATCCTTCTCTAAAAATTTTTCTCGATAAACGTTATTAAATTCATAACGATGACGATGACGCTCTGAAATCTGTTTTTCTCCATAGACTTCAAAAGCCAAAGTATTTTTCTCAATACTACAAGGATAAGCGCCTAATCGCATTGTCGCACCCTTGTTCAACACCGCTTTTTGTTCCTGCATGAGGTCGATTACAGGATAAGGACTGTGCGCATCAAACTCTCGGCTATTGGCTTTTTTCATTCCCAACATATTTCGAGCGAATTCAATGCAGGCTATCTGCATTCCAAGACAAATTCCGAAAAATGGAATTTGATTTTCACGAGCATATTGAACCGCTTTAATTTTTCCTTCGACCCCTCGATCGCCAAAACCTCCGGGAACTAAAATTCCATCCATCCCCTCAAGAATTGTGGCTGCATCTTGTTTTTCGAATTCTTCAGAATCGACAAAGCGTAAGTTCACCTTCGTATTATTCTTGAATCCACCATGCTTGAGAGCTTCATTCAAACTCTTATAACTATCGGTAAGATGAACATATTTTCCGACAATGCCGATAGTGACTTCCTGCTCTAAATTCTTAATTCGATAAGCAAGATCTTTCCAATCCGCTAAATCTGGTTTGCGAGTCCAAATATTTAAAAGTTCCACGACTTTTTCATCGACGCCCTCTTCATGCAAAACCATCGGAACTTCATAAATACTTCCTACATCCGTCGCCGTAAAAACAGCATCGGGCGCCAAATTACAGAACATTGCAATTTTTGCCTTAATTTCCTTTGAAAGAGGACGATCGGTTCGGCAAAGCAAAATATCGGGTTGAATTCCAATTTCTCGCATTTTTTGAACACTATGCTGCGAAGGTTTTGTTTTCAATTCGCCGGCTGCCGCAATGAAAGGAACCAGAGTCAAATGCATGTAAATGACATTTTCCTCGCCGACATCATATCGAAACTGACGAATGGCTTCTAAGAAGGGTAAAGATTCGATATCGCCCACCGTACCGCCAATTTCAACAATCACTAAATCGACATCCTGAGAGGCCTTCATGATACGGCCTTTTATCTCGTCGGTAATATGAGGAATAACTTGAACGGTTTTTCCTAAATATTCGCCGCTTCGTTCTTTTTGAATCACAGAATGATAAATTTTTCCCGTCGTTACGTTATTCAAACGACTTAAATTGGAATGCGTGAAACGTTCATAATGACCCAAATCCAAATCGGTTTCTGCACCATCATCGAGCACAAAAACTTCGCCATGCTGGAAGGGATTCATCGTGCCCGCATCCACATTGATATAAGGATCTAACTTTAAGATATTAATTTTAAGGCCGCGGTTTTCAAGCAAGGCACCTACGGAAGCAGAGGCCAGTCCTTTTCCCAAGGAAGAAACAACGCCGCCGGTCACAAAGATGAATTTTGTTTTCATGAAAAGGCCTCACCTAAATATTTTTTGCTTTCGAAAAATTTAAAGAATTCTTGTGACGCTGTCAACGTGCTTTCAATTTCATTAAGGAATATGTGGAAAAAGTTTCAAACCTAAACCTTCTTCAAAACCCGAGATCAGATTAAAGTTTTGCACGGCTTGGCCTGCTGCACCTTTAGTGAGATTATCAATGGCTGATAAAACAACAATTCGATCCACTCGCTCATCGTAAATCGCACCAATATCGCAAAAGTTCGTCGCTCGCACATCCTTAGTATTAGGAAACAAGCCTTCGGCTTTCACTCGGATAAATTTTTCGCCTTTATAGAATGACCGAAATACCTTCAAAATATCCGCAGTTTTCAATTTTCGAAAAGGTTTTGCATAAGCCGTAGTCAAAATACCTCGATCCATCGGCACTAAATGCGGAGTAAAACTCACTAAGATTTTTTCACCCGCAATTTCGGATAAAGTTTGTTCAATTTCAGGAGTATGGCGATGAGAACCTACTTTATATGCTTTAAAGCCTTCACTCACCTCGGCGAAAAGATTATCCGTCGTCGCACTTCGTCCTGCACCCGAAACTCCTGATTTACTATCAATAATAATGGAATCAACAGCGATCATCTTTTCTTTGAGCAAGGGAGCTAATGCTAAAGCCGCACCCGTGGGATAACAACCCGGATTGGCGACTAATTTTGCGCCTTTAATTTTTTCTCGAAAGAGTTCGGGCAAACCATAGACCGCTTCAGAAAGTAATTCTGGATGCTGATGCTTATCGTACCACTGTTCGTATTCTTTCGCCGATTTCAATCGAAAATCCGCCGAGAGGTCGATCACTTTCACGCCTCGCTCGCGTAATTTCGCGGCTGCTTCTTGAGAAGACTTGTGAGGCAAGCATAGAAAAGCCACCTGAATTTTTTTCGCTACTTCAAGGGGATAAAAAGGTTCCAATTCCAAATCACATAAAGCTGAAAATGCCGGAAAGACGGCAGAAAATTTCTGACCCGCACTCTTCTCAGAAGTTAAAACTTTAAGATTTGCGTGGGGATGGTTTAACAGGAGTCGAACGAGTTCAACTCCTGTGTATCCTGTCGCGCCTATCACACCAATATCGATCATATTCATATGTTATAAATTTTTATCCGAAGCTTGGAAGGGAAAAGTTCCAAAGCTAAAGATATTTTAAAAATAAAAAACCCATTCACCAAAAAGATGAATGGGTTTTTTGGATTCAGTATACAGTTCAGTTCTAACGCTTACTAAACTGAGGACGACGACGAGCACCATGACGACCGTATTTTTTACGTTCTTTGCGTCGGCTGTCTCGAGTTAAGAAATCGCTTTTACGAAGAGGCTTACGATAATCAGGATTCAAAGCCAGTAAAGCGCGGGAAATTCCATGTCGTAAAGCGCCGGCTTGTCCTGAAAGTCCGCCCCCTTGAAGGCTGGCTACCACGTCAAACTTACCGATGTTGCCGGTTGTCTCGAAGGGTTGTAAAATAATCATTCGTAAAGTCGCACGGCCGAAATAATTTTCTAAACCATCGCGAGTATTAATGAGGAATTTACCAGTACCAGGGGTGATGATAACGCGGGCGGAAGAGGTTTTTCTTCTTCCTGTTCCATTGAATTTCTTGTTCGAAACCATAATCTTTCTCTCCAAAAACTAATTTCTTAATTCGTAAACTTGAGGAATTTGTGATTCATGAGGGTGAACTTCACCCGCATAGACTTTTAATTTCTTAATTTGTTGACGGGCTAAACGAGTACCGGGGAGCATTCCTTCGACCGCACGTGTAATCAATTGTTCAGGATGTTTTTTCAAAATTTCTTCAGCGCTTTTCACTTTCATTCCGCCAATGAAACCTGAGTGATTGTAATATTTTTTATCTCTGAGTTTGTTTCCGGTAAGTTTGATTTTGTCGGCGTTGATCACGACCACGAAATCACCGGTATCCACATGAGGGGTGAACACGGGTTTATTTTTACCACGAAGAATGTCTGCAATTTGTGTAGCCGCACGACCTAAAACTTTATCTTTTAAATCAATGATGACCCAATTTCTTTTTGTTTCATGTTCTTTTGGATTATATGTTTTCATAAACCTTTTAACCTACTTCATATCATTATTATAACAACCTATTTTGAAAGACGCGGATACTAGGGGAAGAGATTGTTGATGTCAAGAAGGATTAACATCTCATTGACAATCTCTCAAACTCAAGCAATTGTTTGTTTTATAAGGACAATCCTTCTTTTTTGGAGACTTTCATGCCCACGGAAAAAGTCACTTGGAACCATTTTTTGGATCAAATTATTCAAAGCCCCTCTCAACATCACCTTTGGCTGAGATCTTTAAGCTATTTGGAATACATCGGTTACCGCAAAATGGTTAAAGCCGTTCCTTATACAAAAATCAGCACGGGTGTCTACCATCATTTGAGTGACGAAATTCAGCATAGTTTTATGCTCCGTGAAATTGCCGATAAACAATTCGGATTAAGTCTTCCTATCGAACAAGTGACTTCTCTCGTCGGAATTGCGGAAAATTACTTTCAAGGTCTAGATTCGCAAGTGGATGATTGGATTAAAAAGAATTTAGGAAAAGAAGATGCCTATGCGAGTTACGTTTGGGTAAGCTACACCATCGAAAAACGTGCGATGAAAGTTTATCCTCAATATTTAGCCAAGCTTAGCAATCCAGCTTTAAAATTAGTGGTTCAAAAAATTATTAAAGACGAAGCGGACCATCTTTCCTATCTTGGAGAAGTCATTGATCAGTTTCCTCAAGAAATCGGACTTAAGAACACGCCTGTTTTAGACATTGAAGAACGATGCTTTGATGGTTTTTTAGAAAAGATGGATTATTATTTTAAGCATGCCAAGCTTGAACATTCATGTTAGCCTACTAATTCAATGACCGAGGCCGGGTACCCATTAGGGTGGCCGACCGAATGGTTGGAGGCATCGCCGGAAACCATGGCCTTGAAAGCGGATTCCCTTAAGACTTTATCGAATATTGCGCAAATTCTCCAAAAATCTCACCCTTTGGAAAATCCACTCGCGCATATCGTGACGATGGTTCGCCAGCAAATGCAGGTGGATGTCTGTTCCCTCTATCTTCATCAAAACAAACTACTCATTCTGGTCGCTTCCGACGGACTTAAAAGTTGCGCGATCGGAAAAGTTCGCATGAAGGTGAATGAAGGACTCACCGGAATGGCAGTGGAAAAACTGCAGCCTGTCATTGTTAATGAGGCGCATTTACATCCTCGATACAAATTCTTTCCAGAAACGGGCGAAGAGAAGTTTAATTCCTTCGCAGCCGTGCCTCTCATCAATCGCGATCAAGTGGTCGGGGTTCTCACGATTCAAACGGAAGCATCTCGCGAGTTCAGCTTTGATGAAATTGAAGTTTTAAAGCTCATTGCCTTTCAGCTTTCGGGAGTGATTCAAAATTTAGTCGCGTTGGAAGTTTTGCAACAAGAAGATAAACGCCGTAAATATCATTTTCAACTTTCTGGAATTCCAACATCACCCGGCTTCGGTATTGGTCCGGCTTTTTTCCTGAGGCCAGGAATTCAACCCGTTATTCTTCCTCCCTCGAACAAAGTCATTAAACCTGAACAAGAATGGAAACACTTAAAATCCGCGATTCAAAAAGCAGCTGAAGACTTAGAAAAACTCGAGAAAAAACTACGCAAAACCTTCACCAAAAATGAAGCGGATATTTTTTACAGTCATCGAATGATTTTAAGCGATGAAGGTTTTCTCAAAAGATTAAAAAATGAAATCGAAAGAAAATTAAAAAGTGCGGCTGAATCCGTTTCTCACGTGCTCGGTGAATACATCCGTGACTTCGAACAAATAGAAGATCCTCACTTTCGTGAAAGAATTGCAGACCTTGAAGATTTGCGCCAACGCATCTTAGAACGCTTGCTGGGCAAGATGAAGAAGGAAAAAAATAACTGGGCTGGAATTTTGATTTCAGAATCACTCGTTCCTTCAGACACTGCCCAACTCGATCCGGAACGCATTTCTGGCATTGTCACCTCTCGAGGCGGTAGCACCTCACATGCTGCCATTTTGGCAAGATCTTTAGGCATTCCCGCTGTCATGGGAATTTCCGGGGCCACCACACAAATTGAACCCGGCGATTTACTCATTGTAGATGGCAACAAAGGTCTAGTTTACATCAACCCTGAACGCGATGTTTTGGTCGAATACGAAAAGATCCAAGAAAAATTTGCCGATCGCATGGTGAACTTGCAAAAGTTGGCTGGCGAAGAAGCAATCACGACGGATGGTCATCAAATTAGTCTTCAAGCCAATGTAGGCCGGGCTTCTGATTTAAAAAGTTTGCGTTATGTAGGTGCAGAAGGTGTGGGTCTTTACCGAACCGAATTCGCTTTCATGTCGCGTAAAAATCTTCCCGGTGAAGAGGAGCAATTTCAGCTTTATAAGCAAATCATTGAGGATGCGAATGGTTTGCTCATCACTTTTCGGATTTTGGACGCAGGCGGCGACAAACCCATCGCTTCTTTGACCCTCACCCAAGAACCCAATCCATTTTTGGGTTATCGCTCGATTCGCTTGAGTCTTTCGAAGCCTGAAATTTTAGAATTTCAATTCAAGGCACTGCTGCGCGCTTCAGTTTATGGGGCGATGCGCATCATGGTTCCCATGATTTCTAGCATCGAAGAAATGGTCGCCGTTAAAAAGATTTTTGAAGAAGCAAAAAACAACTTACGTCTTCAGCAAATTCCTTTTGATGAAAAAGTGCCTTTAGGAATTATGATTGAAGTTCCTTCCGCCGTCACACTTTCCCATTTTTTGGTGCATCATGCGGATTTTTTCAGCATCGGAACCAATGATTTGATTCAATATACTCTAGCCGTCGATCGTAACAATGAACGAGTGGCTTCTTTTTACGAGCCTTTTCACCCCGCCATCATTTCGGCGATTTGGAAGGTCGCCCAAGTAGGCTTGCAGAATCAAAAGCCTGTCGGAGTTTGCGGAGAAATTGCGGGAGATCCTCTGATGGGATGCCTCATGATTGGGCTTGGCGTCACTCAGCTTTCGATGATCGCTGCGAATATTCCTCTGATGAAAAAAGTAATTCGAGAATCGAGTTTTGCAGAATTAAAGGCAATTGCCAATAGTGCTTTAAAAGCTTCCACCACCGAAGAAATCAAAAACGTCCTTTTACCTCTCTACAACAGACTCGATGACTGATCTTACGATTGTTTTTTTGAATCCAAAACGCAATCCGCTAAACACTCGATGAATAAAGGCTGGTCATTCAAGGCCGGCATGAGCTCATATTGTTCTACACCCAATCCCACAGCCAATTCTCCATACATTTTCTTGAGCTCGTATAAAGTTTCAGAGTGATCGGAAACGAAACTAATCGGCACGGCTAAGATTTGCTTTTTTTCTTCTTTCGCCAATCTTTCAATCGTCGCAACGGTGTTAGGCTCCAACCATTTTAAAGGTCCCACTTTGCTTTGATAAGACAAGGAGTGAGAATAATCATTTCCCAATTCCTTTCGAATCAATTCAACGCTCTCAATGATTTGCTTTTCGTAAGGATCACCCGCGGCGACTTCTTGAAGGGGAATTCCATGTGCGCTGAACAGCAAATGCACCTGATTTTGTTTTTCGACTGGAAATCGTGCAATCCCTTCTCGAATTCGAGTCGCCACAGCTTGTATATAAAGAGGATGCCGATGATAATCTGAAACGCGAGATACTTTCTCAAAGCTCAGCGATTTTTTTTTACACTGTGCATCCCACTCTTTTTCACTCGAACGAGTGGTTGTGTAAGAATATTGCGGATAAAGCGGCAGAAGTACGACTTTCTGAATTCCCTCATTTTTCAAGGATTGCAAAGCATCTTGAGTAAAAGGTTTCCAAAAGCGCATGGCCACTACAACTTTAAAATTTTTATCTTCACTGCCATTATTTAATTTTTTTTCTAAGGCATCGGCCTGCTGCAAAGTCAGTTCTAAAATGGGAGATTTTCCGCCCATGTATTCAAAGTAAACTCGACTTTTAGGGGCACGTCGTTTCGCAATAAATTTAGCGAGGGGTTTGCGAACTAATGAAGCGAAAGGAAAAGTAAAAATATCCGGATCTTGGAAGAGATTGTAGAGAAAAGGTTCGACCGCATCGAGAGAATCGGGGCCACCCAAATTGAAAAGGACTACACCAATTTTTTCTTTTTCTGCGCCGCTCATGTCTTAGCCTTCTCAAGCATCTTGCGGGTCTTTTCGATTTCCTTCGCTAAAATCTTTTCACTAGGCAATTGAAGTTTATATTCTGCGGCTAATACTTTATTCGATAAGCCTTCTAAAGCGTATTTAGCCACCGAAGAATCCTTCTGAGCGCAAAGGATGATGCCGACAGGCGGGTTTTCACCCTCATTCATCCAATGCTCTTTGGCATAATTGAGGTAAAGGTGCATTTGACCTGCATCCGCATGTCCAAATTTTCCGAGTTTCAAATCGATAATGACTAAGCATTTCAATTTACGATGAAAAAAAAGCAAATCGACTCGGTACCATTCTTGCCCAATTCTCAATCTCTTTTGGCGGCCGATAAAAGCAAAATCCCCACCTAACTCCATTAAGAAGTCTTCTAGATGACGGATTAAAGCTTCCTCTAAATCTTGTTCTGAATATTCATCTTTTAAGTTCAGAAATTCCAAAACGTAAGGATCACGGATTTGTTCATCTAAGCCAGTTAAGTCTTCGGGACGTGGCTTTTGGCCTTTTTCCAACATGGATTTTTTATTCTTCGAAAGCAGAGTTCTTTCGTAAAACTGGGTGGAAATTTGTCTCTCTAATTGGCGCACAGACCAACCGCAGCGAAGTGCTTCCGTTTGATAAAAGTCTCTTATATCTGAGCCTTCGATTCTCCTCAAAAGGAGTACATAATGCGACCAACTTAAAGCAAAGACTTCCGACAAGTCTTCAAAACTCAATTTCCGAGACGCTGTCTCGGATTTTAACAAAGCAGATTTCCGAGACACTGCCTCGGAAATCTTAGCTTCAGGGTATGCAAGGTAAAACAACCGCATATTTTCCAAGTTATCGACAGAAAAACCCCGACCCAAACGGCTTAGATCCTTGGATAATCTTTGGAGAAGGTTAGCACCATAACGGGCATGTTCTTTTCCATCTTGTTCATATTTTACGATTTTACGACCTACCTCCCAATAAGCTGCGGTCATAAAAACATTCACCGCTTTTGAAGAAGCTTGGCGCGCATTCTCTAATAAAACTGAAATATCTTTACTAAATTGTGTGTAGGACCTGGAAAGCATTGTCATACCGTCCTCGAAAACACTGGCTTATCCTTCATCATCTCATCCAGATAAGCATCGAAAGCCATGGCGACATTTCGGATGAGGAGTTTTCCCATTCCGACGACTTCAATTTTTTGAGGGCGATGCAACACCAAACCCTCTTCGATCATGGGATAAATTTTTCTGAGGGACGCATGAAAATAGTCATCGAAAACAATAGAATATTTTTCTTCGATGAATTTTTTATCCAATTCAAAATCACACATGAGACGCATGATGACGTCTTTGCGAATGTGATCGTCTAAATTCATCTCATAACCTACATGCGTCGCGAAATGATTTTCTGAAATTGCCTTATAATATTCCGGCAAGGTTTTCGCATTCTGAGCATAAGATTCATTCAACTGACTGATGGCACTCATGCCCATGGCGTAAACTTCGGTTCCTGCTTTGGTCGAATAGCCCTGAAAATTTCGGTAAAGAGTTTTATTTTTTTGGGCGATCGCAAGCTCGTCGCTGGGTTTTGCGAAATGATCGATGCCAATGTAAACGTAGCCGGCCGCTTCGAGCTTCTCGATGGTCATTTTTAAAATCTGCATTTTCTGATCCGGCGTGGGCAGATCTTCCGCCTTAATTAAATTCATGTGCTTTTTCAACCACGGCACATGCGCGTAATTGAAAATCGCCAAGCGCTCAGGACTGATGTCGATGATGCGATCGAGCGTGTGCTCGAAACTTTCTAAAGTTTGGAAAGGAAGACCGTAAATTAAATCGAGATTAATACTTTTAAAGCCCAGTTCGCGACCCCACTCCACTGCAGCACGCGTAATAGATTCAGGCTGGATACGGTTTACCGCCTGCTGAACTTTTACTTCGAAGTCCTGAACTCCCATCGAAAGACGATTGAAACCCGCCTCTTTCAAAGCCACAACATGATCGCGCGTTAAATCTCGAGGATCAATCTCGCAACTGGCTTCCAACTCGGCAAAATTGAATTTAAATTTTTCATGAATCGCTTGACCCAGTCGACGAATTTCATCCGGCTTCAGATAAGTCGGCGTCCCTCCACCCCAATGCATTTGCACGACTTCGCGATGCGGCTCGCTATTTTTTGCGAACAGCTCAATCTCTCTTTCCAAATAATCTAAATACTCCGAAATTTTTTGACGCTCGTGCGTCACCATCATGGTGCATCCACAGAAATAACAAAGCGTATCGCAAAAAGGGATGTGAAAATAAAGCGAGAGCGGTGAGGATTGAGACTTTTCAATTTCGTGTTGGAATTGTTTTGGGCCAAACTCTTTCGAAAACTTGGGCGCAGTCGGATAACTCGTATAGCGCGGACCCGCTTTGTCGTAGCGCTTTAAAATATCTAAATCGATTTCGAAAACTTTCATGCGCGAGATAACTCCTTCACGCACTTAATCAAATATTTAGCATGTTCGGGCGGCGTAGGCGGAAGAATCCCATGGCCTAAATTAAAAATATAGCCCTGACGTGGATTGATCTTTGAGAAAAGTCGCTTTACTGATTCACGAATCGCTTTTTGCGAGGAGAATAAAACCAAAGGATCTAAATTACCTTGCATCGCAGTTTTCTTAGCTAATAATTTTTGGGCCCAGCCAAGATCAATCGTCCAATCTAAGCCGATGACATCTGCGCCGCAATCTTGGATGGACTGCAAATGATGGCCAGTCCCCTTCGCAAAAAAGATGACCGGCACGCCTTTGCGATTTAAATTGGAAATAATTCGTTCCACATAATCCAAGGAAAATTCGTGGAATTCGTCAGGGCCTAAAATACCACCCCAAGAATCGAAAATCTGCACCGCTTGTGCGCCGCATTCAATCTCGTAATTTAATAAATCCGTCACTGCATCCGCGATTTTGCTGAGCAGTGCATGTGCGAGTTTGGGATTTTCGTAGATGAGTTTTTTAACTTTTTCGAAATTTTTACTCCCTTGGCCTTCGACCATGTAGGCAAGCAAAGTCCAGGGGGAGCCAGCAAAACCAATCAAAGGAACATCTTTCGGAAGCTCATAGCGAACGAGTCTCAAGGCATGCCCTAAAAACTCATACGCCTTTTCCGGATCCGGCATTTTTAATTTATTTAAGTCAGCCACAGATTGAATCGTAGGAAATAAACGAGGACCCTGCTTTTCTTCGATGGTCAGCTTCTGACCCATTGCCTCAGGCACAATCAGAATATCTGAAAAAATAATCGCCGCATCCACCCCGATGAGATCCACCGGCTGTAAAGTCACTTCAGCTGCGAGTTCAGGGGTTTTGCATAAATTCAGGAAACTGGTTTTAGAACGAATCTTGCGATACTGAGGAAGATAGCGCCCGGCTTGGCGCATAATCCAAGCAGGTGCACGTTCGGTTTTTTCGCCAAAGCAAGCGCGAAGGAATAAGGGTTGGATAGTTTTTTTCTGCATCTAAAGGCTATTAGATGGATACCGGGCATGTTTCAAGAGATTTTAAGAATCTCAAGCGACAGATCTTTAATCGAAAAGCATCGAACGAAAGTCGCTCCAGGCATCGCGCGGCGTATAGCTTTCATCGTAGATACCCACTCCGTAAGCAAAGGCAGTGCCAATACCTGCGCCTATTGCAAGACCACTCGCGACAACTAAACCCACTTCGGCTGCAGCTCCTGCAGTGATAGCTTCAGCAGCGACTACTGCAGATTCGGCAGCGGCGGCCACTGAGGTTTCGACTGCAGTGCTCACTGCTAGCGTTTCAGCGCCTCCTGCCATGGCTGTCGCAGCGCCTCCCATTTCTGTAAGAGCCGCGGATTCAAGAGCCAAACTTCCTGCGCCTTCTGCCACTAAACTTTCTGTCGCCATTTCAACTCCGGCTTCTACAGCAGTCGTAGCCACTTCAGCAACTTGACCCAAAGTCGATGCCACTTGAGCCTCTACCGCACCTTCAGCGGCGCCCATTATTTCAGGCACTCCACCAGACCGAACCAAATTAACGGCAAACTGTTCAGCTGCCCCTATTTCAGCGCCTAAAGTTTCCGTTACCCCCACCACCGTTCTAGCAGTGCTGAGTGTGGCTTCGGAAGCACTCAGTAAAGCTCTCGCGCTTTGTGCGGCCATTCTCACAGCTTGTAATGAAGTGTCTGCGAGTCGACTCATTCCCATGCGAGTTAGAATATTTTGAACAGGAGTCAACAATCTAAAATTCGAACTATAGGGCGCCAAACGAGTCCCTAACCACTGAGCCATTCTTCCGACTCGACCTATTTTACCCGCGGCTTCTGCATTCTCCGCCGCTAGCAGGAGTGCTCTTTGCGCTTTCAGCAGGCCGTTTGCGGCACTCGCGGCTTGCCGGGTCAAGTGACCATTGAGCAGCCGAGGACTAAAGTTATTCAAGACGTTCATAAAACGTGTGCGAGCGGCGGTGCCTGCAATAATTGCCGAAATAGTTTCTCGATTTACATTCGCCTGTTGCAAGTTGGTCGCCGCTTGTCTCAAATTTATCGATAACTCGCGCAAACTGGGATCGATAATTCGACGAGTGAGCAAATGAGCGAGAGGGAAATTTCGTCCGAAATCTCTGAAAAGCTCAAAAAATTGAACGTTATAACTTCTGCCAGTTTCCGTGAGCACTCGAGAGGCGCGGGCTAGATTCGCCCAATTCAAAGCACCCGAGACGACTGCATCCGAAGCTCTGGCTGTTTGAGTAATATTTCTTAATTCACTGGAAGCTCTCGCTAAAATCCAGGCTTCGCTGAGAACCGTCGACCCGGCGGAAAAGATTTTATTGGCAGGACTGCGGTAAGGTAAATGCCCATAAAAGGCGTACCAGATTTGGCTTGTTTCATACAGGGAGAGGAAGGCACTTGCCGCAATGATACCACCACTTGCTAAGCCACGAAATCCCGTCGCCAGACCCGCTCCTAAACCATCTGACAAGCCCATTGCAGCGCGGGCACTCGTCAGAAAACCTATCTGTGCTGACTCGGTGAGAGCTCCTAAGCTCGTGGAAATATTTCGTCCCCACAAACCTAAAATAGAATAAGGACCAAAATTCGCCGTCGGCGCTTGCTTCGCCCAGCGCCAAAAATCCATATCTGCCGCGCAAGCCACTGCCACTACCGGATCCGTAAATCCGAAGTATAAATTCCCGCGCGCCATTTCAGTGCGTTCATCCACCGTCGCTATATTTTGCTGAAGATTCGCTTCTGCACTCCCACTATCTCGAGTCAATTGAGCGAGTCTGTCTTCCGCACTGACGTTCATGAGAATTCTACCCAAACGATTGCTGGTGAAATTGGTCGAGAAAGTGTGCCAGGTCGCATTAGCGCTTGCGGCAAAAGATAACGCACCGAAAGTCATACCCACTACGACCTTTTCAACAATTTGACCGCCTCTCATTTCATTCCAATTCATATCTCCAAATAAATATTGTCCCCAATCACCCAGATAAAATCCACGATCGCTGATATGAATACCACCGGGCGTCGCTAGAAAAGTTCTTACGGGATTGGTGGTGGAAAATCTTCGGCTCCACTGCGCATTTTCGTCGGGCCTGAAAGTACGCTGCCCAAGCAGCACTCGAGTATCGACTGTGTCATTCAAAGACCAAACCGATTCAGAGCGGCGAATCCTATAAAGTTCCGCACTTGAAAAAGCGTGGGTGCTGTCCAAAGTTTGCGAATGAGGTTGGGGCGAGGGGTTCGCTTCTCGTCTTTCGACACTGCCTCGGATTTGCATTCTTCGCAAAGTTTCAGGATTCAAAGAATAATTTAATAGTGCTAAACCTTCACGAGATTGCAGTGCATAGGATTGAGATTGGCTCGTATAAGTATAATGATCATTTGCATCGAGTAGGCCGTCTCCATTATCTTCAACTTCAATCGCAAAGCGTTGACTTTGAGGAGCTGCGGGGAGCTGAGTTGAGAGCGCGCGCGCTGAATTTTGGGGATTATCAGAAAATGAAAAACGATAAACGGACACCATAAAGATACCTAGCCTCTCGATAAATTTTTGCGCCCCGATTATTTAACCAAATAGTTAAAAACAAATTTGGTGTCAAACAAAATGTAACTAAGCAATTACTTATTTTATGACGCAACACGTCTTCAGAGATGCGTCAAATCTATTCAAGAATTTGTCTACGAATCGGCGTCGTTAACAAAATCCAATTATATTGCAAACTTATCTTTGCAGGACGAAAGGCTTCGAAGTATATAAAGAATAAATAAGCCTTAAAACGAGTGCCCGTATGTCGAAAACAAAAACCATCTTTTCTTGCCAAAATTGCGGTTATCAATCTGCCAAATGGTTGGGGAAATGTCCGGACTGTAATAAGTGGAATAGCTTTGCGGAAGAGAGCTTCTCAGAGACCAAAGTCGCCGATCGATACGCAGACAACAGCTTCTACACTTTGAGCAGCGAAGCGCTGCCTTTGCATGCGCTCAAAGAGCAAGAAGTGGTCCGCTTTGAATCCGGCAATTCAGAACTCGATCGCTTACTCGGTGGCGGCATTGTGCCTGGTTCACTTACTTTAATAGGGGGTGATCCTGGCGTTGGCAAATCTACGCTGATGCTGCAAATGCTAGGCTCGGTTTCTAAAGACACCCCTGTTCTTTATATTTCTGGTGAAGAATCGGCAGGACAAATCAAACTGCGTGCGGATCGACTCGGCATTCAAAGTAAAAATCTTTATGTCATTTCCGAAAATAATCTTCAGAAAGCGCTGCAAGCAGCGGACAAATTAAAACCAAAACTCATGATCGTGGATTCCATCCAAACGGTTTTTCTTCCCGAATTCGAATCCGCACCCGGCTCACTTACGCAAGTTCGCGAATGCACAGGTCGCTTGCTCTATCTCACCAAAAGCAGAGGGACCGCGACTTGGCTGGTGGGTCACATGACTAAAGAAGGTATGATCGCAGGCCCCAAAGTGCTGGAACATTTGGTGGATACAGTGCTTTATTTCGAAGGAGAAAAAGGCCAAGCCTTTCGTTTACTGCGAACTTACAAAAATCGTTTTGGCTCAACTAATGAAGTAGGCGTATTTGAAATGGCGAGCGAAGGATTATTACCGATTAAAAATCCTTCTGCCCTTTTTCTATCTGAAAATGCCGAAACTTCGGCGGGATCCGTGGTCGTATCATCCCTGGAAGGCACTCGACCCTTTCTCGTAGAAGTCCAAGTTCTGGTGACATCTTCCAATTTTGGCACGCCTCGACGCGTTTCTTTAGGGGTGGATCCCAATCGGCTGGCTTTATTGGTTGCTATTCTAGAGAAAATAGTGGGACTGTCCTTTGCTGGCCAAGATATTTTTGTGAATGTGGTGGGAGGCTTAAAGCTCACTGAACCCGGAGTCGATTTAGGATTAATTGCCGCTTTAGCCTCTTCTCACCGATCCAAAGCGATTCTCAAAGGCAGTGTCTTTTTAGGAGAAGTCGGCTTGTCGGGAGAAATTAGACCGGTCAGCCAGATGGATCTTAGGTTAGCGGAAATTGAACGTTTAGGTTTTGAGAGAGTTTATTGTTCGGCAAAGGGGAAAAAGTCTAAAACCCAAGGTAAAATAGAGTTAATCGCGCTTGAAAATATCTCTCAAGCTATTGATATTATTATATAATTAAATGATTAAAGCATGGTTTGAAAAAATAAAGGCCAAGGTGATGGCCCAAGTCAAGAAGGTGGAAAAACCCCGCCCAATACCTTCTAAATTCATGAATCCCCTTGGCTTCAAAGGCATGGATACCCAAAAAGAATTAAAAGACTTTCAAAACAAACAGCAACCGAGCAAAGTCCAAGCCCGTGACGACGATCTTTCCAAAGTGCTCGATGATGTGTTGGATAAACCGAGTGAACCGGATCAAGGTCTCTATTCCGGAAAGAAGAAATAAATCTTGCCACAAAACAGGGCTTTAGCTATAAGCCTGTGCCCTCCCCTCATTATAGTGATTGAGTTCGGGGAAAATAATTTTACAAGGAATTTAAAATGAAAGCTAACATTCATCCCCAAATCCACGAAATTGAAATCAGATGCGCCTGCGGCAATACTTTTAAAACGATTTCCACTCAATCTGCAATCAGCGTTGATATTTGCTCGAAGTGTCATCCTTTCTTTACCGGCAAAAATAAATTAATGGATACCGAAGGTCGTATCGAAAGATTCCAAAAGAAATTCGAAAAGACCGCCCAATTGCAAGCTGCCAAGAAAAAGAAGAACTAAAGTCCATTGACCCATGAGCCTGTTCGATAAACTCGATAACGTCGAAAGAAAATTCGACGACCTCACTGCAAAACTGGGTGATCCTACGATTACCCAAAATCCGAAAGAATTCCAAGCGCTCGCCAAAGAACATGCCTCTCTCATCGATTTGATTGAATGCTACCGCGCCTACAAAAATGCGACGAAGCAGATTCAAGACAATAAAGCTTTGCTTGCCGAAAACGATGAAGAGATGCGCGCTATGGCGAAAGAAGAAATTGCCCATTGGGAGCCCGAAGCTGAGCGCATCGCCCAAGAATTGAAAGTCCATCTTCTGCCTAAAGATCCTAACGACGATAAGAATATCTTCCTGGAAATCCGTGCTGGCGCAGGCGGAGACGAAGCTGGACTTTTTGCCGGAGAACTTTTTCGGCTTTACACTCGATATGCTGAACGAAAAGGTTGGCGAGTCGAAATTATCGACATGAACGACACAGGTGTGGGCGGACTAAAAGAAGTCATCGCCATGATCAGCGGCGAAAAAGTTTATAGTGATTTAAAATACGAGAGCGGCGTCCACCGCGTGCAACGGGTTCCGAAAACCGAAGCCCAAGGACGAGTTCACACTTCTACGATTACGGTGGCCGTAATGCCTGAAGCCGAGGACGTTGAAGTAAATATTCAAGACAAAGATTTACGCATTGATGTCATGCGCGCGTCGGGACCTGGTGGACAAAGCGTTAACACCACAGATTCCGCCGTCCGTATCACGCACGTTCCCACGAATACCGTCGTCATTTGCAAAGACGAAAAATCCCAACACAAGAATAAAGCAAAAGCGATGAAGGTTTTGAAATCCAGAATTCTTGAAGTCGAAAGAGCCAAGCAAGACAAGGAAATTTCGGACAATCGTCGTGCGCAAGTGGGTACGGGAGATCGCAGCGAAAAAATCCGCACCTACAATTTCCCTCAAAGCCGAATTACAGATCACCGCATCGGTCTAACTCTTCATCAATTAGATGCGGTGATGAATGGCGATTTGGATGAAGTCATCCAAGCCTTACGAACGCATTATCAATCGGAAGCTCTCAAACAAGAGATGCAAAGCTAAAAAAAAGGGAAAGTCTCGAAAGACTTTCCCTAAATTCATAAATTTCTTCTTACATCTTAGCTACACTGAAAAACTTTTCCATTTGCCGTACAGTTTTTCACGCCGTCAGGTGCGCGACGTTGAATCGTCACTGTCTTATCAAAAGCCCAATATTTACACATTAAAGTAGGTTGACCGCCCATCATGATGACTTCAGTGGAGGTAAGATTTCCTTGTTGAGGAGTGGTCCACCAAGGGGCTGGAACGGGAGTCGTCACATTCGCAGTGACAGTTTCTACAGGGCATTGGATGGTTTGTTGGGCCTGTACTAAGGAAGTGAGGCCGAGGCTGAGGGACAATACGAACAAAGATAATATTTTCTTCATTTTTTCTCCTTTTATTTATGAGGACCTATTTTGAAATGATACCTATGATGGTGGATAAAAAGTCCACCGATTAATACAGCGCTAAACAAAAGATAATAGATTAAACTTTGCATACACCCTCCGGGAAAACTAAAAACTAACGCCCAAAACTCGCCGGAGGATTTAAATTAATTTAGAAAGAATCCATCTTTTTACTGCGTCCCTTCTTGAGATCCGAGCGATGATGCTTCGATTGCAGCATCTTCTCTTTCGCCCTTTTCGATCTTTTCCGTTTTTGACGTCGAATCTTCTCCCTTTTTTGCTCTTGGGCTGATTTTTCTCCTAAAATTTTGTGTTCTATTTTCTCACAGAGGATTTTACGGGCATAGTAGCGGTTTAAAGCTTGCGAACGGGTTTCTTGGCACTTCACTTCCATGCCGCTAGGACGGTGCACCAGCACCACGCAAGTCGAAACCTTATTCACGTTTTGTCCTCCTGCTCCCGAGGATCTCACAAAGCTCTCTTCCAAATCCTGCTCACGGATTCCAAAACGCGCAAATCGCGCTTCCAATTCTTTTTGCTTTGAGGGAGAAACAGGAAAACTCATCTATGGACTCCTGGAATATTCTTAAACTCCTTGAATGGAGCACACAATACTTCCAAAGCAAGGGAATTGAAAGCCCTCGCTTGGATGCCGAAGTCTTGCTCGCGCAAAACTTAAGCTTATCTCGCGTGCAGCTTTACATGCAATTTGACCGACCTCTCACTGAACTCGAATTACAAAATTTCAAAGCTTTGTTAAAACGTCGTAGCGACCGAGAACCTTTAGCCTACATTTTGGGCAAAAAAGAATTTTATTCGATGGAGTTTAAAGTCAGTCCAGATGTGTTGATTCCACGACCCGAAACTGAACTTTTAGTTGAAAAAGCGATTAAACATTTTGAAACTTCCTCCGCACTTCCCCATCGCTTTTTAGATATCGGGACGGGCTCCGGTTGCATCTCCATTACCTTAGCGAAACATTTTCCTCACGCTGAAGTAACAACCCTTGATATTTCTGAAAAAGCCCTGCAAATCGCTCAACAAAACGCCCAAAAACATCAACTTGAAACTCGAATCGAATTTCTTCAGCTTGATTTCATGGAAGCAGATTCAAGAAAAAACTTAACAGGCGCTTTTGATTTGATTATTTCAAATCCTCCTTATGTCGCTCAAAAAGCGATTGCGCAACTCGCACCCGAACTTCAATTTGAACCGCTCGGCGCTTTATCAGGTGGCGAAGAAGGACTCGATTTTTATCAAGAACTCATTCCTTGGACTTATTCTCATTTAAAGCCCGAAGGTCTTGCACTCTTTGAGATTGGTTTCGATCAGGCTGAAAGCATTGAAAAACTTGCAACAAAGGCTGGATTTCAAAAGGTAAATATCCTAAAGGATTACGCTGGCCATCCTCGCATGGCTTTTTTACAAATTTCGAAGGACCCCACTACTCATGGATAAGATTGTCATTAAAGGCGGCGAAAAATTAGAAGGTCGAGTTCGAATCTCCGGCTCTAAGAACGCTGCCTTACCTATTCTCGCGGCTACCATCCTTTCGACTGGAAAAAATGAGCTCACGAACGTTCCCGATTTGCGCGATATTCAAACCATGGGGCGCTTGCTCCAAGATATGGGACTGAAAGTAAGTCAATGGGGCAATAAAGTTAAAATTCAAACGAATGGATTTAAAAATCACGTCGCACCTTATGAGTTGGTGCGGACCATGCGTGCTTCTGTCGTCGTTTTAGGCCCCCTGCTCGCACGTTTGGGCAAAGCAAAAGTATCTCTTCCCGGCGGATGCGCCATTGGTGCACGACCCATCGATCAGCATTTAAAAGCCCTTCAAGCCATGGGCGCTGAAATTAAAATTGAACATGGTTATGTGGAAGCCACTTGCGAACGCCTCAAAGGCGCCCACATCGTTTTCGACATGGTCACTGTCACCGGTACTGAAAACGTCATGATGGCAGCGACATTGGCCGATGGAAAAACCATTTTAGAAAATGCTGCTTCCGAACCGGAAGTCGTCGATCTTGCCAATTATCTGAATAAAATGGGTGCTAAAATCCGAGGCGCAGGCACTCCGCGAATTGAAATTGAAGGCGTGAAAGAACTTCGAGGTGTCGAATATTCAGTCATGCCTGACCGCATCGAAGCCGGCACCTTCATGATTGGCGCAGCGATGAACCATGCCCAGATTCAAATCGAAGGCATGAATCCAGATCACGTCGGTGCTTTGAATCACAAACTCGAAGAAACGGGCACCAAAATAGAAATTTTACATAATGGCAATGTCCGCGTCACCGGACCTAAAAAAATAAAGAGTGTGGATGTGGTGACCGCGCCTTACCCTGGATTTGCAACGGACTTCCAAGCCCAGTTCATGGCCTTAATGACCAAAGCGGAAGGAGTTTCGACCATCACCGAAACCATTTTTGAAAACCGTTATATGCACGTGGGCGAATTAATTCGCATGGGCGCTGATATTAAAACAGAAGGAAATCGTGCTATCGTCAAAGGAGTTGCGAGTTTATCCGGAGCTCCCATTATGGCAACCGACCTGAGAGCTTCCGCTTGCTTAGTGTTAGCAGGACTTGCCGCCGATGACATCACGGAAATTTCTCGTGTTTATCACATTGATCGCGGCTACGAAAAGATAGAGAAAAAATTCCGAAAATTGGGGGCAAAAGTTAAACGAGTGAAACTCAAATATTAAATCAATATGCAAATCCTCAAAACATCTGACAAAAGCTTTCCATCAAAATTACGCAAAATTCTTTCTCGTTCTGAAACCTTAGCAAAAGGGGTAGACGAAGCGGTTTCTCTCATCATTAAAAATGTTCGCAAAAAAGGGGACTCCGCGCTTTTTCACTATACGCGCCGCTTTGATCAGTTCAGTTTAAACGCAAAAAACGTCGAAGTCACCAACACTGAAATCAAAACAGCCTATCAGCAAATTTCTCAACAAGATTTAAATGCTTTAGAAATCGCCGCGGCCCGCATCCAAGAATTTCATGAGCAAATTCAATTCCGCTCTTGGGAATACAAAAAAGAAGGCGTAATCCTCGGCCAACGTGTCACTCCGCTTAAACGTGTTGGAATTTATGTTCCAGGCGGCAAAGCCTCTTATCCCTCGAGTGTTTTAATGAATGCGATTCCCGCTGTGGTTGCGGGTGTTGAAGAAATTGTGATGGTTACACCCTTTCCGGGCGGAGTCATGAATCCACATGTTTTAGTGGCCGCGGATCTTGCGGGAGTAAATCGGATTTTCAAAGTAGGTGGAGCTCAAGCGGTGGCCGCTTTGGCCTATGGAACCAAACTCATCCCGCCCGTAGATAAAATTGTCGGACCTGGAAACATTTTCGTGGCCACTGCTAAGCGCCAAGTTTTTGGACAGGTCGCCATCGACATGATCGCAGGACCTTCCGAGGTAGTGGTCATCAGTGATGGCAAAGTGAATCCAGATTGGGTAGCTGCAGATTTACTCAGCCAAGCCGAACACGACGAGAAAGCTTCTTCGATTCTTCTCACCTGGAATTTAAAATTCGCGCAAGCCGTTCGAGATTCCATTGATAAATATTTGAAAGTTCTTCCTCGTGCGCAAATCGCAAAGAAATCTCTCTTGGCTCATGGCGCCTTGATCGTCACTAAAAGCGAAGCCGAAGCGATTGATTTGTCGAATCAAATTGCACCCGAGCATCTTGAACTTTCCGTGAAAGAGCCTCGCAAACTTTTACCTCGCATTAAAAATGCGGGAGCCATCTTTTTAGGTCATTACACCACGGAGTCTTTCGGAGATTATTTGGCTGGACCCAACCACGTGCTTCCCACCAATGGCACCGCTCGGTTTGCCTCTCCGCTTTCCACTTTAGATTTCGTGAAATTTTCGAGCATCGTCGAATGTTCAAAAGATACGGTCCGTAAACTTGGACCCACCGTCGCTCACCTGGCAGAGCTTGAAGGACTTCAAGCGCATGGCTTGGCGATGAAATTAAGAATGAATTAATTTTTCTTCAAGTTTAATCTATCCCCTTTTTTTAATTTCATTTTTTTAACTGCACTCGCTTGCTTCATGCTTATTTCCAAAAATCCTGAACTTCCATAGATCATGAAAACTTTATTTAAGTCAGCTTGAGCATAATGATCGAAACGTAAAATAATTTTTTTATCTTTAATGTGAAGTGCAAATTCTTCTTTACCCCAATGCCTCTGAATAAAAGTTTGTGAGATATTCGTAATTGCATTTCCAAAGTGATCGATGCTTAAAATTTTCCCTTCAATTTTATTTTTGGAATGTTTTGGTGGAAGATTTTCTAAGCGTTTTAATTCGTAAACTTCCGTACCCATTTCTCGAAAATTCATTCCCTCTGCGAGTTGGGCAGCGACTGGAGCAAAGACGTCACGACCATGAAAAGTAGAGGAAACGTGATGCAGAAAATAGGCATCGTGGTCGAGATGAATGATGTGCTCTATTTTTTCTTCGTCTAACACCAAGCTTAAATAACCATTATCGGGTCCCACGAAAAAATAATTTGCAGTCTTCACCAAGAGCCTACGGCATTCGCTGCCCACTCCAGGGTCAACGACGGTCAAGAAAACTGTCCCCTCAGGAAAATAAGCATACGATTGTTTCAGACTGAAAGCGGCGGCTTCGATATCAAATGAGGGAATTTCATGACAGAGGTCGATGATGGGAACTTGCGGAGCTATTTGAGCAATCACGCCTTTGAGAATACCGACGTAAGGATCTTTACTTCCGAAATCAGTGAGAAGGACGATGGGCATGCTTTTCACCTATGACAATAAAAAAGGCTCTGTGTGCACCCAGTATGATTCGAACATACGACCTTCGGTTTCGTAGACCGACGCTCTATCCAACTGAGCTATGGGTGCGCACAGAGCCTGTTAAAATATAATGCGGAGGAGGGGGGATTCGAACCCCCGGTACCGCTTTTGACGATACGACGGTTTAGCAAACCGCTACCTTCGGCCACTCGGTCACTCCTCCGGAACGCCGACTCCCCAAAATAGAGGAGGCTTCATAAACGAAAACGCAAATGAAACTCAAGCACTCATTTTAAGCAAGGTTTATCTCATTTACCTAGCGCTTTTTCCTTGAACCCTAGGCCAAAGTACCACTACAACTAGGCCGCATAGCAATATCGGAAGGATGGCCGAGCGGTTGATGGCACCGGTCTTGAAAACCGGCATACCTTCACGGGTATCGTGGGTTCGAATCCCACTCCTTCCGCAGTTCGACGACTGACGAGCATGGCCGCAGGCCGCGCAGGAGGAAGTGGTTGTAGCTTTAGCGAAAACCAATCCCACTCCTTCCGCATTGAGGTGAGTGTATGTTCAAAGAGTTCAAAGAATTCGCAATAAAAGGCAACGTTGTCGATATGGCCGTGGGTATCATTATCGGCGCTGCTTTTGGCGGAATCGTCAAATCTCTCGTCGATGATTTGATTATGCCTCCCTTGGGAGTCATTCTCGGACGAATTGATTTTTCTAATTTGTTTTTTGTCTTAAAAGATGGAGTGAAGTCGGTAGGGCCTTACGCCTCACTTCTCGAAGCAAAAACTGCGGGTGCAAGCACCATCAACTACGGCTTATTCATCAACCAAGTGGTCAGCTTCACGATTGTGGCCTTTGCGGTTTTTCTTTTAGTCAAAGGCATCAACCAACTTAAACGCGAAAAAGCGACAGATCCTAGCACCAAGGAGTGTCCGCTCTGTTTCTCCACCATTCCCATCAAAGCCACTCGTTGTGCTCATTGCACTTCTACTCTCAATTAATTAAATCCACCTCTTGAACTGCGCTCTCAAACGAGGGAAAATAAAAGAGATGAAGTCCTTTACCTTGATCATTGTTTGCCTTCTTTTTACTCCTTTCTTAGTTTGGGGACAAAGTGGCAGCATTTCGAGCCCCGCTTATAATACTCGGCAAAGCCAATACCCGGGCGGCGTAAATCCTTCTTACTTTCCTCTCAATCAAAATATTTATGAATGGAAGATAAAGGATTCTAACCCTGTCACCGAAGCCTGTCGTTGGGATGAGCCGATGGGCATGTGGGTCGGCGACTGCACAGGCTATTCATCGGCCCCTGGTTTTTCCATCACCGTTCCACGAACTATTCGACGCTAAAGCTCAAAAAACATTTCGCTGAATAGGCTTTTCAAGTTTCTGATTAAAGCTTAGATCTGTTTGTATGAGCCAAAAAACCAAAAAATCTGAGCATCCCTTTGAAAGGCTCGACCCCACCTTAATTTTGGACGCCGTAAGCGAACAAGGCTTTCAGCCGACGGGCGTTTTCTATCCTCTGAATAGCTATGAAAATCGAGTGTACGAAATTAAGCTCGAAGAGGAAGAACCTTTGGTCGCCAAATTTTACCGTCCTGAACGCTGGCCCCTTCAAGGCATTGTCGAGGAGCACTTATTCATTGATGCCTTGGACGAACTTGAAATTCCTGTCGTGGCCCCCTACTTTCTTGATAAACCAATCGCTGAATCTGAAACCTTAGGAGAAATAGAGGGTTTTCATTTTGCTCTCTATCCAAAATTTCGAGGCCGTGAAAATCCAGACCTCACTTCGGAAAATCGCGAATGGCTTGGACGAAGCCTGGCTCGTTTACATAAGGTGGGCGAGCATTTCCAAGCGCCCCATCGTATTCATTTGAATCCCCAAACTTACGGACATCAATCTCTGCAATTTATTTTAAGCCAGAATTTTCTTCCGAATGATTTGAAGGAATCTATTGAAAACACTCTATTGCAGGCCATTGGCCAAACAGAAATTTTCTTTCAACGACCTTACAAAGAAATACTACTTCACGGAGATTGCCATCTGGGAAACGTCTTATGGAACAAGGACGGTCCTTACTTGTTAGATTTTGACGACCTTGTTTACGCGCCTGCCGTTCAAGATCTTTGGATGCTTTTCCACGGAAAACCCGAAGAAGTCATGGTACAGCGCGAAGCTCTTTTTAAAGGCTATGAATCTTTTCGAGAATTTGATTACTCCGAATTGCAAATGACTGAAGCGCTGCGAACTTTGCGCATGATTCGCTACGCGGCGTGGGTGGGTGAGCGTTATGAAGAAGAAATTTTCATCCGTGCCTTTCCTTATTATCGTGAACGGCGTTATTGGGAAGATTTTCTGCTCAACATGAAAGAGCAAATTTCGGCGATGCAAGATGTGGAAGCTTGATCATTCGTAGCGCAAAGCTTCGATGGGATTGAGTTGCGACGCTTTTTTCGCCGGCCACAAACCGAACACCACCCCAATGCCTGCCGAAAAGAAAAAAGCCAACACGACAGCCTGCATTGAAATGAAAGCGGCCCAACCCACCAGCTTTGACATCAAAAAAGTGGCCGTCCATCCGAGAGTAATTCCCAACAAACCGCCGACCACACTCACGACCATCGCTTCAATTAAGAACTGCATTAATATATCTCGACGTTTGGCTCCGATGGCTTTTCTTAAACCGATTTCGCGCGTACGTTCTGTGACAGAAACTAGCATGATATTCATAATGCCTATTCCACCGACGATCAGAGAAATAGTGGCAATGGATGCAAGCAGCCATGAAAGGGTTTTGCTTGTTTCAGACAAAGCGGCCTGAACTTCCGCCATGTTCCTGACTTCAAAGCTGCCCTGTTGAGAGTTAGTTAAGCGACGTCTTTTTTCAACAAGGTCTAGCACTTCATTTTGTGCATTGCTTAATTGCGAAGCATCTGCAGCTTCGATATCAATGGAATCCACATAATCTTTTCCGAGTAAACGACGCATGGCTGTATTCAAAGGAATGACGATCACATCATCCTGATCGCGCCAAGTATTGGCGCCCTTTTCAGGCAGCACACCGATGATTTGAAAAGGAACTTTATTAATTTTAATGAATTCGCCGACGGGATCTTGGCCTGTAAACAATTCGCGCACGATGCTTTTTCCGATGACGGCCACCCGGGCACGTTTTTGATTTTCTTCGTCATCAAAAAAACGCCCTTGCACTGGTTGAGAAGCCCGCATCGATGCATAATCTGAAGTCACTCCCGTGATTTGTGTATTCCAATTTTTATCTAAATAGGTCACCTGGCCACGACCCGATACGGATGGAGAAACCCGCGACACCGAACTGAGAGTGCTTTTAATTTCGTTGGCATCTTCTAAAGTAAGTCGACTCACCGATCCAGAACCTAAGGACACGCCTTGGCTACGACCCGCGCCAGTACGAAGCACCAACAAATTCGACCCCAAAGAAGCGAGCTGAGTTTCTACCGATTGTTTTGCGCCGGAGCCCAAAGCCAACATGGCGATGACGGCACCTACTCCAATTAAAATTCCAAGCATCGACAAAATGGATCTTACTTTATTGGCGAGCAGCGAACTAAATGCTTGCCTAAAATGTTCGCTCACCTCACTAAGCAATCTCATTTGATTTTCGGAAGCCGAGGCAGAACGCACATTTTTATCTACGACAGAAGCCTGAGATAACTTTTCATCAGATTGAACTTTACCATCGCGCATTTTAATAATGCGCTTCGCACGCTGGGCAATTTCAGGCTCGTGCGTCACCATTACAATCGTGATGCCTCGCTCGTTCAAATCCTTCAGCAACTTCATAATCTCTTCTTCACTCGTCGAATCGAGATTACCCGTAGGTTCATCCGCAAAAATGATCACAGGATCATTCACCAGGGCACGTGCAATGGCAACGCGTTGCTGCTGTCCACCTGAAAGTTCATTGGGCTTATGATCCATGCGCGTGCCAAGCCCTACATCCTTTAAAAGTTTTTCGACGTGACCGGCAGGAGGATCATATTGAGAATATATTAAGGGCAGTCCCACATTTTCTAAAGCACTGCGACGCGCAAGCAAATTAAATTGTTGGAAAACAAATCCAATGCTTCGACTGCGCAAAGCAGCCAATTCATCTTCACTGAGATGGGAAACTTCTTGATTTAAAAGTTTGTATGAACCTGCATCGGGAATATCGAGCAAGCCTAAGATATGCATGAGCGTGGATTTTCCAGAACCTGAGGGTCCCATGATGGCGACGAATTCACCCGGCTCAATCGTCAAATCCACACCGTCCAAAGCCTTCACAGGCGTATCGCCCATTTGATAAGTTTTGCAAAGGTTTTGAACTTGAATGATCATAATGAAATTATCGACGCGCGGGACGTCCGCCACCCATGGGCGAAAGCGGATTACTTTGGCCTTGCTTAGCGGCGGATCCCTTCGTATCGGTATTTTTAACTAAGACCGTTTCGCCTTCTTGCAATCCGGAAATAATTTCAACACGACGGCCATCATTCATTCCCACTTCCACCGCCTTCATTTGAATTTTTTCTGGATTCTTGGGGTCACCCAATTCTACAAAATTTCCTGTGCTTTGTTTTTGAATCGCACGTTGCGGAAGCCAAAGCACATTTTCTCGTTCCGCCACATAGAAAGTGACATTTGCTGTCATGCCACTGCGCATTACTTCAGGCACTTGATTGGGCACCACATCCACTTCATAGACGGTGACGTTGTTCACTACCTTGGCTTCAAAAGCGATGTGCCCTACGTTTGCTGGAATTTTTTGTTGAGGATAGGCATCCAAAATAATTTGTGCTTTTTGATTGAGTTTCACTTCACCAATATCGGTCTCATCGACTTGAGCTTTCACAATGAGTTTATCCGACATCACCAGCACTGGATCTTGTTGAGTGACTGTTTGGCCAGATTGAACTTTTTTAGCGATGATCATGCCGCTCAAAGGTGCAAGCAAGGGGGTCGGTTTAAAAAGTTCTTCCCAACGTTTCAACTCTTCGGGTCCTTGAGCGCGGGCGGCATCGAGAAGAGTGGCTCGCTCTGAAGAGCTCATCCAAGCCAGGATCTGTCCTTTTTGAACTTTATCACCCTCTTCCACTAGAACTTCTTCCGCACGGCCGGCAATGGGAGGTTTGATTTCGAGTCGATTGTAGGGCTGCACTAATCCTGTGGTGAGTATGCTTTTTTGAATGTTACCGCGCGAAACTTGAATGCTTTCGTACCCCGATTCTTTCTGTTTGCTTTGCTTTAAATACCAAAAACCAAAACCACCTAGAGCGATCAAGAGAAGCACTGTGATCCACAAGACTTTTTTCATGGAAGAATTCCTTTTCCTTGTGCTTGCTCCCAGGCCGCTTCGGATAAAACGGCAGTGAGTAAACTGGTCAGCATTGTTTTCTGGGTATTGATCAATTCATTTTCGATGATGTCCCAATCTTGATAAGACATCAGCCCGTTTGCATATTGTCGACGAGCAATTTCTGCGCGGGTTTCCGCGGCTTCCAATAATTTTTTCTGCACTCCAATGGCTTCAATTGAATTGCTAAACTCCGCATAGCTTTTTTTAAGTTCGTAAAGAACACCTTGATTCGTACTTACTAATTCTTGCTGACTACGACGTAATTCTGCCTGTGCGCTTCTGACTTCAAAATAGGTTCGTCCTGAATTCAAGAAAGGATAAGAAACATTGACGCCTGCGGTCCATCGATTGATATCGGTTTGCCAATCGTTGCGAATGCGGGAATAAGCTGCAACTCCATCCACACTTGGAAAAATATCGCTCTTCGCAACGGTCACTGAAGATTTTGCAGCTCCGGTTAAGGCCTTCGCTTCTTTATAGTTGGGAGTAGCGGCCGCGAGTCCTTCAAAGTCGGGAGATTTCTCGGGAGGAGCATAATTAAAACCACCCTTCGCCGTGACTTCCCCAATTTCGTTTCGGCCGATCGCTTTTGCAAGCTCTGCATTTGCCACGCGTCGATCTTGATTGGTTTTATCTACATCGAATTCGGCTTGTTTGTGTTGCGCTTCGCTTCGCAGAAAAGAACCTTTATTTTCACTCCCTCCTAAAAATCTAAGCTCCACTAACTTTAAATTTTGGAAGCGCCTTTCGACAATGCCTTGATTCAATTTCAACAACTGTTGATTGTAAAGCAATCGAGTGAAAGAAGTCTTCAGATCAAAACTCACTTTACTTTTCACCACGTCGTAATTGGCTTGAGTCGCTTGAATATCAGCCTTACTTTTTTGGTAAGATCCTACATTCTTGAAACCCGCAAAAATATTTTGATTGAGTTGTGGCCCGACAGAAAGCTGCTGCTGCGTACCCCGATTGCTCGGAGAATCTACCACCCCATCACTGACGATGGCTGAGTTTGCCGCGTTGTAACCAAGGTTTCCTGAAAGCTGAGGAAAGAATTCCGTATAAACAGCCTTCGAATCTGCCTTGGCTTTATTCACTTCCTCACGGGCCGCTCCCAGTTCAGGATTATTGCGCAAGGTTTCCTCGATGCAATTCTTCAATTCAAGTTCGGAGGGAAGTTGAGCGTAAATAAATGAAACGGGCAATAGGCACAAAGCCAATATCAGACTCATTTTTTTCAAGCAACTTTGATTTGTTTTTCCCATCATGGTGATTCCAATCGCTGACGCAGGAAAATACAAAAAAGTTAAATTCGCCAGGGAAAAATACGCTCTCAAAGGTCAAAATCTCAAGTTTTAAGTCAATTATTAAGCTAAAAGTTTAGTGCTTTGCAAAGTCATGTATTTTCCATCAAAGAAAATTTCACTTTGAAAGCTCGTGTGAAGCATATTTTTATAGGTAAGAATGAGGGTCGCTTCTTTTTGTCCGGCTAAGGGTTTTAATTTGGCTTCAAAGAGTTCCTCAGCCTTGGGATTTTCTCTATCAAAAACATTATTTTTAAAGACCAAGCTTTCATGAGCGCGGATGAGATCTAAGTGTCCCTCGAATAAAACTGAATCCGATTCTTTCTGGTCTTTCTCATAATATCGGCAATGAATCTCCAGGGCGTTTCCATTCCCTGCATTATTAATGTATAAATTAGGATCGTCTTTTTTATAGCTCAAAGTCACTAAAGGACGATGAGTCATTTCTGTCGCATTAATGGTAGCTTCCCGCAGCCAACGCGTTTCAATCGTATACCAGATGATAGCGCCTAAAGTGAGAAAGAGAATGAGAACGGTTGAAGCTTGGATAATTAGATTGATGTTCATGATTTGGATATTATCCCTTGCTGTTTACTCTTTCAGCAAACAAAATATCATCTCAATCATTTGTGCCGAAATCATAAATTCCTCAAAGGAGCCCGTGTGCAAAAAAAGACCCTTATGGCTGTGGGACTATTGACTCTCTTAGCTATGCAGGCTTGCAGTCAAGCGAGCGGGCCTTCGCAGAACTCTAAGCTCCCCAGTGAGGCTACGAGTCAGACGCAAAGTTTAAACCAGCAATTTGCCCGTGATCTTCCCTTAAACGATGATCAAGATTTCAAAGATGCACAGCAAGGTTTCATCGCGACTCTGCCCAAAATGGTGATCAAAAAAACCGATGGTAGTGTTGTTTGGGATTTAACTTCTTATGACTTTCTGGATCAAAAGAAAGCGCCCGTCAGTGTGAATCCTAGCTTGTGGCGCCAGGCGACTTTGAATCGCTTCAATGGACTTTTCAAAGTCACCGATCGCATTTACCAAATTCGCGGCTTTGATATTTCGAACATGACGATTATCGAAGGCGACACGGGTCTGATCATCATCGATCCTCTCATCTCCGAAGAAGTGGCTAAGGCAGGTTTGGAACTCTATTACCAAAACCGTCCTCAAAAACCGGTCGTCGCAGTTCTCTACACCCATAGCCACGTGGATCATTACGGCGGCGTGAAAGGGGTTACGAGCGAAGAAGAGGTCAAACAGGGAAAAGTAAAAATCATCGCCCCCGAGCATTTTCTAGAAGACGCGATCAGCGAAAATGTTTTCGCCGGGACTGCGATGGGTCGTCGCTCGACCTACATGTATGGGCCTTTTTTACCACGCGGAGTGAAAGGTCAAGTGGATGGCGGTTTGGGTAAAACCAATTCCTTAGGGACGGTTACTTTAATTCCTCCCACCGACATCATTCAGAAAACAGGTGAGGAAAAAATTGTCGACGGCGTGAAGATGGTTTTTCAAATGGCGCCCAACACAGAAGCGCCTGCAGAAATGCTCATCTATTTTCCCCAATTCAAAACTTTGAATGTCGCGGAAGACGCCACCCACACTTTGCATAATCTCTACACCTTGCGCGGCGCTCCGGTGCGGGATGCTAGCAAATGGTGGAAGACTTTGAATGAAGCGCTAAAGCTCTTCGGATCTCAAACGGATATCGTCATCGCCCAGCATCATTGGCCGACTTGGGGCAATGAAAGAATTCAAAATTATTTAGCGAGTCAGCGCGATCTTTATAAATACATCCATGATCAATCGCTGCGTTTGATGAACTCCGGTTACACCATGCTGGAGGTCGCTGAGAAATTAAAACTTCCTGCAGGACTTTCTCAACGCTGGTTTAACCGCAGCTACTATGGTTCGGTGAACCACAATGCCAAAGCCGTCTATCAACGTTATCTTGGCTGGTACGATTCGAATCCCGCCAACCTTTTCGCTTTGCCTCCCGAAGAAGCTTCAAAACATTATGTGGAATTTATGGGTGGCAGTGCACAAGCGATGAAAAAAGCGAGAAAGTCTTTTGAAAAAGGTGATTACCGCTGGGTCGCGATGGTCATGAATCACGTGGTCTTCGCAGATCCGAGTAACAAAGAAGCCAGACAACTGCAAGCCGAAGCACTGGAGCAACTCGGCTACCAAAGTGAAAACCCTACTTGGCGAAATGAATTTCTCATGGGTGCTTATGAACTGCGAAATGGGGTTCCCAATTTAAAAGATTTTCAAGTGGTCAGCACCGACACCCTCAAAGCTATGCCTGTCGACATGTTGCTCGATTATCTAGGCATTCGTTTGAACGCCGATAAAGCCGAAGGCAAATCCATCAAAATCAATTGGGCTTTTACCGACACCGGTGAAAAGTATGCACTGTCCCTGGAAAATGGCGCTTTAATTTACACTGCCAACACACAGTTTCCTCAGGCCGATGCCAACCTTACTCTCACGCGTGAAGGCTTGAATAAATTGCTCGATAAAAGCAGCGATTTAGAAAAAGAAATCGCCAGTGGAAATATAAAAGTCGAAGGGGATTCGAAAAAAATGATGGAATTATTAAGTTACATGGATGAATTTGATCCCTCTTTCAATATTGTGACGCCTTAAATTTGTCGAGGACAGCATGATTAAAAAAACGAATTCGAATTTTGATGTCGATCATCTAATCGATTTTCTGCAGCAATCGCCCACGCCTTTCCACGCGACTTTAAAAATGACAGAGACCTTGGATGAAGCGGGATTCGAACAGCTCCATGATTCTGAAGTTTGGTCGCTCAAAAAAGGCAGCGCTTATTATTGCGTGCGTAACGACAGTGCGCTGATCGCCTTTAAGACAGGAGAAGAAGATCCCATCGAAGTGGGCTGGCGACTCCTGGGTAGTCATACGGATAGTCCTTGTCTCAAATTAAAACCCACGCCCACGAAGAAATTTAAAAATTATCTTCAAGCAAGCATCGAAGTGTATGGCGGCGCCATTCTCCATACTTGGTTTGATCGAGATCTTTCTTTGGCAGGACGCGTGTCATACCTAAACAATAAAGGCAAAGTCGCGTCACTACTCCTCAATTTCAAGCGGCCCATCGCTGTCATTCCCAGCCTTGCCATTCATTTGAACCGTGGCTGCAACGAGAATTTTCCCGTCAACGCACAAAAAGATCTGCCACCGCTTTTTTTACAAAGTGACGACAAAAATATTTCCATCGAAGAGCTCATTACTTCCGAAATCCAAAATCAAAAACTGGCGAAAGACTTTAAGAAAATTCTCTCTCATGAACTTTCTTTTTATGACACTCAAGCGCCCTCACGCATCGGCATAGAAAATCAATTTCTCGCCAGTGCACGTCTCGATAATCTTTTAAGCTGCTGGATCGGCTTACAAGCCTTGATTCAATCCAAAAGCGAAGTTCCTTGTTTATTGGTTTGCAATGATCATGAAGAAATTGGTTCAGTTTCCACGAGCGGCGCCGAAGGACCTTTCTTAAAGTCAGCCTTACAACGCATGGCTCCCGACCCCGAAGATTTCGCGCGTATGCTGCATCGATCGTTTTTCATCTCTTGCGACAACGCCCATGGCATTCATCCGAATTATGCGGATAAGCATGACGAACAACATGGTCCTCTGCTGAACGCCGGTCCCGTCATTAAAATTAATTCAAACCAACGCTACGCGACCAACTCAGAGACTGCCGCATTTTTTGCAGCCCTTTGTGAAAGCAGCCGAGTGCCTTATCAAAAATTCGCCGTTCGCGCCGACATGGCCTGCGGCTCTACCATTGGGCCTTTGACCGCTGCCAACTTAGGCGTTAAAACGGTAGACATCGGTCTACCAACCTTTGCGATGCATTCCATTCGCGAACTTGCAGGCGTTCAAGATGTCGCTTTTCTAGGCCAAGTCCTCATCAATTATTTCTCCAATCTCTCCTAAACACAGGATTGCAAAGCAAAAGGCTCTCGGATAAAGCAGTGCGAAGCTTATTCACTCATATTCTGAAAAGGATTGTTTATGGCACGTCTCAATGAAAATTATCTCAAACTTAAAGCGGGTTATTTATTTCCGGAAATCGGCCGTAGGGTTCGAGCTTTCCAAGAACAGCATCCTTCCGCCTCCATCATCCGCTTAGGCATTGGAGATGTGGTTTTGCCCTTAGTTCCTGCCGTGACTCAAGCCATGAAAGATGCCGTCGATGAGATGAGCACCAAAGAAGGTTTTCGTGGCTATGGTCCTGAACAAGGTTATGATTTTTTAATTCAAGCGATTTTAGAAAATGATTTCAAAGCTCGTGGCATCGATTTAAAGAGCACTGAGATTTTCGTTTCCGATGGCTCCAAATGCGATACGGGAAATGTGCAGGAAATTTTCTCTTTAAATAATAAAATTGCTGTCACGGATCCTGTGTACCCTGTTTATGTCGATACGAACGTCATGGCGGGACGCAGCGGCACCTACTTAGAATCCGGGCACTACGAAGGCATTGTCTATCTTCCTACCACGGCGGAAAATAATTTTTGCCCCGCGCTTCCCCAAGAAAAATGTGAAATCGTTTATCTTTGTTCCCCGAACAATCCAACGGGTGCGACACTCTCAAGAGATGAATTAAAAAAATGGGTGGATTGGGCCCGTCAAAATGAAGCGATTATTTTATTCGATGCGGCTTATGAAGCTTTCATTTCGGAACCGAACATCCCCCACTCCATTTATGAAATTCCCGGCGCAGAAGAAGTCGCCATTGAATTTCGCAGCTTTTCTAAAACGGCAGGTTTTACGGGAACACGCTGCGCTTACACCGTGGTTCCGGAAAAACTTTTATGCCGTGATGATCAAGGTCAAAAAGTTTCCTTGAATCCAATTTGGAATCGTCGACATACAACGAAATTTAATGGAGTCTCCTACCCTGTGCAAAGAGGCGCTGCCGCTTGCTTTTCCGAGGACGGAAAAAAACAAATCCGTGAGCAAATTAATTATTACATGGAAAATGCAAAACTCATTCGCGAAGGTTTGAATAAAATCAAGATTCAAACTTACGGCGGCGTCAACGCGCCCTACATCTGGTTGAAGACTCCCAACAATTTAAGCTCTTGGAATTTTTTCGACAAACTTTTGAATGAAGCGAATGTGGTCGGAACACCGGGCGCCGGCTTTGGTCCTTCGGGCGAAGGTTATTTTCGTTTATCTGCTTTCGGATTCAGGGAAAAAATTCAAGAGGCTATTGAAAGAATTCAAACGAAGCTGAAGATTTAAATCCCTTTTATTCCCCCTCTTAAGATTAAGAGGGGGATAGGGGGGCGTTGTGATGCTTTAAAAATATTTTCCAAAACACCATCCAGATTTAAGAGAACTTCATTATTCCAAAATCGCAAAGTCTTAACACCATTCGCTTCAAGGTATAAATTTCTTTGAGAGTCATATTCCTGATTCTCTTCTTTGGCATGTTGACCTCCATCCAGTTCAACAGCCAAGGAAATTTCCGGACAATAAAAATCAAGAATATAGGTGCCAAAACTATACTGACGAAAAAATTTTAACCCATTCATTTGGCGATTTCTTAATTTTTGCCAAAGGATTTTCTCACAGTCTGTCTGATTTTTTCTTAGTTCTTTTCTTCGGTCTTTTAATGATGCGCGATTCCGAATTCTAACTGGATTGCTATTCACAACTCCCCCAACCCCTCTTAATCTTAAGAGGGGAGAAACAAATGCAATAATTTTTTCTTACCTTTAACACTTCAAAGAGACATTCTCAGGCCTACAAACTTCATTCAACTTCCCATCAATTTCTTTGCGCAAGTTTTTGGAGAGACCTGGCATCTCTTTAGCTTTTTTGAATTTGTCGACCGCGACTTGTGTTTGACCTTCTTGCAACTCAGTGAGTCCCGGCCAGAACAAGGCCTCTCCCGCTAATTGCGGATAGGCATTTGTGTTGTTGACGATCGCTTTCGCGAAATACTCTTTCGCTTTTGCCTTCTCTCCTACATCATTAAACAAGCGCCCTGCATGGTAATAGCCCATGAAGACATAAGTTTTGTTGCAGTTCGCGGTATTCGCCTCACACCATTTTGAAAAATCCACAAAGGCCTGAGCGCCTTTTTTCTTATCCTGTTTTTCAGCGATCACCCCATGCTTGTATTTCATCTCCGGATTGCTCGGAAATTTTTTCTCGAGTTCGCCTAAATAGTAATTCGCCTGATCGTAATTTTTTTCGTGATCCATGTTGATGAACATCAAGGCATAAAGTGTGTCATTCACGTATGGATGATTTCCATTTAGAGATCTCTTCAATTCTGCAAGCCCTTGCTCTTTCGTTCCCTTAATTCCGAGCAAAGACTTGAAACCCGCCAAGGCACTGGAAGTGCTCCCTGCCAAGTAATGAAAGCCTCCTAATGAAAGTAAACCGTCGGTTCGATTAGGATCTTTCTTCAAAGCATTCTCTAAATATTTCTGACATTTTTTCCCGGTTAAAACGGCCTTCAAGTTTTCACCCGTATCCGCATATTTACGTCCGAGAAAAATATAAGCATTACCCAAGTCCGTCATGCGATCCGGATTTTCTTGATCTTGATTCCAAAGTTGAAAAGCATTATCCGCTGCTCTCTCATAAAGCTTCACGATTTCGCGCTGCACGCTACCGGGATCTCGTCCGTCTAAAGCCGCTTTCCATTCAATAATAACACCCTTCACAAAATAGCCATTAGGCTCCACAGGATTTTCATTCATGTATTCCGTAATGACAGCATCTGCCTTATTTGCGTTACCTTGATAAATGAGTTGAGACGCCTCTAAGAGGCGCGGATCCCAGTCTCTTGCCCAGAGCGGCTGGGTAATAAGGAGAAAAAGAACTGAGAAGATTATTTTTTGAACCATGAAATTATGCTCCGTGTTTAGGCTCATTTACTGTAAAATAGCTTCACATGAAAAAGAATAATTTATCCCCCAGCGAAAGCACTGCTCACAAGCGTTATTTTGAAATCGACTTCTGGCGCGGCTTGGCGATCTGCATGATGATCGTCTTTCATTTTTGCTTCGACTTAAACTTCATGGGTTTTGCGAAAATACCCATTTTCTCAAATCCCTTTTGGCTGGTCTACCGCGAATTCGGTGTCTTCATCTTTCTAGGAATCAGCGGATTTTGCCTCGTGCTTGAACATCAAAATGGAATTCGCTGGAAACTTTTTTGGAAACGCTTCCTTAAACTTTTCATCGCCGGCGGCCTCATTACCTTGGGAAGTTATTATTACGATCCTTCGAAAACGATTTGGCTGGGTATACTTCAATTCTACGCACTCGCCAGCTTGCTAGGTTTATATTTTTTACGATGGGAAAAATTTAATTTACTCTTAGGAGTACTCATCGTGGCCTTAGGCTTTATCGGAAATGCCAACGAGGCCAAAAATTTCATGGGCATTTATTGGACCTGGGTCGGCTTCGGCACCATGCATTTGAGCACCTTAGAGATCTTCCCCTTAGTGCCCTTTTTTGGCTATTTTTTGGTGGGCATTTATTTGGGAAAGAAGCTCCTGCCTACCCATCCCGACTATTTCTTTCATGAAATCGCCCCTGAAAGCCCTTTAAACCGCTTTTTCGCCTTTTTTGGGCGATATTCGCTGCTCACCTACCTGCTCCATCAGCCTATTTTAATAGGCCTGCTTTACGCTTGGAAGTATCTAAACCCTTAAAGAATATATAAAAGAAGGGGGCAACTTTTAGCTCAAAAGGGCGAAAAAAGGGTCTCACTACCATTAGAATTTGTGAGCCTCGAGGCACCCGAGAATTACATTTTTTTGAGTCGTATTGATTTTCAAACGAGACCTTTTTTACGAGCCGGAACTTCCGACTTGAGCAAGGCCCAGCTTCATCTGGATGCGGCGTCGAGCCGTTTCTCATCCGAATCCACAAACTCCTTTTCGCTTGCCTCTATGAGTTTGGCGGGTTTGAGCGGGCGCTTCGCTCGGCTGGGAATTTTATCACTTATTTCTTCATCCCCTTGGAAAAATATTATTTCGCATTGCGCAGGTTTAGCAGTCGAAGCCGCGAGTCTAGAATCTCTCCATCGCAGTTTTCAATCTCAGCCGCTGACTCAAGCCTCCTTCTTTCAAAATTGGCTTTCTCATTGCGTCAATTTTGGAAGTTTCAAACTTCTCTCCACTGGATTATTGGCCCATTCATTACCCGCTCAGCATCTCATCCAATCTTCGGCGATGTTTGCAGGCCATCAACTCGCGGCAGGTTTAGGACTTGAAGAAAAATCTCACGAAAGTTTAAGCCAACAATTCTTTGATTCGAATCTTGCCAACCTTCAACTTCATGCGGGCTCTGCTTTAGGTAATCTTCTCACAGGCTCTCGGCTCAGAATTCTGGAAAGAAATCTTGAAAGCGATGCGCACGCGGCTTTGAGAAATCCAGCTTCGGAAGAAATGAGAGGGCTTACTCATTTAGAAACTTTCCGAAGTCATGCAACAGTCGATACTGCAGCGTTTTGGCATACAGATTATCAGGCTCTCTACGAACACCATTCTCGGCTTGGAACCCTCAGACCCGAAGATGCTACAGCGCCCGATTATTCAGACAGCATTTTGCGCGATACGATTGGAATCACAGGAAAAAACATTCACTTCATCGAAAGGCTTTTAGAAGTTTATGCGCTGGATGTTCAGAGAGGCAGCGCTAGGCAACTTGAAATGAGTCGCGCGATTGCTTATCAATTTAAACTGCAACAAAACACTAGCTCCTCCGGCACTTTCATAGGTTCGCTCATTCAAGAATATGTGGAAATTGCATTATCTTTGAATAGTTCTCCCAAAAGACGGCGAGCCATGAATCAACTTTTTGTATTTATGGAAGCGGGTTGTCCTCGAAATAAATTGATGGATTTGTTTCATCCCAATCATATTCCCATCGCTGCTTTGAGCAGCCGAAACATTCCTGAACATCCTCATAAAAATTTTACGGATCATTTCGTGGCTGAAGCCATCGGTAATGGAGAACTCTCTGAAGCAGGCTATTCCCACGAGCAGCATTCTTTTCTTTTAAGATGGATAGAAAATATTAGCGGAAGCAATCTAGAAGCTGCTCAGCGAATCATCGATTGTTTGGCAGAAGCGCACAGCACTGCTTACAATGCCGAACTCGTCGATGATATTTTGCTACTCGGGCAATCACATCCTTTAGGCCTGCTTATTCTTCGCCGTTTTTTACATGTGATTGCATCTCAAGATGTGGAAGCAAAACTTGCCGAAATTTATCTCGCATTTCAAGAAACGCCCAGCGATCGAAGCACTGCAATTTTTATTGGAGGACTTCGATCGTCAGGAGTTCTCGCTGAAAAAATCATTCCCCATGTCTTAGCAAAACACCACAGTGCCTATAATTTAGATGCGCGGGTGGCTCGTAAACTCATTTCAGTCACTCTCGATACGAATATGACAGGAGGAACTCTGCACGCCTCAAAAGCCGCAGCACAAGTCGATACTTTGCGTTTCATCCGAAACACCCTCATCCCCCGACTTCAACAGGGTTCTTTTGGCACCCAAGATCTGGTAGATTTTTTGGATGTATCGAGAAAAAACAGCAGTGTGACGGAACTTTTAGAGCAAATTCCGGAAAACCACTTCAGGATTCGATGGGTGGCTGGTACTGAATTTATAAGTCCCACCAAAGATTGTGATCTAAGCTATATCGATATGAGACCCGACGATGGCGGTACTCCTCTCATTACGATTCGACAAATCGAAGGCTTGAATCCAAGCGACCCACTCTACTCGACTCGTCTCCACAAAGAAGTCGTTGTGAGAGCGCGCGCTTTAATTCACGAATGGGAACACTGGAGACATTTATCCGGAAATTATTCGGGTATTGAAATCGGCGGCGATGCGTATGTGGCCAATGGAAATACGCGAGCCAATTTAATTGCGATTGAAACTTTGGCCAATTTAGAAGAAGAGCGTTGGGGATTTTTAAACGACCCTTATAATATTTCGCGCCGACTCGCCCATTTAATGGGAATTAACTTACCAACCTACTATCGAAATTTAGTGGATATCACTCACTTCTTAGAGACGAACTCGCATTTAGCGCGAGCCATTTTCGAATAATTATCTCACGACCATCCCAGGCTGAGTTTCCGGATTATAAATTATTTCAGTTCCCTCAGGCTGTAAGACCGGCGCGTTTTCATTGGCACTCCAAAAGGGCTGCGTGATTTCAATGATTCGGCGGAGAATTCCGCGAATAGGCACTTCGTTCCACACATGCGCTCCACCGGGAACATTGCCTCTTTGCATCACCACGCGTCTTCCATCATTGCGATCCGTCAGGCCCATGTCGACTAAGAAAGCTTGCGTCACCAAGGCTAAATGTCTGCAGAAGGGAAAACCATGCCTTAAAATATCGCCGACCAGAATCGGTTTACCGCGATTGGCATCCACAAAAACTCTTAAGCGTTCCATCGCCGCTTGACCATTTCTTTCTCCGGCCGGTCGGAAAGCGCTGCGCAATTCTCTCACGAAAATTTGCAACACTCGATGCAATTGGGCTTCATATTGTGGATCGGAGGGATTTAATCGATCAATGCCCGTCTCGCTTAAAACTCTCGCTTTCACATTCGTCAAAAATTGATCCACCACTGTATCTTGCAAACGATCCCATAAAATAGTTTCCCGCATACTCCTATCATCCATATTTTCCGTATCAATTTCTCTCACCCCTACCCCATCGATGAATTGGGCGCGACGACCTGGAATTTCCAAACCATTTTGCGGCAGGCCCGCGAGGCGATGTTCCAACATGAATCTCTCGCCTTGAATGAGGGCCACATTAATATTACGTTTGTAATCTGCACCCATGATGGTCGCGGCTTCCACGTCCCGAACATTTTGCGGCGGATGCCAATAGAAACCGACTCCCGCTTCTCCACCACAGCGAATGAAGTCCCCTTCTTGTAAAGGAAACGCGCTCTCGGATCCGCGGCCATGTCTGGCTTCATATTCACGCACATCGATCCAATCGCCATTCCTAAAAACATGCGTGCCATTTAAACTTCGATCGCGAATTGAATATCGAATTCCTTCGCTTCCCAGATTAGCGCTTAATTGGGCATGAGAATCCGAAACCGTTCGATTGGAAGCATTGCCGACGACCACATTTCCTTTTTTACCGATCATCAATGCTTTTCCCGGACGCAACTGAGAAAAATCAACGAAGGGTTGTTCGGTGCGTCCGACGGACAGTGGAGGAAGCTCAGGTTCGAGACGAGCACTTTGAGCTGGGTGAGCTGCGCCCTCTACAATCGGTAATGCTTGATCCACTCCAGAACGTGCTGCCATTCGTAAATCTTCTACAGGTCTCGCAACCGGCGCTGCAGGTCTGCGAACGACCGCAACGGGCAATGCGGGAATATTATAAACATCGCGATTCGGAGTATCGACCACTCTCATTCCAATCTGTTGCACGATTAAAGTGACAGGAGCGGTTTGGAAGCGATCTAAGACTTGGCGATTTCGACTCATCACTTGTCCATCGCGATTGAGATAAAAAGGACCGTTGTGCGTATCAAACAAGACGCTGCCATCGCCGCCTGTTCTTAAACTTCCATCTGCATTTCGAATATTTCTTTTCAAATTAGTTTGCGCATAGGGACGGTAAAATTCCGCGGGCATTTCTCTACCATTAAAAGCCAAAGCATAAGCTTCTCGATAAAGATCTCTCGTGATTTGCACAGGATTTTGAGCTCGTCGGGCGATATGTAGCATGGCTTGTCGCACCAACACATCTTCTTGCAAAAATTGCACAGCGTTGGCAGGAGTCGCCTTCCGGGCGCCTAACACTTCTACGACGCGCTCTCGGCTGCCATAATTTTGAAAAAATCCACTTCCCACTAAAACCATTTGTCCGTGAACCAAATCTCTTTGAATTTGATCAACACCCATCTGTGCTTGAGCACCCAAGGCTTGTTCAGGATTTTCTGCACGGGTATTACGATAAAGGACCGGATCACTTTGGCTGAAATCCAAAACCATCACTTCATTGTTACCATTCGAAATGATGCGAGCCGAAGAACTTCCATCATGTAGTCTCAATTCCACCGCCGCTAACACTGCGTCTCCGACTACCTGTCCTTGTTGTTGAGCGCGCTGTGCATCTTGTCGCAAGGCACGATTCGCCAGCGCGAGCGCATGCTCTAAACTTTGACCTTGATCCAAGGCTCGATGAATCACTCGACGAGAAATCTCCATGGCTCTTTCAGAACCAGCAGCACCACGCAAACCTCTTAATCCTAAAATAACACTTCCACCCTCCGGCGAGGTGAACACAGCATGTTGAGTTGTAGAAGAACGCGCGCCCATTCCTGGATGTGAAAAGGCGTGAACCCCTCCATAATTTTCCGTGACCGCTTGATTGACATTCGGATTTCCCTGCCAGAAGTTATCGATGCCAAGCGTATTTAAATCAATTTCCACATCCCCATTCGCTTGAGTGCGAAGCGGCAGACCTGAATTTGGAAGATCCACTGCAAAAGAAGCGGCATCAAATTCTTGATTGAGCAAAGCTCTCTCGGGCGGAGCTTGATCTAAAGAGGTGGGTTCCGCCACAGCTTCAGCGCTCGCTGGCTGATTTCCTACGCGTGGATCCAAGAAACGATGATAAGCAATATTTCCTCGGTGTTCACGAACCGCAATCATTTGACCATGGCGCAAAGCAATGAGGCCATTGGCGGGTACTTGTCGTCCTTGAGTCATCATGTCGGAGGAAGCAGTGCCCGCTGGAGCAACATGCACTACGACTTCATTGGCTAAGCTCTGATTTCTCAAATACCAAATTCCATCATTACCTAAATAAACATCGACATTCGCAAAGTGAGATCCGCTTCTTTCTCCTTCAACAAGAGGAGTGGGCGTTGAAGCGATGCGATACGAAACTCCCTCTTGAGGTGTAAAATCTACAGGGGTGGCAGGCGTATTAAATTCTCCGTCTTGAACACTGCGACCCGATATTAAATACGCGGTTCCATCACGGCCTATGCGCCATAATTCATTTCCTAAATAAAATTCTTCAGACATGTTGTTTTGGAATCGGAGCACATGTCGTTCGCCCGGAGTCATTGCTACCCAATCCGATCCGTTACGGCGACGCAGTGGCACAACAGCGCTTGCATCCACTTCAATACTATAATTTTTCGTAAAGGTTCCCGTCCTTCGAATCGAAAAACCTTCTCGATGATAAACCCCACTCGAAAAAGAAAGTGTAAAACGACTTGTGGTAGGATTGGGAAGTGGCAAGAACCTGTCTCCGCGCTCTTCAAAAACTTGAACGGGGCGACCCTCTGCCACTAAACGCAGGCGCGTGTTTCCGACTTGAATCACTTGTCCTGACTGAACTCTCGCCCCTGTGAGAGGCACGGGCTCTAGATGATTATTTCCTTGCACTAAAAAAACTTGGTGAGGCGCCACATTTTCCACGAGAATATTACCGTCCAAAGTATGTTCCACAAGACAATGCTGCGCTCCAACGCTCGCATCCTCAAAAACCGCAGTATTCTGGCCAATGGGCCCGCCGCTGGTATTCGCTCGAATCGTCCAATCATGAACTCCCTGTTGGGGAATGCTTTGAGCTTTTACACCGTGCGCAACCGGCCTCGGCAAAGCATGCGGCGCTCGGATCGCTTGCCGAGCTCTTACGGGCGCTTGAGGCGCTGCTGCCTGTGGAGCGGGTGCAGTAGCTGACAGGGGTCGCATCTCGCCATCGAAGAAACCACGCCACAAATAATCCACATTTTGAGAGACACTTACTTCAGCGCCTTCTTTGAATAACAGATTCTGTCGCTTTAGTGTGACGAGTCGCAAATACTCTCGGCACATTTCGACTGAACGGCAAAGGCTTGAATCTAAAACACCGTCGCGGATCATCCCGGTAAATTCTCTTTCAAACCTTGATCCCCGGATATCGGCCGCAGTGATGAGCCTTCCCGTGAGAACTTCCGAGACCAATCGGTTTTCACTCAGCAAGCGATGAATTCCCCTCACGATTTGTTGTTCCCGGGTAGATAAAGGTGTGGGCGGATGCAATCTTCTCAAACTAGGTCGAGGAGTTTGCGCATCGATGGGGGCCGCTTGATTGAGAGGAAAGGTGATCTCATGGCCACCAGGCAAAGTCATAGTATACAAAAATTCGAGACTGGGGCAATGAGTGCGCGCCCAGGGAATGAGATCCGCATTCACATTACCAGAAATCTCGACCACACCAATTCCATAATCGGGTAAATTTCGTCTTTGTCTGAATTCAGGGTCGGCCAAAACTCTCTCATAATTTTGTAATTGGTTTCTATTGGTCGGATTGCCGTAGCCAAATTGATTC
>CAZKUY010000009.1:78056-88105 GCA_964556135.1 uncultured Pseudomonadota bacterium
AATGCAGAAGCAATCACTTGCCTCACGCCTGGCACTTCTAGGTAAGATTCGATGGCCGCCCTATCTTCTGCATTCAAGACCTGTTCACCCTGGGATCGAGTGGGATCTTGCAAATGATTCAGCTGTTGACCAATGGCTGCGGGGGAGCTGCTTTCTTCTTGGGCAATTCTATCGAGAGCACTTCTCACCCTATTTTGAACTTCGCTCAGATCGGTGAAAATCGCATTCATGGTCTGGACATTATTTCTATCCACATTCGAAACGCGTTCTCCCAAGTCTCTGACTTCTGCCACTAATTCTGCTGGAAAACCCTCGCGAGGAATCATGCTCAATAAATTATCATAGGCACGGGTTAATCTTAAGCGGGGCGAAGATGCAGGAGCTACGGGAGCTTCCGCTTGAGCAGGAACATTTCGAACGGGAGCGCTACGCGTCGCTATGGCTTCCCAATGTCCAGCGGCATTTCTCTGAAAACGAAAAGCATTTTGATATTCGAGCGGCAGACCTGCGGCAATGCGAGCGGCTTCGTAGCGCGCTTGCATGGTTTCTGGATTTAAAGTTCGAGGATCATGACGTGCGGGATAACTTTCTAAGTCGATCCAATGAACGTTTCCATTTGCCTCGACCATCCACTGACAATCGACTGCGGCAAAAGGCGCCAAATGAATTCCCGCAATCGTGACGTTGGCGATATCTTGCGCAATCGCATGACCAATGCGCGCGCGATCTTGAGGATTCGGAAATAATCTTTCGATACTGTGGAAACCACGCACCAATTCTCCTGCCGCTAAACTTTCAACCGCGCAAGGGATTTGACTTCCATCTGAACGGACAAGGCGAACCATTCCATAACTGTGCACATTCACGCCCGCTTGTTCAAAGCGCGCCATCGTTTGAGCTTCTTCGGCAAGATTAGGTCCACCCATTTTCACGGCAACCGACACTTCATGGCCGGCCGCATCTCTCACAAATCCTCTAAATACTTGCCGTGCAGAACCCACTCCTAAAATTTCTCCCGTTACTCGAACGCTATGACCGTTCGGTCTACCATTTTCATAAGTTGTCGCTAAAGTTTGTGGCGTTTCATCCAACTGTTGAGAAAGTTCTAAAGTTCGCCGAACAGAGGACAGTTCACCCGGAGCACTTCCCGGACGACATTTATTCGCGAGCATCGCAAAATTTTCATAATCCATCGGAGTGTTTGAATGACGCGCAAAATATTGGATGAAGGCATCCCGAATCTCCGCCGGCATTTGAGCAATTAAAGCCCGCGCGCTCGCTTCGCTTTGCATGGGATTCAATCGATGCAAGCTCAAATGAAAAGTACCACCCGCCACCGCTACTGCGACCACGCGAGGCTCCATCACAGACACAATGGCACTTAAGTTCGCGGTGCCGCGACCTAAATTAGCACCGTCCGCACCTTCATCGCGTAAGCGTCGGACTAAGGCCTTCACCGCTTCTTCATAAGCACGCTGAGCTTGATGTTCTCGGCCTGGATCTTTTTGGAGCAATTCGCTAAAGCCTTCGATGTGTCCATTTTCTTCCGCAAGCGCTTCATAGCCTTCGATGGTTTTTAATAATTCATCTAAGGCTGCGCGGCTTTGTTGTCTGGCTTCGGCAGGAGCAAGTCCAGAAGTCGTGAAACCCATGCAGGCAGATTCATATTCCATCACCGCTTGACGCAAAGCCCCCATATCCATCGCGGCATTGGTTGCGTCAATCATTTGAGTGAAACGTGGCATCACGCCCGCTCGCGCCATGTGGCCCGCGAGAGTATGCCAAAAATGAAGTCGTTGGACGGGTGTATGAGTTGCGGTGAGATGAGGGGAAGGAGCAAATCTTAAAGTCGCACGTGCCACGCGTTGAGCCAAACTAGAGTCATTTTCACTTAAAAAAAAAGGGGCGTGCAATTGATCCATGGCATCTTCAAAGCTGACACCATTTTCCAAGCGATGTCTTAAGCGATTCGTCGCATCCTGAATTTGATCCGGACTGAAGGCATGCATGGGATGATTCAATAGTTCTTGAGTGACGCGTTCCGCTTGGGCTGGATTGAGATGGTGGGCCGTCACTAAACTTTCAATCGCCTCTCGACTTCTTTGATCGGGAGTGCGCGCTTCCATTGCTTCTCCGCCGACTAAATCAAAATCTAATTCTTCGACTTCTGCACGGGGCGCTGCCGCTTCTTCGGGACGCCCGGTTCTCGCAGCTGCTCTGCGTGCATTTGCATCAAATGCGGCAGCAGGCATGGTTTCTCGGCGCGCTTGATTTCTCGACGGAGCTGGAGAACTGGGTTCTGGAGGCAGAGGCAATTGTGCATGCGGATCATGCGATCTGGCTGCTTGTTGTAAATTTTGAACGCTCGGTGCAGGAGGCCTCGAGTGTGGTCCCGATTCTTCATGAACCATTTCCGCATCAAAAATTCGTTCGGGCGAATTCAAATAAGCGCGGGCATCATTCACATCATGAAAACGACCTGAATCGACATGCTGTAAAAATTCTATTCTTTCATCACGCGTCATATTTCGGAGTGTTCGGCGAATTTCGGGATTGCGCGTGATCGCCTCCGCCGTTCGCTGCTGATAGGCCTGATGTTCTTCACCGATGGCCGCTTCCACTTCGTCGCGACCTCGAACCGTAGCTTCATTAATTCGTGTAGCGACTCTTCCCCAAACCGCACGACGCACATCCGCATCCGAAATTTCTGCCAAGCGGGCTTGAACATTTTCATCGTTCTCCCACACGCGAACTTGATTTTCACGCGTCCGCAGGGGTGTTGCAGCAGTTCTCAAAGGAGCCGGACCCTGAGTACGATCCATTAAGGCTTCCATGCGCGCGATTCCTTGCTCGACCGAAGCACGGACATCCTCTGGTAACGCTTCGAATATTCTCGCTGCGGGACGTTCTGGACGCGGAGCAGGGCTCGTTTCATTTTCACGACTTCTCAGGTATTCGGAGACTTGTGCACAATATTGATTCATTACCCTGCGATAAGTTCGGTTCACGCTTCCTGGGAGGTTTTGATCGAGTGCAGGATTTTTATAGATAAAATCATGTTCGATGGCATCCCACTCGTGCATGGCTTGAGTTCGCACTTGTACTTCAGCAATCGGCACACCATTTCGATCTCTCACGTTCACATGAATGGCGCGGTAACCGCTGGCATTTTCCTTCGGTTCAACATCCAGAGCACGAATCTGATATTCTGGAGAATTCCACCGGAGCATTTGATTGGCAAAGGCCCGCGCCTCCGCTTCATTGCGCACAATGACTTGCACTCCGCCCATGTCGAAAAACTGGCTCATGTCCTGCCAAGCTCGTCGCGTGACTTTTCTCGCGACATCTTGAGGATCTTTGAGACGCATGGGCACATCTAAAATATGGAAACGAAGCGAGTCCGGATTTCTTTCCCCTTGAGTTCTCAAAACATTGAAATGAGTGCGCAGGTCTGAGATGGCGCGACCATGACGGGGGAGAATATCGCGCGCTCGACTGGTTCGCTCCTCCACGTAAGCCGTCATTCTTTCCCGGTAAGCCGGAGAGTCGGGTTGCAAAGCGGAAAGATCTCTTTGAGCCTCTATTGCCAAAGTTGAAAAAGGTTGTGCATTTCCTGCCGCGAGATGTTGGATTTCATCGTAAACAGGTCTTAAATCTTCTGCTAAGTTTTGTCGGACTGGATCAACCGCGCCAGCCACTGTCGACACGGCAACAGGTTCCGTTCTTGGTGTCGACATCGTTTCTAAAAACTCAACCGCTTCTTGTGCTGTATGAAAAGTTCCATCTCTGACCCGTTCGTTTAAAGCTCGCGATCCCGCCGCACCTGTAGTGCGGAGAAGCTCCGCCACCCTTGCGTCGCCTCGAACTTCTCTCAAGTGAGCTTCGCGCGCTTGAAGTGCACGCGGGGAAGTGGTGCCCGGCATTGCCTGGCTGGCACTCGACGTGCTGGGAGTTGTCAAAGGCACGACCCCATTCGCAACGGCATCTAAGCTCACACCTGTTTCATTTCGGCGATGAATGCGAAGCTGACCGTTTAGACCACGCTCTAAGGAGCGACGTCTTTCTGGATTGGGATCCGTGTTAATTTCTTCTCGATTTTGACGCACGAGATCTTGAATTAATTCTTCGAAGCCAGGTCTTTCGCTGAGAGAATGTTGGCGATGCTGCATATCCATTAACTCAAAAAGCATCGTAGAAATTTTTTGATTCGCACTCACTCCCAGTTCATTTAAAATCTGCTCTTGCCGAGCATTTAGAGAAACGCGCGTAAAATGGGGTCTGAGGGCATCGAGCGCGCTCACTACCTCTGAAATAGTGTGATCAATTTCATCTTGTCTCATGCCTTCTCGACCCGGCACCAGCGCATGCAAGCGCATCAAGAGTTGCCGAGTTTGTGATAATTCAGTCGATTGAGCATCCGGAATGGAAGCAGCTCTCTCAGCTTGTTCAATCAAGGAAACGATTGCATTGTGATGTTCTTCCGCGCTTCCACCTTGATCTCGGGCTCGATGTTGCGACATTAAACGAAGATTTCCTGCGATATTGGGATGATGAAGAAAAGCCACAGGTTCTCCACCCCCGCCAGGCGTGTTGGACGGCTCGGTTAAAATCAAAGTAAAAACTTCACTGCCTTCGGGCTGACGAATTTGCCATTCGCCCGGCGAACGGCGCGTCATCTCTAAACCATCTTCAGCTGCCCTTTGCGCGAATACAGCGCGCACGAGTTCTGCATCATTGACTTGCAGACGAAGCACTCGAGTTTGCTCATTCCAAACCACTCGTTTCAATCGCAAGGTCCAAAGACCATGCGCATGCCGAGTGTTCAGGTCGACCAAGCTGTCTGCAAAATCTCCCAAGGCTTGAAAAGTTCTCGCGCTGCGAATGCCTTCTATTCCGCGCACACCCACCACCGCCATAAGCGCGCCGGCCACTCCCACTAAAGCAGCGGGAGCCAAGAGTGCTGCACCCGTCAACCCTAATGCCGCTTTAAAACCAAGAGCGCCGGCTCCCGCACCCAAGGTGCCAAAGCTTAAACCACCAAAAGTTTCTAAAAGACTTCGTGAAATAAATCCTGCGCTATTGCCTTGCTCACGCTGAAGTGACAAATGCCCCGTGGCGTCTCGCCTCACCACGAAAGTAATTGCTTGTTGCGCGTCAATACTGCGGCCCAAAGTCACGCGATCCCCTTCGTGTAAACTCGTTCGTACATTGGGTTCAAGTCTTTCGGGTCTGCCGCTGTTGGCAGGCTCCACCCATGTTCTATAGTGACCTAAGTCTTGAATGACGAGTTCACCGCGCGCACCCATTTCTGTTTCGGCAACATCGCCCATGCTTGTAGCCAAGCGATGGCGCTCACCCGGCCGCATCGAAATTTCAGTGACACTTCGAGCATCTTGTCTTCGAGGGCGAGCGGGAGCTAAGGGTGCACCCGGATCCATTCTTTGTGCGGTGGGAGGTGAACGCCTGGCAGGGCTTCCACTTTGCATGTGAGCCGGCGGTCCCGTTAAAACAGTGGCATCGGAAGCATCGGGCACGGGAGATCGACGTCTTCCATCCATCATCACCGTGGCTGCTTCATCGCCTTCCCGAACTCCGCGATGTTCCATGTCTAGGATTGTCGCGCTGCCATCCGAAGCAGCGACTCGACGATTTCGAGCAGCGACAGCCTGACTACGATCTATTGCAGAAGGACCGCCCGTCGGACTCGTCACCGGCTCACCCACTCTTTGCACGATGAGAGTGACGTTATCGAGCTTGAAGTGGTCGACGACATTTCCCTGCCCGTCAATCACACTGCCATTGGGGTTAAGAAAGAAAGGCCCGCTGTGTTCCTGGAAAATAACATTACCGTCCGCTCCTCGGCTTAAGTTTCCAGCCGCATCGCGCACGGGACGGCGAATGACGGGAGCTTCGTACATGCCGGCCCAACCCAGCGGAGGCGTTGAGCCAAAAGTGAGATAATATTGTTCGGCATAAAAAGCCCGGTCTAAAGCCCTCGGCATTCTCGTCGGCTTTACATTGCCCAAGAGGGCCTGCCGTAAGAGTGCTTCACCCATTAGTCTTTGCGCGATTTCTGTAACCGGACGCTCTGCAATCGGGCGCAAAAGTTCCGACACGATGTCAAAATTTCCAAAGCATTCAAACCAACCATCCGAACCATTCAATTGCAAAGTACCGCGGCGAGTGGGTCGCGCAGGCTCAAACACATCGATTCTTGCGGACATGCCTAAGGTATTCTCCACCACGTTTGCGAAGGGAGCTATGCGATAAGCCAAGGTCTGTCCGCGCAATATCCGACCATCGGGAGTCAACGCATATTTTCCGCGGCCTTGGGCCACCCGTCCTGGCGCGATCGTATGAAAAACCAAAGGATCGGCTTGAGTAAAATCGAAGGCGGCGGCTTCACTATCTCCGCAAGTAATATAACGGCTTCGAAATGTTCCATCCGCGTTAGGAATATTTTCCACTAAAGAAAGGACAGCATCGGGCATTCCAGCTTTGAGTTGTGCGTTGGCTTCGCCCAATTCTATCAAATCCATTTGAATGAGACGGTAGGCTTCGAGCGGCGTATTCAAACGGCGCGTTTGGGAATTTATTTGCCCCAGATGATTCGTATAGGCTTCTTCATGGCCTCTTAAGTTTTCACGTCGAATGACTTGATGCGCTAAGCTCAAAGCTTCTTCCGGCGTGCGGCCTAATTGCAAGGCGCGCTGAATCACGCAACGCGCAATCTCAGCCGTTCTCTCACCCGCTCCATGTCCGCCCACGCCATCAATAGCAATGGTGAGCGTTCGACCGTCGGGATAGCTATGCACTAAAAAGCGATCTTCGTTACTCACCGACTTCACGGGTGAACCCTGATGTGACATCGCTGCCACACCTCCATGGTCCTGCACGTTAGGTGCATGCCAAAGAGGATCCATGCCGTAAGCTTCCGAAACACCTAAGATCGTCAAATTTACTTCTAGGCCCAAGCGTCCTTGTCGAAGCGGAAGTCCTGAATGCTCTAATGGAATTAAACTTGGACCATCCAAAGTTGTTCTTTGCACATGATCGAGGTTGATCGAAGCTGCGGCTTGCATTGGTACAGCGGAATGCATGGGTGCAGCTGGAGGAGGTGGCAATTGCGGTGGCAATTCTGCGGGCGCCTTAGAAAAACCAATGCCTTCTAGAAAACCTCTCCAAATTCTCTTCAAGCCTGAGAAGACGCCCGCGAAAACCATCATGCCCGCGCCCATTCCAAGCACCACATGCGTCAAATCTTGATGCGTCGCACGCGACACCACACTCGCTACACCGATCATCGCAATGCTGGCGGCACCGGCGGTAAGCTCAACAAAGCCATGTTCACCTCGGCGTCTGGCGACAGCTTGTGGCCTCACCGCTGGCACGCCTTGCTCGCCTGCTTCGCGAGCCGCTTGCGCTTCGCGTAAACGTTCCGCGCGCTGAACAGGAGTTTCAACTCGTACGCCTTCGGTTCTGACTCCCTCATGATCACTTCGACTCGTGGCTTCGACCGCAAGAATCAAGTCAACATTTCCTCGCTGTCTCACTGCCTCTAAGACGCGTCGACTTCCTTCAGGATTTTGTGCTGCACTTTGGGGATGCGCGGCATTTTGAAGAAGCACGCGGGCCGTAGCATCGCCTGCTAAAGCACGTTGGATTAAAAAATGTAGAGCTTCATCATGAGGAGAGCTCATGGCCTCCGCCATCAAAGCCTGCGCGGTCTCTTCAGAATATGCACTCACTCTCAAGGAAAGATCATAAGGATTATGGGGTAAAACATTTCTACCCTCACGACGAAGACTTGCATTATAATCATTACTGCTGGCCGCATCTCCCACGAGCGAAGCGAGCCGACGATCAGCACCCATCAGGACTTCTCTTGCAAGGCCTGCCACTCTTTCATGTTCTGGAGAACGATTTGCATTGTTAATGAGGTCAATCAAGGCATAAGCCGCGGCAGCGCGATTTGTATGGGATGCATAAATGGCCTCTCTCAAATCATACACATCTCTTGTAATGACTTGCTCAGGATCTGCAGCGGCGACTTGCGCAAAACGTCTAAAATCACTTTCTTGCAGAGCCATATCCATCGCATTGCGAGAGGAAGTCTCCCCGGAACTTCTTTGAGAAGCGGTATTGATTGTTTCCGCAGTCCGTTCTCCTTCTGCAACCCGTTCATTTCTAGCCGCATTTCTTGCATCGATTCGTTCAATGGCTTCTCGAGCCGTCATCGAAGCTTCAAATAAATCGGCGAAAATCCTTTCGCGCTCCGCTATTGCAAACTGGTCGGGCAAAAGACTCACGACCTCTTCCAATGCTTCTTTTCCTTCCCTGGAAACTGCTTCCGCAAAATCTACATAACTCCGAGCTAATGCGTTCGCTTCACGAGGAGTAGTGGCATGATCCAAAATTTGTCTCACTAAAACCGCGGCTAAGAGAGGAGAGCCATTCTTAAAACCTGCCGCCTTTATGACTCGAGCTATCACACTTCTCACCGAAGCATGAGTCAGCTCTATTGCAGTCAATCCATTATCTTCTAGAAGTGCGCTCGCCACTGCATCTCGAATGACACGTCTGGCATAAATATCTTGGGCTGTGTCTGTAATACCAAAACCCAATTCGAGGTCTCGGCAAAGTTCATCTCTTGTAATTTCCTGAGCAGGATTTAAACGCTCATCAAGTCGTCTGCTTGCTTCACTCGGACTGAGTGGTTCGGAACGGAAAGCGTTCGCTGCTAATACAGGCCTTTCCCGTCTTCCCGGCAAACGAGTGGCTTCATCGGCTTCGCTTTCTCTTGCAGCAGCTTCCCTTTCGCTCGCTTGACTTCTTTCACTGGCCTCTTGAGGCGTTAAAATTTCGACTCCCACTGTCGCCCGCACTGCTCCCATCGAAAGACCCAGCCCTAGCAAAACACGGGCGGCTAATTCCAGGGGCGCTGTAAAAACACGAGCCGCCCAACCATGGGCTTCAACGACGTAAGCGGAATGAGAGGAATGCGATGCCGCTGCTTCAAGCATTCTCTCGGCGGGTCCTTCTGCTGAAACTGATGGAGAAGTCGTGTTTGTCGGTTCAGCGGGATGACTTTCCGGAGCATGAATTCTGCCCCACACTCGACTCATACTCGGGAATACGCCCGCCACCACCATCATCCCCGCACCCAATCCCATCACGACCTGCGTCAAATCCTGATGCGTGGCACGTGACAAAACACTCGCCAATCCGATCATCGCAACGCTAGCCACTCCCGCGCTAAGTTCAACAAAGCCACCTTGTCCTCTTCGAGCTCTTAAACCAGCACCCGGGGTTGCTCCATCTGCACCGTCTTCACCCGCTTCACGAAGGGCTTGTTCTTCGCGACTCTCCGCGGCCTCGCCGGCAGCCGTTTGTTCTGCAGTTTCAACTCGAACTCGGGGGTCCAAATCAGGAATAGGATCTTCTTGAACAACACGGACACGCTCTGCTTGTTCACCCCTTAGCGGCCCTTCACCCCTCGACTCGCCCCAAGCCGCATATTCTACGCCTCTCACGAGAGTTTCATTGCCCGAATTTCTCACTGCATCTAAAATAATTTCCACAGACTCGGGATGCATTTCGCGATGGCGAGGAATCACCGCCACTTCCAAAGTTTCAATCGCCCACTCTTCACCCGCATTGGCTCGTTGGATGACCGCATCGATGAGAGCTTGATGTTCTGCGAGAGTGTATGGTGCTTGTCTTTCCCTCAACAGATTCTCTAAAAATTCGTTACCTAAACGTGCGGAACGGTCTCCTAAGGTTTTTAGTACATCGAAGAGGGGTCGATAAAAGCTTGCCACTTCATGAGGAGCCAGTTGATGGGCATGGCAATGCTGCTCGAAATTCCTGAAGAGTCTTTCTGCTACATCCTCTGTGATGTTATAGCCGAGATTATCTAAAGCTTCGCGAGTCGCCGACGTGAGGTTTGCCGAAGCCATATTTCTTAAAATGCCGATAATACCCATCAGCATTTCACCATTCTCGATTCGTGAAGAACTTAAAATTCCCCTTAATCGATCCACATGTTG
>CAZKUY010000010.1:0-11902 GCA_964556135.1 uncultured Pseudomonadota bacterium
TGTATGAAAGAGTTGCTCTCTTTTTTACTTTAGATTAGCACGAATGAGTGTTTTTGAGGGAGTCTTTTATATGAAAGCCATTTTAGAAAAGTTTTTTGCAGGCGATCGAGGGGCTTTGGCCCGTCTGATTACTTATGTGGAAGCCCGTGCCCATCAAACACCCGAAGTTTTAGCAAGTATAAGTAAAAAACTGGGTAGGGCGCAAATTATTGGCATTACAGGCCCTCCGGGTGCGGGGAAGTCAACGCTGACTGATAAGCTTGTTAAAGAATATAGGAAGTTGAATAAAAAAGTGGGAGTCATCGCCGTAGATCCTACAAGTCCTTTCACCGGAGGCGCTTTGCTCGGCGATCGTATTCGGATGATGGATCATGCGGAAGACGAGAATGTTTTTATCCGCAGCCTAGGCACTCGTGGCGCTCATGGAGGTCTTTCTCGTGCCACTCGGGATGTGGTGAGGCTCTTCGATGCTTTCGGCATGGATGTCGTGATTGTGGAAACAGTAGGGGTCGGGCAAACCGAAATGGACGTTTTGGAGGTCTCGCATAGCACCGTCGTGGTGCTCACTCCTGAATCGGGTGATACGATTCAAACATTAAAAGCTGGATTATTGGAAGCAGCGGATTTGTTCGTGGTGAATAAAGCGGATCGAGACGGAGCGATGAAAATTCAACACGAGCTGCTTTCGATGATTGAAATGGGTTACACAAGTCATTTGCAAGAAGGGGATTGGGAAATTCCTGTTTTACAAATCCAGGCTCATAAAGGGATTGGGCTCGATGAGTTGGTGTTGAGCTTGGAAAAACATTATAAATATGTGATTTCAAGTCAGGAGCATTTAGAGAAGCAGCAAAAAATCAGGCGAGCCGAATTAATTGAAATTTTAGAGGAAATTTTAGGGGCTGCTTTACGCGAATCCTTTGCAAAAAATCCTCAACTCATTCAAGTTTTAGAAGAAGTGACTCAGGGCCAGCGAAGCGCTTATGATGCAGCTTTAAGCTTAAAGTCAAAAATGGAATTCCAAATTAAAGTCTAATATTTCTATAAAAATCAATGCTTTACGTTGTTTTTAGTGTGAGATTGCTTTGGCTAACTTTTGGAATTCCCTTCATTTTCAATAGTTTTTGACTTGACGCTTAGGGCTATTTTGAGTACCTAATGCTCCCTTAACTCTTTGTCTTTACAGACAATTTTATAACGAAGGCGCGTAGCTCAGCTGGTTAGAGCGCATGCTTGACATGCATGAGGTCAACGGTTCGATCCCGTTCGTGCCTACAGTAGAACGATTAATGTTTAAGAAAAGGACCCCAAGGGTTTAGCTTGAGCTGGACCCTTTCGCTTATGGTTTGTAGACCCGGAAAAGAAAATGACCCTAATGAGATTCTGCGTCATTCCGCCGCTCATATCATGGCGGACGCGGTTCAGCGCTTGTTCAAAGGCGTTAAGGTTACGATTGGTCCGACGATCGACAACGGTTTTTTCTATGATTTCGAGAGTCCTAAACATTTCTCACCAGAAGATTTAGAGGCGATCGAAAAAAAGATGCAAGAAATTGCAGAAGAGAATCAGCCTTTTGTTCGCGAAGAAGTGAGTCGTTCCGAGGCCATCGAACTTTTTAAAAAAATGGGCGAGACCTATAAGGTTGAAATCATCCAAGGCTTTCCAGAAAATGAAGTGATTACGCTTTATCGTCATGGTGAGTTTGTAGATTTGTGTCGGGGTCCTCACATCGAGAAAGCCGGCAAGTTGAGAGCTTTTAAGCTGCTTTCCACAGCCGGCGCTTATTGGAGAGGGGATGAAAAAAATCCCATGCTTCAAAGAATTTATGGAACTGCTTTCACCGATAAAAAAGATTTAAAAGATTATTTGGAAAATTTGAAACAAGCGGAAGCGCGTGATCACCGCAAATTAGGTGCAAAGCTCGATTTGTTTTCAACTCTTGAAGAAGATGGACCCGGATTAATTTTATGGCATCCCAAGGGTGCACGCATCCGAAGTTATATTGAAGATTTTTGGCGTGAAGTGCATCGCAAAGGCGGATACGAAATCGTTTTTACTCCGCACATGGCAAAGTTAGACATTTGGCGTAAAAGCGGTCACGTCGATTTCTACAAAGAGAATATGTACGCCCCCATGGAAGTGGAAGGACAAGACTACGAAATCAAGCCGATGAATTGTCCCTTTCATATTATGATTTATAATACTCGCTTAAAGAGTTATCGAGATTTGCCTTTACGCTTTGCAGAGTTGGGAACGGTTTATCGCTACGAGCGAAGTGGTGTGCTTCATGGTTTGATGCGAGTGCGCGGTTTTACGCAAGACGATGCGCATATTTTTTGTCGTCCGGATCAAATCGAAGATGAAGTTGGAAAAGTTTTAGATTTAGTCATGTATTTCATGAAAACCTTTGGTTTCAATGATTACGAAATTTTCCTTTCTACCCGTCCTGAAAAATATGTGGGAAGTGATGAGAATTGGGCCTTAGCTACGGATTCTTTAAAAGGGGCCTTAGAGAAAAAAGGTTTTGCTTATCAAGTGGATCCGGGTGAAGGGGTATTTTACGGTCCGAAGATTGATTTGAAAATTAAAGATGTGTTGGGGCGTTCTTGGCAATGTTCTACAGTACAAGTCGACTTTAACTTGCCGGAACGATTCAATATTGAATATGTGTCCGAAGATGCTTCTCGTCAGCGACCCATTATGATTCACCGGGCTTTGATGGGATCTTTGGAAAGATTTTTTGGAGTTTTGATTGAACATTATGCCGGTGCATTTCCTCTTTGGCTTGCTCCCACTCAAGTGGCAGTATTACCCGTTGCAGATGCTTACGTTGCTTACGCACAGGAATTGAAAGATAGATTAGCTGAAGAGGGCGTGCGTGTTGAAGTAGATTCACGACCCGAGAAGTTAGGCTTTAAGATTCGTGAAGCGCAAATGCAAAAAATTCCCTACATGGTCGTCGTGGGAGAAAAAGAAGTGAGTGCGAAAGTATTGAGTGTGCGTGCACGATCTGGCGAAGATAAAGGCCAATTAAGTTTGAGAGATTTTACGACCTTGTTGAAAAGCGAAATTGACGAAAGAACACATTAATGGAGGTGTCTCATTATTAAGACGGAAGTTCGAGTGAATCGGCGAATTAGGGTCCCTGAAGTAAGAGTGATTGGTTCCGACGGAGCGCAGTTAGGCGTATTGCCCACGGAGCAAGCTTTAAGGCTTGCAGAAGATCAAGGTTTAGACTTGGTAGAAATTGCTCCCACTGTAAAGCCCCCGGTTTGCAAAATCATCGATTACGGTAAATATAAATATCAACAAGCTAAAAAAGTTCAGGAATCAAGGAAGCATCAAACGGTCATCCATGTGAAGGAAGTGAAGTTTCGTCCGACAACAGATGATCATGATTTTGATTTTAAAGTTCGCCACATCCTTAGATTTATCGAGCAAGGTGATAAAGCGAAAGTAACGGTTGTTTTTAAAGGACGCGAAATGGCCTATATCACGCAAGGAAAGGCCATGTTGAATAAAGTTTTAGATAAAGTGCGAGAGGATGTGAGTGTGGAGGTCAATCCGAAGATGGAAGGACGTAACATGTTCATGATCGTAGCACCGAAGGGAAAATAAATATGGGAAAATTAAAAACCAAAAAAGCGGTGGCCAAGAGATTCAAGGTTACCAAAAGTGGAAAAGTGAAGATGTCGAAAGCGAATCGCCGCCACATCCTCACCAGCAAAACACGCAAATCGAAAAGACAATCACGTCGCCCCACAATGTTAGGGAAGGCGGATGAAGCTCGTATTCGCGTGATGTTAGAGAATTACAGTTAATTAGTGATTTAAGGAGTATTTATGCCAAGAGCAAAACGTGGCTTTAAAGCCAGAAGAAGAAGAAATAAAGTCCTGAAAGAAGCCAAAGGCTATCGCGCAGGTCGGTCAAAACTGATTCGTACGGCACAAGAAGCCGTCGATAAAGGTTTGCAATATGCTTATAAAGATCGTCGTCTTAAAAAACGCGATTTCAGAGCTTTATGGATTCAAAGAATTTCTGCGGCAGCAAAGCTTGCCGGAACTTCTTATAGCCGTTTCATGAATGGTTTAAAGAAGGCGAAAGTTTTATTGGATCGTAAAGTGATTTCAGACATGGCCATTTCGGATTTGCCTGGTTTCAATAAGCTGATCGAAATCGCAAAAAGCTAAAATTTGCCAATTTGAGAAGGACGGCCGAAGAGGCCGTCCATTTTTTTTCCTATGAGCTTGCTCGATAAAATTGCGGCCTTGAAAACCAATGCCCAGCCCGAGCTGGAAGCGGTGACGTCCGAAAAGGAAGCCTTTGACCTTAAGGTAAAGTACTTGGGGAAAAAGGGCTTGTTAACGGAAATGCTCAAGGAGTTGGGGCAGCTCGATCCAGCATTGCGCCCTCAAGTAGGTCAAGCAGTCAATGAGTTCAAAGTGTATTTTGAATCTGCTGTGTCGCAAAGCATGGAAAGATTGAAAAGTGCAGCTTGGGCGAAACAGCTGGCCGAAGAAAAAATTGATATTACTTTACCTGGAAGATCGATTGCGCCAGGTCGTCTGCATCCCATCACTCAAACTTTAGAAGAGATTAAGCGTTTTTTTCTACGTTTCGGCTTTGATGTTTATCAAGGTCCTGAGATCGAAAACGATTATTATAATTTCGAAGCGCTCGCTATCCCTGCGGAACATCCTGCCCGCGACATGCAAGATACTTTTTATTTAAAAACGACAACACCCTTGTTATTGCGAACGCATACATCCCCCGTGCAAGTTCATGTGATGGAAAAGACTCAGCCGCCCATTCGAATGATTGCTCCTGGAGTGGTGTATCGAAAAGATTCCGACGTCACGCATACTCCCATGTTTCATCAGGTCGAAGGTCTTTGGGTGGATGAAGGCATTAGTTTCGCCGATTTAAAAGGGGTGCTTGCAGAATTTTTGCAGTTTATTTTTGGTAGTTCCTTGAAACTACAATTTCGCCCCAGTTATTTTCCCTTCACGGAGCCTTCTGCAGAAGTGGATATCGCTTGCGTGATTTGTTCAGCCAAAGGTTGTCGTGTTTGCAAAAACACAGGATGGCTTGAGATCATGGGCTGCGGCATGGTGGATCCGGAAGTTTTTAAACACGTAAAATACGATACAGAAAAATACACAGGTTTTGCATTCGGGATGGGGATTGAACGAATTGCAATGCTTAAATGGGGTGTGACCGATTTACGTCTTTTCTTTGAAAATGATGTGAGATTTTTGAGGCAATTTTAAACATGAAAATTTCTCTCCAATGGCTGAAAGAGTTTGTGAAAGTCGAGATCCCTGCAAAGGAATTGGCGCACAAACTCACGCATGCGGGACTGGAAGTGGAGAGCCTTCAGATTATCGAAAGAATTCCTGACAGCGTTAAAGTAGTTCAAATAGAAAAAATTGAAAAGCATCCTCAGGCAGATCGTTTGAGTTTGTGTGATGTAAATCTCGGAAACGAAAAACATCTCATCGTTTGTGGCGCGAAAAATATGAAGGTGGGCGATAAAGTCGCCCTCGCTCAACCTGGGACAATTTTGCCGGATGGAAAGAAAATCGAACGATCCAAAATTCGAGGGATCGAAAGTGCCGGCATGCTTTGCTCTGAAGTCGAGTTGGGTCTTTTTGAAGAGTCGAATGGCTTGATGATTTTGCCTAGCCATTTAGAGTTGGGTAAAGCTCTCGCGGATCAAATGGATTTAGAAGATGTCATTTTTGAATTGAATGTAACGCCGAATCGAGCCGATTGCCTATCCATTTACGGCGTCGCTCGAGAAGTTGCCGCGCTTTTGGGGCAGGAACTTCGTCCTTTAAAAGTGGAATTACCCCCCGCAAAATTTTCTCTCGAAGGAAAATTAAAAGTTGAAGTAGAAAATAAAGATGCTTGTCCTCGTTATACGGCCCGAATGATCCAGGGTGTGAAAGTACAAAGCTCTCCCTTTGAAATTCGATTAAGACTGCAGCGGCTAGGTTTGAGAAGCATCAATAACGTAGTCGATGCTACGAATTATGTCATGATTGAAATGGGCCAACCTCTACACGCTTTCGATGCGACCCAAGTGGTTGATGGAAGATTAAAAGTGCGTCCGGCGAAATCTGAAGAAAAAGTGAAAACTTTAGATGGCGTGGATAGAGTTCTTGAAGCTTCAGACTTGGTTATCTCAGATGGACAAAAAGTTTTGGCCATTGCGGGCGTGATGGGTGCGGAAAATTCTGGAGTCAACGATTCAAGCCAAAACCTTATTTTGGAATCGGCTTATTTCGATCCTAAATCAGTGCGAAAAACTTCTCGACGTTTAGGTCTCCAATCTGAATCTAGTTATCGTTTTGAAAGGGGAATCGATCCTAACGCTACTCTGCTGGCGACGGATCGTCTTGCTTCTTTAATATTGAAATGGGCAGGTGGCGAGCTTTCTCAAGAAGTGATTGATACGGCGCAAAAAACTTTTGTCGGAAATTCGATTGTTCTCCGGAAGAATCGTTTGAATCAAATATTGGGAGTGGAATGGAGCGAAAAGGAGATTGAAAAAGTTTTAACTTCTCTTAACTTCCAACCCAAGAAAACAGGTGATGCCTGGACTTGTCTGACCCCGACTTACCGTCAAGATTTAAGCAGAGAAATTGATTTGATTGAAGAAGTTGCACGTCTAGTGGGATATGAAAAAATTCAGGCAACGCTTCCAAAAGGTTCTCTACGAGTGACTCAAGATCAATATGAGTCTTCTTTAGAAGAGTCAATTCGTCCTTTATTAGCCCAAGAGGGTTTTTTGGAAGTGATTCATTACAGCTTTGCATCTGAGAAAGAGTTTGAGAAGATTTCATCGCAGCAGGATATGATTCGCCTCGCGAATCCTCTTTCCGAAGATTTGTCCGTGCTGCGCCCTTGTTTGCTGCCTTCGATGCTTACTTGTTTGCGCCATAATATTGCACGACAAAATGAAAATTTAAGATTATTTGAATTGAGAAATATTTACCGAAGTGCTGATGATGGAAAAATTATCGAAACTAAATCTTTAAGTTTAGCCATGACGGGCTTTCGCAATGGCAAGGCTTGGAATTTACCTAAAGAAAATGTCGACTTTTACGATTTAAAAGGTTTGCTTGAAAAAGTATTGGAATATTATAAACTTCCGGTCTATGAGTTAAAGTTAAGCTCAAGCCCATTTTATCATCCAGGTGCCAGTGCCTCATTATGGATAGAGGGGAGTAGATTGGGTGATTTTGGAATTTTACATCCCCAGTATGCGGAAGATTTTGATTTAAAAGTGCCGGTGGTAGTAGGGGAGTTTGATTTAGGAAGTTTGGCGCAATTGAAAGCATTAAAAGAGGGTTTTGCCGAAATTCCAAAATTTCCTGCTATTGATCGAGATTTAACGGTAGTGGCAGTAGACTCCTTAACCTCACAAGAAGTCATGGATGCTGTTTTTTCTTTAAAGATTCCGTTATTGAAAAAAATGGAATGTATCGATGTTTATGAAGGTGAGCCGATTGAAAATGGCAAGAAAGCACTCACTTATTCTTTGCTTTATTTAGACGCAGAAAAAACTTTAACGGATATAGAAGTAAACCAAGCTCACGAAGAAGTAATGAATCATTTGAAAAAAGTTTTACCTATTAAGATATAATTGGAGGTTTTATGTCAGAAGTGACGGATGAAAAACAAGAAGCAACCATGACGAAGGCAGACATCGTGGAAACTATTTATGAAAAAATTGGTTTCTCCAAAAAAGAATCTGCCGACATTGTGGAATTAGTTTTCGATACGATCAAAGAAACCTTAGAAAAAGGTGAAAAGATAAAAATTAGCGGCTTCGGTAATTTCGTCGTGCGCGCGAAACGCCCGCGAATCGGCCGCAATCCTCAGACAGGTGAAGAGATTGAAATTTCTGCGAGGAGAGTATTGACTTTTCGTCCCAGTCAAGTTCTAAAGGCTGCTCTTAATAAGTAAGGGTCAGTTAAATAAATAAAATTAGAACTTTAAAAAATAAGGGGACGAACTTTATGAGTGCACAAAATGCTCTAAGTACGATTCCGGATAAGCTTTATTTTAAGATTGGTGAAGTCGCAAAAATTATCGGAGTGAAACCCTATGTGCTTCGATACTGGGAAACAGAATTTCCAGATATTGCTCCCGGAAAAAGTAAAACCAATCAACGTTTATATAAGCGTAAAGAAGTGGAAAGAATTCTTCAAATCAAAGAACTTCTATATCGTGAAAAATATACGATTGAAGGTGCCCGTAAAAGATTAAAGTCTTTAGCTCGGGGAGTTATTGAAGTGAAAGAAGAGGGCAAAGGCCCGCAAATGCCACTTTTCGATTTAGGAAAACAAAAAGATTTCCTAAAGACATTGAAAACAAAATTAGAAGATATTCTCGGAGTGATGAAGCACTAGCTTTTTTCTCCTGGTTTTTCGGGGCGTAGCGCAGCCCGGTAGCGCACTCCCTTGGGGTGGGAGTGGTCGCAGGTTCAAATCCTGTCGCCCCGACATTGAATAGATCAAAAAGCCTTTCCGCAATCTTGTGAGGAAAGGCTTTTTGTATTTTGTGCACTTTGACGACAGGATTTGAGCCCTGGTTCGTTGCCCTGATTATGTTTTCTTCTTTAGGCGACCCCCGCTTGCGGCCAATACTGTCGCCCCGACATAGAAAATGCCTCTTCAGTTCTTATGAAGAGGCATTTTTTTTATTTTAAAGAAATATTTTTTTTCTTTTATATCTCTGAGTTAAATCATGTAAAATAAAACAAATGCGTATACTTGTTTCGAATGATGACGGAGTTTACTCCAAAGGTATCAAAACCTTATCCCAAGCCTTAAAAAAAATCGCGGATGTGACGGTTGTGGCACCGAGCCGTGAGAGGAGTGCGGCGTCGCATTCTCTTACACTCCACCGTCCTTTAAGGGTGCTGAAGATTGCGCCGCAAATATATGCGGTCGATGGCACGCCAACCGATGCCGTCACTTTGGGTATTTTTGAAATCATGAAACATAAGCCGGACATTGTGATTTCAGGAATCAATCATGGCGCGAACCTTGGAGACGATGTGCATTATTCCGGTACAGTATCTGCCGCCATTGAAGGTGCTATTGCCGGTTTTCCTGCGATTGCTATTTCCTTGATGGGACGAGACAAGCAAAACTTCGGACCCGCAGCAGCCTTTGCGGTCAGACTGGCTAAAAAAGTTTATAAAGAAGGATTACCTAAAGGGATTGTATTGAATGTGAATGTGCCCAATATCCCGCAGCGATCTCTTAAAGGCTATGAGTGGACTAAAATTGGTAAGAGAAAATACGGAGACATTATTGTCGAAAAAGTGGATCCTCGGGGGAGACCCTATTATTGGATTGGTGGAGATGAGACAGGGTTTGTAGATATTAAAAGTTCAGATTGTAATGCCGTTTTATCCGATAAAATATCAATTACCCCTTTGAGGGTAGACATGACCGATCATGCTTATCTTAAGAAATTTGAAAGCTGGAAACTCTAACGTTAAAAAGGCTGAAATGCCTTTTCAACAAGAATACACCGTTGCTCGTCGCAAGATGGTGGATGAACTGCGTAAACGTGGGATTACGGATGAGCGAGTTCTTGAAGTAATGGGACGAGTGCCTCGGCATTGTTTTGTCGATGAGGCACTGATTACTCAAGCCTACCAAGATAGCCCTTTAAATATTGGTTACGGACAAACCATTTCGCAACCTTATACAGTCGCATTGCTTGCGCAGTCCTTGCACCTCAAGGGCGATGAATCCATTTTGGAAATTGGGACGGGATGTGGATATCAAACTTCTATTTTAGCGGGTTTATGTCGACAGATTTACACGATTGAAAGGCTGCACTTTCTCATCTTGAAAGCCCGCGCGAATTTGAAGCGACTCGAAATAAAAAACGTGATACTTAAATACGGAGATGGCAGCCAAGGTTGGAAAGATCGTGCACCCTTTGATGCTATTGTAGCTGCTGCCGTTTCCCCTCAAGTTCCCAAGCCCTTGATGGATCAATTGCTCGAGGGAGGGCGTTTGGTAGTGCCCATCGAAAGAAATGGCAAACAACAATTAATGAGCGTTCGGCAAGAAGGGGATAGTTTCAAGGAAGAAGTGATTGAAGATTGCCGATTCGTAAAGATGGTTGGTAAACACGCATTCAAGGATCATGCTGCTCAAAAAGAGATCATAGGGAGGAATGTATACAAGCCTCGAGGGACCCATTCCAGGCGTGCGGGAGAAACGACTCCGACTCATCGGAGAAGAACTTTCCCTTAAGTTTCAAACAAACATTTGGAAAAAAGATTTTCCATTTTGTCACTTACTTCTTTTGTCTTTTGTTTCTTTCTTCCTGCAGCGATTTTGCTGCCATCTTCAAAAAAAATTCTCCACGTGCCACTAAAGTCTCAAAAAAAGACAAAGGTAAAAAAATCGCAGGCACTAAAACTCGAAATGGGAAGGGTAAAGTGGTGAAAGGAGTTTTTACTTGGCCTTTAAAAGGCGAAGTGAGTTCAGAATTTGGTCCCAGAGGGGGAAGACCCCACGATGGCATCGATATTCGCTCTCCCAAAGGAACTCCCATTCATGCGAGTGCGAGTGGAGAAGTCGTGTTTGCGGGCAAAATGAGTGGTTATGGAAATTTAGTGGTTTTACAACATGAGCAGGATTATTTTACGGCTTATGCTCACAACGATGAAATTGAAGTGAAAATGGGAAAAAAAGTAGATCGAGGTGACTTGATTGCAAAAGTGGGTGACACGGGCGATGCCACAGGCTATCACCTTCACTTCGAAATTCGGCAAGGTTCCACTCCGATGGATCCTTTATTGTTTTTACCTTAAGTAGCGAGGAGCTCAAATGGACGAAATTAAACAAGCGATTCGAGATGTGCCTGACTTTCCAAAACCAGGAATTCTTTTTAAAGACATCACACCCATTTTGCAAAATCCCGACATCTTTCAAAAAACAATTCAAGCACTCGTGCAACGCTATCAAGGAAAAGACTTTGATAAGATTGCGGGCATTGAATCCCGTGGTTTTCTTTTTGGGACTGTTTTGGCGCATGCTTTGAAAAAGAGTTTTGTCTTAGTACGTAAAAAAGGAAAACTTCCCTGGAAAACCGTGAGCATGACTTACGATTTGGAATATGGCACGGATACCATTCAAATGCATGAAGATGCGATTCTGCCTGGAGACAAGGTTTTACTTGTCGATGATTTACTCGCCACCGGTGGAACTTCTTTGGCAGCTTGCGGGCTCATCGATAAAATGGGCGGCAAAATTTTTGAATGCTCCTTTATTGTGGAACTCGATTTTTTGAATGGAAGAGAGCGATTGAAGGGAAAAGAAATTTTTTCTCTCGTCCATTTCTAAAAAAGTATTACGCCTCCGTAGCTCAGGGGATAGAGCAGCGGTTTCCTAAACCGTTGGTCGCATGTTCGATTCATGCCGGGGGCACAATAAATTTTGGTCGCATGTTCGACGACTGAGGAGCATGGCTGCAGCACCTTTCTCTATTTAAATATTTTAATGTTAGGTGCAGCCCCTTACATGAAAATCTTATGAAGAAAGGGGCAGGCAGCGCACGAAGAAGTGGTTGAAGCGTGAAGCGGAAACCATTCATGCCGGGGGCACAAGGATTTTGAGGGGAAAACCTGAGCAGTTTTCCCCCTTCAAGGCCCCAGCCTTTGGCTGGGACTGCTCCCCCTTTCGATGGGTTCAATTTCTTGGAGCAAGTCCAATAAATTGAAGATTTAATCTTCATGTAGTTTTTAGCCTTATTTTAAAATAATAAATAATTTCATATAGTTAACTAATATTTGTCGAAAACGCTTTTCAGCCAAAGGTTGACACAAGCTCCGAATTTTATAATAATTCTATATATTTATCGT
>CAZKUY010000010.1:12002-56407 GCA_964556135.1 uncultured Pseudomonadota bacterium
CAGCCAAAGGTTGACACAAGCTCCGAATTTTATAATAATTCTATATATTTATCGTTGTTGTGCCGAAACCTTGCCTGAAGGGGGTCGTATGAACAAGTCTGAACTGATTGAGATTATTGCAGAAAAGGCGCGTGTTACAAAAAAGAAGGCGGAAGATATTGTGAATCTGATTTTTGATTCGATGACAGAAGCTCTCGTCAAAGGAGAAAGAATTGAAATTCGCGGCCTCGGAAGTTTTGTGAGTAGAAGTTATGGTGCCTACACTGGTAGAAATCCCCGCACGAATGAATCCATTGAAGTGAAACCCAAAAGACTCCCTTTTTTCAAGGTTGGAAAAGAACTCAAAGAGAGAGTGGATGGAGAGGACGACGATTCCTCATCCGATGATTCTGATTCAAATTCTTAAATACCACCAGAGCCATTATGAAAAAAACGAGGGAGGAACAACTCGCCTTATTGCGTCTCTATTTTTCTCAAGGTTTAGGAAAAGTTTTCCAGAGAAAAATTATTGAGCATTTTGGTTCGGCACAAGCTGCTCTCAGTCAGTCTTGGGGAAAAATTGCTATTCCGCAAAATCTTGAATCGAAGCCTCATCAAGAACTTGTCATTCAAAAAGCCTCGGACGAGTTGGAATGGTTAGAAGCGAATGAAGGCGAAATCGTTTGTTTTTTAGATGAAGCTTATCCGCCTTTGCTTAGAAACATTCACGGGGCTCCGGCTATTTTATTTTCTCGCGGGAAGTTTTCAGATTGGGAAAACCGAATTCCTATTGCTTTCGTGGGCACTCGACGCGCCACCGATTATGGAAAACAAGTAGTGCAATCGCTTATATCTGAAATGAAGGATTATCCTTTTGCGATCGTGAGCGGCTTTGCAGCAGGTTTGGATCGTTTTGCGCATGAAGCGGCCTTGAAAGCAGGCCTTCCGACCATTGGAATGTTAGGCACAGGACTTCAATTTATTTATCCTAAGGAAAACGAAAAACTTTTTTACGAGATTTTGCCCACAGGATTATTCCTCACGGAATACTCACGTGAATCTTTGCCGCATCCTGGTCATTTTCCAGAACGCAATCGATTGATTAGTGGCGTTTCACAGGCCGTGATTCTAGTCGAAACCCCTGAGAAAAGCGGAGCATTAATAACAGCGGAATTTGCTTTGGAGCAGGGCAGGGAAGTGATGGCAGTGCCCGGATCGATTTTTTCACCCCTTCACAAGGGCTGTCACCAATTGATTCAGCAAGGCGCAAAGCTCGTGGGAAGTTTGAAAGATATTTTAGATGAACTCGGCTTGCTTGATCGAAAAGAAGAAGTAGAAAAAATTGACGAAGTGATTGAAGTGAATTTAGACGATTTGGAGAAAAATCTTTTTTCCAGTCTACATCATGAACCTCTTCACATTGACAAGATCACCGAAATCAGTAAGCTCGCTCCTTCCTCAGTCGCGGGAAGTTTGACTTCGCTCATCTTAAAAGGATTAATCAAAGAATTACCGGGAAAATATTTTGTGAAGAATTGAAGTTTGCAAAGAGGGGCAGATTTTTTAAATCTGTTATTCGATAGGATAGGGTAAAACATGTTGAAAAAATTGGTCATCGTCGAATCGCCTGCGAAGGCGAAAACGATCGGTAAATATTTGGGTAAGGGCTATGTGGTAAAGGCTTCTATTGGTCATGTGAAGGATTTACCTACCAAAACCCTGGGCGTCGATATCGCGAAAAATTTTGCGCCGACTTATGAAGTGATTAAGGGAAAAAAGAAAGTCATCGATGAAATTAAAGAAGCGGCTTTAAATTCCGAAGTTGTCTATCTCGCAACCGATCCGGATCGCGAAGGGGAAGCGATTGCTTGGCATATCTCCGAAGAAATTAAAGGGAATGCGAAGAAGGCAAAAAAATCGACTGCTAAAAAAACCACTGCCAAGAAAAAAACCGATAAAGACAAAGAAGAAGCAGCCGAAGGTCCCGTTCCCATTTACCGCGTTTTATTTAATGAAATCACCAAAAAATCAGTTCAAGAAGCGATCGCGAAACCTCAAGCCTTGGACCGTAAACTTTTTGATGCGCAACAAGCGAGGCGCGTTTTAGATCGTTTAGTGGGTTATCAAATCAGTCCGCTTCTCTGGGATAAGGTGCAGCGTGGTTTGTCAGCAGGACGAGTTCAGTCGGTCGCGGTCAGAATTGTTTGTGAGCGTGAACAAGAAATTGAGGCCTTCAAATCGACAGAATATTGGAGCGTGCACGTAAAGCTCGAAGGCTCCAAACTTCCTCTTTTTAATGCAAAATTGAATGGAAAAAATGGTGAAAAAATTGAAATCGGTCAAACGGAAGCGGCTGAAGAAATTAAATCTTATCTAGAAAAATCAGATTTTTTACTCAAAGAAGTTTTAAAGAAAGAAAGAAAACGCCATCCCTCACCGCCTTTTATCACCAGTAAATTACAGCAAGAGGCGGCCCGTAAACTCGGTTTTACGGCGAAGAAAACCATGATGCTGGCGCAAAGGCTCTATGAAGGTGTAGAGCTCGGCGAAGGCGAAAGTGTGGGTCTCATTACTTACATGAGAACCGATTCGACCCGTATTTCGAATGACGCTCTGGATGAAGTGCGTGGCTATATCAACGAGCGTTACGGCAAAGATTATCTTCCGGACCAAGCGAATATCTATAAAACCAAAAAAGCAGCCCAAGATGCCCATGAAGCGATTCGCCCCACAGCGATGATTCATACGCCCGAACATGTGGCGCCTTTTTTAGAGAAGGATGCACTTCGTCTCTATGAGCTGATTTGGAAACGCTTTGTGGCTTGCCAAATGACTTCCGCAGTTTTCGATCAAACGACTTTTAATATTTTAGCAGGGATCTATAATTTGCGTGCGACTGGATCCGTGATGAAATTCCCGGGTTTCATTTCGGTCTATATGGAAGGCAAAGACGAAACGAATCAGAACGAAGAAGAGGATGATGACGCCGAAAAAACCCTGCCAGATCTCGCGGCTGGAGAAAAACTAAAGCTGCATGAAATTCTTCCCGAACAACATTTCACCCAACCTCCTCCGCGATTTACGGAAGCGAGTTTGGTAAAAGAATTAGAAGAAAAGGGAATTGGACGACCTTCTACTTACGCGAGCATTCTTTCCGTCATCCAAGATAAAAAATATGTGAATAAAGAAGAAGGTAAGTTCCGCCCGAGCGAGCTCGGAAAAATCGTCAATAATCTTCTGACCGATAATTTTCCGGATATTCTCAACGTTCAATTCACTGCAAAAATGGAAGAAGAATTAGATGATGTAGAAGAAGGTAAAATTGCGTGGACCAAAGCCTTGTCGGATTTTTATGTTCCCTTTGATCAAACTTTACAAAAAGCCAAAGTGAACATGAAGGATATTAAACGCCAAGAAATCAAGACCGAGTTTAATTGTGAAAAATGCAGCAAGGTAATGGTGGTGAAGTGGGGTAGACACGGCGAATTCATGGCCTGTAGCGGTTATCCCGAATGCAAGAATACCAAAGAAATTCAACGCGGTGAGGGCGGCGCGATTGCCCCTCAAGAAACTCCCACCAGTGATGAAAAATGTGAAAAATGCGCTTCACCCATGATTGTGAAGCGCGGCCGCTTCGGTGCTTTTCTGGCTTGTTCGGCTTATCCCAATTGCAAAAGCACCAAAGCGATTTCGATCGGAGTCAATTGCCCCGATTGTGGCTCAGCCTTGGCCGAACGTCGGTCCAAGCGCGGCAAAGCCTTTTATGGCTGCACCGGCTATCCCAAATGCACCTTTGCCTTATGGGATAAACCGCTCAACGAAGCTTGTCCGGAGTGCGGATCGAAATATCTCCTGCAAAAATATTCCAAAAAAGAGGGCGCCAAAATTAAATGCCCCAATAAGGAATGCACTTACGAAAAAGCCCCAGAGAATGCCGCTGCGGAATAAATTATTTTATTTCGCTGCGGGCAATTCAATATTTGCAGGATTTTCTGCCGCTTTTTGCTGATCATTCATTGCTTTAAGTTTAATGAAATCGACCAAGAACTCTACGCGTCGATTCTTATCTTTAGCCCAGTTCAAGTTTTTCACTTTTTTGCCTGTTTTAGTCCCATCTAATGTTTCAGGAACCACAGGATCGGATTCCCCACGACCTTCCGAACGAATGCGATCTGCCGGCATACCCATGAGAATCATGGCAAGCTCTACTTCCCGAGCGCGGTTATTCGCTAAGATTTCATTAGCGGGAGTGGTTCCATCGGTAATGCTCACATGAGCAACGGCTAATATAGGAATTTTTTGAACTAATGCCTTCTGTTTTTCAGCATCCAATCCTGCCTCGCGAACTCCTTTGAGTTCTTTTTTTCCAGTGAGTTGATCCACCACATTTTTGAGCAGAGGCAGTTCACTACCAGCGAAGGTGTCTCTGAAAGCTGCAATCATCTCGGGATCTGTAGGTGTGAAGAAATATCCTGCTGCGATTCGTTCTTGATTGGCCGCGTAGAATTTCTCAATGCGATCCATTTGTGTATTTCGATTTCCTTCAGGACCATCATTGACAATCCCGTAATCGGGTTTGCCGGCTAAGAAATTGATGGGAGGAAAATTCACCAAAGATAATCCACCTATGACGTTGATGGGATTTCCTTCACCGATGAAAGACAGAAGAGGCAGATATTTTTTTCTTTCATCCACTCTGAATTTTGCTTCCAAAAGAATTTCTCGATCAAGATCGAGTTGATCGGCTAAAGCTTCTTGCTCTGCGCAATCCTCGGGTAAAGTCTCTAAGAGAGATAAGTCCGTGTTTTGAGGAAGGGGATAGTCAAAATGATCCGTGCCTTCTGGATAGCGTGCATTGGCTTGCGCTTCAAATTCAGGCTTGAGTGCAGCAATGGCTTCTTTCACTTCTTCGGGTGTTTTACTTGCATACTTTTCATCGCCGTTGGCGGCAGCTTTGATTTCGAGAGAAGTTAAATACTCCACCCAAGTTCCACGTAAGACCTTATTAATTTTTTCACTGGTCCAGCCATAACCTTGTTGAAGATAATTTCCTAAAGTTCGCAATTGGAGGATGCTGCTGGCGACTTCATCTTGAAGTTCTTTTAAATTTTGGATTTTTTCTTCTAAGGTGAATTCATCGGCTCTACAGAGTTCAGTGTCGACGCGACTTTCAACACGAGTAGCGCCTGGATAAACTAAGGCTAAGCTTAAAGCAGGGCCTGTTGCCCAGCCTGGATAAGCGGCATCCCCTCGGGCTTGTGGAATAGTCAATCTTTCGTAAAACCAGCCTAAATTGATAGTGTCACCGGAATCGTTGACTTTTAAGCCAAAAAGATCTGCCTCTGCACGAAAATTATAGCCAGTGCCTCGAGTTTCAGAGACGGAGAAATGATTGCCTGCCGTGGTTTCTCCGGCGCCTGCTAAAATTCCTCCCATGAGGGCCACTCGAGAAGGAATCAGCACGGACCATGCTTGCATCGAATTTTTCCAATCCAAGCCTACACTCAATCCGCCGCCGCCGATGTTCATGTAAGAGCCGCCCGTGTTGAGGTCGCCGCGGTGAGCGCTGTAGCGCAGGTAACCCCCGAGCAGAAGCGAAGCATTTTCACCGAAAAGTCGTGCCACTCTGAAATCACCTTGAAGGCTTAAGTCGTAGAAATTATATTCGCCATTTTGGTTTGCAGCACTCGTGTCTGCATCGAAAAGGCCGCCCTTGGGTCCACCGATTCGAGTGAGTGGCGGAATTCCTAAAGCAAAACTTCCTCTCAAGATGAATTGATCATCGGGTGGGGTCAAGCTTACTTTTGTTTCACCGATTTTGCGGCGAGCAGGAATTATTTCCGCTGCTGGAGGAGGAGCTGCAGCCTCTTCAAAAAGGGGTGCTTGCAATTCAGTTTGCGTAACTGTGGAAGTATTTGAAATAGGATCTGCCATAAGCCTGTCTCCTTCATGGGAAATGGCTCAGAAGATGGGCCTCGATCGGCTGAATTGGGTGGGATTCGTGTGCCCCACACAAAACTCTTCTGAAAAAGTTTTGGTTCAAACAAAGTTTAACAAGCTTAATATCGCAAAAGCGGAAGGGAAGTTGCTTAAAAAAAAAGCTCTGCTTGTTTCCAAGCAGAGCTTTGTATTTTCTAAGAGTTAGAAAAACCGATTAAGGTCTTCCTGCATCACCTGCCGGAGCAAGCGTTGTGGCAGGACTCACACCTGCATCAGCTGCAGGAGCTTGAGGCTGAACTCTTGCGAGATATCTGCGGACCTGATCGTTGTCACCATTATGGTTGTTCGCATCTTGCACATCTTCAGGACGATAGAGCAGGATACGGAAATAACGGTTAGTTGCCGCACGTCCTAAGACGAGGTTGTCAATATCACGATCTCGAAGTCCCAAACCTCTTAAGGTTCGTCTTTCAGCTTCAGGGATGACGAAGGGTCTATCTTCAGCGCTGCGATTTCTGCCGACAAGATCATGGTAGTAATTGGGTTCATCTTCACCTAATCCAACTCCGGTGAGTCTGCTGCGTTCTACTCCGCCTGCAACCAAGTATTCGACGCCTGCAGCAGCACGACGATCAGAAAGTCTTTGGTTATAGGTATGATCGGCACCGTGATCGGTGGCCGTGAGAACAAGCACATGATAACCACGATACGAACCATTTAAGGCCGTAATGATTCCATCCAGCACGTCCGCGGTATGGTTCACCGAAGCACCTTGCATATTGGTTTCAGGTTGATAGATCGCGGCGAAAGTCGTGCGACGATCTTCCGGGCTGATCACCGTTGTTCCGTTGTTACTGAGTTGAGCCGTACGAGCTTGAATCCCTTCGATAGTCAAAGGCGAATTCGCATTGTTTCTCATACCAGAACGGATGTTATCCAAAGGATAACCCGTGCTTGCCGTAGTGTAAGGAGTCATGGGAACATAAGTTACTAAACCGACTTGCATCATGTGATGAACGTCGTTGGCATTCCCGGTGCTAGGAGCGTCACCGAGACCTTCGAGATAACCATTTTGACGATAGAGATCGCCGATGTTATCTGCCAGAGCATCCAAAGCCGCTTGTTTGCCGGCACAATCTTCAGGAATGACTGCATTATTCGCTTCTTGAGCATGCACAGCGACTTCTCTCAATGCAGGGCGCTGAGCGAAATCAAGGGCAGGAAAGCGAGCTTGAACGGTGGTGCGTAATTGAATATTTTCCGCGCGGAGTTGGCCTAAAATGTTACGTAAAGCGAGAATACCTTCATTCATATTTTCAGGAGTTCTGCCCGAGCAAAGATCAATGTGAGCCGCTGCAATTCTTGCAGGAGGAATATTAAAAGGATGGAAGGTTAAGGCTAAGCCCGCTCCCCAACCATTAAAAATATTATCATGTTCTTGGCCTAATACCTCTTGAGCATCAGGAGTTTCGCTGTGAAGATAACTCACTTGGGGTCCTAAATAAACTCCACGACCCACAGCGAACAAAAGTGCTAAGCTGGCACCTAAATCAAAACCAAAACCTGAGCTCGCTGCGGTATCTGCGCGACCTGGGATTTGATTGCGGCCAGTGACATAATGAAGACCTACGTTGCCGTTTAAAAGTAAGCTTACAAAGGGAACAATATTCCAGCGGAGTGAAGCCGCTAAAGCCGCGCCACCACCATTTAAGTTACCTAAAGAATCTCCATCTCCACCGATGTGAAGAAATCGTGCAAAGCCACCCACTCCAATGGAGCCAGCGGGTCGATTGATGAAGTTATAAATTCCGCCTACTCTAATATCAGTGCCTGTATAGGAAGTGCCACCCGCATTTCCACTTTGTGAAAGTCTTAGAACGTCCGCTGCGACACTAAGTCCACCGCGTTGAAAAGGAGACGGTCTTGCAGGTGCTGCTGGTGCTGCAGGAGCTTCAGTAACTACGGGTGCCGCAGGAGCTAGAGGAGGTGCGACGACAACAGGAGCATTAGATGGTGGAGGAGCAGGAGGTGCTGCAGGGTCAACGGCCGGAGGCGGAGGTGTCAAAGGTGCTGCAGGAATCACGCGTTGATGTCCTTGAATGCGTGCGATGCGATCTTGTAATGAAGGATAAGCTCTACCAATTTCAGGTAATGTTATGCTGCGGCTACCGACGCGAATTCCAAGACGCGTTAAATCAACGAGTCCGGGTGCGTGATCCAAATAATCTGCAACAGTATTAAGAGCTAAGCTGGCTTCAGCTTCTGTATCGACGCGGTTAACATCTGCATCGGCAACAGGTCGATTAGCAGCATTCTGAGGTCTGACTACAACTCGATTGGGTGTACTGCTTCTTGTGGTGTTATCGGTGAGGGTAATAACTAAATTGGCCATGAGGGCATCTCCTTTATGAAAAGGGTCGCGTTGATGAACAAAATCGCGCCCTGATTTAAAGTGTGCCCCTTAAATTTGGAATCCTCGAATTTATCGGGACTCCTTGAAAAAGGTTGCTTAGAAATGATGATTTTAAGCAAGTTAAGCAACCTTTTATTTATTTCCTCGATACATGACAAAACGAAACTCCCGTTTCCCTTGCCATCTCATCGGCAAAGGATCTGAAGGAGGGTGAAACACGGCACTCTCCCAAGACTTTCCTGAAAATGAAGGAAAGAATGGAAAATCAAAGGGGCACACACATGAAGTCCAAGTCACGCATACGTACTTTCCTATTTTTATTCTCCTTCATTGCTATTCTAGGTTTTTCCAATTTAGCCCAAGCCCTGTGCAGTTTGCCAAATAGTGACTGCCAAGTTCGAAATGAAAATGACAATGGTCAGGGGAGTTTGCGCTTACTCTTAAAAGAAGCCTGCGAAACTCGCGGCGATGACAAAATCGAATTCAATCAACATTTTAATGAACAGACCGACGGTGCCAGCATTCGCTTGGAGTCACCTTTAATTATTCCCGCAAATTGTTCAGGTAGAATTGAAATTGCAGGCCTGAATGTCGGAAAGATCCGAATTTTGGGTACGGGAGCGAATCAAAAACAATGTGCCCTCGATATTCGATCAGGTCACAATCTTATTCATCATCTTTATTTTGCGGAAGCAGGCGTCGGGCTTTGCGTGCAAGGCTCTGAAAACCAAATCAGCGACAATTATGTCGGGCATATTCCAGGCACTCTGGCGACAGGCAATGGGGTGGGAATCCAAATAGTAGGTTCCGAAAACCAAATTCATCATAATGTGATTGGGAAAAACACGAATGCGGGCATTCAAATTTCAAGAGGTCAGGGGAATCTCATTCAAGCCAATTACATTGGAACGAGTCCCAACAATCAAAGTTTGAATTGGGGAAACCAAAGTGCGGGCGTTTATTTAACGGACGGCGCGCATTCGAACCTTATCGGAGGCACAGCGAATGCCCAAAAAAATTACATCAAATTTAATTATGTTGGAATCGCAGCCACCGGAAACGAAACGGTAAAAAATTATTTTCGAGGCAATTTTATTTCTTTCAATATCGGTTTAGGAATTGATTTAGGCGCAGATGGTGTCACGGAAAATTCCGATCGCTTTGCAGGGCCGAATCATCTCATTGCTTTTCCAGAAATTACCGCCGTGCCAGCAGTGCCCGGAAATAATCCCAATCAATGGTTCATTGTCGGACAAGGCATTCCTGGAGCGACTCTCGAAATTTTTAAAATCGCCGCGGGAGATCCGAACGATTCTGCCAATCATGGAGAAGGTCATCAAAAGCTGACCCATGTGTTGATTCCTCGAGGTGGACATTTTTCGGTGTTGATTTCGAATGCGGTGGCGATGGGCGACCGGGTGTCTGCCACGCAAACGACCGAATTAGATGGAACATCTGAATTTTCTGGAAATGTTCTTTTAACAGACCGTCCTGATCCTGACTTAGATCGTCCCTGCATTCCTGGACGAGATCTGGATTGTGGCGGAGTGCCGGAAAATCCCATTGAACTCGAAGCGACGGGAACCTCCATTTCTCAAATACGAATTACTTGGAATGATCTTTCTCATATCGAAACAGGATACCAACTTGAAAGAGCCAATGGACTTTGCGCCCGCAATTCGGTTTTTGCAAAAATTGCTGATTTGCCTGCCAATAGTGAAAGCTTCAATGACAATGATCTCATGCCTTCCACAAGTTTTTGCTATCGAGTGAATGCCGTGGCGGGAAATATTACTTCGGCTTATTCTAATAAAGATGATGGAACTACATTAAATACGAGTGAAGATATTCTTGGCCATCCAACCTTGTTGAGTGCGGGCGCCATTTCTTCATCACGCATCGATGTGAATTGGACTGATAACGCAAATGATGAAACAGGATTTGAGTTAGAGCGAGCGAATGGACTCTGCGCGCAAAATAATCCTTTTGTAAAAATTGAAGATCTCCCTGTGAATACGACGAGCTTTAGGGATCTTGGTTTATCTGCTTCAACAAGTTTTTGTTATCGCGTGAGAGCTCGCAAAGGAAATACTCCTTCGGATTATTCTAATGTCGATGATGCAACTACAAGACCTGCTGGCAATAATGATAATGCTCCGGAGGATCCCAGTGATTTAGAGGCAGATCCGACAGGGCCTACCAGCATAGAAGTCGTTTGGACGGACAATGCCGATGACGAAGCAGGTTATGTGGTCGAAAGAGCGGAGGGACCCTGTTCAATGAATAGCGTTTTTGTAGTCATTGATTTGGTAGTAGGCGCTGAAGGAGTGGGAACGCGTATTACTTATAGAGATGAGAGTGTCAGTCCGGCTTCGACTTATTGCTACCGAGTCCGCGCTTTTAATCTTTCCGGAAGTTCTGATTATTCTAATCCGGATGATGCGACCACCCCTGAAGAAGGAATTCCGGAATCTCCCGATGATTTAGTTGCTGAACCCGAAAATTCTACGACTATTGTGATTCACTGGACCGACGCCAACGATGATGAAGAAGGTTTCGATGTGGAGCGAGCAGACGGCCCTTGCACTGAAGTTTCAGTGTTTACGGTGGTGGGAACAGTGGCGGGTATTCCGGGAACTGGCACAACCATTATTTATGTCGACCGAACGGTTTCGCCTTCCACCACTTATTGTTATCGAGTGAAAGTAAAAACCCCGGATGGATCTGATTATTCGAATACGGATGATGCGACGACTCCGGGTCTTCCGCTTGATACGGATCAAGATGGAATTCCTGATAGCAGCGATAACTGCATCACGGTTCCCAATCCCGATCAAGTCGACGCGGATCAAGATGGAATCGGTGATGCATGCGATGAAAGTTTAGACACGAATCCTGGAACAGGACCGGGTGCTGGCACCCTCGATTTTTTACAAGGGGGCGGTTGTAATTTAAGCTCAGCTTCGACCAGCGGAACTTGGACTCTCTTATTTTTTGCAATCCCACTTTTAGGGCTGCGTTATCGAGAGAAGTTGAAGGAATAAAAATAGCAACTCGCAAACCAGTCTTGCGATAAGCTAGAAAACATTCATCGTGGGGGGCCACGAATTCAGGGAGGAATTTATGGCGCCCCCAGATCTATCGGCCCCGAGTCCGGCGAGTCCTATTTCTGAAAGGTCTTTTTGGGATCGCATTTCGACGCGTCCTGATCTTAATCCTCAAAATAATTTTCAAGGCCAAGATATTTTGGTCGTTTATAATCCTGAAGCGCAGCAGGGACGTTTTAGAAATGAAAGAACCGCGTTGCAAGCTGAACTGGAAAGTTTAGGACTTCGCGTTCATTTTTTGGAAACTGTTGCGGACGCATCCGATCGACTTCGCTTGATTAGCGAAGGTTCGCAACGCTTATTCAGTGAAACAGGCAGACCTGTACGAATTTTAGGATTAGGGGGTGATACCACTGTTGATGAAGTGATGCGCGCCAGTGTGCAAGGCATTACAGGTCCCGTTCACGACATTACTCCAGCAAATGCGACTGCGGCGAATGCGAACATCCGTCGCAATATTAATTCAGGGATTGTAGCTAATACAGGAAGTGCCGGTGATATCGCCGCCATGGTAAATGCGCCACCGCACTTTTTAGGGCTCCGCACATTATTGAGAAGCGCATTTAATTTACCTCCGCCCCAAGTTTTCAGAGAACTCCCTGCATTTTTAAGCACCAGCCAAACTTTACCCATGTCGATTACGAGTGTTCGGGGAGATGCGGGCGATCAAACGGCCTTTCACTCAGTAAACATCGGGACAGGGGGAAGGGTATTTGAAATTGGGGAGGCCAATCGAAGAGCAAATCCTACGAGTCTGCTCAATAGAGGTATCTTTAATTATTTTCGAGTTTTGCCTCAAGCGATTCAAGAACATGGAATGACCGGCTGGATGGTGGAGATCGAACATCACGGTCGAGTCGATCGGGTGCGCGCATCTGATATGCTGGGAACTACTCATCGTATTATTACGGGAGCGGCAGGCATGTCCGGACATTTCGGAGAATTTAATCTCATCGCTTTTCCGCGCGGCCTCGCTGGGATTCCAGTTTTAATGGAAGGAATGTATCGAGGTCTCGCAACCAAAGCGGGCTTTAATTTAGTTTCTGGCAATTCAAGATTTTGGACTTTAAATCCTCGCTTACACGGCGGGCAAAATCGTCAAATTATTTTAGCGCCAGGCGAAAGGGCCACAGTCCGTTTCTTCGATGCCGTGACGAATGAGCCTGCGCGGGTTCCTTGGCAGGTGAATGGGGCTTCGGTGCCTACGCATGTGCATCAGGCAGAAATTTATGTTCCTCCTGTCAGTATTCCGGTTGAAAGTGATCCCCACAGTTTGGGAATGCGTCTTTATCATCAAGATATTTTAGGCAGGGGAGAGCCGCTTTATCATGCCAGTCAAGGCCGACAAAGCGCGACGACCCCCTATTATTCAAATGAAGTTTTGCAAAGAGTGGGGGCGAATGTACAAACAGCCCGCCTCCCCGCACTCATCGCGCAAGCGCATGGAGTGAATGTCGAAAGTGATTTAAGCAGAATTGAAAGTAATCCGCTGCGAGCCGAAGAACTTGAAGCTTGGCGGAACAATCCTGAAAATTTAAGCGCAGTGGAAAATCCTCGATTGGCCAATACTTGGCGGAATCGTGCGGCAACGCATGCACCGGGTTTGATTTTGGGTGGACTCAGCATGTATTCTGCGAACCACCTTTTGCATTTCGCAGGAATTGATGCAGATCGAGATCCTTTCTTACACTTCGCTGGCTCTGCCTGTGCTTCGCACTTCATGAATCAATTAGGGAATGCCTCTTTCGGCGTGTTGATGAATCGCATGAGAGGCTTGCCCTATGATTTCGCCTTTACGGAATCGAGAGTGCAAAATGGCGCAAGATTCACTCGTTTTGTTTATGAAAATAATACGAGTTTGGCGAGATCGATGGGACGAGCGAGTATGAGAAGTTTAGGCTTGCATACCCGTTCGACGTCTTTAATCACTCAATGTGCCAAAGGGCTGGTGACGGTTCCGTTCCGAATGGCTTGGGATATGGGTCCTAGCTTAGCCTGCAGTCGAGGTTTAGATTTACTTTTAGGTCAAACGGGAATGGACGCCAATTATCGTCGATCCTTGGTTTCCGCGGCCTTTTTTATGCCCACCGCTTCTCATATTTTTTTGGGGGATAGATCTTTGGCATTGGGGAGAAATCCCTTTTTGAGAGGGGTCGGCAGGGCTACTTCAGTGGGTTTTATTGCGGATATGATTTTTACGGGCCTGCACTCCCTCTATTATGGCGAAGATGCTCAACGAAGAAGATGGCAAAACCATCTCATTTCAGACGCTATTGAACGCGATGAACATCGAGGTTTTTGGTCCTTTCACGGAATTGCCTCATTCTTTGCCCCCGAGCTTGCGACTTGGTGGGATGCTCGGAGTGATGATTAAAAAAAGACTATCGAAATAAATCGAAATCATTTAAGCAACTTTTAGCAAAGTTGTGCGATAAGACCCATGAATCTTTCTATGCGGGGGCATACAGCATTTCCAAATAAAGGGGAATAAGCATGAAAATGCATAAGCTGTTTGCTTTTTTAATTTTTGCCACCACGCTCGTAGCCACTCAACTTGTAAATCCCACAAAAACTCTAGCCTATCCAGCAGTGGATACCTGTGATTCCACCGGTTGTTATCTTACCGTGCGGACCAACGCAGGGGATAATAGTCCGGGATCTTTACGAAATGCGATCAACACCGCCTGTACAAGCGCTGGTGACGATCTCATCGATTTTTCTAGATACTCCGTCGATAGACCCGTCATTGCACTGGCTCAACCTTTAGTCATTCCAACCGATTGCCGAGGCGGTGTTCAAATTGCCGGTCGAAGTGATTTTGAAGTGATTATCAATGCGCCTTTGGCCAGATCCACTCCCGCGGTTCTAGAGCCTGCAACTTCTGGGCAAAACCAATGCGCAATGTATGTCAATTCCAATAACAATGTGATCCATCATCTTACCTTCACCGGAGCCCCTTTCGCAGTTTGCGTTTATGGTCAGGGAAATAAAGTTTCTGACAACCATATCGGTGTGAAGCGTGATGGCAGTGCAGGTGCAAACCAAGTCGGTCTTTATGTGACCGGTGCTGGCAACCAAGTTTTAAATAACGAAATTGCAGGAAACACTTCTCACGGCATCGTGTTGAAGGGAAATCGCAGTCTCATCCAACAAAATTACATCGGCGTGACCCATGCTTTAGGTTTGAGTAATTCAACTCGAGGCAATGGTGGCTCCGGTATTCGCTTAATTACCGGCGCGGCTTTGAATCTCATCGGTGGTGATTTGATTTTGAATGCGAACTTTGTTCGCTACAACGGCGCTGGTGGTGTGGTCTTAGAAAATGGTGCAGGCCTCAGTAATAAGATTAGCCATAACCGCTTTGCGGGTAACTCGGGTTTGGCCATTGATTTGAATGCGGATAGTGTAAGTTTGCCCAATCCTAGTGATGCCGGCCCGAATAACATGATCGACATGCCTTACGATATTCAAACCATTCCCGCGAGTCGTGATGGTGTCTTTGATTCTTATTTCTTCCGCGGTCGAGCCCCTGAAAATTATACCATTGAAGTTTATTTAACCGATCCCATTGATAGTACCGATCCTCTCCAAGTATTGACTGCCCAGAGCTACGGAGAAGGAGATTATCTGCTTGCTTCACAAACTGTGAATGCAACGCGAGATGGTAAATTCACCGTGACTTTAAATAGCTCACTTTTAGGAATTGGAAAAAAAGTTTCCGCGATCCTCATCGATGGTTCTGGTAACACCTCTGAATTTTCTGCAGCAGTTGAATTGACCGATCATCCCAATCCTCGTTCCGAAGGTTGCGGTGATGGTGCAATTAGCGCCACTGAAACTTGCGATGACGGCAACACGGATCCTGGCGATGGTTGTAGCGCGATTTGTAGCGTTGAAACCGGTTTTCGATGCACTGGAACCCCCAGCCGCTGCGATGTTGAAGTCGTGACTTGCGGTGATGGACAAGTGGACGGAACTGAAGTTTGCGACGACGGTAATCGCGCAGCCGATGATGGTTGTGCCGGCGATTGTACCCAAGAGCCCGGTTGGACTTGCACTCGCAACCCTGGTCAAAGAAGTGTTTGTACGATGAATCCTACGGACGGACCCAACACTCCTACGAATTTAACGGCTGATCCCGTTGGTCCTCGTAATATCCGAGTGAGCTTTGACGATCCTTCTTCTGATGAAACAGGCTTTGTGGTGCAACGTGCCGATGGTGCCTGCGCCAGCGGTCGAAGCGCTGCGGATTTTACCGGCTTCTTCTTTTTACCTGCACAAGCCGGTGTAGGTCGTGTGAATTGGAATGACCTGAGCGTCGAGCCGAATCGCACTTATTGCTATCGTGCCTTTACGATGCATGGTTCCACTGCCTCAAGTCCCAGTAACCAAGACGATGCGACAACGCCTCGTGAAGGGTCTGTGACCGGCTTAGACGAACCAAGCAACTTGCGTGCGGATCCTGAAAGTCCCACTCGCGTTCGAGTTACTTTTACCGATAATTCTACGACTGAAACGGGTTTTGAAGTGGATCGTGCGGATGGTCCCTGTTCCGCGACTAATGTTTTTACTCGCTTAGCGACTTTAGCGCCTGCCGCCGGAATTGGTTCCACCATCACTTACTATGATGACACTGCACAGCCCGCTCATACTTATTGCTACCGTGCGAGGGCGATTAATCCGGATGGAACATCAACTTATTCCAATACGGATGATGCAACAACTCCTGCACTTTCTACCACTTGCGGCAATGGTCGTACCGATGCGGGTGAATCTTGCGATGATACGAATGCTCGTGCCGGTGATGGTTGTAGCAATGCCTGCCAAGTGGAAACAGGTTGGAGCTGCACAGGAACTCCCAGTGTTTGTACTCAGAATAACCCTAATGGACCTCCTACGGGCTTAACGGCAACACCGACTGGTCCTGAGACGGTACGAGTGGTATTTACCGATAACAGCGATAATGAAACGGGTTTCGGAATTGATCGTGCGGATGGTGAATGTAGTGCTCAAAGCGTGTTCACACAAATCGGTGTGGCGCCTGCAATGCCTGGTACCGGTGGAACGGTGATTGTCATTGATAACACTGTCGAGCCTGGCAAAACTTATTGCTACCGAGCTCGAGGCATTACACCCACAGGAAGCACTGAACCTTCAAATTCTGATTCAGCAACAACCCCTGATTTAGCGATTACTCCCCCTCCTGGAGGCGGACTTAACCTAGAGATTGAAGGCAGTGGTTGTGCGCTGCAAACGGGTTTAGTTTCAAGAATGGATCTTTCCGGACTCATTCTGTGGATGTCGGGAGCAGCCGCTCTCTTCATCGCTCGACGTAAAAAAGCTTAAAAATATCTCTCAGTGAGATCTATCGAGAAACCCCAAGTTCTTCTAGAACTTGGGGTTTTTTTTTTACTATAAAAAACTCGAGTATGACTTTACAGCCTATTTCGGTTATCCTGACAAAGTGAAAGAACAGTTTTTTAAATATTTAGAGACTGAGAAAGCGGCTTCGGGACACACACTGAAAAATTATCGTCGTGATCTAGACGAGTTTACGGCCTATCTAAAGCTCGAATTTCCACGCTTCATCATAAAAGAGAAAGTGGAGTGGGGGAAAATCGAAAGTCAGCATTTGCGTGGATTCATTGGGAGTTTGCTGCAAAAGAATAAAGCTTCGTCCGTCGGTAGAAAACTCTCGAGTTTAAAATCTTTTTATCACTTTTGTGTGCGTAAAGGTCTCTTAGAAAAAAATCCTGCACGACTGATTCTCACTCCCAAAAAACCAAAGCTCTTGCCTAAATTTCTTTCGGTGGATGAAGCAGAACGTTTGTTAGCGGTGACGCAAAAAACGGACAAGTCTCTCAATAAGCGAGATTTTGCAATTCTTGAAATCTTATATGGTTGTGGACTGCGCGTGAGTGAATTGGTGGGGCTTAATTTTTCAAGTTTAGATTCTTCGAACAAGACTTTGCGCGTGAAGGGTAAAGGCAATAAAGAACGCGTACTGCCTTTAGGCGAAAAAGCTTGGTTTGCTTTAAATCAATATTTGGAGCTTCGAAATAAACCTGCCTCTCAAGAAGAAGCCCTTTTTTTGACCAATCGAGGGGTGCGTATCAATGTCCGCGGCATTGAGCGATTAGTCGAGCAATATCAGCTGCGTAGTGGATTAGGCCGCAAAGTCAGTCCCCACGGGCTTCGTCACTCTTACGCGACTCATCTTTTAGGAAATGGGGCGGATTTGAGAAGCATTCAGCAGCTTTTAGGTCATGCTTCGCTTTCGACTACTCAAAAATATACACATCTAAGCCTTGAAAAATTGATGGAAATCTATGATAAGAGCCATCCGAAGGCATAAAGGATGGATACTCTATGGATAATCATTTTCAAGCGCACGCAACGACTATTATCGCAGTAAAACGAGATGGTAAAGTCGCCATTGCAGGAGATGGTCAGGTGAGCCTGCAAAGCACTATCATGAAGCATACGGCTCGAAAAGTACGCCGCATGAAAAGTGATAAAGTGATTGCAGGTTTTGCAGGATCGACTGCCGATGCCTTTACTCTCTTCGAAAAATTTGAAGCAAAATTGGATGAGCATCGCAATAATCTGACGCGTGCCGCCGTTGAGTTAGCCAAAGACTGGCGCACGGATCGAATGCTCCGTCGTTTAGAAGCCTTACTCATCGTTGCAGATAAAGAAAAAATTTATACCTTGTCAGGAAACGGGGACGTGATTGAGCCCGATGATGGGGTCAGTGCTATTGGATCGGGAGGGCCCTTCGCTCTCGCCGCAGGTCGAGCCTTGATGAGAAATACATCGATGAACGCTCGAGAAATTGCCGAAGAAGCGATGAAAATCGCCGCAGAAATTTGCATCTACACGAATGGTCACGTATCTGTTGAAGAGGTATAGGTCATAAAATTCTAAGAAATGTGATGAGAGTCGGAAACCATGAATTTTACTCCCCGAGAAATTGTTAGCGAATTAGATAAATACATCATTGGCCAAGCGAATGCTAAAAAAGCCGTTGCGATTGCCTTGCGTAACCGTTGGCGACGTCAGCAGGTCCCAAAAGACCTTCGTGATGAAATCGCACCGAAAAATATTATCATGATCGGATCCACGGGCGTCGGTAAAACTGAAATTGCACGACGTTTAGCAAAATTGGCCCAAGCCCCTTTCATCAAAGTCGAAGCCTCGAAGTTCACCGAAGTAGGTTATGTCGGTAAAGATGTGGAGTCGATCATACGAGAGTTAACCGAACTTGCCGTGAGCATGGTGAAAGAAGAAGAGAAAGCCAAAGTGATCGCGAAAGCGGAAGGTTTGGTCGAAGATAAACTTTTAGATTTATTAGTTCCCCGTCGACGCGCCAAAGCGGATGAAAATGCAGAAGCGGGTGTTGATACGGCGGAAGAGACTCGAGATAAATTCCGTAAAATGCTTCGCGAAGGAAAACTTGAAGATCGAATGGTGGATATTGAAATTAGCGCGCCCGCTCAAGTTCCTATGGTGGAAGTCGTGAGTGGTAGCAACATGGATGAGATTGGCATGAACATCAAAGAAATGTTCCAAAATTTCATGCCGAAGGGAAGCAAACGCCGAAAGACTAAAGTGCAGGAAGCTCGACAAATTCTGGTTCAAGAAGAATCTCATCGTTTGATTGATATGGATGCGGTGGTGAAAATCGCTCTCGAACGTGTCGAACAAAATGGCATCGTCTTTTTAGACGAAATTGATAAAATCGCAGGAAAAGAATCGGCTCAAGGTCCTGACGTTTCTCGCGAAGGAGTGCAGCGAGATATTCTTCCAATTGTGGAAGGATCGAACGTGAACACGAAGCATGGCATGGTAAAAACGGACCACATCCTTTTTATCGCTGCGGGCGCCTTTCATGTTTCTAAACCTTCGGATTTAATTCCGGAGCTGCAAGGACGATTTCCGATTCGAGTCGAGTTGGATTCTTTGAATGAAGGAGATTTTTTAAGAATTTTAGTGGAACCCGAGAATTCTTTGACGAAGCAATATGTGGCTTTGCTAGACACCGAAGGGGTAACGCTTGATTTTCAACAAAATGGTATCGAGGAAATTGCATCCTTTGCGGCGATTGTGAATGAACGAACTGAAAACATCGGTGCGCGACGTTTGCATACGATTATGGAAAAAGTTTTAGAGGATATTTCTTTCAAAGCCCCGGAGATGAAGGGTGAAACAGTTTCGATAACTCAAAAATTTGTGAAGGAGCGCTTGAGTGATATCGCGAAGGATCAAGACCTGAGTCGATATATCTTGTGATGAGCTATGACCAATAAATTGATGGAAGAAGCGACCCAAAAAGCGTCCACGTTAATGGAAGCTTTGCCTTATATCAAAAAGTTTTATGGAAAAACCATCGTCATAAAATATGGCGGTAATGCCATGGTGGACGAACGTTTGAAAGAAACCTTCGCCAAAGATATCGTGCTGATGAAATATATTGGTTTAAATCCTGTGGTGGTTCACGGTGGCGGTCCTCAAATTGGAAAAGTTTTAGAGCGAATGGGAATTGAATCTAAATTCCATCGTGGCATTCGTATTACCGACGAAGCCACCATGGATGTGGTTGAAATGGTTTTAGTTGGAAAAGTGAATAAAGAAATTGTCCGACTCATCAATCGTAATGGTGGCAAGGCCGTCGGCATTTCGGGAGCGGACGGGGATTTGGTCAAGGCAAAGCAACTCCCTAAAGAAAAAGTCACCTTTGATCAAAAGGTTCACGAAATTATCGATTTAGGAAGAGTGGGTAATGTGACGGAAGTAAATGCGGATGTGTTGAATCTTTTGGATAAGGATAATTTCATCCCCGTCATTGCACCGGTAGGCGTATCCGAACAAGGTGTGGTCTTGAATATCAATGCAGACCTCGTGGCGGGTGCAATTGCCTCAGCATTGCAAGCCGAGAAGTTAGTCCTTCTCACCGATGTGGAAGGCGTGAAGAATGCCGACGGAAGCTTAATTTCTAATTTGGGCATCATCGAAGGAAAGCGTTTGATCAAAGAAGGCGTGATTAAAAGCGGAATGATTCCTAAAGTGGAATGCTGCATCAAGGCGCTTTCCAATGGAGTCAAAAGTGCTCACATTATTGACGGCCGAGCGGAGCATTCGATTCTTTTAGAAATTTTCACGGATCGAGGGGTTGGAACGGTGCTGAGTTGATGAGGAATGGATTATGACTGGAAAAAAAACGAATCAAGAATTTATTGAAAAATCCTCCCAAGTGATCATGAATACTTACGGCCGTTTCCCGGTGGTTTTAGAAAAAGGGGAAGGATGCTGGGTTTGGGATGTTGAAGGAAAAAAGTATTTGGATTTAGTGGCAGGCATTGCAGTAAATTGTTTGGGTCATGCGCATCCTGTTGTCCTGCAAGCGCTTACGGAACAAGCTTCGAAATTGATTCACACCTCAAATCTCTACCATACCCTACCAGGCATTGAATTGGCGGATTTGCTCACGAAATCTTCCTTTGCGGATCGCGTTTTCTATTGCAACTCCGGCGCTGAAGCCAATGAAGGCGCTGTGAAGTTAGCTCGAAAATATTTCAAGAAAAAGGGCCAAGCTGATCGAAGTGAAGTCATCACGATGACTAACTCTTTCCATGGTCGAACCTTAGCGATGATCAGTGCGACCGGCCAAGAGAAGGTGAAGAAAGGTTTCGAACCCTTAATGCCCGGTTTTCATCATGTGCCCTACAATGATTTCAAAGCTTTAGAAAATAAGGTGAATGATAAAACCGCAGCAGTCCTTTTAGAATTAGTGCAGGGGGAGGGCGGCGTTGTTTTTGCGGATGCGGATTATTTAAAAGCGGTGCGAGCGCTTTGCGATCAAAAAGGCATTTTATTGATTTACGACGAAATTCAAACGGGCATGGGTAGAACCGGGACTTTATTTGCCTATGAGCATACAGGAATTGCGCCCGATATTTTGACCATGGCGAAAGCTTTAGCAGGAGGACTCCCGATTGGAGCCATTCTCGCGAAAGAAGCTGTCGCTCAAGCCTTTGAACCCGGCGATCATGCGGCGACTTTTGGAGGCAATCCTCTGGTCACTCATGTGGCGAAAAAAGTGTTGGAAACTCTTCAGTTGACTGTCTTGAAGTCTTCTCGAGAAATAGGCGAATATTTATTATCCAACCTATTTATATTTAAAGAGAAATATAAAATAGTTTCCGAGGTGAGGGGGCAAGGAATGATGCTCGCTTTAGAGCTCAGCATCCCTGGAAAAGAAGTCGTTTTAAAGGGTTTAGAAAAGGGTTTATTGCTGAACTGCACCCAAGAAAAAGTTTTACGCTTTGTGCCTCCCTTGGTGTTGAAAAAAGAGGAAGTGGATTTTGCCATTGCCCAGTTGGATGCGATTTTCAAGGAGCTCTCATGACCAAAGATCTATTGTCTCTCTTAGATTTTAAAGCTCCTGAAATTGAAACCATTCTTAAAAGCGCGCATCAATTCAAGGCTCTGCGCGGGAAGAAAAAACATCCCAAACCTTTGGAAGGCAAAACCCTCGCGATGATTTTCGAAAAAAGTTCAACGCGCACTCGTGTATCTTTTGAAGTGGCCATGTTTGAATTGGGAGGTCACGCCATCAACTTAACGAGTCAAGAAAGTCAATTGGGCAGGGGTGAATCTTATGAGGATACCGCGCGCGTGCTTTCTCGCTATGTGCATGGAATCATGATTCGAACTTTTTCCCAAAGAAATATTGAACTCTTGGCGCAATACGCCACAATTCCTGTCATCAATGGATTGTCGGATCTCTTTCATCCCGTGCAACTTTTGGCCGATCTCATGACCATTCAAGAAGAAAAAGGCGATTTGTCGGATCTGAAAATTGCCTATGTGGGGGATGGTAATAATTTAGCAAATTCCTGGATTGAAGCTGCAGTGGTTTTAGGTTTTGATCTCAATGTCGCTTGCCCTAAGGGTTATGCGCCTACAGGGGCTTTGTTGACGCAAATGAGCCATCATCCCAATATCGCGATGATGACGGATCCTGTTGAGGCGGTAAAAAGTGTAGATGTGATTTACACGGATACCTGGTTTTCGATGGGGCAAAAAGTCGAAGATAAAAAGCGCAAAGCCTTTGCACCTTTTCAAATTAATGCGGAATTGCTTTCCCATGCGGCTCAAGACGCCATCGTTTTACATTGTTTGCCAGCGCACCGCGGGGAAGAGATCACGGATGAAGTCATGGATGGACCTCAGTCTCGAGTTTTTGAAGAGGCTGAAAACCGGCTTCACGTTCAAAAAGCGATTTTAGCGCATTTTTTAGCCTAGTACATCACCATTCAAAAATAATAACAATCCGTACTTGTGCCGTGACCTTAATGTAATAATAAAGCGAAAAAGGTACTAGAAAAAACCCTAAGCTTGTCGAGTTCTTAATTCTTCACTACAATAAGCTATGTTCTTTAAGGGACGTCCCAAGCACAATTGGCGAGATGTTTTTTTGAAATACGGTTCGCGCTTAGCTTCGCTCAATAATCATGAAGAGGTATACAAAACTCTTTTACTGACATTGGTGGAGGTGAGTAGCGCGGAAGGCGCTTCCATTTTGCTTTTTGATCCCAATCTTCAGCAATTTACTTTGAAAGAACATTTAGGTCCAACGCCTTTGGCATTTTCGCTTTCTGCAAATCATCCACTCATTTTGTGGTTGAGGAGAGATGGCCATCCACTTTCCAGACATCAATTAGTCAATGACGCTAAGCATGTTGATTTACGCTCATCTGCGCTGACTTTCTATTCCGAATGGAATTCGGATATCGCTTTTCCACTCATCGTCGAAAAGAAATTTTTAGGCATTTTCAATTTAGGACCCTGCGCTCAAAATAAAAATTATGATCCGGATGATTTAGAGCTCTTTACAACTTTGATTTCAATGGGTTCTGTCTTCATTGAAAATAGTAATTTTTACGACACACTTTTAAAGCAAAATATTAAACTTTCAGAAGTCGCTCGGCTCAAAACTCAATTCGTCAGTAACATTACCCATGAATTGAGAACTCCCTTGCATGGAATTTTAGGACTTGCCGATGTTCTATTGGAGGATTCAGATCAAATCCTAAACGATAATTATCGGCGTTATTTGGAAATGATGAAAAATTCGGGGCAAGCTTTGCTCGAAATGGTCGATCATATTTTGGATCTTACCAAATATCAAACGGGCCTGGTGAATTTAAATGTTAAGAAAATTAATTTGAAAAAATTAATCTCGGAAATTATCGAAGAAATGGCTGCTAATATTGAAGTACAGGGCTGTCACTTGCAATTAGATTGGCCGGACTTAACTCCTGATGTTTACGGTGATGAAAGGGAGTTGAAGCATTTGTTTCGAGATTTGATTGGAAATGCCTTGAAATTTACCCCCGAAGGTACGGTCATTATTTCTGCTCAGAAAACGGGCGATCGACTTAAAGTTTGTGTGCAAGATACGGGAGTGGGGATTGATGAAAAAGATCAGCAAACTATCTTCGAAGAATTTCGCCAAGCCGAGCAAGAGGAAACCCGAAAATATGGAGGCTCTGGTTTAGGTCTCGCCTTAGCTAAAAAAATCGTAGAACTTCATGGCGGAAGAATTTGGGTGGAGTCTAAAAAAGGTCAAGGCGCTCAGTTTTTCTTCACGCTTCCACTGAACCCGTCGCTGGTTCAAGTGGGCGGTAAAGAGTGATTTAATTTCTTATTCTTGATTTAAATTTTCCAGCAAAAATTTTAAGAAAGCCTGGTTGACCCTGGTAAGGCGCTGTGATAGTTGCACAGCCCTTATAAACTATTGAAACAAAAGCTAATTTTTGTTTTTAAAGGGACCTGATTTGCGCTTTCCAAAGATTTTATTACTGCTCTGGATTGTATCTTTTTCATCTCTGCTTTTTGCTGCAGATGAACTTACGCCCGTCTCGAGTGATATTGAGGCATCAAGTCCCGCGTCACGTCCCATTCCCAAGCCCGCGCTTAAGAAAAAAACCACTCCTGAATCTCAATCGATGCAGCCAGATGAGTTAGCAGCCTTAGTGGATTCTCCCACAGACGAAAGTAATAATCCGCAGGCCTTTCGCTTTGATTTAATGGATTGTGTGCGCATGGCCTTGCAGAATAACGCGGAAATAAAAGGCGCAGACTACGATATCGATGATTCAAGCTACAAGCTCAAGGAAGCGAGACCCATGGGTTTGCCGGTATTTAGTTATGAATATCAAGGCGCGCCTGTTCCCAAAGACGTCTCAAATGCAATTCATGATTTTTTCACCGGGGATGTGACCTTTGTGCACCGTGTTAAATTAGGCGTGGGTGTTCCCTTAACAACTTTTGGAAAGCTACAGATAGCACAGGACTTAGCTAAAGGTGGAATCGAGGCCTCTAAAGAAAAGAAGAACCAGAAGTCCAGTGAAGTCGTTCTGAAAGTGAAGCAGCTCTATTATGGCATCATCCTCGCTCGTGAATTAAAAATCATGATGGAAGATGCTGTTACTAAAATCGATAAAGAAATTAGCAATCGCGAATCGCAAGAAGCTTCTTCGGATCCGGTAGATTTAGCAAAATTGAAATTGACCCGATTTGAATTAGTGAAAAAATTGGGCGAAGCGACCCGAAAAGAAGAAGTAGCGGTGGAAGGTTTAAGGCTTCAGATTGGTTTAGATAGAACTTTTAATTTTCAACTCATCGATAAAACTTTGAAGCCTGTGAATTTCGAACTGAAGGATTTAACTTATTATCTCGAAGAGTCGAAGCGCTATCGTCCTGAGTCCCATTTGCTCGATATTGCCCTCAAAGCCAAAGAAGACGAATATCGAGTTGAAAAGCGCAAATTAGCGCCAGATATGGGTTTGGGCGGCTTCTTTGAAATCGGTAGAACCATGACTCCTATTACTGGAGTGGGTGAGCAAAATGATTACACCAATCCATTCAACTTCACTCGAGCTGGAGTGGGTGTGCAAATCAAAGGGGAGCTTAATTGGATACAGGCCAGCAACCGAATTAAGCAAAAAGAAGCGCAGTATTATAAAATGAGTGTGACCAAAGATTATGCAGAGCAGGGATTAGAGCTTGATTTGCGAGACACTTATTTGACCGTGCGCCAAAATAAAAGAGATTTAGAAGAATCTGATAAGGCCTATCGCTTGGCAAGACAGTTAGTCTTTTTAACAAAAACAAATATGGATGTCGGGGTAGGTGATAAAAAAGATTATGCAGATGCCCTTCAAGCCTATCTTTTGATGAAGGGGCGCTATTATGAATCCGTTTTTAATTATAATGTCTCGGTTGCAACACTCGTCAGTAAAGTGGGCTATCAAGCCCAACCCTAAGGAGAGAAAATGAAAGTTAAGAATCAATGGTCCTTTATTGCACTCGTTGCTAGTCTTCTCATGTTCCCAATTTTAGCCTCCGCAAAAACAGACACAACAGTTCAGCGCTCCAATAGCCCAACACCTGCGAATGCAAGTCCTGGATCCATCAATGCGTCGGGAGATGTTGTGGTTCGTCAAAGCGCTGTAGATGCCCCCGTGGGCACTCCGACTCGAGCTATCCAAGATTTAGAAACCAAAATGGATGGATATAAGACTGGCGCAAATTTAACCCCATCGGAGAGAGAAAGGAATATCCAGCTAAAGAAAGATGCGCTCAATGGAACTTTCGATTTGCGCGAGCTTTGCAGGCTTGCTTTGGATAAAAATTGGGCGCCTTTATCTCCAGCAGAGCAAAATGATTTTGTGAACTTGATGACGCAGCTTTTAGAAAAAAAAGGAATTCTCTCTAAAGAGCAAAGTAAAACCCAAGGTAAAAAATATTTGGTGAAATATTTGGGCGATACCTATTTAGACCCTACTAAAATGAAAGCTCGCACTCGTACCCAAATTAATGTCCCCAAAGAAAACGTTGAGGTTTCCATCGATTATAAACTGATCAAAAAAGGTGATTGGAAAATTTTTGATGTCATCGTTGATGACGCGAGTCTCGTCGACAATTATAAATATCAATTTAATAACATCATTACGAAGCACGGATATCCTGAATTAGTAAACCGCATGAAGAAGAAGTTGAACGAAATGGATGCCAAAGCCTAATGAAAGTCTACAAAAGATGCATCATGATTTTGGCGGATGGTTCTCGACCTGATTTATTTGAAGAGCTTTCCAGTTTAGGGCAACTTCCTCATTGCGAAGAGATATTCAAAAAAAGTGGAAGATTTACTGCAGCGACGAGTGTTTTCCCTTCAACGACCGGGCCTGCTTATCTTCCATTTTTGACAGGTAATTATCCAGGAACTTGTAATGTTCCAGGGATTCGCTGGTTCGATAAAAAAATCTATGGAGAGGGAAAGCCTCGTCTGAAGCGCTTTCGCAGCTATGTCGGTTTTGAGAGCTTTTTGCTGAATCAAGATATCGAAATTAATACTCCGACTCTTTTTCAATTTTTTGATCATCCTGTGAATATCTTCAGCGCCACCAACAAGGGCAGTACTTTTAAGGCAAATAAAACCAAAATGAGTCGTATTTGGTATTGGTATTATGCTCATCTGACCGATCGTTGGGGAATGGTCGATCGCGCTGCCACCTCGAAAATATTGAAAGTGATTGATGAGGGTTTTGATTTTGCCTTCGCGGTTTATCCTGCCATCGATGAGTATTCTCACTTTTCTCATCCTCATGCTGAAAAAACCAAATCGGCCTATTTATATTTAGACAAAGCCTTAGGTGAAATAAAAGATAAGTTAAAGCAGAAGGGGCAATGGGAGGATACTCTTATTGTCGTGGTCAGCGACCATGGTCTTTCTAAAACAGAACAGCACTTTGGGGTCGCTTCTTTTCTGGAAGAACGTGGTCTGAAGACTTTTTATTATCCTAAAATATTCAAATGGAATTTCGAGGCTGCGAGCATGGTTTCGGGCAATGGCATGTTGCATCTTTATTTCCAAGATAAGGAAAATTTAAACGGAAGCAAAGGTTGGCATGGACGAACTTCTTTCGAAAAATTAGAGCAGCATCGTGGGGATCTTATTAAAGATCTTCTTAAACATCCTGGCATGGATATTATGGCGGGTGAAAAGGCGGATGGAGCTATTGTTGCACTCAGTAAAAAAGGAAGAGCCGAGATAAAATGGGTGGATGGTAAAATTCATTATAAAACAATAGGTTATGATCCATTTTCTTATGAAGAACTTCCTGGAATTATGACTCTGCAAGAAGCTTTAGAGAAAACTTTTCACAGCGAATATCCCGATGCTCTTGCCCAGCTTTGTCAGATTTTTAGATCTTCACGTACGGGCGATATTGCCATTTCCGCCGCAAAAGGTTGGGATTTAAGAAGGCGTTTTGAACACCCAGAACATAAAGGCACCCATGGAGGCTTGATTAAGGATCACATGTTGATTCCCTTTTATAGCAATGCAGCCTTGCCCGACAGGCCTTGCCGGAGTGTGGATGTTTTCCCCACTGTATTAAAGCTGATGGGTAAGGAAATTCCCTCCAATATTGATGGAATAAGCCTCATCTAATCCATTTTACAATCCATCTTGACACCCCAAAATCGCCCATGATACGCGTCTGAATGAATTATCATTCATTTTGTTTTGAAGAAAAAATCATGAAAAATGGCGCGGAAAAGGCCTCTGAAAAGGCTCCCAACGATAAATACGAACGCATTATTCAAGCAGCAACGCGCGTTTTTGCTTCGAAGGGTTTTTATAATGCGAAAGTAGCGGACGTGGCTCGTGAAGCAGATGTCGCGGATGGCACCATTTACCTCTACTTTAAAAATAAAGACGATTTGCTCATTTCGATCTTTGAACACAGCATGGATAGCTTCATTCAAGGAGTTCAAAAAACTTTAGAAGGTGTGACGGATCCGATCGAAAAGTTGAATCGCTTCATTCGCTTACATTTAGAGTTGGTGCAAAAAAATCAAGATGTCGCTCAGGTTTTACAGATTGAATTGCGGCAGTCTTCAAAGTTCATGAAAGAATATGCAGCGACCAAATTCAGAGATTATTTAGACATCATTTCCAGCATTCTGGAAGAAGGTCAAAAGCAGGGTGTGTTTAATCCGGATATCAATGCGGCCATCATTAAAAGAACTTTATTTGGTGCCGTCGATGAAATGGCTCTCGATTGGGTTTTGATGAAAAAGAAGAAGTATACGATCCAAGAAGTAGCGGATCAGCTTTGTATCTTGTTTACCAATGGCTTGCGGGTCAGTGCTTGAGTTGAATTTTTTGTTTTTGTCGATGACAATCTAGGCGAAGCAATGTAGACGATCGCCGCGTTATAAATTTTAAGGAGGCTTCATGAAAATCGGTGTGTTGTTAAAACAAGTACCCGATACCGAAACCAAGATTCGCTCGAAGGCAGATGGTTCCGGAATCGAAACAGATGGAATTAAATATATTGTCAGTCCTTATTGCGAATTTGCGATTGAAGAAGGAATCAAAATAAAAGAAAAAAATGCAGGTTCCGAAGTCACAGTCATTACCATGAGCCCCGCTCGTGGAGTGGATGCCTTGCGCACTGCTTTAGCGATGGGTGCAGACAAAGCCATTCATATTGATGATGAAGGTCAGGCTTTAGATAGTTATTTGACCGCAAAAATCTTAGCAAAAGTCATTCAAGACAATGCCTTTGATGTAGTACTTTCCGGTAAACAAGCCATCGATCAAGATGCGGGTCAAGTGACTCAGCAAGTGGCCGAATTTTTGGGTTGGCCTCAAGTGACCATCGTTGAAAAAATTGAATTCAATGGAAGTAATGCCGCAGTGACCCGTCGCGTGAGTGGTGGAGCAAAGGAAGTTTATGATGTAGCCCTGCCTGCCATCTTTGCCTGTGAAAAAGGTTTGAACACCCCTCGCTATGCTTCTTTACCCGGTATCATGAAAGCGAAGAGCAAACCCGTTCAACAATTAAAGGCATCTGCGCTGAAGGGGGATGCTGCTACCAAAGTAACTTATGGAAACTTTAGACTGCCCCCTGAAAAGGCTCCCGGTAAAATTATTCCCGGTGAACCTGAAGCTGCAGTGAAAGAACTCGTAAAGCTTTTGCGCGAAGAAGCAAAAGTCATCTAAATTGAGGAGATAAATTTATGGCTAATGTTTTAATTTTTGCAGAACATCAAGATGGTAAAGTTAAAAAATCTGCATTTGAATTAGTGAGTAAAGGTGCTGAGCTCGCCGCTAAAATTGGCGGTCAAGTCGAAGCAGTGTTGGTGGGTAATATTTCGGAATCCGCCGTGCAAGATTTGGCTCACTATGGCGCTCGTAAAATCTATATTTTAGAAAATACAGCTTTTGAAAAGTATAATACTTTAGCTTATGTGAAAGCGGTTTCGGATCTCGTAAAACAATTACAGCCGGACATTTTAATCGCTTCTGCCTCAGCCCTAGCTAAAGACTTTTTTCCTCGACTCGCGGCTCGCTTAGATACGGGTTTAGCTTCGGATGCCATTGCCTTAAGCATTGATTCGGACAATAAATTGATTGCCACCCATCCTATTTATTCAGGCAAAGCTTTAGTCGATATTAAAATCCCGAATTCAAAACCCCAGATGGCTTTAGTTCGAGGCAATTCTTTAGGTGCAGGAGCTCCTCAGGAAGGTGCAAGTGCTGAAGTCGTGAAGATCGCGGCAGATGTGGGCGAATTAAAGGCCATCATGAAAGAATTAGTAAAAGGCGCCTCCAATAAAGCCGATCTTACCGAAGCAGAAATCATTGTTTCTGGCGGTCGTGCCATGAAGGAAGCGGCTAACTTTAAGATCTTGAATGATTTGGCTGAAGTGGTGGGAGCTACGGTTGGAGCATCACGCGCGGCTGTAGATTCCGGTTATGCCCCTCATGACATGCAAGTTGGTCAAACCGGGAAAGTCGTTAACCCCAAGCTTTACATTGCTTGTGGAATTTCCGGCGCGATTCAACATTTGGCGGGGATGAGAACTTCCAAAATTATTGTGGCCATCAATAAAGACCCGGAAGCACCTATTTTCTCTAAGGCAGATTACGGAATTGTCGGAGATTTATTCCAAGTGGTGCCTTTGCTCACCGAAGAGTTAAAGAAAGCCATGCAGGAATAGACTCAAAACTTGCTCGTGTTTTTTTAAAGCCCTCGGATAACGAGGGCTTTTTTATGCGCCTAACTTTTTGTATTCGCGCAGTTGGGGAAATCTCCAGGCCCATAAACCTACTACGGCAAGAGTTCCTAAACCTCCGATAATCACCGAAGGAACGACGCCAAACCATGAAGCGGTTACGCCGGACTCAAATTCACCTAATTCATTCGATGCACCAATGAAGATGAGATTCACCGCATTCACTCGCCCGCGCATTTCGGGTGGGGTTAAGGTTTGAACTAAAACCCCTCTCACCACCACGCTCACCATATCCGCTGCGCCTAAAACAAAGAGACAAAATAAAGATGCAATGAAGTTTGTAGAAATTCCAAAAAGAATGGTGAAAAGACCAAAGAGAGCCACACAGATCAGCATGGTCTTGCCAGCCTTTTGCATGGGCGGCATTCGGGCTAAAAGAATGGCCATGATCGTGGCACCCACGCCCGGAGCGGCTCGTAGCATGCCTAAGCCTGATGGACCCACATTTAAAATTTCATTCGCATACACAGGCAACAAGGCAACGGCGCCCCCAAATAATACCGCAAAAAGATCGAGCGAGATCGCCCCCAAAATGATTTTTTTATTGAAGACGTATTTCAAACCCGCAAAGACAGTTCTCCAAGAATTTTCGTCTTTGACTACAAAGTCTTGTTTATATTGTAGAGGAATAAAAACGAGTAAGGAGAGCAGTCGTAGAACTGCCACCACATAAAAAACGTCCGTCGCTTGGCCTCGAATCGCATAAAGGAAACCCGCGAGAGCAGGGCCCGCAATGAAACCCACCTGCATCGTAGAGGAATTCCAGGCTATGGCACGGGTCAAATGCGGAAGTTCTACCAAGGAAGGCAAAATAGATTGGTTTGCAGGACCATCAAATGCGTAAATAGTTCCCATTCCAAACATCAGTAAATAAAGTAAGGCCAAAGGTGGATTGGGTAATAATAAGACCGCAATCAAAAGAATCGAAAGCAACATCTGACTGCTTCGCGTAATGAGAAGAATAATCCTTCGATTTTTTTTATCTGCGATATGTCCGGCAAATAATGAAAATAAAATTTTAGGAAGAAAGAGCGATAATCCAATGTATCCCAAGTCGAGAGGATTTTTAGTCCGCTCAAAGATATATTGCCCCATGGCAAGATTGACCATGGGACCCGAGATTAAAAGTAAAAATCGAGAGAGAATGAAATAGCGAAAGTTTTTTTGGCTGAGCAGTGAATCCGATTGGATCAATTCAAACTCTCCGCTAAAAGTTCAGCGACGTCCTTGACGGGAATGTCGACTTCTTTATCCTTCGTTGCATCGGTGATCATTACTTTACAGAAGGGGCAAGCCGATGCAATCACTTGAGGTTTGACGGTTTGCAGATCTTCTAGGCGCTTATGATTCACGCGCGTGCCGATATGTTCTTCCATCCACATTCTTCCACCGCCTGCACCGCAGCAGCGTCCCGTTTCTTTGGATAATTCGACTTCTTTGTATTCCGTTCCTGGGATGGCTTCCAAGATTTTGCGGGGAGCATCGTAGATGTCGTTGTAACGACCTAAATAACAGGAGTCATGATAGGTAAGGGTTTGTTGGATTTCCTTCACGGGCTTGACTCGACCTTGTTCGATGAGACGCGCAATGTAGTCGGTATGATGCATGACTTCAAAATTCCCACCGAATTGGGGGTATTCATTTTTAATGGTGTTAAAACAGTGGGGGCATTGAGCCAGCACGGTTTTAAACTTATATTTACCCATGGTTTCAATGTTTTGTTTGGCTAAAGTTTGGAAGAGATATTCGTTACCAATGCGTCGAGCCGGATCACCGGTACAAGTTTCTTCAGGTCCTAAGATTGCAAAATCAACCTTTGCTTCGCGTAAGATTTTTACGATGGCGCCGGATACCTTTTTATTGCGATCGTCGAAAGAGCCTGCACAACCTACCCAATAAAGAACTTCGACTTCATTCTTTTCAGCAAGGGAAGGGATGTTTAATTCTTTTGCCCAAGTGGCGCGCTCATCAAATCCAATGCCCCAAGGGTTGCCATTGTTTTCGATATTTCTCATGGAAACTTGAGCTTCTTCGGGGAATTCGCCTTTCATCAATACGAGATTGCGGCGCATATCGACAATGCGATCCACAAATTCAATCAAAACGGGACAAGATTCTTCGCAAGCGCGGCAAGTGGTGCAGGACCATAAAATGTCCGGATGAATGACGTCAGGAACCAGAGGTGTTAATGCGGCATCGCGAGTTTCGGCTTTCGTGCTGCTGAGGGCATTTAAGTTATTCGCGATATAGTCTTTGAAGAAAATATTGATTTCTTTGGGATTGAGAGGTTTTCCCGTATTCCAAGCGGGGCATTGCGCCGTGCAGCGACCGCATTCGGTACAGGAATAAACGTCTAAAATATCTTTCCAGGTAAATTCATTGAGTTTTTCTACGCCGTAAGTCGTAGCGTTTGGATCTTCCAAATTGATATTTCGAAGCTGACCATAAGGCTTTAAATTACGAAGGAAAACGTTAGGCAGTGAGGTGATGACATGGAAATGCTTTCCGTAAGGAAGAAAATTCAAGAAAAGTAAAACAACGCCAATATGTAAGAAATAAGACACACCTTCCACAATGCTCAAGGCGGTGGGGGAAAGGCCTTGCAGTGCATGTCCTACATAGAAACTGACAGGACCCGCCCAAGCAGACTCGGGGAAACCATGACGGATGAAGTGAATGCCGTCATTCACGAAGTCCGTCAGCATTAAAGTAAGAATGAAGCATAAAATGAGAACGCCTTCGCCTGATAATGTGACGCGAGCAGGCTTTGAAACTAAGCGGCGGTATAGAAAATAGAGAATTCCGCAAACCACAAGGCTTTCGATGCAATCTTTGACGAGGCGATAGCCATTCCAAAGCCACTCAGGTACGAAGGGAAATGTGAAATTGGCATCAAAGCCGATGGCGAAGGAATAAATCGTTTGCAGGGCGACGATGCAAAAACCCCAAAAAATAAAGGCGTGGAAGATACCAGGCCAGAAGTCTTTTTTGATCAAACGATGCTGAGCAATACCGAATTTCATCAAGGAGGCGATACGAGCGCCAATGTGGTCCAATCGATCCGAGGGTTTAGCGATAACCATCACCCGGAATTTTTTGTACATGGAGTAAGAAAAAAAGCCCAAAGCGAAAAGTAAAATGAGGGCTACTGCTATGGGATACATGAATCCTCCGAATCGATTAAATTACTGACTAAGTGAGATGCAAAATGTTTGCGAAGCTGCCGAAATGCTTGTAAGTTGCCAACATCGCCGTTTTTGAGCGTGAGGGCCATGGGGTAACAAATAAATAGAGTGCGATCAACCTTAAATTCACTTGAGACACGATGAAGATTCATACCGACTATTTATGGTTCAACACTTCCCAAGAGCAGGAGTTTATCAATATCACTCCTGAATTAAAAAGAATCTTGAAGGAAAGTAAAATTAAAGATGGGATGATGTTGGTCTCTGCGATGCATATCACGGCAGGGGTGTATGTGAATGATGACGAACCTGGGCTGATAGAAGATATTCAGGACTGGCTCCACCGCTTAGCACCTGTGAATCCCGCTTATCTTCATCATCGAACAGGGGAAGAGAATGGCCATGCTCATTTACGCAGCATGCTCGTGCATCACGAGGTGATTGTTCCTATTACGGAATCAAAATTAGACTTAGGAAGATGGCAGGAAGTTTTTTATGCGGAATTTGACGGTAAACGAAAGAAAAGAGTGATAGTAAAAGTGATGGGCGAGTAAATTTAATAAGGAGAGCTTATGAAGAAGGCTTTATTGGTTATTGTAGGATTGATTGCTGTTTTGGGAATTTGGTTGGTGTCTGCGAGAAACGGTTTCGTGACTCAAGAAGAAAACGTAAAATCAAAATGGTCTCAGGTGGAAAATGTGTACCAACGCCGCTTGGATCTTATTCCTAACTTAGTTAACACGGTGAAAGGCTATGCCAGTCACGAAAAAGAAACTTTAGAGGGTGTGGTTGAAGCGCGATCTAAAGCCACTCAAATTTCTGGGCCTGCCTTACAAAATGTCATTAATGATCCTCAAGCTTTTCAAAAATTTCAGGAGAGCCAATCGGCTTTATCTTCTGCTCTTTCCAAGTTGATGGTTGTGGTGGAGAGATATCCTGATCTGAAAGCAAATCAAAACTTTCTGGAACTTCAAAGTCAATTGGAAGGCACCGAAAATAGAATTACCGTGGAACGCAAACGATATAACGATGCCGCTCAAGAATTCAACGTTAGTGTGCGAAAATTTCCAGGTGCTTTAGTCGCAAGTATTTTCGGTTTTAAAGAAAAATCTTACTTTCAAGCGGATGCAGGTGCGAGCAAAGTGCCAGAAGTGAAGTTCTAAAGGCCTATGAAGCCTTTCTATAAATCCATTTTTTTTATTTTTAGCTTTCTGCTGTTTTGTTTTTCGAGTCAGACGGGCCAGGCCTCTCTGCAAATTCCAGATAAAGCGCTCGCTTATGTAAATGATTATGCGGGACTTTTGAATGCAGGAGAAAAACTTGAGCTCGAACAGCGCTTGAAATCTTTTGAAGACGAAACTTCAAATCAAGTGCTGTTGGTCACATTTCCCAGTTTGGAAGGCGATAACATTGAAGACGTATCGATGCGTCTCGCCGAAAAATGGAAAGTCGGCCAAAAATCCAGAGACAATGGCGTAATCCTACTCATCTCCAAAAATGATCGAAAGCTGCGAATCGAAGTGGGCTATGGTTTAGAAGGCGTCTTAACGGACGCTACATCTAGATCCATTATTTCGAACGAGATTACTCCTGCTTTTAAGAAGGGAGATTACTGGACGGGAATCTCCTCAGGAATCTCAGCTATCTTTCTGGCGACAAAGGGAGAGTATGATGCCATCCCCCGTTCTGAAAATACATCGAAGACCTCAGATGTTTTGACTTTTTTAGGGATTTTACTACTCATCTTTTTATTACCCATTCTGGGAGGCAGAAGAGGAAATCGGGGCATTACTTTTGGCTCAAGCGGTTGGAGTGGTGGCGGCTCCTCGTGGGGTGGTGGAGGAGGGGGTTTTTCCAGTGGGGGTGGCAGCTTTGGAGGCGGCGGCTCTAGTGGAAGTTGGTAAAATATATGAATAATAAGAATACTAAAAATTTTTTCTCAGAAGCGGAAAAACAACGGCTCGTGAATGCAATCCAAGCGGCAGAAAAGCAGACGAGTGGAGAAATTCGAGTTCATCTCCAGCAGAAGTGCAAGTTGGATCCTGAGCTAGAAGCCCGTCAAGTTTTCGAAAAGTTAGGGATGACGAAGACTCGAGAAAAAAATGGCATTCTTTTTTTCCTTTCTACCGAAGATCATCGCTTGGCAATCTTGGGAGACAGAGGAATTGACCAAAAAGTAAAAAGTAATTTTTGGGACAATACTCGCGATGAGATGCTGATACTCTTGAGTCAGTCAAAGTATTGTGAAGCTTTAGAGTTGGGTATTTCCCATTGTGGAGAAAAGTTGAAAGAATTTTTTCCATTCCATCCTGACGACAAAGACGAGTTGCCGAACGATCTTTCTTTTTCCTAAGCTTTATCAAACAGCACTTTCTGTGCTTTTCTTTTTTCCAAATAAATGAGCGGCGAGTCCGCCTAATTCATAAAGAAGGATCAAAGGTGCAGCCATAAGCACTTGCGATAAGATATCTGGACCTGGCGTGAGAATGCCGGCTGCGACGAAAATGAGAATGACAGCGTATTTTCTGAATTTATGAATGTGCGAATAATCGATGAAACCCATGCGCGCGAGCAGCAGAATCAGTAGGGGCAATTCGAATGTCAGTCCAAAAGCTAAAAGAAATTTGGAACTAAAGGAGAAGTAATCGTCAATGCGAGGCATGAAAACGATCGGTGTATTTTGTAAAACTTCCACGACGAATTTAAACCCTGTTGGAAAAACTACAAAATATCCGAAGACCGCTCCACCGACGAAAAAAAAGGCTGAGAAAATAGCCAACCAAAGAATGCCTCGTTGCTCTTTTTTGTAAAGGCCAGGAGATATGAATCTCCAAACTTGATAAAAAATATAGGGAGCGACGAGTAAGGCGCCTGCCAAAAAAGCGGTCTTAAAATAGACCATGTAAGATTCAAAAGGGCTGGTGGCGATGAAGTGGCTATTGTGAGGGAGTGCTACTTCCAAAGGGTGGATTAAAATAGAAAATAGGTCTTTCGAAAAATACAGAGTAAGACAAGTGCCGATAAATAAAGCAATGACAGAGTGAATCAAGCAGCGCCGTAGCTCAGCCAAATGTTGCGCAAGATGGAGAAGGTGAGGATTTTCTTTCATGGTTTCTCGGCTGTTTTTTCTGAGGATGTAGGAGGAGGTGAGGGAGCTGACTTGGGCTTTTCGTTTACATCGAGGTCTGCCTGCATGGAGTTCTTGATGTCATCTAAGGAAGACTTAATTTCATTGAACCATTTTCCCAACGTGCGGGCCGTTTCAGGGATTTTATCGGGTCCGAGAAAAATAACGGCAATCACGAGTACGACTAAAAGCTCTCCAAAACCCATTCCAAACATGGTTTCCGACTCCGTCTACAACCATTTCCTCGCCCACCCAGTAGTACTGGGTGCCCGGTCTCGGTCATTATTATTTATAAATCCTTTGAGAAAAATTCGGCGCCACTGCCTTGGTTGCCGCCGCCACCACCGCCTGTGCCGGGAATTCCGCCCACAAAGTCGACGGATTCACTATCTCCTTTAACGATTTCCATAGGCGTTTGATATTGAGAGAGATCGATCCAAGAAGGGACTTTAAAATCTTTAGTAGGATAATTCTTAGTGGCTTCAGTCATATAGTAAAGCCAAATAGGGGCCGCAACGTGTCCACCGGTGGCACTTCTTCCAATCGATTTAATTTTTTCGTCATGACCTACCCAAACACCCGTGACAAGAGTGGGAGTAAATCCAATAAACCAAGCATCTGTAGCGCCATTGGTGGTTCCTGTTTTTCCTGCTGCAGGTTTCCCTAAGGCTAAAATGCGTGTTGCTGTTCCGTATTTAACAATGTCTTGAAGAAGGGAAACCATGGTTACTGCAGTGCGCGGCGTGATGACGTAACCTTCAGGAATATAATTTCCATAAAGAATTTTTTTCTCATATTCGCTGAGATTGAGCTGATCTTTTTTAATCGCTTCATCGCCTTCGGCAATGAGTTGGGTATTGTAATCCATCTCATCCCAAGGAATGGCTTTTGTTTTTCCCTTTTCTGAAGGCTTAGTCTCTACTTTTGCGACAGGAATTGTTTCAGGTTTAGATTCACTCGAGGCTTGAGTTTCAGGAGTGACCGCTTGACCACTCGCAACTTCACCGGTGCTAGATACAGAAGAAGGAGGTGCGGAAGGAGTATCTGCTTTTTTATCTCCATCCCAAGTGATGATGAATTTTGAAGGATCCATGGCTTTATTCTCTTCAATGACCTTACCTGTTGGATCGACGATTTTTCGAATGATGTGGGTTTGGGGTAAAATTCCACCGTTCGCAAACACACCATAAAGACGACTTAATTCAGAAAGATAAACGTCGTTTGCGCCCAGCGCCATGGAATAATACTTTTGAATATCAGAAGTAATTCCAAGTTTACGAAGATAAGCATCGATGTAATGGGTACCGATATCCATTACAATGCGCACCGTGACAACATTTCGAGAATGGGTGAGAGCGCTTCTGAAAGTTGTGGGACCCGTAAAATTACCACCGTAGTTTTTAGGAGTCCAAAATTTACCAGGGGACTCCTCATAAACGAGTGGGGAATCCATGATCACTGTATTGGGAGTGTAACCTTTATCGAGTGCGGCGGAATAGATAGGAGGTTTAATTGCAGAACCAGGTTGTCTGAGTGCTTGTGTGGCTCTATTAAATTCACTTTTGTTATAATCAACACCGCCGACAATGGCCTTCACTTCGCCCGTGAAAGGTTCATAAGAATAGAGAGCAGCTTGTAAATTGGGGGCCTGTTCTAAAGAAAAAATCAACCTTCCATCAGGCACTGGAACAGCTTTGTTCTCGACTGTTTTTGCAACAGCTTCTTTATCCGACTTCTTAGGGTCGATGGCTGCTTTTGCTTTCTTGTAAAGCTTTACTTGAATGATATCTCCATAACCTAGATTGTCAGAACCATAGGCCCAGCCTGTGCTTTCGCTCACTACAGTGCCTTTGGCGGAGCCTACTTGTACTTCGAAGCCTTTGCTTCTGGATCCACTCAGAATGACTGCATCATAATATTTGTTTTCTACAATGGGAGTAGGAATTTTTAAAATGGCTTCAATGTTTTTGTGCTCGCCATGATCAATACTACCATTACGTTCGAGAATATTAATTTGATTTTGTTGATTGAACTTATCGATGGCTTGAGCATCTGCTAATTTTTGACGAGAGCCATGGAATCCTTGACCACGTTCTACTTCTCTTACACCTTTTTCTACGGCTTGCTCAGCGGATTTCTGCATATCGTAGTTGGCGGTAGTGTAGATTTTCCATCCACCTTTATAAAGAGCGTCATCACCATATTTGTCATGAATGTAGCGACGTACGGTTTCTGTAAAATAAGGAGTCGCTTTGAGGTTAAAATCTTTGTCTGTTTCGGCTTTATAAAGTTTTAAAGGATAAGCTTTCGCTTCGGCCGCTTCTTGCTTCGTAATATAATTCAATTCTTCCATGCGATCGATCACGTAGTTCTGTCTAATTTTAGCGCGATCTGGATTGACGAGTGGGTTGAAGGTGGAAGGAGCCTTAGAAAGCCCTACGATCATGGCTGTTTCAGCTACGTTGAGGTCTTTTAATTCTTTATGAAAATAATTGCGGGCCGCAGCTGTCACACCGTAGGCGCGATTTCCGAAGAAAGTTTGGTTCAAATAAAGAAAAAGAATTTGTTCTTTGGTAAAATTGGTTTCGATTTGAGTGGCGACAATCGCTTCTTTAATTTTTCGGTCATAAGTTCTTTCAGGAGACAGAACAAGCGCTTTTGCAACTTGTTGGGTGAGGGTAGAGCCCCCTTGAACCACTTGTCCTGCCTTTAAGTTCGTGAGAAAAGCTCTGAAAATACCTAAGGGATCCACTCCATGATGTTGAAAAAAACGTTCATCTTCAGTGGCGATGAGCGCATCAATAATTCTTTTAGGAATATCTTTAATGGGTGTTAAAAAACGGCACTCAATCCAAAACTCGCCGATTTTATTTCCGTCAGCATCGAAAACTTCAGACACAAGCGGTGGCTTGTAATCCTCAATGCGATCCATTTTAGGAATATCGCGTGAAAAATAAAAGTAAGCTGCTGTTCCAAGCCCAATGCCAAGGACAATAAAAAATAAGAAAGTAAAGAGTGTGAAACGAAGGAGCTTAGAAAGAAAAGACCTCTTTTGAGGTGATTTATTTTTATTCATAAGGGATGAGAGAACGGTTCCTTTTTTTGTGCATTATTCATACATGAGATTGGAGCTTTACTGCAACCTCTAAGATCGCTGAATGGAAGTAAAATTACTTGACCTTCCTTGAATGCGAAGCTAACACTTTCTTCGTTCGTGGGTCTATTTTAATCAATATTTTTGAAGCTTGTCCTCAAAACTTTCATTCGTAAGAATAGTTGGCGTTTTGAGATAAAGTTTTTCAAGAAAGGGGATTCTTTATGATGCGGAAGGGAATTGTTTTTTGCAGCGTCCTTGCGATCGTTGCAACGGGTGTGATGTCTTGTAAGAAGAAAGAAACTACTTCAGAGACAACGATCGAAACAACCATTAAGAAAGAAGCGGATGTGAAAGGAGCGGCATCACCTGAGGCGATTCCTACACCTCCACCTGCTTTGGTTCCTCCTCCGCCTCCACCCCCACCACCGCCTCCTCCGCCACCACCCGCGCTTCCAGGCACTGTGGCACCCACAGCACCTTTGACAGCACCCGGCGTTCCTTCAGCACCTTTGGCACCACCGACGGTTCCTTCAGCGGATTCTGCGGCTCCTGCACCGACTCCACTTCCTCCGCCTCCACCGCCGCCAGCGCCTCCGACACCGTCTGTTCCGTAATATTTGGATAAGACTTAAAAAAGGGGCGACTCTCGGGTCGCCCCTTCTTTTTTGGATAAACTATGAAATATTTTAAAATATTAGCAGTCGTGTTTTGTGTAGGAATTTTGTTTGGCTGCAAAAAGGCAAACAATGATCCGACCGTAAATATGGAGGATAACTCTTCTATGAAAATTACGGTACCCGTCGCTCCAAGTCTGCCAATGTCTTTACCCAATACTTTGCCAGCCTCTTTGCCCGCAAGTTTACCTGCAGTGCCAGCCACTTTACCGGCTTCTTTGCCTGCCAATGGAGAAAGTAATCCAACTTCTATTCCGAGTTGGTAATGATGGAACTAGATTCCAAGAGCAAGAGCTAGAAAAGCGACTCCTAAGGGAATAAGAAAATTATCCCATGCCCCGAAAGGGAGGGATTCTAAAAGCATTCCCAAAAGAGCAAGTGCTAAGGAATGTAGAGGATCTATAAAGGGGAGTTGAACCAGAAATGCCGTCAGAAAAAAAACAAAGCAGCCCAGATAAGTTTTTTTAAGAGAGTAAAAAACTTTTTTCTTTCCAAAATACTTTCCAACTAAACAGGCACCGGTATCTGCAATGCAAACTTGCAAAATCGCGCAAGCAGCTATGTTTGATTTGAAAAAAAGAAGTACCAAAAAAATTCCCATGCCCAAGAGTGGCGGGCCTAAATCTATTTTTTCTTCCCTTTTTAGAAATTGAGTGAGGGTATCCATGAGTGGCAAACCGTTACCTTTGGTTTCATGGAGATAAAGAGAGATAAAGTAGAGTACAATGAGAAGCAGTAAAGCAAAGAGGGTAGGCCAATAATAATAGTACGAACAAAGGAGAAATAAAACTCCAGGAACGTGAAGAGATTTTCTGAGAACTTCTTTCTTAAAATTCATGATAGAGTAACAGTCCGTAACGATCTTTGCTTACTTCTGGGATCACGGTGAAGTTATTGTGTAACTTTTTGTGATATTTAGAAGTGCCATAAGCAATGACTGTTCCAATCGTTGCGCCCATCAAAACATCGGAAGGAAAATGTTGGTAATCATCCACACGAGCCAAAGCGACCAAACTCGCGAAAGCATAGGCGGGTACTCCGGCTTTCCAACCATACATCATCTGTAAAACAGTTGCTGTGCTAAAAACTCCAGCTGCATGGGAGGAAGGGAAGCTGTTGGATCCACCATCCGGTCGAGTTCTGCTAAAAGCATACTTTCCACCTAGAGTAATCAGCTCCGCCCAAAAAAGAGATTCCAGCATTACTTCTCCGGTAGTTTGAAGCTTTTCATTGTGAATTCCAGCTCCAACAATAGTCGTAATTAATCCAACACCGGCCATTGTGTAGGGTGCACCCATTTGACTTAAAATTTCATCACCGGTGCTTCCAAACATCGCATTTTGCTGAAAACTATATTCGATGGCTTTATCTTTTTGGTAAAGACCTGCTGAAATTCCTGCACCGACTGCGAATCCGAGTGCACCCCAACCCCAAAAACTATCTTTAATATCTAAGATGAGATGTTTCGGTAAGTCTTTAAAGCTAAACTTGGTGGCTTTACGGGAGTGTTCCGCAAATTCTTCGTCTTTGGCGGGAATAGGAGGCGCTTCGCTAGCTTCAGCTTTTTGAAGGGCTTGAACATTTTCCAAGTTCGCTTCTGTTGCTTGAGCAAGCGGAAGAAAAAAAACTTGAAACAGAAAAATAAACAACATCATAAAGGCCGTTTTTTTCATAGCTCGTGGCGGATAACATAGCTCTTTCGGATTGCCAACTTTATTCGCGCAAGTCTATACAACTTACATGGCTCTCTTAAAACCAGTCAGCATTCATGTTGCAAAAACAAAAGCTTTGGCTGCATTTTGGACTTTTCCAACTATTTTATTTTCAGCTTTTGCGATTGGTTGGGGTGCCGAAGCAGCGCAGTATTTTATTTCAAAGGGTTTAGCTCTTGCGATTCTTGCCTGGTTGCAAACCTTGCCAGAATTTGCTGTTGAAGCAGTCATCGCTTGGAATCAAGATATTCATCTCATGCTTGCGAATTTGACAGGCAGCTTAAGACTCCTTGTGGGTTTAGCGTGGCCACTGATTTTTTTCACGCGAGCATTTTTTATGAAAAAATCAAGTTGGAGTGAACGTTTCAAGCCCATCCATTTAGAAGGAGGAGATTCAGCGACAGTACTTGGTTTGTTCCTTCCTCTTATTTATTTTTCATGGATTTATTACAAAAATTCTTTGCATTTTTGGGATGGGATTGTCCTTTTATTTTTATATCTCGTGTATCTTAGCTGGGTGCAAAAAATACCTCCAGAACAAGTAGAAGAACTACAAGACATGCCATTTATTCCTCGCAAGATTGTAGCGATGCCACCCTTATTGAGAAATCTATCGATTGGCGGATTATTTTTAGGTGGGGGGATTTTACTTTATATCTGCGTTCAACCCTTTCTGGAAAGTATGCTGGGGATAGCTATGACAATGGGGATTAGCGAATTTGTATTTATTCAATGGCTGTCACCTTTTCTTTCCGAATTTCCTGAAAAACTGACCGCTTTTAATTGGTCGAGGCGGCAGGGTAAGGCAGGGATGGCGCTCATGAACATGGTCAGCTCCAATGTCAATCAATGGACCTTATTGGTGGCAATGATGATGTTCATTTTTTCTTATTCTAAAGGCTCGCTTTCGGGCTTTGAATTTGATGCCCATCAAAGGTTAGAGCTAGGACTTACGATTATTCAATCTGTATTAGCCTTTTTAATGCTCTTAGATCTCCAATTTAGGTGGTACGAGGCGCTTCTCTTATTTACACTTTGGCTGCTTCAATTCATTTTTCCTCATATTAGAGAAGAAATGACATGGGTGTATGTAGGTTTTTCAGGGCTTTATTTGCTTTTATTTGTCTTCAAAGGGCGGAAAGTCACGGCTTTCGCGGCTTTAAAGGAGCTATTAAGGCCGCAAAAAGCGGCTTAAAAGTAGGGATGAAAAATAAAAAGCCTTGTAAACATTGGGCTTTACAAGGAAAATAAACGATGTTAGACGCCACCAACTTAATTTTTGATTATATTGAAAGAAAGATAATAAGGAAAAAGGGACATGTCAGAAACAAGCAATAGCATGAAGCAAGATCTCATTCAAAAATTCCGTAGCCATGAATCCGACACGGGTTCTCCAGAAGTCCAAGTGGCTTTGCTCACCAATCGCATCAATTATTTAACCGATCACTTTAAATTCCATAAAAAAGATCATGCCTCCAGACGAGGTTTATTGAAAATGGTTGGTCAACGTCGACGATTATTATCCTATTTAAAAATTAAAAACAGAGATCGTTACTCCAAGCTTATTGGAGATTTAGGTTTACGTAAGTAAGTTGTGAATTGGGGAGAGGTGAATTTGCGGCAGTGTGTTTGCTGATAATTTTAGAGATTAATCTTTCGGTGGAAAGTTTATTTTCTTAAATTATCAGTGGTTTTTCCTGTCAGTTTTCCTTTCCATTTTTCACTCCTTCAACATCATTAACATCTGTTCTTGCCTATAGGTATAGGTTGGAAACTGTGATGTTTCATTCAAAGGAGCTCATTCATGAGTCAAGTTCATCGTGTATCCGCTGAAATCGGCGGCAAACAAATCATTATTGAAACAGGAAAATTAGCAAAACAAGCCACGGGTTCTGTGACGGTCCGTTGTGGTGATAGCATTGTGTTGGTGACTGCAGTGGCAAGTAGCAAGCCTAAAGAAGGCATTGATTTTCTTCCTTTAACGGTCGATTACATTGAGAAGACTTTTGCCGC
>CAZKUY010000010.1:56507-83919 GCA_964556135.1 uncultured Pseudomonadota bacterium
CGGATTGGTCGAGTCAATGGGCAGTGGGTTTTAAATACTAGCCCCGAACAAATGCTTGATTCGGACATCGACGTGATTGTGGCGGGCAGTAAAGATGCAGTGGTGATGGTTGAAGGTGGTTCCAGTGAAGTCAGCGAACAAGAGATGATCGAAGCGATCAATCGTGCGCATGAAGCCATGCAGCCCATCATTTTAGCTCAACACGAATTAGTAAAGTTAGCTGGTAAAACCCGATGGGAAGTCATTCCTCCTCCCGTAGACCAAGCTCTAGTCGATAAAGTCAATTCGATGGGTAAAGAGTTGATGAAATCTGCCATTCGAATTGCTGAAAAGCAAAAACGTTATGAGGCACTTTCAAAAATTAAAGACGAATTATTGACGGCTTTGGTTCCTGCAGATGCAGATGATGCAGATTTGAAAAGCAAAAAAATTGCGGGTCTTTATGAAGACTTAAAAAGCCAAGTGATGCGTCACATGATTCTAGATGATGGCATTCGTATTGACGGACGTGATGTGGAAACCATTCGTCCTATTTCATGTGAAGTGGGTTTACTTCCTAGAACTCACGGATCAGCCTTATTCACAAGAGGTGAAACCCAAGGTTTAGTGGTAGTCACCTTAGGAACCGATGATGACGTGCAAACCATCGATAATTTGATGGAAGAAGGCGAAAAGAGTTTCATGTTGCATTATAATTTCCCTCCTTTCTCCGTAGGGGAAGTGAAATTTTTGCGTAGCCCGGGTCGACGAGAAATCGGTCATGGTGCTCTTGCGGAACGCGCGGTAAAGCAAGTCATGCCTTCTTTGGTAGATTTTCCCTACACAGTCCGAGTCGTTTCTGAAATTTTAGAATCCAATGGCTCATCCTCCATGGCGAGTGTTTGCGGCGCATCACTTGCCTTGATGGATGCCGGTGTTCCAATTTTGAGACCCGTTGCCGGTATTGCCATGGGTTTGATTAAGGAAGAAGACCGCGTTGCTATTCTTTCTGATATTTTAGGTGATGAAGATCATTTGGGCGACATGGATTTCAAAGTCACTGGAACTGAAAAAGGTATTACTGCGATTCAGATGGACATCAAAATCGAAGGCTTGAGCAAAGAGGTTTTATCGAAAGCTCTTGAGCAAGCTCGTCGCGGCCGTCTTCATATCATTGGTAAAATGAATGAATCCATTGGAGTGCATCGAGGCGATCTTTCTCAGTTTGCACCTCGTCTTGAAACCATTCGTATCCCTAAAGAAAAAATCAAAGACGTCATTGGACCTCAAGGAAAAATCATTAAGGGAATCGTCGAGCTGACCGGTGTAAAAATCGACATCAATGATGATGGTAACGTGAACATTTTTTCCAACAATCCTGTGGCCTTAAAACAAGCCAAAGACATCGTGGTTTATCTTACTGCTCGCCCTGAAGAAGGAAAAGTCTACTTGGGTAAAGTGGTGAAGATCATGGATTTTGGAGCTTTTGTCGAAATTCTTCCTGGAACCGATGGCTTAGTTCATATTTCTCAACTCTCTAACCAACGCGTCAATCAAGTCACGGATGTTGTTAAAGAAGGTGACGAAGTGGTGGTGAAGGTTTTAGAAATCGGTAAAGATGGAAAAATTCGTCTTTCACTGAAAGAAGCAGAAGGCTTAACCGCAGATGTGAAGGCCGTGAAATTCAGAGTTTAATTTATCTTTCAAAAAAGTTAAAAAGAAAGCGCCTGTCACAAGCAGGCGCTTTTTTATTATAAGGATCTTTATGCAAATTCAAATTCCCATTCTTAGACTAGAGCACGCTCAAAATATCCTGCTTCCGAAATATATGACCGAACATGCTGCAGGGATGGATGTCTGTGCCGCTTGCGATCAATCAATAGTAATAAAACCCGGTGAAAGGTTTCTGGTTCCCACTGGCTTTTCAATCGCTTTACCCGAAGGTTATGAAGCGCAAATTAGGCCTCGTAGCGGTTTGGCCATCAAGAATGGGGTGACTTGCTTGAATAGCCCAGGAACCATTGATGCAGATTATCGCGGTGAAATTAAAGTGATTCTGATTAATTTAGGCCATGAAGATTTTAAAATTGAGCGAGGAGACCGAATCGCCCAAATGGTCATCCATAAAGTGGAAAAAGTCGAATGGGTGACAGAGGAAAGTTTAAGTCAAACCTCGCGAAACAGTGGTGGCTTTGGTTCTACGGGGACTTGATTAGTTTTTTATAAAGCAATTCAACTTGTTTACGAGTGTCAGATAAACTTTGAGTGTTGTCGATGATCCAATCCGCATGTTTTATTTTTTCTTCATTCGGCATTTGAGAAGAAAGTCTTGCCAAGCAAGCTTCGCGACTAAGTCCATTGCGGATCATCAATCTTTCAATTTGCTGTTCGCTAGTGGCATTCACTGTGATGAGCCCGTCAAAGTCTTTATACATTCCTGTTTCGACTAATAAAGCTGCATCAACCAAACAAAGTGCATATTTTTGAGCTTTAGCTTCTTCAATTTTATGACGCATTTTTTGTCTAACAAGAGGATGAATAATGCTTTCTAATTTTTTTTTGAGAATTGAATTATTAAAAATGAGATTCCCTAAAATAGGGCGATTAATTTGACCTGTTTGCAAATCTAGAATTTCTTGACCGAAACTCTCGATAAGAGTCTTTCGAAGAGTTTCATCGCGAGCATAAAGCTCATGAACAATCAGGTCAGCATCAATCACAAAGGCTCCCAAGTCTCTGAAGTATTCAGAAACAGTGGATTTGCCAGAAGCGATGCCACCTGTAAGTCCAAGAGTTTTCATCTTACCCCTCTGTATCAGAAGAACCTAATACGCCCCTTGAAAGTGCATCGATAGAAATGAGGATATCCAATAAGGGTTGTACGGCTTTACTTTGAAAGGATTTAATTTTTTGAAGGAGGGGAGGTCGATCTACAGGTTCAGTCATCAGCATTTGTGCGATGAGCTGTTTAATCTGCAGATATTCAGGATCTAAAGTGGAATAGACGTCTTTGATTTCAGGATTCTCAATTTCTTGTTTTTTCATCACCCAATCCATCGATTCCACAAAATCATTCTCAGACCAATCCTTTTCGATTTTAGATTGGGTGCTAGCTAATTTTTCATAAATGAGTGGATTATCCGGATCTGCTTGTTGGGCCTGGCGATATGTTTCGAGGGCCTTCTCGAATTTTTCTGCTTCGCAAAATTTGTCAGCTTTGATGAGAAGCTTTTCGGCTTTTTTGGGATTGGGCTTGTTTGATTTTTTGAAGAACATTCGATCATCCTTGTGAATGTTGAGCTTTGACTATTTCCAATAAAATTTCCTGAGTATTTTTCTCAGGCTCATCGATGACGATTTCAACTAATTCTTTCAAGATTTTACCAATTTGTGGGCCTTCCGCATAGCCTAAAGACATGAGTGTTTTACCATCAATGGCTAAATCTTTGGGGCCAAAAGGCGGTTTTTTATCTAACTCTTCTTTAATTTTATTCTTAAGCTTTATGACCCCTTTGATACTTTCAGGGTAGCCGCCACCTTTTTTATCCGCAATACGAAGGTCTAGCTGTTTATAGATTAGATCCGGGCCAATTTTATTGATGAAGCGACGGATCGCTTTATCCGAGTAAAAGGATTTTGTTTCGAACATGTGATTATCTACTAAACGAGATACTTTTTCTGTATCGATGCCCAGCATGCTGACTTTGTATTTCTTCATCCATTTTTGCCAAATTCTTTTGGAGATGATTTGGTGTCCATGGAAAGTCATGTCGCCTTTCTCATCGGAGAACGCGGCAGTCGCAGGTTTGCCAGTATCATGAAAGAGGGCAGACAACATGAGTTCTAAATCTCCCGAAGACTCCACATCGCTATGGGCACGAGAGGCATCCAAAACTTTCATAGTGTGCTCAAAAACGTCTCCACCATGTTTTTTAGGTTGAGGAACACCAATCATGCCTTGAACATCGGGAAAAATATGCCGAAGAAGATCTGTTTCTCTCATGAGCCAAAAACCTTTAGAGGGTTGAGGAGCCATGAAAAGTTTACGAATTTCTTCTATGATTCTTTCAGAAGAAATATTGCGGATTAGATCAGCATCCTTTTTCATTTCCTCTAGAGTCTGAGCTTCAATTTTTAAATCAAAACGCGCAGAAAATTGAATAGCTCGTAAAAGTCTGAGAGGGTCTTCTTGAAAAGATTTTGGGAAAACCATTCTTAAAGTTTTATTTTCTATATCTTTTTGTCCTTGAAAGGGATCGATGAGTTCACCACTGCTTAGGTTGCGTGCCATCGCGTTGATGGTAAAATCTCTTCTTCCTAAATCTTGTTCGACAGGTATGTCAGGATCAAATTCAACTTCAAAATCTCGATGGCCTTTGCCGGTTGATTTTTCGATACGGGGCAGGGCGATGTCGAATTCTGAGTAGCCACCTTTGGGGCGAAATTTCAACACACCAAAAGATTTCCCCACTTTTTGAACGCTTCCATGAGCTTCTAAAAGAGATTGCAATTCTTCCATGGGAATGCCGGTGACGAGCAAATCTTTATCTTTATTGGGAATTCCTAAAAGAAGGTCACGCAGTGCTCCACCCACTTCGTAGATTTGTCCATTTCTTGCTTCAATGGCTTTTAAGAAACTCATGCTTATGAGGATGGCTTTAAGTAGCTTTGAATACTTGCTTGTTTCGCAAGATCATTGCTGATTTGTTGTAAAATGAGAGATTGGCGGCGAGCTAGAAGTGTTTTTTCAATATTAGCTTTCTCTTTTTCAAATTCGGAAGGGTCCGCTTCTTTGCGTGCTATGAGGCGAAATAAAACTAAATCGTTCCCCACAGGATAGGCTTTTTCGCAAATTTTGTGGGTGTCATTTAAACTCAGAATGCAGCTTAAAGCTTCGCTGGCATTGGGATTGCCTACGAAAGCCATTCTATCTCGCAATGAATGAAAGCCTGTTTCTTCACTTTTAAGATTATATTTTTTGAGTATTCCATCCAAAGGACTCAAACTCTTTTTTCCTGGTTTTGAGACACTTTGATTATCCGCCAGTGCGCTAAGAATTTCTGTTTCAATCTGAGCATTCTGACTTTCGGCTTGGCTTTCTGAAGAATTTGTTTCCACTTTGACTTTTCCAATAATAATTTTTTGCAAATTCAATTCAGTATGAGTCAAAATGAATTCGCGTTGAACATCGTCTTCGCTCACACTGGTGGAAGAACGAATAAATTTTTCAAGTTTTTCTGCCAAGATATCTTGACGAATACTATCTTCGTAATCTTTGCCATTCTCTCTTTCGTAATACGGTTTGAATTGGTCTAAATAAAATTTCTTATTGAATGATCCATTTTGGTAAAAATTTGGGTTGGAAGTAATTTCTTTAGCGAGTTCTTTATTGGAAACCGTAAGACCTATCGCTTTTGCTTGCTGCGCCATCAAGGTAGTGTCGATGAGTCGTTTCAACACACTTGTTTGTATGTTTTGAGTGAGAGCAGGGGGGATGTTTCCCTTGGCGATTTGTTCGTAAAGTTTAAGTTGAGATTCGTAAGTTTGTTGAAATTGTCCTTCCGGAATTGAGTCGCCGTTGACTACGGCAATAGCTTTGCTTTGTCCAACTCCAGGACCATTCGAAGCTTTGTTCAAACCTGAATATCCGAAAAATAAAATAAGCCCAGCGGTCATGACTGCGAGGATTGTTTTGATGATCCAGCTTTGTGAATGTTTTCTTAAGTGGTCTAACATATTTTAAAGTCCTTACCAGTCAATGCGTTGTTGACTCGTATTTGGAATCAATGAGCCAATGAATTTGAAAAATGTAGAATGTTTGTTTTCTTTGAATTCTCTTTTCGCGACTCGGGCTTTTACTTTGCCTTGATCGGTGCCATCGATGAACTCGACCTTTTCGAGATCAAGATAATTGAGATCAATGTCGAACATTTTTTTGGAACCAAAGTCTCCGTAAATTTGCACTTTGTTAAAATCATCTACTACTAAGTTTCGATTAATGCGATTATTTCGAATTCGAAAGGAAAAGTTATTGTAGAAAATCAATTCCTTTGCGGTTTGGCACATGCCTTGTTCCCACGAGGTAAAACCTTTTCCTTGATTCACTTGAAAACGCACTTCGGGATCCGAAAATTCCACCGTATAATAAGGGTTTCGCTGAGGATCATCCACTTGTAAAAGCACTCGTGTGATTTTTTTAGGAAAACCGGGGTCTGTAAAAACTTTTGCAGTGAGCAAAACTTCTGTGATCGATGGTGGCTCTACTGCGATTGGAAGTTCTTGTTTGCTAATGCTGTTTTGTAACAAGAAAAGTAACTGAAAAAATTGTTCCAGCTTGGTTTTTTGAGGTTTCGATTCGAAGATGTTCTTAAGTTGGCTTTGATTTTCAGGCGTATTTTTAAAAAGGCTTTTACCATCTGTGGTGCGAATCGCTTCGAGGGCAGTGGTCAGTTTGGGAAGATCGACTACTAAAATGGGCGGAGCAACAGCATTTGCATTTGGGCATTTTTGGGGATCAGCCTTTTCATCAGCCTTTACTGAAGGTGTAAAAGTAAAAAGGACGGTGAATAGACTTAAGAAAAAAATGGGTTTTTTCATGATGTGATATTCCTTATGTTTTCCCAATTCAAATCAAAGGGACGGAAATTTCATTATCTTTTCGTGATCTAGCAGGCAATCAATAAATAAAAAAAACCTCTCTCCGCCGAAGCGAAGAGAGGCCTTAAGAGTCTTTTCAAGATCAAATCGACTTATTGGTCGACGACATTGAATTCAACGCGACGGTTTTGAGCACGGCCTTCCGCAGTTTTGTTGGTTGCGATAGGTCGGGTCTTACCATAACCCACGGGTTGTAACTTCGTGGAAGGAACACCTTTTCCAACGAGGTACGTCACCACGGATTCAGCGCGTTTTTGAGAAAGCTTCATGTTGTAGGCTTCAGAACCGATCCAATCGGTATGGCCTTCAACTTTGATCATCTTAATTTGAGGATTGGCTTTAATGATCGAAGCCACATCATCCAAAATGCCGTAAGAATCAGGCTTGATGTTGTACTTGTTGAAAGCAAAGTGGATCATTTTGTCGATTACGATCTTCTTTGCCTGAATTTTAGGTGCTGCCTGTTGAACAGAATACCAGCGAGCAGGGGCTTCTAAGTTACGGCGATCATAGACCCATGCGGTGGGATCTGGATCTTCCGTAAGCTCATACCAACGCTTACAGGATTCTCTGTTCTTGCGGTCGGCTTGACACGCAGATGGGTTAGACACTTCGGGAACGATGGTATTATCATTCGCCCCGATCTGCTTGATGCCTCCCACGAGGGATACGGCACCAAACAAACTTAATAGACTGACAAGCGCCAGTTTTTTCATTTTCTCCTCCAGTTAGGTTTTAAGACTTTCGTAAGTGTATAAAATTAAAAGCAAATTCTTTAATACGCCGATTAGCTTTTTGACTAAATAATCACAATGATACCGTTCTCTAATCCTATCATCAACTTAATTTTGCTATGCAATGAAGATTTATTTTATATCTTTAGCACATTTTAAAGAAATTAAAAAATTATTTTTTAAATGATTGTAATATGATATCTAATTAGAGCTCATTTATAAGTCATTATAAATGCGAGTTCTCTAAAATACTATGCAGGTAAAATAGTCAAGTAAACAAAAGTGGGCAGAGAGTTTTATGAGGAATTTCTAAAAATAAATTTACATCCTTGCCAGTGAATGGAGCGAAATGATATTTATAGAGCATAACATCAGATTTAGAGCACTTCCGGGCCATAGACCCATCCACATATTTTATAAAAAAGAGAGTGAAACGTGATTTTAGATAAGATTTTTGGTCTATTTTCAAGCGATCTCGCCATCGATTTGGGCACGGCAAACACCCTAGTTTACGTCAAAGGGAAGGGTATTGTTTGCGCAGAGCCTTCCGTTGTGGCGGTTCAAAAAGATTCCAAGGGTATGAAGAAGGTATTGGCTGTAGGCCGGGAAGCTAAGGAAATGTTGGGTAGAACTCCCGGAAATATCGAAGCCATTCGACCCATGAAAGACGGGGTTATTGCCGATTTTGAAATCACAGAAGCCATGCTTCGCTACTTTATCCGTAAAGTTCATAACCGAAAAAATTTAGTGAGACCGCGCATTATCATTTGTGTGCCCTTCGGTATAACCGAGGTGGAACGTAGAGCTGTCCGAGAATCGGCTCAATGTGCAGGCGCCCGAGAGGTTTATTTAATCGAAGAACCCATGGCTGCAGCGATTGGGGCAGGTCTTCCGATTACGGAAGCCACTGGAAATATGATTGTAGACATTGGAGGCGGCACCACTGAAGTGGCAGTTATTTCTTTGGCAGGAATCGTTTTTTCACAATCTGTGCGGGTTGCTGGCGACAAAATGGATGAAGCAATCATTCAATACATTAAGAGAAAATATAATTTACTGATCGGGGAAAGAACGGCTGAAATGGTAAAGATTACCATTGGCAATGCTTATCCTAGTGGCGAAGTAAAAACCATGGAGATTAAAGGTCGCGATCTTGTCGCGGGAGTTCCGCGTGTGATGATTGTGAATGGGGATGAAATCCGTGAAGCTATCGCTGAACCTGTAAATGCCATTGTCGAAGCCATACGTATTGCTCTGGAAAAAACCCCTCCTGAACTCGCTGCTGACATTGTCGATAAAGGAATTGTGCTGACAGGTGGAGGTGCGCTACTTCAAAATCTAGACCTCTTAATTCGCGCTGAAACAGGTTTGCCTGTCACTATTGCGGATGATCCACTTTCTGCAGTTGTGTTAGGCACAGGTAAAGCTTTAGATGAACTAGATAGCCTTCGCGGCATAACGGTGACTTAAAGAGGGCTAATCATCGATGAAGTCTTCACCTAGTAGACGCTCCAAATTTACTTTCGGGAAATTATTTGCCCTTCTCTTTTTTTTGCTCGTCTTAACAAGTCGATGGCTGAGTCCTTTGCATCAACTGCAAGAAGGTATTGTTTATAATCTTTTCAGGCCTTTTCTTTATATTTCAAACACGGTCTGGAATCCTCTTGAAAAGATTTGGGAACGATACATTTATCTTGTGGGTGCCCGCTTCGAAAATGAAAATTTGAAAAAAGAAAATTCAATTTTGCAGCAAAGTTTACTCGAAAGCCAAGCTCAGTTGAGTGCGCTTGATCATTATCAAAAAATTCAAAGTTTTTGGCAGAAGTCTACGGCTCACTTAGAGTTTGCGGAGATCGTTGCCTATGATCCCATTGATCCGTCACAAGGAATTTGGCTGAATCGAGGCTCTGAAAATGGGATTATGGCAGGACAGGCTGTTGTGGCCGATGAAGGTTTGGTGGGAATCATCTCTAAAGTTTTTCCTAAGAGTGCTAAGGTGATGCCCCTTATTAGCCCCAACTCCGCAGTGGATGTTGAGCTCAATGGAAGTGGAGCTCGAGGTATTTTAAAGGGTAAACAAGATCAACTTTACCTTCACCGCAGTCATTGGGTGACTCGCATTGAATACTTAGGAAATGCTGAGAAAGTGGAGTTGGGTGACTTAGTCTCTAGCTCAGGCCTCGATAAAGCGTATCCGCGCGGTTTAGTGATAGGGAAGATTCAAAATATTCAAAAAGATGAAAAAGGCTTATTTGTTTCTGCGGATGTCTTACCGGAAGTCGATTTTGCAAAGCTCAGAGAAGTAGCCGTGATTATCCAATGAGAAATTCTTTTTTACTTTTTTTAATTTGGCTTATTTCAATGTGGATCGCTTTATTTTCTTCAAACGAGCCAAGTTTCGCAAATTTATCGTGGTGGCTTCCATTTTGGATCATCTCTTATATTTTTTATTATTCCAGCGCATCGATGTCATTAGGGATGATAGCGCTCTTTATTGCAGTGGCTTCTGTTTATACTGGATTTGTGAATGAGTTGAGTTTGTTTCTATCGTTGTTTTATTTTGCGATATTCTTTTTTAAAAGAAGAAGTTTGAGACCGAGTATGCTGAAAAAAGCGGCTTGGTCTTTTTTTTGTATTGGAATTTTTTTCGCTTACGTCCAACGAGTTTCAGTGAATCCTCATAGCGCTTATGAGTGGCTCATTTCAGCTGCTTGGTTATGTTTTAATTTTACTGTATGTTTATCTCTTTGGTGGTTCTTGGAAGTTCCTGGAGCTGTTTTCGAAGACACATTTTTTCCTAACCAAGATAAAGAGAGGCAACTTGATTTATTCACCGTGCGTCAATCAAAGATTTCAGGAAAACTTTATCCGATGAAACTTCAAAAAAGAATTCGAAGACGCTTTGGATTGAAAGATGGTTGGTAATGTTTTTTGATCGTTCTAAAATGTTTTGGGCGGCGCTCTGCATTCTTTTTTTCTTTACGCTCGTTTTGTCTCGATTAGTTTATCTCCAGTTGATTAAAGGTGGAGAATATTCCCAGTTTTCTGATTCCTATACTTTTAAAGAAATACCTATCCGGGCTGCGCGAGGTAATATCTTTGATCGACAAGGGGAATTACTCGCGGGTACGCGTCCTTCATTTAATCTCTTTGTAGATCTAAAAAAAGTAAAAAACTTAAACGGATTGCTGGAAGAATTAGGACCTATTCTCAATATTTTCCCCTTTGAATTGCAAGAAAGAATGGCGGCATCAGGAGCCATGCCGAGTTTTAAACCCATTCTTTTAGGGACGGACCTCACTCGAGAAATGGTCTCTCAGATTCACATGCGCAAGTCTCTTTCTAAAGACGAAGCAAAACAAAGTGATTGGGAGTCGTTGGAAATTCTCATTGAGCCAGAGCGTTACTATCTCCACGGAGAAGCCTTTGGACACGTTTTGGGATATTTGCGTGAAGTCAGTGAAGAAAAGCTGCGACAGCTTCAAAAGGAATATCCAGGCAAATACACTGCAGGTGATTTGGTGGGTGTTCAGAGCATCGAGAGGAAATTTGATTTAGAATTAAGAGGACAGGATGGAAAAGAGGAAGTGGTTGTTGATGCTTTAGGTCGTGAGGTTCGAGATAAAACTGCAGGTTTAGAAAAAGAATTACCTCGAATTGAACCGCATGCAGGTGAAAATCTTCAACTGACCATCGATAAGCAAATGCAGATGACCGCCTACGAAGCCTTGGCAGGGAAAGAAGGAGCTGTTGTGGCCATGCTCGTCCCCTCTGGAGAAGTATTGGTATTGGCGAGTCAGCCTTCTTACGATCCAGAAAAATTAGGCACTCATCTCACCAAAGCGTATTGGGCTTTTTTAAATACAAATGAAAGAAAGTATTTAATTCATCGAGCGACTCAAGCCGCTTATCCTCCTGGTTCAACGTTTAAGATCGTAACAGGCATTGCAGCGCTTTCTCAAGGTCTTATCCAGCCTGAAGATAAAATCAACTGCCCAGGCTATTACGAATATGGGGGGCGGCGTTTTGGCTGCTGGTTAGGTAGAGGTCACGGCTCTGTTGATTTTTATCGTGCTTTAGTTCAATCCTGCGATGTCTATTTCTATAAAATGGGGGAACGTTTAGGAGTCGATCGAATTGCCAATTACTCACGCATGTTGGGATTGGGCGCTCCTACTGGAATCGAACTTGATTTTGAAAAAAGCGGTTTAGTTCCGGATACAGTTTGGAAAATGAGGGTCAAAAAAGAGGAGTGGAACCCGGGTGAGACTCTGTCTGTTTCGATTGGGCAAGGTTATAATTTAGTCACAGCGCTACAAAATGCCCTGATGATTGCTCGTGTCGCAACGGGTCTTGCCGTTGTCCCTACACTGGTTCAAAATTTTCAAACACCCAGTGGCGAGATTAAAACTCCGGACAGGCTCGTTGTGCAAAAACTGGATTTAGCTTTAGATGAGAAGCAATGGGAAGCCGTGAAAAAAGCTTTAACAGGAGTTGTGCAAGATGCAGGTGGAACTGCGCATCGAAGTAGCATTCCGGGAATTAGCATTTCAGGAAAAACAGGCACTGCGCAAGTCGTGAGTTATGATAAGTTTGGACGTAAAGCGAGAAGTAAGCTTACTGAAGACCATGCCTGGTTTGTGGCTTACGCGCCTAGCGAAAAACCTGAAATTGCGATAGCAGTGATGGTGGAACACGGTGGACATGGAGGAGCTGCGGCAGCTCCCGTAGCAAAAGCGGTGCTCCAAAAATATTTCGAAATTTATCATGACTACGGAAAGAAGGCGGCAACGTCTCAACCTTCCCAAGTTAAAAAGAAGGTGAATTCTGTAGTTCAAGAAAGAGGGGATTGATGTCACTTCAAGAAGGCCAAAAGGCCCCAGACTTTGCAGCATTGGATCAAAATGGAAAACAACATCGCTTGGTGGATTACAAAGGTAAATGGCTGCTCATTTATTTTTATCCGAAGGATGACACGCCAGGTTGCACCAAAGAAGCTTGTACATTTCGAGATGAGTTCTCCGAACTTAAAGGTAAAGTTGAAGTGTTAGGAGTTAGCCATGATCGAGTAGAAAGTCATGCAAAGTTTGCGGCTAAACATCGTTTACCCTTCACATTGCTTTCAGATCCTCAAAAGAAAATCATTGAAGCCTACGGTGCTAAAGGCTTCTTTTTTACGAAACGGATTTCCTATCTGATAAATCCCGAAGGAAACATTGCCAAAGTTTACTCCAGTGTAAAACCAGCAAATCATGCGCGTGAAGTATTGCTCGATTACAATCGTCTTTCAGGTAAATAAGAGGTTTCATTGCGAACGATGCAAGTTCAAATTTCGACTGTGCATAAGAGAGTTTTTGGGCATTTTCCCTGGGGATCCTTTGCGCTCTTAATGTTTTGGGTGCTCATTGGATTAGCGAACCTTTACAGCGCAACTTACCGGGTTGATGGGACAGGTTTACCGCCGCTGTTTAAATCTCAACTTATGTGGTTTGGAATTGGACTCGCTTTTCTTTTTCTCATGACCCGTTTTGATTATCATTGGCTAGAGCAGCTGGCCTATCCCTTTTACTTCATTTCTCTTCTGCTTTTATCCCTTGTTTTTGTTTTCGGAAAAAGTGTGGCCGGTCAGCAAAACTGGGTGAGTATCGCAGGTTTTTCTTTTCAACCTTCAGAAATTGCAAAGCTCGCATTGATTTTAGCTTTAGCGAAATATTTTTCTTCGCGACCTGCAGATCAAATATACGGTTTTCGTCAGCTATTCTTGCCGGCACTTTTAGTGTTGCCGCCTTTAACTTTGGTTTTGATTCAAAAAGATTTGGGTGGATGTCTTTTCTTCGTGCTTCTTTTTGCGACCATGAGTTTTTTTATGAAATTAAAGTTAAAGGTCTTTTTAATCGCCGGACTAATCGCGGGTTTGGCAGGCGTTTTTAGTTATAACTTTATTCTTAAAAACTATCAAAAGGACCGAGTGAAGACTTTTCTAAATCCAGAGTCCGATCCTAAAGGAAAAGGCTACCATTTGCTTCAATCAAAAATTGCAGTGGGTTCGGGAGCATGGATAGGTAAAGGGTATTTAAAAGGAAATATTAATAAACTTAAATTCCTGCCAGAACGTCATACGGACTTTATTTTTCCCGTGTTAGCGGAAGAGTGGGGTTTTGCAGGAAGTTTTGTCTTAGTGATGTCGATGAGTTTATTTCTTTTGCTTGGTTTGGATTCCGCCTCTCAATGCAAAGATTTGTTTGGAGCCTTGCTGGCAGTAGGAGTGGTGGGTCTTTTATTTTGGAATATCGTCATCAATTTGGGAGGCGTATTGGGTTTGATGCCGCTGACCGGAGTTCCTTTGCCCTTCATGTCTTATGGGGGCTCTTCACTCGTGACCATGTTTACGGCGGTAGGCGTGCTTCTGAATGTAAGAATGAGACGTTACGTATTTTAAAAAAAATCCCGCAGAGCGGGATTTTTTAATTCATGCGGATTGAAGAGGTATTATTAAAGGTGCTTTTTAATCATATCTTCAAGCGCTGTGCGCGGAACAGCCCCTACGACTTGATCCACTTTTTCACCATTCTTGAATAAAAGCACAGTAGGAATTCCACGAATGCCAAATTGAGTAGGTACATTGGGATTCTCATCGACGTTCATTTTATAAACGCCGACTTTGCCCTGATAATCTTGGGCTAAAGCATCGATCGTGGGGCCCAATGCGCGGCAAGGACCGCACCATTCCGCCCAAAAATCTACGAGCACGGGGGTTGAGCTTTTGAGTACATCTGAGTCGAAGTTCGCGTCTGTTGCGGTTTTGACAGCATTCGAAGCCATTGAAAATTCCTCCTTTGTTATCATTAATAAATGAACCTTTCTGTCATTCTTGTCAAGATGCGGATAAAAAAATGCGATGAATTTGAGTGAGGATCAGGCATTGACGTGAACCTTATCCTCCCATAGATAGCTTAGCATGCGATTTTACCCGATTAATTTAGATTTAAAGGGAAAAAAAGTCCTCGTTGTTGGAGCGGGAACCGTTGCCTTGCAGAAAATTGAAGGTTTACTCCAAGCAGGTGCACAAATTCATGTTGTGTCACGTGAAGCTTGCCCTGAAATTATTCATTTGCATGAAACTGCACAGCTGAATTTGCAAATAGCTGAATATGAAAAAGGGCAGTTGGCGGATATTTTTTTGATTTTTGCCGCCACCAACGATGCGGAAACAAATCGCATGATTCATCAGGATGGATTAGAAAAAAAAATATGGGTGAACGCGGTAGATCAACCTGCAGAATGTGATTTTATAATTCCAGCTCGAGTGATACGAGGTGACCTCCTCATTGCGATTTCTTCTGGAGGAAAGGCGCCTTTTTTATCTAAAATATTGAGAAAGTATTTTGATAAAAAAATCCCCACCGAATGGGAAGAAATCATGTTAAAGCTAGTCGCCCTCCGTGAAAAAATGATTCAGAAAGGGAAAGGAAAAGCCTTTGCGCAATACATGGATGCGCATGCGGAAGAAATTTCAAATCAGCTTTTTGAAAGTCCGCAAGATTTGCCTTTTGAGAAAATGGAAGAGGCTTTGATTAACGCTTAAGTATGTCGCACTTTTATTGGGTTCATTTTGCACTTCTTCTTTACGCGATTTCCGCGCTTTTTTACCTTTCGCGCTTGGTCTTTAAGGCGAAAATATTAGCGGGCTTGGGAAAGCGTTTTTTGCTTTTTGGATTTTTAGTTCAAAGTGTAGCTTTAGGTCTTCAGTTTTATCAAACGGGTTATCCCTTCTTAGTAAATAGTTCAGATTCTTATTTCTTTAGCGCCTGGGCATTGGCAGCACTTTATCTATTAGTATCGATTCGCTACCCCTTAGAAATGGCAGGAAGCTTATTTTTACCTGCCATTTTAATTCTTTCTATTTTTTCCCATTTACAAACTAGCAGTTTTGAAAACAAAAGTGCTTTAATGCAATCTCCATGGGCTGCAGTTCACATCGTTTTTGCATTCCTCGCTTTTTCGATATTTTGCCTTTGTTTCATCATGGGGGCTTTATTTTTGTTTCAAGAATATCAGCTCAAGCATAAAAAAATTGGAGCGGAAAAATTACCTCCTCTAGAAGTATTAGAGCAGCTTCACTACAAAGCTTTGAGCGTTGGTTTTGCTTTGCTCACATTAGGAATCGTTTCAGGCTCCGCATGGGCAAAGTCAGTAAAAGGGGTATATTTCTTTGATGACCCACGACAGCTTTGGACGATTATTGCCTGGTTAGTTTATGCCTTCTTCTTTCAAGTGAGATTTTCCGGTGGGTGGCGGGGCAGGAGAAGTATTCTGCTTTCTTTATTAGGTTTTGCGGTCATCCTTTTCACCTTTCTGGAGGTTCAACACCTATGAAACTGGTGAATGTGGGAATAAATCATAAAACGGCTTCTCTTGAAGTTCGTGAAAAGCTTGCCTTTCCGAGCGAAAAAATTCCGGAAGCACTTTCACGACTCTTAGATCAGCATATTTTGGACGAAGCTCTGATTCTTTCGACTTGTAATCGTGTTGAAATTTATGGTGCGACAACACGACCTGAAATGAGCATCGCTCAACTGCAAAGATTTTTTTCGGATTATCATCAAATTCCTGTCGAATCTTTTCAGGATTCTTTTTACGCTTTTTCAGGAGATAAGGCTGCCCTGCAAGGTTATCGCGTAGCCTCCAGTCTCGATTCCATGGTTTTGGGCGAACCGCAAATTATGCGGCAAATGAAGGATGCTTACGAACTGGCGATTGAAGCTGGAAGCGTTGGAAGTATTCTACATCGATATTTGAATCGAGTTTTTCATGTCGCAAAACGAATCCGCACAGAAACAGAGATTTCTTCTGGACCCGTGAGCATTAGTTCTATGGCGGTCCTACTGGCTAAAAAAATATTTGGTAACTTGGAAGGTAAAAAAGTCTTGCTCGTGGGTGCTGGGAAAATGAGCCATTTGGCAGCGAAGCATCTCAAAAGCCAAGGGGTTGCCGAGATTTGGATTGCAAATCGAAGCTTTGAAAAAGCCAAGGAGATGGCTTTAGAGTGTGATGGTAAGCCTTTGTTTTTCGATGATTTTCACTTATCTATTCCGGAGGTAGATGTCATTATTACATCGGTGAGTTGCGAAGACTATATTTTAAGACCTGCCGCAGTGAGTAAGGCGATGAAGCTACGCAAAAATTCTCCGATTTTCATGATAGATATCGCTGTACCTCGTAACATTGATCCTGCCATTAATACTTTATATAATGTCTATCTTTATGACTTGGATGATTTGCAAAACTTGGTGGAAGCCAATCAAAAAGAACGACAAGCAGAAGCTCTCAAAGGAGAGGCGATTGCCTTGCAAGAATCGCTGAAGTTTGTAGAAGAATTGGAAAAGCTTGCAATGAGTCCTACCATTCACCTGCTTTCAACAAAGTTTGAAAAAATCCGACAGCATGAACTTCAAAAAGCGATGGGACGCTTCAAAGGCTTAACGCCCGAGCAGCAATCTATTCTTGAAGCAATGAGCGCGGCGATTGTAAATAAAATCTTACACGATCCTATGTTGGCTTTGAAAGCGCAAGATTTTGAGAAAGAAAATCCCTCACATTCATATTTAGAGATTATCCAGAAAATTTTTCGTCTGGATGAAGTATAATTTCATTTACTTCATACTTCGTTTTCTTGTAAGCATTCAGCAAAATTATGACCGAGGCCGGGTGCCCTAGGGCGGCCGACTGAATGGTTGGAGACGAGAGTTGTAAACCATGGCCGTCTACGAACGTTTAAATCAAAATAAATCAAAAAAAGAAGATGAGTTCATTTCATTCTTCGATCGCCTCTATCACAAGGCCTATGCGAATGGTCCTTTAGTGATTGCGGTGCTTGTGATCGCCGTTATTGTGGGGCTTGGAACTGTATTCTGGAGTTCCTTCCATTCCATGCGTTCAGATAAGCTTGCTGAGAAAATATACACTGCGGGTCAAAATGGCAGTGAAGCAAAGCAAGAGCTTTGGCAAGAAATTCGAAAGTCAAATTTATATGCTCCCATTGGTATTTGGGCTTCACTAGAACTTTCAAATGAAGCGATGGCTCAAGGTAAATGTGATGATGTCATCAATGATCTGGATAAATATGTAGGACATGGTGAGAATCAAATCTTAAGAAGTCTGGTATATATGAGGGTGGGTACTTGTCTTGAAAATAAAAAAGATTGGGCTAGGGCGGAAGGCATTTACTCACAAGCTTCGAATGATTCGAAGAACTATCTTCGAGATTGGTCATTTTTGAAGCTAGCCAGCGTGTATCAGATGCAGAATAAAAACGAAGAAGCGAAAAAAATCTTAGACGATTTAGTGAAAAAGGACTCAGAAGCGAGCCCGGCAGTACGTGAAGAGGCTCGAAGCCTTCTGTCTCTTCCCCAAAAAGGCATCTAAATGCCTCACTCTCATCCATGAAATCATTAAAAAGGACCTTGATTAAAGCATTCATTTTACATAAAGGCATTATAATGCACCGCATTATCCCTTAAAAATAAGGGGCTTATTAAATATGCGGTTAAAGGAGAAAGATAACAACATGTGCGCACAAGTTCTTGCACAAGCTAAAAAGTTTGAAGAAAAAGAAGATGTAGTCATCCGTTTTGCGGGAGATTCCGGTGATGGGATGCAACTCACTGGCACTCAATTTACGAGTACAACGGCCGCTTTTGGAAATGATCTTGCCACCTTACCTGATTACCCCGCTGAAATCCGAGCCCCAGCGGGCTCATTAGCAGGTGTGAGTGCTTTCCAGTTAAATTTTTCAAGCAAAGAGATTCGTACTCCAGGAGATCAACCGGATGTCTTGGTTGCCATGAATCCTGCGGCGCTTAAGGCTAACGTGCGAGATGTGCCTGCCGGTGGGATTATCATTGTTAATAAAGATGCTTTTAATGATCGTAATCTAGAGAGAGCAGGTTACACCTCAAATCCTCTTGAAGATGGCTCCTTGCAAGCCTTTCGCGTTTTTCAAGTTCCAGTCACCACCTTAAATCAAAATGCCTTAGCTGAACTCACTCTGACTGGAAAAGAGAAAGACCGTTGCAGAAATTTTTTCGCTCTGGGGATGATGTATTGGATGTATGACCGTCCTTTGGATATCACGGTGAAGTGGATTGAAACTAAATTCAAAGATCCTGAAGTTGCAAAGGCGAACGTTTTAGCTTTGAAAGCCGGTTATAATTATGCGGAAACCAGTGAAGTTATTTCCGTCCATTATAAAATTGCCCCCGCAAAATTAAAGCCCGGAAAATACCGAAATATTATGGGGAACCAAGCTAGCGCCATTGGATTTGTGGCTGCGGCTGAATTGGCAAACACGCCCTTATTTTATTGCAGCTATCCGATCACTCCTGCATCCGATATTTTGCACGAACTTTCTAAACTCAAAAATTTTGGCGTAAAAACTTTTCAAGCGGAAGATGAAATCGCCGCGATAGGCGCAGCCATCGGTGGCGCTTATGCAGGTTCCATTGCACTGACTGGCACCAGTGGTCCAGGACTTGCTTTGAAAAGTGAAGCTCTGAATTTAGCTGTGATGGCAGAACTGCCTCTCGTTGTTGTGAATGTTCAACGCGGTGGGCCGAGCACGGGATTGCCTACAAAAACGGAACAAGCGGATTTACTTCAAGCAATGTTTGGTCGCAACGGTGAAAGTCCTGTTCCTGTTTTGGCACCGGCAAGTCCAGGTGAATGTTTTAGTTTCGCGATTGAAGCGGTGCGTATTGCTGTAAAATATATGACTCCTGTTCTATATTTATCGGACGGATATCTCGCGAATGGGAGCGAGCCTTGGATGATTCCAGAGGTTTCTCAATTACCTAAAATTTCAGTGAAGTATGCGAGTAAAGAAGAACTTCAAGGCAATAAGTATTTACCCTATTTAAGAAATCCAGAGACCCTTGGAAGGCCTTGGGCGATTCCCGGTACTGCAGGCTTAGAGCATCGCATCGGCGGACTCGAAAAGGAAGATGTCACGGGCAATATTAGTTATGATCCTGCGAACCATCAAAAGATGGTGAATATTCGCGCTGCAAAAATAGCCGGCATTGCAGAAGATATTCCCCCCGTTGAAGTTTACGGTGATCCTGAAGGGGATGTATTAGTTGTAGGGTGGGGTGGAACTTATGGTGCGATCACCTCTGCGGTTGAGCATTTAAAGAGTCAGGGTAAAAAAGTAAGCTCTATTCATATTCGCTATATGAATCCATTCCCCAAAAACTTGGGAGCTGTTTTGAAAAGCTTCAAAAAAGTTTTAATTGCAGAATTGAACATGGGTCAACTCGCTCTTCTGATTCGAGCAAAGTATTTAATCGATGCTCAAAGTTTGTGTAAGGTTCAAGGTAAACCCTTTAAAATTCAAGAAATTGTGGAAGCCGTCCAAAATCTTTTATCATCAAAGGTAGAGGTCTAAAATGTCAGCAGTTCCAGCTCCTCAAGAAAATTTAGCTCAAAGCCGCAAAGATTTTATTAGCGATCAAGATGTTCGTTGGTGTCCAGGTTGCGGCGATTATGCGATTTTAGCTCAGCTTCAAAATGTGTTGCCGAAGTTGAACATCCCCAAAGAAAAATATGTTTTTGTTTCGGGTATCGGTTGCTCCAGTCGTTTTCCTTATTACATGAATACTTATGGTTTTCACACCATCCATGGACGAGCCCCTGCGATTGCAACAGGTGTAAAAATGTATCGCCCTGATTTATCGGTGTGGGTGGTAACAGGCGACGGAGATGGTTTAAGTATTGGTGGAAATCACTTGATGCATGCCATTCGTAGAAATGTGGATTTGAAAATCTTGCTTTTCAACAATCGTATTTATGGTCTGACCAAAGGCCAATACAGCCCTACCTCCGAAGTGGGTAAAAAGACTAAGTCTTCACCACAGGGAAGCGTCGACTATCCTTTAAATCCCATTGCACTTGCCTTAGGTTGCGAAGCTACATTTGTCGCGCGCACTGTGGATACCGATGTAAAACACATGGGTGAAGTGTTTGAAGCTGCAGCAAAGCACAAGGGTACCGCTTTCGTGGAAATTTTCCAGAACTGCGTCATCTTCAATGACAATGCTTTTTTCGATGTGAGCGATAAAACCGTGAAAGAAGACCATGGATTAAAGCTGGTAGTTGGAAAGCCACTGATTTTCGGTAAAGAAAAGAATAAGGGGATTCGATTACATGGACTGATTCCCGAAGTGGTTCAGTTTGATCCAGCCAATCCTCCGGGCGATCTTTTAATACATCTGCCTAACCAAAATGAAATGTTCTATGCAAACATGTTAGCTCGCATGAATGTTCCAGAGTTTCCCATTCCTCTCGGTGTTTTCCGAAGTGTGGAAAAACCTTCCTATGAGCAAATGGCAGATGGGCAGGTGAAGTTTGCAGTCGAAAAACATGGTAAAGGAAATCTCGAAAAATTACTCCACAGTGGCGAAACTTGGACGGTGGTTTAATTATTTTTTGTTTTTGATTTTACGCTTTTTCGAAAAAATCCGACGCCCATTACAGCGAAAATAAAATAAACATAAAAAGGGTGAGTTTGTTTTTTATTTTTAGATAAACTACAGCCCCCTTGCGCGGAAACAGTCTCGTTTTCAGTATTATTTCCTGTGGAATTTTCATCTGTATTAGGAAGAAGGCTTGGATTTTCTAGTAGGTTTCCACCCGCTGCAGGAGAAGACTCCATCGCTTTGGCTAGATTGAGACGGCCGTTCGTGAGCGTTTTGCCATTTAAACTTTCATTTGCATCGGTAGTTTCCAAGATCAGTCTTTTAATTTCTGAATAATTGAGAGTTGGATTAATCGCCCATATTAAAGATGCTGCACCTGTTACTTGAGGAGCTGCGGCGGAAGTTCCTGTGAAATAATGGTAAGAATTATGAGGATGAGTGCTTAAAATTGAAACGCCTGGTGCACCTAAATCAACGCTTTGTGCTCCGTAATAACTAAAATTTGCGAGTTGATCTGAAATGTCTGTTGCTGCAACCGCAATGATATTGTCTGCAGTGTAACTTGAAGGGTAGTTTGCACGATTCACATTGAGATCATTGTTTTCACCGCCACGCTCGCTAGTCCCATTGCCAGCACTAGCTACTATTAGAATGCCTGCATTTCGAGCCCGGAAAATCGCTTCCTCTAAAGCTCTAGAAGGAGTGGTGGCAGGAATATATCCCCAACTCAAATTAATAATCCGAACATGTTGCGTGATTGCATAGTCAATCGCATCAATCGCTTTGGAAATGGTAGAATTGCCTTCGTTATCTAATACTTTAAGACACATAATTTGGGCATTCCAACTGACTCCACTGACTCCGATTCCATTGTTTCCTTTTGCGCCGATAATTCCAAAGACCATAGTGCCATGATTAAAATCATCCGCGGGGTCTGTATCTGCATTTTGAAAATCGTAACCCAAGATATCATCAATATAGCCATTGTGGTCATCATCGATTTCGTTTTCGGAAATTTCTGCTCTGTTTTTCCACACGTTATCTTTGAGGTCTTCATGATTGTAGCTGCAGCCTGAATCAATGAGTGCAATTTTAATAGAGCTGGAGTCGGTGTTCATTAACCAAGCCTGTTCAGCACCAATACTGATGTCGTTGGATTCAAGGGCCCATTGCTCTATGTAACGTGGGTCATTCGGTTGGGTATGTGAATGTATGGGAGCGTCTTCTTCAACATATTCAACATGAGGATCATTTTGTAAATATTGTTTAATGTTCTCAAACGAATGAGCTTCAAGTGCTATGACGGCTGTTTGTGGTGTTGAAGGCAGTTCTTTGTATTGTTTCACTTGAGATGAAAATGAAGATCTTAGAGAAATAGAGGTTTGAGGCTTCCATTTCACAATAAGCGAAGGAGAGGTTTGAGCACCAATTGTGTTGGGTATAAAAAAGGAGCCTAGGGCCAAACAGAGTGAAATAGACAAGAATCGCTGCATTGAAAAACCATCCTTTTAAGACGGATACCCTTCCCATCTTTATCGCCGCATTTTCGAATTAGTTTCTTATCATATTCAACCATTAATTCATGACGCAGCGCGAAGTGGCTCTGGTGGAGACTCTTGACAGGCAAGGCTGACATGTATAAAGTCCCAAAATGTTGAATCAAATCATAGAAGAAGCCCTGACTTTTGATGACGTGCTCATCGTGCCAGGTCATAGTAAAGTCCTCCCCAACGAAGTCGATACACAAACTCAACTCACGCGCAAAATTCGACTGAACATTCCACTCATCTCCGCAGCCATGGATACGGTCACCGAATCCAGAACAGCGATCGTAATGGCACAATGCGGTGGGATAGGAATTATTCATCGAAATCTTTCCATCGAAGACCAAGCACTGGAAGTTCAAAAGGTGAAGAAGAGTGAAAGTGGGATGATACTGAATCCAATCACCCTAGGACCTGACGAAAAAATCAGCACGGCCATTGAAGTGATGAAGCGAAATAATATTTCCGGTTTACCCATTGTGGAGCAAGGCAAATTGCTCGGCATTTTAACCAATCGGGATTTACGCTTTGAAAAAAATCTCGATTTGAAAGTTTCGCAGCTCATGACCAAAGAGCTCATCACAGTGACTGAAAAAGTAACTCTCGATGAAGCAAAGGAATTACTCCACAAGCATCGCATCGAAAAGTTGTTGGTCGTCAATAAAGCGGGTGAGCTACGCGCCCTGATCACGATTAAAGATATTGAAAAGACAGAAAAGAATCCGAATGCAGTGAAGGATTCTCGCGGCAGATTGCTCGTCGGTGCGGCGATTGGTTCAGGTGAAAAAGCATTACAAAGAGCGGAAGCCTTGATTGCAGCTGAAGCTGATATTATTATTGTGGATACGGCGCATGGTCATTCAGAATCGGTCTTACAAACAGTCCGACAATTGAAGAAAAAATTTCCTCAAACTCAATTTATTGCAGGCAATATTGCAACTTCTGAAGCCGCGAAAGATTTAATTGAAGCGGGTGCCGATGGCTTGAAAGTCGGAGTGGGTCCTGGTTCTATTTGTACCACTCGTGTGATTGCCGGGATTGGCGTGCCTCAATTGACTGCGGTGCAAAACGTCGCAAAAATTGCAGATGCTGCGGGTGTTCCTGTGATTGCAGATGGCGGAATTAAGTTTTCTGGAGATATTACTAAAGCACTGGCAGGCGGCGCCGATTGCGTGATGATCGGAAGTCTGTTTGCAGGTACGAATGAATCTCCCGGCGAAATGGTTTTATATCAAGGTCGAACTTATAAAGTATATCGTGGCATGGGATCCATCGGTGCGATGAGATCCGGTTCCGCAGATCGTTATTTCCAAGACAAAGATGCTGCGCCTTCGAAGTTTGTTCCGGAAGGCATTGAAGGAATGGTGCCGCACCGAGGTTCTTTGGCGGAAAATGTCTATCAACTCATCGGTGGTATTCGATCAGGGATGGGTTATGCGGGTTGCGCGACCCTCCCGGAATTGAAGACAAAAGCGAAGTTTGTAAAAATTACTTCTTCGGGTTTAAAAGAATCCCATGTTCATGACGTCATGATAACCAAAGAAGCTCCTAATTATCATTTAGAAAAATAGAATTTTACAGAAGTGAGGATGCATTTATCTAATTTTAACATCCTGCTTTTAATTTGAATTCAGATTTTACAGTTCATCGGCGGGTTTAAAATTAAATAAATGCATCCTCACTTCTTATTTTTTGAAAAGTTTTATGGATAAAATTCTCATTCTTGATTTCGGTTCACAATACACCCAACTCATCGCTCGCCGCATCCGTGAAAACCATGTGTATTGTGAAATTCATCCCTTCAATTTATCTCTCGAAAAAATTAAAGCTTTTAATCCTAAAGCTCTTATCCTCTCGGGTGGACCTTCCAGTGTTTATGGGGAAGGGGCACCTCAAGTCGATAAATCTCTTTTCGACTTACCGTATCCAATTTTGGGAATTTGTTACGGCATGCAATTGATGTCTCATGTTTTAGGCGGAAGTGTCGAAGCCAGTCAAAGTCGTGAATACGGCCGCGCGGATATGTCCGTGAGTAAGGCGAGTGTACTTTTTTCGGACATTGCTTCTTTAGCGTCTTCTCCGGAACTTCTCGTTTGGATGAGTCACGGTGATAAAGTAGTGAAAATTCCAGAGGGATTTGAAGAAATCGCATCTTCCGAAAATTGTCGTTTTGCTGCGGTCGAAAATGTGAAGACTTCACGTTATGGAGTTCAATTCCATCCTGAAGTTGTGCACACCCCGGAAGGCAATACGATTCTCAAAAATTTCCTTTTTAAAATTGCAAAATGCCAAGCGGATTGGACCATTACCGGCTTCATTGAAGCTGAAGTGGAGCGCATTCGTAAAGTTGCAGGAAAAGATAAAGTGCTTTGTGCCGTTTCTGGAGGCGTCGACTCTACAGTGGCAGCGCAGTTGGTGCACAAGGCAATCGGGGATCAGTTAACTTGTATCTTTATCGACAATGGTGTTTTGAGAAAAAATGAAGCGGAAAAAGTTCAGAAAATGTTCCGTGAAAATTTAAAAATTCCTCTCATTCATGTGAATGCCACGGAACGATTTTTATCCAAATTAAAAGGTGTTGAAGATCCCGAAAAGAAGAGAAAAATCATAGGAAATGAATTCATTTATCTCTTCGAAGAAGAAGCCCTTAAAATCAAAGATGTGAAATGGCTAGTTCAAGGAACATTGTATCCAGATGTGATTGAAAGCGTCAGTTTCAAAGGACCTTCGGCAACGATCAAGACCCACCATAATGTGGGTGGTTTACCTGAAAAAATGGGTTTCAAACTCATTGAACCTTTACGTGAACTTTTTAAGGATGAAGTCCGCGAACTCGGACGACAAATGGGTATTGCTGAAGAAATGATTGGTCGTCAACCTTTCCCGGGTCCCGGCCTCGCTATTCGAGTCATCGGAGAAGTAAACGCGCCTGCTTTACACGTTTTGCGAGAGGCTGATGATATTGTCGCCCAAGAAATCCGTAATGCAGGTTTATACTATAAGATTTGGCAATCCTTTGCCGTTTTGCTTCCCATTAAAACAGTAGGAGTCATGGGAGACGAAAGAACCTATGAAAATGTCGTCGCCGTACGTGCTGTGAACAGTGTGGATGGCATGACCGCGGATTGGGTGCCATTGCCCCCCGAATTGCTGGGCAAAATCTCGAGCCGCATCATCAATGAAGTGAAGGGTGTGAATCGAGTGGTCTACGACATCTCCTCGAAGCCGCCTGCAACCATTGAATGGGAATAATTTCGTTCTTTTAGCTCCCGCTTGTTTTTCCCTTTGAAAAGCCCGCCCGCTTTTCATATGATCCTTTTGTAATACTTCTTTCAATCATCTCATAAACTCAGAGCTTCATGACTTCCAAAGACTTTGTCCATTTGCACGTCCATTCCCAGTATAGCCTTTTGCATGGCTCGATTCCCGTCGATCCGATGATTGCTCAAGTGAAGAAATTTGGCATGGATGCCATTGCCTTAACCGATCATGCCAATATGTTCGGAGCGGTGGAGTTTTATGAAAAAGCGAAGAAAGAGGGCGTAAAGCCTATTTTGGGTTGCGAAGTTTATTATCTGATCAAAGGATCTCGCTTAGTTCGTGAAGGTAAACGGATGGATCCTAATCTTGCGCATCTTATTTTGCTTGTCCAAAATGAAACAGGTTATAAGAATTTATGTAAGCTTTTAACTTCAAGTTATCTGGAAGGTTTCTATTATAAGCCACGATTAGATAAAGAGATTTTAAGAGAATATTCTGAAGGTCTTTTTGCGCTTTCTTGCTGCAGTAAAGGTGAAGTTCCCCGCAAAATCATCGAAGGTCATCTGGAGGAAGCCAAGCTTGCCGCTCAGGAACTCGCAGAAATTTTTCCAGGACGATTTTACCTTGAGGTGACGGATCATGGTCAACCTTTGGAAAAAATGGTCAATGAAGCTTTGATAGATTTCTCCAAATCACTCTCGCTTCCTCTCGTAGCAACCAACAATGTCCACTATTTGAATCGTCGAGATCGCGAGGCGCATGAAGCTTTGCTTTGCATTCAAACGGGAAGAACCATCAAAGAAGAAGACCGTCTCTCTTATGAGGGTGAAGAATATTATCTCAAAAGCCCTGAAGAGATGTGTGAACTCTTTGCGGATTGTCCTGAAGCCATCGCTAACACGCGCAAAATTGCAGATGCTTGTAGCTATGATTTTGATTTCAAAACTTATTATTTTCCGAAATTTGTTTTGCCTGAAGGTGTGACGAGTCTCGAAGATTTTTTATGCGCTGAAACTCAGCGTGGTTTGGAAGAACGCTGGCAACTTATCTCTGCATATTGGGGTGCGCGCGCGGAAGAAATGCGTGCGCAATATTTAGAGCGCATCGAGATTGAATTGAAATGTATTAATAGTATGGGTTTCGCCGGATACTTTCTCATCGTCGCGGACTTCATCAATTATGCGAAGTCGCAACAAATTCCAGTCGGACCGGGCCGAGGTTCAGCAGCGGGAAGTTTAGTCGCTTATTGTCTTAAGATTACGGATTTGGATCCGATTCCTTACAATCTCCTGTTCGAGCGCTTTCTGAATCCCGAACGTATCAGTATGCCGGATATGGATATCGACTTCTGCATGAATCGTCGTGATGAAGTGATCACCTATGTTCAACAAAAATACGGCAACGTTTCTCAAATCATTACTTACGGAAAAATGAAAGCAAAGGCTGTGCTTCGTGACGTGGGTCGGGTGTTAGATATTCCTTATGGTGATGTGGATAAAATTGCCAAGCTTGTTCCCAATACTTTGAACATCACTTTAGAAGAAGCGGTGAAACAAGAGCCTAAATTTCGGGAAATGGAAAACTCTCAACCACGCATCAAGCAATTGATGACCATCGCTCGGTCCCTTGAAGGAATTACACGTCACGCTTCGACGCACGCAGCAGGTGTGGTGATCTCGGATCGACCTTTGTCAGATTTTTTGCCATTGTATCGGGGGTCCAAAGAAGAAATCGTAACCCAATACGACATGAAATATGTCGAGAA
>CAZKUY010000011.1:0-1108 GCA_964556135.1 uncultured Pseudomonadota bacterium
GTTTCGGCGATCGGAGCTTGGGGCGGAATGCTCATGCCTTGGAGCACGGAGTTCGTGCTTTTTTGTTTCGAAAGGTTTGCCAAATAAATACTGGTGACTAAGAAGATGACGGCGGCAATCGTGGTGATTTTCGAGAGGAAAGTCGCTGCGCCGCGGGCTCCAAATACATTTTGAGAAGAACCGCCGAAGGTGGCGCCGATGTCAGCGCCTTTGCCTGCCTGCAACAAGATGACGATGATCATGAAAATGCAGACGAAAAAATGAATAAATAAAATAAAACCGCTCATGAATATCTTTCTCCGAATAAAGCTCTAAACTTGAAGGAGAGCTTTAGTAAAACCAAATTCACTTTTAGGCAAGCTATTATTATGGAAGGCCAAGTCATCCTAAACGCAGGACTTTTCCACTATTCTGCCTGTTGAATAATCTTCGAAAACTCGTCCGCCAAAAGGGAGGCGCCGCCGACCAAAGCACCGTCGATATCATGGGCTTTCATGAGATCTTTTATATTGGATGCCTTCACCGAACCCCCATAAATGATGCGAATATTGTTCGCGGTGGGGGCGTCGTAGAGTTTTGCCATTAAATTTCTTAAAAAAGAGTGCACTTCACTGGCTTGGGCGGGGGTGGCATTGTTGCCGGTGCCGATGGCCCAAACGGGTTCGTAGGCGATTACAAATCTTTCCAAGTCGTGCATGGTGAGATCGCTTAAGCCTTTTCGAACTTGTCGTTCGATGACTTCAAAGGTTTTTTTTGCATCTCGATCTTTTAATGATTCACCCACGCAGAAAATGGGGGTGAGGTCCGCATGCAAGGCCGCGTGGATTTTTTTATTCACGATCTCATCGGTCTCACCGAAATGAGTGCGGCGTTCCGAATGGCCTAAAATCACATAATCGCAACCGACATCTTTTAAGAAAAAAGCGGAGACTTCACCGGTGAAGGCGCCGTCTTCTTCCCAAAAACAATCTTGAGCGGCGAGTTTGAACGGAGTTTCTTGATTGGCGACGGAGACGGAATAAAGGGAGGTGTGCGGAGGCGCCAAAACGACTTCAGCCGCGACGTTTTCTTTGACTTGATTTTTAAGGGCGGTGACCAGCTTGATGGA
>CAZKUY010000011.1:1208-39579 GCA_964556135.1 uncultured Pseudomonadota bacterium
CAGCCGCGACGTTTTCTTTGACTTGATTTTTAAGGGCGGTGACCAGCTTGATGGAGTCGCTGATGTTGTTGTTCATCTTCCAGTTGCCCACAATGAGTTTGCGGGGGCTTTGAGGGCTGTCGCTTGTTTCTTCCATAGTGTAAGAACCTTATGTTGATGAAGCAATGAAGCGTAATGAAACTAAGATTGTAAAGCTTGAAGACCCGGTAAAACTTTTCCTTCCATACAAGCCAAGGTGGCGCCGCCGCCTGTCGAGATATGGGAAATTTTATCGACGACTCCTGCGGCTTTTACAGCAGCGGCAGAATCACCACCCCCAATGACGGAAAGCGCTTTGGTATTCGCAATGAGTTTTGCCATCGCGAGCGTGCCTTCATTGAAAGGAGGCTTTTCATAAACGCCCAAGGGACCATTCCAAATAATCGTTTTCGCTTCGGCAATGGCTCTTGAAAAAAGTTCAATGGTTTTAGGACCAATGTCCAAGCCCATGAGTCCGAGTGGAATGTTGCCTTCGACAATTTCGGAAGGAAGGTCTGTGCCGATTTTTTCCGCGACGCGGTGGTCGACCGGTAAAAGCAAAGGAATGTTTTTGACTCGCGCTCTTTCTAAAAACTTTGCCGCTAAATGAACTTTGCTGTCGTCGACCAGAGAATTGCCGACTTGAATGCCCATGGCTTTCAAGAAGGTGTAGGACATCGCGCCGCCAATGAGCAAAGCATCGACTTTAGTAAGAAGATATTCAACAACGCCTAATTTATCGGAAACCTTGGCGCCGCCTAAGATGGCGATCAGGGGTTTTTCGGGTTTATCTAAAACTTTGGAAAGATAATCGACTTCTTTTTTTACTAAAAATCCAGCGCCTTTGTGTTCGAAGTTTTTTACCATGCCAACGGTGGAGGCATGCGCGCGGTGCAAAGTGCCGAAGGCATCGTTTACATAAACATCGGCAAGAGCAGCGAGTTTTTCAGAGAAGCTTGCATCATTTTTTTCTTCTTCAGCATGAAAGCGAAGATTTTCGAGCAAGATCACATTGCCTTCACGCATGTCGCCGCAAAGTTTTTTTACTGCATCGCCCACGCAATCTTCGGGCATGATGACATCCCGACGAATCAAGTTTGATAAATGGGCTGCGACCGGAAGAAGAGAATACTTTGGATTCACTTCGCCTTTGGGGCGCCCTAAATGAGAGGCTAAAATGACTTTTGCATTATTCGCGAGAGCGTACTCGATCGTGGGTAACACCGCCTGAATGCGAGTGTCGTCGATGATTTGGTGATTATCCCCAAAGGAGACGTTGAAATCCACTCGGATGAAGACCCGTTTTTTTTCGATAGGCAATTCGGCGATTGTTTTGATCATAGAATCTTAAAGTTTCGAAGCGACCATTTCAGTTACTTCGACCATGCGTTGAGAAAAACCTGTTTCGTTGTCGTACCAAGAAATCACTTTTACGAGGGTGTCGTCAATGACTGTAGTTAGGAGCGAATCGATGGATGAAGAGTTGGGATTTCCATTGAAGTCGCAAGAGACGAGAGGATCGGTGTAATAACCCAAAATTCCTTTGAGACTTCCTTCTGCGGCTTGTTTTAAAACTTGATTGATTTCTGCAGCACTCGACTTTTTCTCGATTTCGCAAACAAAATCCACGAGAGAAACATTGGGAGTGGGCACTCGCACGGAAAAACCGTCGATTTTGCCTTTTAGTTCGGGAATCACCAAACCAATCGCTTTGGCGGCACCCGTGCTCGTGGGAATTTGGGAAATGGCCGCGGCGCGCGCACGACGTAAATCTTTGTGCGGCACGTCCAAAATCTTTTGATCATTGGTGTAAGAATGAATGGTGGTCATGAGACCGCGTTTAATTTTGAACTGATCGTGTAAAACTTTGACCACTGGCGCTAAGCAGTTGGTGGTGCAGCTGGCGTTCGAAACAATATTGTGTTTTGCGGAATCATAGAGATGATCGTTCACACCGCGCACGATGGTGAGATCCGGATCTTCGGCAGGCGCCGAAACTAAAACTTTTTTCACGCTGTCTTTTAAATGTCCGGAGCATTTTTCGCGGCTGGTAAAAAGCCCACTGCATTCCAAAACAATTTCAGCGCCGTATTTTCCCCATTCCGATTGCGAAGGGTCTTTCGCGGTGGTGATGGGGATGTTTTTCCCATTAATAATTAAAGAATTTTCCGTGCAAGAGACTTCGCCCGGGAAAATGCCGTGAACCGAATCGTATTTAAATAGATGAGCCAGTGATTTCGTGGGTGCAATGTCGTTGATGGCCACCACGTCGAGTTTGGAAGATGTTGCCAGAAGGCGGCGCAGGATGGTTCGACCAATTCGTCCAAAGCCATTAATTGCAATTTTTGTTCCCATAATTCCCCTTACATTGTCAAAAAACTAAAGCCTGGGTCGAATAACTAAGAATAAGGGGGCTTGTCAATGGATTGATGGATGAAAGGGGAGAAATGGTTTTAAAGGGAAATAGTGAGGGTCTGCGCGGGATTACTTTGGAAAAGGCCCAGGGACAATTCAACCAGAGAGCGGATTTCCGGATTGAGATAAGGCAAAAGGAGCCTTATTTTATCGTGATTGAGGGAGTCTCGCTCAAAGTCATTGCGAACTCTTTGTGGAACTTGAGTTGCAAAACGAGTTCTCAGCAAAGCGGGTAAGATCCTGACTAAAAATACTTCAAAAGAAATAGCCATTTCACCACGCATGACTTGACTGGCTTGAGGGGTCCAAATTCGATTGATATCGCTATCTGCGTTAGCGCCCAATTCATTAATGAGGGATAAAATACTTCGGATATCTAAGGGAATTCTCGGCAAATCCGGTTCTAAGAGTCGGGGAGGAGAGACATTGACGGGACTGGGGCTGCTTTGCCGAGGATCAAAACGTGAGAGAGCGTTTGTTAGATTGACTTGGAGGGTGACCGGTCCAAAGTCAGGTTGGGCGGGGATTGCGGTAATTTGATATCTATTTCTTTCAGGAGTCCTCGATTCAAAAAGAGGAGTTCCAAGACGGATTTGAGAGAGCAAGCTCGTATTTAAGGGAGGTGCCTGTTGATTGTCATTGAGCGTGCGTATGATATTAATCAAAGATTCTCTCGATTTATAACTCAAGCGCGAAAGCACCTGAGCCACAAAGGCAGGATTTTGATTAATCCACCTCACCCAACGGATGGACATTCGTCTAAAGGGATGTTGCAAGGGTAATGCAAGGTTGGCGTCTACAATTCTAATGCTCAAACCGTTTATATTCTCTTGAATAGCCCCAAAAGTTTGATTCAAATGATTGATGAGAGAAAAAGATCCATCTGGAGTGTTGGGATCTGAACTTAAGAGAGTTTCCAGATTTTCTGGTTGCTCGATTAGATGGGCGAAAGTTCGTAAGTCGGGGCTGGCGGTCATTCTTTCCAAATCTTGCGCAAAATTTCTTAACAAAAAGCGATTTTGATCCTCGTCAGAAGCATGGTCGAAATAAGGTCTGTCTTCACTTCGTACTATCATCTTTTGATCGTCGTAACGGTTGTTGATGATGAAACTTAAACTCCCATTTTGAAACAGGTAAGTTTGTGCAGGAGTAAAAATTTGAGGAATCTCGGGAGCTGATTCTTCGACAGGCAATAGAAGTGACGAAGGGGGCATTGGCGTGATTTCACTTTCAGGAATCGTTTGACCCTGGCTCGCAGCTTGTCTCACCGAAGGATGGCTAAAGGGTGAAGCTTCAATATTATCCCAATTGGCGATGCCTCGCTCTGAAGCGGGGGCAGTGCTGCGGGCTAGAATTAAATTTTCCCAACTTAAAGGAGAATATTGATCTCTTCCAATCAGGTAAGCTTGCATCCAATATTCAATGCGATAAACATCTCCTGCAGGATTTTCCCACAGCACGCTTTGCGCATTTCCCAAACTGCCCATGGGATTCCAAACTTTTCGCGTGTGAGTATCAAAGACGACTAGCTCATCGTGATCGCTCCGGTGTTGCGCCGCGAAGAGATACCGAGGAGGGTTGCCTTGGCTCATTTGCACCCCTGCTGCCAAATAAAAAGCAAGTTGGGCTTGCGCGCGGGCATCGCAGTTCCCGCATCCCCTTTGACCCACTGCGCGAGGCTCATCAAAAAGACGCGAAGGACGATTCAAGTAAAAATCATAATTTCGAACGCAAGAATCTCCGTAGAGCTGGCGATAGAGTAAGCTCACTTGAAGAATAGGATCTTCCGTCGGATATCGCTGCAGCAGAGCCTTGCCTCGATTTACTTGTTGATCAAATCTTTCCATGCGTGCCTGGAAAACACTGTTCTGATGTTCGTTAGAATTTCGATGGGCATCCACTTCCCAAATAAATTGATAAGGAAAAGGAGTGCTTTGCTGAGGGGACCAATTTCTTAAATAAGCTTGAGTATGGACGATGGTGTCTTGATCTGTGGGAATTTGGAGGCCCACGTGAAAGCTTTCGTAAGCGATTCCTGTCATCGTGATCGCAAAAGCCAGCGGCGCATTGATTAAATATCCCATGCCTAAAAGAGTGCCACCGACCAGTTCATCCATTTTGGCTTCAGATTCAGCACGATGGGCTGCTTGAAAACGACGAAGGTCCGCTAAATCTGCAGGACGAATGCCGGAAAGAGAATTCAAAGTTTGCTGATATTCAGGATCCGAAGGAGGAAGGTTGAATAATATTCTTGCGCCTCTTTGGAACGGATCACGAGGGAGATCTGAGTTTGCAGCAGAGTGCTGCGTTGTAGGAAATACTCAATTTGCCCTGAGTTCGGGAAGAGTGCGATAAATTGAATTTCTAGGTTTATTGCCTGGCGCTATGCTGAATCTGGGAGTCGGGCGAGGCAGATAATGATCTTGATTCAAAGGACCTGGATTGAAGGCGGACGGTGGCCTGGGCGGAGGAGTCGGAAGGACCCATTCCACCAGTTGATTCACTCCATGTCCTATGATTCTTAAAAAATCGACCATGCGTCTTCCCAGCGTGCTGTCTTGCTTTATCGGCTATAAATCGGGAAAGTTTCGTAATTATCCAATGTTGAAAAGGGTTAAAAACATTGAAAGAAGTTAGGAAAGTTATTGATGATTTAGATTAAAGCGCCCTACAATCCGCGATATGTCTAAAATATTGATCAAACAACTCAAAGAAAACGAAAATTTTGACACCACTTTTCTCGTGAATCAAAAATCCCTTTTGGTTTCGAAGACGAATCGTCCTTACTTAAGTCTGAAACTTTCAGACACTTCGGGTGAAGCGGATGGGCGCGTGTGGGATAATGTAGAAGAAATCAGCGCCTTATTTGATAAAAACGATTTCATTCGCGCGGTCGGCAAACCCATTGTTTTCCAAGAAAAAGTGCAGCTCAATATTGTGAAGGTGATGAAACTCGATCCTCAAGCGGTGGATATCGCGGATTATTTGCCAGTCAGTAAACGTAATATTGAAGAGATGTATGCCCAACTCATGACCTTGATTCGTAGCGATATTAAAAATAGCTGGGTGAAGAAATTTCTGCTGTCTATTTTTGAAGATGCTTCGATTGCTAAAAATTTTAAGCGTGCGCCGGCTGCGAAAACCAACCATCATGCGTGGGTCGGCGGCTTGCTCGAACACGTGTTGCATTTATGTGAATTGGGAAAAGACGTTTTAAAGCATTATCCTCAGGTGAATGCGGACTTGGTTTATACCGGCCTCATGCTGCATGACATTGGTAAAATCTATGAAATGAGTTATGAAAGATCTTTTGGTTATACCGACGAAGGTCAATTGGTCGGCCATCTCATTCAAGGCGTCGAAATGGTTTATGATAAGATCCGTCTCATCCCGAATTTTCCGGATAAAATTAAAACCCATATTGTGCATTTGATACTCGCCCATCATGGTCGTTTAGAATTTGGTTCTCCGAAATTGCCGATGACGATGGAAGCGATTATGGTGCACTACCTAGATGATATGGATTCTAAGCTGCAAGGTGTGATGGATCTTGCGGCGAAAGAAGCCAATCTCGATTCTGGGTGGGTTTCGTTTAATCGTCTTTTTGGAAGACCGATGTATATAGGAACAGAAAAAGATCTTAGCGAAAAAGTAGTTACTGCCGAATCGTCCCGTGGAAATGAAGGTCCAAAGAAAAACTCTAAAGATCCTCTCACTACCAACCTCGGTGACTTGCTACAAAAGAACTTCCGCTGATTCTCCTTAGCAATATTTTCAGGGTGTCAAAAAAACTTCCATTTTCTTCTACCTCATCTTTTAACAGACTCTCTTAGTTCTTAGCAGGGGATCGCCCGCAAATCCTTCATTGCCATGCTTTTGACGTTTTCGTTCAAAGGCTGACGTTTGCACGGAAAACTACATATTCATTGTTAAGTCCCTCTTGAAAGCTCCTAACAGCTGTAGCGCGGATCCGTTTTTGCACGATTATAGAAAGCTGTACTCAAAATAAAGGGGGGGGTTATGGCGATAGCCTTTTTTTATCTAAAGAAAAGCTTTGTTCGCAAAGCTGTGATGGCTGGCATAGCATTTGCCGGTCTAATGTCATTTCGGATTCCAGAATCACAAGCCCTAGAATATTACGCCAATAATCGAGAGCTCACCATTAAACAAGGTTTAACGGGGACCGCTCGATTAGAGGTAAATAGAGATGGCGCACGAGATCCGATTCAATTCACTCTCACGGGAGGAAATGGGATTACGGCCACTTTAGATCCAAACCCTCAAACCAATATGGCCGCGAGTTATTTTACGACCGTTACTTTTAGGGTGGCGGCGACCGCTCCTGTGAGCAACACCGAACAGACAGTCAGGTTGACCGCGCGATCCGGTAGCGCGTCAAAAACCGAAACTTTTTTTATTAAAGTGACGCGAGGAACTACAGGCGCTCAACTAGCGGCTTCCGCTTCTTCAGTCGCTTTCCCCGCGACCTTAGTCACTCAAACGGTGACTTCTCAAAGTTTAACACTTCGAAATTCAGGTTCCGGTACAGGAACGGTGGATATTTCTGGTTTAAGCTTAAGCGGTGCAGATGCTGCTTCTTTTGCCATGAATACGAATGCCTGCCAAGGTGCTCGACTTGCAGCCGGTGGATCTTGCGTGATTACTTTCTCCGCAGCGCCTCCTGCGGCAGCGAGAGCTTATAATGCGAGTCTTGCTGTAACATCCAATGCAGGAAGCTTAGCGGTACCTTTATCCTTGCAAGGAACGGACTTCTTACTCTCTGCTTCTGCGGCTACCTTGAATCCGGGCGGAACAGCGACGGTGACAGTCACCGCAAATCGTTCCGTGAATGCGGCGGCCCAAGCAACTGGAGCGATTGTAGTGACTCCCAGTGGTTTACCCGCGGGTGTGACAGCGAGCCCCGTCACCATTGCAAGTGGTGCGACGAGCGGAGCTATCACCTTGAGGGCAGCCACCACAGCAACGAATACAACAAGTCCTGTTGCTGCAACTTATTCAGGAAATTTAAATGGAAGAGTAAAAACAGCGAATGGAAATGTAAGCGTTCAACCTACAGGCACTTTCACCTTAAGTGCTTCACCCAGTTCTGTAACCATTACTCAAGGTCTAACGGGTGGTGTTACTGTGAACATTAGTAGAAATAATTTTACAGGCAGCGTGACCGTGGCAGGCTTGCCAGCCAGTGGCATTACCACTAACTCAGCTACAACTACCGGTAATAGTGCCAGTCTGACCATAACGGTTCCTGCAGCAACGCCTGCGAACACCTATCCTCTTCAAATTAGAGGACAGAATGCGACCGGTACTGTGACGGTGAACACCGGCGTTTCTGTAATCGTTCGTGCCGCACCCGCGGATTTCACACTCGCTCTTTCCTCGGGCAGTGCGAATCTCACTCCCGGTGCGACTGCGACCAACTTCAATGCAAATCTCACTCGCAGCAATTTTACGGGCAATGTAACTTTTGCCATAACGGGTTTGCCTGCGAATGTAACGGCTTCTTGCGATGCAATTACTTCAGGCACTGTGAATACGACGCCCTGCAGACTTTCAGCGAGTGCTGATGCAGTAGCGACTCCTAGCCCTGCAACTGTGACCGTGACTGCAACAGGCGGCAGCATTACTAAAACCGCAACCATGAGTGTTCGTGTCGCTGGCGCTGAAGGCTTAAAAGCTTTCCCCGGTGCTGAAGGTTTCGGTGCGAATGTCACCGGTGGTCGCGGTGGCGTAGTTTGTAAAGTCACCAATGTGAATGCGAGCGGTGCGGGATCCTTGCAAGCTTGCTTGGATTTAACGCAACCCGCTTATGTCGTGTTTGCGATTCCTGCAGCAGCGAACGATGCGATCATCGATCGCAGCATCGAATGTCATCAAGGCAATAAAACGATCGCAGGTCAAACCGCGACTCGCGGAATCATGGTGCGCGAATTTATTGCGGACAACGTTTATGAAAACAACATGGCTTGCCGCAATTACGTCATTCGTCACATGAAATTCCGCGCGGATGCAGGACTTCGCGCGAAAAGTGGCGAATTCTATGGCGATACGGTGCGCTTAGATGGTGTGAGAGATTTCATCTTCGATCACGCTTCCATTGAGCGCTCCTACGATGAAGCCTTCCAGTTATCACGTGCGACTAACATCACTGTGCAAAACTCCATCTTGGCCGAAACTTTCAGTGACCATTATTGGGGAGGTATGTTGATTAACTATTCCAATCAAAATGCCGATTTGAACGGCTTATCCATCCATCATAATATGTGGTCGGGTATTCGAGCTCGATTCCCCGAAATTACTTGCGAAGAGAACCGTGATGGTACGCCTAATTACGATGGAGCAGGTCATTTGCTTCCTTCTAATTGCACGGGCAAACGCTTGCAAATCGAGTTGTCTAACAACCTCATCTACGATCCTTCGGATCCCATTTACTATAATCGTTGCACCGATACCAATGGCGGCAATGATTGCGCTCCGTCGGATCCTAGCTTCTTCGTGGATATGAACTTCGTCGGTAACTACATGAAGGCTCGAACGGGATTCACCAATCCGATGATCGTGAGCAATCTTGCCTCAGAAACCCGTAACGACATCTATTATGGTGACAACTATTTAGATGTTGGAATCGCGTCTCTCTTCAATCTTGCGGTGACTAACTTGGGTGGCCGTTTCGATTATCCGGAAATTACTTACACCCCGGGTAACGACGTGGAAGAGTATATGCAAGCCAATGTCGGCGCTTTCCCTCGCGATGCGATGGATCAACGCTTGGTGGGTTATTTGAGCCAAAACATCAATAGTACTCCCACGGCGACGAATGAAGCCGGTCGTGGTGATGATACCTTCAACCTCTTGCCCGCTTCCTGCACAGGCCCCCTCGTGGGCGCCAACGATAGCGACAACGATGGTATGAATGACAATTGGGAAAGACGTCATGGCTTGAATGTGGGTGTGGCAGATCATAATGGTACCAACCTCTCAAGCGATGGTTATACAAATATTGAAGTGTATCTCAATGAACTCTCTGACCGCGTCGTCGCGGCAGGTTCAAGCACTTCAGGAGTATGTGACTAGTGCATCATTAAAGTACTAGGAAGGAAGAACTTCTAGTGTAGTAAAAACCCTCTCCAAATCGGAGAGGGTTTTTTTTTATTTCCTTGGAAAGTAGTGAAGCTTTCGTCACAATACGACATCTTTTGAGGAGGACTCATGTCGAAGAAACTATTCACTGCCTTGCTGTGTTTTTTTTCCTTTCTGCCTTTCGGTCACGCTTTTAACGAAGCCGATGTGCCTGAACCTTTAAAGCCTTGGGTGGGCTGGGTTTTACAAGGTCATGAACAGGAGAGATGTCCTACAGTCGGCGGTGAGGCGACGAATGTGTGTCTCTGGCCTTCTACTCTGCAGTTAAAGCTCGATGCGAAATCAGGGGAGTTCAGCCAAAGTTGGCAGGTGTTGAAAGAAGATTGGGTGACTCTTCCGGGCAATGAAAAGTATTGGCCTCAAAATGTGAAATCCAATGGTCAGTCCCTTTCAATTATATCGCGTGAGGGGAAACCTTCCGTTTATCTCAAACCTGGTATTTACAATCTCAGCGGAAATTATGTTTGGGATCGCTTGCCTGAAAGTTTTGATATCCCCCCCCAGACGGGTCCTTTAAAGCTTTGGGTCTTAGCGAAGGAAATTTCTTTTCCACGTCGGGAAAACAATGGGTCTATTTGGTTGGAACAAGAAGCTCGCGAAGGCAGCGGTGAAGAACATATCGAAATTCGCGTCAGTCGTAAAATGGAAGACCAAATTCCTTTTATTCTGATCACGGACATCCATCTCGATATTTCCGGAAAATCCCGCGAAATCGTTTTAGGAAAAGTATTGCCTGCGGGTTTTGTGCCGATGGCTTTATCCGGGTCATTGCCTGCAAGATTAGATGAGCAAGGTCAGCTTCGGGTGCAAGTGAAAGCAGGACAGTGGAATATTAATTTAGAGGCCCGTCATGAAGGTCCGGTCACGCAAATCCAATGGAATCCCTTGCCAAGTCCTTGGCCAAGTCAAGAAATATGGGTGTTTGAGGCCGATAATGATTTGCGTATGGTGAATATTGAAGGCGTTTCCACGATTGATCCTCAACAAACTTTACTTGCCGACGCTTGGAAAAAATTGCCGGCTTATGAAGTGATCGAAGGTTCTACGATTCAATTTGTAGAGAAGCGTCGCGGAGATTCGGACCCCGCGCCTGACCAGTTAACTTTACATCGTCAATGGTGGCTGGATTTTAATGGAAAAGGTTTTACGGTCCAAGATTCCATACAGGGAAGTTTGCGTCGGAGTTGGCGTTTGGAAGCAAATCCTCCGATGCAGTTAGGTCGAGTTTCTGTGCAAGGACAAGATCAACTGATCACTCGTCTGCCGGATAGCGACAAAGATGGAATTGAAATTAGGCAAGGTACTTTAAGTCTTTCTGCGGATAGCCGTCTCGAAGGCGCTTATCGAAAAATTTCTGCGGTAGGATGGGATCACAATTTTCAAAAAGTGAGTGCCACTTTAAATCTTCCACCAGGCTGGCGCCTGTTTGCCGTGTCGGGCGTGGATGAAGCCTCTCCGACTTGGGTGAATGCCTGGAGTTTGCTTGATATTTTCATAGTGCTGATTGTGTCTCTCGCTTTTCTGAAATTGGCGGGACGTTTTTGGGGTTTGCTAGTTTTTGCATTATTAGCGCTGACCTATATTGAAGCGGGTGCGCCGCAATGGATTTGGCTCTTCCTGCTTTTGGGAATCGCTTTGCTTAAATATTTGCCAGAAGGACGCTTTAAGAAAATGATTAAAGTGTATCATTTTGTTTGTGTGTTTATTTTGGTGGCCTGGAGCATTCCTTTCATGATCCATCAAATGAGAATCGCGATTTATCCTTCTTTAGAAAATCCTTACCAAATTATGGAAAACTCATCGATGAATTCGATGGATACACAAAATTTCCGCAATAATGTGCCGGTAGAGGCAGGTGGAGTGACAGCCCCAGCTCCCCTAGTAGATACTGAAGCCCCTCAAGGAGTTAAAGATAAGCAGGTCGTTACGGCAAAACCCATGGCTAAAATGCAAATGGAAGATTCAAATGCGGCTCCTGAAGCTTATGAGGGGCAAGTCAGGCAAGAAGCTCGATTGAAAACATCGAGCGTGAGTAAAAGTAATTATTATTCGAAAAATCTGATGGAACAAAGACCGGGGACGAAGATTCAAACGGGTCCAGGACTTCCGAAGTGGTCTTGGCAGCAAACTCATTTGAGTTGGAGTGGACCTGTTTCCAAAGATCAGAAAATTTGTCTGATGTTCATGCCGCCGTGGTTGAATTTAATTTTAGCGATTGTGCGAGCCGCTTTACTCGGATTTTTCATTCTCGCTTTATTGAAATTCCCGGGAAAATTTTGGTCACCGAAATTGAAATCGCGCTGGGCCATGCAAATGGCGTCTTTCCTGCTAGCCTTTGCTTTATTGGCAAGTCCATCTGATGTTCGAGCGGAATTCCCCCCTGAAAATATGTTGAATCAGTTGCGGGAGCGTTTACTTGAAAAACCGGAATGCGATCCCGATTGTGCGTCAATTTCTCGAATGCATCTTGAAGTGCAAGGCAATGTATTGCGTGCACGTTTGGAATTGAATGCCCTGGCGGATACGAGCTTACCGATTCCTGGAAGTCGAAAGGAATGGCTTCCTTCTTCGCTAACGCTGGATGGTCAAGCCTTTGCGGGAGTGATACTCGGAAATGACGACTCTTTGTGGATACAGGTTCCCTCGGGAGTTCATCAACTTGTTTTGGAAGGTCCCTTGCCCGAACAAGAAAGTGTGAGCTTAGCTTTGCCGATGAAGGCTTATTTTGTGAGTGCAAATCTTCAAGGATGGTCAATGGAAGGTCTCCATGAAAATGGAGAAGCCGATGACAGTCTGCGCCTGGTGCGCAGTCAAACGCCCACCTCTCAGCCAGGTAAAAGCGATTCCAACGGAAACAATGCGAATCTTTTTCCTCCTTTAGTAAAACTAGAAAGACAACTCGAGTTAGGTTTAAGTTGGGCAGTTCATAATCGCATTACGCGTGTGGGCCCTACAGGTGCTGCGGTGGTTTTGGAAATTCCTCTTTTAGAAGGGGAGTCAGTCACCAGTGAAGGTGTGCGAGTGAATCAAAATAAAGTGGCGGTAACGATGGCTGCTTCCGCCAGCGAATGGACTTGGGAATCGGTCTTGGCCGAAAGCCCGAAAATAAAACTGCAGGCGGCGCAAACAAACGCTTGGCTTGAAATTTGGAAACTCGAAGTCAGCCCTGTGTGGCATGTGGCCTGGCAGGGAATTCCGGTGATTTTCAATCAGCAAAATGCGGGAGCCTGGATGCCAGAATGGATGCCATGGCCCGGAGAGTCAGTGGAAATCGATGTCAGCCGTCCGGAGGGAATTGCGGGTCAAACTCTTACTTTGGAAGAAAGTACTTTAGATGTCTCTCCCGGTTTACGTTTTACGGATGTGAAGCTCGCCTTGGGATTACGATCTTCTTTAGGCGGTCAGCATACTTTTACTTTACCCGAAGGTGCGGAAGTTCAGTCCTTGAGCATTAATGGTCAAGCTCAAGCGATTCGACAAGAAGGCAGAAATCTCACCTTGCCTTTATTGCCTGGCCTGCAAACTTTTTCCATTCAATGGCAGCAAACAGGAGGGATTGGATTTTTCTTTAAAACTCCCGAAGTGAATGTAGGCATCAAAAATGTGAATAGCGAAATTCAAGTTCATCTCTCCAACAATCGATGGATTTTATTTGTGTGCGGACCTCGTATGGGTCCTGCGGTCTTGATTTGGAGTTTGGTGATGGTTTTGTTGTTCGCTTCTTTTGCTTTAGGAAAAAGCCAGCTCACACCTCTTAAAACTCACGAATGGATTTTACTTGGCATTGGAATGTTTCAATTCCCGGAACAACCTGTTTTGGCTACTTTGCTGGTAGTGGGTTGGTTGTTGGCCCTGTCTTGGAGAAAAAATAAAACCCAAATGAACGATGCCGTGTTCAATTTTAGGCAGTTGCTGCTGTGGGGATGGGGCTTTACCGCGATCATTTTCCTTTTCGTCGCGATTTCTCAAGGCTTGATCGGTTATCCCGATATGCAAATTGCTGGAAACGGTTCAAGCACCGACTTGCTCCGATGGTTCCAAGATCGCAGCGATTCCATTTTACCCCGACCTTGGGTGATTTCACTTCCACTCTATGTTTACCGTTTGGCCATGCTTGCCTGGGCTTTGTGGTTAGCCTGGGCTTTTATCCGCTGGATCAAATGGGCTTGGGCCTGCATGGGAGAAGGTGGATTTTGGAGAAAGATGAAGAGTGTGGTGAGAAAAGATCCCAATCTTGAGGTGAAAGAATGAAAAGTTCTGACGTTGAGAAAATTTATCAAGCGGGTTTAGTCAGTGCGGATCAGAAAGAAAAAATTCTCATTCACTTCAAGCTTCATGAAGATGGAAATAAATTTTTGAGCATCGTTTCCTTGCTGGGAGCGCTCTTGGTAGTGTGCGGATTTACTCTTTTGATTGCCGCGAACTGGGAGAGTATTCCTGATTCTGTGAAACTTTGTTCAGGTATTTTTTTAATGCTAGGCTTGTATGCTTTAGCTTATTTTTTGAGAGATGCGCGGCAGAATTATCCTAAGATGGGTGAAGCTTGTTATGTCATGGCAGCAGGGCTGTTTCTGGGAAACATCGCTTTGATCGGGCAAATTTATAACCTCTCCTCCAGGCTTCCGAATGCTTTTTTCATTTGGGCGGTAGGGATCAGTCCATTGGCCTGGATTTTGAGATCAAAGGCTTTGCATGTGCTTTCCCTCATTGCTTGGGGTATTTGGTGGGTTTGCGAAGTTTTTACGAGAGATGGTATTCTGCATGGTTCCTACACTTCATATGATGAAGTCTATCTTTTGCTTTTCATTCCCTTGTTAGGCTTGGCTTACTTAGGCCTTTCCACTTTTTTGAAAAGCACTTCGTATTCAAGCTTTTCGGACAGCAGCCAAAAATTAGCATTGCTCGTGATTAACTTCAGCCTTTACCCTTTCGCTTGGCGTGAATTTTATGGATGGAGAAACGCAGATAGTTCTCATTTAATTTTCATCATTTTAGGGATTTTATTTCTTTTTAATTTAGCAGGAGTATCTCGAGAAAAAGATTTGGATTCCAAAGGAAAAATTTCCTTTGTTGCAATGCTTAGCCTGATTTTGGCGATGATTGTCGCAGTATTAAAATATGGTTATATGCTGAAGAGTCATTTTCTGGCCCAAGATGAATCTCAATTTAAGGTAGTCTACATTATTTTTCCGAGTTTACTTTTCGCAATTGCTTTTCTGCAGACCCGTATCGGGCTTTTGCTCAAATCTGCCTTCATGATGAATTTTGGCCTGGTGACAGTGGGATTTGTCATGCTGGCTGTTTATGTGTCGCTTTTCAAAAACATGACTAACACAGGATTTTTATTTTTAGGGGCAGGAGTTTTCATGGTGGTGATGGCCATCGTCCTTGAAAAGCAAAGGCGTTCCATGATTTTGAAAATGAATCAAGGAGGTTTGTCATGAAGAAAAAACTCCTTTTTTTAGTGATTGGCTTGCAAACACTTTTTCTTTTAGGACTTGTCTTCCAGCAAGAACGGACTTTAAAAAATGGTAAATTGATTATGCTAGAGACCGTACCAGTCGATCCTCGTGATTTGCTTCGCGGTGATTATGTGATTCTTTCTTATCCAATGAGTAGTATTCCTCTCAACACGATGCAACCTTCCGTAGAAGTGGGTTCTCAAGGTAAAACTATCTACGTGCTTTTGGAGCAGCACGGAAAATTTTATGAGAAAGTCGCGGCTTCTTACGAACGTTTAGAGCCATCTCAGCGACAAATTTTGCTAGTGGGTACGGATGTTACGGCGTGGAGTGATCCTAGCATGCGTAGAATTGATTATGGCTTAGAACGCTTTTATGTTCCCGAAGGAAAAGGTCAGCTTCCATGGAATAAGAAAATCACGGTGGAAGTGGCTGTGCCCGCCTCGGGCAAACCTGTCTTAAAAGATTTGTTCGTCGACGGAATACCTTTCCGGGAGTTTTTGAAACAGCCGAAATCTTAATTTTTTTGATTTATCCAAAATAGAGCATCGTCCCTAAAAAGAGACAAAATCCCAGCAAGCACCAACCGGTGATTTGCAGAACTTGTAATCGCGTGTTGGAAGGCGATTCTGGTAAATCGATATTGTGAGTATTTTTTCCCTTTATTTTGGTGGAGTCATGCCATTCATTGATCCAATGCATCCAGCGCGGTGCGAGGATGAGGGCCAGGCCAAATAAAAATGGCACGATGAAAATGACCAGGAATAAGGGGTTTAAAGTTTTCATTATTGAAGTTGTTTTCCGATTCGAGTTTTGTCGCGAGAATAATAAATGTAAAGCGGTTTAGCGATGAGGGTATTTAAATCAACGAATCCCCATTCGCGGCTATCCGCGCTATTATTGAGGTTATCTCCCACCATAAAGGCTTTTCCTGAAGGAACTACTTGAGCAGGACTATCTTCATAGAAGCTGCTCGAATCGGAGTTTATATTCCTATCCTCAACTTTTTGTTCGTTCATATATAAATTTCCATTCTGTATTTTGACGGTATCACCTTCAAGAGCAACAATTCTCTTAATGAATTCAAATTTGGGTTTGTGGGGATGTGGAAAAACCGCGAGATCTCCACGTTGGGCAGGGTGGATTGTAAAATAGCGTAAATCCGTCATGATTCTGTCACCCGCTTGGAGGGTTGGATTCATAGAGGAAGAAGGTATTGAGAAACTTTTAATATTATACAAAGCATTATTGTAAGCTGATTTAAATAGGAGTCCGAAGCTAAAATTAATGAGAACAGACAAAAGGTAGGGAATAAAATAAACGATGACTTTATTGTAAGCTTTGAGCTGGTAATCTTTTTTCTTTAAAGCAGAAATGAATGCTTCCGTCGTAATAGCAATTAAAAAAAGGCCCAATATGGCGACCCCAACGAACAATCCCTTAAGAGAATGAAACACCTGAAAATGCCGGAATAAAAGTAAGATTGCCCACCAAAGTGTATAAACAAAAATCCCTTTTTTGAGTTCACCATTGTAAATTTGACCAGTGCCGGCACAAAAAAAGTTTAGTAAGGCCGCGAGCCAAGGCTTTCTTTTTTTTATTTTTTTTTGATTTTCCATGTAAATTAAATCCTTAAAAAAGTTTTTTTATCTTCCCGTAAACCTTACGGTCTTTTTTGGCTCTTCGGTGCGATGGGCCTTTTTTTTGCGTACCTTTTTTGGGGTCAAAGCCTTCGTCTTCATTTCTGCCATTCACGCTTTGACCATGATGAATACGAAAGAGGATGCGATCAAATTCACTAGCGCTCATGGCAGAGGCGCCGGCTTTACGAGAACCTTCGGCAACCATGCGGTCCGAGCTGACCACAATGGCTGCCTGTTTTTTCTCTCTCGCCAATTCGATGATAACTTCATCTGCGATTTCGCCGCCTCGCGTGTAAATGGCAGTGACCGGTCCAAAATATTCTTCTGTTCGATGAAATTCGACACTGCCGCCATGATCGAACACACAAAGAATCTTTTCCCCGCTCAATTCCGCAAATTCGCGGAGTCGAGCGATAAGTTCTAGCTGAGCTTGTTCAAACTTCTTATTTTCAACATTGGCCAAGTCTTTTGATTGGCGAATGAGGTTGAATCCATCGATTATCCAGGTCGAAGCCATATTTTTTCCAGAAGATTTTTTAGTTTCTTTTTTGTGCAGAGGATTATTTTTTGTGCAGTAACTAACAGAATCATTTTATAAAATTTTTTCCAAATATTCGAAAGTATTTTCGAAAAAGGATTTTAAGCTTTGGCATGAAGCTTGCTCATGTCAACTTCGCATAACGAAATTTAAGGATAAAGAAGGAAGATTGGAAATGGGGTGGAAAAAAGGAATAGACACCCCCAGAAATGGCATGTTAGGCGCACACATCTTTTGAGGTGTGTAACTATGATGAAACAAATCATTGCAATCATTAAACCTTTCAAACTCGATGAAGTGAAAATCGCGCTCCAAGAGGCGGGTGTGCAAGGTCTAACAGTTTCAGAAATTAAAGGCTTCGGGCGCCAAAAAGGCCATACCGAACTTTATCGCGGCGCGGAATATGTCGTGGATTTCCTTCCCAAAATCAAACTCGAAATCATTGTGAAGTCGGAAGAAGTGCAGAAAATCGTCGATGCGATTCAAAAAGCCGCGAAAACCGGCCGCATTGGCGACGGAAAGATTTTTGTAATGCCTGTGGAAGAGGTAATTCGCATCCGTACAGGTGAAACTGGCCCTGCAGCCATTTAAGTTTTTTAAAATTAAAATTGTAACATCAACCCAAGAAGGAGTGATTCAAATGTCAAAAACACCTAAAGATGTTGTTGCCTTTGCGAAAGAAAACAAGGCGGCAATGGTGGATATTAAGTTTACGGATTTTCCCGGAACGTGGCAACATTGGACCTGTCCCATTTCCCAATTTTCGGAAAGTACCTTTGAAAACGGTTACGCATTCGATGGATCTTCCATCCGTGGTTGGCAGCCCATCAATGCTTCCGACATGGGCATGATTCCCGATCCTACGACTGCGGTCATGGATCCTTTCACCAAGGTTCCCACTCTTTCTTTAATTGCTGACATTGTGGATCCTATTACAAAACAACCTTACACTCGCGATCCTCGCCATGTGGCGAAAAAAGCGGAAGCTTTCGTGAAGTCTTCGGGTGTGGGGGATAGTGTTTACTTCGGACCTGAAGCAGAATTTTTCGTTTTTGATTCAGTGGTTTTCGATCAAACAGTGAATGCTTCATGGCACAAAGTTGATTCCGTCGAAGGTCGATGGAATTCTGGTAAAGATATTCTCCCCAATGGTCAAACCAACTTAGGTCATCTTCCCGGATACAAAGGCGGTTATTATCCCGTCGCTCCCGTCGATACCTTGGTCGATATCCGCGCTGAAATGTGTTTAGAATTACAAAAGGTAGGAATGATTGTTGAAGCTCAGCATCATGAAGTTGCGACTGGTGGTCAATGCGAAATCGATTTCCAATTTTCAAATTTAACGGCCACCGCCGATAACTTAATGTGGTTCAAATACATCATTAAGAATGTGGCGCGTCGTCATGGCAAAACCGTAACCTTCATGCCTAAACCTCTTTTCGGAGATAACGGTTCGGGTATGCATTGCCATCAATCCATTTGGAAAGGCGATACCCCTTTGTTTGCCGGTGACAAATACGGCGGACTTTCTGAAATGGGCTTGCACTACATCGGTGGTATTTTGAAGCATGCGAATTCCATCGCCGCCTTCACCAATCCCACAACCAATTCTTATCGTCGTTTGGTTCCTGGTTATGAAGCTCCCGTGAACTTGGCCTATTCCGCTCGTAACCGTTCCGCCGCAATTCGTATTCCGATCGTGAGTTCTCCTAAGGCGAAACGTATCGAAGTTCGATTCCCTGATCCTTCCGCCAACGGATACCTCGCTTTTGCCGCGATGTGTATGGCTGGTTTGGATGGTGTGAAGAATAAAATCGATCCAGGCGCTGCTTTAGAAAAAGACATTTACTCTCTTTCACCTGAAGAATTGAAGGATGTCCCTCAAATGCCTGGTAGTTTGGAAGAATCCTTGAATGCGTTGAAAGCCGATCATGAATATTTATTGAGAGGCGATGTATTCACTCAAGACGTGATTCATAAATGGATTGAGTACAAGACCGAAAACGAATTGAATCCCATTCGTTTACGTCCTGTGCCTTATGAATTTGCCTTGTATTTCGACATCTAATTCTGAGTCTTTTACTTGAGGGTTTTTGCCTCAAAGCTTAGAAATGTGAACAAAAGTTAAAGGGCGGCTCCCCCGGGGTCGCCCTTTCTTTTTTTAAGCATGAGCTTAAAAAATAGCCATCTCAGCCCCCCGCTGAGCCGCTCTCAGCGAGACCTAGAAGTCACTAAGTCACTAAAATTACATGATTTCTGGGTTTAAGCCGTGATGGCATGGCCGTTGCTTTATTAGAAGGCATGTCACCGCCAACAACAGCCCTTACTGGGAATACCCCACGCAACTTAGGTCCTTATCTTTTGAATATCGACGCAGGGCCGAGTTGGTTAAATGTAAATTCATCGACGGGTGAAAGTGCGGGTTTATTCGGGTATCAAACAGGTCTTCGCTTGGGCAGTCAGTATTCCTTAGCAGAAAATGTTCATTGGAATTTGCAGGGCGTGTTTTCCTATTCTAATTATTCTGCCGATCACGGCAGCGTGAGCCGAGTGGGAGTAGGTTTTGAAACCGGTCCAGAATTCACCCTCATCCCGAATGGTTTAGGTTTATCGTTGTATGCTGGTTTTCACGCGGGCTTCTATTATTCCGAAGGTGTGGATTGGCCAAGCACGATGGGTTCCGCGACTTTTGATAATCAAATGGTCAGTTCGCTCACTTTAAGGCCCAGCATGAATATTCTGGGAGGCGTTCTTACGCTCTCCTATTTGTATGGCCACGATTTTGGTTTGCAAGCCCCGGGTGCCACTCCTGTGGATCCGCCTGAAGGATTTACGGCCGATCATCATAGTGTCACTTTAAGTGTAGATCCTTTGAGACTGTTTTACGCCTTTCGCGCGGATGGTTTTGAAGGCCAAACGGATTCTTTTGAACAATTTATTTTAGGAATCAAACCCTCTGCACTCATCGAGGGAAGTTATAACTATAATTTGGATGATCCGAGTGGAAGGGATGGAGCGCCCGGATTAACTCCTTTCCGCACCAATCATCCATTTCATGATCGAGTCCGCTTAAACTTAATCGAAGTCGCTTTAGAAAGACCTTCGACTCCGCGATCTCCTTTGGGCTTTCGTCTCGATCTTGGCTTTGGGCAAGATCCCATTTCTTTTGCGCCTCGAAGTTCTGTCATCGAGAATGTGATTGGTGAACGAGATGATCCTGAAGGGCTTCGTCAACCGGACACGCAATATTTTGCCTTACAGCAAGCTTACATGACCTATCGTTTGCCAATCTTAGCCGGTTTAACCTTTCGAGCCGGACAATTTGGCACTCCGGTAGGAAATGAAGTACCGGAAGGTCCTCTCAATCCTTTCCTGCTTATTACGAGAGGTTTGAATAATACTCTGTCTGAACCCTTCTTTCATGCAGGTGCCGAATTTTTTCTACGATTGAGTGAAACAGAAGATGCCGCCCACAAAGTCACCTCTTATCGTGAAATACTCTTGGGAGCTTTCAATGGTTGGGATTCTACCTTAGGACATGAAGGGGGGCCTACCTTTGCTTTAGGCTATACCCAAATGGTGAACCCCAGTTTCACTTACGCGGGGACTTATCTTTTAGGTAAAGAAGGCGACGGGGTTCAGGGCCTTCTGAACTTGAATGCAGCTTGGACTGTTCATGACAGCTTGAATCTTGGCGTCAACCTTGATTTGGGTCATGGCAATGATGCCGAAACTCAAGATCCCACTCTTTGGTTTGGTTTAGGTTTGTATCAACAATTTGCGCCCGTCTCTTGGTTTAATTTAGCCGCTCGTGAAGAAGTCTTCACAGATCGTGATGGGGCCAGAACTAGCACTGAGCAAACTCTTCTTTCGGCGGCACTGGCTGCGAACTTTTTAATTCGTCACGAGGATGTTCCGGGGACTTTCGGTCTGGGCGCTGAAATTCGCCATGATGAATCCGTCGGTAGAGAAGAGGGTGACGCTTCTCCTTTCCTTTCGGGAAGTGATCCCACCAATGGAAATACGACTTTTACTTTAAGGGCATCGTGGAGATACCCTTCAGAATAATTTTCCTCTCCTTATTGAGAAAAAAGGGCTTCTACAAATACAAGATTGTAGGAGCCCTTTTTCTTTTTTAAGAGGGATATCTTTCTGCTTGCCGCTGAGGATTCACCTGATAACCTAGGAGGCCTATGGCCTCGAGTTCGGGAAAAAAAATAATCGCGCTTTTGAATTTGGCTTATTGTTTGGTGTTGCACTTTTTACGAAGGCTATGCTTTTGGAAAAAATCAGGCTTGAAGCGATTCAATGAGAATTATCGTCAAGATGGCTTATTGCCACTGACGGCTCAAGATCAGAAAATTCTTTTCTCTTTTTCAGCCTGCATCAATTGCCGCCTGTGCGACACGGCTTGTCCCGCAATTTTTAAAATTCCTCGCGAAAGATTTCCGGGCCCCAGCTTTGTGCTCACGACTTACTCGAGGTCTTTCAAAAATCTTTGGGCCAGTAGTTTAGACTTAAGTCTCTGTCAGGATTGCGCGGCTTGCCATCAAGTTTGTCCCAATAATATCGATGTGAAAGGAGCGATTGGATTTGTACAAAGAAAAGTGGCTGAACAAATTCAATTTGCTTCGACTTTAGATTAAGAGGAATTTTTTATTTTCTACCGAGCCCCCGCCAGTAAAGTTTCTCGCGCTTTGTTAAATGCTTTGGAAAAAATTTGTTCCAAGGAATTTGTGCATGGGGATGATAACCCGCGCATTGCCTACAGCCGCGATAGTTCCACGCAAAAATTATTGGAAGTAAAAGCCGGAAGAATTTCTCAACTTCCCGATGTGGTAGTTTTACCCAAAAACGAAGAAGAAATTTCTCAAGTTTTGAAACTCGCCAATGAAAATAAAATTCCTGTAGTGCCCTATGGAGGCGGTTCTGGGGTTTGCGGCGCTGCTATCCCCAGCAAGGGCGGAATTTCTTTGGATGTCAAACGGCTCGATCAAATTCTTTCCCTCGATGCGCAAAATTTGAAGGTGAAAGTTCAGCCCGGCATCGTGGGAGAAATTTTGGAGCGGCGCTTGAATGAAGCAGGATACACTCTGGGGCATTTTCCTTCTTCCATCTATAGTGCGACCCTAGGCGGGTATTTGGCCTGTCGTTCCGCAGGACAACTTTCAACGAAATATGGAAAAATCGAAGACATGGTTTGCGAAATTAAAGTCTGCTTAGCCGATGGCCGCAAACTTCGTTTATCGATTGAAGAGGGATTAAATCTGCACGAACTTTTTGTGGGCAGTGAAGGCACTCTCGGAATTATCACCGAAGCGACTTTGAAAATTCATCCTTTGCCTGAAATGAAAAAATATGTGGCCTTCCGTTTTCCGAATTTAAAGCAGGGTCTGGCGGCCATTCGCACTTTTATGCAAAGAGGTTTGCGTCCGGCGGTGGTAAGACTTTACGATCCTCTGGATACTTTTTTGTTTCAATTTAAGAGTAGTGGAAATTCAAGCTCACCCTCACTTTTAAAAACAGCGGTCGAGTGGATACCCGATGTTGCAAAGAATACTTTTCGAGATTTAAAGCAGCAATCCTTTCGAGGCATTCTTTCTGAGCCGCAAATGATTAACCGTGTCATCGATTGGACCTTCTCGAGCTGTTTGTTAATTTTAAGTTTTGAGGGACCTGCCTGGAAAGTGGATTGGCAACTCAAGCAAGTTTCGAAAATTTGCGATTTCGAAAAGGGAAAAAATCTAGGGGAAGAACCTGCTTTGCGTTGGCTCAAAAAACGCTACAGCATGGGATATCTTTTATCACCGCTGATCGATCAAGATTGTTTTGCAGATACGATGGAAGTGGCTACTACATGGAATAAACTGGATGATTTATATTCCGCGGTACGTAAATCCTTATCTCCCAAAGCATTGGTCATGGCGCATTTTTCCCATGCCTATGCGGAAGGTTGTTCGATTTACTTTACCTTTGCCGCCCATGCAGATTCCTATGAGTCCAAAGTAAAATTGCATCGAGAAATTTGGGATGCTGCTTTGAAAGCCGTGGCTGATGCAGGAGGGAGCGTGAGTCATCATCATGGCATTGGCTCCTTAAAAGCCAAAGCCTTTGAAGCGCAGCAAGGTTTATGGATGGGCTGGTTTCGGAAAGTAAAGAATACGGTGGATCCTGAGGGGATTTTGAATCCGGGGAAAATGGGTTTATAGAGGGTGTTTCCAGGGGGAGACTATTTTTTTTGGCCTTTAACGCTACTTCAGAATTTCAGGCGGTGCAGTGGGTGATAAAGACCCGCCATAAATTCCAAAAAAAATAGCCACCCCCTGGAAAACCCAGTGAGTGAGGGGGCTTCAGAAGGGGAAAGATTTTTTCTGGAATTTACGGCGGGTCTAAAACTCAAATGAATCGCTTGAAGTAATTAAGTAGCGTTAAATGCCAGAAAAAATCTTTCCCCTTCTGAAGTAACTTTAGGAACGAACGATGATTGAAATCGATGAAATTTCAAATTTAGTGACGGTGGATTGTGAGTTGAGGCTTTTTGAAGTGGAGGAAGAGCTGAAGCAAAAACATTTCACCTTAGGATATTTTGTGCCTCCGGATAACTCGCTTCGATTTGAAGAAGCTTTATCGCGCGGTGCACCGAATTTGTATGGGCAGTTCTATGGCGAGCTTTCGGATTTGTGTGTTTCATTAGAATTACATTCCCGTAATTTAGAAAGTTTGAAAACTTTTCCAGCGCCGCGCCAGGCTGCGGGACCCGATTGGAAGAATTTTATTTTGGGCGCGGGAGATTCTTTGGGTTTTGTCAATGGCGCAACTTTGAAAATATTTCCACTTCCCAATCATTTTCTTTATTTGGCGGTGGGATTGGCTCACGACATTGCGAGTCATCCTTTGGAGCAAGAATTGATTCGAGATGAATTACATCCCTGGGTTTTTGGAAGATTTGGCAATATGCAAGTGCCTCCGGCTTTGCGTTTGCCGCAGAGCCCACTTACTTTGCTTTGCGCCTGGGCTGGCACCAAAGACGCGATGGATGCACGTAAGAGAAGAATCGAAGAAATTTTGGATGAGCGATATGTGTGGCATTGGGTAGAAGGAAAAAATCATCAAAAAAGCGCGCACAGGATTTTGCATGATCGTTATCCTCATCATCCTTGGGGAGGTCCTCGTCATGCCCCTAAAGACGAGAATAAAATGAAGTTGGAAAAAGAAATCCTTAAAGTTTTAAGAGGCAGGTCACATTAAAAGGAAAGAAGAGTGGAGCTCATGCATTCGATTGAAGAGTCTAGAAATTATTGCTCATATTGTCCGAAGATGTGTCATTTTTCTTGTCCAGTCGCACAAACTGAGAAGAATGAAAATTACGCTCCTGCCTTAAAGCAACAAACAGCGAAATTCACTGCCCAGAAAAAACTTCCCATGAATGCGGAGCATGCTTTAAGTGCGTATAAATGTCTGACTTGTCGAGCTTCTGAAAATTACTGCGATCACCATATTGTGGTGGCGGATTCGCTTCAAGAAGCCCGTGAACGCGCGGTGAAAGCGGATGCGGCACCTTCGGAAGTTTTTCATTTTGAAAAGAGATTTAAAAAATTCAGTAATCCCTATGAACAAGATCTTTCTAAGAAGTTGGATGGAGTTCCCAAGAAATATTTGGATCTAGATAAGAAAGAGATTTTATTTCCAACTTGTCATCAACTTGCTTTAAATCCTTCTTGCGTTTCGGATGCGGTGAATATTTTTGAAAAGCTAAAACTCAATACTTTGAGTGTTCACACAGATACCATTCAATGCTGTGGCTATTCTTTGTGGGTTTTGGGATTTAAAGACGAATTTGCGGAATTAGCTCAGGTTCAATTCAACCAATTAAAAGGCGCTAAACAAATCGTCGTGGGCTCACCCGAATGTGCTTGGGCTATGCGTGAGATTTATCCGAAGATTGGTTTGAAGTGGCCAGGAAAAGTGGTCAGCCTTTTTGAATACGTCGCCGACCTCATTCGGAAGGTTCCCTACAAAGCGAAAAAGGAATCTTCAGAGCGCTACATTTATCACGATGCCTGTTACATGGGGCGCTATTTAGGAGTTTATGAAGAGCCTCGACAGTTATTGGAAATGTTGACGGGTCACGAAGTGGAAGAGTTCAGTTGCAATCGTAAAAATTCCGTCTGTTCCGGCGCGGGCGGAGGCTATGCTTTACATTCTCCAGAACCTGCGAAAAAATTGGCTCTCGATAAGGTCGAAGAAATGAAAAAGAAAGGGATTAAGACGCTGATTAGTGCTTGTCCCCAATCTCAAGCCCACTTTCGTGCTCTTAAAGAAAAAATTGTGGTGAAAGATTTGGTGGGTTTCTTGGGAGAACATATCGAATAGGAATTCGCATGCCAGCAAAACAACCCTATTTTATTGTGAATCCAGAGGCGGGCAGTGGTCGTTCACGACGGCTTTGGCCGGATATTGCAGCGAAAGCCAAAGAGCTATGGGGAGATTGCAATTTTGTTTTTACCCGAAAAGAAGGCGATGCCGCGCGCTATGCACGATTGGCCGCTGAAAAAGGCAAATCCTGGGTCGTGGCCGTGGGCGGAGATGGAACCGTCCACGAAGTGGTGAATGGCCTGATGCAAGCGAATGTTGTGCAAAAGGCAAACGTTCTTCTTGGGATAATTTCCATGGGAAGTGGCGACGATTTTATCAAAAGTTTAGAATTACCTAAAGATCCGATCAAAGCCTTAGACATTTTAAAGAAGAAAAAAACGAAGACCATCGATCTTCTGCGTGTCAGCTATTTGAATCATGAGCAGAAAAAAGAGTCGCGCTATTCAATGAATTTATCGGATTTCGGCTTAGGCGGAAAAGTGATGCAGAAAGTCAATGCCTCATCGAAGCGCTTTGGATCCAAGCTCACCTATTTATTCCATTCCCTGGCGACTTTTCTCACCTTTCGATCTTTTTCGGCGGTGTTGGAAACAGAAGATCGAAATTATCATTTTCACTATTTGATTATGGGTTTAGTCGCGAATGGGAAATTTTTTGGAAGCGGCATGTGTGTAGCCCCAGAAGCAGTCGTGGACGATGGTTGGATGAATGTAATTTTAGTGGAAAAAATGGGGATTGCTACTTTTTTGAAAATGATCTCTCCGATTTACAAGCAAGAAAAAATTGAGAATAAAAGTATTTTTAGGATGAAAGCTAAAAAGATGCATGTGCAGCCCACTTCGCTAAAGCCTGTCTATATTGAATTGGATGGCGAGCAGCCAGGAACTCTACCGGCTACTTTTGAATTAGTCCCACAGGCTTTAAAGCTTTGTGTGTAAATTTTCAGTTGCAATGTTTTAAAAGAGAGGTTTTCATCACACTTCAATACCTTGCTCTTTTTAAAAAAGTGCAGTGAAGAAAGTTTAAATAAAAACATTATTGAGGAGAAATTTATGGCAGAAACACTCGTAGTGACATCTAAGGTAAAAAAATACATTAAAGATAAATCGGAAATGAACACCTCCGCCTCTTCTGTCGATGCTTTGACCAAGATCGTCGAAAAAGCGCTCGATCAAGCGATTGAACACGCCAAGAGCGAAGGTCGTAAGACAGTCATGGATAGAGATTTTCCCGTTTAGTTTCTATTGATAACTTGACACCTAGCAGGGCTTTCGATACTCCGAATGTCATTCTTGACTAAAGCCGGTTCGGTTTTGTTTTCCATTAACCGGCTCACTGGTTACAAACGGAAAAAGAAAGCCATGACCGAGGCCGGCGCCCTTTGTCCTTTATATCTCTAGAGAGTAAAGGAATGGACAGCTGAGGAAATGGTTAGAGACGAGAGTCAGAAACCATGAAACTCAATCCGCCTAGCCAAGGTGCTAAAATCACAATTCAGAATTCGAAGCTTCAAGTGCCAGATCAGCCGATCATTCCCTTTATTGAAGGTGATGGAACCGGTCCTGATATTTGGAAAGCTTCTCAGCGCGTTTTCGATGCCGCGGTAGAAAAAGCGTACCAGGGAAAACGAAAAATCCAATGGTATGAGGTTTATGCGGGCGAAAAAGCGAAAACGGTATACGGAGCAGATTGTCCTCCAAATTTCTTGCCCCAAGAAACTCTCGATGTCATTCGTGAATATTTAGTGGCGATTAAAGGCCCGCTCACCACTCCGGTGGGGAAAGGCATTCGTTCTTTGAACGTGAGTTTGCGCCAAGAGCTTGATCTTTATGTCTGTTTACGACCTGTTCAATATTACAAAGGCGTTCCTTCTCCTGTAAAATCTCCCGAAAAAGTAGATATGGTTATTTTCCGTGAAAATACGGAAGACATCTATGCGGGCATTGAATGGGAAGCTTTAAGCTCAGATGTGAAAAAAGTTATCGATTTCATCCAAAATGAAATGAAGGTGAAAAAAATTCGCTTTCCGGAAACTTCCGCCATTGGAATTAAACCAGTTTCGATTGAAGGTTCCAAGCGTTTGATCCGCGCTGCCATTGAATATGCCATTGCCCAAAATCGAAAATCGGTGACCCTGGTTCACAAGGGTAACATCATGAAATTTACCGAAGGCGGCTTTCGTCAATGGGGCTATGAATTAGCCAAAGAAGAATTCGCAGACAAAGTGGTAAGCTGGGAAGATTGCCAAGGTAAAGTCCCTGCCGGAAAAATTTTAATTCAAGATGTGATTGCAGACGCTTTTCTTCAACAGATTCTGACTCGTCCTGCAGAATATGATGTGATTGCGACCTTGAATCTTAATGGTGACTACATCAGTGATGCTTTGGCAGCCCAAGTGGGCGGAATTGGAATCGCGCCGGGCGGCAATATCAATTATGTGAATGGTGCGGCTATTTTCGAAGCGACCCACGGTACAGCTCCTAAATATGCGGGTTTGGATAAAGTGAACCCAGGCTCCGTGATTTTATCCGGTGCCATGATGTTTGAATATCTGGGCTGGAATGAAGTCTCTCAAAAAATTAAATCAAGTTTAGAAAAAACGATTCTGCAAAAAACAGTGACCTACGATTTCGCTCGATTGATGGAAGGGGCTAAAGAACTGAAATGCTCCGAATTCGGCGAAGCGATGATACGAAATATGAACTGATCCATTAAATGAATGACCTATTTAAGTAAAAGGGGATTTATGAGTCGGAAAAAAATTGCACTCATCGGCGGCGGCAACATTGGTGGTGAACTTGCCCAGCGCATCATGGAAAAAGAACTTGGCGACGTTGTTATTTACGACGTGGTGGAAGGTATGCCTCAAGGCAAGGCCCTCGATTTAATGGAAACACGTCCCGTGGATTATTCAGATAGTATAGTCACTGGCACTCAAGATTATAAAGATATCGCTGGCTCGGATGTGGTCATTATTACAGCAGGACTCGCCCGCAAACCCGGCATGAGCCGCGATGACTTGCTCTCCAAAAATCTCGAAATTATGAAATCGGTGGCGAACGGCGTAAAGACTTATGCTCCTAAAGCTTTTGTCATCGTGGTTTCTAATCCTTTAGATGCCATGGTCTATGCTTTCCAAAAAATTTCTGGCTTAGCTACTAATCAAGTGGCGGGGATGGCCGGAGTATTGGATTCCGCAAGGTTCCGCTGCTTTGTAGCAATGGAATTAGGGGTGAGTGTTCAAGATGTTTCCGCTTTAGTTTTAGGTGGACACGGTGACGACATGGTGGCGCTGCCTCGCTTTTGCACCGTCAATAGCATTCCGGTGACGGATCTGATTTCCAAAGAAAAGTTAGACGCTATTATTAAGCGAACCCAAATGGCCGGTGGCGAGATTGTAAATCTTCTGAAAACGGGTTCGGCTTATTTTTCGCCTGCCGCTTCTGCCATAGTGATGGCGGAAAGTTATTTAAAAGATCAAAAACGCGTTTTGCCCTGCGCGGCTTATCTCAATGGTGAATACGGCGCGAAGGGAATCTTCATGGGAGTTCCTGTCGTCATTGGTGAGGGCGGTGTGGAACGTGTCATCGAATTAAAGTTGAACGAAGAAGAAAAAAACCTTTTGTCGGGCAGCTTAGAACATGTAAAGAACCTAGTCGCAGAAGTGAAATTATAGGCAATGAAGCTCTCTGACCAAAGGGGCTATGATTTTTTGGGGATTCATCATGCAAAACGGCATTACCTTCACAAAAGCCGAAAAATATTTTTACCTTCGTCGTATTCATTCTCTTTTAGGATTGCTGCCTATCGGGCTTTTCTTTTTAGAGCATCTTTATAGCAATGCCATTTCTCTTCAAGGCCCTAAAGCTTACAATGAAATGGTAGAAAAGCTGATGGCTATGCCTTTTCTGCCCATCATTGAAGTTTCGGCGATTGCCATCCCGCTTTTGTTTCACATCATTTTAGGAATTGTGATTTATCTCAGTAGCAAAAGTAACGTACTGCAATATCGTCATTTCAATAATTGGAGATATTTTCTCCAAAGGGTGACGGGCTTAATCGGTGTGATTTATATTGGATTTCATGTTTGGGAAACTCGCATTCTCTCTATCATCAACGGGCAGCATGTGAGCTATGAAAGAATGCAGGAAATTTTGAGCACGCCGTGGATGTTCTGGTTTTACCTCGTCGGCGCGATCAGCTTGACCTTCCATTTTACAAATGGCTTGTGGACGATGGGTATCACCTGGGGTGTCACCGTAAATGTAAGAGCTCAACGCATTAGCACCGTCATTTGCGGTTTATTGTTTTTAGGTTTGAGTGCCGCATGGGTTCAGATTTTACTTCATTTGACAGGTAGAATTTACTGACAAGTCCTCAATTTAGATTACAATAACGGACTTGTAGTACTACAGGGCCGTTTGAAAGCCCTCTCGGGCTGTCATCTAGATAGCGGGCCTGTTAGTAAAAATTGTTCTAAAGGATGAAAGATGGCTAAACAAAAGATAATCGTAGTCGGTGGTGGACTTGCAGGTTTGATGGCTTCGATCAAAATTGCCGAAGCAGGCGTGGCGGTGGATTTATTTTCCGTAGTTCCCGTAAAACGCTCTCACTCCGTTTGCGCACAAGGCGGTATTAACGGCGCAGTGAATACCAAAGGTGAAGGCGATACCACTTGGCAGCATTTTGATGACACTATTTACGGCGGCGATTTCCTTGCCAACCAAGAGTTGCCCAAGCAAATGTGCGAGGCGGCTCCTTCCATTATTTACATGCTCGATCGCATGGGCGTTATGTTTAATCGAACGCCTGAAGGCCTCATCGATTTTCGACGTTTCGGTGGTACCCTCTACAACCGCACCGCTTTCGCGGGTGCGACGACGGGGCAACAACTCCTTTACGCTTTGGATGAACAAGTACGACGCAGCGAAGTCACCGGCTTAGTTCATAAATTCGAAGGTTGGGAATTTCTTTCGTCTATTCTCGATGATGACGGAATTTGTCGCGGCATCGTAGCTATCAATCTAGACACTTTAGAAACTCGCGCTTTCAAAGCAGACGCAGTCATTATCTGTACAGGCGGTCCTGGTTTAATTTTTGGAAAGAGCACGAACTCTCTGATTTGTACGGGATCTGCCGCTTCTGCTCTCTATCAACAAGGTGCTTACTACGCGAACGGGGAATTCATTCAAGTTCATCCCACCGCAGTTCCTGGCGAAGATAAACTACGATTGATTTCAGAATCGGTTCGCGGAGAAGGCGGTCGCGTTTGGGTTTATAAAGACGGCAAGCCTTGGTACTTCTTAGAAGAATGGTATCCTAAATATGGTAATCTTGTTCCCCGCGATGTGGCGACCCGAGCCATTTTCAAAGTAGTTTATGAATTAGGATTAGGAATCGACGGCGAACCTCAAGTTTATCTCGATGTCACTCACATTAATCCTGATTTGCTTCGCAAAAAATTAGAAGGCGTTCTTGAAATCTACGAAAAATTTGTGGGTCAAGATCCTAAAAAGGTGCCGATGCGTATTTTCCCTGCCGTGCATTATTCGATGGGCGGGCTTTGGATTGATGATAATCAAATGACCAACATCCCCGGATTGTTTGCAGCGGGTGAATGCGAATACGCTTACCATGGCGCGAATCGCTTGGGCGCAAACTCACTGGTTTCTTGCATTTACGGTGGAGGCTTGGCTGGCAAGAATGCCGTGCGTTTTATGAAGGATTCAGAAAAATCTACGGACAGCATTCCGGAAGCCGTTTTCGAACGTGAATTAAAACGTCAAAAAGATTTGAATGCGGAATTGCTCACTCGTAATGGAAATGAAAATCCCCACCGAATTCATAAAGAGTTGGGCGATATCATGACAGAAAATGTGACGGTCGTTCGTTACAATGACAAACTCAAGAAAACCGATGAGAAGTTGAAAGAATTCATAGATCGCTGTAAAAATATTAAAGTTCCGGATTCTTCTTCTTGGGCGAATCCTGAAGTGGTCTTTGCTCGACAACTTCAAAACATGCTTCAACTCGCACGCGTCATCACCTTGGGCGCTTTGCAACGCGATGAATCTCGCGGCGCTCACTTCAAACCTGATTTTCCCGATCGTAATGATGAAAAATTCTTGAAGACTACAAAGGCTCATTACACGCCTCAAGGTCCTGTGCTAGAATACGAAGCCGTGAACACTAACTACATTAAGCCACGTCCCCGACGCTATGACATGGCGTCGTAATCGAAGGAAAGAACCATGCCCGATACCATTTATGTGAAGGTTAAAAGAAAAGACAATCCTCATGGGGAGTTTTATTGGGAAGAGTTCGAGATTCCTTATCGACCGAGAATGAATGTGATTTCGGTCCTCATGGAAATCCAGAAAAATCCCGTGAATGCCAAGGGTGAAACAACCACACCCGTGGTTTGGGAAAGTTCTTGCTTAGAAGAAGTGTGTGGTTCTTGTTCAATGCTGATCAATGGCAAGGCTCGCCAAGCTTGCTCGGCCTTAGTAGATAAATTAGAACAACCGATTGTTTTGGAACCCTTCAGTAAATTCCCCTGCATTCGCGATTTGCGAGTGGATCGCGCGAAAATGTTCGAAGCTTTGAAGCGCGTGCAAGCTTGGGTTCCTATCGATGGCACTTATGATTTGGGTGCGGGTCCTCGCATGTCCGATCAAGATCAAACCATCGCTTATGATCTTGCGCGCTGCATGACTTGTGGTTGCTGCTTGGAAGTTTGTCCTCAGGTGAGTGAACATTCGGATTTTATTGGCGCAGCAGCGGTTTCTCAAGCACGCCTTTTCAATATGCATCCTACCGGAAAATTACATGCAGATAAACGCACCGATTCCTTAATGGGTGATGGTGGACTTGCGGATTGTGGCAATGCCCAAAACTGCGTCAAGGCTTGTCCTAAAGATATTCCTCTCACCACTTCCATTGGTGAAATGGGTCGTCAACTTTCCAAACGCATGTTCACGAAGATTTTGGGTTAATAATAGGGGACTACATCACATCCACCAATGGACTTGAGTTTGTCGTCCATTTTTTTCCAAAGCTGTTGTGCTTCCAACTCTTCCAAAGAATACACATGAGAGAATTTTTGGTAAACTTGTCCTTCCGAGTGACCTTTGTCGGGCCCGTCATTGCAATAATTCCTGAGAAGACGGAGAGGAATATATTTTAAATCCATGTCCACGGTACTTCTTCCAATATAATCTTTTGCTTTTGGGTTATTTTTATTAAACCAAGCATTGTATTGATCTTCCGAAACTAAAATTTCCATAATAGAAGCAGGGCCTATCGGCTGCATGATGTCAGAAGCGCTTTTAAGAGCGTAGGGATCATCTCCGTGAGTGGCGCATTTTCCCATCGCACACCAAGTCATGTGGGCTGTTGGCTCCACAAATTTTGTGACAGCAGGAATATTCAACGTTTCAAATAAATAGGCATTGAGGAAGGCGGTGCTGGAGCAGCCTAGGCTATAGTAGTGAATGTCGCTACAAGTTTTGCCCTTATAGACGCATTGAGTGGGTTGCAGAATATAAATAGCGGGCGGATTTCCTTGATAGCCATGATAAATCACTCCTGGCATCATCTTGTAATCTATTTCAGATGCAATTTCAGCAGGAAGGCTAGCGTGGAACAAGTTTACTCTTTCCCATTCTAAAATCTTTTGAAAAATTTCATCGCGTGTTTTTCCCAATAACTTGTTTTGAGCGAGAAACGAATAAGCTTTTAAAGGAGAAGTGGGAATCATCGCACGTAATAATTCAAAGCCTTGGGGAGTTTTTTTGAACATGGACGCGCCCGATAGAATGATCTCAATCTGGCTTTTATTATACTCATTCAAAGACCAAGGGGTCACTTTCCCCATTTCAACTAACAAACGAAAGGCCACATTTTTAACGTAGATATTCCAAGCATCTTGGGCGCTGAGGATCGTATAGTTTGTTTCGGTGGTTCCAAGATTATTGGGTGGATCTATGAGCGGCTTAGGGTCTGGATCTGCTAAGAGACTAAATGTTTCATCGAAACCCGGTGGTTTGCTTTGAAATCCGCTGGCTTCATAAGTTTTGTATAAGTCTTGAGCCTGACACATCCAATTCCAGTAATGGGTGAAATTGTTTCTTAGCTCTTCTTTGGCTGAACTGGGCCAGTATTGCCATGGTTTGAAAGTGTAAGATTGTAGGTAGTTTAAACTTTTAATGGTGGAATTGCTTAAGGAAGGTTTTGCCGTCGAACTCGGAGGGTTTTCACTCGGAGTAGCTCCGGGAATTTTATAAACGGGTTTTTTGAAAATATTAAAATTGGGGTTCGGCTGCATTTGTAAAAAATTTTGTTGGAAGGGCCATTGCAGCGCTTGGGCGATATTTGGGTTTTCTTGCAGCCAAGCATCGAGATTGGGAGCTGCCGGACAATCGGCCTTAGCAGAAAGTGGCAAAGCTAAAAGGAAGAAAAAAACGAGAATAAATAATTTTAATTTCATGGAGTCCTTGTCAAAGTTTGCGGCAGTAAAGTTGCAATTTATTAATGGCTTACAGCAGACTCTGGAATAAGGGGATTCAATACCAAATCACTCATCTGGACAATCAGTTTGTCTTTGTAGGGTTTTTTAAGTTTGGAGAGTTTTTCGGGATCCAATGTACTTGGGTCAATGTTCAGAACTTGAACTTTTTCAATGATTGTATCTTTCAGTTTTTTTATTTTTCCATAGATATCAGGTAAAAGCTCGATAGTTTCTTTTGTCACCGAAATCGTTTCGTAAATAAACTCGACTGGAATTTGATGCTCCAACGCTACATAGTAAGTGCTACCGCGATTTTTAGAATACTTTTCGAGGAGTTTCTCATCATTCTTCAAGGAAGATCTCGCTTGAATATACCAAGCCAAAGTTTTGGCTTCTTCATTTTTCATGCGAATGCAGGCGTGTGAAGCCGCGTGACCAATGCTGCCCGGTTTATTGGTGCCATGTATTCTCAAGGCATCCTCCATAATCATCTTCACGGGGCCGAGAGGATTTTTAGGGCCGGGCGGTGTTTTTTCTGCATCTTTTGCCCAATCGCTTTCGGGAGGCAACCACCAAGGATTCCATTCAATTCTTTCAATGGCATAATTTCCAATCGGAGTTGGATATTTGGGCATACCCACCGCGACTGGATATTCTGCGACCAACACAGCTTTTTCAAAAAGCTTTAATTTCATTTCAGGAATGTTGATAGAAATTTTTAATTCTGGATTTGGAATACTGGGAAGAGCTGGCAGACTCAAAGGCATGGATTCTGCCTGGAGTAGAGGACTTTGTGAATAAGAGTAAGCTGCTGAAATTATTGTTAAAAATAAGGTCAGTAAAAACAGAGATGAATACTTCAAAGCACGCATAGTCTTTCATTATAAGGGAAAGTGGTGGACTGGAAAATAGCTTTCTTTTTGCACTGATTTGCATCTTAACAAAAGAATTTTCTTAATTTTTTATTAGATTTTCTTCTCTTCTTTACTCAAATATTCCTTGGCTTTTGCACTAGTTCCCGCTATTTGCTGCGCTGCACTATGACCGAAGCCGAGTATCCATTCTGGACGGCTGAGGGAATGGTTGTAAACGGAGTTGAAAACCATGAAAATTCATGAATATCAAGGAAAAGAAATCCTTCGTAAATATGGCGTTCCCACTTTAGAAGGCCGTGTGGCTTTTACCGCGGAAGAAGCGGTGCAAGCGGCTGAAGCCTTGGGCTGGCCTGTGGTTGTGAAAGCGCAAATTCACGCGGGCGGCCGAGGTAAAGGCGGAGGTGTTAAGCTCGCCAAAACTTTGGAAGAAGCGAAAACGCACATTAAAAGTATTTTAGGGATGACTCTCGTCACTCATCAGACAGGTCCTGAAGGCAAACTCGTTAAAAAATTATTTGTCGAAAAAGGTTGTGATATCGGTCGCGAACTTTACTTGGGAGCTCTGCTCGATCGAGCGACTTCTCGCGTAACCTTCATGGCCTCTTCCGAAGGTGGAATGGACATCGAAGAAGTTTCTGCGAATCACCCTGATAAAATTCTTAAGTTTGTAGTCGACCCGGAATTGGGCGTGAATCCTGGTGAAGCTAAGAACATTGCCGAAAAGCTTGATTTGAATGGTCACTCTGCAGACAAGTTCGTGGGTTTTGTGAAAGCTCTTTATGAAGCTTATATGAAGGGTGATTGCTCCATGGTGGAAATCAATCCTTTAGTGGTCACAAAACAAGGTGATTTACTTGCGCTCGATGCTAAAATTACTTTTGATGATAATGCTTTATTTCGTCATCCAGAATATGAAGCGATGCGCGATTTAGATGAAGAAGATTCCGCAGAAATCGAAGCCAAGAAATATGATCTTTCCTACATTAGTTTAGATGGAAACATTGGCTGCATGGTGAATGGCGCAGGTCTCGCCATGGCGACGATGGACATCATCAAGGTCAGTGGTGGAGAGCCCGCTAACTTCTTAGATGTGGGTGGCGGAGCGACTGCAGAAAAAGTGACCGCGGCTTTTAAAATCATCCTCGCAGATCCCAAAGTAAAAGGGATTTTAGTCAATATCTTTGGCGGAATCATGAAGTGCGACACGATTGCCAATGGCGTCGTCACAGCGGCAAAAGAAGTGAAAATTAAAGTGCCCGTCGTAGTGCGCTTGCAAGGCACGAATGTCGATCTCGGAAAGAAAATTCTTGAAGAATCCGGTTTGCCTCTTGTTTCCGAAGATAATTTAACCCAAGCTGCGGCAAAAATCGTAGAACTTTCGAAGTAAACTCAAAGGAAATTTTATGTCCGTTTTAGTGAATAAAGACACTCGAGTGATGACTCAAGGAATTACCGGAAATACCGGCCAATTCCATACCCGCCAATGCGTTGCTTACGGCACTCAAATGGTAGCGGGTGTGACGCCGGGTAAAGGTGGACAAGAGTTTGAAGGAATTCCCATTTTTAATTCGGTAAGAGATGCGAAGGAAAAAACGGGCGCCACTGTTTCAGTCATTTATGTTCCCCCAAAATTTGCAGCAGCAGCGATTCGAGAAGCGGTCGATGCGGAATTGCATTTAGTGGTTTGTATTACTGAAGGTATTCCTGTCAATGACATGATTACTGTGAAGCGTTACATGCAAGGTAAGAAGACTCGCCTCATTGGACCTAATTGTCCTGGGATCATTACCCCCGGAGAATGCAAAATTGGAATTATGCCTGGGCACATTCATCGTCCTGGAAAAGTGGGTATTGTTTCACGCTCCGGAACTTTAACTTATGAAGCCGTCGATCAAGTGACGAAAATGGGTTTGGGTCAATCCACCTGTATTGGAATTGGCGGCGATCCTGTGAATGGAACTAACTTCATTGATTGTTTGAAACTCTTCAATGAAGATCCGGATACCGAAGCAATTGTCATGATCGGTGAAATCGGTGGTTCTGCCGAAGAAGACGCAGCCGAATACATTAAGACTTTTGTGAAGAAACCTGTAGCAGGCTTTATTGCGGGGACTTCAGCACCTGAAGGAAAACGCATGGGGCATGCGGGTGCGATCATCGCAGGCGGCAAAGGCACGGCGAAAGATAAGATTTCTGCGATGGAAAATGCAGGCGTGAGAGTCGCTCGTACTATTGCGGAAATTGGGCATGCATTAAAAGAAGTGTACAAGGGATAGAATTCTGAATGTAGGGGCGGAACTATGTGTCTGCCGTTACAAAAATTAAATGGAGAAATTTATGGCTTTAGAAAAAACCTTATCGATTGTGAAACCGGATGGTGTGCGAAAAAATGTAATTGGCGAATGCTTCAGCCGCTTTGAAAAAGCGGGATTAAAAGTGATTGCGACTCGGATGATTTGGATGGATCGCCGCATTGCAGAAGGTTTTTATTCAGTGCATCGTGAACGCCCTTTTTTCGAGAGTTTAGTTCAATTCATGACTTCAGGTCCTTGCGTTGTTTCGGTGCTCGAAGGTGAAAATGCCATCGCGAAAAACCGCGAAATCATGGGTGCAACTAATCCTGCGAATGCAAATCCTGGCACCATCCGCAAAGATTTCGCAGACAACGTGGAGCAAAACGTGGTCCACGGGTCAGATGCAGCGGACACGGCAGCACAAGAAGTGGCTTATTTCTTTCCAGCCAATCAAATTTTTTCTCGTTAAAATTTTTGAATATACATTTTCCAAGCGCCAAGGAATTTAAATGAAAAAAATAATCTTCAGTTTATTCACTCTGCTAGTTTCATCCACTCTTCATGCGGCTGCGAATAATGTACCTCTTTACTCCGCCAATGGCTTCACCTGCGGCAGAATGGGAATTACCGTCACTTGTAAAGGACCTCTTCCGGGCGCAAAAGCGCAAGATACTGTCACGGCAACGGGACATAGCCTGGTTTATATTACCGTCGATACCATCGATAATGGCCAAGCTCTTCGTTACACCTACTTCAGTGATACGGGATGTTTGGTGGGATATTCTTTCAATGCAGATGGAAAAGCGATTGGTGTTGTGGCCCGTCATCGTAATAACGGAAAAGCAAATTTCCAAATTCAAAATGACAATTATGACTCTGTGATTTCTTACTGCGAGCAGAATTTAGAAGGTTCTCCCGCGCCTGTAACGGGCTATGATTCTCCTGGCGTGAAAAGTAAGCCAGAGGCAGCTACTGCAGCGCCCACTGCGGCTCCTGCGAAGAAATAAATAATCTATTTCCAAAGTGCGTTTTTAAATAATTGTAATTCCTTCAGCTGCATAGGCAGTAGTGATGGCATTTCTG
>CAZKUY010000011.1:39679-73650 GCA_964556135.1 uncultured Pseudomonadota bacterium
TTTTTAAATAATTGTAATTCCTTCAGCTGCATAGGCAGTAGTGATGGCATTTCTGGAAAGGGCATTCCAATTCAATCCTGCTGCAGAAAAGAAATTTCCCATGATGTGTCGCCTGGCTCGATCTGCAGGCGTGTTCGGTTGGTTTTCCGTAAAAGTATAATAGATATATTCTGAAATGAACTGCGCTAAAAATTCTGTGGAATTTCTGAGCGCGTATTCAGAGCGGTTAAAATGTGGATCTTGGTGATGCACGCTGCTCCATACAGTGTGAAAGGGAATAATCGATCTATCTTCAGGGTGTTCAGCGTATTTACGAGAAGTCCAAGCGTAGAGCGCTTGCACGCCATCGGGGATATGTCTGCCGGGAGCTAAATGGAGATGTATGGAATGGCTGATTTCATGCAAAAGAATGATTCTTGTAATGGAATTCGTGACAGAGCTGAAGTTGGCTTCGATAAAGGCGTGCTCAGGATGCCTTTCTAGAGGAATGTCATTAAAATGATTGCGAAGACCCGCCTCGATACCCCCTGCAATGTGGATGAATCTCCCAAAATCATTAAAGCCGCTGTAAGAGCTGGATATAAAGGCGCTGGCAATTTGAATGGTTGTGGGGAGTTGATTCATCGCGTTCACATCCGATGCTTGAGGATCCCCATGAATCAAAAAGAAATTATCGAGAGTGGGCGACTCACAAGTATTATGTCGATAAATACAGGGAATAGACGCCATACCGTCTAATCTTAAGGCACGATGTAATTCTGTGGGGGTGATTAAAGCTTTCAGCATTTCAAAGACGATGAGCAAATCATTCTCAATAAAGCGCCAGGGCATATTGCTATCAGGCGGTCTGATCACAGGAATAGCGTGCGAAAAGCCTCGTACTCGCAAAAAATCACGTCTATTTCTGGGGTAATGAGGACCGGAGAAAAGAGTTTGAGGAGAGTCGGAAGCAAGTTCATTGGAATAGCGGGAAAGCCTCGCAGCCCATTCCGGATTTTCCCTCAAACGTTCAGCTAGCTGGGAGAAGGAAAGGGGAGGGCTTGTTTCGTTTACAATGTCGGCAATCGCTTGGCGATCGACGCTTGACGTGTTCCGACGATAGTTGGGATCTCCTAAAATAACAGCGGAAGCCCTCTGAGCATAATCTTCCCCTGGGTAAGGATTGGAGCGGTTCCAGCGATCCCGTAGGCTTAAGATGTGATCACAATAAAAAACTGAGGAAGCGGAAAGGCCATAACGGGAGTAAGTGGAAGATACGCAGGCAGTGGGATTTGCCTGGTATTGGAGGCAAGTTACCAAGGATTCGATTTCTTGAGCATCTTGCGGATTACGCTCGGTGAGCCGGTGAATATAATCGGTCTGTTCGCCTGCCTCAAGGCAGCCCAAAGCCATTTCAATTTCTCTTTGAAGGATGAATTTCATAGTTTAACTTTGAACAGTAAAAGCGGCCCTGCTTGGCTTTATCGCTTCGAATAGCGAAAAGTTGTGAGAATAGAAAAGTTAGGTTGAGGGCGGATTTCAATGGGTGAAGATGAGAAAAACTAGGCAGGATTTTTTTGTAATTTGAGCAGCCATTCAATATTGTCTGTTCTAAAGCCCGAAGCGCCTGGGTGACCGCCACCCCCATATTTCTTTGCGAGTTCACTCACATCCACACGATTCGAGCGCAAACTGAAATTCCAAATTTTTCCGGTGTAAAAGAAAATAAGCGCAATATCGTAATTCAAGTCTTTGTAAATGTATTCGCCCATCTCACTCGACTCAAAACTCCAATTCACTGCTAAGGTTTTATAATCATGAAATTCTACTTCAAAACCTTTTTCAGCGCCCTCTTCAATGCGCATGCGTTGACTGCGTAGCACGACTTTGCCGATTTCCACGAGATTTTGGAATCTTTCGTCGCTTAAATTTTCGATGAGTTTTCGCCAAGTATCACTCGCTGGGTCATGTATTTCGTCTAAATCACGAATTGCGGCGCTGATCTCTCGGGAGTGTGGGAGCTTCCATTCCCAAATGTCTTTATCTTTTACATAAGCCAAAATGGAAGGTAGCGGAGCTTGTGCGTATTCCATTTTCCAAGTCAGCGAGGCGCCTGATTCAGAAAGATCTAAGGTTCCCCAGCCCAATTTTTCTTGAGTGGGAATCGCGGTTTTATGATGATCGTACCAAAAGATTTCTTTAGCTTCCGATTTCATTTTCATGAAAACGTCATAGGGAAAGCTAAAATCCACCACGAAAACTTTTTTATCAACCACGGAAACAGGAATGGCTTCACCGTGATTCATCGGAATCAATTCTGCACGAGGATATTTACGGTGGATGACAGCGGCCGCCGCGGCGCCATCGGTGCAGTTTGCATGGTAAAAACAGACAATCGAATCTTTCATCTTAGAATCCTTCTATAGGCTGCTATTTCACGCCGGAAATTTTATCTTTTCCCAAGTAGGGAATTAATGCGGAGGGAACGCGTATGCTACCATCTTCTTGTTGATAGTTTTCTAAAATCGCGATCAGTGTTCTGCCGACCGCAAGCCCTGAGCCATTCAAAGTATGAACGAAGCGATTTTTGCCATCTTTGCCTTTGTAACGAATTTTCGCACGACGCGCTTGGTAATCTTCAAAGTTGGAACAAGAAGAAATTTCTCGATAACAATTCTGACCCGGCAACCACACTTCGATGTCATAAGTTTTGGCAGAAGAAAATCCCATATCGCCCGTGCACAAAATCATGACACGATAATGTAATCCCAATTTTTGCAGAATTTTCTCAGCATCGAGAGTGAGTTTGTCGAGCTCTTCATAAGAATTTTCGGGATTAGCAAACTTTACTAATTCCACTTTATTGAATTGATGCTGGCGGATGAGTCCCTTTAAATCTTTTCCATAAGAACCTGCTTCACTGCGGAAACAGGGCGTGTAAGCGGTGTAGCGGATAGGGAGCTCTTCTTCTTTTAAGATTTCATCTCGGTGGATATTTGTGACCGGCACTTCTGCGGTAGGAATTAAATAGAGACCCGTCGTTGTTTTAAATAAATCTTCTTCAAACTTGGGGAGTTGACCCGTACCCATCATGCTTTCTGCATTGACCAAAAAAGGCGGTAAGGTTTCTAAATAGTGATGTTCTTGGGTATGGACATCTAACATGAAGTTAATGAGAGCACGCTCGAGTTTGGCGCCCAAGCCTTTATAGAGAGTGAAGCGGGCGCCTGTGATTTTCGCACCGCGCTCAAAATCTAAAATACCGAGTTTTTCGCCCAGTTCCCAATGTTCTTTGGCTTTGAAGGGGAGAGTTGTTTTCTCGCCCCAGCTGCGGGCGACGACATTGTCATCGCTCGTTTTACCTACGGGAACACTAGAATGCGGGATGTTAGGTATTTGAAATAAAAAATTTTGGACTTGTTCTTCGACTTCAGCAAGCTCCGGATTGATCTCTTTGACGCGTTTTGCAATTTGTTGCATTTCTGCAATGAGAACGGATGCGTCTTGCTTTTCTTTTTGTAACTTTTGAATTTCGGCGGAACTTTGATTTTGTTTAGCGCGTAAGCTTTCAAATTCAAGTTGAAGGGTTTTTCTTTTTTGATGGAGTGCTTCTAAACCCGACAGATCAATGTTCTGACCACGATTTTTTAGTGCGGTTTGAAGGGTATCCATGTTTTTGAGAATTAAATTTACGTCTAACATAAAGAAAAAACCCCTCACCGTTGTTTTGCTGCGGTGAGGGGTTGAAAGTCTAGAAATTCAAATTAACCTTTTTTGCGCTTGGCGCTTCTTAATTCTGCTTCAATGATTTTCTTGAAGGCTTCAGGCGGTTGAGCGCCGGTTACCATTTGACCATTGATGAAGAAAGCGGGAGTGCCACTGACGCCAGCCTTCATGCCGTCTTGCTGATCTTTATTCACTTCTGCAGCGAATTTATTACTGTCGAGACATTCATCAAATTTTTTGGAATCTAATTTGATGTCGGCGGCATATTTTTTCAAGTTAGCAACATCCAAAGCTTTTTGGTTTTCCCAAAGCTTGTCGCTGTATTCCCAATATTTCTTTTGTTCGTTTGCGCAAAGGGTCGCTTCGCCTGCTTTTTTAGCTTGGGCGTGGAAATCGAGAGGGAAATTTCGGACCGAGTAAAAAATTTCGTCTTTGTAATCTGCAATCGCTGCATTCAAGTTCGGTCGAGCGCGTGCACAGAAAGGGCATTGATAATCGGTGAATTCAACGATGACAATGGGTGCATCTTTGGGACCTTTTGAAGGGCCTTCACCTACGCCGACTTCCACACGGGGGCGTTGAATGAAGATATCGATGTCTGCCTTAGCCATGAGTTTGTCGAGGTAGGTATTACGGAACATGCTGGCTTTGCGGGCTTTTAATTGAGAGCCAATCATGGGCTTCAATTCATCAAAAGTTTTTCCACCAAAACGAGCTTTGTTTTGGTCATAAAAATCTTGGATTTCTTTGTCGGAAACTTCACCGACTTTATCTTGAACTTCAACTTTTAAAAGTTCTTGAACGCTGATGTTTCTTTTCTTTGCTTCGGATTCTAATAAGCGTTCCTCGATGATTTGATTGATTCCATCTTCTTTAATGTCGAAAATTTGATTTTCAATGCGAGAAAGGCGAGGTTTAATTTTGGCCATCAATTCTTGGTTGGTAATGTTTTGGCCATTGATCTCAGCGACGATATCGCCTTTGCTGCTTTCAGCGAGTCCGTTGGTGAGCGGAACCGAGGCAGCAGGATTATTTGCATTGTTGTTAGAAGATTTTTTGCCATTGCATCCTAAAGGGGCAAGTAGGCAAAGGGTGAGCGCAACGCTCGCGAGTTTACGCATATAAAGAGTCCTCCGTAATGACTAAATTAAATGATTCAAGCATTGCGCACGATAACACCAGGGGTGATTCGCTGGCAAATGGATTGTTGGGTTTAACGATGCTGTTTCGGAAATAAAAAAACCCCTCACGAGGAGGGGTTTTGAGGATTTACGATTCGTTTCGATTAGTTGCGCAGAGGCTTTCCCGTCATCAAGAGGGATTGCATTCTGGCTTGTGATTTTTCAGTTCCGCAAAGCTTCAAGAAGGCTTCACGTTCTAAATCGAGAATATATTGTTCATTCACGAGACGTTGCGTAGGAATTTCTCCGCCGCAAAGCACATTTGCGAGTTCACCTGCGATCAGACCATCATGTTCAGAGATGGTGCCCATGGCGACAAATCCCTTGATCGCTGAAAGCATGGCCATTTTACCACCGATGCCAGGAACGAGGATATCTTCGCGGGGCGTCGGCTGAACGTAATCCTTCGACATCGCCAAGACATCTTGCTTCGCATCGTAAATGAGACTTTCTTTGTTTAAGGTAATTTTATCGTTAGGCTTTAAATAATCGAATTCAATGCCTTCTTTGGCACTGGTCGCGACTTTGGCGAATCCGATTTTTTCGAAAGCTCTTTGAACTTTCGGGAAAGGACCACCATCGCCTTGTGAGGCCCATACCTTTTGACCCTTACGACGAAGTGCCGCTTCAGCATTCAAAAGCATGTTTTTGCATCCGCCGCCGGCAGGAATAAGGCCTGCGCCGACTTCCACTAAACCGATGTAGGTTTCCGCGTAAGCGCGAACCGCATCGCAACCCATTGCCACTTCGCAACCACCGCCTAATGTCATGCCAAAGGGGGCAGCCACGACGGGTTTGGGAGAATATTTGAAAGCCATGCAAAGATCTTGGAAATCCTTTGCCATTTTATCGATGGCTTCCCAGTTACCTTGTTGAGCTTCTAACCAAAGCAGCATGAGGTTTGCGCCGACGGAGAAATTTTGACCTTCATTGGCAACGACCATGCCTTTGTAGCCAGCTTGCTTCACGAGCTCTAAGCCTTTTTGGCCCATGGCACCGATTTCAGCATCGATCGCGTTCATCTTGGAATGAAACTCCAAACAAATAACGCCATCTCCTAAATCGAGGAGAGAAGCGGATTCATTGCTATCGATGATTTTCTTTTGTTCTCGTAAACTTCGTAGAGAAACGACTTGTTCGCGTTGCGGGACTGGCTTGTAAGTGCTGCTAGTAAAATCGAAGAAATAACTTTTGCCGTTTTCACGCTTGTAGAATTTTCCTTCGCCTTTTTCCAAAACTTGTTTGTAGAGGGAGGGGACTTTCAAACCTTCTTTTTCAATGCGTTCAATGGTTTCTTTCACGCCCAAAGCGTCAATCGCTTCAAAAGGACCAATGTCCCAATTGAAACCCCAGCGCATCGCATTGTCGATATTAACGATATCATCGGCGATTTCAGGAATGCGATTTGCGGTGTAAATCAAAGTGTCGCGCGTGACATTCCAAGCGAGTTCGGCAGCGCGGTCTTTTGCATTCACGAAAGCTTTAATGCGTTCACCGACGTCTTCGATATCTTTCACATCCGCAAGGGATTCGAATTTCACCGATTGTTTGCCGCGATATTCGCAGGTGTTTAAATCGAGGGATAAAACTTCTTTTTTACCTTCGGCATTTTTGGTCTTTTTGTAGAAACCTTGCTTGGTCTTGTCGCCCAACCATTTGTTGGCGATCATTTTGCTGACCACATCGGGCATCACAAAGGTATTGCGAGACTCGTCATTCGGGCAATTGTCGTAAGTATTTTTTACGACGTGAGCCAAAGTGTCGATTCCGACGAGGTCTGCGGTGCGGAACATCGCAGATTTGGGTTTGCCGAGAGCAGGGCCCAAGATTTTGTCGGCTTCTTCTACAGTGTAGCCACCATCAATGATGCGCTTTAATCCTGCCATGAAGGCATAAGTGCCGATGCGGTTAGCGATGAAGTTGGGAGTGTCTTTCGCGTAAACCACACCTTTGCCCAAAGTATCTTCTAAGAAACTCACCATGGTTTTAATGACTTCGGGATTGGTTTCTTTCGAAGTGACTACTTCAACCAATTTTAAATAGCGGACCGGATTGAAAAAATGGGTGAGGAGGAAATTCTTGCGGAACTTTTCACTACGGCCTTCGGCCATCGCGTGCAAAGGCAAGCCAGAAGTGTTGGAGGTAATGATGGTGTCGTCTTTCATCACTTGTTCCACACGTGCGAAGACTTGTTGTTTTACATCCAAGCGTTCCAAAACGACTTCCACAATCCAATCGCAATCTTTTAACTTATCCCAATCATCCTCGAAGTTACCGGGAGTGATGAGTTTTAAATCGCGTTGAGAATAGATCACGGAAGGTCTTGATTTTTTGATTGCTTCGATGCCCGCTAAAGCGAATTTATTACGGAAGCGGGGATCTTTTTCCTTCAGACCCAATTTTGCATCTTCATCCGTGAATTTCGGGGGAACAATATCGAGTAAAAGAGAGGGAATGCCTGCTCCTGCCAAGTGAGCCGCAATCCCGTGCCCCATGACACCAGCGCCTAATACGCCAACTTTTTTGATTTGTTTCATAAAAAAACCTCTGTTTTATAGATAATGTAGGGGCGAACCTATGTGTTCGCCCGGGCAGACACATGGGTCTGCCCCTACGAGAACAGGTTTTACAATCTTTCGATCACGCAAGCAGCGCCTTGTCCGCCGCCGATGCACATCGTTTCTAATCCCCACTTTTTATCGTAGGTGAAAAGATCGTTTACCAATGTGGCCATGATGCGAGCGCCGGAGCATCCTAAAGGATGTCCTAAAGCAATCGCTCCACCATTGGGATTTACACGCTTGCGATCGATTCCCAATTCATTGATCACCGCCAAGGCTTGAGCAGCGAAAGCTTCATTGAGTTCAAAAATATCGATGTCATTGACGCTTTTGCCAGCGCGCTTCAAAACTTTTTGCACGGCAGGGATGGGGCCAATTCCCATGATGGAAGGATCACAACCTGCGACGGCCATTGCGTGGATGCGAGCAAGAGGCTTTAATCCCAAGGCTTTGGCTTTTTCAGCACTCATCATCACCACTGCAGCAGCGCCGTCGGTGAGAGGTGAGGAATTTCCCGCGGTGACGGAACCATCTTTTTTAAAGACAGGCTTTAAGGTCGAAAGTTTTTCCAAAGTGGTTTCGGGACGAGGACCTTCGTCTTTATCAATGATGCGTCCATCGGCAAGCTTTACAGAAACGATTTCATTTTTGAATTTACCGGATTCCATCGCAGCAGAAGCCTTTTGATGACTTTCGACGGCGAATTCGTCCATTTCTTTGCGGCCGATTTTATATTTTTCGGCGACGTTTTCAGCGGTCATTCCCATTCCGATGTAAGCATCAGGCATACCAGGTTGGCAAAGTGTGGGGTTCAAGGATGGATTGAATCCACCCATGGGCACATGCGACATGCTTTCGATGCCGGCTGCGACGAAAACTTCACCGTCGCCTACCATGATGGCTCGTGCGGCATCCATGATGCTTTGTAAAGAAGAAGCGCAGAAGCGGTTAACAGTGACAGCTGCGGCAGATAAAGGGAGGCCAGCCAAAAAGCTGACGTTACGAGCGACGTTCATGCCTTGTTCGCCTTCGGGCATGGCGCAACCGACAATTACGTCTTCGATTTCTTTCGGATCCAAATTTTTCACGCGAGCCACGGCGTCTCTTACAATTTGACCGCCAAGGTCGTCGATTCTGAGATTAATGAAATTGCCTTTATTGGCGCGACCCATTGGGCTGCGTACGGCACTAACGATTACGGCTTCACGGAGCTGTCCCATGGTAAAACCCTCCAAAATAGATGAATTAAATAAATGAATGACTATTCATTCGGGGCTTTAGCGTCTTGGGCAGGGTGTGTCAAGACCAAAGGCTTAGCAGACGGCTCCGGGTGGAAGCTTGCCCCCTGAGCTAGGCATGGGAAGGGTGTAGAAATACCTAAGGAAGATTTTTCCCTGAGCATCTTGAGCTAGAATCGCATCTAAATGATACCAACGCTCAGACTTATCGAACTTCACATACATATGAACCATAAATTCATCGGCTTTCAATTGAGGTGCCTTCAATTGATTGGGAACAGGAGCAAAGTCTGCTGAGACCTTCTTTGTATTTGAAGTTGAGCTACGCATATTCATGCGTTTCATCGACCAAGGAATCAGATGCGGGTGCCGAACTTCGGTGATTTTTCCATTCGTTTCTTGCAAGCGGATGAGTTCATTTACGAAAGGAAGATCTTTTGTGTAACAGTCGATATTCTTTAAACATTCCAAAGATTTATTTTGAAAGGATTCCACGGTGCCGGTGTCAGTCTTCTTGAGTGAACTGGGCAAGCTTTGAGTAAGAAGAATTTGCACAGCTTCTTCCGCAAACTTTACTATTTTAATTTCCTCAGCACTTTGAGGTGGATGAGGATTTTGTTCTGGAGGTTGAGGTGCTGCCATTTTTGCCGTCTGCATTTCGCTTTGAGCGGGATGCGGTAGAATGAATAAAGTGAATAAAAAGAGGAAAGTAGCTCTTAAACTATTTTTCATAAATCTCCTTAGTTTAAATCTTATCCTTAACCTTGCACATTGCAAAATAGTTTTAGAGCATTTAGCAAAAGAGGCATCTTTTTTAGTGCATAATAAGCTTTGAATTTGTAAAGGCGATGAATGAAACTGCTTCGATCCTACACCCATTTCCTCTATAAAGCGCGTTGGCCTCTGGCGCTGATGTTCAGTTTCTTTTTCGTCTATTGCATCATTGTAAGTTCTCATTTGAAACTAAAGAGTGATTTTAAAGAGTTGTTGCCGGAAAATTTCCAAAGCGTCAAAGATCTCGATCGTATTTTAAAAAGAGCCCCCAGCACGGCGGGTCTGATTGTCGCCATCGAATCGGATGATCCTCAAAGCTCCATTCGTTTTGGAAATGCTTTAGTCGAGAAATTGAAGGCTTATCCTCCCGAATATATTTCCTCCATCGATTATAATGCCAAAGCGATGAAGGAGTTCTTTGAAGATCGCAAATATCTCTACATGGATTTAGAAGACTTGCAGGAGTTGCATGACCGTCTGCAGCGTCGAATCCAGCGCGAAAAAGTAAAAGGCTCCGGGCTTTTCATGAGCTTTGAAACGGAAGATGAGGAAAAAGCTCAGTTTTCCACTGATGATTTAGAAGCAAAGTACCGCAAAAAAACCGCCAACTATAATGATTACATCGATGGATATTATTTCAGTGAAGATAAACGCCTGATGGCGATTCTCATTCGTCCTCCCGGATCGTCCACAGGAATTGAGTTTTCAAAAGAACTGGTCGGACGAATTAATGCGGATATTCAAGCGCTTCAGCCCCAGAGCTTCAACCCAAGCATGAAAGTGAAGCTGACTGGCAAATTCCAACGCGTACTTTTCGAATATCAAACCCTGGTCGATGATATTGTTTCTACTGCTTTGTTGTGCATCGCTTTGATTGCGGCTGCAGTGCTGATTTATTTTCGTCGCATTCGAATGGTTGTGCTGATGGCTTGGGCGGTTTTCAATGGAGTGGCCTGGACCTTTGCGCTGACCTATTGGCAGATCGGTTATCTCAATACTCAAACTGCTTTTCTGGGATCCATTATCGTCGGCAATGGGATTAACCACGGTTTGATTCTCATGGCCCGTTATTTGGAAGAGAGAAAAAAGGGTCAAAACGCTTATGAAAGTCTTTGCATCGCTATCCCCGCGACTTTTGCAGGGACTTTAGCTTCGAGTTTCACCACCAGTATGGCTTTTGCCGTTTTACTTTTCACCGATATTCGCGGCTTTTCGCAATTTGGTTACATCGGTGGTATTGGAATGATTTTATGTTGGGTGGCTGCGTATACAGTCTTGCCCGTATTCTTATTAATCAGTGAACAGCTTTGGCCGGTCATTCGGGAGAATAAAGCTCAGAAGTCAGCTTTTTCTATGATGAATGCTTATGCACTTGCCTTGCCGCGTTATGCAAAAATCATTACTTTGCTTGGTACCGCTGCTACCCCGATCTGCATTCCAGCCATCATTCATTATGTTCCTAATTCCTTAGAATATGATTTCACGAAGCTGCGCGTTCAGAATTCAAAGCAGGAAATGAAAGATGACATCGATCTGACCGAACGCATCCGTAAAATTTTTGGCGGCACCACGACTCCTGCCGTTTTGATGGTGGACGACGTGAAGCAAGTCGTTCCTCTTTGCGAAGAAATTCAACGGAAAAATAATTTAGACGAGCCGGATAGACGCGTGGTGGAAAGCTGCCGGAATTTATATTCTTATGTGCCTTTGGATCAAGAGCAGAAGGTGGAAGTTCTCAAGAAAATACGTGCACTTTTGGAAGATAATGCTTTGAATTTCTTGAAACCCGAACAGAAAAAAGAAATGGAAAAATTCAAATCAGGCTTTACAGAAAAGCGGGTGGTTTTGGCCGACGTGCCACCGGATTTGATGCGAAATTTCACCGAGAAAAATGGCGATGTTGGAAAAATTGTTTATGTTTATTCAGGGGGCGGAGAGCTCAATAATATCGAGAATGGAAAGAATCTCATTCGTTTCGCAGATATTATCCGCAGCAATGTATTGCCCGATGGAAGCATTGTGACGGCTTCGGGCGATTCCGTTATTTTTTCCGATCTGCTTCGCGCTGTCGTTCATGATGGTTCTAAAGCGACTCTTTGGGCATTTTTGGCGGTTTGCCTTGTTGTGATTCTTATTTTTCACGAATGGAGAGGCATTCTCATTATTTTGGGGACTTTGGTGGTAGGTGTTCTTTGGATGGGTGGACTCATGCCGCTGTTTGGCATCAAAATCAATTTCTTCAACTTCATCGCCATTCCCACCACCTTCGGAATCGGGGTGGATTACGGCGTTAATATCTATCAGCGTTACAAATTAGAAGGTCGAGGATCTCTGCCTAAGGTGATGAGAACCACGGGAGGCGCCGTGCTTCTCTGTTCAGTCACCACGATTATTGGTTACTTCACCCTCATTATCGCCAAAAACCAAGCTTTAGCCTCTTTCGGCTGGATTGGCATCTTAGGTGAAGTCACTTGTTTGATCGCGGCCTTAGTCTATGTTCCCGCCTTGCTCATTCGACGAGACAAGAAAAAGAAAATCCTTCAGGCAATCTAAAGACAGCCCAAGAGCTTTATTGAACTTTCACAAGCTCAACTTCGAAAATGAGATTGGCATTGGGAGGAATCGCAGCTCCAGCGCCTCTTGCTCCATAACCCAATTTCGCGGGAATATAGAGCGTGCGCTTTCCGCCTTCTTTCATGCCAGCGACACCTTCGTCCCAACCGGGGATCACTTGACCTGCTCCTAAGAGGAACTTGAACTTTTCGTTTCTATCTAGCGAAGAATCGAATTTTTTTCCTTTGCTACCATTGTTGTCAATCCAGCCCGTGTAATCGACAAATACCCATTTTTCTTTCACGGCAGTGGTGCCTGTTCCGATTTTATCTTCCGTATATTTAAGACCGCTGGCTGTAGTGACCGGGCTCGGTGCGGCGGCATGGGCCAATCCTGCAAAAAAGAAAATTGAGATGAAGGACAGTAAAACTCTACGCATAAAATTCTCCTTGTTTAAAATTCTTCGAGAAACCGACATCCAAATAAATGAATTTAGCTGGACATCCTACGCTCGTCGAAGGATGACGTTCTTTTACCAAGAGGTGAGCTATGTTCAAAAAGATATTTTTCATAAGCGTCATTTTTTTATCTTTTTCTTCCCTATCGCAAGCCGCAGAATTGAAAAATTTTCAAATAAATCCTGATTACCTATTTACGGATGAAGATTTAGGAGTTAAATTCACTGTAACTGTCGTTTCACAAGGTTCTGAAAAACCGAAGAATATTATTCTGGTTGAAACAAGGCTTGAAGGCAAAGTGAAGTATCGCTGGCCTTTGAATGATACGGGATGGAACGGCGATGAAAAAGCCGGCGATGGAATTTATAGCCGTGAAATACAATTTAAGGAAAAAAAACCGAGGACTTTAGTATTTTTTGTTTTGGAACAGGATGAAGAAGGTAAGGGGTTTGGAAATCCTGGGGAAAGTCTTCCCGCTGGCCTTGGCTTGCGAGGGGAATTGGAAATCCGAGCCCATCCCACTTTCATCGATATATTAAAAGGCGCGTATGAAAAAATCCGCGCGAAATGGACTCATTCAGGAGGAAAAAATGATGAATAAAAAAATCAATTCGCTGCTCGCAGCAACTTTAGTGATGGGAGTGGTCTATTCCGCTCATGCCATCGAAGAAAAAAATCTCAGTGATAATAAAACAGCAGCCGCAGAATCCGCGAAAGCGAGCACTAATCCTGATGTCAGCACGAGTAGTAATTCAAAGACAGAAACGGAAATTAAATGCAGCTTGAGCTTTAATCTGAAAAGCTGGTCGGCATTCTACAAGTCTGGAAAAGGGGATGGCACCGTCACTTGCGATAACGGCGAAGCTAGTGATGTAAAGATCCGAGCGAAGGGCGGTGGAGTGACTTTCGGAAAAACCTACATCACGGATGGTAAAGGCTCTTTTTCCAAAGTGCATAGTCTCAGTGAAATCTACGGCAGCTATGCCTATTCAGAAGCACATGGCGGTGTCGTGAAATCCGGAGATGTTCGCGCGATGACCAAAGGTAGCGTTTCTTTGGCACTTCACGGAACTGGAAAAGGTTTCGATATGGGAATCGCCTTTGGAGCGTTCAAGATTACGCCGATGTAGTTTTTGGAATTTAAGATTATAAAAAGCCTCTGCTTTAGGCGGAGGCTTTTTTTATTTCGCAAACTTTTCAATCCAAGCCAAAGCTGCCTTCATTCCATCCACGGCCGCGCTGGTGATCCCGCCCGCATAACCTGGGCCTTCACCGCAGGGAAAAAGCCCTTGAGTGGAAATGCTTTCATAAGTTTCAGGATGACGTGTGATGCGCACGGGAGAAGAAGTGCGAGATTCGACGGCGTGGAGGAGGGCGTCAGGTTGAGTGAAACCACGGCGCTTGCGGTCGAATTCTAAAAATCCATTGCAAAGATATTCGTAAATCCAGTTCGGAAGAATTTCTTTTAAATTTGCGGAAACAATTCCGGAAGGACAGCTCGATTTGCCATCCACTTTTCCTGCTTTGCCGGCGAGAAAATCTTCTAAGCGTTGCACTGGAATTTTTCGCGCTTCGCCTTGTGAAGCACTGGCTTCATAGGTTTTTCTTTCGATGTTTCTTTGAAAGTGAATTAGTTTAAAGGGGTCATCTCCTGGCACGCGGTCTTTAGAAACGCTGCACACAATAGCAGCATTGGCCCAAGGGGAATTGCGATGATAATTGCTCATGCCATTCACCACAATCGTTTCAGGATCGGTCGTGGAGGAAATCACATAACCGCCGGGACACATGCAAAAACTGTAAACTCCCACACTTTCTTTTTCCCAGTAACTTTGCAGCTTGTATTGAGCCGTTTCCAAATCGGATAAATCGCAAGCCTCGCCATATTGCCAGCGATTGATATAGTTTTGCGGATGCTCGATGCGCAGACCCAAGGCAAAATCCTTCGCTTCGAAAGTGACGCCTTGCTCATACAAAGTGTTGAAAAAACTTCCGGCGCTATGACCGCAGGCAAGGATGAGTCCCGTTCCTGAAACTTTCCCCTCACCCTGACCCTCTACCACAAGGGCACTGCTTCGCTGTCCCCGCAGGGGCGAGGGTGAGAGGAAAACACCTTGAACTTGATTCTTCGAAAGATCGAGAGATTCTACTCGAGTGGAAAATCTCAAGTCTGCACCGCGCGCGATTAAATCATCTGACATTTTACGAATAACTTCGCGAATGAGATTGCTGCCGACGTGCGGGTTATAAACATAAGTGATTTCGGCAGGAGCTCCATAAGTCACAAAAGTTTGCATGATGTGTTGAATGAGCGGTGATTTGATGCGCGTGATGAGTTTGCCGTCGCTGAAGGTGCCAGCGCCGCCTTCGCCGTTGCAGACATTACTGTCTTCATCCAAAATTCCATGCCGCCAATATTTGCTGATCTTGAGCATGCGTTCGTGCGTTCGTTCGCCGCGTTCGAGAAGAATGGGCTTGATTCCATGCGCTAAAAAAGTATGCGCTGCAAACAAACCTGCCGGGCCCGCTCCGATGATGAGAGGGGGAGGACCCTTCCATTGAATCTGGTTAAATTCCAAAGTTTTTTCTTCAAGACTTTCGCCTTCTAAATAAACTTCTAAAGAATAAACCCAAAAATGTTTTTTGGTATTGCGAGCATCGAGGCTACGTTTTTTGACGCGGATGTGTTGAATCTTTTCTGGGGAGATGCCGAGATGCTCTGAAGCGATTTGAGTGAGGTCTGGATCTTTTTGATAAGGCAGACGAAGTTCTTGAATGAGTTTCATATTTCTCCTGGCTGCGTGTTATACAGCAAAGTTTGTCTGAAAGATCACTTTACTAATCGGTCTCCAGTTAAATTTACGATAAAGACCGATAGTACTATGAGTCCGCTAGGGAAAGCCCTCTCGGGCTGTGGAATATATTGCGGACTCATTAGTATCCCATTGACTTCAAGAAAGCGATTCTTTACTTAAATGGGAGTTAAATATCCATGAATCAGCCCTTCAAAAAATCGGAAAAAGCCGGTTTTTTGAAGGGCTTCTTTGGTTTCCGATAGGTTGAAAAATTTTTTTATGAGTGAAAATACAGAACAAATTCAGGAAAAAGGTCAAGAAGTCGGTCAGGATGAAGAAAGCCGATGGCAAAAAGCCCATGCGGCCATCCTCAAAGAAATCAAGCGCACGCGGGCCGACTATGCGCAAGATCGGCAGTTAGCCCAAGAACTGACCGCCCAGCTGGTTGCCGCCACTCGAGAAGACGATGTGATGGATGTCGCCAATCGTGAAATGGTGGCACATGGCCTGGTGAGCTTGCGTAAAGACAAGGCTGAAGATTTAGAATCTTTGGAAGAACAACCCTACTTTGCTCGAGTCATCACGGAAGAAAATGGCAAGAACATCGAGTTTAAATTAGGCACCGCGAGTTTTCCTGCGGAGCGCATCATCGATTGGCGTAAAGCACCCATCAGTAAACTTTACTACGACTATAAAGAAGGCGATGATTTTGCCGAAGAAATCCAAGGCCGTGAACGCGAAGGTTTTATTAAATTACGCCGGGCTTATCAGGGGGAAAGAAATTCTCTCCATCGCATTGAAACTCCGCAAGGCGTCCTCGTCCATTCTCCCGAAGGTTGGAAATTTCACAATAAAAATACGCAATTCTCTCGAACCGAAGATCATGATGGTCATTTGCCGCCCATTTTATCACTCATCACTGCGGATCAATTTTCTCTGATCACCTCGAATGCGAAAAAACCGATGGTGATTCAAGGCATCGCCGGAAGCGGTAAAACGACGGTGGCACTGCATCGTCTGGCTTGGTTACTTCATGCGGACAACAGTGATGCAAAAGCCGAAAATTGTTTAGTGGTGATGTATAACCGATCTTTGAAGGCATACGTCGAAACGACTTTGCCAGAACTCAAAATTAATGGCGTCGCGATTCAAACTTATACGCAGTGGGTGAATGATATTTTGAATGATATTGTAGGCGCTCGTCCGCGTGCGGATTTAGAAAGAAGTCGAGAGCTTGAAGTTTTCAAGTCTTCTGGTTTTTGCTTGAACCTTCTTTATGAATATATTTTAAAAAATCCCCACCAAGCTTCGAAAAAATTTGAGGATGAACTCTTTGATTTTTATGAAAGCATTGTTTCTCAAGATTTGATGTGGCGACGTTGGGCGCATCTTAAAGAAATTCTCAAAATTCAATTGAAGCAGAGAGTGTTGGATTTGCAGGATGATTCACTTTTGCTACATTTAATTTATGCAGAATACGGTTTCTATCCGGTGAAATCGCGCAAAGTGCTTTGTTTATTAGATCACCTCGTGATCGACGAAGCGCAAGATTTTGGAGTGGTAGAAATTCGTGCCTTGCTTAATGCGCTCGATCAAGAACGTACAGTCACAATCGTGGGAGATATGGGTCAGCGTATTATTGCCGGTCGCGATGCCTGGACCTGGGAAGAGCTTCTCACCGAAGCGGGATTTGCGGAGACTGTGCCTGTCGCCTTAACCGTTTCTTTTCGCACGACTCGAGAAATTTTAGAATTAGCCAGCCATGTCCGCGGCGAAAAATTCGATGAAAGCGAAAAACGTGCATTAAGACGCGGACCTTCTCCTTCCTTTATTCGTGTTCAAGAACCGACGGTTTATAGTTTACAAATTGCGGAGTGGATTAAAGCTCGTTTGAAAGATAGCCCTAAAGCAGTATCCGCCGTGATTTGCCGAAAGCCGAAAGAAGCCGCGCAGCTCGTTGAAGAATTGCGTAGATTGGGATTGCCTTCCGTACGCTTAGGTCACCGTGATCAATTCGATTTTTCTCCGGGTATAACCGTGACCAATGCACATCAAGTGAAAGGTTTAGAATTCAGAAATGTTTTGGTCGTAGAGCCTTCTGACGATAATTATTCACCTAAAGACGGTGAAGAAAGAAATCTTCTTTATGTAGCAGTCAGCCGTGCTGAATTTCGCTTGGATTTTATTGGTATGAAAAGGCGGGGAAGCTTGTTGCCTACTATCGATGTCGCTGAAGAAGAAGTAGAAAACTAATTTATCTCCGCAAAGTTTATGGAGAAAATTTAAGTTCCAGTGCAATGCAGAGTTCTTAAGAAGACCAAAATTGCATTGGTGGGAACCATTTGTGGATTGCTTAAACTTAAGACGACGCTCTTGTGATCCTCACCGTAGATTTCAATGATTTGGCTGGAAGCGCCTACTTTATTCAATTCGTCATTCAAACGTATTGAACCCTTTTGCAATTCCTTCTCTTCTTTTTCCGAATACATCACTAAGAAAGGGGGAGCTTTAGAGTTTACAAATTTTTGAGGAGAAAGTTGGCGTCGTAAGCTCGCAGGTATATCGCCTTTGTGAAAAAGTTTTTCGAATAAGTCATCTTTTTGGGCGAGTGCGTAAGTTTCTTCGTCCGTTAAATCATAGCCTGCACCACTTACCGGAATAATCCCGCAAAGCATGCTTGGACTTGCGTTTAAAGATTTGAGAAACTTAGGGTCTAAAGCAATGCGAGCCGCAAGTTGAGCACCTGAAGAATGGCCCATCACAAAAATTTGTTGGGGATTCCCATGATAATTTTTGATGTTTGCATGCAGCCAAGTGACCGCTCGGGCTACGTCCATAATTTGGGATTTCCAGTCGGTTTGGGGAATGAGACGATAGTTAATGATTGCTGTTCCAACTCCTTGAGAAGCAAAATAGCGGCCGATGTTGCGGTAAATTTCAGATCCCATGACCTTGAGAGATTTATCGCCGGAAATCCATTCACCCCCATGAACAAAAACTAAGAGGGGCCAATCTTGTCCTTGAGGTAAGAATAGGTCGAGACGATTTTTGACCGGATCAGCTTCGGGCGAAGACCAATATGGAATATCGTAAACCGCTTGGGATTCAGGCAATTTGGTTTCTTTATAACTAGTGACAGATTTACGGAAGATGATGCAGCCACTGCTCGAGACAATCCATAAGACGATGAGGCTTGTTAATTTTAGAAAACGGAAATTCATAGGTCACTTGCCTTTGGTTTCACATTTTCTAAATGGACTCCTGTGAAATCTCTTGAATAGATTTTAACGGTAGCTGTTAACATTGACATGAGGATAGGTCCGAGGAGAAGTCCGATGGGTCCAAACATCGTCATTCCGCCAAAAACGCTCAAGAAAAGAATCAAAGGATGCATGTCACCTTTGATCAACAAGGGTTTTACAATATTATCGATCGAACCGATGATCAGCATTGCATAGAGCGACAGAAAGATTGCATGACTCGTGTTGCCTTCAAGAAATAAAGAGAGGACCAGTGGTATCAAAACTAGGGCCGTACCCACCACTGGGATAAAAGCGACAAAGAAGGTAACACAACCCCAGACAAGATAGCCTTCAATGCCGGCAAAGTAATAACCTAATGTCGCTGCAATGGCTTGGAGAAGTGCACTCAAAAAACTGCTGTAAAAAACACCGTAAATAGTAGTTTTCATTTCACTGGCGAGATGGCGTTCGTATTTATCTTTTACGGGGGTGAGTCGAATGATAATTTCTAAAAATCTTTCTCCATCGATGAAGAAATAAAATAAAATCATCATCATAATGAAGAAATGGTAGAAAAAATTGGCGGTTTCTTTCACCATGTTAGGTGAGTATTGTGCGAGAAAATTTCCAGCGGTTTGAAGAATTTGCTTCAGGAAGTCAAGTAAATGAAACTGCACTTGGAGCAGGTCTTCAAATTTAGTCACCCAAATTTGTGCAGAGACATACATGCTCGAAAGAATCGTACTGGGTTCTAGAGTGAGTAATTTTTGAATTTGAATTGTGACTAATGTGGTTAACAAGAGGACTGGAATAATTAAGAGCAAGAAAACCAAAGTTATTGAAATCGTAGCGCTGAGCGCTTTCTTTCCTCCCGTCCATTTTAATATTCTTTTGTGGAGTGGAAAAAACAGTACGGCAAACACCATGCTCAGCACGATGGTTTTTAAAAAGGGCCATAATACAAAGATGCCCGAGAACATCATGACCCCGAGTAAGATTAAGAAGCCCCGTTTTTCAGCTTGAGGAGAGTTCATCGAAATACTTTCCCTCATGAGAAGCTAAGACAAATGTCGTTAGAGAGAGCAGTCTTACTGCAATAACTTAAACGAATTCACGAAACGACTCACTTGTTTCTGGTTAGGTGTTGAGCTGTTAGCCGCTATCACATAAAGTACTTTGTTTGAAATCACGAAACGTGCGATTCCACTACTTTCTTTGCCATTTTGGCTTTTCAGAGTGTATTTGAATTCTCGACCTTCTTTACCTTGGATATCGATTTTATCGAAACTGACCTCGCGTGCGCCCGTATCTTTCACAAAACCTTCTTTAGCTTGTGTGAGAAGAGCCTTGTCGCTTTGCATGGAAACAGCAATATCCGGAAGCACTGTATAGCTCGCCGTATATTCGTCCGTTTTTGTTTTAGCGCTATAGGTATTTTCCTTCACATCGCCCACAATACTTTTGTGGTTCACCTGATTCATGCTGGCTTTACCTGGCATTGCAATGCTGAAGCCGCCTTCTTTAGAAACTAAAGCATGGGCTGAAGTCTGAATGCATAAGAGTGCTGAAAAGCTTAAACAGGCGATAAGTTTTTTCATATTCATAAAACCTCCCAAAATAAGAATTTTAACTGACGTTTAGGGTAGTCGATTACGAAATTAAGAAAACCTGATTTTAGAATGGGGAAATTCCCTAAATTTATTTGATTAAAAAATAATATATCGCCTTTTATTTAGGCATTTTTTTCACTGTGATTTTGATGTTTAGAAAAAGCTTGTTCGGCAAGTTATCGAATTAAAATAAGTTTTTTTGGAATGAAATTTTGAAGAAATCTGGCGTGAGTTTTGCTTCTGTTTTTGCGGATAAGGTGTATTCGAAAAAGGAGATAGCAATGTTGACTTCTGCCATGGAACAGGAATTTATGCCCAATCATTCCTTTAACGAAGAGGATTTAACGGAAGATTTGACAGTCGTTGAAATGCAAAGCTCCGTAAAATCTTCGCTCAAGCCACAGATCAATTATTCATCCATGTTTCTTTTTTTGAGCTGTCCTCATTATCCACTCACCTTGCAATTAAAATTGAGGGATTATTTTAAAGAGGTGAGGGTGAGAATGATCGAATCCAGAGATTTCGATCGCATTCATTATTCGCACACGGTCTATCAAAAATGCCGTCGTTTGGTTGAAAAGGGCGTCTTTCGCGTCAAAAGAAATCTGAATTCTTAACTATTCAAAATTTGCCAATTCCATGTTCATGAAGCTTTGCTTTTTAAAGCTTTGGCTGTCTTTCGCTTTGAAATAAATGGGATCTTCTTTTTCGTCCAACTTCATTTCGTAATTTATATGCGTGAACTGATTCAACTCAAAAGCTCGTCCTTCCCCACGTAAGGGATCTTCATTATCAATAATATGAAAGTGCAAGTGAGGTTCGGTTGAATTTCCGCTATTGCCGAGCAAGGCAATAGGATCACCGCTTTTTAATATGTCGCCGGTTTTGACTTTTATGCTGCCGGGAATTAAATGGGCATAAAAGGCGTATTGATGACTACCTAAATGCACCATCACGTAATTTCCGCCAATCGTTTCTAAATTAATAGGCACGGCCATGCTTTTAGAAGTGGGAGTATTTTCAGGGATTCCATCTTTTACGGCAATGACTTTGCCGGGCGCAGCTGCGTAAATAGGCGATTTATAAGCGTGGTAACTTTCATTTTTACTGGGATCACCTTGGTAGGTGAAACCGTTTTCGCCGATTTTAACCCAATCCACTGCAAAACGCTCCGGAACGCGAGGCGTTCCATCGAGAGGAATAATCACACGTCGATGGATGGAATTATTCGCCGGACCATTGGGAGTGAACCAGTTTTTACCTTTGAGGGGAGGGGATAATTGCACGACAGGAAGCTCTGAGATTTTAATGGCAGGAAAGGAAACGTTGAAAGATTCAAGGCTCGCGTCCGCCGCTTTAATTTGAAGTTTGTGTTCGAGTAGGATCGGATTTTCAGTGGAGAATGAACTATAATCTAAGAAAATGTATAAAACTGCCGCTTCACCTGGCTTCAGAATTGGGTCCTGAATTTTTAAAGGGTCGCCGGAAATACTCGAATACATTTTTTTTAATTCCTCACCCTTAAATTTATGTTCTTGCCTCTTCCCTGAATTATAAATTTCGCGAATTTCAAATTCCTGTAACAGGATGGGCTTAGTATCGAAATTTTCTACATAGATTTCATAGGCAAGATGCTTTCTATTTTCTCCATTAAAGATTTTTACTTCTTTCAAGGAAGGATGAGCGGCTAGCTTCAGGGGTAATGGCTGAGCGGCGGCATGAGACAAGCCAGGAAAAAAAGAAAAAGCAAGCAGTGAGAAAAACAAAGAAAATAACTTCAACATGAAATCTCCTCTAAAGAAAAGGGCAGGGAAAAATAATTCATCCAACTTCATCAAATGTAGAGAAGATAATAAAGAAGATAATTTTTGTTTAAATGAAGGAATGCTTATTATAATTCAATCATTATGTTTAAATCTAAGTTTCTCCTGCTATTTTTAATTCTATTTGGCTCTGCCTGTGCAGGTTACCATCCTCAATCTGTCAGCTCAGATGCTCCTTTTCTCGAGCGCGCTCAAACCCAGCAAGATGGAAAAATCAGCGTTTCGGTATCTGCATTAAGTGCCAAAGAAAGTGAAAAATATTTCGGTTTAAAGTTGGCAAAGAAGGGCATTCAACCGGTTTGGTTGAAAATTGAGAATCAAGAGAAGCTGCCTTATTGGCTGCAAGCGATTAGCATTGATCCAGAATATTATCCTCCCAATGAAGTCGCCCACAAAACTGCCGGCGGTCATTCCAAAAAAGCGAAACGAGAAATTCAGGATTTTTTACAAAAAGAGCAAATGCCTTATTATTTTCCCGGAGGAACTTACCAAGGATTTGTTTATACGAACGTCAACACAGGCCGCAAAGAAGTGAGTGTCGAGTTGTGGGGACCTAAAACCTTGAAGCGCTTTTCTTTCGTGGTGCCCGTGCCAGGTTTGCGGGCGGATTTTGATTATATTGATACGGATGCGCTTTATTCTAAAGCTGAGCTGAAAGAATTGGATTTAGATTCGCTGAGGAAAACCTTGGAAGGTCTTCCCGCATTTACGACTGATAAGAAAATGAAAGAAGACCGAGGCGATCCAGTCAATCTAATCATTGTAGGTGATGATGAAGATTTGATCACGGCCTTTGTGCGACGAGGTTGGAAAGAAACTGAAATTAAATATAAGGGTTCGGCTTGGAGAACTTTTAAATCTTTCATATTCAAATCCAGTTACGATAATTCACCTGTGAGCGATTTATATTTGGAAGGTCGCCACCAAGACATCGCTTTTCAAAAACCTCGCAAGACCATCAACAATCGCAACCATCTGCGCCTTTGGATGACGCCCTATCGCTACAAAAATAAACCGGTGTGGATTGGAGCGATCAGTCGCGATATTGGGGTTAAGTTTACTTTTAAATCTGCTTTTTTGGTGACGCATGTCATCGATTCGGATGTCGATGAATCTCGTGATTATCTTTTGCAAGATTTTCTTGCGGCTAGCGCCATCGAGCGCTGGGGTTATGTGAAAGGTGTGGGCACTTACACCGTCGATTCGCCTCATCGCAATTTTATGGGCGATGAAATTTATACAGATGGTTTGCGTCTTGTCATGATCTTAGGAGAAATTCCCGTCTTAATTCAGGATGTGCAAAGGTTGGATTGGGAAAGTCGTTGGATTCATTAAAAGAAAAAAACGTTTACCTTGTTGTGACTTATCTATACAATCTAAGTTTCGATTCATTTCAAATGTAGATAAAGTTGAAAGGGCACCACCTATGTCTCATCGATTTGTTCGTAGTTTCTTATCATTTATTTTCATTTCTTTACTTTCATTTACAGGCATGTGGTCTTGTGCGCCGACCTTATTTCCCATTGGCGGAACGGTGAGCGGTCTTTCTGGCACTTTAGTTCTACAAAATAATGGCGGAGATAATCTCAGTCTCACGGTAGATGAAGCTTTCACTTTTGCGACAGGTCTGGCTTTGGGCAGTTCTTATTCTGTGACTGTTTTAACTCAGCCCTCAGGACAAACCTGCACGGTCACGAATGGCACAGGCGTAGTGAGTGCTACAGTGAGTAATATCCAAGTGACTTGCTCTAGCAGTAGCCAAACCTATACGCTCGGTGGCACTGTGACAGGATTAAGTGGCACAGTTGTTTTGGTGAATAGTGATGCTCAAGAAGTCAGTGTGAGCAGCGATGGAAGTTTTGAGTTTGCCAATGCATTGGCGGATGGCACTCCTTATAGTGTAAGTGTTCAAACCCAGCCTTCTGGGCAAACGTGCTCGGTGAGTGAGGCGAGTGGAATCATCGATGCTGCCAACGTGAGTAATGTCGCAGTGGTTTGTTCGGCGGATACCTTCACGGTGGGAGGAACTGCAAGTGGTTTGACGGGAACTGTTGTTCTTCAAAACAATGGGGGTGATGATTTATCTGTAACCAGTGATGGTAGTTTTACATTTTCGACTCCTTTGGCAGATGGAGCGGTTTATGCGGTTTCCATATTAACCCAACCTTCAGGACAACTTTGCGAAGTCACGGATGCTGGAGGAACGATTAGTGGTGCGAATGTGATCGATGTGACGGTGACTTGTGCAGATGTTTTAATCATTTATTATACCAGTGGTAATTATGGCCCAGGTGCCTCAGGAGGTTTCACCTTTAATAGTATTGCTAGTGCGGACGCTAAGTGTATGAGCGACTTTGCTTATCCAGGAACGGGAACCTATGAAGCTTTATTGGTGGATGGAATCTCGCGACAAGCCTGTTCCACTGCAAGTTGTGGTACAGGTTCCTCTGAACATATTGACTGGGTTTTGCAGCCTAATACCACTTATGTACAGTCTGACGGCGCCACCGTAATCGGCACAACGGACTCGAATGGCATTTTTCCTTTTCCCCTCGAAAACAACTTCACAACCTTCACTAGCGGAAGTCCTTGGACAGGCTTAGAGACCGATTGGACCAATAACATTAATAACTGTGTGTTGTGGGCGTCCAATTTACCAGCTGACAATGGTCAAGTCGGAGATATGGGCCAAACCACTTCTAGCTCGATTTCGCTTTTTTCTTTGGCATGCAGCCAGGTCCAATCCTTACTTTGCGTGCAGCAGCCCTAACTAAGAGAAAGTTGAAGACTTTTTTCGTAAGATCAATATTAAAGCAATGCTGCCCGAAATACAGAACATATAAAGAGGGTAAGCTGCCATCTTGAAACTCCACTCTTCGATGGCGAAAAGATTGAGAGTGTTGGCGGCCCCAAAAATTTTCCACGTGAGTGAATCTTCTCCCTCTGGATTTTGGTAGGATTTTTTGAGGGTGGGAAGCGCTCCCACGAAGTCGATCAGAATACTCAAATATAAAGTGGGCAAAGGTGAGGAAAAATACCACCAAAGTAAAAGACCTAGAGCCGCGCCTACTAAACAAGCGATGTCTAATGTTTCCCACCCGCCTTCTCCGTATTTAAAGAGAAGTAAAATAATCACGCAAAAGGCAATCACGTTCGCCGCGCTCAGCCAGAGTGCATGGGTCGCTCCCGCTGATCGATAACTGAGTAGGAGTAAGACGCCGATGACCGTCCAAATAATCCAGGTGGCTCGATTGGGACGAGTTTTTCCTTTCAGGGTAGAAATGATGTAGGGAGCAAATCCTAAAAAAGATAGAATGCCTGCGCAAAGTCCTGCAATGGAATGGAAGTCGAATGTCATCTAATGGCAGTTTCTGAATTGAACATCCGCGATAAATTCTTGTCCGGTATCATTTTTACATTCCGCGTTTAAAGAGCCGCTCAAGGCAATCACGTTATTTACCTTTGAACCATTTTGTTCGAAGTTCAATTCTAACTTTTTGCAAGTTTGACGATTGTAGAGGAGGGGAGTTTTGGAATCCGTCCAAACAAAGATTTGTGCATTCTCGGCAGAGTTGCCCTGCACTTCGAAGCGAGGATCATTTTTGCCTTTGCTCCGAACCACAAAGCCCCAAAATTGTGGGATGAAAGCTGCCCCTGACCTGCACGAATTGGCCTTGTAACGCGTGCCTTGAAAACTGAAATGGCCTTCAAGTCCGGTGCTGAATCCCCAATAAGCCGCTCCGATGGCGATCAGAATAAGCGTAAGCCCAAAAAGAGCAGGGTTCTTCATGGTGCGAGAATTGTTTGATTTAGAACTTTTGGTAGGGGAAGAGGCGTTTTGCCCTTGAAGCTGCCGAACTTGTTCTTCGAGTTCGCGGATTCGTTGTTCGTTTGTTTTAGAATTCATCTCCATAGGGAATGTGGAAGATTATAATCACTCGAAGGGTTTTACCCTAATCAAAAATCAGGTCAGGCCCGATTTACCATTTTGCAATCTTAGCATAACTTGATTTTAGTGAATGTCGTCTAACATCAATTTAAGCAAGGAGAACATTATGGCAGGTAAATTAGATCAAGCTAAAGGGCGAGTTAAAAAAGCGATTGGTGAATTAACGGATAACCAAGAGTTAAAAAATGAAGGCACCGTCGATAAAGTGGCCGGTAAAATCAAAGAAGGCGTGGATAAAGTGAAGAAGGCCGTTCAGGGTAAGTAAAAAAAGCTCCATGAAATACCACTTAGCCCCCAATTCTTTTTTAGAATTGGGGGCTTTTGGTTTTTGAAACTAGGTTTAATAGGTTAAGCTGAATCATTCATAATCAACGAAGAGGAAATAAAGGAGAAGAATATGTTGCAAAATAAAGAGGGGGAGAAAATCCCCGAAGTTACTTTTAAATTAAGAAAAGACAATCAATGGGTGAACTTAAGTTCAAAAGACATTTTCGATAATAAGAAGGTGGTTGTTCTTTCTCTTCCAGGAGCTTTTACGCCCACTTGCTCCTCCACGCATTTGCCTCGTTACAGCGAGTTATCCAAGGTTTTCCGAAAGGCGGGAATTGATTCTATTGTTTGTCTGTCGGTGAATGATGCTTTCGTGATGAATGAATGGGCTAAATCTCAGAACTGTGAAGGGGTGGAATTAATTCCCGACGGAAATGGCGAGTTCAGTGAAAAGATGGGCATGTTAGTGGATAAATCTTCATTAGGATTCGGTAAGCGCTCTTGGCGTTATTCGATGTATGTAGAAAATGGAAAAATTAAAAAGATGTTCATCGAGCCGGAGAAAGAAGGAGATCCATTCGAAGTGTCCGATGCAGAGACCATGCTTCATTATTTGGCACCGAAGGCACAGACACCCAAGCGTGTCTCACTATTCACAAAACCAGGCTGCCCTTATTGCGCGCGTGCGAAAGAACTTCTGAAGGCTCACGATCATGATTTCGAAGAAATTGTGGTGGGTCAAAATGGAGTCACTCTCAAATCATTGGTTGCGGTCACGGGAAAAAGTTCCGTCCCACAAGTTTATATCGAAGGCAAACACATCGGCGGTTCGGAAGAATTGGAAAAATATTTGCTTTCAAAAGAAGGGAATACCGCATGAAACGTTCCTTAGAGGTTGCGATCATAGGCGCGGGCACCGCGGGTTTAGCGGCGCGCCGCGAAGTGGCTCGAGTCACGGATAATTACGCTGTCATTGATGCAGGTCCTCTGGGCACTACTTGTGCACGAGTAGGTTGCATGCCCTCGAAAGCCTTGATTCAAGTGGCGGAGGATTATCAGCGCAGAAAAGTTTTCGATGAAATGGGAATTCGAGGCCATCTGAGTCTGGACTCGTCGGCAGTGATGAAACATGTGAGAAAATTACGCGATCGTTTTGTGAAGAGCGTTTTGGCAGACATGGAAAGCTGGCTGGAAGGACATTGGATTCAAAAGCGCGCGCGATTTGTCAGCCCGAATGTTCTAGATTTGGAAGGCGAGCAAATTGAAGCAAAGAAAATCATCTTAGCGACGGGTTCTCGTCCCTTGATACCCCATGCATGGCAAAAATATTCCTCTTATTTTTTAAATACAGACGATTTTTTCGAAATGGAGGATCTGCCCCGGAAAATTGCAGTGATTGGATTAGGCGTCATTGGAATCGAGTTAGGACAAGCTTTGCAGCGTTTAGGTGTCGAAGTCGTAGGCTTCGAGGCAAGGCGGAACATTGGGGGAGTCACGGATCCTGAAATTTCAAACTATGTCGTAGAAAGTTTTTCTCGTGAGATGAATCTCCATTTTTCCGGAGCGGATATTTTAGGTGAAGGCAGTAAGGGATTGAGAATTCGATCGGGTGATTATGAAGAAGAATTCGAAAAAGTTCTGATTGCTGTGGGAAGAAAGCCAAATCTGGATCATTTGGGTCTTGCCGAAATCGGAGTGCCGCTCAACGAAAAGGGTTTACCTGAACTTATAAAAGGCACTTATCAGATAAAAAAATTTCCCATTTATGTAGTGGGCGACGCAAATGGCGAGCGACCTGTGCTGCATGAAGCGGCGGACGAAGGGAGAATCGCAGGTTATAATAGTGTGAGGGACGAGTCTCAGTGTTTTACACGACGTGTTTCATTAGGGATTGTTTTCTGTGATCCGAATATCGCAGTGGTGGGGCAAACTTACCAAAGCCTTCAAGCGATGGGTGCCGATTTTATTACCGGCTCGGTGAGCTATGAGGGGCAAGGTCGGGCCATTGTGAAGTTGAAAGAGAAAGGCTTGGTTCATATTTATGCGCATCGAAGTTCGGGACTTTTGTTAGGTGCTGAAATTTTCGCGCCGGAAGGCGAGCATTTGGCGCATTTATTGTCTTGGGCTATATCGCTTCATTTAAATGTATTTGATGTTTTGAAAATGCCTTTTTATCATCCGGTGTTAGAAGAAGGTTTAAGGACTGCTTTGCGACATTTGGCCGAAAAAGTTGAGAAGGAAAAACCGCCCTTGGAAATTTGGCGCTGCCAAGATGCTCCTGTGGGCGCATAAATCAAGAAAGCTTACTTTAGTTTAGAAAACCTTTCGGAAAAATCGTCGAAGCCAGCCAGGCTTAGATTTTTCCTCGCTTTCTGCTGGGACGAGCTCGAGGTTTTTACCATTGAGAGGTGTGTTGCGGTCGATCATGGTGGGGCTAAAACTCACTTTCCATACTCCATTTTCTTTCACGACTTCGAGCGAAGTGGAATTTTGGCCATAAATGGAGAAGGCGCTGGAAACTTTCACGACCGCTCTCTTTTTGTCGAATTCATTGAAGACGATTTCATCGATGCGAAAATCTTGCACTTTGATGCGTAGGTCTTCGTGGTCGTTGATGAAATTGCTTTCGGAATAATTATGCTGTGAAGTGCTGGTGAGTGCTTGATAAGCTTGCTCGTATTTTCCAGGCTGCACATGATCTAAAAATTGATGAGTGGCGTTGACAATCAGAGTACTATCTCGACTGGGCTCTGTGATGAGCATGAGAAATCCCAGCATCGCCGCGACCATCACTGCATAACCTAAAATGGCCTGCCATTTTTTCTTTCGGAAAATCTTTTCGTAAATCCAAGTGCGTTCAATATAAAGAATCGTCAGCACGATGAGAAAGGTCAGCGCATAGATGAGTAAATTGCCTTTCAGCAATAAACTGACCACCACGCCAAGTAGACTATTGAAAAAAGCGACGTATAGGTTTTGCTTATTCATGGCTGTTTTATTCAGGGATAGTAGTGACGTAGCCATTCGCGGCTTCACTGCCATCCACCTCATAAATCCCCAAGGCGTAATTGAGATAAACCGTATTCGCGGAAGTGAGGGTGGAGCCGGGATAATCGTAAGGCGTCCAGCTGGCGGTTCCGAAGGTGCCGCTTGCGCTGCGAGGCACGTTGACGAATGAAGCAATAATATCTGTACCACTCAGCGAATCTGCCACGAGATTGTAACCCCCGAGTGTATCCGTGGTGATGCCTTCAAAATGAGTGACCACTGCCGCTTGGTTGTTATAAGTGAAGGAAGTCATGTTCGAGAAAACGTCGGTACTGGAGTCGTAATCCACGAGGTAAGCCGTATCGATGCCGCCGTCATTCACATCGCTATAACCTCCCGCGATCGTATAAGAAGTTCCGCCATTGTGCCAAATGCCGTAGGCGGTAATGCTGACCGCGCCCGACTTCACGATTTCTAAATAGGTACCTTCGGCTATGTTATAGAGGAATGCTTTTCCTGTGAGAAGGTCGGTGTCGTAATTCCCCACGACCAAGCCGCCCATCGTGCTGTGGGCGATAGTGTTATGGACAGTGCGAATGGGTTCTAAAATTTGCGGATCTAAGCTTGTCCAGCTGCCAGATCCGTCCGTGGGTCCTTGATAAAGAAGACCCAGATCGAAAGCGCCATTTTCACTGGTAGTATAATTTCCCACGATTTGCACATCGCCACTGACTAATCCATTATTCGGACCATAAAGTGCAGTGCTGGTAACGGTGACTCCCGCAGAAGAAGGATAGTTCAATACTTGCCAAGTGCCGCCTCCGGTGATGGGACCGGTATAGAGGAGACCTTCACCCTCGGTGACAGAATCTCCAGGAGCGGCATAGATCCCGCTAATATAAACATTGCTTGAGTTGGTGATGCCACGAATTCCCGTAAGGTAGGTGGAGGAACCGACAGCGCCACCCGGATAATTCATCGTGGCATAGCTAATGCTTTGGGGGACAGTGGTGGAATTACAAGACAAGCAAAATGCGAATAAAAAAAGCGATGCGAAAAAGTAAACTTTTCTCATACAATTCCTTTTTATGAAATTTTAAATTAGATTGCTTTAGCATTTTAGTGATCATTTCTCACAATAGAAAGGCTTTTATTATTTTTTCCTCTCTCGAAAATTCAAAAATCATGCTACTTAAACATCTATGGAATTACTTGATTTACATAAATTGATATGAGTATTTTTAGTTTTAAAACATCTTAATAAAGGATGCCTATGAAAAGATTACATGGGTCGATTGGATTTGTCTTAATCATGCTTGTTTGGACATTGCCTAGCGTCGGCCAAGCAGCAGATTATACCGTGAATGTCTTCGACGATCCCACTCCGATGAACGATCCATCGCCCAACATTAATGGTTGTGTGAGTCCTAGTATTAATGGCGGGCGTTGCTCATTGCGAGAAGCCGTTTTAGCAGCCAACGTGAACGGAGGACCCTCTAGCACCATTACCCTTCCAGCGGGGGATTATCAGTTAACGATTACAGGCAGCAATGAAGAGTCGGGTCTAACAGGCGACTTGGATATTTTAAATCATCCTCTCACCATTCAGGGCGCTGGTGCGAATGTTACCACTATCAATGCTAGCACTTTAGCCGACAGAATCTTTGATATTCCGACAACGGGTGTGGTTGAAGTGAATATCAATGCTTTAACCTTGACGGGGGGAAATACTGCTACGTCGACTCTCAATGCCGGAGGCGCGATCAGCATTCTGAGTGTAGCAAGTGCCGATACCTTAAATATCAATGAGTGTAACATTGTTGCAAACTCTTCGAATTTGGGGGGAGGAGTGCGTGCCACCTCCGCTAATCTCAATATTGCGGATAGTACTATTGCGAACAATACCAGCACTGATTTGGGGGGTGGTATCGTCGTGGGGAATAGCACATTAAACATGTCCAATAGCACCCTTTCGGGCAATACGGCCGTGGGGAGTGGTGGCGGGGTAGCCTTGATTTTTGCTGCTGCCGTGTTTCGGAGTAGCACAATCTATAATAACCAGACGGAAGCTACGGGCGGGGGAGTAAATTTGGGTTTAGCCATAGGCTCTTTTGAGAATGTTATATTATCCGGGAATACAGCAGCTTCAGGAAGCGGCGATTGTTATGGGGGGCCCACCGGAACTTCGGATGATTATAACATTTTTGGTGCTGTGACGGATTGTGGTGGATTAGTCCTTGCAAGTCATGATCAGACTGTTGCGACTGCGGACTTGGGCTTGCTGCCCTTAGAAAATTATGGCGGCCCCACTTTAACCCATCAATTAGAATCCACGAGCCCAGCGATTAATGCAGGTAGTCCGACCACCTGCCCTGATACCAGTGGAACTCCACTCACGACAGATCAAAGGGGCCAAGTTCGACCGATCGGTGCAAATTGCGATGTAGGTGCTGTTGAGTTAGGGACTGCCGATTTAACCATTACCAATAGTGCGAGCACGGAAAACGCTGCAGTGGGGGCAAGCATCGTCAATACTATTGTAGTGACCAACGCGGGTCCCGACAAAAATTTTAACATCGTGATGACAAATACTCTGCCCACGAGTCTTGTGAGCTTTTCGTCAGTGAGTTCTTCCAACCCTTCTGTGAGTTGCGCTGAATCGAGTGGTGTTGTCACCTGTAGTTTAAGTGAGCTTGCTTCGGGAGCTAGTTTTACGGTGCTCGTCACCAGCTCTGCTACGACAGCGGGGAGTGCTAGCAATTCGGCTACTGTGGTGGGCACTGAAATCGACAGTTCTTCGAATGTCTCCTCAGTAGATCTTCTTGTCACCAGTTCGGGAGGCGGCGGCTGTTCCTTAGGCTCTCCTCTTCCATTGGGAAGTATGTTATCTTACTTACTTCTTGGCTTGGGATTTTTTGTTTGTCGAAGCAAAAGATTGAAAGGATCCATTATATGAAACATACCGACACAGGTGAACACGCTCAGGGAAAACCCTGCAAACCTCATCAGGGTCACGAGCATCGGCATGGCCCTAATTGTGGCCATAAAGCTATCGAGCACGACGACCATATTGATTATGAGCATGACGGACATCTTCATCGCGTGCATGAAGATCATGTAGATGAGTGCGAATAAGGTTTTTCGCCAAAGAGAAAACCAATCCTACGAAAAACTCTTACTGCTTTTGTTTCATCGTAAGTTGAAATGTCTTGTCGCCATTGAATGATCTCACCGTCCTATTCGCAGAAAAACCGATATTCTTTTATTTGTTTCTTTGTATAATAATCCCTCTATGAAAATTAAATTTTACCTTCGCGTGACCTTACAAGCCTTGGTATTCGTGTCTTTTCTTCCCTTGTTGATGGGAGCTGATTTGGTTGGAGGCGGTTGCTCCTCTGACACCCCCTCCGCCTCTTCTTGGAGTGTGACTTTTTCTGGAGCTCAGATAAGCTTTGAGGAAACTTCTCCTCAAAGCGTTGTTTCAGGTGAAACTTTGACCCTCCATCTCACGCCGGACAGTGGATATACGCTTCTCACCAATGTGGAGGGTGATTGCCCGGCAGGTGCTTGGAATGAAACAACTTACACGACGGGGGTGATCACGCAAGATTGCGACATGCTTTTTTCCGCTGCGCCCATAGAAAGCACGGCCACGGTGACACCTGAAGTGGGAGCAGAAGGTTCGATCAGCCCCAGCACGGCTCAAGTCGTAAATTCAGGCGATTCGATTACCTTCACTGCAACGCCCAATGCGGGTTACGGAGTCGATGAATGGTCGGTCGATGGGGTAGTGGCACAAAGCGGAGGTACGACTTTTGAGCTAACTAACATTACCGCGAATCACACCGTGAGCGTGAGTTTTTCGTCGTTGACGACCACACTTACGGCAAGTGTGGCATCACTCGGATTATCGGTGAATAATACGGGATTAAATGCCGCCCTCACTGGTACCCCGCGACTCATTAGCATCGCCAATGCAGGGGCAAGTCCTGCAGAAAATGTGACCTACTCCCCATCCCCTGCATTGCCCAGCGGCACAACGATGAGTCCAGCAAGCTGTGGCACGATAGCGGTGTCTGGTACCTGTGTGTTAACAATTACACCCGGCTCTACCCCCAGTGCGGCACCAGGTGATACGAACCCAACACCCATTACCTTAAGTATTTCAGGTTCAAATACCAATACGCTCACACCCACTATAAATATATTAACCTATGGCAGTGTGTATCGAGGAGGCTATGTTTATGCAGTCGATGATACGACGCTCGATATAGGTAGTATTGGCGGGAAAGTCGCGGCATTAACGGATCAATCCGCGGGTGTCATTTGGAGTTCGAATGGGAGTGGATCGGTCGTACACGATAATATTCCTGGAATCACTGAAATCTCCACCAGTCCACCGGGCGCCTGTAACGGTGCTACGGATGGCGCCTGCAACACGAGCGAAATAACGGCTTATTATTCTCCACCGACGACCAATCCGGCAGTCGACTTATCTTTCTACGCCGCAGGTCTTTGCCGCGCCCCAATCGAAGGATTTTCGGATTGGTACTTTCCGGCCATTTGCGAGATGGGATATGATGAGATCGGCAGTGGCGCGAATGGTTGCGGCACACAAGCTTCGCCCACGATACAAAACATGTTGTCGAATTTATTCGATGCCGCTGTGGGGGGGCTTTCCGGGGAATATTGGAGCTCTACGGAGTGGGCAGGTGACGCTACTTTATATGCATGGAGTCAGACCTACGATCTGGGTAACATACCGCAGTTCACCTTCGATAAGTCTTACAACACGATTAGAGTGCGTTGTTCTCGGACTTTAAT
>CAZKUY010000012.1:0-51869 GCA_964556135.1 uncultured Pseudomonadota bacterium
GAAAAAATGGGAGCGGATGCAGTTTACATCGTTGATACCTTTGGATCTTACACAAGCGAATCCCTGAAAGAAATCATCCGAAGCTGCAAAGAAAAAACCACCATCCCCTTGGGATATCACAGCCATAATAACTCGGGCCTATCTCTCATCACGAGTTGGACAGCTTACCAAGAGGGTTGCGAATGGATTGATGGTAGCCTACTCGGCGCAGGGCGCATTCCTGGGAATCTGCAACTTGAGAGCTTCATCCTCTTTTTAGAAAAGCAAGGAATCCACCAAAACATGGATCTGGGTTTGCTTTATCAAATTTGTGAAAGCATGGTTTCCAAGTCTTTTAGTCCGACCTTGGGAATTCCCGCACCCTATTTATGGGCCGGCTATTTCAATATCGATTTGCAACCTCTGCCCTCTTTTCAAGCCTTAGCGGCACGTTTAGGTTTGAGTTTATATGAGCTTTTTTTAGAGATGAATCAATCCGGCCACTCGATGGTAAACTCTGAATGCTTGAAATATTTAAGCGAAAAGCATTCTGTTCCCGAATCCACGCTTCAAGATGCTTTTTCCCTTTCCAACTTTTCATGAAACATATTGTCGACATTCAAGAAATAAGCGTTAAAGATTTTGAGAATGATTTTTCTAATCTAAAATATTCGCTCAAACACTTTCAAGAACCACTCTTCTTGGAATTATCCAAGCAGCACCTGCAAGACAATTTACATATTTACGATTTTGCAAAAGCGGCCAAGCCCGAGTCTACGTGTTTCTATTTGAAGATTTCACTTTCTGAGGGCGAAGATATTTTCATGCCCTGCCTTAAACTAAAAGAAGATGAAAACCATTCCATACATCTTCCTTGTAAAACCTTTCGTGACGCCATTATATCAAAACAAGCATTGAAAGCTCAGGAGCTTCAACTTATCAGCTTAGAATTAAATGATAAAATGCAGTATTCTCTCAACTGCAGGCAAAGTCTCATGGGTTTTGATCTTCAAAGATCCCTTTTTCATTATTTCAGTAAACTTCCTCAAAATGAGAGAACTGAGATCGCATTAAAATCCCCCTTGATGGGCATCTCACGCACACATTCACCGACTGATTTTCAAAAATTTGAAAGTCTCTATGCTGCCCATTTAAAAAAAGATCGATTGATGGAATTTCCCATTTACCGAAATCCTGCAAAGATTTTACAAACACTCCCTGAAGACTATGCACTTTTCAAAATAAGCTACCGCGGAAGAATTCATGGTTTTGTGAGTGGCATACTTAAAAATTCGACTTTTTTACTTTTTGATTTCATCGGAACTGCTTCATTCAACAAAACTTCCACTTATGGTGCTGCTCTCATATTATTTTTTCATCTAATGAAAACTTTAGGTGTGCAGAAAATTGAAACGACGAGTTTGGAATGGGTGTTCGAATCCGTTTTCAAGAAAATTAACTTTTCCCACCAATTGAAAAACCCTGAAGTTTTACAACATATGGAAAGATGGGGATATAGAGGCGTTCAGGAGTTGCCGTCATGAAAACCTTTTGGAATAGCTTTCCTGAACGGGAATTCTTCATCATGAATGAACTTCTTTTAAAGCTGTGCAGCCAAGCCTTGTTAGTATCGAAAGAGGATATTCATAAAATATCTCAAAATTTACCGCTGCTGGAGGCGGGCTTTCAATCTAAACAAGATCTTCAAGTGGATTGGACTTATATAAAATCCCTCTTTGAATTCTTATGTTTTTTAACGAAACAAGAGATCATGGACAAGGAAACTTATAGTCAATCTTATGCAATCCTTAAAAAGCTTAACAATTACCTCTTAAAAACCTTTAAAACTGCCTAAACTCGAACTTTTCATATTAAATAGGAAGTTTTAAAAGCAACTTGAATGGGGTAAAATAACGATAAAACTACTGATTATCTTTACTTAAGGAGACATTATGGACGTATCAAGAACTTCAGACCGAACTCAACAAGTAGCAGATGAAGCAAATAGAAACAGCAAAGCGCAAGGTGAAAAATCTCAAGCAGCTATTCAAGGTGCCGCTGCATCAGTCGGCCAAGCCGTCAGTCAAGGAGCAGGCGGTTTAGGAGGAGCAGCGGGTACACCGGCACCCAGTGGCGCCGCAAAAGCTACGGGCGCTTAATTATTCAATTTTAGTTTCGATATTTTCTTCGAGCGGCGTGATTTGAGAAGAGATCTGATCTCTTCTTTGCGTGGAATAGACGGAGCGTAATTCTTCGATCTCGCGCTCCAATTCGCGTATGGTTCGATTTTTAGACTTAATCTCGCGGGATCGGTAGAATACACTCACCGCGCCAATGAAGGCAGCAAAGATCATCCCTAAGCAGAAAGATAGTAAAATTAAGAATCCGACTGGGAAACCCACCGATTCGAATTCCCAAAAGGGTGGAATATTAAATTGAAAATGAAGTGGATAACCTAATGTTTTATTATCTAGGTTAGAGATCAAAAAGTTACCAATCACAAAAATGATGAGAGCCCCGAATAAAACCTTTACGAATCTCCAAAACATAAGCCACCTTTTAGTATTTTAATTTTTTAAATGAATTGATGATGGAGTGTAGCCTGGGACCCGGACTGCGTAAAGTTTTTTCGAACTATCATCTAATCAACAAGCTGATTCGTGTTGATTCTTTCGCGAAGTTCTTTGCCCACTTTGAAGAATGGAACACGTCGAGTTTCGACGAAAACAGTTTGGCCAGTTTTAGGATTGCGGCCTTGGCGTGAGCGGCGAGTGCGTAATTCAAAACTACCGAAGCCACGAATTTCAATTCTTTGACCTTCAGAAAGCGCCTGAGTCATTTTAGTGAAAAGAGCATCAATGATCACATCAATCTCTTTTTGAGACAAAGATTTTACTTTTTCTGAAACTTGCTCAACTAAACTACTTTTATTCATAGTCCCCTCGAATGAAATAGAGTGTCCCCCGCCCGAAACGATGGGGGTTGTCAGGGGGGAGCTATGTAATTCTCCCCCTGACCTTAGCTAAAGACAGGCTAGTCCTGGCCTTAGCGAAAAGACATCCAATATAAAGCTTTCGGTGTTAAAACTTCGTGCACGAGCGCTGAGATTTTTTCTTCACGCTCATCGCCTAATAAAAGTTCAATCCACATGGGCTTTCTTTTTTCAGGTTTAATCAATGTAGGCTCACCTTTGATACCCGCTTCTTTTGCCGCCACATCGATTGCATCTTCAAAATTACCAAACTGATCGATTAACTTTAAGTCTAAGGCTTGCTGACCTGTATAGACTCGCCCTGTTCCAATTTTTCTCACTTCTTCCAAATCGATCTTACGACCTTCAGCCACCGCTTGCAGAAACTGCTCATGCATGTTGTCGAGAATGCCTTGCAATATTACTCTATCTTCAGGACTCATTTTTCGGAGCGAACTTCCCACATCTTTATCGCGTCCTGCTTTTAGAATTTCCGCCGAAACCTTCGCCCATTTCAAAAGCTCTTCGATTTCCACATGATCCATGAGGACACCGATGCTTCCCGTAATCGTACCAGGATTGGCCACAATTTTGGTCGCAGGTGCCGCAATATAGTAACCACCTGAGGCAGCGACCGCACCCATCGAAACAATGACTTTTTTCTTTTGAACGAGTTTTTTGACTTCGGTATAGATTTCTTGAGAAGCTCCCACCGAACCGCCCGGGGAGTCGATTCTTAAAACAACTGCTTTCACAGAATCATTTTTGCGATATTTTTCTAGCTTTTCATTGATAGCAGCGGATTCAAAAATAGCACCTTTCACCTCAACAATGGCAATGTCCCCCTTTGGCTCAGGCCAATCTTCTCCACCGGAAAAAATGAGCCATAGTCCAGCAAAGCCCATTCCGCCTATGCAGAGAAAGATAAAGAAGACACCGAATAAAACCCAAAGTGTTTTGCTCTTCATTGAGGTGAAAGGTGCTCGATACACCTATTCCTTATTCATGATATCTGAAAGAGTAGCTCTGCTTTCGCCTTGCTTAGCTTTGAATTCTTCAAAGTCACGCTTTTGAGCATTCTTGTTATATTTACGAATCGAGAGGAAGAAACGACGTTCTTTGTCGTCAAAGCCAACCACTTCAGCTTCAACGCTATCCCCTACTTTTAAGGAATCTCTTTCGAATTCTTTATTGGATAAGAAACCTTCGATATCAGGTCCTAATTCAATAATGACACCATTCGGATCAAGCAATTTTACTTTTCCTTCGGCCGTTTTGCCAAATTGGAAAGCATTATAGGCTTGAGCTAAAGGATCTTCTTCCAATTGCTTAATTCCGAGAGAGATGCGTTCGTTCGCTTTGTCGATGTTTAAAACGACTGCTTCGACTTCATCACCCTTTTTATAAACTTCAGAAGGATGCTTGATTTTCTTGGTCCAAGAAATATCGGAAACGTGAACAAGACCATCGATGTTTTCGTCGATTCCAACGAATAAACCGAAATCCGTGATGTTTTTCACTTCACCTTTAATTTTGGTTCCGACGGGATATTTATCTAATAATTCATCCCAAGGATTCGCTTCGATTTGTTTCATTCCTAAAGAGATGCGTCGGCTGGGAACATCAACATCTAAAACTACGGAGTCAATGCTGTCGCCTAAGTTTACCAATTTAGAGGGATGTTTTACTTTTTTGGTCCAGCTCATTTCGGAGATGTGAACTAAACCTTCAACGCCCGCTTCCAACTCTACGAATGCGCCGTAATCGGTAATATTGACTACTTTGCCTTTCACGCGAGTTCCAGGAAGATAGCGATCTTTCACAGTATCCCAAGGATCAGAGCTTAATTGCTTTAAACCTAAAGAAACTTTTTGAGTTTCGCCATCATAGCGAAGGATTAGAACGTTGATCTTCGCGTTGACTTGAAGGAGTTCAGAAGGATGGCCAATGCGACCCCAGCTGATATCTGTAATATGAAGAAGACCGTCTACGCCGCCCAAATCAATGAACGCGCCGTAATCGGTGATGTTTTTCACGACACCCTCAACCACTTGACCTTCTTGTAAATGGGAGAGCAATTCTTTTTTAGCTTCTTCACGTTCCTGTTCAAGCACCGCACGACGAGAGACAACGACGTTGCCTTTTGCGCGATTCAATTTCAAAATTCTAAATTTGAATTTTTTACCGACTAATTTATCAAGACTTTTTACAGGCTTCAGATCGATTTGTGAACCGGGTAAGAAAGCGCGAACGCCGCCCACATTGACAACCATTCCGCCTTTAATTTTATTGATGATCACACCATCGATGGAAAGACTTTGAGTTTCTGCTTCGGCCAGCTTGTCCCAAGCGGCTAAGGCATCTGCCTTTTCTTTGGAAATCACAACCATACCGTTGTCATCTTCCAAGTTTTCTAGAACAACGCTCACCACATCGCCTGCTTTGATGCTGACTTCGCCGTCTAAATCTCTAAACTCTTCGATCGGGATCTGGCCCTCTGACTTAAATCCGATATCTACTAATACGTAATCGCGAAGAACCTTTGCGACTGTACCTTTCACGAGCTCACCGGGTTTTGCAACCTTGATGCTTTGCTCGAATAACTTCTCGAAATCTTGGGTTGTTAAATTCATGGAAATACTTATTCCTCCTTTATTTTTGCCCTCAAGGGCAAAGTGGCGGGCAATATAGTCCCTAATTTTTTGGCTTGTAAAGGCTTTTTTGTATAAAAATCAAGGAATTCGACAAATAATCCCAAGATTTCTCAAGCAGTCCCAAAAGGTGGGGAATGAGGTATTTACGCAGTCGATATTTTGAATTTCCATGCCCGCATCTGCCCTCAAAGCCGCTACAGCCATGCTCATCGCCATGCGGTGGTCTCCATAACTTTCAACCCTGGTGCCATGATAGCTGCGCGATGCCTGTCCTTGAATGTCTAAACCATCTGCTTTTTCTGAAACTTGCACTCCAATACGAGTCAGTAAATCGGCCAACACATGAATTCGGTCACTTTCTTTAACCCGAAGCTCTTCAGCCTCTGAAATCTCGGTAAGACCCTGAGCAGAGGCTGCGGCCACTCCTAAAATAGGAATTTCATCAATGAGGCGAGGAATTAAATCGCCCAAAATGGGAACAGCCTTCAATTCAGAGAATTCTATCGATAGATCTCCCACTTTCTCGCCCATTAAGGTCTGTTCATTTTGAATGTCGAGCTTAGCTCCCATTTGTCTTAATACATCTATAATACCGCTACGCGTGGGATTGATGCCGATGTTTCTTAAAGTCAGTCGACTTCCTGGCACCAAAAGTGCCGCCACCAGAAAAAACGCCGCCGAAGAAATATCTGCGGGGACCTTAAATACAGAAGGGAAATAAAGTTTTTCTGCGGAGGATAAAGAGACCCAAAGGGGTCCGCGCTTCAACGGGAGTCCTGCGCCTTCGAGCATGCGCTCGCTATGGTCTCTGGATAAAACGGGTTCTTCGACTTTAGTTTCACCTTGTGCCCATAAGGCCGCGAGTAAAATAGCAGATTTCACCTGAGCGGAGGCAACGGGGCTTTTATAATGGATGCCTTTGAGATTTCCGCCGCGGACCTTTAACACTCGATTGGAAGTCCCCTCTCCTTCCGTTGAAAACACCGCACCCATTTGAGTGAGAGGATCGGTAACACGCTTCATAGGTCGTCGATTTAAGGAAGCATCGCCTGTCAAAGAAGTCTCAAAAGCTTGGCCTGCGAGCACCCCCAACAAAAGGCGCATTGCCGTTCCTGAATTGCCGCACCATAAAGTTTTAGAAGGTTTTCGTAATCCTTTTAAACCAACGCCTTTCACCTGCCATATATTTCCCTGTTTTTGAATATCCACACCCATTTCGCGGAAGCAATCGATGGTGCAAAGCACGTCTTCGGCTTCGAGAAGGCCGTGAATTTTACTTACGTCTTCAGATAAAGAAGCAAAAATAATACTGCGATGGGAAATAGATTTATCACCGGGAACGAGCACTTCTCCAAGGAGAGATTTTTGAGCGGGTTCTACAAAAATAGAGTTCATAAAATTTTAAGATACTTTCTCTAACGACTTTCGGAAACGCCTGCCCTGTTCGAGCAAAGTCATTAAAGCTTTTGGATTTTGCGAATGAATCGCTTTTTGGAGCTTAGAAATTTGCTTTTGCAAATCTTTCAAAGCGCGAGAAATCTCTTTGGAATTCGTGAGACAAATGTCCCGCCACATTTCGGGCGGACTTGAAGCCACTCTTGTCATTCCCTTTATACTTGAGCCTGCAAGTTTGATTTTTTCTTGAGCCTTGTTTTGCGCCGTGGCTCCCGCCAAAGCATAAGCCAATAAATTAGGAACATGCGAAGTCGAAGCAAAAACTTCATCATGCAACTCGGATTTCATTTCAACAAGTTCTGCACCAATGTCTTTTAAAAAGGATTTAAATTTTTTCAAAGCGGGATGTTTTACTAACGGAGTTAAAATCCATTTTTTGCCGGCAAATAAATCTAATTCCGCTGCCATCATTCCAGACTTTTCAGTGCCTGCAATGGGATGTCCACCCACAAACTGCTTGAGCTTCAGACGACGCGCTTCATCCACTATTTTTTTCTTCGTGCTCCCTACATCGGTCACTAATGCGGATTGAGAAATGAGCGGCTTCAGTTTTTTTAAGGATTCCACAATGTTTGTGACGGGAGTCGCGAGAATAATAAGATCCGCGTCTTCTACAAAAGAATCTATTTCCGCATAAGCTTCATCAAGCGCTCCACACTGAAGCGCTGCTTTACGATTTTGCACGGAGCGCGAAACCCCTATGACTTGTTCTGCAAATTTGCCACGTTTGAATTCAAGGGCTAAAGACCCACCGATTAAACCCATGCCAACGATGACAACTTTTTGAAATGGAGCGGAAGGATTTTTCATTGATAAGTCACGAGGAGTTCACGGGTTTTATTAGCGACTATGTTCACTTGATCGATGGTGGTTTGAACACGTTTTGATTTTACAGTGACGCTATAAGTGCCGATGGGAATGGACTTCACACTATTCGCTTTGAACTGAAATATCTCTTTTCCTTGCTTGTCAAACACGCGCACCGTGTCTGTCGCATGAGGACTCGTTACCAAAAGACTGCCATAACCTAAAACCGCAACTGACGTATATTCTGTTGGATAAACGTGTACTTTGTCTGACCAATCATAATCTTGCACTTTGACACTTAATTGATACTCACCCACGGGAAGCGTGAGAATGGTTCCGACTTGGCAATTATTCGTATATGAATTTTGCACAGGACTTAAAAGCTTCAGCTCGCAAGTGTCAGACTTTTGTGGAGTTTCTACTTTAAAAAAACCAAAAGCGCGGTCGGATTTGGGTGCGACTGGATCTAGCGCAAAGCACAAAGGGGTCAACACAAGCGAAACAAAGACAAAAGTGAGTAGAGATTTAAACATAGCTTATTAAGGCCTAAAAACACTTAAAAAATCAAGGAATTCCCTGGAAACTTATGATATTTTTAAACCGATAACACCTTTAAGGATGAATTTTATATTATGATGAAAAATCTACTCTTAATAGGCTTACTCGCCGCCTCGTCCGCAAGTCCTTTTTACACCTGCAATGGCACTAACGCCCCAGGAAGCAATAATTCCACGAATGCCAACATTTCCCCTTCAGCCGTTTTACCGCCAGAAAACATCCTTATTTTCGAAAGTAACTTAAAACCCAATGCAGATACCTTGGGTCCTATCAACATTAATTCAGTCGAAAATAATGGATCCAACTTGAAATTTTTATCTTATCAAGAACGCTTTGTGAGCTTCATGCCTCAATTTTCTCCCGATAAGGCTAAAATTATTTTTTGGTCGAATCGACCTTTGAATAACGGAAACGAAGCTTCACCCAATAATCTTTGGAATATGAATACAGATGGGAGCAATCCTCAATTTCTCACCCAATCGAGCATCGTAGAAACCCTTAACACCTGGGAAGCTGCTCAATTTTCTCCCGATGGGAGAAGAATCATTTTCATTTCATCACGCAATTTAAATGGGGCAAACAATGCTTTGGAAAACCCCAGCTTGAATATTTGGAGCATGAATTCTGATGGAAGTGATTTGCGCGCTCTAACGAACTTCGATTTAAGAACTCAAATCAACCAATTAAAATGGTCACCGGATGGAAGTAAAATTGCTTTTCTATCAAACCTCAACCCTGATGGAAGTAATTCAAGATTGAATAACGTTCAAAATATTTGGATGATGCAAGCGGATGGATCCAGACAGCAAGCAGTCACTCGATTGCAACACTCCAGCGTATCTTTTTATGATTGGTCGAACGACAGTTCAAAATTTGCTTTAAGTACTAATGTAGGCAGCGATGGGAGTGACATCGTGAGTCCGGTGAACATTAGTAATATTTGGACGATTCAAAACGATGGAACTCAGTTCAATCCCCTCACACGCCTCACCCACGGCAGCCACTATCGTCCCTTATGGTCTCCCGATGGAAAATATATTTTATATATTTCTAATCGAAACCTCGATGGAAGTGACAATAATATTGCAGCTAAAAATTTATGGGCTTACAAATTTGATGGAAACTCTCATGCGGCAGTCACTCGACTCACCTTCAATAGTCTCGAAAATTATCCTTATGAATGGTCGAAGGATTCGACGAAGATTCTCTTCCTCTCGAATCGTCATCTCGATAAATCGGACAGCGTGAATACTTTTAACATTTCAAATTTTTGGATGATGAATCCCGACGGGACAGATTTAGGAAATCTCACAGGCTTCGACGAAACAGCCCAAGCGGTCGGCAATGGAAACTGGTAATTATTCACCTTTAGGATAAGAGCCTAAGATCTTAATGAAAGCACAGCCTTTCGCCATTTGATCCAGCGCACGCTTCACCTTGGGGCTTTCTCGATGTCCATCCATATCCACAAAGAAAATATATTCCCAGGCTCTACCCTTCAAAGGACGTGACTCAATTTTCGTAAGATTGATTTTTTCTTTTGCGATCGGCGAAAGTAGACGATGCAAAATTCCCACTTCATCTTTTGCGGAAAACATCACCGAAGTTTTATCATGGCCCGTAGAACCACAATCATTTTTTCCGATCACGACGAAACGAGTGAAATTATTATTTAAATCTTCAATATGCTTCGCAAGAATTTCTAATTGATAATGGCCTGCCGCATATTCTGACGCGATGGCCGCTGCATTTTTTTCAGTCACTGCTATCTCTGCGGCTTTGGCAGTGCTGGAGGCTTCGATAATTCTTACGCCGGGCAGATTTGAATCGAGCCAACTTCGGCACTGAGCCAGCGCTTGAGGATGGGAGTAAACCTTTTTCACTTCTTTTAAGCTTTTCGCATTGGAAAGAAGATTATGAACAATGGGCAACTTTAATTCCCCGCAAATTTTTAAAGGAAACTCGACAAAGAGATCTAAGGTATAACTCACGATGCCTTCTGTAGAATTTTCAATGGGAACTACACCGTAGTTTGCTTTCCCTAAACTGACTTCCTGAAAAACTTTCGCTAAACTCGTTTGAGGCATGAACTGAGCGGATAAACCAAAGCGTTTCACCCCGGCTTGATGCGTGAAAGTCGCTTCGGGTCCCAAGAAGGCAACCTTCAATGGGGATTCGAGGGCTAAAGAAGCGGAGAGAATTTCACGATAAATCGTTTCGATCGATTCATTCGAATAAGGGCCTTGATTGGCCTGCTTCAAGATGGCGAGTAATTTTGTTTCTCGCTCGGGCACATAAAAGCTCGTCCCTTGCTCTTTTTTGATCTTCCCTATCTCGACAACATTTTTACCGCGCTGGGAAAGAAGCTTCAAAATTTGTTGATCGATTTGATCGATTTTTTTTCTAAAAGGAGAAATATCTTTTTTTGGCATTTTAGCATACTACTGAAGCCATTCGTTAAATCCAGGGTTTTTTAGAATCGGACTCATAAATAGTCTCCACTCGAGACCGATTCCACGAATGGTCTCTGCCGTTGAGCCCTCTCGGGCTCAACATCTTATTTACCCCATAGAGAGGGGCCGCCCTTTATGCGGTGAGACCATTTGTAAAAATACTCAGAAGAGCCTCAAAATTCTTGTATCCTACTCCAAGCTTATGTAGTCTCTCCAACCATATATGCATAAAACAAAAAATAATATTTTGATTATCATCGCTCTCTTAGGTTTAGCTGCCTCAACTTACCTCACTGTTCATCACTTTAAAATTCTCACTCAGGGTTTTGATGGACCCAGTTTTTGCAGTATGGGGGAAAAGTTTGATTGTGACATCGTCAACATGAGTAGCTTCTCAAAGTTTGGCCCCTTTCCAGTTGCCGGTTTAGGTTTGGTTTATTTCCTCTATCTAACTCTGACTTCGCTCTATGCCCGCATTGTTCCTGAATCAGCGAAAGCCACTCTCGCACTGCCTTTTCTCGTCCTTTTACCAGGACTCGCTCTCGTTCTTTATTTAGCTTATATCAGTGCTTTTATTTTGAAGACTTGGTGTATTTTTTGTGCAGCGCTTTATCTCTTAACCTTTATTAGCTTTGGACTTCTTTCTTCCATTCTAGAAGTTAAAATCATCCATATAGGAAGTTTTATGATCAACTATTTCAAAAAAGCTTTTGGTGGAAACAGCAAACTTTCTTTCGCGCCCCGATTTTTAATGCACTTCGCTTTTGCGGCTGTCGTGATGGGTTTAAGTCTTTTTATTCTTTATGCGAATGAAACGAAGTATGCCTCCGATTTTGAAGACTTTGATCACCAAGCTTATCTGAATTTCTTTTATGCACAAAAGCCCATTCCCATGCCGGATGTAAAAGGAAGACCTCTGTTCGGAACCGAAGGGGCTCCTGTCACTATTGTGGAATTCAGCGATTTCGAATGTCCCTTTTGCCAAAAAGCCGCATTCAATTTAAAGCCTCGCTTGAAGGAGTTTCAAAAAGATATCGCCTTCTATTATTTCGCTTACCCACTGGATAAGAGCTGCAATCCTTATATGAAGCACGACATGCATTTGAATGCCTGCAACGCAGCCAAAGCCGCCCTTTGCGCCCAAGATCAGGGTAAATTTTGGCAGTATCACGATAAACTCTTCGAAAATATGCCCAAATATAGTGCAGATCAATTGAAGGGTTATGCCAAGCTCATTGGCCTTAATCTGAGCCAATTCGAGGCCTGCATTGCTTCTGAGGCGCCTAAAACCAAGATTTTAGCTGATATCGAGGCCGCAAAAGGCGTCGGTCTCCAAGGCACTCCCCTGGTCATTCTCAATGGTCGAATCTTGAAGGATTGGTACAATCCGGTTGTTTTAAAACTCCTCATTCAAGAAGAGCTAAAAAAAGCTAAAAGCAAGTAAGAGCAGCGCAACTCTTTACTTTCATCGTCGATAAATAAGTTTCTGGGGCTCCCGAAACTTATTCACGATGAATCCTCCATTTCGTTTAGGTCCAACATTAGCCTTTCGTCCAGAGGCTTCCCCCTATCGTTTGGATCCCCCCGATCCCAGTCTTTCCTATCATCAGCCTTTTGAAGTATCTGCCGGCGTCACACTGGCTCCGCGACAAAATGTAGAAGCTCAAACTCAAATCTCATGGTTAATGCATCCGCGTTTTTTTCTACGTTTAGGATTTGCGAGTGATTTTTCAGAGCGAATTTTGACCAGCACTTTGCAAGCAGGCACGCGCGTCCCTCTCACAGAATTCTTGAGTTTGGATATTTCTGCCATCGGTGGATTTGCGGGTATCGTCGGGCAAGAACGACAACAGGGACAGCTCGCAGAAGTTCTTCAAAGAACGGGTTTCACTTATTACCTGGGCGGAGAAGTACGCTTAAATGCGGAAATTTCTCATAACTTTGGCGCGTATGGAGCCGCCGCTTATTTAAGAGAATTTTGCGGAGACATAAATATTACCCCCAATACTCTACCCGTTTCAGGCAACCGAGGCATTTGCGAAGATGACAATATTGTCGCTTTTTCTGCGGGCTTACGTTTTCGTTTTGGAGCTTCTACCAATCCGATTGAAAACAGGCAAAGCGATGAAGAAAGATACACCCGACCTCCTTCTTATAGCTTCCGAGAGTTACCGCCTGAACATGAGATCGAAGCTTTGACTCTTTCGGAAATGGTTTCTGGAGATATCGTTCGATACATTCAAGATTTGCACCTCATCACTCATCAAGATGTAGAGTTCACGATCGAAGAGGTAGCAAATCATTCTCGTTTCAATCGTTTACCCGGTGACCTTCAAAAAATTGTTATACTGAATGCCTTAAGAGGTAACTCCGTTGAAGCATTGAAAATTTTGAGCAATGAACTTTTCATCATTCATCAGGACATGCAACGTAACAATACCTATGATGCGATTGAAACAGGCATTCGGCAAGTCCGCGAAGCTTCTGGAATCCCTCTTGATTCACGCACACTTCAGCATCTGCGAGGACTTCGCCAGAACGCCCGCACTCATCACCAAGATCTCTATGTGAGTTATCTCGATGCGATCACGCATCTCAGCACGGCTTGTCTACATCACACCCTTGCTTCTTTTGCCCAAAGCAATGTGAGGCGCTATATTTTACAAGTGGCTCGTGAAGCCAATATTCAGAGTGGAGATCTTGAAAATTTTCATCCTTCTGTCATCTCTTATTCAGAAGCAAGTGTCAGCGCTGTTTGTCATATTCGAGAAGCGCTTGCAGGTTGTGCCACAACCGATTTACCTCTGAACCAACAAGGTACCTATATTAGTCTTTCTTCCACTTCTCCTCTTTCGGCTTATGAAACGATTATTCACGAAAACATGCATTTGTTTTCTGCCTTATCTCGTCGTAACCACGGCTGCAATGATTCGAATTCTTATAGTCTTCGAGGACAAAACTACAATTTTCCGTTCTGGATGGAAGAAGGCCTCAACCAATACAACACTCACTTACTTCTTAGCTCGCAGAATCTTATAGAAGCTTATGAATACGAACCTAATTCGGCTGGACGCCAGGCGATTGAAGCGACAGTGACTCACTTAGGAAATGACTTAAGCCTACATTGGAGATCGATGCATTTATTTTGCCGAGCCGATGAAGCCAAACGCGATGTGGGTGGGAGATTATTTCAGCGCTTAACCACGGGCTATGATCCTCACGATTTCAGAGGAACAGCAGCTCTACAGCGAGTGGATCGCTATTTTAGCGAAAATCCTACGTCACAAAATTCTTCTGATAATCCTCTAGAAGATTAAAGATCTTTCGCTAATTCGTCATACTTTGCTTTGGATTGCTCCATAATTTCTTTATGGAGAGAATGGCCATGACTATCCATGGTAACCACTGCAGGAAAATCAATCACATCTAATTCCCATACTGCTTCGGGACTTCCAAATTGTTCCAACATGTGAACGCCTTTTACTTTTTTCACGCAGTTACCCAAAACCTGGGCCGCCCCACCGATCGCATGCAAATAAACACAGCCGAATTTTTTTAAGGCTTCCAGAGTTTTGGGACCCATGCCGCCTTTTCCAATCACAGCGCGGATGCCGAACTTTTCGATAATCTCCGCTTGATACGGTTCTTCGCGACTTGAAGTGGTGGGGCCCGCCCCTTTTACCACCCATTCTTCTTTTTCTTTCACGACCACCGGTCCGCAGTGATAAATGATTTGGTCTTTGAGAGAAATCGGCAGTTCGCCGCCTTCATGTAAAAATTTATGCACGGCATCGCGACCTGTAAAAATCGTTCCCGAAATCATCACCATGTCTCCGACTTTCAAGGAACGAATTTTTTCTTCAGTAAAAGGTGCTTTTAAAAAAGTACTCATAAAACCTCTATTTTAATATAACCACTTTTTGATTTTACCTTGAGTGGAGATCACAAAACCCTGTCGGCGAAAAGCCCAACACATGTACGAAACCGTCACGAAATAAGAGGCTGGCAACCGATTGAGGACCCCTGCTTTACAACCCAGTAAAGTCGTTTTACCGCCAAAGCCCATCGGACCTATGCCTAATTGATTGGCCTTCTCCACCATCTCCGCTTCAAGACGCGCTAAAATTTCATTGGGATTAATATCGGTGAGGGGTCGCAAAAATTGTTCTTTAGAATAGGAATAACCCGTCGATCGATCACCCCCGATCGTCACGCCTAAAATTCCAGGGCCACAACCCTTACCTTGCGCTTGCACTACCGCATCCAAAATACATTTCTTCACACCCTCTAAATCACGATCCGCTTTTAAGCGCGTATCGGGCAAAGAATATTGAGCGCCCACGTTTTCACAGCCGCCGCCCTTCAGCACCAATTTTACCGTCACATCTTTTCGGGTGGTTTGATGAAAATGAAATACAGGCGTTCCGAGTCCCAAGTTGTTTCCGGAATTATGACCTGTGATGGAATCGACTGAATTTTGTCTGAGAAAACCTTTTTTAGTGGCGGCCACGACTGCTTTACGAGCTTCGCGTTCGAAAATCAGCTGATCGAAACCGCGGGGAGCATCGATGAAAAATAAAATGGCGCCAGTATCTTGGCACAGAGGTTGGGAATTTCCTTGAGCCAAATCAATGTTTTTACGGATAATTTCCAAAGCATGATAGGCTTGGGATCCAGCTTGCTCTTTTTCGAGACCATTTTCGATAGATCGAATAATATCCGCGGGTAGTTCAGTCGAAGTTTTTCGAATGAGATCGAGTAAGTTTTCCTTTAAGTTACGCATAAGCTCTTTCTGAAAAAGGTGAGAGACTTTTTATTTACGAATAGGCTTTGTTAGTAGCAAGATTTTTTTAAATGTCAAAGGGACTCTATGAAATCGATTTGGATACAATCAAAAGGTGGACCCGAAAAACTGCAGCTTCGAGACACGAAGAAACCTACTCTGAAAGCAGATGAAGTCCTCATCCAAGTAAAGGCCTTCGGCTTGAACTTTGCGGATGTGCTGGCTCGATTGGGAATGTATCCGGATGCTCCCGCATTTCCTTTCATTCCCGGCTATGAAATCAGCGGCATCGTGGAAAAAATCGGCACTGCAGTCAACTCTCTCAAAGAAGGTGACAAAGTGCTCGCTCTCACTTCTTTTGGTGGATATGCCGAATATGCGACGGCAAACGAACTGGCTACTCGCAAAATTCCCGAAAATTTGTCTTGGGCGGAAGCGGCTGCACTCCCAGTGAATGCTCTCACCGCTTATGTGGCGATTATTCAACGCGGCCATCTTCATGAAGGCGAAAAAGTTTTTATCCAGGCGGCTGCGGGCGGCGTAGGTTTATGCGCGGTGCAAATGGCCAAGGCACGAAACGCGATTATTTTTGCAACTGCAGGGAGTGAAGCAAAATGCACATTTCTAAAAAATTTCGGCGTGGATTATCCGCTCAATTATCAAACTCAAGATTATGAAATCGAAATTTTAAAACTGACTGATAATCTAGGCGTCGACTTAATTTTAGATTCTTTAGGAGGCCATCATTTCAAAAAAGAAATGAAACTTCTTAAGGCCAATGGACGGCTCTGCGCCATTGGAGTCGCAAGCATGGTACAGGATGGAAAGCGCAATCTTTTAAATATGGCGAAGGAGTACGTGCAAACGCCTCGTTTTCTACCTTATGACTTAATGATGCGGGACCAATCCTTTATCGGGATTAACTTGAAGCGCCTGTCTGAACAAAAACCAGCCGCTTTAGCGCAGTGCCTTCAAGAAATTTTACAATGGGTGAAAGAAGGAAAATTAAAACCCATTCTCGCCAAAACCTTTAAGATAGATCAAATTCAAGACGCCCACCTCTATCTACAGGAGCGAAAAAATATCGGCAAAGTGGTCGTCGAAATAGACTAAATGGGTGTATTTCACCTCGCTTTTGTCAAAAAACCACACATTCAGTCACCGCACAGTGAGTCATAACAAAGAGATTTTCGACAGAAATGTTAAGAGTTGCTTAAAGCTGTTAAGACAAAAATTGACATTCATCAGTGGCACTTAATTTGCTTAACATAAAGACATGGGCTTCTTCTCAAAAATACTGACCACTTTCCTTTTTATCGCGACCTTCACTCTCAATAGCCAAGCCCAAGAAAACCAAACGAATAAACCCCCTTCTCCAAACCGCAATGCACCTGCAGCTTCACTGAATGTTGGGGCTAACAAACTCAAAGAAAACCTTTTTTATAAGGTCGATCCCAATACCCAAATTGGCATCAATGGCCTCAAGTTTGGCTTAAAAATCAATTTTTAATGGAACATCTCTTTGCCGTAGGCGAGTTGGAAAGGCGCAATCTTCGCGTCGAAGAGCTCACCTTGGTCAGTCACCATCTGAAAAGTGCCGTGCATCGTGCCCACAGGCGTGTTGAGAGGACAAAAACTACTGTATTGATGGGATTCTCCGCTTTGCAAAACAGGCTGCTCACCAATCACGCCCTCACCCTTCACTTCTTCCATCTTGCCGTTGGAATCGGTGATAATCCAATGACGAGTCAGTAATTGGACGGTTTCATCACCTTCGTTGGTAATGGTGACGTGATAAGCGAAAAAGTAATAACCCCTTTCTACATCCGAACGTTCGGGCATGTATTCGCTTTCAACTTCGACTTTGATTCCTTGAGTGGTGGCTAATGACATAATGACCTCTAATGAGCTTCGTTCCAATTTTTTCCGAATCCTAATTCGACTAAAAGAGGCACGCTTAAGTTTGCGACACCTTCCATGGCGTCTTTGACGAGTTTTGTGATCGCGTCCACTTCACTGTCTTTTACTTCAAACACTAGTTCGTCATGCACTTGCAATAACATTTTAGACTGTAGCTTGTTTTCCTTGAGCTGTTGGTCCACCCGAATCATCGCAATTTTGATGAGATCCGCGGCCGTCCCTTGAATCACTGTGTTGAAGGCGATGCGTTCGGCAAAGTTTCGAATACTTGGATTCTTACTGCCGATTTCAGGCACCCGCCTCAATCTTCCAAACAGAGTTTTGACGAAATTTTTTTCACGAGCCTGAGCCAAAACGATATCTCGATACTCACGCACCTTCGCATATTTAGCAAAATATTGTTCAATATATTCTTTGGCTTTAGCTTGAGGAATTCCTAATTGCCCTGAAAGTCCAAAAGCGCTTTGTCCATAGACGACTCCAAAGTTCACCGTTTTTCCTGCCGAGCGCATCGAGTCAGTAATTTGGTCTTCCGGCAGTCCAAAAATCGAAGAAGCTGTCAGGCGATGCACATCTAAGTTATGGGTGAGAGCATGCAGCAGTTCCGGATCTTGGGACAGGTGTGCCAAAACACGTAGTTCAATCTGAGAATAATCCGCGGATAAAAGTTGATGACCTGCTTCGACTATAAAAGCCTGGCGGATTTTTTTTCCATCTTCTGTGCGTATAGGAATATTTTGCAAATTAGGATCGGTGCTCGATAAGCGACCCGTTTCTGCAATCGTTTGATTGAAGGAAGTATGCACTCGATCTGTTTTGGCATCCGCTTCCAATAAGAGAGAATCCACATAGGTCGATTTTAATTTCGACAAGGAACGACAGACCAAAATTTCTTCCGGTAAGGGATGGATTTTCGCAAGTTCCGTCAACACATCCACATCGGTGGAATAGCCTGTTTTCGTTTTACGCTGCACAGGGAGTTTCAGTTCATCGAAGAGGATTTGTCCCAGCTGCTTGGGGGAGTTGACGTTAAACTCTCTTTTGGCATGTTCGAAGATCTTCTTTTCAGACACCTGCAAGCGCTCGGTAAAATCCTTCTGTAAAAATTCTAAATAAGGTCGATCGATTTTGATACCGCGAAGCTCCATGCGTCCCAAGATAGATTCCAATGGCAGTTCAATGGTTTGCAATACAGACTCTAAAGCTTCGGTTTTAATAGAGGATTCTAAGATTTGGGCGAGTAGAAAAGCGGCTTCTGCATCTTCCGCAGAATATTCCAAGGCTTTTTGAATGGAAACATCCGCAAAACTCAGATCCTTTTGATGATCCGTGACTTCTTCATAGGCGATCATTTTATGATGCAGATGAGTTTGAGCAAGGGTGTCGAGATTATGCTTTCCTGCAGGATCAATCAAATAGGACGCGATCATCGGATCAAAACTTAAGTTACGAACTTCGAGTCCTGACTGTTTTAAGATTTGATAATCGTATTTAAAGTTCTGGGCAATTTTTCCGATTTTCTCTGAAGTAAAAGCCTCGCGAAGTGCTTCAAGGACTTCAGCGGTTTTTAATTGCGGGACACTTTCATCGTTGTGTCCCACAGGAATGTAGCAGGCCTGCCCTGCCCCCACTGATAAAGAAAGCCCCACTAATTTAGCTTGGCGCACATCGAGAGAGGTCGTTTCCGTATCGAAGGCAAAAACTTTAGAATTTTCTAATAAATTTTTCCATTTTTCTAAAAGCTCGGGAGTATTCACCAATTCATAAAGACTGCGATCGATCGCACTTTTTTCGGATGTTGCTGAATTCGAATGATTAATCAAACGATTGAATTCCAACTCTTGAAAGATTTCATTGAGTGCAGATTGGTCGGGTTCCGATAAATCAAAATCCTCAATGGAATATTCAATAGGGACTTCGCAGTGAATGGTCGCGAGTTTTTTCGATAAAAAAGCCGCATCTTTATTTTGCTCTAAAGTTTCCTTACGCTTGCCTTTCAATTCATCTAATTTCAGATAGAGATTTTCGATGCAGCCGTATTGCTGGATGAGAGTGGCCGCAGTTTTCCCGCCAATTCCGGGCACACCGGGAATATTATCGCTGCTATCGCCCGCAAGCCCAAGAACATCTATCACTTGCTCAGGCGCTACACCGAATCGCTCCAGCACCCCCTCGCGGCGGGTCCATTTATTTTTCATCGTATCCAGCAGACAAATATGATCGTTCACCAATTGCATTAAATCTTTGTCACCGGTGACGATGACAATTTCGTAGCCTTGTTTTTCTAAATCTTTGGCAATGGTTCCAATAATATCGTCCGCCTCAAAACCCGCTTTTTCCAGAGTGGGAATATGCATGGCCTTTAAGATTTTTTTAATCCAATCAATCTGCACAGGCAGATCTGCCGGCATTTCTTGGCGTTGGGCTTTGTAAGCTTCGAACTCTTTTTTTCGGAAAGTGGGTTCGGGGCGATCCCAAACTGCGACAAAGTGTGTGGGCTTTTCATCGTTGATCAAACGCATGAGCATTTGCACAAAACCGTAAGTGGCGTTCGTGGGAATGCCCTTCGTATTGGAAAGATGACCAATGGCAAAGTAAGCGCGGAATAAATAAGAAGAGGCATCTAATAAAAATAAACGATGATGAGCTTTAGGCATGGTTTACAACTCTCGTTTCCAACCATTTGGTCGGCCGCCCTAAGGGCACCCGGCCTCGGTCATGCCTCTTGTTTATTCGGCTTTGGAAGGGGAAGTCAAAGGAATCCCTAATCATGGGGAGCAATTTGTTGGAGAGCCTCTCGAAGGTGTCGACGAACTCTCACCATTGCATCCGTGTCCACCCATTCTTGATCATCGACCATTTGGTTTCTCAAATCCAAAAAAGCACGCCGAGAAAGAGCCGTATATTTTTTTACTGAAGGAAGCGCCGACTCACTCGGATAAGTCATGATTCTAAAACTCATTTCGCTTTCATGATTAAATCTTTCGAGTTCTAAAAGAGTATCTGTAATCCTATGATCTACCTCCTCGCTGACAGGAGGAAAATTTTCCTTTTCAAAGCGCAACCTTCGGACCAGATCTTTACTTAACTCTATGATAGCCTGAACCTCTCTTCGTTGAACCTGAGCAGAAATAGAATTCAAGATAATCGGATGAGTTCTATCTTCCATTTCATCCAATAAATTTCGTGCAACTCTTAAGGCATGACGTCGCATACCACTCGCATGCAATGCAGGTTGTCCTTGCGGTTCAACGGCAGGATAAATCCAAGCCAAGGCTTCCTTCACAAAATCAGGCTCACTTCCCCAGCGCGCCACAGCAAAAGGCATTCCTGAGATTCCTTCCACCGTAAAATCTCTTTGAGGACGACGCACCAACATACCTTTGGCAACTAACTTTAGGTAAACGGGTTCTAGTAAGCCGTAAAGCAAATTTCCGCTGGAAGATTGGGATCGTATGCGCTCCGTAAATTCTCCGAAACGTCTTTCAAAGGTCATGCCTTTGGAATTCAACAAATCGCTTACAATTCGAACAAATACGTCCATGTCACGAATTCGTGTGCAACCTAATAAGTCTTCAGCCGCTGTCAAACGATCTCGATACTGACCCAATCGTCTTCGTACATTGACCACCCACTCTAAGGCTTGCTGACGCTGATCCGCATATTCCTGAGAAGTGGAACTTCTCAACACTTTTTCCACCCGATCCACTTCACGCCGAATTGCATCCGCTTCATAGTCACGGAAAATACTTTCAGACAGTTCCACAGCTTCTTGCTGCAAGACAGCCAATCGGCTTCTCATATGAGAAGCCATTACATCGGGAGTCATTTTTTCAAAATTCTCGACAAAATATTCCATCAAGCGATTGCCTACCCAAGGTGCAATGAAATTCTTGATGAATCCACCGAAGGCGCCCTTAAACATGAGCACGCCCACATCAATTCTTTTGTTTAAGGTGGTCAAGCTTCGCTTATTCGGGCTAATGGTCGCCATCTGCGCGCTGTCTCCGGCCAAAGTGCGAGCAGCACGAAGTGCGGCTTCGATATTCATCGCATCCACCGCCAAATTGACAGGAGCATCCGGAGCCAATCTTCCAAACATTTCTTTCGGAAAACCTAAGCCTGATTGAAACGCAGCATTCGTCATCAAATCAAATCTTCTTATCTGCGCCAAACTTTCCATCACATAACCAGGCACGCTTTCACCTTTATCTAAAACTGACTTGATCGCAAAAATAAGTTGAGCGTTCGGAGAAAGTTGACGAAGCATTTCGGCTGTCATTTGAGATTTCAAATCTTTCGAGGGTAAAGTCACAATCACAGTTTCAGATAAAGCCAAGTAGGCTTTATTTTCTGACGGCATCGCGGCGCGAAGATTTAATCGCCCTGCTTCATTAATAGGGATATTGGGAAGATTTTTCTGATTCGTTCCATCGATGTTCAACTCATGCGTAAAATCAGCTCGATGACCTAACATGACGGGTATCACATATTTTCCATCAATCATTTCCCCTCGAGCCGATTGACGAAGCCAATCTCCCAATGCCAAGCCGTGACGCCCCGCTCCCCAAACTGAAATCACTCTCACATTTGCTTCTTCAAGAATTCGACGCGCTTCGCTCAAGCGAGAATCCAAACTTCTTCCCTCATGTTGCTGTAGCAAATTTCCTTGAGCATCTGAGGGCAAAAGGTTCATCGCAGACTCCACAGCCCGCCGAGGTGCACCCCCATTGACTTCTACACCCCAATCCTGTCCGCCTCTATTTTCAACACGATACCGAGCCAAATGTCTCTCGAACAAGCCCTCAACTCTTTGTCCCTTTTCAATACCCAACCAACGCAATGCTCGAGCGTAATTTCCTCCAGAGTTAGCAAGAGGAGTAAGTTCAACATCAAAGCGCTCACTGGCTTCAAGCACTCCATAACGAGTTGCATAAGTTTTTGAAGTACTTCCTTGACTCAATTTTAAATTTTTCAAGACGAGATCTAAAAATTCGCGCTGAGAAACGGCTCCTTTCAATTCTAAATCGGCGTTTTGCAAAGCTCTGAACAAGCGTCGTGCTTCGGGTATTGCAGTAAAATAACTGTTTGCTAAACCCTCTGGTTCAAGCTGATTTCTCCAAAATTCATTCACCGCCTCTTCACTTAATATTTCGAGAGAGCGCCCTTCGCTTGCATTCATGGGTGAAATGGCAGGAAGTCGATTCTTTGCTTCAAAGGCTCTCAACAAACGAACTTGATGAATAGCGCTTGATTGCGCTTCCAATGATCTTTCCAATATATGAATGCGATGTCCTGTGCCTAAGCCCATCAAAGCCGAGCCCGCATTCAAAGCAATATTTGTCATTTCCGCTTCCAATATTTGGTCAAGGAAACTTCCGTTCGGGCGATGCGTAAGATCCATGGAGTAAGTGAGCTGATGAGCGCTCGCCATGGCGAAGGATTGAGCAGTATGCGTTAATAATGGATTTTGATTTCTGGCTAAAAGACCTGCCCCTTTGAGGGAAGAAAAATGAACGAGAGTTGTAAACCATCCACGAGGATCAAAAACGGCTTCATGAACCTCAAAGCCACGAGAGCGAGTCAGTAAATTAGAAACTCCACGAAAGGCAGAAACTTCCCCGCCCAATGCCAAAAGACTCGAGGCACTTTTTGCCAGACCCATCGACATAAAGGCGGTCCGACCTAAGCGATAGGCGAAAGAACCTGTCGCCATGGCGAAAAGATTGGAAGCATCGGTCGCTTGTGTACTGATACTTTGAAGGCTTGCATCCAAACGAAGCTGACTCGCGCTCATTTGATGAGGCGAAGAAAAAGCATCGCGGCGCGCAAGCAGATTGGATGTAGGTCGATCTGCACGCATTCTAAGAACATTCCCCTCGAAAAGGTCTGTGGTTTCATGAAACTATCGCCTATAGTTGTTAGAAGTTGCTAGTAATTTCTTCAATGAAATTATGAGGATATGAGGCGTGCCACCCTGTATAATTTACCCCTTTACTTGCTCCCTCTTGATACATTTTTGAAGTTTTGGGCATTTCAGCAATTCTTCGCTTTTCTTTCAGTGTCATTTTAAGTTCCTGTTTTCATTCAAGTCCTAAAAGTGAAATTTTCTAGCACTCCCTTTGCACACTTTGTTTTCACTCAAACTTTTTCATTTATTTTTTTCAAAAGGGGGGGCCCTATGAAGATTTTCATCTTATTATGCAGCACTCTCATGTTGGCAGTCACATCGAATGCGATGGCAGCCACACCTTCCGTCAGTTTAACCAGTCCTAGCAACGCAACGGTTTATGCGAGTCCACCTGCCAGCCTCACGCTTCGCGCGACTGCTTCTGAAAAAGGAGGCAGCATCACAAAAGTGGAATTCTTCGCCAACGGCAATAAACTGGGTGAAGATACAACGAGTCCTTATACTTTCAATTGGAGCAATCCTGCAGTGGGATCCTATAATCTCACTGCAAAAGCCACAGATCGTTTGAGAGTTTCCAAAACATCCGCGATTGTGAAAATTCGAGTGAACGCGGCCCCCAGTATTTCCATCACGAGCCCCAGTTCGGGAGCGAGCTTCACGGCTCCGGCAAACCTCACTGTTACAGCCAACGCCTCGGATAGCGATGGAAGCATCGCCAGTGTCCGCTTTTATCGTAATGGCTCACTCATCACGACGGACACAGCGGCACCTTACAGTGCCAGTTGGGCCAATCTCGCGGCAGGCACCTACACTCTCATAGCAAATGCTACGGATAATAATGGCCGCTCAATTAACTCTGCTGCTGTTACGATCACCGTGCTTGCCCCGAACGTCCCGCCCAGTGTTTCCATGACGAGTCCCAATGCAGGCGCCACTTATGCGGAGCCGGCGAGCTTGGATTTAAGCGCAAATGCCACCGATAGCGATGGAAACATTTCGAAAGTGGAATTTTATCAAGGTAGCACTTTGATTGGGACGGCAAGCACTTCGCCTTATACGATTTCATGGTCGGAGGTTGCAGCGGGCTCCTACACTTTAACAGCGAAAGCAACGGACAATCGAAATGCGACGAGCACTTCCAGCTCCATCAGCATTACGGTAAGTCCAAAACCCGATACGGGAGGGAATGCTGGAAACTTTTGCCCGACTTACACTCAATCTCCCCTCTATGCCGCTCGCGCCCGCGCGAATAGAATTGTCGTGAGTCCACCGGCTTCTCCTGCCGATTACTCTTGGCTCACCACCATCAGCAGTGCCGCGCCCAATACAGAAATACTTCTACAAGATGGCGTTTATCATTTTCCGGATCTCTATGCGCTCACTTACGACAAATATCAGGTAAAAGATAACATCACCGTACGAAGCTTCAGCGGCAATCGAGATGCCGTTAAAATCGTAGGAGCGGGTTACCGAACACCCAGCGAAGGTTTTTTAATCGCAGGAAAAAATTCGGTGATCGCGGATATTTCCATCACGCAAATGCGCAATCACGGCATTGCCATTAAGGGTGAGTTAGGCGCGGAAGCCCCGCATATTTACAATGTTCATCTTTATAATATCGGAACTCAGTTCATCAAAGGAACTCCGGACACCACGGCCAGTGGTGGCGGACAGGGCGATGGCGTGAGCAACACGGTTATCGCGTGTTCTCGTTTCGATTACATCGATGATGAAGGAAAAACTAAAGATCAGTGGAAGGAAGGCGATTACAATGGTGCGATCGACTTGCACCGCTTTCATAATAGTTTAATCCGCGACAATTATGTTTCGGAAATGACCGGAACTGGCAGTGGCTGTGAAGTGGATTCCTGCGGCCAAGGCTATATTCCCAACCCTTCCATTTTCGCCTGGAATCAATCCAGCGGCACCATCACCGAACGAAATACCCTCATCAATAATTTCCGCGGCATTTCTTACGGGCTGGGGCGAGGCCATAGCGGGGGAATTATTCGGAACAACTTCATTTACCGCCCTCAGACGCTCTATCATCTCAATGGCAATGTGGCGGGAGATGCAGGCATAGAGTTGCAAAACTCCACAGGAGCTCTCGTGGCACATAATACAGTTTACACTCCTGGCTACCCAGGCGCTATCGAAGCTCGAGAAGGCGCGAATAATCTGGTCTTCAATAATTTCATCACGTCACCCGTTTGGAATCGCGGCGACACCAACTTGAGCATTCAAGGAAACATTGATAACCTGCAAAGCAGCGATTTAATTGCTTCCACCGATCCTCATTTAAAATTCTCCAACTCGCGCGCGGTAGGAGCTTGTTCTGCGCTCGCCGATATCACCACGGATATCGACGGACAATCTCGCGCGGGACGCTGCGATGTGGGCGCCGATTTCTATTCGAATGGTTCCAATACTGCGCCCGATAGTGATGAAGATGGTGTTCCAGACTCACTCGACAATTGTGCAAGCGTTTCCAACACCAGCCAGATGAACACCGATCAAGACAGCGAAGGTAATGCCTGTGATGTTGATGATGACAACGATGGAGTGCTCGATGTTGCCGATGCCTTTCCCTTAGACCTCACTGAAAGCCTCGACAGCGATGCGGATGGCTCAGGCAATAACGCGGATAGCGACGATGATGGAGACAACATTGCGGACAACTTGGATAATTGTCCGCTGTTTTACAATGTCAATCAGGCCGATGCCGATCACGACGGCGTGGGAGATGCTTGTGACGCCACGCCAAACCCCGTTACTTCCACAACAATAAGCCTTCAAGAAGGTGCCAATGGTTATAGCGGCACTCAAGACACTTTCATCGGGGCCAGAGCTTACCCGCCTGAAAATGTCGCAAACTTTGGCGGCGCAACGGTGTTAAGAACCTTTAGCGTCGATGATCGTCGCATTCTCATTCGTTTCGACTTGAGCCAAATTCCAGCGGGTTCCACAGTGAGTGCGGCAAATCTGGCTTTCTTCATGCAATCCAACGATTACCCCAGTAACCCCAACATCGATTGCTATCGTCTCACCCAAGATTGGGCCGAAGGAACAAAAGTAAATGAATGGGACACGCCTGCCGATGGTGTGAGCTGGAGCAGTCGTGGTCCTGGAAAAGGCAATTGGACGCAAGCGGGTGGCAGTATTGCCGAAAAAATCTGCTCCTCCAGCGTGGCGGTGGGTCAATTCACTTCCTGCGATCTGAAATCCGCGCTTCAGCAATGGGTGAATGGCAGCGCGGCGAACTATGGGGTGATGTGCAGCAATAGCGTGAGCTATGCCAACGACATGATCTTCAGCTCGTCTGAAAGCAGCACGGCCGCCAATCGGCCCAAACTCACTATCACTTACGGAACTTCTGGAAGCGGTGGTGGCACTCCGCCCCCACCGCCTCCACCTCCCCCTGCTGAACCTCCTCCTTCTCCCCCTCCTCCGCCCGCTCCGGAAGACACGGATGGAGATGGGATTGCGGATGCGAATGATAATTGCCCAGGTACTGTGAATGTGAATCAAGCAGATAGCGACAATGACGGCATCGGAGATGTTTGTGACGCAACGCCTACGGGCAGTGGCCCCGGCCAAAGCAGCGGCAACTTACGCAACACGCGGATGCAAAACATTCAAAATCAAGTCGCAAGCTATGCGAATAATAATACCTTAGGCCAAGCCACTACGCTCACAGCCTTGCATCGCTCGGGTCAAACCTTTCTCACTTGGACGGAGAACAGCTCGATCAGCGGAGAAAGTTATGTGCTGTATCGTTCGAACTCTCCGATTAATGCCACGAATATTGCGAGCGCAAATCCCATTGCTGTCGTAAAGGAAAACTCTAGCTACTACAGAACAGAAGCAGGCCGACCCAACAGCGTGCAACAGCGCTTTGTCATCCAAGACGGCGGCACTCCGCTTTCTAGCAACACAGCTTTGTTTGTGAATACGCCTGCGGAGAGTGGGAACTTCTACTATGCAGTGGCGACCGTATCTGGAAATCAAATCAACAAAAGTGGTTTTAGCGCGTCGAACTCCTTGAGCAGCGCTGTCGTGGAAGCTGTAAACGATCCGAAGCCCATTCTCGTAGCTACTGCCTCAGACAACGGCCACACGAGTCGTATCTATACTCAATTCATGGACTACCATAACTGGAATCCGAGTGTTCATGGCTATGCTTACAATTATTCTGTAAGCGTGGAATCTAGTTATGTTCCCACAGGAAATAATCTAGTGCCCATCACTGTTCACATCGATGGCAAAAACACGCGCTACACCAATGTGGAACCCTACGGCGGTGGCATTTGGATCAGCATCGATGCGCCCTACTATTCTAGCTATGCCGAACAAGATTGGTATTGGGGTTATAGCTGCTACAACAATTTCAACGAGGCCACCCGAACCACTGTCGATGATGGGCCCATTTGTAATTTCTCCGAATTGCGAATGCTGAGAGCATTAAAAGATACTATCCAAGACCCCTATTACTCGAACCATGCAGATCCTAAGCGCATCTATGCATGGGGACATTCCATGGGCGCTTCTGGTTCTCTCTCTTGGGCCATGCACTATCCGCAAATTTTCTCCATCGTTTATGCCTCGGAAGGCATGACGGATTATGCCTCAGATCCGGTATGGAGAAATGAGAATGAAGGACGCTGGGGAAGTGTGGGGCGAAATAATCCCGTGCTTAACCTAGGACTCACTTGGGTGGATGGCAGCAACACGAGCCAAAACATTGAAAGCCTCAACGGCATGGGAGTGTGGGATTACATGGACCATAAAACTCTCGCATGTGATCCTGAATATTCCGATAAGGAAACAGCCTTTATCATTGCCACACACGGCACCAACGATGGCACGATTCAAGCAGCGAGCCAAGGCTATCCCTTTTACCAATGCCTCGATAGTGGCAAAAGAGGCTATATCGGGCAAGTGAACGCGGCCTATCACGGTTGGCAAAACTTCCAGCCTTCGGCCAATCTCGATTTCCGCATGCTCGCCAATCCTTGGAATGTTTATGAAGACGCCATTCCACTCACGACAAGTGTCGACAAAAACTTCCCGCTGCAAAGCTACATTGCTTTTTCAAATACCAGTGGCAGCGATTTGGCGGCGAATTCCGGCTTGAGTGATTACAATCTCAACGTCATGTGGGATGTGAATCAAATCGTAGACTTATCCAATCGCTATGAAGCCCTGCTCTATACTTCCTCTGGCTCCGTGAGCAGTACGCTCACCCTACGGCGCTTACAAAATTTTCAAGCAGTGGCCGGACATAATTATACCTGGCAAAACTTTAACTCGAATGGTCAGCTTGTTGCCTCAGGTAATGCGACAGCCGATGCACACGGGCTCATCAGTATCCCAAACTTCAGCATTGGCAATGGAGGAAATCGTTTGATCGTAAACTATTGAAATCCTCTCGTGAACAGGAGGGAAGCGTCAATCGTGGCGTTTCCCTCTTATTTTTGAGACGCTTTTAAATATGTTTGTGCAAGTTCTGCATAATGCAGGGCGGAGAGCTTAATCATTTGAATTTCATTATCACTGAGCTCTCGTTTCACTTTGCAAGGACTGCCTAGCGCTAAAGTTTTGGGAGGAATGATGGTCCCTTCAGTGAGCAATGCTCCCGCACCGATAATGGAATCTTCTCCAATTTTCACATTGTTCATGACAATGGCACCCATTCCCACCAAAACACGATTTCCAATTTCACAACCATGAAGAATCACTCGATGCCCTACCGTAACGTCATCGCCGATGTTCGTTGGCCAACCCGCCGAGTCGACGTGAATCATGGATAAATCTTGGATATTGCTTCGCTCGCCAATCTTGATCCAATTTACATCGCCGCGGACCACCGTGTTGAACCAAATACTCGATTCAGCCCCAATCACCACATTGCCGATCACATGAGCACCGGCCGCGATGAAAACATCTTTAGCGATTTGAGGAACGTAATTTTGGTATTCGTGTAAGGCTGACATAGACAAAACCTCCGATAAAAGCTCCCAAAGCATCGGCCATCACATCATCGATGCTTGAATTACGGCCAGGCACAAAGCTTTGATGGAACTCATCACTCACTCCATAAAAAGTGGAAATCAAAAAGGCAAAAAGCCAAATTTTCCAAAATACAGAAGTATGTGCGCTGCAGGCTCTTGCAAACAGAAAAGCCATGATTGCATAGGCACAAGTATGGGCAATTTTATCGTGGGTGACCACTGCAGTGGATTGAGAAGAAAGCAAAAAAATCACCAGGCAATAAGCCAGAGGGGGAAGCCAAAAGCGAAGAAATGTTTTCATAGAAAGATCACATCTTATATTTGCCAAAATCTTCGGGTGATAGATTTTCCAGAATTTCGGCCCACTTTTGTTTTTTGGTATTATCTTCGTCTCCCGTTTTAGAAAGATCGATGCGGCGGGATTTTTCCATCACCCTACTATCGACATAAATGGGTGCATTCGTGCGCAGCGCAATGGCTATGGCATCCGAAGGTCGAGAATCCATATTTAATTTTTTTGTGGCCGTAGCTAGGTAAACCGTTGAATAAAAAGTGTTGTCGGAAAGATCATTAATCTCTACTTTTTCTACCTTCACATCCAATTCATTCAAAATGTTTTTCACTAAATCATGAGTCATCGGACGAGCGAGTTGGATTTTTTCGAGTTCTGTGGCAATCGAGGAAGCTTCGATCAAGCCAATCCAAATCGGCAAAGCCATCTTTTCCTCTAAATCTTTCAAAATAATAATAGGCATGTTGGTGAAGGGATCGATGGTAAGTCCTGTCACCTTCATTTGAATCATCTGGCTTGGATTTGTCATAATTTTTTTTCGCCCATGAGCGCCATGGGTGTCGCTCGAATAATTTTTGCCTTTAACATTGTGCCCACCAAGGCTTCGTCTGTCGAGTTTAAATGCACGATGCGATTATGGGTTGTTCTTCCTTGAACGGTATCTCCTCGTTTCGAAGATCCTTCCACCAGAACATCATAAGATTTTCCCACACATCCTTCGTTCTTTGCAAATGTGATTTTCTTTTGTTTTTCTAAAAGCACCTGAAGCCGTGCTTCCTTCTCTTTTAACAACACATTGTCTTCAAAATAGCGTGCCGCTGTTGTGTGAGGTCGAGGCGAGTAACAAAATGAAAAGGCTGCATCAAAGCCGACTTCATCCATCAAACTCAAAGTCTCATCAAAGTCGGCATCACTTTCTCCGGGAAAACCCACGATGAGATCTGTCGTGATCGAGATATCGGGACATGCCACTTTCAAGCCCTCCACAATGCGAAGGTATTCTTCACGCGTGTAGGTACGATACATTTTTTGCAACACTGCATTGGATCCCGCTTGCACGGGCAGGTGGATATGTTTAGCGAGGATGTCAACTTCACGGAAGGCATCCATTAAGTCTTGTCCCACATCTTTGGGATGAGAAGTCGTGAATCGAATTCTTTCTAGAGAAGTATTGTCGGCCAGCAGACGAATTAATTTTGCAAAGCTCAATTGTTCGCCCTTTTTAGTGCCGTAAGAATTCACGTTTTGCCCCAGCAAAGTCACTTCTTTCACACCATGCTGAGTGAGTCCTTGGATTTCGCGTAAAATATCACCGCTAGGGCGTGATACTTCGCGACCACGAACATAGGGAACGATGCAAAATGAACAAAAATTATCGCAGCCTTTCATGATGGTCACGAAAGCAGAATGGGGATGTTCTTCGGCATCCAAGGCCAGTTCCACAAATTGAAAATCGGCAGGCTTAATTCTTTTGGTTTGATTCACCGAACGCGCTTCGCCCTTTTCGATTTTACGAACGACTTCGACTAAACTTCCCACTTGATCCGGCCCTAAAGCAAAATCCAGATGATCGAAGCGTTTCAAAATCTTTTCGCCTTCGACTTGAGCTTGGCAACCGGTCAGGCCCAAAATCAATGAAGGTTTCAAAGCTTTGAGAGGATAAAATTTCCCAACGGAAGAATGGGCTTTGTGAGAGGCTTTTTCACGAACGCTGCATGTATTAATTAAAATCAGATCCGCATCTTCAGGACGCGGCGTGTATTGATAACCCAAAGGCGCCACTTGTTTAGCCATGCGCAGTGAATCGTCCACATTCATCTGGCAACCGTGTGTCTCGATATAAACTTTTTTCAGGGTCATGGGGACTTCAAAACAGAAAAGCGGCTTAGAGGCAAGCCCCTAAAAATCCTTATCAACCTTGATGCCATCGATCAATCGATCTAAGTCTTCTTTATAACCCAGATCTTCCATCACGGAATCGATGTCATCTCTCTGAAAATAGGTATGTTTTTCAGCGGCGGGATCACCGAAAAGGCTGTTTTTCGCGCCCCCGGATTTGTAGTTTTCAGGATTGGTTCGAATGATATTTTCGACGTAATTATTCAGCGTTTTGATGGCTTTTTTCTTTTTATCGGTTTTGATTCGCTTCCAATTTTTCAAATAATGCAAACGGCAAAAACCATCGGTGGTTTGCTCGCTCATGCAGTTGTTTTCTTTGCAAATCTTAATTTTAGGGGACATACTCCCTCATTCAAAAATGACGCGGCTGATAAAAAACGAATTGTGATTCTCGAGCTCGAAATCCCGAGTTAAAAATCCGTAACATAGGCCATTAAAGGGTTTCAATGAAAAAAAGGCAGGAATAACAAAAAGTTATTCTTTGGACTCACCTGTAAACGCTTTCAAGGTCGCTTCAAACTTCTCTTTTTTACGCAGAATCTCACTTTCCTCGAATTCAATTTCTTTTCGGAGTCGAGGCGACAAGGCTTCTTTTGTTTTCTTTTTTAAATAACGATTTTCTCGAATTCTAAAATAAAGGATGAGGGCTAGGGTCACCAAAGCTAGCAGCACGTAAAATGAAATTTCTAAAGTGCTCAAGAAACTTCTCCTTCCACGACTTTTAAAAGCTCCGATTGAATGCGACGCAACTTTTCGGCTTGAGTGATTTTTTGACCAAAAATATCCTTCACATAAAAAACATCCGCCACTTGATCGACTTTGGTAGAAATTTTGGAAACGTCCACATATAAACCTAAATTCGAAAGTGCGGTCAAAAGTTCATACAAAAGACCCATCCGGTCATTTGTATAAATATCGATGACTGTATAATAAGCCGACACATCGTTATCCACTTCCACACTGGAAGGAATGGTACGAGCCATTTTTTTCTTCATCCAGAAAGGTTTTTTGCGAACATCAATGAGGCTCGCCACTCTTTCTTTGCTTTCCAAAACATCCTTTAAATCTCGCCTCAAAGGCTCCCAGCGTCGATCTTCCTGGAGCATTTGTCCTTGAGAATCCGTGAAGCGAACCGAAAGCAAGGCCCAGCCTTGTTTTGAAACGCTTTGCTTGGCATCTAAAATATTTAAGTCATTTGCCGAAAGGATGCCTGCGACTTTTGCAAGTAAGCCGGTCGTGGAAACGGTGAAGAGTAGCATTTCATTCACATTATCTTTTTTCAGACATTGAAAACGACAGACGAGCTGTTGTTCTTTTTTCGCTTCCTTGGCCAATTCCAAATGTTCCGCAATTTCTTGCGGCGAATTTCCCAGAAAATATTTCACCGGCATATTTTCTAAATATTCATCGACCTCTTGAGCAGGTAATTTCTCGCCCACCAAAGCAACAGCCGATTTTTTCACTTCGTTTGCGATTTGATTCACACGTTCTTGAGTAAAGCTTCCTGACTCTAAAACTCTTCGAGTGCGATTATAAAGTTCAGAAAGTAAGGTCCCTTTCCAAGGCGTCCAAACATCCGGACCTACCGCGCGGATATCTGCCCAAGTTAAAATAAAAAGCATGTTCAAGTTATCCATATGTTGCATGGATTTTGCGAATTGGATGATGAGATTCGCATCGTCTAGATCGCGACGCTGCGCTAAATGCGGCATTAAAAGATGACTTTTGACCAAAAACTCGATGGTTTCAGCGTCTTTGTCGGAATAAGCCATGCGCTGACTTGCGCGAAGAGACATTTCTGCACCGACGATCGAATGATTCTTTCCCCTCCCCTTGCCTACGTCATGAAAAAAAACACCCCATGAAAGTAAATCATGTCGCTTCGTTTCACTTAAGACCTGCTTATAAAGTGCAAAGTCCGCATCGTATTTTCCCTCTTTCAACTTACTGAGTTCTTCCACCGCAACAATCGAATGAGTATCGACGGTATAAATATGATAGGCGTCATGTTGCACCCGGTAAAGCACTTCGCCGAATTCCGGGATCAGTCGATCGAGAAAACGCAAGTCGTGCATCAGATGAAGAATTCGACCCAGGCCCTTCAACTCTGCGAACATTTTTTTGAGGATGGCATTCACATCTTCGCATTGAATAAATTCATCCGTCACCAAATAGAGATGCTTTGTCACTCCGCGGCGAGTTCCTTCTTCAATGTCTAAATTCTTGCGCTGCGCCCAATCAAATACCCGCATGAGATTTAAAGGATCTTTTTCAAATAAATCCATTTCTTTGATGAAGATTTGATTTTCAGCGACGGCAAAAGCCTCATCTAAATGTTCGGTGATTTTTTCTGAAACCAGCTTCAAACGTTTTTCGGGAGCCTCAATCATGGCGCTGATCGCAAAATGACTGATACGTTTAATGTTGGCAGCATGCTGATAGTAAGTCTGCATGAATTTCTCGACCGCCAAAACTCCATTTTCATCTTTGAAGCCGAGTTCTTTCGCGATCTCTTCTTGAAATTGGAAAGTGAGCTGATCGTTTTTCTTTGCTACGCGAAAATGCAAGGCATTGCGCACTTCCCAGAGAAAATTCCGAGCGTCGAGCAGCTCTTTCAAAGCTCCGGGAGTGAGAACTTTTTTCTCGACCAAATCTTCGAGTGTATCCACTTTTAAAATCGCTTTTCCAAACCACAATAAAGTCTGGAAATCTCGAAGGCCGCCTTCGCTTTCTTTCAAGTTCGGCTCCAAAATATAAACGGATCCACCAAAGCGTTTTAACCTTTCTTCGTTTTCTTTATTTTTCTTTGCTAAAAATTCTTGCGTGCCATTTTTGCTAGAATACTCGGACCACACGAGCTTGAGAAATTCTTCAGCGATTTGCTTGTCGCCTGCCAGAAAGCGCGCATCGAGATAACTGGTTTGGGTCGCCACGTCTTCTTTCATCATCACTTTGCAGTCTTTCATGCTACGCGCGGCCGAACCTACCTCCAAACCCACGTCCCAAAGCACATACAAAATAGCATCCGTTAAGGCAGTCACATAGTCTTCGGGCTTGTCTTTATAGACAAACAAAAGATCCACATCCGAACGGATGTTCATTTCGCGTCGACCATAACCTCCTAAGGCAAACAAGGCACAACGTGTCGATTTATTGGGATGGGATTCTTGAAACAACCAATCCGCTCTTTGAAAGAGCGTTAAAATGAGGTCATCGATGTTCAAACTATAAAGCGATAAAATATCGTCACTGGGAAAATGTTCCGCGTGAAGTTTGCTTAACTGCTCGCGGCAAGCATTCACATATTGTCTAGCAGATTCAATGGGATGTTCCCCTATAGTGAAAGTGATTCTATAGGGTGCTAAAACCTCGGAAGGTTCTTCAAGAATGAGTAGTTTATTTTTGGGAGTCGCTGAGTTTCTTTTGAAGATCATAGAGTACCTGCATTGCCGATAAGGGAGTCATACCATTTAAGTCTAAATCGCGGATGAATTCAAGCTGCTCCTCGCGAGGATCTGCAAAAAGAGGCATTTGCTGAGAGCTCTTGGCAGCGATTGCAGGGTTTTGAAAGGGTTTGTCTTGAAGTTGAGAGAGAATTTCACGCGCTCGATCAATCACTCGGGGATGAATTCCAGCTAAAGACGCCACTTGAATTCCGTAACTTTGACTGATACCCCCTGTCACAATCTTATAAAGGAAAAGAACCTCTCCCTGCCACTCCTTCACCGCCACCGAGAAATTCTTCAAAGCCGGCTTCTTTTGGGCAAGCTCAATCAGCTCATGATAGTGCGTGGCAAAAATAGTTTTCGCTTGGGTCACATCATGCAGATGTTCCGCAATGGCCCAAGCGATAGAAAGACCATCATAGGTCGAAGTGCCGCGGCCGATTTCATCCAAGACAACCAGACTTCGATGCGTCGCACATTTCAGAATATTAGCTGTTTCTTCCATCTCCACCCAAAAAGTGGATTGGTTTTTCGATAGATTATCGGAAGCGCCAATTCGAGTAAAAATACGATCCAAAGGAGAAATCTTTGCAGATTTCGCGGGAACATAGGAACCCATGTGGGCCATCAAGGCGAGCAAAGCCACTTGGCGCAAATAGGTCGACTTACCACCCATATTGGGTCCGGTTAAAATCACAATCCTGCATTCATCTTCGGATAAATTGGCATCGTTAGGTACAAAGCGCGAAGAGGGAAAAAGTTTTTCTAAAACAGGATGCCGCCCTTCCTCGACTTGCAATTGATTCCCGCCCACGAATTCAGGACAAACGTAATTATTTTCTTGAGCGACCGTAGCCAAAGACAGCAAGGCATCTAATTCCGCTACTTTGCGGGCCATCTGCAATATCAAAGAAGAATATCTCGCAACTTCTTCTCTTAGTTTCGTGAAAAGTTCGAATTCCAATTGGCGAATTCGTTCTTCGGCTCCTAGAACTTTTTCTTCGTAAGTTTTTAATTCTGGGGTGATGAAGCGCTCTGCATTCACCAAAGTTTGCTTACGAATGTAATCGGAAGGAACTTTGTCGCTTTTCGACTGAGGCACTTCAATGTAATAACCAAAAACACGGTTATACCTCACCTTGAGAGCACCAATCCCCGTCCGCGTCTTTTCTTGTTCTTCCATACGCGCGAGCAGAGATTTTCCGTCGAGCAGAATGCTGCGCAATTCATCCAATTCACCGATCACTCCATTGCGGATCAATCCACCTTCGCGAATGCTTAAGGGTAATTCTTCTTTTAAAGTTTGCAAAATGCGCGAAGCTACTTCGGAAAGATCCTTCCAAGACTCCAAAAGCATGCGAAAAAAAGGTGAACTTAATTTTTCTAAATTTTTTCTTAATTCAGGTAAGAGTTGGAGAGAAGATCCCAATAAAAATAATTCGCGGGCATTGGCTACTCCAATGGAGACACGGCTATTCAAGCGTTCTAAATCTGAAATGCCACTGAGTGCCGTCATCAATTGGCTGCGAATTTGAAACTCTTCGAGAATTTGCGCAATCCCTTGTTGTCGACCTCGGATTTCACCTTCATGGGCTAAAGGATATAAAACCCAAAGTTTCAACTTGCGTGCGCCCATCGAGGTTTTAGTTTTATCGATGACATCGAGTAATGTGCCCCAGACTCTTCCGTCTTGAAGATTGCGCACTAATTCTAAATTTCGCACTGTCGCCGCATCCAAAACCAAAAAGCTGGATTCCGCGCTCCAGCGAATTTCTCCCAAGTGCCCTACTTCGGATTTCAAAGTCGCACGGACATAATCCAACAATCGTAAAGCGGCACGCTCCGCCAAAGGAGCCAGTTGAGCGAGAGAAAGTTTCTCCCAAGCTTGTCGAAACACCGAAGAAAAAGCGGCAAGAATCTCAGAAGTTTTTTCTTCAGATTCATAAGCTTGATGCAAGGCCGTCGGAAAATGTCGGCGAATTTTTGCAAGCAAAGGATGATTTTGATCTTTCGCAGAAATTAAGAATTCACGAGGATCGCGCCGATCGAGCTCGGAAATTAAGGAGGATTCATCATGAAAAACGGACACACCCATATCGCCCGTGGAAATATCTACATAGGCGACCGCAACATTATCTTGATGCAGGCAAAGTGAGACGAGATAGTTATTCGCTTTGGCATTCAGCGATTCGGATTCTAACACTAAGCCTGGCGTGATCACTCGCACCACTTCACGCCTCACAATTCCTTTGGCTGCCGCAGGATCTTCCACTTGCTCACAAATTGCCACTTTATGCCCCGCTTGCACCAGTCGAGCAATGTAAGAAGTCGCGGAATGATAGGGAAAACCGCAGAGAGGAATGGAATTTTCGTCCCCTTTATTTCGGCTGGTCAATGCGATTTCTAATAAATTCGAAGCCACGGTCGCATCCTCAAAAAACATTTCATAAAAATCACCCATGCGGAAAAACAAAATCGCATCCTGATGATTCTTCTTAATGTCGAGATACTGCCGAATCATCGGAGTTATGGTGGCTGGATTTTGGGACATACTTCTTTCTAGGAAGAATAAAAGGGAAACTCAAGGTTGATTTTAGCGAAAGAAGCGATCTATAGGCTAGGACTTGTAGCCCAACTCACCTAAATGGAAATCGCTTTTGGTCCAATCTTTCACAACCTTCACGAAGAGGGTCAAGAAGACTTTTTTAGCGGCCAAATTTTCGATTTCTTTACGGGCTTGTTCGCCGACTTTTTTAAGCATCGATCCGCCCTTGCCGATGACGATGGGCTTCTGCGAGTCCTTTTCCACATAAATGGTCGCGCTGATGCGATCGAGCTTTTCTTCTTCTTTGTATTCGTCGATCACGACAGCGATCGAATAAGGGATCTCTTCATGAGTCAACTCAAAGAGTTTTTCACGGATGATTTCTGAAACCATGTAACGCATGTCGCGATTGGTGAGCTCATCGGTCGGATAGTAAGTGGGACCTTCGGGCATGTATTCTAAAGTTTTAGTTAACAATCCATTCACACCATCGTCACGTATCGCAGAAATGAAAAAGAATTCTTTCCAAGCAAAAGCCGCCTGCCATTCTCCTACCAAAGGCAGAAGTTCGTCCTTCACCACTTTGTCGACTTTATTGAAGATCAGAAAACAGGGCACATCTCTTTTTTCAAAAAGTTTAAAGATTTCTAAATCGGCCGCATCGGGCTTTTTGGCTTCTGTGACGTAATAAATAATATCGGCGCCTTCGACAGAACTCTCGGCCTCTTCCACCATGAGCGCATTGAGAGCCTTATGTGGCTTATGAAGACCGGGAGTATCCAAGAAAAGGAGTTGTCCTTCTGGAGTATTATAAATTCCCAAAAACTTTTGACGAGTGGTCTGAGGTTTCGAAGAAACAATCGAAAGTTTTTCGCCTAAGATTGCGTTGAGTAAAGTGGATTTACCGACGTTGGGTTTGCCTAATATTGCGATGTAACCTGATTTGAATACCATATGATTGGAACCTATCCTGCCTTTTTCTCTAATTTTTCTAAAGCTTCCCGCGCCGCGTTTTGTTCGGCTTCTTTTTTGCTCTTGCCGCTGCCCGTGCCATACACTTCGCCGTTGATTAAAATATTTACCTGAAAAGTTTTATTATGATCCGGACCCGATTCGTCGGTCATGCGATATTTCGGCACCATTTTAAAAAGTGTCTGTGCAGTTTCTTGTAGATGAGTTTTGTAATCTTTATAAAAACCTTCGTCATTCACTTGTTCCAATAAAAGTTTCACATGTTTTTGAACGACTCGATAAGTTTTTCGGAAACCTCGATCTAAATAGATGGCTCCCAAAACGGCTTCATAGGCATCCGCCAGCAAAGAAGGTTTTTCACGACCTTGGCCGATTTCTTCGCCTTTGCCTAAATAGAGTAGTTCGCCGATGCCTAAAGATTTCGCCATCCAGGCCAAAGTCTTTTCATTGACCATCGCCGCTCTCAATTTAGAAAGCTCGCCTTCGGGATGATGAGGATGAATCTCCATCAAAGTATGCGACACCACCAGTTCCAACACCGCATCGCCTAAAAACTCGAGGCGTTCATTGTGTTTAAAAGAGGGAATTTTACGCTCGTTGGCGTAGGATTTATGCGTGAGTGCAGACTTGAGTAAATCCCGGTTCCAAAATCCTACACCAAGGTTTTTCTCTAAAGTCTTGAGTCGTTTTTTTTCATCTCTCGATAATTTTGCCAAAAACATGACCTTGATCGTAGCGAGTGATTTCACTCAATACAAGCTTTCCTTTCAAGTTTGTGTCCGATAGCAGCTCGACGGGGAGGTAATTGCGGCTGATTCCTCGATACATTCCCCCTAAATTCGCATGAAAATCTTCAATGACGAGTTCTTGTTGGCTGCCAACAGACTTTTGCTGAAATCGATGACGAAGTTCTTTCGAGTATTCTGTCAACTTTTCCACTCTTAAACGTTTTTCGCGGAGTCCCACTTGATTCAAAAATTTTTCGGCGCGCGTTTTCTTTTTCGCGGCATAGGGAAAAACATGCAGATAATCTAGCGCGGATTCTCGGATAGTTTTAAAGCTGGATTCAAAGCGTTCTTCATCTTCGTAGGGAAAACCCACCATCACATCCGTCCCCAAGCAAATATGCGGGATCTTTTCTTTGAGCTTCCAAGTTAAGTCTTTAAATTCTTCTCCTGTGTAACGGCGGCGCATCAGCTTGAGAATCGTGTCATCTCCGCTTTGCAGGGGGATATGCAAATGTTCGCAAATCACGCGCGATGAACTTAAGAATTCGACCATCTCGTCACTGACTTCTTCTGGATCGATGGAGGAAACGCGTACACGGTGGATGGGTTTTTGAATTTCAATTTGCTTCAACAATTCTAATAAGCTCGTCGCGGGATTTAAATCATAGCCGTAAGTGCCGATGTGAATTCCGGTCAAAACCACTTCTTGAAAACCCTGTTCGGATAAGCGTCTTAATTCCTCAATCACCTTCTCAAGACTAAAGCTGCGATTTTTTCCTCTCGCAAAGGGAATCACGCAGTAGCTGCACATTTGATTACAGCCATCTTGGATTTTTAAAAAGGCGCGGGTGTTTTTTGAATATGAAGTAAAGTTGGAAGTAAAAAGTTCTTCCTCCTGAAAAATATCATCGACAAATATTTGGGGAGTCAAAGGCCTGGAAAGTGCCAGATAATCTAGGATATTCGCTTTTTTCGAATTACCCACCACATAAGAAACACCTTCCACTTGCGCCAAGGCATCGGGGTCGGTTTGAGCGGAGCAACCTGTGACAACGATGGAAGCTTCAGGATTTTTTCGATGAGACCTACGGATGAGATAGCGCGCTTCTTTATCGGCTTCATTGGTAACGGTGCAGGTATTGATAATGTAAGCATCCGCCGCCTCACTAGCATCCACTAGATTCCAACCCGCTTCCGCAAGCATTCCCTCAAGAACCGCCGAGTCGTATTGGTTGGCTTTGCAGCCCATGCTATGGATGGCGACCGTTTTCTTCATGATTTCCAACTCTCGTTTCCAACCATTTGGTCGGCCGCCCAAAGGGCACCCGGCCTCGGTCATAATGCCTGATCGATCCATCCCCCACCCAGCACTTCGTCGCCTTGATAAAAAACAATCGCTTGTCCGGGGCTAATAGCGCGTTGAGGTTCCTCGAAATCGACTTCAAACTTTCCTTCTTCTAAACAAATCACGCGACAATTTTCGGCCTGACTTCGATAGCGAATTTTGGCTTGAATCACTTCTTGTGCTTCAGGCTGATAACCCACCCAACTCACTTGAGAAGCAAACAGACGATCATGAAAAAGTTCTTGGTCTTCGGCTAAGGTCACTTGATTTAAAGCCGCATCGATTTTTTGCACGTAAAAGCGTTTTCCCATCGCGACTTGAATGCCACGACGCTGACCGATGGTGTAATGATGAATGCCCCGATGGCGTCCGACGACTTTTCCCGTCATATCAATGAAATCGCCGCTCTCCCCCACTTTCGCGTAACTTTCAATAAAAGCGCCTGGATCATCATTGGGCACAAAGCAAATTTCTTGGCTTTCGGGTTTGTCTTTCGTTTTCAGATTATATTTTCGGGCGAGCTCGCGCACTTCAGGCTTCGTTAAATCTCCGACCGGAAATAAAATTTTGGAGAGATCTTTTTGTCTTAATGAAAAGAGGAAATAGCTTTGATCTTTATTAGGATCTCTTCCCTTTAATAAACGGTAACGGCCCGCATCATCTTGTTCGACACGGGCGTAATGTCCGGTCGCCACAAAATCTGCTTCGAGCTCTTCGGCTTTTGCGAGAAAGGCGTCAAATTTGATTTCTTGATTGCAGAGCACACAAGGGTTGGGTGTGCGGCCCATTAAATATTCCTTCACAAAAGTGTTCATCACTTTTTCTTTGAATTCTTCTTTGAAATTCATGGAGTAAAAGGGAATTCCTAAGGAAGCGCAAATCGATCTCGCATCATTGAAATCTTTCACCGAACAACATCCCGAAACCTTCGCTTCTGCATCCGCAGGCGCTTCCGCGAGTTTCATAGACACGCCAATGACGTCGTAACCCTGTTCTTTCAAGAGCACGGCTGTTACGGAGGAATCCACTCCTCCACTCATGGCGCATAAAACACGTTTCTTCATTAATTTCTCTTTCGAATTCTTTCGACAATCTTCGGTAAAATTTCCAAAACCTGATCGATCTCTTCTTCACGGGTATATTTAGATAAACTGAATCGAAGGGAAGCTTTGGCTTCGCGAGCACTACGTCCCATCGCGAGCAACACATGGGATGGATCAATCGAACCCGATTCACAGGCTGCACCTGCGGCGGCCGCAATGCCCTGCAGGTCTAAATTAAACAGCAAGCTTTCTCCGTCCACACCTTTCACTGTAAAGTTAGAGGTATTCCAAAGCCGATTCGAAGCCTCCCCGTTCAGCTCGACTTCTCGAATATTTTTCAAAATATTTTCTTCTAATTTATTTTTATAATTCAATATCTTGAGTGAACTAATATCAAGTTCTTTCTGACATACTTCCAAAGCTTTTGTCATTCCTAAAATCGCCCCCAAATTTTGGGTACCCCCTCTTAAACTTCGTTCTTGGGAGCCTCCTTGAAGTAAAGGCGCTAATTTTAAACCGCTTCGAAGGTATAGCAAACCGACCCCTTTGGGGCCATGAAACTTATGCGCGGAAAGGGAAAGCAAATCGATGGGAATATTTTTCAAATCGATCTTTAGTTTCCCTGCCACCTGCACTGCATCACAGTGAAACAGAACTTTTTTCTCACGGCAAAGGCGACCTATCTCTTCGACCGGATAAAGATTGCCCGTTTCATTATTCGCCCACATCAAAGAAACCAGCAGCGTGCGCTCATTCAATTTATTTCGCAGCTCGTCGAGATCGATTCTACCTTGCCGGTCCACCGATAAAAAATGAATTTGAAAACCCTGAGTCTGTAAAAATTCCAAACTTCTTAAAGTGGCATGATGCTCGGTGGGAGAACTGATGATTTCATTTTTTTCAGCAGGCGCTAAAGCGGCTATTCCCTTTAAAGCCGTATTAATGCTTTCAGTGCCGCCACTGGTAAAAAGAATTTCCTGCTCTTGGCAGCCCAATAAGCGCGACAAAGCATCGCGCGACTCATTCAAAATCTGACGCGCTTCTTGGCCCGCCCAATGGATGCTCGACGGGTTTCCAAAACAAGTCTCATCGAAGTGACGTAGCACCTGCTTCACCTCCGGCGCCAAGGGCGTCGTGGCGTTATTGTCTAGATATATCCGATGCATGGTTTCCAACTCACGTTTCCAACCATTTCGTCGGCCGCCCAGTCCCTTTCTCTATTAAATCTCTAAATGTGAGGGACAGCACCTTACATTCAAAAATCTAATTATGGAAAGGTGCAGAAGGGGCACCAGGCCTCGGTCATAGAAGGAGGATGGCATACCTACCCCATGCTCCCCTGTCAAGGCGACAAGGCTACTGGAAACGGACATTATTCGAATCACCAATCAGGCGATTATAAGATTGGATCAAGTCGTTTAAGCTTCGAATTTCAGGTTTTTTACCTTCAGCCAAATCCCTTTTCACGAATTTAGCTTTGGTGAAGAAATCTTTGGAACTGCTTTCAAAAGAGCTGAACCAAAAAACATTCTTACCTTCTTGGGGATTCTGCTCCAAGTATTGAGTAAGTGAAGTATAGGCTTGATCGAGCCCTTGATAAGCCGACAAGTAGGCTGCATTGCTCATCGAGGCAATCGACTCTTTAGGCATGGTGCGAAGCAAAGTTTCAGCATGGATCATGAAATTCTTGCTTTGCCAGGCCAGTTTCTTGCCCTTCACTTGCTCAATTTGAGCGAGTTCTTTTTGGTCTAAACCCAATTTAATGGAATCGATGGAAGCTTCTAAGGCTGATTGGGCTTGCGAATACCGTCCAAAGGCCGCCATTAATTGCGGATGCAGGAGTTTGCCTTTCGCACAGGCGTCATCTTTATAATCTTGTTGATTGTAGTAATCGTTGGCTTTTTGAATGAGGGGTACTAATTCCGCATAGGCCGCGGCTAAATCCGCCGCGCTCTTTTGCATCGCTGAACCGACTGTTCCCTTTTGAGCGGCTTTCTGGCAAGTTTCCACGCCGTCTTCATAGAGTGTATAGAGTCCATAAGTAATATTGCGTTCAGCACAAGTTGGACCTGTTTTTTCGTTCACCCACAGGAGATATCGCTCTCGACTATCCTTCACACGGGAAGCTCCACGATTGAGACATTGAATGTAGCCGTTCACCTCCTCTTGCAAAAGGCGATCTTTTTCAGACTGACTTTGCTCAGGCACAGCCACTGGGGCAGCTTGATTTGCAGGAATACTTTCAGGTGACGCGACGGGAGACACTGAAGTGGGCGCTACTGCCACGACAGGAGCGGGAGCAGGATTTCTATCCGCAGATACTTCCCTAATTTTTTTCGCAATCGACTCAGGACTACAGGCAGAAAGTCCCATCAGCATCAAAGCAAATGAGATCTGATAAAATTTATTCATAATAATCCTCTTTTCAAATTAATCATTATCTCGAAAAAATCGGCATTCTAAATCCCAAGCCGCCATCCGCTAAAATAGTTTCGCCGGTCATTTGATTCGCCGCGGGTGAGCAAAGAAAAGTGACGATGTCCGCCACTTCATCACAGCTCATCATCGAGCCCGTCGGAATTGCTCTCTCCATTTGTTTCTTGGAATCTTCATAAGCCGATCCAAAATAAACTTTCATCGAATCCGTATCGACAATGCCAGGATTCAGACCATGCACGAAAATTTTATCCTTCGCTAATTCTTGGGCATAATATTTCGTGAGTGTTTCCAGAGCTGCCTTAGCAGCAGCGAGTAAACCGTGATTAAAACAATATTTTTCAGTATCAATCCCCGAAATCGTGATCACCTTAGAACCCTCTGCCATCAAGGGTTTAAAAGCATTCACACTTAAAATAAAATTGGTTACCGTGATATTCATGGTTTTCTGGATGTGATGTTCTTTTATTTCCACCAAAGGCTTGAAAGCAGTCGCCGCCGCATTCGCGACAAAAATATCGATTCGAGAATGTTCTTGAGTGATCTTTTCAAGCAAAGCTTTGATTTGATCTAAATCCGATAGATCCGCGGCATATTTCCAAACTTTTACACCCATTCGGCTGAGTTCTTTTTCCACGGATTCCGCTTCCTCGACATTCTTGCGATAATGCAAAATAATATTCGCGCCTTCGGCAGCAAGCTTGAGTGCAGTCGATCGGCCGATTCCTCGGGAAGATCCCGTGATGAAAGCCGTTTTACCTTGAAATTTTTTTTCCATAATCATTCTCCCACGTCGATAAAGATATTTCCGTCCTGAACTTTCACAGGATAAATTTTGAGTTGGCAATCTGGATTATCGACATACGCTCCCGTCTTCAAGTCAAATTGCCAAGCGTGCCAAGGACAGGTTATTTTTCCTTCTTTGCATTCCCCTTCACTGAGTAAAGCGCCCTTATGCGGACAGCGATCGTCCATCGCGAAATATTTTCCAGCACTTTTCCATAAACCAATCGGATGACCTCGAACCGGGCACATCACGCCCTCGCCCTCTTGCAAATCCCCTTCTTTTGCCACATTCACCCATGCCATATAAACTCCACATTTAAGATGCATGCACCTTAGAAAGCAGTTCTGCCAAATCCACGCCCACCTTTTCGATTCCTTTAAGGCTTTTTTCGTCTTTCAGTTTTCCATTGGAATCAAAGGCTTCATGCGCTTTGGAAATAGCCATTTGAGTAGGAATCACGTGAGATCCAATATTACCTAGCATAGACCTCACCGTCACGAGTCCACGCAAACCTCCCAAAGCACCGGGTGAAGCGCTCGCAAGTCCGACAAACTTTCCCTGAAAGGCTTCCAAAGTTTTTTCTCCTTCTACAGGCCGCGAAATCCAATCCAGAGTATTTTTCAAAAGAGGTGTGATGGAACTATTATATTCGGGACAAGCGATTAAAAATCCTTGATGGGATTTAAACAGTTCCTTCAATTTCATGGCATTTTCAGGGATGCCCTGCTCTGCTTCTAAATCTCCATCATAGAGCGGTAGTGGATATTCTTTTAAATCTAAAACTGTCACTTCCAGACCCTTAGAGCGGGCGCCATCCGCCAAATGCGGAACTAATTTTTTATTGAAGGAATCTTTTCGGATAGAGCCTGAAAAGGCCAAAATTTTTATATTTTTCATAGTCACCCACTTTTATTTTTTATTATAAAGCCTTCCAATGTTTGAACATGGCCGCTTGTCCGCAATAGTCTCCATCTTCATCTAAAATATTCCAAACAGTCGCCTGTTCGATCCTAAATTTTTTTCCGGTCGCAGAAATTCGGACTCCTGAATAATCATCGATATAGCCAAAGCGAGTGACTCTTTCTAATAAGAGCGCCCTCTCTTCTCGATTCATCGCTTCCGCTGTTAAACGAGAGGGCGTTTTAATAAATTGTTCCCAAGTCATTTCCCAAAGCTCAAGCGCCTTCTCATTTCCATAATTCAGAATGGGATCGGCTTCGACTCCATGAGATACAATGACAAAAGGCGCTTTTGCTAAGTCTGATGCGCCTGAGCCCGGAACAAGCAAGTCATTTCCTGTCCAACGTTTGTAGCTCTTTAATAATCGCATGACATGCTGGTGTAAATCGGCCATAAATTCCTATGCTCATAAAACTTCCTATCGATGCCTATATCCCAGAAATAAAGGCCAAGCTCAAAGAAAATTCGAGCTTGATTTTAAAGGCGCCACCGGGAAGCGGGAAAACAACGCGCGTTCCTCCAGCTCTCGTCTCCTCTCATTCTCAAATTTGGGTGATCGTGCCTCGACGGCTGGCAGCAAAATCTGCAGCGCAAAGAATTGCCCAAGAACAAAATTGGAAGGTCGGAGAAGAAGTGGGCTATCATTTTCGTTATGAGCGCCGAGCATCAGCGCAAACAAAGATTCTTTTTATCACGGAAGGGATGTTTTTTAAACTCATCCAAAACCGAGAGGCTCTTAAAAAAGTTTCTCTGATTATTTTAGACGAGTTTCATGAACGGCATCTGCATGCGGATCTTATTCTGAATTATATCACTGCCCTTCAAAAGCAAACCCGCATTGATCTTAAACTTGTCATCATGTCCGCTACTCTAGAAGGCGATAAACTAGAAAATTTTTTAAACCAAAGTGCCTTACTTGAAATCCAAGAAAACACTCACGAACTCCAAATCACTTATCTTCCCGAAGAGAATCTTCGTTTAGAACAAAGAGTGCTCAAGGCATTACAAAAAGCTCTGCTTCAAAGGGGAGATATTTTGATTTTTCTGCCCGGCCAAGCGGAAATTCGACGCTGTCAGACAGAGATACATTCTCTTAAAATATCAGATAGTTTTATCGTTCAAACTCTTTTTGGGGATCTTCCTTGGGAAGAACAACAAAAGATTTTCGAAAGTTCAGCGAAAAGAAAAATCATCCTTTCGACTAACATCGCAGAAAGTTCTTTAACGATTCCGGGTGTACGTATCGTCATCGATTCAGGATTGCACCGAGAAGCCTCTTTTTCACCTTGGAATGGATTACCCCAGCTCGTCACGCGCCCCATTTCACAAGCCTCCGCGATTCAGCGTGCAGGCCGCGCCGCGCGCGAAGACAAGGGTTTCTGCTTTCGGCTTTACGGGGAGCATGATTTCAAAACACGACCTAGCCATGAAAAACCTGAAATCCAAAGAGCGGATCTTGCCCAAAGCTTCTTGGAGCTTTTCCTGCATAAAGATCTCAAAGATTGGAAATGGTTTGAAGAGCCTCCTGCGGCGCATTTGAAACATGCTATGGATTTGCTTTTTGACTTAGGCGCCATTCAATCCAAGTCCTTCCCCGCTTTTTTAAGTCCGATGGGAAATGAAATGGCGAGACTTTCTATACATCCTCGACTCTCCAGAGCCTTGCTCGAAAGTGACGAGCCTGAAGTGAGACAAGCTCTTGCGCTACTCTGTGCTTATTTAAGTGAATCCAATGCAGAAGTCAGCGATGCTCGTGATTATTTTCAAGCTCAGCGTCATCCCACCCTAGTGCTCAAGAGTTATGAGCAAATATTACGTAGCTTAAACATTGAAGAATCCAAAAAAATAACTGCGCCGATCAGCGCTATTGGTCACTCTTTACTCAAAGGTTTTCCGGATTCAGTCAGCAAGAAACGTTCTTATGATCCTCGAGAAGAAACAGAATTGGTGATGTGCCAAGGGCCTTCGATCTATTCAAAACCTCATGCCTTTTTAAAAGATTCCGATTATTTCATCATATTAGATGCGCAAAACTTGTCATTCAAAGGCAGTGCAAAAAACTTTCTGCGTCTTGCCTTTCCTATTTCTGAAGAAATTCTTTTAGATGAAGCTCTCTGGATTCGCGAAGCGAAACAACTAGCCTGGAATCCTTCGAGAAAATCAGTAATTGAAAAAGATGGCCTCTATTATGGAAAAATTATTTTAGAGGAAAAGGAAACAACACCCAGCGACTCACTAGAAGCCTGCAATTTATTTTTGAAAGAAGCTCTCGGCATCGATGAAAGATTTTGGGAAGGCAAGGTTGACGTGCATGACTTCATACGAAAGTGGGAAGGTATTGAAGAGAGCGATGTTCTCGAAGAAAATTTAGCCCGACTTTTCCTCTTAAAGCCGGAGATCGGTCTTCAGAACCTCAGTACGAAAGCTTTAGAAGGGGTTTATCGATTAAAACAATTAGAAGAACTTCCTTTTAGTCAGAGAATTTTTCAAAGTTTGAGTGCTGAGGACCAAGCTAAAATCAACTCTCTACTTCCCACTCAAGTGACTTTGAGTAAAGGCCGCAAAGCCAAAATTCATTACCGTTTGGACCAAAGTCCTTGGGTGGCCTCGCGACTTCAAGATTTCTTGGGAGTGAAAAATATTCCGCGTCTACTCGGTGGAAAATTAGCACTCACCTTACACTTACTCGCACCGAATCAAAGACCCGTGCAAGTCACGCAAGACCTAGAAAGCTTCTGGAAAAATACTTATCCTCAATTGCGTCCACAACTTTCCAGACGCTACCCCAGGCATCTTTGGCCAGAGGATCCTCTGAAAGCTTAGTCTAAAACCCGCTTCTTTAATTCCAAGCGACTCATCAAACTATAAGCGCAAGGCACAACGAATAAAGTGAGGAAGGTAGAAACAAACACACCACCCAAGATAACAATCGCCATGGGCACGCGTGTTTCAGAGCCAGCGCCCAAAGCCAACGCGGGAGGAAGTGCTGCCGCCATCGTCGCAATACTCGTCATCAAAATAGGTCGCAAACGTTGAGGACATGCAGTTTCGAGGGCTTCACGAACGCTCAAGCCTTGTTCGCGACTTCGCTGCGTAAAATCCACTAGAAGAATGGAATTCTTTTTTGCGATACCCATCAGCAAGATGACACCAATGAAGCTGTAGATGTTCAATGAACTGTCGAACAATCTTAAGGCCACCCAAGCTCCTGAAAGACTGAAAGGCAAAGCCAGAAGAACCACGAGCGGACTGACGAAGCTATTATATTGAGAAGCCAAAACCATGTAAGCAACGATGAGTCCCAAATAGAGAACGAAGATTAAGCTTTCAAAGGATTCTTTGAAGGTTTCCGCAGAGCCGCTCCAAACAATACGATAGCCCTCAGGCAGGATAGATTTTGCAATTTTTTCTGCTTCTTTGATTACATTTGCTTGAGATTCTCCGGGTGTAATATTTGCGAAAATACCAATCGATCGCTCACGATCTTTTCTTGTGATACTTTTCAAGGTGTCTCGAGCCAGGGTAGTTGCAACTTGATCCATGGGAATCATTTCACCATTTTGATTTCTCACTTTTAAATGCGTAATGTCTTTGGCAACTTGGCGATCGTTTTCTACCGCGCGTACTCGGATGTCGTTGCGGTGATCCCCTTCCGTAAATTTACCGGATTTAACCCCACCAATCATCGCATTGACCACCAAACCAATATCTTCGATCAACACTTTTCGGTCAAAGGCTTCTAAACGCAAGGGCTTGACTTGAATTTCAGGTTGGCCCGTTTGGTAATCCGTATCGACATCTTGAAACATCTTATTGGCGCGCATAGCTTCCACAATTTTTTGGGAATAATCGGTGAGCTTTTGCCAATCAGGACCTCTCACACTGATTTCAATCGGAAAACCGCGCTGAGCCGTAAATCCTCGGGTAGAAAGATCTTGAACGAAACCTTCCAAATCCGGAATTTTCGAAAAATCTTTCCTGTACTTCGCCATGATATCGCCTTGAGTAAGATATTTTCCCTTCTGCGCATCGACGGGTCGATCTTTAGGTTGTTTCAAGGTAATGAACATCATTCCAACGTTTACTTCTCCACCTCCAAAACCACCGACAGCCACATAATAGCGGATCACTTCGGGATAAGCGGACAATATTTTTTCGGCTTCTTTTAATTTTTCGCTAGTGAAGTTGATCGAAGATCCCAAAGGCGTTTGGAATCTTACCAGGAACATACTCTGATCTTGAGCCGGCACGAATTCTTTGCGTAAACCAGGAAGCACACTCAAAGAACCCACAAACAAAATCGTCGCCAAGATAATTACGATCCAACGAAAATTGAGACAAACGCGCAAGACCGCAGAGTAAGCAGCACTCATTTTTCCGAAAATCTTGTTTACAATTTTCTCAAATCGACCTTCGTGGCCCGCACCCATCATGCGAGAAGCGCGCATCGGTGTGAGGGTAAGCGCTTCCAAGAGCGAGAGCGAAACAGCGACAACCATAGTGACGCCAAACTGCAGAAAAAACTTTCCAATGACACCCTTCATAAAAACGACGGGGATGAAAATGGCGATGATTGCAACAGTGGCCGCAACGGCTGCAGGAGTCACTTCTTTAGCCCCGTCCAGAGCGGCTCGCATCGGGCTTTTACCCATTTCTTGATGTCGAACAATATTTTCAAGCACCATGATCGCATCGTCGACTACGATACCGATCGCGAGCATCAAACCCAATAAGGTGAAGGTGTTCAGGGTGAAGCCGTAGAAATAGAGAAATATGAAAGATCCTATAATGGATGTCGGAATCGCGAGCAAGACGTTGAAGGTCGACCCCCAAGATGCCAAGAAGAGTAAACACACCACCGCGGTCAAAATAGCCGCTAAGATCAAATCTTTTTCCATTTCATGCACGGACTCGCGAATGAAGCGGGTAGAATCGAAATTGACTTGAAGCAAATATCCCTTAGGCAAATTTTTATTGATGGCGTCGATTTGCTTGTAAACCCCATCCGCCACTTTCACGGCGTTGGAGCCACGTTGTTTTTTGATGCCCAATCCGATCGAGGGAATACCGTTCGTTCGACTCAAGCGTCGAATGTCGTCCAAACCTTTTTCAACCGTGGCGACATCTTTAATACGAAAGGGTTTATAGATTGAGGCGCCACCACGCTTGGCGATGATGATTTCTCCAAACTCTTCGGGTGTAGTCGCTTCACCCATGGTTCGGATATTAATTTCTTTGAGAGGAGTTTCGATACGACCCGCTGGAATTTCGACGTGTTCTTTGCCGATCGCGTCGATCACATCTTTTACAGTCAGGTCATATTGATCTAGTTTTTTAGGATCCACCCATACTCTTAATTGAGGCTCAATATAGCCGCCCAAAATAATTTCCCCCACCCCGTTCACCGTTTGCAGGCGATCTTTAATATTGTCTCGGGCGAATTCCATGAGCTCACGCAAGGAACCTTCCGTAGAAAGGGAGACCCACATAATGGGTTGATCTTCAGGGTTAGTTTTGGTGACGATGGGAGGATCAATTTGGGTGGGCAATCTTCTTTGAGCTTGAGAAATCTTGGTTTGCACTTCTTGAAGCGCCGCATCGATGCTGCGATCGAGATCGAATTCGATGGTGATCGTAGCGTCACCTTGTCGTGAAACGGAACTAATGGAACGAATCCCTTGCACACTCATGACAGAGTCTTCGACCACGTCGACAATATCTGACTCCATGACTTCAGGAGCGGCTCCTTCGTAGGTGATCTGCACGTTGACCACCGGGAAATCGACGTCTGGCATTTCGCTGATGCCCATCCCGCGGAAGGAAATCCATCCGAAGAGAATCAGAGCAGTCATGAGCATCCAAGCAAAAACACTATTTTTAATCGAGATATCTGAAAGAGTCGCCATAATTAAAA
>CAZKUY010000012.1:51969-66902 GCA_964556135.1 uncultured Pseudomonadota bacterium
GCATAGATGACATCCAAATTATTAATGAGGCCCATGTTGTAGTCTTGAATTTGCTGACGATAACTTGCGTCGGATTTTTGTGCGGCGCTAAAATATTTTTGATACTCGATCATCGATGCGGAATAACGTTCATAAGCATTTTTAATATCGCGAACGGCTTGGCGTTTTAAAAGCTGAAGTTGAAGTTCGCTTTGCAGAGCTTTCGCCTTCGACTCGCGGATGAGTCCATAAGTGGACCAATTAAAAACAGGAACGTTCAATCTAAAGTTCGCATCCCAAAAAATGTTTTCTTGGAAGCCGACGCGATACATGTAGGCGTTGAAATCGGCCCCTGCATCTGGCAACAAGGCACCTTTATCGTACTTCACTTTTCCCTTGGCCATATCCACAGCCATTTTAGAGGACATCACATCGGCTCTACCCTCTGCCAAAGCGGTATATTCGGGAAGAGGTTTCAAGACATATTTATTGGGGTCGTCCCATTGAATGCGCGGATGCGGATCCAATCCTGTCAAAAAAGAAAGCATTTGATAGGCAACAATGACGCGGCCTTTATCTCTTTCAATGGTACCTTCCAAAATTCCTAAATCGGATTCTTGGGCCAGCACTTCACTTTCTCTAGATTTTCCCAACTCAATTCTCTTATTCAATTCTAAGATACGATCTTTATAGGCCTTAATGACTTTTTGGTTGCTAGCGACATCTTGTTCGGCCTGCATGACGGTATAAAATGCTACTGCGACATCTTCGTAAAGGAGGCGTTCCACATCTTCTTTATTGTAGCCTTGCATCCTCTCGTCGGTTTTCGCCAATCTCATCGCAGTGATTTCCCGAAATCCTCGGAAAAGGTTTTGAGTTACATTCACACCCACTTCCGGACGGCTAAATCGAGTGAAAGTGTTTACAACTTGTCCGGTAGTTGTACCGGTCGGAGTGTTTGCATGATCGTCTTGAAGAAACTCAGTCGCGAAAATCCTCACACGAGGAATGATTTCACCTAAAACTTCACTAAAACGCGCTTTGGCGACCTGAATTTCTTGGTCTGAAATCTGCACCGTTTCCATGTACTTCACCGACAACTCATAACATTCACGCAAACTAATTTTTGAAGATGAAGATTGAGTTGCCTTGGGTGCTGGATGGGTCTTGGGTTTTGTTTCCTGAGATTGAAGCTGAAACGGCACTAAGATTAAGAGTAAGAATATTATTTTTCTCATGCTGAGACACCCTTCACAAAAATATCTACAAAAGATTTCAAAACGCTGGATTCTTTCTTTTTAAAATAAAGACCTGAATCAAAGAGCTGAGAGACTAAAATGTAATGATGAACCATCGATAAAAATGCTCTCGCGACTTCGTCGCTTTTCAAAAGACGCGTGTTACCCACCTTCATTTGTTTTTTAAAAAATTTTTCAAGAAATTCGATCAAAGGTAAACGCTTTTGAAAAAACATCCGACTTAAGGCATGGTTTTCTAAAGCCGAAAAAAGCATCATTTTAAGGCAGGTGGGATCTTTTTTATTCTCTCGAACCATGACTTGAGCGATTTCTAAAAGAGCCGGTTCTAAATCCATACTCAGAGTTTTTTCCAGGGCTGGGATTACGTTTTCAACCCACTCTTTAAGCTTAAGTTCGATGATAGCGGTATAGAGATCTTCTTTTTTGGGGAAATGGCGGAAGATAAGGGCTTCGTTCACCTGAGCGGCTTCCGCTATCATTTTGGTGGTGGTGCCGACAAAACCGTGATTTGAAAATAACAAAGTGGCCGCTTCAACGACGAGGATTTCCCTTTCTTCAAACGTATGGCGGGCTGGGCTTGACATGGTTTTCGACTCCGTCTTCAACCATTCCCTCGTCCGCCCATGGGGCACCCGGACTCGGTCATGGTAAGTAGGCACTTACTTTCGCCCCTTTAAAATGTCAAAGTAAAAAATCAATCGTATGTTTCGCGAGCTCAGCCGGCTTTTCATGATGAATCATATGTCCGCAGGCTTTCATTTCTACTTGCTGGCTGTCTTTCGGAAAATGTTCGAGTCGTTCTTGGATTTCTTTTTTAAGATCGGGAGACTTCATCCAGGCATTCATTTCTGTGAGCTCTGCCGAGATTAAAAGGCATTTGGCTTGGATGGCTTCCCAAAAAGGATAAAAGAGCTCTTTGGTGAAAACATAGGGCTCGGTCAGCTTATGTAGAGGATCCGCACTCACGGTCACTCCACCCTTCGTTTTTTTGCTCAAATATTTAGAAATAAAGAGGGCTTTCTCAAGATCTAAGCGTGGATTATTTTTCACCAAACGCTCAGCAAATTGATGCAAATTCTTAAAAGTATTGAAGCGCTGTTTCTTTAAACCTTCCATCCAAGCCTTCGCCTTTTCAGGACCGCGATTGGGTGGATTATCTTTAAATGCAAAACCTTCCACATTTACAAAGTGACTGATTCTTTCGGGGAAAACGCCCGCGTAAAAGGATGAAATCGCACCACCGAAGGAATGTCCCAATACTTTCACCGGTTTTTTGGGAGAAAAATGATCGAAGATTTCGTTTAAATCTGCCAGATATTCGTAAAAAAAATAGCCTAAAGGACTTTTGGCATGCTCACTTTTGCCATAACCCCGCAGATCAGGAGCAATACAATAAAAGTGTTTTGAGAGGTATTTACAGATAAACTCAAAGCTCGCCGCCCCATCCAACCAGCCATGAAAAAGGAAAAGCTTAGGTTTTTTAGGATTTCCCCAAAAGTAAAACTGATGCTTTAATCCGTTAATCCTTATTTTTTTTGTTTGCATATCGACCTTAAGATATTAAAAAATAACTGCAATGCCTCTCATTAAATCTACATACGCAGCCCCGCTCTTATTTTCAAATGGCCACATTCAAACCATTCATGCAAATCTTTTCCGTTGGGTGAGTCAACCTCGCTATCGACGCAAGCGAATCAAAACGTCTGACGGGGATTTTCTAGATTTGGATTGGTCGAAGGTTGGATCAAAAAAACTGGCTATTTTATCCCATGGTTTAGGAGCGGATAGTCATCGTCCTTACATCACGGGGATGGTGCACGCTCTCAATCAAAAAGGCTTCGATGCGCTGGCTTGGAACTTTCGGGGCTTTAGCGGAACTCCTAATAAAACGCCGCGCATGACTCATGCTGGAGCGACCCATGATCTCGATGCAGTGGTACAGCATGCTTTATCTCTCAAAAAATATAAGGCCATCGTTTTAGTGGGATTCAGCTTGGGTGGAAACATCACTCTTAAATATTTAGGCGAGCAAGGTAAAGCCATCCATCCACAAATCGTGAAAGCAGTCACTTTCTCGGTACCTGTTAATTTGAAAGCCTGCTCCGAACATATCAGCAGATTTTCTAATAAAATTTATTTAATGCATTTCATGACGCTGCTGCGAAAACACATTCAAAATAAAACTAAATTCCTTCCCAAGCAAATGAACACCAGTGGCTTGGATAAAATGAATAGTTTAAAACACTTCGACGAGCACTATGTAGTCCCTTTTCACGGTTTCAAAGATGCAGAAGACTATTGGAAACAATCCAGCTGCGATCGTTATCTTGAAAATATCAAAGTTCCCACCTTGTTAATCAATGCCAAAGACGATCCTTTTCTACCACTCGAATGCTTTCCACTCAAAAAAGCTAAAAATAACCCCAACCTCTACCTGGAAATGCCTGAAAGAGGCGGCCATGTGGGGTTTGTGAGCCTCAATTGGAAAAATGAATATTGGTCGGAAAAACGGGCCTTGGATTTTATTCAGAATTCTGATTGATCCCTAGGGCGTCCTCTGCGATAAAAGCCCCTCAAAGATTCATTTATTTCAATGCCATGCTGAAACGGGGATCGAATGTCCGAAATCATCGAAACGCAGATACAAAGTTCGAGCGAAGACTTCAAAGCCAATGCCGAACATCTTAAAAATCTTACGGATGCTTTTCGTAAAGAAGTAGAAAAAGTGAAGCAAGGGGGCGGAGCCGTCGCTGTCGAACGTCATCGCAAACGCAACAAGCTTCCTCCGCGTGAACGAATCGAAAAAATTTTAGACCCCAATTCCCCTTTCCTTGAATTTTCCACTTTAGCGGCCAATGGAATGTACAACAACGAAGCTCCCGGCGCAGGCATGGTCACTGGCATCGGACTTGTTCATGGCCGCGAAACCCTTTTTGTCGCGAACGATGCAACTGTTAAAGGCGGAACCTACTACCCGATAACTGTAAAAAAGCATTTACGCGCCCAAGAAATCGCCAAAGAAAATCATCTGCCTTGCGTTTACTTAGTCGATTCAGGCGGCGCCTTTCTTCCCCTTCAATCGGAAGTTTTTCCGGATAAAGAACATTTCGGCCGCATTTTTTTCAATCAAGCGAATATGAGTGCTGCGGGCATTCCTCAGATTGCGATTGTACTCGGAAGCTGCACCGCAGGCGGCGCTTACGTTCCGGCCATGAGTGACGAAACCGTCATTGTCAAAGGCAACGGCACGATTTTTCTCGGCGGCCCTCCTTTAGTAAAAGCCGCAACCGGCGAAGAAGTGACGGCAGAAGAATTAGGCGGTGCAGATGTTCATTGTCGAAAATCCGGAGTCACGGATCATTTTGCGGAGGATGAAGAGCACGGTTTAGAAATTGCTCGCGACATTTTATCTCATTTGAATCTCCCGGCTCGCCAAGCCCTCGATGTGAGTCCACCAGAAGAACCGCTCTATGCTGCAGAAGAAATCTACGGCATCATTCAAAAAGATTTAAAAAAACCCTACGACGTCAGAGAAATTATCGCGCGCATTGTCGACGGAAGTAAATTTCATGAGTTTAAGAAAAACTATGGAAATACTTTAGTATGTGGCTTCTCACGCATCATGGGATTTCCCGTAGGTATCATTGCAAATAACGGCGTGCTCTTTTCGGAATCTGCGCAAAAAGCCGCGCACTTCATCGAACTTTGCGACAAGCGTAAAATTCCTCTCGTCTTTTTACAAAACATCACCGGCTTCATGGTCGGCAAACAATACGAAAATGGCGGCATTGCAAAAGACGGTGCGAAGATGGTGATGGCCGTATCGAATGCGCGGGTTCCTAAATTCACCGTGATCATTGGTGGTTCTTACGGTGCCGGCAACTACGGAATGTGTGGACGCGCTTACAGCCCTCGTCAACTTTGGATGTGGCCGAATGCTCGCATCAGTGTGATGGGCGGTGAGCAAGCTTCCAATGTTTTATTTACGGTGAAGCAAGATCAATTGAAGGCGGAAGGCAAAAAAGTCATGAACGAAGAAGAAGCTTTAGCTTTCAAAGCCCCTACTCTTGAAAAATATGATTATGAATCGAGCGCTTATTTTTCCAGTGCCAGACTTTGGGATGACGGCATCATTGATCCGGTCGATACCCGAAAAGTTTTAGCGATGGGGATTTCCGCTTCACTCAACGCCCCTTTTGAAGAGCAAAAATTCGGAATATTTAGGATGTAATATGAACCCTGTCATTCTTCTGGAAAAAAAATTTCAAGTTAGCACTCTCACCTTAAATCGCCCTGAGGTGCATAACGCCTTCAACGAAGAATTAATCGATGGCATTCATCAAGCTATGAAACACTTGGCTCAAGATCCCGACACACGAGTGATTGTCATCACTGGAAGCGGACAAAGTTTTTGCGCGGGCGGAGATTTAAATTGGATGAAACGCTCTGCAGCTTATACCCGAGAAAAAAACATCGAAGAAGCCAACGCCTTACACGACATGCTTTGCTCCATCGCTCTTTGCCCTAAACCTGTCATCGCGAAAGTGAACGGCGCCGCGATGGGTGGTGGTGTCGGCTTAACGGCCGCAGCAGATATTGCCTTTGCTTATAAAACGGCTCAATTCTCACTTTCAGAAGTTCGCTTAGGCCTAATTCCCGCAGTCATCTCCCCTTTCGTCATCCGCAAACTCGGAGCTTCCCGTTTTCGCGAACTCAGTTTAACCGCAGAAAGATTTTCAGCCACCCAAGCTAAAGAGTTTGGCCTCATCCAACATGCTGGAGCTCCGGAAGAAATTGAGGATTGGATTGATGCAAAAGTCAGCGCTCTCAAAGCCGCAGGGCCTGAAGCTCTCTCCGAAAGTAAAAAGTTAATCGAAGAAGTTCAGGGTTTGAGTTTGCAAGAAGCAGGAAAAGTCACCGCTCAAAAACTCGCGGATCGTCGTGCGAGTGCTGAAGGACAAGAAGGCATCGCCGCATTTTTCGAAAAACGTAAAGCCAATTGGATAACATAACGCCCCCTACCCCCCTCTTACCTTAAGAGGGGGAACATTAGGCACCTCCTCTTAAGGTACCCACACAGGGACCCTTTAGGGAGAGGAGGCTGGGAGGAGTTATGAATAAATTTAAATGTTCAAAAAAATCTTAATCGCCAATCGCGGAGAAATTGCATGCCGAGTCATGGTCGCCGCTCGCGAAATGGGCATTCGAACGGTCGCGATTTACTCGGATCCTGATTGCGATGCCTTGCATGTTCAAGAAGCAGATGAAGCCTATCCTTTAAATGGCATTGAATCGAAGGAAAGTTATCTGGATGCAGAAAAGGTTTTGAAAATCGCGAAAGCAGCTCAAGTGGATGCGATTCATCCAGGCTACGGTTTTCTCTCCGAAAATGCAGACTTTGCCCTCGCTTGCCAAAAGGCAGGGATTAAATTCATCGGACCCTCTCCCGAATCGATGAGGCTGCTCGCCAGCAAAGTCAGCTCCAAAGAATTAGCAAAAAAAGCAAAAGTCCCCATTGTTCCCGGGCACGAAGGACTTTTGCCTCGCGGAAAAGAATTGGAAAAAATTGCCGATAAAATCGGTTATCCCCTACTCCTCAAAGCAGCTGCAGGCGGTGGCGGCAAAGGCATGAGAGTGGTTCATCAAGCCTCCGAACTTGAAGAAATGGTGGAAGGCGCTGAACGTGAAGCCATTGCTTTTTTCAAAGACAAGACGCTTTTCATTGAAAAATACGTCGAACATCCCAAGCATATTGAAGTGCAACTTTTAGGCGACGAGCAGGGTAATTTGATCCATCTTTTCGAAAGAGAATGTTCCATTCAACGACGCCACCAAAAGATGATCGAAGAATCGCCCTCTCCTTCTCTCACGGATAAACTACGCAAAGATATTTGCGAGGCAGCCCTACGCATTGCAAAATCTGCGGATTATTATTCAGCCGGAACTGCAGAGTTTCTCCTCGACACTCAAGGAAACTTCTATTTTCTAGAAGTGAATACGCGACTGCAAGTCGAGCATCCCGTCACCGAAGCAGTCACGGGAATCGATTTGGTCAAAGCGCAAATCCGTATTGCGGCCGGCGAAACGCTTGGGTTGAAACAAGAAGATATTTCACAAAGAGGCCATGCCATTGAATGTCGCCTTTATGCCGAAGATCCAGAAAATCAATTTCTCCCCTCTGAAGGAAAAGCCGCCGTACTTAGTGAACCGCAGCGCCCTGGTGTTCGAATCGATTCCGCGCTTCAGGAAGGTAAAGAAATCCTCCCTTATTATGACCCCATGCTTGCCAAATTAATTTGTTGGGGCGAAAACCGGAACGAAGCTATTTCGAAAATGTTAAGACTCCTGCGCGATTATGTTTTGTTGGGAATTCGCCACAATTTAGATGTCTTACATTATTTAATTCGCTCTCAAGCTTTTCAGGATGGCACCTATCACACTCATAGTGTGTCAGAACTTTTAGAAGGATTTTCAAAAGAACGCGCAAGTCAGCAGGAAACTCTAAAAGCACTTTCGACTCTCAAAGCAGCTTCTCAAACTTCTGTTTCAGAAAAATCGACAAGCTTTAATCCTGTCGAATCTTTCCAAGGATTCCGCAATGTCTAAGTTTGAAATCATTCGAATGAAAGATTCGAAAATCGAATTTAAAATCGACGAAGAAAACCACGTCGGAAGTTATTTTCTCGGGAAAGACTTCATCGACCTTCACTACAAAGAAGGAAACTTTAGAATCCCCCTCGCCAGCAGCAAAAAACGCTCGAAGACACAGCATCATGAGGGTGGACTCCAAGCCCCCATGCCTGGGAAAATCATCAAAGTCTTGGTCCAGGAAAAGCAGCCTGTTAAAAAAGGCGAAGTCCTTCTCATCATGGAAGCCATGAAAATGGAGCATAAAATCACTGCTCCCAAAGATGGACAACTCAAAAAGATTTTCTACAAAGAAGGCGACCGAGTTTCTCAAGGCGAAGATTTGATTGCGATGGAGTAGACTCTCTTTATTATACCTTAACAATAAAAGCAGATCTTTCGATCAATTCGCTTTGAAACGCTTCCGAAAGTTGTTACCCTATTACATAAACTTACAACTTGCTGAGCGCCATTCAACAAAAACTTTATTCACGAAAGTGTGGTCGTTTATGAAGCTGGCATCTTACTCTCTCTTAGCTTTGACCTTAATTGCACTCGTCTTTACAGGTGCCATTTCATGTGGCAGCGGAAGCGGTGGCGGAGGATCTAATCCTAATCCGCATCCAGGTCCTAGCCCTTCTGTGACTTGTGACAGCAGTCAGCGCGATTTCCTTTTTACTAATAATACGAGTGAAACCATTTGGTTGGGCATTACAGCAGGCACTATTTCTTGCTTATCAGATTCAGATTGCCCTACGGCAGCGACCGGTTCTTGTGTCGGAGAAAATGCAGCAGCGGGCACTGCAGGGGTTTGCGGATGCGCGAGCAATACTCAATGCGGTTCGATCGCTCAATGCAACACGAGCAACAACCATTGCTATTTCAACCTGCCAAGCTTGACCACCGCTCAAATGAATATAGCTGCTGGCGCTACTTCTAACGTCTGTTTTCCAGCCGCTCAAAGCGGTAAGAATATTCAATGGAGTGGAAATGTTTTTGCGCGCACGGGCTGCGATAGCAATGGTCAAAATTGTAAAACCGGCGAATGCGGTAATGCAGCGAATCAACCTTGTCCTACGGGGACGGGTGGCAATCCACCCGCTACTTTGGCAGAGTTTACTTTGAGCAATCAGGCCGTGTCTTCCGCCGGACCTGACTATTATGATATCAGCATGATCAATGGCATCAATGTGGGTTTGATGATGTCCCCGAAATCGGGTACATTCACTGCCGATATCGGGAATGCTTATTCCTGTGGAACTCCTGGAAACACAAGTGCGGTGAGTCCTTTATCCGCTTGCTCCTGGACCATCACTCCGACGGTCAGTAGCGTCGATCAAACTTCCTTGCTTCGCAACGTATTCCCCTCCACGATTACAGGCACTTGCCCCGGCGGTGGAGCTCCTAATAGTTTAGGTTATTGCGAATGCACCCAAGATTCAGATTGCTCTTCGCAGAGTTTGGTGTGCGGTTTGGCCCAAAACGCAGTGGTCGGCGAACAATATGCGCAAGTATGTGGTACCGGTATAGGATGGTGGACAACGGACCAGATTTGCAACTCTTCAGATGGGACTTCTCCCGATATTGCGGCAATGAATTGTAATTCTACGAATAATCAGCTTTATGGCTGCACCGGCAGCGCAGCTCAATCTTGCTATAATAACGCAGCCAATGGATCTTGCTGTGGCTGCGCAACCAGTGCATCTTCTCCTGATGTAGCGAGTTGGCCAAGCATCTTGAGTCCTGATTTCGGTGGCTCTGACAACGGGTGCTACTCTACTAATACAGACTGGTATACGGTTGCTTTGCCTTGGCTTGTCTTCTTAAAACAAGCTTGCCCGACGGCTTACACTTATCCCTACGATGACGCGACCAGCACTTTCACTTGTGAGGGCACGAGCTCACTCGCTCCTGATTACAACATTACTTTTGTGACGACTCAATAGAATGATTCCATGAACTATCCGAAGAAAGTCATCATCACTGAAGTCGGCCCACGAGACGGATTGCAAAACGAAAAGACCGTCTTAAGCCCGAGTATTAAATCCCGCTTCGTTGACATGCTCAGCGACGCGGGATTTCCGCAAATAGAAGTCACTTCTTTTGTGAATTCAAAATGGGTCCCACAAATGGCGAATGCTTGGGAAGTTTTCCAAAAGAGCCACAAGAAAAAAGGTACTCGCTACATTGCACTTGTCCCTAATCCTAAAGGGATGGAAGAAGCCTTGAAATATAAGGTGGAATCTATCGCCATCTTCACGGCCGCCTCTGAAAGTTTCACGAAAAAAAATATTAATCGCAGCATCGCGGAATCCATCGAAGATTTTAAAGTGGTGATGGAGGCAGCCAAGGCTTCAAATATTTGGGTGCGCGGCTATGTTTCAACCTGCTTCGCTTGTCCATATGAGGGTCCTATTGCTCCCGAAAAAGTCGTGGAAGTGAGTGAAAAACTTTTGGCCTTGGGTGTGGATGAAATTTCTATTGGCGACACCATTGGCGTTGCCACACCTAATCAAGTGACCCACCTCGTCGAGCTTCTCAAGAAAAAATGCCCCAGTGATAAAATTGCGCTGCACTTACATGATACGCGCGGAACCGCTTTAGCAAATGTTTTGGCGGGACTGAATGCAGGGATTTCTAAATATGATAGTTCTGCAGGAGGATTGGGCGGTTGCCCTTACGCGCCGGGGGCTTCAGGAAATCTTGCCACGGAAGATCTTGTTTATATGCTTCAGGGAATGGGAATTCAAACTGGAGTGGATTTGAATAAGCTTGTGGAAGCTTCGAAATTTATCTCAAAGGAATTAAACCGAGTTCTCCCGAGTCGCTATCTGCAATCGGTGAGCAAACCTGTCTAAATATTAGAGCGCATTTCCGGGAGGAATACGCGGACCCAAGTTCGGCTTATTCACCACTCCTTTTTTTACCACAAAGAAATAAATCAGCCCACCAATCCAGCCGGCGAAGATGATTACCAAAATCCAAACAATTTTTGCGTTTTGTTCTTGAGGAGAAAATTCATGCTGAATGCAATCGACGAGCATCCAAACCCAGAATGCAACAATCGCAAGCACAAAGACGCCAACCACCATCAAAATACCCATGCCCATAACGCCAAACACTAAGCCTGTGGGGTCTGAATCCATATTGCCTCCTTATTATAACGCTCGCGGTTTTATATTCTGCCCCACCCAATCGATAATTTCTTTGATGGGAGTTCCTGGGGTAAAAAGCTCCTTTACGCCTTGTTTCTTGAGTTCAATGATATCTTCGTCAGGAACAATTCCGCCACCGAAAACGCACATGTCGCCTAAACCCTTTTCCTTCAAGAGACGAATCACTTCAGGGAAAACAAAGTTATGAGCACCTGAAAGAATCGAAAGACTGATGGCATCGACGTCTTCTTGCATCGCCGTGTTCACAATCATTTCAGGAGTTTGATGGAGGCCGGTATAAACAACTTCAAAACCCGCATCACGAAGGGCGCGAGCCACGACTTTGGCACCGCGATCATGGCCATCCAAACCAGGTTTTCCGACTAATATTCTTAATTTTCTATCCATATATTTTCGTCCCATATTCGTCCGGGCAGACACATGGGTCTGCCCCTACCATTATAATATACAGGGATCATGATATTCGCCGAAGACTTCACGAAGCACGCCCATAATTTCGCCGACACTGGCATATTCTTTTACGGCTGCCAAGATGTAAGGCATCAGGTTTTCCGTGCCTTCTGCGGCAGTTTTCAATTCAGCTAAGAGTTTTTGAACCTTGGGATTATCGCGACTTTCCTTCACCCTTTTAATTCCGGCTAGTTGTTCTTTTTCAACCCGTGCTTCGATTTTTAAAATGGGCAGCGTCGTATCATCTTCCGTGACAAATTCGTTCACGCCCACGACCACACGTTGTTTTTGATCGAGTTGTTTTTGAAAACGAAATGAAGCTTCAGCAATTTCACGAATAGGGAAACCCAACTCCACTGCGCGAACCATGCCTCCGAGTTGATCTATTTTCTCGATATAAACATTGGCTTCTTTTTCCAAATCGTCGGTGAGCTTTTCGACATAATAACTACCCGCCAAAGGATCGACGGTATTCGTCACTCCACTCTCAAAGGCAATCACTTGTTGAGTGCGCAGCGCAATTTGCACGGCTTCATCACTCGGTAAAGCTAAAGTTTCATCCAAAGAATTCGTATGCAAAGATTGCGTTCCACCGAGAACTGCCGCCAAGGCTTGCAGCGTAACGCGAGCCACATTGTTATACGGTTGTTGCGCCGTGAGAGTCACACCCGCCGTTTGACAATGGAACTTCATCTGCAAGGATGCTTCTTTTTTCGCGCCAAAACGTTCACGCATAATTTTCGCCCACATGCGACGTGCGGCGCGCATCTTTGCAATCTCTTCAAAAAAATCATTATGAACATCCCAAAAGAAGGAAAGCTTGGGGGCGAAGTCATCGACCTCTAAGCCGCGTTCTATACCGGCTTGAACGTAGGCAATGCCATCGGCAATCGTAAAAGCCAACTCCTGAACCGCTGTCGAACCTGCTTCACGAATGTGATAACCGGAAATACTAATGGGATGAAATTTAGGGACCTTCTTCGTGCAAAATTCGAAAGTATCAATAATTAAGCGCATGGACGGTCGCGGAGGAAACACATAAGAGTTTTGCGCGATGTATTCTTTTAAAATATCATTTTGAATCGTGCCGCCGACTTTATCCCAAGAGACACCCTGCTTATCCGCCACCGCAAGATACATGCAAAGCAAAACCGCAGCGGGAGGATTGATCGTCATGGATGTCGTGACTTTATCCAAAGGAATTTTATCGAAGAGTACTTCCATGTCTGCCAAAGTATCAATGGCAACGCCGCACACCCCCACTTCCCCGCGTGAACGCTGAGAATCGGAATCGTAACCCATCAGAGTCGGAAAATGAAAAGCCGTGGAAAGTCCCGTTTGGCCATGTTCGAGAAGATAATGAAAACGCTTGTTCGTATCGCTCGCAGTGCCGAAACCTGCGAACTGACGCATCGTCCAAAGACGGCCACGATGCATGGTCGGATAAATGCCGCGAGTGTAGGGATATTCGCCGGGAAAACCGATTTTCTCTAAATAATCCTCGCCCGCTTCTTCTGGCACATACAGACGCTCGATTTTCCGATTGGAAATCGAATGAAATTCTTTCTCACGCTCTGGATGTTTTTTGACCCAAGCTTCGGTCTTTTCACACCAGACTTGCTGGGATTTTTTAAATGGATCACTCATATTTTATATTTTGGTTAGGCTGTAAGCCTCTAGCAAGAGCCTACTAGAGGGTCAAATAAATAGTCTGTTTTTTATGTCATCAAGACTGCTCATCGCGTTGAATCCAGGGTCCCACATAAATTTGCAGGATCAAGGCCCAGAGGGCGAAGGGAAAAAAGATGGCAAAAGAAAAATTTAAATAAGCCGCAATAAAACCATAAATCGCCACACTTTCTGCTAAGGCCATTCGAATGATGAGAGGCTTCACAAAGATGGCAAGGCTGGTGGCCATTAAAGCTAAGCCTGCCATGACTGCAGTTAGTATCTGCTTATCAGCGAGAATGCGAAAACCCATCGTCCAGTCTTCGGCTTGAGTTTGCAAACAAAGAAAATAGAGCACAATGCCATAGACTAAAATAGACATGTGCAGTGCCAGAGCTACTTGCTTCATCGATTGATTCATAAATACACTCCTTTTTATTATCCTTAACAGACCTACGCACTCTTTTTAAAGAAATTCATGATTTTCATTTTTCCTTTTTTTGTAAAAGGCCTATCATAACATCTTAGCTCAATTTCATAAGGAGGATTCATGAAGAATGCAGGCAAGCGCTTCGTTTTCAAAACGGCCATGGCAGCAGCAAGTGTGGTGAGTTTATTAGCTTTTCAACCTTCTTGGACAGAAGCCTGCTCGCGCGTGCTTTGGTCCGATAGCGGCTTGGATAAAGTCGTTGCTCGAAGCATGGACTGGTTTGAGGATACCAAAACCAATCTTTGGATTTTACCCCGCGGAATTGAGCGCGAAGGCGGCGTCGGTAAAAATTCTCTGAAATGGAAATCAAAATATGGAAGTGTCGTCGCGCCTATTTACGATATCGCCAGTACCGACGGCATGAATGAAAAAGGCTTTACCGCGAACCTGCTTTATTTGGTGGAATCCGATTATGGAAAACGAGATGAAGCCATCCCGGCGATGTCAGTGAGTTTGTGGCTGCAATATTTCCTCGATAATTTTGAAACCGTCGATGAAGCCATCAAGCACATGGAACATCACCCTTTTCAATTAGTCGGCATCACTGTCGCTGGCAAACCTGGCAGTGGGCATTTAGCGATTTCAGATCCTTCCGGAGATTCTGCGGTGATCGAATTTATTGGCGGAAAAGCCAAAGTTTATCATGGCAAACAATACACGGTAATGACCAATAGCCCGCCCTACTCTCAACAATTAACCAATTTAAAACAGTATAAAGGTTTTGGTGGGAACAAGTCACTTCCCGGTACGGATCAAGCGGCGGATCGCTTCGTGCGTGCGGCCAGTTATTTGATGGGACTTCCCAAGCCGACGAACTTCCGTGAAAACATCGCTTATCTCTTAAGCGTTATCCGCAATGTTTCCTCACCTTTTGGATTAGTCGACGCGGCACGTCCGAATGTCGCCCCCACTCGCTGGCGCGTGGTGTCGGATATGAATCAGCGCGTTTACTTTTTCGAATCAACGATGAGCCCCAACATCGTCTGGGTGCAATTCGACAAGCTCAATTTTAATGAGAAGGCGCCCGTGAAGAAGTTGGATCTTGTCACGCAAGTAGATTACGTGGGTGATGTTTCCGACAAGTTTGTGAAAGCAGACGCTTTCAAATTCAAAACAAGTGAATAAGAACTATTGAATCTCTTTAATGAGATGGCGACAAATCACGAGACGTTGAATCTCTGAAGTTCCTTCGTAGATTTCAGTGATCTTCGCATCGCGGAAATGGCGTTCGACCGGATAGTCTTTGATGTAGCCATAGCCACCGTGCACTTGGATGGCCTTGTT
>CAZKUY010000013.1:0-24025 GCA_964556135.1 uncultured Pseudomonadota bacterium
TACACCTCTCCTTTTGATGAAGCTGCTGGAGTTTTAAAGGCGCTCATTCAAGAAACGAAGGAAAATAAAAACCCCGCGTCGTTAGCACTTTTTCTTCCTCCTGAAGCGTTCTGGAATGAATATTATCTTCATCAACTCAGCCATTTAGGACTCAGTCAGGCAATCCCTCCTGGCAAAGCTTTATCGAGCTTCAAAATTTTGCAGGACTTATTTCCACTTTCTCTTGAAGCCGCGATCGAAAAAATTCAAAGCCTCATTCTTGAGGAAAAAACGAATTTCGAAAACAAGTCTGTATTGGATGACAAAAATGAGTCTGCAGAAAAAATTCGAGCATTGACTCAATTCAAGGAAATTTTAGAAGAACTTGAATTCTATCAAAGCGAATTAGCAGAATTAACGCCATACATTCCGAGTCTCCGTGAAATCACTTCCCAGATTTTTTTAAAAAATCGCCGCGTATCCCATTCGGGTGTGCAAATACGATCGATTTTTCAAGCAGGCTTAAAAGAATTTTCGCATAGTTTTCTGATTCAAATGAATGATGCACATCTTCCTTTAAGCAGCGATCGTTTTTTCAATTTGAGTCTGCCGCAATTTTCTAAACAAAGCCCACATCAAAAAGCTTTGTTCCAGCATTTGAAATCGAGCGCATCGAAAATTTACTACAGTTACTCTCGTCTTTCATTACAAGCGTCCGAGCAAAGTCCTTCTTCATTCTTAGCTGCTTTTTCCGAACAGGCCATGCCTCAGTCCAAAGCTTTTGCTTATTTAAATTCGGTCAGCGAGGACTTAAAGAAAAGGCTACAAATCGAAATACTCCGTCAGCAAGATTTACTTTATGAAAATCCCTACGGAGGATTCATACAAGACCCTTCTCTCTTGAAAAAACTTCAAGAATCAATCGGTAAAAAAGTTTTCTCCGCTTCTCGATTAGAAGATTATGCCACCTGCCCCTTTCGTTTTTTTGCGCGCAGTCTCTTAAGCTTAGAATCGGACGAAGAGAAAAGTTTGGAAGGCAATCCCTTAGAACAAGGCCGATGGGTACATGAGGTTTTGGAATTATTCTTCAAAAAAAATCAGGCTCTTCTAGAACAAGCGGGTGAAAATCCTCTTTTGAGAAATGAACCTCGCCAAATTTTAAAAAATGAAATTATTTTGCATGGCGAAAAATTTCTTCGACAAAGAGATTGGGTGAATCCGAGACTTTTTCAAGACTTCACCCAGCGCGCCTTCGCCACGGCTGAAGATTTATTAGAAATTTATTGGAAGCAATGGGACACAGGAAAAAAAGACCCCTTATTTTTCCCGCGTTATTTCGAAGTCGACTTTGGCTTTAAGGACGAAGGCTTAAGCTTTCAACGCCCGGGGCACCCTCCTCTTAAAATCCGAGGAAAAATCGATCGCATCGATGTCTCCGAAGACGGAAAAATGATGATTTATGATTATAAAACGGGGGATACCACGGGTTTAAGCAATGAAATTCAAAACTTCAAAAAGCTACAACTTCCGATTTATTTACTCGCCGCGCGATCGATGAAGGATTTGAAAAATCATCAAGAAATAGGCGCATTGGCATTGGGCCTTAAAGACATGAGTAAAAACCAGGGCCTTATCCAAAAAGATTATGCCAAGGCTCATGGCATCCGAAGCAATTCAAAATCCGTAATGAGTGAGGAACAGTGGCAAAATTTTTGGATTCAATTTGAAGCAAAACTTCTCGATTACCAAGCCGCTCTTTTGAAAGGGGATTTCAGGACAAATCCAGATCCCTGCCAAGAATTTTGCGATTATCGAAATATTTGTAGGTATCATGACCGAAAAAAGGCTTAACAAACAGCAAGAAATCGCCGCGCTCTGCGTCGATCAGCCCGTTTGCATCCTCGCCAGCGCGGGATGCGGCAAAACGACGGTGCTCGTGCAACATTATCTCGAGTTGATTGAGACAAAGCGCCTGCGCCCTTCACAAATTGTTGTTACCACTTTCTCCGAAAAATCTGCCGCCGATATCAAACAAAGTATTTTGCAGGCCTTGCGTAAAAACGAAAAGTTCGAACTGCTCGATGAGTTTTCCCAAGCTCCGATTTCTACCCTCCATGGATTAGCAGGACGCATTCTGCGAGATGCTTCTCTGCTTTTGGGTCTGGATCCCCACTTCAATATTTTGGATGAAAATGATTCGGCATATTTAAAGAAACAATCTCTTTCGACTCTTTTAGAAAAACATCTGAAAGAAGATTCAGAAACGATCCAAGCCCTGATCCCTGCGTATTCATGGAGAGCCATTGAAGCCGAACTCTATCAGCTCCTGCAAAACTGGCCCCAATGGAAGCAACGATTTTCCCAATCCGAAGAAGTCGAAAACAAGGCAGAACAAAAACTACGAAATGCTTGGAAAAGTTTATTTCTAGAAATACTTGAGGATTATGAGCGTCGAAAGAATGAAAAAGAAGCACTCGACTTCAATGATTTGGAAGAAAAAGCCATCGCCTTACTCCAAATAAATCCTTGGGTTATTCGGCATTATCAAAATCAGTGGAAGGCTTTTCTCGTCGATGAATTCCAAGATACAAGTGAGCGGCAAGATCTATTACTCTCCTCTCTTTTAGGCATTCAATCCCAGTCCAAACTTCCACCCAATATGCATCTTGCGATTGTCGGTGACCCTAAGCAATCCATCTATGGTTTTCGGGGGGCTAAGTCTGGAATTTTTGAAAAATTTCAAACAATCATCGAGAACAGTGGCGGCATCACCGTACACTTGGACGAAAATTATCGCAGTCCGCAAAATATTTTGAATTTCGTTAATAAACTTTTTGAGGACATTTTCCCCGCTTATTCCCCTCTTCAAGGAATTTTCGAGGATGCAAGTTCATTGGAGATTCTCAATAAGGACGGCCAAGATCCAAAAATAAAGGCCGATGAAAAAAGGAGCGAAGAAGCGGAACTTTTCGCCCAACGCTGCGAAAAACTTTTGAGAGAAGAAGGTCATAAAGCCTCTGAAATTTTTCTACTCTTTCGCGCAGCAGCCCCCATGCCGATTTACTTGAAAGCCTTCAAAAATCGAGCTCTGCCCGTTTTCATTAAATCGGGTGAAAGCCTGCTCGATCGGCAAGAAATTGTGGATCTTCTGCATGCCATGAGAGTGTTAGTCATACCTCAAGACAATCTCGCTTGGATCGGCCTCTTACGCTCTCCCGCTTTTGCTTTGAGTGACGAAGAACTTTTAGAATATCGTCTCCATCATCCTCAAGAAATCGATTGGACGAAAATCCATCCAAAAGCTAATTTTTTACTCGAGCAAAGCAAACAACAAAAGCCCACTTCTTTTCTAGACAAATGGTTTGAGCAAACAAATTTGCTTTCGATTTTTACCGCGGATGAAAATCTACAATCCAAAGCACAAAACATGCTGCAATTTTATAATTTTTGTTTTGAGTGGGAGGCCAAACAAGGCGGCCATATTGAAGAATTTTTGGCAGAAATTGAAATTTTGCGCGAAAGAAATATTTCCATTCAAGCATTAAGCGACAAGTTAAATCCTCCTGAAGCCATTACCTTCATGACCATCCATCAGTCGAAAGGCTTGAATCTTCCCGTCGTTTTTCTGCCTGACTTAAAACACAGTCCAAGCCGTAACGCCAATCGATCACTCCTTTGCGCTTTTGAAAACTCTTGGGGAATTAAACTGCCCGATCCCAAAGCAGGACTGAAAAAACAGCTCAAAAACTCTGAGCTCTTTCAAGAAAACCTTGAAAAAATGCAAAAGCAAGACGAAGCCGAAGAAAATCGCGTCTTTTATGTCGCCACGACCCGCTCGATGAAAAAATTAATCTTAGGATTTTTGCCTGCGGCTGTTCCAGAGGAAAAAAAAGAAACACCTCCCCACTATCAAGATAAAATCGAAAGCATTGCTCAGCAGATCCCTTCTATTATGTGGATTTCCAATGAGAAGCGCTCATCGGAGCAGCACAGAACTGAGAAAGTAAAAGCGGAATTTGATACCTATCCTCATTTTAAACACTCTCAAATTTCACACTTCGCCGTGACTCAAGTCGAATGCTTTTACAATTCTCCCGAAGAATATCGCCGACGATATGTTTACCAAATCCCAGCAGAGTCTTCTGGTGCAAGAAAAGTAAATAAAACCACCCTCACTGCGATTGAACGGGGTGAAATTTTGCATCAAGCCCTGCATCTTTTAAGTCAGCAAAAAAGACCCTATGCAGAAATTATTGCATCCCTCGGGGCGCAACATAACTTGAGCGCGGAGCAAAATGAAGAACTCGTTGAGTTGGAAAATATTCTCAAGAAATCTCAAGAACACCCCGCCTTCAAGGTCATTAGTGAGGCTTCAGAGTCTTACTCAGAAATTGCCTTTCGGCTATTGTTAGGACCTTTTGTGCTGCAAGGCGCTATGGATCGCCTGATTTTCGATGGGGAAAAGTGGCAAGTCATCGATTTTAAAAGTCATGGGATTAGACCTGAACAAGCTCTACCACCTGCGAAGGACTTCGAGTTTCAATTGAAAACCTATTGCTTGGCCGCTAGTAAAATGCTCAATAAACCTGTGCGGCACGCCCAGGTTTACTTCATGCTTCCCAATAAAAGCCATCCCTTCCATTTTTCCGATGATGAGATGATAAAACATGAAGAAGTCTTGAAGAATTTGATGCAGGAAATCAATAAGACGACTAGAATAGAAAGCTAATATGGACCCACAAATCCAACAAATTCTGGACTGGTCTGGAGAGCCTGAGCAAGCCGCCCGAGACTTCTCGACTTTTTTAAATACCTATGAAACCTCCGCCGGACAAGCTTTCGACTTAGATTCCGTCAACGCGAAGCGACTCTTAAGCATTTTCGGTAATTCGAACTTTCTCACTCATTTTCTGCTCCGCCATCCCCTTGAAGCGGATCTCCTCTTAGAGTCTCCCTGTATTGAAACTGATAAAAAAATTGATGATTACCGAGAAGATTTATCCTTATGGATTCCTGAATTCAAAGAACTCTCACTGAATGATTTTGGAAAAAAACTCCGCCATTATAAATACCGAGAATTTTTGCGTCTCACTGTGAAAGACTTATCTCAAGCAGCCGCCTTGGAAAATCTTCTTTTAGAAATTTCGGATTTGGCCATTGCGATTTCGGAAATTAGCTTTCAATATTTCCATGCTCAGCTTTGCAAAGAGCATGGCCAACCGATAGGCGGATTCTCCATCATTGCCCAAGGTAAACTGGGTGGCAAAGAACTGAATTACTCCTCCGACATCGATATTCAATTTGTTTATGAAAGCGATTCTCCTCTCGAATCGAAAGCCCCTCTCTCTAATCACGAGTTCTTCGCAAAACTCTCCGAAAAAATCTCGCGCTTTTTAAGTGAAAAAACTGAAGATGGTTTTCTCTACCGGGTGGACTTGAATTTAAGGCCGGAGGGAAATAATGGTCCACTCACGAATTCTTTACTCGGCATTGAAAAATATTATGAAAGCTTCGGGCAAGAGTGGGAGCGCCAAGCTCTCATCAAAGCGCTTCCGATTGCCGGCGATGTCCATACAGGCAAACAATTTTTAGAGATTGTTCGCCCTTTCGTATGGAGAAAAAGTTTAGATTTAGCTTCAATTGAAAAATTGCGCGCAATTAAAAATCAAGTTCATGAATCCGTCAAAAAAATGCCGCAAAAAGGTTTTAATGTGAAGTTAGGTGAAGGTGGCATCAGAGAAATTGAATATTTTATTCAAATCCTTCAGCTGCTTTACGGCGGCAAACATCCTGAAATGCGCAGTGCTTCGACTTTAGAATCGCTTCGGGTCGCAGAAAAGCTCAAACTCGTCCCCAGCCGAGACGCGCTTCAATTGAAAGACGCCTACTTATTTTTGAGAAAAACCGAGCACCGTTTGCAATGCTTGAATGAAAGCCAAACTCACAGCATCCCCACTCCCACAGCAGAGCAGAAGGCCTTAGCAAGAAGAATGGGATATTTTGAAGAGGATCCCAACGAAGCACGGCAACATTTTTTTGATGATCTCACCCGCTACCGAACTTTTGTGCAATCTACTTTTGAAAGTTTATTCAACACAGAAAATACCGAGGAGCCATGAGTCAAAATCTTCAAAAAGAAATGAAAGATTTAATTTCAGAAGCTCCTGACCTCGAATCCAAACTGGAATGCATTCGTATTTTTAAAAACGACCATTTTAAAATCATTCAAGCCGAAGATTTGGCAGGTCGAAAAAAACTTCCGGAGGTTTTCAAGGAGCTGAGTCAAATTGCGGACATTGTACTTTCCACTGCCCTCAAACTTGCCGAGGACGAGACCTCGCGGGTTTATGGCTTTCCCACATTCATCGACAATGATGGGAATCTTCTCCGCTCGGAATTTGCGATTGTGGCCATGGGAAAATTGGGCGGACGCGAAGTTCATTATGGATCAGATTTAGATTTGATTTTTCTCTATTCGCGCAATGGAGATACCGAAGGCCGACAAATTATCTCGAACAAGGAATATTACGCGAAGCTCGTCCAAAGAATGATTTCTTATTTGGCGGCACATACTTTAAGAGGCTATGCCTACAAAATTGATACCCAGCTCAGGCCTTCTGGCAATCAAGGCCCTCTTGTTTCTACACTCGATGCCTATGCCGATTATCAACGGAACCATTCTCAAATTTGGGAAAAGCAGGCCTTATTGAAAGCACGCTATGCAGCAGGGGATGCTAGTTTTGGAAAGATATTACCCGACCAATTTCATCAATTGATTTTTGCCAGCGACTTTCCTTCCAATTTGAATGAAGAAATTCATAACATGCGCATGAGAATGGAAAAGGAAATTGCCCAAGAAAGCAAACGGCGTCTTCATTATAAATTAGGTAAAGGCGGACTGACCGATATTGAATTCGCAGTTCAATATCTTCAGTTAAAAATGGGAAAAATTTTCGAGAACATTGTCGTCGGCAATACTTTAGAGGCTATTGAGCGCATGGGAGAACGAGAGATATTAAAGCCTAAAGAATATCGTATTTTCAAAAATGCCTACCTTTTTTATCGACTTTTAGAAATGCGCATGGAAGTTCTCTTTGACTTAAAATCAGGCTATGTAGACCCTGAGAGTGAACTCCTTGAAAATCTTTCCGATACCATGGGAGAAGCTTCCCAAGCGAGCTTACTTCAAAGACTCGAAGACTCAAGAAGCGAAGTCCGACAAACCTACTTAAGAATTATGCAGATAGGAACGACATGAACTTTCAAGAGATTCACAAGCGCTTTCAAGAAAATGAAACCAAAATAGATCGTTATTTCGAAGCAGAATTCAAAAAAACGCCACCCCTGCTTTATCTTTCCACCGATCTCAGGCATTCCGGCTTCAAAATTTCTGCGGTGGATACCAATCTTTTTCCCGCAGGTTTCAACAATCTCTGCAATTCATTCACTCATCTTGCGACGGAGGGATTTAGGCTTTTCTTTGATCAGCAATACCCTCAGGCAAAAAAGCTTTTACTCTACATTGAAGGACATACTCGCAACCGTTTTTATTTTGAAAATGTGCTCAGACTCGCAGAAATACTTCGCCAAAGTGGACGTGAAGTCAGAGTCGCAAATACTTCAACTGATTTCATCGAAGATCCCACCACTGTGCCTATCGACGGCAAGGGAACTTTGGAAATTTACCAACTATATAAAGAAGCTTCCCATTGTCAGCTTCGAGATGGCTGGAAACCTGACCTGATTATTTCTAACAATGATTTTTCGACGGGTGTGCCTGAAGCCTTGCAAAATATCGAACAAAGCGTTTTACCTTCCCCCGATTTGGGTTGGCATCTTCGTAAAAAAAGTGAGCATTTCGCACATTATGCAGATGTGGCGAAAGAAGTGGCAGCGATCGCCGATATAGACCCTTGGCTCATCTCCTGTTTTTTTACTCATGAAGCCGACATCGATTTAGCTTTAGCCGAATCGACTGAACGTTTGGCAAAAAGCGTGGATGCTATTTTGGAAAAAATCCGCCAAAAATACGAGGAGCATCAGATTCAATCCACCCCTTATGTATTTGTGAAAAATGATTCCGGGACTTACGGCATGGGCATGGCCTATTTCACCAGTGGTCAGGAAATATTGAATTTAAGCCGTCGCACCCGCTCTAAGCTCAGCTCCGCAAAAGGTGGAGGCAACATTGATCGTTACATGATCCAAGAAGGCATCGTCACGGCGGATTTCTACAGTAGTTACCCCATCGAACCCGTCATCTACATGGCGGGTGAGCAGGAAATAGGCGGTTTCTTCAGGATCAATGAAGAAAAAGACGAGTGGAGTTCACTCAATACGAAAGGCATGGCCTTCTCTTGTCTTTGTCTACATAAAATGGATGAGCCTCATGAAGGCCCTTTTTTAAACTGCGTGGAAAAAGCGAATTTAGTGAAGATGTCTTTTAAGATCGCGAAAATCGCGGCTTTGGCAGCAGCTCGGGAAGCCGTCTCTCCTCTGAAATAAACAATAAAAAAGCCCTCCGTTTGCACAGAAGGCTTTTTACTCCTCCCCAAAATCAGGGGAATTACTCCGCGTAACTTTTTTCCATGCGTTCCTGTTCCTCTTTGCAACGGATGCAAAGATCAGTCACAGGACGAGCTTCAAGTCGTTTGAAACCAATTTCTTCATCGCAAGATTCACAAACACCGTAAGTTCCATTTTCAATTTTCACAATGGCCTTGTCGATTTTCTTGACCAGAGTTCGCTCACGGTCACGTAATAAAAGGTTCATCGACTGATCGGCCTCTGATGAAGCGAGATCGACTTCATCCGGTAAATCGTCAGGATCAAACACCATTCCCGTTTCGCGCGTCGCCTGAGCACTTTTTAAAAGCTCATTTTTACGGGCCAAAAGAATATCCTTAAAATGCTTTAATTCTGTTTTTTTCATAAAACCTCCCATTAGATTCCCATGCTGCTAGGTATAAAAAACATGAAAGGTGCGAGTCAGTCGACTCACACCTCATTCTATAGCTAAAGGTTCTTCCAAAAGGGGGTTTAATGTCAATGTTAAATTGATGTTTTTGTATAAAAGCTTTGACGAGACGCATCAACGCTTGATAACTTTTTCGAATGGCACGTAACGCTCCCCTCAGATCTATCGCTGATATTTTGCAAAGTACCTTCAAAAGTATGCACATCGATCAGCCGATGAAAAAATACTCGGTTTGGGAACATTGGGAAACTATTGTGGGTCGTAACATTGCGAGCAAAGCTCAACCTATTCGCGTGCAAGATAAAACCTTGATCGTAGGGGTTGTGTCCCATACTTGGATGAATGAGCTTACCCACATGAAGGCGATGATTCTAAAGAAGATGCAAGAAGTGGTACCGAATTGTCCGCTCAATAACCTTCGTTTCGAACTTCATAAAATCACACTTCCTTCTGCAAGAAAATGACTGAGCCCGGGCGCCCTCTGGGCGGGCGAAGGAATGGTTGGAGGCGTAGCCGTAAACCATGACTGAATAAAAAATATGAATAAAAACCTACCCAAACTTTACCAATACAAAGTCTGCCCTTTTTGCTGCAAAGTTCGCGCAATTTTGGCCTATAAAAAAATCCCCTACGATGCAGTCGAAGTGCATCCTCTCAATAAAAAAGAGATCGCCTTTTCCAAAGATTATCGCAAAGTCCCGATCTTCATCGATGTTGAGGGAAATCAAGTCAATGACTCGACGAACATCATGCGATACCTCGATGAAAAGTATCCGCAACAAGCTGCCTTTGAAAAAGATCCTGAGAGAAAATTAAGGGAAGAAAAGTGGTTGGATTGGGCTGACAAAAAATTGGTTCGAGCTTTGCCTCCGCTCATCTATAAAACTCTTTCCGATTCAATTGAAGCTTTCGATTACATCAGCAAGGAAGAGAAATTTAATTGGATTCAAAAACAATTCATTAAATATTCCGGCGCCGCAGTCATGACTTTGGTCGCCAAGAAAAGCGCCAAAAGCCAAGGCATTACAGACCCCGAAGCGCATCTCAAAAACTGCTTGAAGGAATGGATGCAAGCCTTAGATGGAAAAGACTTTTTAGGTGGTGACAAACCCAACGCCGCAGATCTGGCCAACTTTGGAATTTTAAAAAGTGTTTCTTTCCTGCCCGCTTTTGAAATCGTGAAGAAAAACAAAGAAGCCCATGCCTGGTTTGGAAGGCTCGAGAAAATAGCGTCTTAGAATTTCTCGCTACTTCCAATCGGATTAAACATCAAACCTGACAGCAACTTCGGATAAAAGAAAGTCGACTTGTGCGGCATGCGTTCGCCGATATTGGAAACTTCTTCAACTTGGCTCATCTTAGTCGGATTGAGGATGAAACTGAGAGACGCTTGTCCTTTGGAGGGTGCTTGAAGCGCTTCCTGAGTATCTTTCACGTAATGGATTTTCTTGGCTTCATCGCCTTCGCTCAAGTTCACTTCAAAAACTTGAGGCAAAAGATATTTATGCAGAATTGTGACATCCAAATTGCGGACCGCCTCAGGAATTTTCGCGAGGCTTTCGATTTGCGCCACTTTTTGAGGATTGGTTTTAATGAGGAAAAGATTGCCCTGGTCACCGGAAAGCAAAAAGGCGATTTCTTTTTGGGAATTTCCTAAATCTTTCAAGGCCTCTGCGGATTGGGCAGCAGCGTATTCCTTCACTTCAAAATTCTTTTTGATTTTTTCGAGTGCAGTCGCCCAAGAGACTTTAGATTTTTCGACGAGCACACGATGCGTAGGCAAAATCACCAAACCATCGTCTTCCATGGGACAAAGATACATCATCACGAAATTGGCAGCATCCGTTTCGTTTTGCAGCTTACCTTCCGAGCGAAGATAATCGCGATAACCCAGTGCGGTTTCATAGCGATGATGACCATCCGCAATGAAAACGATCTTATCTTGCATGCCTTCATTCACTTGTTTGAGAGTTTCCGAATCCGAAACGCCCCACACTTGATGGCGGTTGCCGTCGTCGGTGGTAATGTCGATGAATAATTTTTTACTGGGGGCATTTTCTAAAAGATTCAAAACTTTCTTTCCAGGATCACCATAAATGCCAAAAATCGGAGATAAGTTGGCTTGGGTCGCTTTAATCAAATGCATGCGATCCGCCTTAGGACCCGCAAAAGTATGTTCATGCGGGCGAATACGGCCCGTCTCGAAAGACTCCAAGCGACGTGCCGCAATATAGCCTTTGCGAGTGAGTTTACGACCATCGTCCAAGGTGTAGGTCTGATGATAGACATAAAGCTGAGGCTGTTCGTCGCGAGTTAAAACTTCTTGTTTCTTCCACTCTTCTAAATAATTTTGAGCGACTTCGTATTTGCTTTTATTTTGAGCCTGACCTTCTTCGTCTTTTGTCAAAATCACACGCACCACATTAAAAGGGCTTTGCGCATAAAGTTTTTCGCGAAGCTTATCGTCGATGACATCATAAGGAGGCGCTACCACTTCGGCCGAATTTTTAATTTTTTGAGAATTGTAGCGAAGGCCTTTAAAAGGAGAAATGATTAAGCTCATAGGAAACCTTTCAGTTTTGAAGCGCGGATTTTTCCTTCACGAATCAGCTGGAAGGGTTCAGCGCAGATATCTAACACGGTTGAAACTTCTTTAGACTGCCTCTTCCCACCGTCAATACAGCCTTGCAGCACAGTAGACTTCGAAAAATAATCACTCACTTCTTCTGCAGAACGGGCGGGAGATTTGCCGCTCGGATTAGCACTGGTGCTGGTGATGGGCAAGCCGAATTGTTTACAAAGTTGACTCGCTATCGGATCACTCGAAACACGAATCGCGATTTTATTGCCACCCGCCAGCAAAGCTTCTGGAAATACTTTTTCCTTTGCTTCAAAAACGAGGGTTAAGGGTCCCGGCCAATATTGATCAATGAGCTCCTGTGTGCGCATGGGAAAAAAATTGACGTATTGAGGAAGAAATTCAAACGAAGGAATTAAAATAGAAATGGGATTTTGGTCACTCCGACCTTTCAGATCAAAAATTTTCTGAATCGCTTTTGGATTCGTTGCGTCCACCGCTAAACCGTAAACAGTCTCGGTAGGATAAGCGACCACCTCGCCCTTTTTTAAACATTCTACCGCTTCTGAAATTGAAAGGATTTTCATGGTAGCTCTAATCTATTCAGAGCTTTCGCCCCGATGTCCTTACGATATTGCATTCCGCGCCAATGAATTTTTGAAACGGCTCGATAGGCTTGGTCCACCGCTTCTCGCAAATTCTTTCCGAGCGCGCTGACGAGTAATACCCTTCCCCCATTGGTAAGCCATTTACCCTCTTGAAGCACAGTACCTGCATGAAAAACTTTTACGCCTTCTAAAGCATCTGCAGCTTCAATCCCCTCAATCACGTCCCCTTTAGTAGGAGTGCTAGGATAATTTTCGGCGGCCAAGACAATCCCCACGCAAACTTTTTCGTACCACTGGATTTTAAATTCGCTTAAACGACTTTCCACTGTCGCCATCATTAAGTCGACTAAGTCCGATTTCATGCGTGGCAAAATTACTTCGCATTCGGGATCTCCAAAACGCACATTGTATTCCAAGAGCGAAGGAACTTCTTCTTCGATCATGAGCCCTGCATAGAGCACGCCCTTGTAATCGATGCCTAATTTTTGCAATCCATTTAATGTGGGTTGAATGATTTTTTCAAGAGTCCTCTCAAACACAGTGGGTGTCACCACCGGTGCAGGTGAGTAAGCGCCCATGCCTCCCGTGTTAGGTCCTTTGTCACCATCGAAAATCCTTTTGTGATCTTGGCTGGTGGCAAGCGGCAAAGCAAATTTTCCGTCCGTCACCACCATGAAGGACGCTTCTTCCCCATAAAGAAAACTTTCGATGACGAGTTTATTTTGTGCCCCTAAAGTTTTTTTGACGAGAATGTCTTCAATAGCTTCATTCGCTTGAGAAATATTTTCGGCGATGATCACGCCTTTGCCTGCGGCTAAACCATCGGCCTTGATGACGAGAGGGAATTTATGATTTTTGAGATAAGCTTTGGCGGCTTCAGCGTCTTCGAAGCTTTCATAGGCTGCGGTGGGAATTTTATTATTTTTGCAGAGCTCTTTAGTGAAGGTTTTTGAGGCTTCCATCTGCGCACCATCCGCACGAGGTCCGAAAACCGGAATGCCGGCCTGCCAAAAAGCATCCGCTACGCCTGCCACTAAGGGCGCTTCGGGTCCGACGACTAATAATTCGATTTGATTGGCTTTGGAAAATTCTAGAATTTCCTGGGCATTGCAAGGGTCGAGGGGAATGCACTCGCCTATATTCTTCATGGCATCGCTGCCAGGGGCAATGAAAAGCTTTTTGAGTTTTGCACTCTGTGAAATTTTCCAAGCTAAGGCGTGTTCACGCCCCCCGGAGCCGAGCAGAAGAATATTCATGAAGCGTAAGTAAAAAACCAGGCTTCAAAAGGCAAGGGAGAATTACCAACCCACACCCACGGACATATCCATAAGGGTTGGACCACGATAGCTGATCCCACTATCTCCTAGTCTTTGTCCCCACATGTAACCGCCGGTCATTCTTCCCACGATATTGCTGAAGGGTCCGAAATGAACGTCATTAAAAATAAAATCGAAGCCTAAAATAGGATTCACGTCAGCAAAGCCGGTGTCATGGTTGCTGCCTCCCACAAAATCTCGCTGGAAGGTAAGAGCATAGGCAGAGACATTCAAACCTAATATACCGACCAAGCCCCCTCTTTGATTTCCAAAAATAGGAAAACCAATCGTTGCGGAAGCCATTCCGCCCACACCATTACTTTCGGAAGACTCGCCTAAAGAACCGGTGGGGGGTTCAAAACCTTGAACGCTACCGTAAACTGCCGCAAGACTCGCTGAGAAATTAACTCCGTCAGGATCAAATCTGCGATAGGTCAATCCAAACCTAAATTGCGAACTATCCGAGAGAGGAGTGATCAGATCTCGACGAGGAGTAGAAAAATTTACACCAAGAACAGGAGGCCTTGCGCCTAATTCGAGTGTGAATAAATTTGTTGCCGAAGAAGTGGTAGAGGCTGGAGCCGTTTCCGAGCTCACGTCGTATGCCACACCATAGGGACGAGGAGAAATAGGATTCGTCGGAACATGCGGCATGGCAAGCCTTCGTGCAGAAAAGTTTCGATCCAGACAACGAATTTCATCATCGCCCCCACCTTCCCAAATGCTCACCGCATAATTGGGTCGGCATAAATCGGTACGGCCCCTAACTACTTCGGGAAGAGATCGGCCATCGTTAGGACGGCAATGAGGCGTTACGTTTTCCGTTCGCTCATGATACATGCCGCGCGTTTGATCGACATGCACACTGTGAAAGCCGATTTCTCCGGGTGCACATTCTGTAGGGGTGGGGGTAACGGTATCTGAATTATCTAAATTTGCGACACAAACGTTTCCGCGCTGCTGATAACCAATGGGACAAGTCATAAAAAAAGATCTCCTTTTTGCGCCCCGTTAAGAAGTAAATTTTTACAGTTTAGTTGAAAATAATAATTTAGAAAAAGCTTAGGCCACTCGTAAGCTGCCCACTCCATCCTTGCATACTGTAAAAACTATCCGAACCCAGATAAGTTCTCAGTGAGTACATGCCATCAAGCTCCGCAAAGAAACCAAACCTGCGACCATTTCGCGTCTGGCCTTCATCGATAAAACGAAGACCTAATCCTGCAGAACCCTCATGGTAACCTTGGATAGTTCCATCAGCAAAAGTAAGTCCGAAATGCGTATTCCCGCGAAACAATAAATCAAAATGCCGTGACACTGCATAACCTACACTTGCACCGAAATTCACGGCCGCACCATCGAACCTACTTAGAAAAATACGTTCTCCCGAAAAACCATCCACTACACCTGGAGAAGAGCTTACAGAAAGAGATTCGTAGTGTAATCCCACATCGAATTGGTATGCCATACCTCCCACCGTTCTCTGATAACAATTCAAAGCGGGACCTATCATTAAACTCGAAGTATGCTGAATGGAAGAGGCGCCACGGGGCACGGGAAAAGTTCCTGTAATGCTTCCGCCAACGCGAAGTTGACCAGGAACTCCTAAACCGCAAAGACGCCTGGGACCATAAGGTAAATTTTGAGGGGGATTGGGCCGAACGGGGTCCGTCATAAAGATCTCCTTTTCATGCCCCGTTAAGAAGTAAACAACTCGTTACTTATCGAGACAAGCCCATAAAGGTTGCTATAAGATTCGAGACAAATAGCATGCTGTAATAAATGTCAATTAAATATACAATATGTATACTTAATTGACATTTTCCATACAAACTATTAATATTATTTGACTATGAGCTACTGTCTGAATGGTAAAAATTTTAAAAAAGCTCTCTTAGAAGCTGGATTTAAAAGTCTTTTAGATTTTTCTAAAAAAACAAAGATTCATCGAAATACTTTACAAGGTTTCATGGAGGGAAAAGATGTTTTTATTTCTTCCTTCTCCACTCTCGCTCGCGCACTTCACAAAGACCCTCTTGAACTCATCAGCCCTCAATTTAAAGCGAAGTCTAAAATAAGCAATATCGATGAATTAAAAGAAATCATCGCAAAATTGCTTCGACACGATAAAAAAATGCTCGTCGTATTATTAGGCTCTCGAGCCAAAAAAAGGGCTAAAGAATTTTCGGATTGGGATCTGGGAATCTTTCGTTATCCCGAAATAATCGGCGGAAGAGAATATTTAAGACTCAAAGGTTTAGTCGAGGAAGCCAGTGAAGATTTGGTTCGAAAAGTAGATCTCATCAACTTAAATCAAGCTCCCCACTGGTTCTTAAAAGAAATGGGAGAAGAAATCGTTTTTTTGGCGGGGCCTCAAGAATCGTTTCTCTATTTAAAAGGAATGCTGCATGGAATCCAAAAAGAACAAGCTGCTTAATGCCATTCGAAACCTTGAAGAGGCTCTCAAAATTTTTCAGAAAGAAAAAACAGAACTCTATTTTCTGACCGTCAGTAAAGCTTTTGAAAATGTCGTGGAATATTCTTGGAGAGAATTAAAAAGAAAAGTGGAAGATCAGGGCCTGGAAGCACCCGCTCCCAAGATGGCAATCCGAGAAGCGGCCCGATTGCATTTTATTACGAAGCCTGAAGTTTGGTTAGAATGCATCGATGCACGCAACAACAGTGTTCACGATTATTTTGGAATTACACAATCCGAATATTGCGAACTTGCCGAAGAATTTCTGAAATTGGTGCAAAAAATCTAGTCATTGTTCCGAAGCTTAGGATTAGGATCCAAGCGGCTGAGCTGCAAACTTGCGGCTTGCAAGCGCGTATGTAAGGAGCCCACTTCATAATGATCAGTATGGGTGCGATGCCCTCGTCGGCTGACCACTTCAAAGGCCTGAGGATTCTTTTCAAAATTTCTTTTGTAGAGTTGAGTCGCTTCACCTAAGGCCGCCTGGGCTTGAGCAAAGGCTTGGGGATTGACAGGTCGGCCATGGGCTCTCGCAGTCCTCATTTCACTAAAAATTCGGGTGGCGCGATCGATATGTGTGGAAACTTGACGGAAAACCTCCGCTTTCCGGTTTAATTCTACCCGGGCAGCCGCCGTTCCTTGAGGGGATCGTCGCTCTACGGCGCCTAAAGCGGCGCCGGCATGAGGCCCACTCAAGCCAGCAGGAGCAGGCCTTGCGGGCTCTCCCCTTCCAGTCACTGCCCCTCGATGGGCGCCCGCTGCGGGTCCGCGAGTTTGAGGCAATGGATTAAAATTATCATCCAAGCCTGCCAGTGGATTTTCAACACTCGGCCTATTAGAAGGGACTCTATGATCACCCATACATTCTCCTTTTTGAAATCTTCCTGAGACTTCATTAAACAGCAAGGCACATGCCAAACTCTAAAAAGTAAGAGAAAGTGAAAGGATGTTAAAGAATGATAAAATGGATGGTGAGAATTTTTTAATGCCTAAAATGCCGCATGCCCGTGAAGACCATCGCCAAGTTATGTTCGTTGGCGGCTTGAATAACTTCTTCGTCTCGAACAGAGCCACCTGGCTGGATGATTGCGCTGATACCTACTTTGGCGGCTTCATCAATTCCATCTCGGAAAGGAAAAAAAGCATCGGAGGCAAGCACAGAGCCTTTCAAATCTTCTTGAGCTTTGAGCGAACCAATTTTCACTGAATCGATGCGGCTCATTTGTCCTGCGCCAATTCCGATGGTGCGACCCGGTTTGGTGAAAATAATCGCGTTCGACTTGACGTGCTTGGCCACTTTCCAAGCGAAATCCATCGCAAGCAGCTCATCAGAAGTCGGTTGGCGTTTACTTACGATTTTACAATCAGCGATTTCCACGCGACCCAAATCACGATCCTGCAAAAGCACTCCACCCACGATTTTTTTGATTTCCCAATTCTCGGGTTTCCATTCACTCACCGAAGGCGTTTTTAAAATTCTCAAATTCTTTTTCGTCTTTAATAAGTCCATCGCCGCTGCATCATAATCAGGCGCAATGATGGCTTCGAAGAAGGTCTTATTGAATTCTTCCGCGAATTCCAAATCGACTTTACGATTCACGCCGACAATTCCTCCGAAGGCGGAAATGGGATCGCAGGCTTTCGCTTGAATGAAAGCTTCGCGCAAACTCGTCGCCGTCGCCACGCCGCAAGGATTGTTATGCTTAATGATGACGCAGGCGATGTCTTTAAATTCTTTCACAGTCTCGAGAGCAGCATCCAAATCCAATAAATTATTAAAAGAGAGTTCTTTACCATGCAGACAAATTGAATTACCCACCGCGGGTTCTTTCACTTTTTTCAAACTGTAAAATGCCGCGCCTTGATGAGGATTTTCACCATAACGCAAATTCGAAACGCGCTCGGCTTGCAAATTATAAATCGCAGGAAATTTTTCCATCTGAGGAACGATGTTTTCGTCGCAAACTTCAATCGAGGTCAGATAATTGCTGATCGCACCGTCATAAGCCGCGGTGTGAGAAAATGCTTTTTGGCATAATTTGAAGCGTAAATTGCGATCTATTTTTCCTTGGGAATCTTTCAGCTGTTGACCCACTTCGGAATAATCAGCAGGATCCACTACCACCGCAACATGCTCAAAATTTTTGGCAGCAGAACGAATCATGGTCGGTCCGCCAATGTCGATGTTCTCAATCGCTTCACCCAAAGGACATGCTTGCTTCGCAATGGTTTCTTCAAAAGGATAAAGATTCACTACCACTAGATCGATGGGCAAAATTTGGTTTTGTTCCATTTCTTTTAAATGTTTTGCATTATCACGTCGTGCGAGCAAACCCCCATGGATTTTAGGTTGCAGCGTTTTCACACGACCATCGAGGATTTCTGGAAAGCCCGTAAAATCAGAGACCGTTTTTACGGGGATGCCTGCTTTTTTTAAAATTTCTGCCGTATTTCCGGTCGATAGGATTTCAATATTTAAATCCGATAAAATTTTTGCGAGCTCTAAAATGCCTTCTTTTTTAGAAACACTGAGTAAAGCTCGTTTTACTTGAACATCTTTCATATATTATTTTCCTAAAGAAATTGCCCCGAACAGGGATTTGATATCGTCGTCTAAGAAGCGCAAACCCGCTCCAAAAAACCAATCGAGGGGTTGATCTTTTGCAATAAAGTCATCCAAACCTCCTAAGAGGTAAATCGATTTGGTGACATTCATGGTTCCCATGACTTTTAAATGAGGACGTTCCTGGTTAGCAAAATCGAAGGCTTCGAATTGCACTCCGACCGGGCCCTTGTTGTAATCTAAACCAATACCACCCGTAGACTCAATGATGCCCCCTCGGATCGTAAAATCATAAAATTTCTTCGCAAATTCAGCGGAGATTCTGAATTTATTGGGTTGAACTTCATTGCTAGAAGTGACGACTGTATTGCTCACGCCACCGGAACTAACGGTTGAAGTCGTCGTGCTACGAGTAGGCGGAGGATTTGGATCACTAATGAATTCAAAAAGAAAACCTTTATCCGGGCGAGGCCAAATATTGAGATGGGCATAATTTTTATAATCCCCATCGCCGCCCAAATATTCCAAGTGATAACCGATTTCAATTTTAAGTTTATTAACACTGCCGACCACTTCATTAATGTTATCTAAACCTTCATTCAATTTATTCACGGTGGCAGGATCATTAATCAGCTTACCCAAAGTGCCTTGGCCCTGATCAATCTTGGCGGTGATATTATCAATCTGAGTGAGAGTGCGATTGATCTGCCCATTTTCTTCTTTCACAATACCCTTCAAGCCTGAAGTAAGTTCCTTCAAATTGAAAACGATGGCATCCATGTTCTCACGATTATTTCCCGCAAAATTTGCGAGGTTAGAAGTGAGTTTATCCATATTCACCATGATGCGAGAAAACTGGGAGTCTTCCGGATTCACATAACTTTTTATCGATTGAGAAATATCTTTTAAATTGATGGCAACATCATTCAAATTTCGAGTGAGTTCATTAAAATCGACGGCGGGGCCTACTCGAGTGATGGTCGATCCTGCTGCTAAAGTTTGATCGGATGAACCGGGGATGATCTCCAAATAAGCATCGCCCAAAACGCCTTTCACTCGGATCTCTGCTTTTGCATCGGCCGGAAGCTTCACCCCATTACGCAGTTTCAATTTCACGCGAGCCAAGTTGTTTGCGGTAAGATCTACTTCTTCAACAATACCGACTTGAATTCCTGCCACTTGAACTGGGGTTTTGTTGTCGACTCCTTCCGCGGAAGGAATTTCCAAATACATTGAATAAGTGCCATTGGGTGAAAATTTGAGATCACTCACACGCAAAGTCAAATAGATCACAATAAGAATGGCAGCGATTGCGAAGAGACCTACTTTAATTGAAGAATTATTTTTAGACGCCATTAAAAGATCACCTTGCCTTCGGATTTTCCTTCTAAGAATTGCTTCACAAAAGGATGCGCGCTTTTTCGGAATTGATCCGGAGGAGATTGTTCGATGATTTTTCCCTCGTACAACATCGCTATTTTATCCGCGAGGAAGAAAGTAGATTCGATGTCGTGACTAATCACCACGCTAGTTACATTTAATTTCTTCTGGGTTTCAAGGATTAAGTGATTGACCGAATCGGTCATGAGTGGATCGAGACCGGTCGTGGGCTCATCGTAAAGAATTATCTTGGGCGAGAGTGCAATGGCTCTCGCCAATCCCACTCTTTTTCGCATCCCGCCGGAAAGTTCGGAGGGCATTTTATGATCCACTTTACTCAAACCGACGAGTGCGAGTTTTTCCTTCACGACTTCAGCGATTTCTTGTTCGGAAAGTTCCGTATGCTCTCTTAAAGGAAAAGCCACATTTTCAAAAACATTGAGCGAATCAAACAATGCGCCATTCTGAAAAAGCATGCCGAATTTTTTTCGGCATTCGTATAAATCAAAATCTGACATGCTCATCAAATCTTTATTATCGATTAAGACCTGTCCACTATCGGCGTGAACAAGACCGATGATGTGCTTGAGCAAAACGCTTTTCCCAGCGCCTGATCTTCCTAAAATCACGGTAACGCTGCCTTCAGGAATATCTAAATTCACCCCATCGAGGACTTTTTGAGTGCCGAAAGTTTTATGAAGATTTTTGATTTGGATCATGGTGCTTAAAACCTCGGGAAAAATTCCAAAATCCAAGTCGTTAAAAAATAATCGATGACTAAGACAGCCACAGACGACACTACCACCGCGCGAGTGGTCGCTTTTCCAACCCCTTCGGCACCATTTCGCGCCGCTAATCCTTGATAAGTGGAAACCGCCGCCAGCACGAAACCAAAGACGGCAGCCTTTAACAGGCCTTGAATAATATCTGACGCATCCAAAATAAAAGTAAGTTGCTGAACAAAAGGACCTTCTGGAATACGCAGCAAATGGATGCCTACAAAATATGCGCCCCACAATCCTATCGCTAAGAACATCACGGTGAGCAGAGGCAGCATCAAGAAGCCGGCTAGCAATCGCGGAGAGACTAAATATTGCACAGGATGAATCGCCATCGCCTGCAAGGCATCGATTTGCTCAGTGACTTCCATGGTGCCGAGTTCAGCGGCCATTCCTGATCCGGCTCGCGCAATGACCATCAAGGCTGTAAACACCGGCGCCAGCTCCCTTGCCAAGGCCACCGCGACAGTGGCGCCCACTAAACTTTCCGCATTAAAAGTTGCAAAGGCAAAACCCGTTTGCAACGCGAAAACTGCACCCGAAAATAAACCCACCAAGAGCACGATGGGAATCGATTTCACGCCAATATATTCCATCTGTCGCAAAAAAAGTGAAACACGATAAGGGGGACGAAACAGCCAAGCCACAGCATCCATCACAAAGCGTATGAAAAGTCCTAATTCTGTCAAAAGCCGGATAATCTTATCTCCCAGCCCGCCGACTCCGCGTTGAAAAAATGCGAGGACCTCAGTCATAGTGCGGCTCTCCATTATTCACCATCAGACGAGGAACGCGTGCTGCAACGCCGCAAAAAATTTCGTAAGAAATAGTCCCCAAAATTTGAGCTAATTCTTCGGCTCGCAAGCTTTCATCCCCTTGAGTTCCCAAAATCAAGACCTCATCGCCAATTTCTACATTCGTTAAATCACTCACATCGAGCAGAGTTAAATCCATGCAAACGCGACCGACCACTGGCACTCGTTTTCCTCGCACCAGCATCACACCCTTATTACTGAAAGCCCGAGAATAACCATCCGCATAGCCGACCGGAACCACCGCAATTTTGCTAGAGCGTTGGGTAATAAAAGTTCCCCCGTAAGAAAGTGGGGAATGAGCGGGAAAGTCTTTCAAAGAGATGATCTGAGTTCTCCAAGTCATCACGGGTTTCAAATCCACCTTCTCTTGAAAACGAGAATTGGGATAAGCGCCATACAAAGCAATTCCAGGACGCACCCATTGTGTGCTCTCTATTTTTTGGTCGATTAAAGCCGCTGAATTGGAAAAATGAAAAACAGGAACTTTAGGATAAATTTCTCCCACAATTTGTTCCATTTTTTTGAAACTTTCAATTTGGGAGTTGGTAGGAAGCGCATCGGCTTCGTCCGCACTCGCGAGATGACTCATCACACTCGCTAAACTCAATCCTGCACACTGCGAAATCAATTCAAGCAAAGACTTGAAATGAGTCATGGGAACCCCTAAGCGCCCCATCCCTGTGTCTACTTTTAAATGGATTCTCAGAGCCTTGTTTGCGGCATGTGTTTGGTGTGCGAGCGTTCGCACACTTTCTTCGTTGAACACGATGGGTTCAATGCCAAATTCCAGAAGATCTTGAGCTTGTGCTCCTAGAGCACCGCCAAAACAAATAATTCTCCCCGCAATGCCTGAGCGTCGCAGTTCAATACCCTCTTCCACACTCGCGACACCGAAGACTCTCACGCCCTCGCTGGCTAAAATGCGCGCCACTTGCGGAGCCCCATGACCATAGGCATTTGCTTTCACAACGCCTAAAACTTCGCGCTCACCGGCCAACTTTTTGAGCTGTCGATAATTGTGGCGCAAAGCACTGGTATTGATCTCACAAAGAGTCGGTCTAAAAAGAGGCATAATTCATTCGTATTCAGGAATTGGTTGTCAGTCTAATGATAAAAAGATATCACTCAACACTCGAGTAACTAATGAACTGATGAGTCATATGTCAAAGCTTAAAATCACTTTTATTGGACATGCGAGTTTTTTGATTGAGATGAGGGGAGAAAATATCCTGACGGATCCTAATTTCTCTCAAACGGTGCTCGGCGTGAAGCGCGTTCACCCTCCTGGAATTAAGCCTGAAGATCTACCTGCTTTGAACGCTATCGCGGTCAGCCATGGACATTACGATCATCTCGATATTTTCAGCTATAAATATTTTTCGACTCATACTCCTTTAGTCGTTCCAAAAGGCTTAGGCGATTTTTTCAAAAAGTTTTTACCAAATCCCGTCACTGAAATAGAAAAAAATGGCAGCCATCACATCGGTAAAGTACAGGTGATCACCGTCCCAGTAAAACACCAAGGCTTTCGCCTGAGCGGACTCACTCATCGTGGAACCACGGGCTTTATTTTTAAAAGTGATGATTTGAGCGTTTTCTTCCCGGGCGACAGCGCTTATTCCGAACATTTTTCCGAAATTGCCAAGGCTCATAAGATCGATATTGCCTTACTGCCCATCGGTGCTTACGAACCTCGCTGGCTGATGAAGAAACGCCATATGAATCCCGAAGAAGCCCTTCAAGCCTTTGCAGATTTGAAAGCCCGTGTGATGATTCCTTATCATTGGGGTAGTTTTCGACTCTCTGCAGAAATGCCGCTCGCAGCCATTGAACGCCTTCAGGAACTCCTCGCTGTTAAACCCGATCCTCGCGTAAAAATCCTTCAACCCGGAATGAGCTATTCTGAATAGCTTTTACCAAAGGGGCTTCATGTCCTTATTTTTTAGTTTAATCGGTCTTTCTGTCCTGCTTTTTTCTGTTCCTGTTTTTTCTCAAGAACTTCCCATCAGTGAAGAGGAAATGATCTCCGTGATTAATTCCGCTTATGGCAAAAGTCCGCTTTATGAAGACAAAGATATTCCGGATAAACATCTTCACAGTTATGATTTTAATGATGACGGTATTTCCGAATGGGTAGTCGTTCCCGATAACGCTTGCGGCTCCACTCAAAACTGCACTTTTTTCATTCTGCAATATGATAAAAAAGCCAAAAAACCCACATGGAAACTTCTTTTGATGGGGGATGGAAAAATAAGCCCATTGACCCCTTGGGGCTTTGCCACTTCTCCTCGCAAAACAAAAACTTACCTCGATATTGTCAGCGTTTTTGATGAAGGCCCAGCCTCTACAGGAGTCCGTCAGCTCGCTCGCCATATTTATGTATGGGATGGAGCAAAATATGTGGAATACAAATTGGGCACTTACCCGCCAGAGCCTTCAAACGATGAAATGAAAAACTTTCTCCAAAAGCTCGACCAACTCAAATATCAAAAGAATGCACTTAAGAAAAAAGAGTCCGCACATTGACAGTATAAAAAAGAGGATGCTATTGCCT
>CAZKUY010000013.1:24125-45284 GCA_964556135.1 uncultured Pseudomonadota bacterium
CTTAAGAAAAAAGAGTCCGCACATTGACAGTATAAAAAAGAGGATGCTATTGCCTGTGGGATGACCGAGCTCGGGTGCCCACTGCACCTTTCCTTCATTAGATTTTAGATGTGAGGTGCTGCCCCTTACATTTAGATATCTGATAGAAGAAAGGGGGGCTGGGCGAGCGAGGAAATAGTTGGAAACGTGAGTTGGAAACTATGAAGTTACGAGTCAACGGCGAAGCCCATGATTTTGAAGAAAGCAACAATCTCCTCGATCTTATCCGAAGTTTGGGTTTGGAAAACTTGCGTTTCGCGGTGGCAATCAACCGCAATGTCATTCCGCGATCGGAAATAGCCCGAACGACTTTACATGAAAACGACGAAGTGGAAATCGTGCAAGCGGTCGGCGGCGGTTAAAATAAATTAAAAAAAGGGAAAACATGTCTTTCGAAATAGCCGGAAAAAAGTTCAAGAGTCGCTTAATAGTAGGCACGGGTAAATATCCGAATTTTCAAGTGATGCAGCAGGCTCACGAAGCGTCGGAAACAGAAATGGTCACTTTGGCCATTCGTCGCATCGATTTAAAAGCCCAAGGTGAACAATCGATTCTTCATTATATTGACACAAAAAAAATTGCCCTCCTTCCAAACACAGCAGCCTGTTTCACCGCGAAAGACGCCATCGACACCTCGATTTTGGCGCGTGAAGCTTTAGACACGAATTGGATCAAACTCGAAGTCATTGGCGACGAGAAAACTTTATTTCCTGACAACGAAGCGACTCTTGAAGCCGCGAAAGTTTTAGTGAAAGAAGGATTCATTGTTCTACCCTATTGTTTGGATGATCCAATCGTTTGCAGAAAACTCGAAGACATCGGTTGTGCTGCAGTGATGCCACTGGCCGCACCCATAGGATCCGGCCTCGGCATTCGCAATCCTCACAACTTAAGAATCATTCTTGAAAATGCGAAAGTCCCTGTCATTGTCGACGCCGGTGTAGGACAAGCCTCCGATGCCGCGATTGCGATGGAACTGGGTTGTAGCGCTTTACTCATGAACACCGCAATTGCCTGTGCGAAAGATCCAGTGGCGATGGCCAAAGCAATGTGTCTTGCGACTGAAGCCGGACGCTTATCTTTTGAAGCGGGTCGCATCCCCAAAAAATTATATGCCTCTGCCTCCAGCCCTTTAGAAGGAACCATTGGTGCTTAAGGAAAAAGGAAATCTATGACATTGCCCTCCGAAAATTTAGCCGATCAACTTCAAAAACTGGATGAAGAAACAACGCGTCCCTTTCCGAATTCTAAGAAGATTTACATTCAAGGTTCCCGCAAAGACATTCAAGTTCCGATGCGAGAAATTTCCCTGTCAGACACCAAGAGTTATTTGGGCCAGCCCCCTGAACCCAATGAAGCGATTTTAGTTTATGACACTTCGGGGCCTTATACCGATGCTGGATATTCCATTGATCTGACGCGTGGCCTTCCCCACATCCGAAAAACATGGATTGAAGATCGGAACGACACTGAAAGTTTGCGACAACCCAGCTCCGATTATGGTCGGCAGCGCATGAACGATCCCGAACTGGCCAGCCTGCGTTTTGAACATGTGAACCGTGAACCGCGCACTGCAAAAACTCGAAAAAATGTGTCTCAACTCCATTACGCCCGACAAGGTATCATCACACCTGAAATGGAATTCGTAGCGATTCGGGAAAACATGAAGCTCGAGCAGCTCAAGCGCTTTCGTTCTCAAAATCATAAATTGGATTTTCAACACCACGGCCAAGCTTTTGGCGCCCAAATTCCTGAAGAAATCACGCCTGAGTTCGTTCGGCATGAAGTGGCTCGGGGTCGAGCGATTATTCCAGCTAATATCAATCATCCAGAACTCGAGCCCATGATCATTGGTCGTAATTTCTTGGTGAAAATTAATACGAATATTGGAAATTCTGCGGTCGCGTCTTCCATTTATGAAGAGGTGGAAAAGCTACTTTGGTCGATTCGTTGGGGCGGGGACACTTTAATGGATTTGTCGACGGGAAAAAACATTCATGAAACGCGCGAATGGATTATCCGCAATAGCCCAGTTCCCATTGGCACCGTGCCCATTTATCAAGCACTCGAAAAAGTCGGCGGCAAAGCGGAAGACCTCACTTGGGAAATTTACCGGGATACTCTGATCGAACAAGCCGAACAAGGCGTCGATTATTTTACCATTCATGCCGGCGTAAGATTGGAATATGTACCACTCACCGCCAAACGTCGCACCGGCATCGTTTCGCGCGGCGGCTCCATTATGGCCAAGTGGTGCCTTGCGCACCATAAAGAAAATTTTCTCTACACTTACTTCGAAGAAATTTGCGACATCATGAAGGCCTATGATGTTTCTTTCTCTCTCGGCGATGGCTTAAGACCCGGTTCGATTTATGATGCCAATGACGAAGCGCAATTTGCTGAACTGAAAACCTTAGGCCAACTCACTCAAATCGCGTGGCGACATGATGTGCAAACGATGATCGAAGGGCCGGGCCATGTTCCCATGCAGCTCATCCAGGAAAATATGAAGAAGGAATTGGAGCATTGCCAAGAAGCTCCCTTCTATACTCTCGGACCTCTCACGACGGATATTGCTCCCGGCTACGATCACATCACTTCTGGCATTGGCGCAGCCATGATTGGCTGGTTCGGCACGGCGATGCTTTGTTATGTCACTCCCAAAGAACATTTAGGACTTCCGGATCGCGACGATGTGAAAACAGGAATCATCACTTATAAAATCGCGGCCCATGCAGCCGATTTAGCCAAAGGACATCCGGGTGCTCAAATTCGCGACAACGCCCTTTCCAAAGCTCGTTTTGAATTTCGCTGGGAAGATCAATTCAATCTGTCCCTGGATCCTGTGACCGCTCGCGCTTATCATGATGCAACGCTGCCGCAAAATGCCGCCAAAGAAGCGCATTTTTGTTCAATGTGCGGTCCGCACTTTTGCTCCATGAAAATTACCGAAGACGTTAGAAAGTACGCCGAAGAAAAAGGCATCGCGAATACTGAAGTAGCAATAGATGTCGGTTTAAAAGAAAAAGCGGATGAGTTCAAAAAGCGTGGGAAGATTTATTGAGCGGGGAAATTAGCGATTCCTCGTATCATTCAACTTCCAATCAAAACCCATGAATTCCATCCTGAAATTCGGTGGCAATCCTTGAAGTCTTTTTTGAATGAACATGCGATTCGAAAATTCCCAACGACCGAAATGTTCTTGGAACCATAAGAATAAAGGAGAAACAAAGAAAATTTTTCTTTGCGAATCGTAAAAATTCTTAGTGGAATCTGTCAGAAAACTCATCGTAATTTCTTCAAGTTTTTTATCCACTGTAGCGCCCTTAAAGGCCTCTTGTAGAAAAACAGGCCCACTGATCGCGCCATTGACCCTGGCTAAATGTGTGCGCGGATCATTTAATCTTTCGACAAAAACTTTTTGCTCCAAATCTAAAAGAGAAACTTTCTCACCTTTGAAGGCAGCGATTTCGTAACGTTTTTCATCGAAGAAATGATTGATTTCGGCGGTCAGGTTAATCGGATAGCGATGAATGATTTCTTTTAAAATTATAGAATTATAAAGATTGAGCCAATAGGCTTTTCTTTCTTGGATGGGCTCTAAAGCAAAGCCATCGATCTTCGTCATGTCCGCGACATAGTTGTCTAATTTGAGAATGCTTTCTTTGTCCCGCTTAAACATGCGGTAATCGATGAGGCCGCTATTTTTATTCGCATACTTTTCTAAAATATCGCTCAAGATGTAATGATCGAGAGCGACGGTCGCCGGCACGGATTCGGGTTTCGACTCCGGTAAAGATTGCGGCACGCTCTGTGCCAACAGCGACGAGTTTAAAGAAAGTAGTAAAATGAAAGAAAGCCAGACGCGCTTCATGAATTCACCGCAGTGGTTTTTCCCAGTTGAGGAGGAAGTTTTGCGGGTGCTCTCGTTTTGGGTTGCATTTCTGCCTTCAATTGCCCGCAAGCGCCCAGAATATCGCTGCCTCGGCTAGTGCGGATATTGGTTTGAAGATTTCGATCCAATAAATATTTCTGGAAAGTTCTCACACTTTCATCCGTCGGCCTTTTGAATTCAGAACCCGGGAATTCGTTGAAGGGAATCAAGTTCACCTTGCAGGGCACATCACTCAAAATTTTCAACAAACGAGCAGCATCCTCTAAACTATCATTCACTCCCGCGAGCATGACGTATTCCATAGTAATGCGATCGCGCGGTTTCAGCGGATATTTTCGACAGGCATCCAACAAAACTTCGATAGGATATTTTCGATTGATAGGGACAATCACATCGCGCAATTCGTTGGTGGTCGCACAAAGAGAAATCGCAAGCTTCACATCCGAATGTTTTCCAAACTCCAACATCTCCGGAACCAAACCAGAGGTAGAAACAGTGACTTTTCGCTTGGAAAAATTAAGGCAGCGCGGGTCGACTAAAATTTCGACCGTTGGTAAAACATTTTTTAAATTATGCAAAGGCTCGCCCATGCCCATGAAAACAATGTTGGAGATTTTCGTATCGGGCACGGCCCGTCTCACCGCCATCACCTGCTCCAGAATTTCAAACTGCGCGAGATGGCGTTTCAATCCTAAAAGACCGGTGAGGCAATAACGACAAGCCATAGCGCAGCCTACTTGCGAAGAAATGCAAAGGGTCTGGCGATCTTCATTAGGAATTAACACCGATTCGATGGTTTCGCCGTCAGGAAGTTTCAATAAAAATTTTCGGGTGCCATCGGCAGATTGTTGTTGGAAAGCAATGGGTAAGCGTTCGATCGTAAAGTTCTCAGTGAGCTGTTCGCGGAGCTTTTTCGAAAGATTCGTCATCTCCTCAAAGCCCGCAATATCGCGCTCGTAGATCCATTGGAGCACTTGTTGCAAACGATAAGTTTCCACACCCCAATCTTTGAGGATTTGGGTAAGCTCTGTGAGAGAAATGGATCGTATATTGCGTTTAGATGTCATCGAGGAGCAGCTAACAGAGATAGGCCATGGGATCAATAGGCTTGTCTCAATGCATTTATATGCTAAAAATAGGCCGCTTAAAAAGGCAACCGGAAGGCGCCCACCGAAATGCCAGGCTTCATGAGTTTGCCGTTTAAAGTGAGAGGATAAGTCCCATCAGGTTGTTTTTGCTGTTCGAAGAGGGCAAGCAGTTGCACCGATTGGGCCAATTCGGGTTTCACTTTAAAAGTACCACTTAAATCGATGCGGTAATCGTCGATGCGAGGCGCTGTATTAATGCTCCCTTTTAGATTCAGATCCACATCCGCGCCTGTAAAAAGAAGCTCCTTGAGGAGAATATCGTTCTTTTGCATTTCTGCTAAGAGCTTAGAACCCTTCGCGCCCGATAGCTTAATCTCGGGAATTTGTATTTCTGATTCGGGCGTGTTGGGATCCATTCTGAATTTAATAGGATCTAAACTGAAATTCACTAAATCTAAATCCACTTTTCCGCTGTTCTTGGTCGGGTCTTTTTTATTGATATTGAGACTGTATTCCCCGTTGATCGTGCCCTTCATATTCACATGATAAACCGCACTTAAAAATTTCAAGTCTGCTAAATTCAACTCATCAAATTCCAATTCAATTTCATTGTTGCTGGCAGAATCTAAGTAACTCCCGCTCAGTTCACCTTTGCCGACAACCACGCTGAATGACAGTCGGTTCACTTTACGAAGCATTGCCATGAAGGAAGGATTCACATTCAATTTCGGCGATTTTAATAAGACAATATCTTTCCCACCTTCACGCCGAACCACTTCCACATTTTTAAAGGTGAAGCCGAAAATTAATCCTGCGCTCATGGATTGAACTTTCAAGCGATAACCACCGCCCATGGATTCTTCGATTTGATTGAGAATGCGGGTTTTTAAAACATCGTAAGGAAAAGACCAAAAAAGAAAGAAAACAAAAAAGAAAAGCCCCGCTCCCAGATAACCTAAAATCTTTACGCTCTTCTTCATGAACTCGCCCCTTCTTTGATCGAAAAGGTAGTCACCGTGAAAGACACATCAAAAAGTTGGCGATTGTCGTAGCGCGGTTTGAGTTGAATTTTGCCCACTTTTAAGGCGCCTTGCTGGAAGCTTTCTACTTTATAAAGATAGTCCAACAATTGCGATAGACCCACTCTCGACAATCTCACGTCGGCCGAATTTTCGGTGATCAGATCGCCCGCGGAAGGAGGCTGCTCCTTGATAGAATCAATGTTCTTATCCAAACCACTCTGTGCCGAAAGCGATTCTAAAGTACTCGAAAGAGAAATCCTGGAGCGTGCCGCCCATTGAGATTCCATTTGCTTCATCTTATTTTGAACCGTTTGATATTCGGCCAAATCACTGACGAGATCATCCATGTTCTTCGAGTGATTCAAAATTCTTTTTTCTTTTTGGGAAAGTTTCGAAGACGCGCAAGTAATGGGCACAATGATCAGCAACAGCAGAACCACTGCAATTCCAACGATCGCAATGTTGCGCTGCTGGGAATCCAGCCCCAAAAAATGATTGTAAAGCTCTTCGACGTTGAGCTTTTCTTTAAAGGATCCTTTTCCAAACATGGCCACGCTTATGCTCCCCCAACTTCCAGCGAAAGTGAAAACTTCAGTTCATCTTGCTGAACCCCTTTGCGCACATTGCCGGTTTGCACATTCTTAAAATTAGGTACTTTTTCTAAAGCTTCTTTCAAACTATTGATTTTATCGTAAGAAACCGTTCGACCTTCCATGCGCACATGATCCGAAGAAATATTAATGTCATCGATATCAAGCTTCACATCTTGGCGCGAGGGAAGATTCGCGGAAATCAAACGCAAAATTTCGAAGGCCGACATCGTATTGCTGCCTTCCATTTTTTTCAAACGATCGTTCGCTTCGGTAATTTTTGAGCTCACATAATTAGCTGCGCCTTGAGCGCCCGGAGGTAATTTTTTGGGAGGATTGGTCATACCTTGAGCCAAAACCTTCGTCACACTTTTATCCATCTCTTTTTCTCGAGCAGAAAGCATATAAAGGCTGACTACAAAGTAAAGAATTCCCAAAAAGACAACCGCTGCGGCAGCCATCCCAATTTGGTTAAACTGACCGGAAATCGCCTGGATATCGCGTTTATAGGCAAATTCATCTCTTCTTAAATTGAGGGCAATCGCCTTCGAAGGATGCACTGCCCTGAAAATCAAGGCCATTGCAGGTCCGATGATGGGTCGTGCCGATTCTGAATCACTGAGTTTATTGAAGGAATAATCCAGCACATCTAAAGGAGAAACGTTCAACCTCAAATGCGTGGATATATATTGATCAATGCCCGCTAAACGAGAAGTTCCACCACTCAAATAAACGGCTTCAATCTTATTTTCCCCTTTTTCATAGAGGGCGAACAGGGTTTGGCGAACTTGAATGAGCAGATCTTTGATAATGGGTTCAATGATGGCAGAAATCGGATCGCCTTCTTCGAAAGCGGAAATTTGTCCTCTTTTAATCTTAAGCTCTTCCGCCTTTTCCCAATCGAGTTTCATTTCTTTCGCGATCGCTTGCGTGATGTGTTTTCCACCAATCGCGATAGTGCGCACCAAACGTGGCTTGTTGCCTTGCATGATACAAATATTAGTTTTTGAATGTCCCAAATCCAAGATCGCATAACTGCCTTGAGGAGGCAGCATGCCGGACAAATGAAGGTTCGCCAGATCAAGCGGTTCAACGCCGACATAGCGTGGATCCGCATTGGCAGTCGATAAAATATTTAAAAACTTAACGAGTTCAGATTTAGGACTGTAAAAAGCGAGTGCTTTTGAGGAACTCTCACTTTTCTCAAGCAGAATATAATCGATGATTAAATCTTCCAAAGGAAAGGGAACATAATTTTCCAACTCAAACTCTAAAGCAGAATCGATTTTTTTACTTTGAGTGAAGGGAAATTCTAAAATTCTAAATGCAGACTGCAGACCCGACAAAGAGGATACAATGCTGTCGTATTGCAGTTTACTTTCCTGCATGAAGCGATTCAACATCGCTTCAGCGGTTTGATCCGGCGTCAGCACATCATGAGCCGCCACTGGGATTTCATAGAAATCCGTGAGCTGAAACTCTCCAAAGCCGCGCTCCGCACGGGCAATCTTGATCGAATAAGTTCCGAGGTCGAGGCCTAGAATGACTTGAGGCACTATTCAACCCTCCAAAATAAGTTTTTCCATTTATCAGGATTCGTATTCGAAGCGTCTAACACATTGATAATTTTTACTTCCGCATTTCCCAAAGTGCCGATCGCCTCGATCTTAAATAAATTCTCATCACTGGTCAGCATCCCCGCAAAAGTACTACTTGCTGCGTTTGCTGCGGGTGGCGGAGGCGGTGCTCCCAATGCACTCGGCGGCGGCGCGGGAGTCGCGCCTGCACTCGCTCCACCGGTCACGCCTAAAGACTCATTGAGTGCGCTCGCCATGGCTGCCGTATCGGGACATTTTTCGCGCACTTTAATCACTGCATTTTTCAAGCGTTCCTGGTTATCTTCCCGCAAAGGTTCGATGTCCGTTCGATTTTGAGTGAAGGCTAAAATCATCGCCCTCAATAATTCATTCGAAGCGCTGCAGCCATTGATTTTATAATCGGTTTTATAAACAGTCACATCTTTTTTCAACTGTTGCAAGATATCATCTGTCATTCCAGGCACAAAAATGAGTTCCTCCATGGTAAAGGCTTTTGCATTTTTTGACTTCAAGGTGCTTCCTGCATAAGCTGTCTGCTCACTACCTCTTTCAGATCCACCGAAGTCATTCACTGAATCGTTTTTATCGATATAATCCACGATGTGATTCGTCAAATCTTGAGTCTCTCGGTTTTTATCTTTAAAGAAACTCTCATAGGCCTTTTGGCGCATTAAAAACATGAGAGTGTATTTCAGGCGATCATATTCTGCTTGAGTGGGCGTGAGCAAATAAAATGCATTCAAGGGAATTTTTCCGTCGAGAGATTCGATATCGCCGATGAAATCCCCTTCAAAATTTAAAAAACCCTCTGCCGTTTTCTCATTCAAACCCGATAAACTTTGTTTGACGCCTTCAAAGCCCGTTTCTTTCTTCTCCCCTTCCACTTCTTCAGCAGGAGGCGCAGCGTCAGCTTCTGCACTGTTTCCTTGAATCAAGGCACGAATAATTGCCGTATTGATGGGAATCATTTCATAAAGGGGCTTCACCTGGATATTTTTCTCCAGTTTTTGAGAGGCTTGTGCCACCACTTGCTGAGCTTCTTTATTATATTTGATCACGATTCGAGAGAAGTTGATGGCCGATAAGGCCAAATAATAAGCCTTCATCTTCTCTTCTTCATTCATGGAAATATTATAAGTGACATTAGTTTGATAGGCGAACTCCACCACCAAGGTCGAAAGTAACATGATGGTCGACAGAACCAGAAGTAGCGCGATACCTTTTTGTTTAGCTTTTTTCATTTAAAAGTTAATCGGTTCTAATATTCTTAAATCAACTATGGTTGAAAAAAAGTAAGGTTCTTCCATGTTTGGATCTTGAACCTTCAATTGAATTTTCACCGCACGCGGTAAACGATTTGCCACATCGACTTGCGTTGAATCCCAAGCTTTTTGCCATTCCTTCTTTTGAGCATTATAAAATTCTAAGTGGAACTCTTTCACCTTCTCCACCATGATCTCGGGTTTGCCGCCTTCCAAGGGTTTGTCATCGATCCATTTCGATTCTCGCCTGACTAACACCTTACTTTCAGGCTCTTCCTTGTCATCTTCTAAAGAGTAACCTACTTCCGCGAAATCCGCTTCTTTGGCATCTTTGAAATAACGCACATGGGAAAGACTGGAGAAATCAACCCGATCTTCTTTGCCGATAAAAGCAATCTTCACCTTCCCATCACTGCCTAAAAATTCTGGACCCGTCAGTAAAAAGGCCATTTGCAAATCCATGCTCATTTTGTTGAGAGCAAGATTCGCAGAATGGTTGAGTTCATCCTTTTGCTCAATATCATCCTTGCTATTGAGGGTTTGGGACATGGAAGTGAAAAGTAAAACTGCCATCACCGCCAATATCGCCATCGCAATCATGATTTCAATCAAGGTAAAGCCAGCATTTTTTTGTTTTAGCGATTTTTTCATCTCAATTTACTCAAATGCGTCGTGATCGTCACATTCTCGCCGTCCTCTTCGCTATCACCCCAAGAAATTTTCAATTCAAGCTCGCGAATGGATTCTGAGATTTTTTTGGTGACCATCTGAGCCATATTTGCTGCAGCATTTTCGAGTCCTGGAGTCGTCTTTTGCTCGCTTGAATCTTTGGGAGCCGCAGGATCTGCAGGGTCTGTGGAATCTCCTATGGTCGCCTCAGATTGATCGCTGGGGGGCTGCAGAACCGGAATTTCCACTTTTTTAATTACGTAAGACCATTTGTATTTTTCAAAAGGTTTTTCGAAGCCGCCGCTCTCTTCTTTCTCTTCAGGAAAAGCACCACGAGCAATGTCTTCGTCTAAACTCATAATGATTTCCGACATTTTTTGCCGAGCGAGTTGCGTCGCTTCATTGGTGGTTTCGGCTTGGCCTGAAATCCGCAAGCTATTACCCATCGAAGTGTAAAGGGCTAAAAGCGAAATGGAAAGAATGGCCATCGCGATCATGATTTCAAGAAGGGTAAAGCCTTTCTTCATTGCTTTTCCTCCTCGGGAATATATTCAAAATAGTCAGTTCTAATTTTGGTTTTGCCACTGCTGGGAAAAGTTTCTAAGGAATAATTGATTTCGCCTTTTTCATCCGTCAAATTGATGACCGCTTTTTCTACCCAGCCATTGGGAAAAAAATAGATCGCAGTTTTTCCGCTTTCGACTTTTTTATCGAGATGATCGACATAAACATCTTTAATCCTCACGCCATCCGGAAGTTTTACGGGTTTTAATAGATAGGAAGAAGTTCCACTAAAAGTACTGCCCATGAGTGGAGGAGGCGCCACTTCTTCCTCCTCTTCAGTCGTATCCGTTTTCAAATCAGCCCCGACTTCTTTGATGTTTGCATTCGTGCTGACATCCACCTCAGGTATACCCTCTTGAGTCGAAGAAATTTTAAAGGGATCGGGTGAAGATTCTACAGCGAAAGTCTGATCATCTAGATTAATGACCATTCGGTAATATTGATTCTTAATAGCTGCTTCATTATAGACATATTTAATAGTGCCCATCAGACGATCAGATGCTTCGGACAAAGCAGAATCGGAAGAATTACGAAATACACCCACGGAAAGACCCATGATCAATCCGATGATGGCCACCGTGATGATGATCTCAATGAGGGTCATTCCTTTTTGATACTTCTTTGTTTTCATGAGGAATAAAAATGCCGTTCATGGCAAATCAAAGGAACCATGAACGGCAAATTTTGAACTCTTTTCAATGTTACTTCCCAATGTCATGATTCTTGATATCAGTATCGTAATCTTCGCCGCTTTCTTGTCCATCACGCCCCAAGGAAACGATGTCATAATCTTGACCTTGACCCGGGCTGGTATAAATAAATTCATTTCCCCAAGCGTCTTTAGGAAGTTTTTTCAAATAACCATCTTTAGGATAATTATCCGGCACGCGACCGGTGCTGGGTTTTTCCACCAAAGCTTGAAGACCTTGTTCGGTTGTCGGATAGAATCCATGCTTGCGCTTGAATTGCTCTAAAGCTCCTTCGACATTTTTGATGCTGATTTTGGTGGTATCGACTTTAGATTCATCCAAATAATCCAAAACATTCACGGTCACCAAGGCTGCAATAGAACCAATAATGGCGACCACAACCATGATTTCGATCAAGGTCATTCCTTTTTGATGCTTATCTTTTTTGCGATTTTTATTTTTTAAGAATTTTACTACGAGTCTTTTCAACATTTCTCTCTCCTTTTATAAGTCTCTATTTTAAAGATATTTTTCATCCTTTTGCGATCTGATTCAATTTTAAAATGGGGAATAGAATCGAAAGTACGATAAAGCTGACGACTGCCCCCATCACCACTATCATGATGGGTTCGAGCAAGGTGGTCAATGTAGAAACTTTCGTATCCACTTGTTGTTCGTAATTGTCGGCGATTCTTTCCAGCATGTTTTCTAATTCACCCGTTTTTTCTCCGATGGCGATCATCTGAGTCACAATCGGTGGAAACTGACCACTGCGGCGCAGTGGCTCCGCAATCGATTCACCTTCCTTCACACTCAGCTTTGTGTCTTCAATGACTTGGGTGAGCACAGAATTCTGCACAATATTTTTAACAATATCCATGGCGCTTAGAAGCTGAACTCCAGAAGCCAACATCGTTGCCAGGGTTCGACAAAAACGCGAAATCGCAATCATGCGAAACATTTCGCCAAAAATCGGCGCTCGGAGGGTAAACTTATCAATCATCAAAGTGCCTTTGGGCGAACTCTTGAACTTTTTAAAGCCAAAAATAAGAAGCGGGATTAACAAAATAACCAGATACCAATAAGAGGCAAGAAAATCGCTGGTTGCTACCAAGATTTTGGTAGGTAAAGGCAAAGTCGCCTTGGAGTCATCGAAAATTTTGGTAATTTTTGGTACGACGCTCACGAGCAAAAATCCCATCAAAGTCACGCCCACGCCGGCCATCACGATGGGATAAGTCAATGCTCCCACCACTTTACTACGTAGCTTCGCCTGGCCTTCCGTAAATTCAGCCAATCTTTTGAGAACAATATCCAGCGAGCCAGAAGCTTCACCTGCCGCAATCATATTCAAATATAATTCATTGAAGACATCCGGATGGGCTCTTAAAGCATCCGCCAAACGCGCACCGCCGGTGACCTTTTCACGAACTTGCGACAACACGTCGCGGAGTTTTTGATTTTCGACCTGATCGACTAAGGCGGAAAGAGAGTCGACGAGCGGAATATTCGCACTCATCAAGGTGGAAAGCTGTCGGGTCATATTCGAAATATCTTGGACCTTCACCCGACCGATGAGATTGCCGAGTTTCTTCGAGCCTGCGATGCCTCGACTTCCACCGCCACCCTCCGTTACATCCGTAGGAAAAATATTCAATCGACGCAGCTTTGCGCGCGCCGCCTTAAGATTTTCGGCATCCACCATTCCCGCCGTTTTCTTACCGGCGGCATCCATTCCTTTGTAGGAGTATACGGGCATAATTTACTTGAGGACGAAATTATTCTCTCGTCTGATCTTCCTGAGTCACACGTAAAATTTCATCGACTGTGGTTTCACCATTTAAAATTTTGCTCGCGCCTTCTTCGCGCAAGGTCAGCATTCCTTTTTCCATCGCTTTGCGTTTTATGATACCCGCCTGAACGTTCTTCATAATCATCGAGCGGATCTCGTCATCGGCAAGTAAAATCTCATGCAAGCCGGTACGACCTGCATAGCCTGTATCCAAACATGCTGGACAACCTTTGGCTTTAAGGAACATTTTGTCGCCGACCTTTTCGGCAGTGAGTCCAATTTGCTGAATTTCCTCGATGGAAGGTTTGTAGCGTATCGCGCACTCTTTACACACGGTTCTCGCCAAACGTTGGGCAATGATACCAATCACTGAGGACGCGACCAAGAAAGGTTCCACACCCATATCGATCAAGCGCGCAATCGAGGAGGCAGAATCGTTGGTATGCAGAGTGGAAATAACCAAATGACCTGTCAAAGACGCTTGAATGGCGATTTCCGCGGTTTCTTTATCTCGAATTTCACCGACCATCACCACATCAGGATCTTGACGCAAAATCGAGCGCAAGGCAGAAGCAAAAGTAAGATCGATCTTCGAATTTACCTGAATCTGGTTAATGCCTGAAAGTTGATATTCGACGGGATCTTCAACGGTGATGATTTTCAAATCAGTGGAATTAATCTGGGAAAGCATTCCGTAAAGGGTAGTCGTTTTACCAGATCCGGTGGGTCCCGTGACCAAGATAATGCCGTGGCTTTTATTGATTAAGTCTGTGACTGTCACCAGATTTTGTCCGGCGATACCCATGGTATCTAAAGAAAGAACTACCTTACTCTTATCGAGCAAACGCATGACGACCGATTCACCAAAGCTCGTGGGTAAAGTCGAAACGCGGATATCGATGTCTTTGCCAGCAATTTTGATACGAATACGACCATCTTGGGGCATGCGTTTTTCAGCGATGTTCAAATTTGCCATGATTTTGATACGACTGATCACCGAATTCTGAACTTTTTTGGGCGGATGCATGATGTCGTAAAGCAAACCATCGATACGAAAGCGCACCACTAAATCTTTTTCGAAAGGTTCAACATGGATATCGGAAGCCTTCGATTTCACCGCGCGGAACAGCAAACTATTCACGAGTTTGATAATGGGCGCTTCGTCAGAAGCATCGAGCAAATCTTGAGGTTCCTGAAGTTCTTGCGCCAAGGTGTCGAGATTTTCTTCGGACAGGTCATCCATGACTGCGCGTTCGGTTTCCGTATTTCGATTATACAAATCATTGATCGCTTCCACGATTTGTCCGGAACTCGCGATGATGGGTCGTATCGACAGCCCCATTAAAATTCTCAAATCATCCAAGGCATTGATATTGATGGGATCCGCAATTGCGACTTGAAGTTCATCACCCTCTTTTTTGAAAGGAAGCAGCTCATTCTTTTTTGCAAAGTTGATGGGAATTTTTCGCATTAACTCGAGAGGAACATCTTCCGTGCGCAAAACACTGAGATAAGGAATTCCCAGCTGTATACTAATGGCTTTTAGGATGTCCTCGTTTTTAAGAAATCGCAGCTGAACTAAGGCTTCGCCTAGTTTTATATTTTTTTCCTTTTGAACCATCAAGCCCTCTTCCAATTGGGCTTCGGTTAAGGAAGTATTCTCGAGTAAAATATTGCCTAAGCTACGATCATCCATATTGAACCTTTTTTTAAAAAAATATTCTCCAGAAGTATATCCCTTTCTCTCAACTTCGCAAACATCCGTTTACTTTGAGCATAAAAAAAACCCCCTTCATTTTCATGAAGGGGGTTTGAGATCTACTTTTTCGCTTAGTTGCTTCCTTTGGGAGGGAAAGCATTTACTTTTTCATATTGATATTGCTCGAGCTGAATGTCTTTTTTGAACTCTAAGAGTTCTGCAGCATGGGAGCGAATGCCTTCGCGGATCATCTTATGCTGACCTTTACCATAATTCTGCTCGATGAACATATTTCGTTCTTCCACCTTCTTTTGCAGCACTTTCAAGAAGTCTGTTGCATCTCGAATGATATAAGGTCGCAAGAAGATCAAAATATTGGTTTTACTCTTGGTGGTAGTCTTCTTTTTAAACAAATTTCCAAGAAGCGGGATATCTCCCAAGAAAGGGATTTTTTGTTCTGTCCAAGTGAGTTTGTCGTCGATCAAACCACCGATGACCACAGTTTGTTGATCTTTCGCCACAACCACAGTTTCGACAGAACGCTTCGTTGTTGACGGTCCAATGGTGGTCAAAATCGCGTCAGAAGCCGGCACCACTGCCGTGACTTCTTGCTTCACCTTCATTTTAACCATGTCGCCTTCGTTCACTTGAGGCGTCAATTTCAAGATAATACCGACGTTTTGACGAGTGACGTTGAAGGTTGTGTTACCACCGCTGGTCACTGTGCTACCCGTTGGGAAAGGTTGTTCGCGACCGACGATGATTTCGGCTTCTTCGTTATCCAAAGTCAGCAAGTTCGGTGTCGATAAGACGTTGACGTTGGTGTCACTTTCCAAAGCGGTAAGAATATAACCAAAACCAGGAATCGTAATATTGCTAGAGGTTCCGTTCGCATTGGTTTGACTAAAGGTTAAGGTTTCTTGACTGACCGCACCGACGGCACCCGCACCGTTGAGAGCAGAAGCTAAACCGGAAGCCGTTCCACCCAAGAGAGAACCGAAACCTGTAATCGGATGACCTGCGATATCAAAAGTTCCGCCGCCTTGACCTGAAACTCCAATGGCACGATCTTTATCAACCGCAAGTTCCATAATCACGACTTCCACGTAAACTTGGCGACGAGGAATATCGAGTTTGTTAATCACTTCGCCTACCAGGGTTTCATAATCTTTTTGAGTCGAGGTAATGATCAGAGAATTTGTAGATTCATCGGCGGCGACTTTCACCCCACCTTCAAACTCGGCAACCATCGGTGCAGTACCAGGTTTTGCACCACCTGGAGGGGTTGCGCCAGGAGCTGCTTTTGCAGCACTTCCACCTGTTAAAGTCGAAAGCACTTCGGCCATTTTCTTGGCTTCCGCATGCTTCAAGTAATGAACATGAACTTTACCTTGAGAACCTTCGAGAGGTTTATCCAGTTGATGAATGAGTTCGCGAATTTTCGGTATGGCTCGTTTCGCGCCTAAAACAATCACGGAGTTGGTGCGATCGTCCGGAATCACCTTTGAAATGAAAGGAATATCATCCAATTCACCGGGTTTTGCACTAGGACGCTTCGCGCCCCCTTGTTGATCGATATAAAGTTTTTGAATTTTATCGGCGATATCTTTGGCAGAGGCGTTCTTTACAGGCACCATATCCATTTGCTGTTCAGGACCTTGGGTATCCATTTCCTTAATAATCTTCAGCAAACGATCGATGTTGGTTCCTGAATCGGTGACGATCAAAGTATTGGTCGCGGGATAAGCAAAAAGATTTCCTTCTTTAGAAATCAAGGGCTTCACGACTGAGGCAATGTCCAAAGCGCTCACGTTTTTCAAAGAAATCAAACGGGTGATATAACTATCCGTAAAAGGACTATCATCTTTATAGATGGGCAAAGGATTACTTAAGGCATCTTTTAAAGGAATAATTTTAATGAGATCGCCAGGTCCATTCACGACCGTAAAGCCTAAAACTTCTAAAGCCGACAAGAAGGCTTGATAAGCTTCATCGGTAGTCATTTTCTTTTCAGAAAGAATGGTAATCTTTCCTCGAACTTTGTCATCAATGAGGAAATTTTTTCCGGTGGCTTTCGAAATCTGTTTGATGATCTCACGAATTTCTGTGTCGACGGCATTTAAATAAAGTCCATCTTCACTGATCGAGATCGCAGGAGCATTCGCTCCACCCGTCGCAGGGCCTGTGCCTGTTCGCGGAGGAGTGAGTGGCGCTGAAGGCGTTTTTGTAAGATCTTCGTAGCGAGGTGCGCCACTTGGATTCGGATTTGGGATTCCCACTCCCGGAGGATTTGCACTGGTCGTCGGCATACTTGCCGGTTTCACCGAAGTGCTAGTCGTTGTCGTACTGGTGCTTGTGGTTGAAGTCGTCGGGGAAGGCACTTGCGCAGAGACATAAGAAGTAAATATTAAACTCGTTGCAAGGAAGGATGCCGAATATGTCTTCCTCATGGATTTTGATCTCCTGTTGTCTTAAATTTTTTCTTCATGAAAGAAGAAAAAAATTAAGCAAATCTTAAGCGAAAAAAAATGGGTAAGTTTGAGCTTACCTCCCAAAAATCTAAAATAATGTCGAGTTAAATGTTGAACAAGAAGCCCCGAAATTTTTTTTATTTTTCTGTACACTCATCTAATCTCGTAGTCCAGCATTTGTTTCTTCCCATTTCGAGTCAAGTCGATGGTGATTCTCGTTTGATTTTTCAATTGATTGAAAAGGTTCATGCCGCTTGCGATATCGAGTTCTGTGCCATTAATTCTTTCTAAAACATCCCCTCTTTGCAGACCCAATTTAGCAAAAATACTCGTCGAGGTCATGGCCAAGAGTTTAATTCCCGCAGGTTTTCCGCCCACGAAATTCGGAACTGCCTGAACTTCTGTGAAAAGTTTATCTACATTGGCTAATGCGTTGTCGATTTCAGCCTTATCGACCACAAACTTATTATCGCCCTGCTTTGCTACACCTGCGCCAGGTCGGCTGGTAGCGCCTGGGTCTATTTTAGAAAGCGGCGCATTGGTCGAAACGCCGGTGGCGCTAAAGTTTTCAATTTCGGCATATTCCAAACGGGGACCATTGATAAATTCAATTCGATTGGGCATTATTTTTGTAATTTTCACGCCGGGTGCGAATTGCTTTTCATCACTGACCGTATACACATCGGGTGCACCCGAAGAAGCTTGAATCGTCGCGGTAGAGCGTTGATCCGTTCCACTTCCCACAGAAAAGCTTGAAAGTAATTTTATGGGTAAAACCGTTTTTGTCGCAGGACCTTCTAAGTTGGGCGCTTCGGCAGGAATATCTTCTGCTGTGGTCGGCATGGCGATTTCGCGAGAGTCGAAAATATTTCTATCTAAAATAATTTTGTATTGATCGAAGGATGGCAAAGCTTTCGCCGTGATCGCATCGGGGTTCGCAGGCGGCAGACTAAAACTTCTTTCCACAATGAGCTTATCTGCAATGAACACGGAAACAATCTTTGCTAAAAAATAAGAACAGAGTGCAACGGCGACTAAATTTGCAACCCAAAGATATTTTTTGAACAAAATGCTCATTTCATCCTTTTTTTAATTATCGACGGGCATCTTAATGAAACTTGTGCGGAGACTTCAAGGTTTTTCGTCTATCTTTTCCGTGTCGCCGTCTTTGCAGCGGGCAGCGTGGGAAATTTTAAAATCTTTTCATCCTTCGCCGCATGATATTCTTGCAAGGTTTGTAACTCGAGAGGCTTTTCTTGCAAAGAGGCAATCGCAGAAGCCACTGCATTCGCTGCCGCCGCTGTTGTAAAGTAAGGCACTGAATATTCTAAAGCGGTTCTGCGGATCGAATAACTATCAAAAGTTGAAGTGCGTCCTAAGGGTGTATTAATCACCATCGCAATTTTTCCAAGTTTCAAGTCGTCGACGATATGAGGCGAGCCTTCTTTCACTTTATTAATGCCTCGCGCTTTTAAACCCATGCGACGAAGAAACTCTGCGGTTCCGTGGGTCGCCACTAAATCAAAACCCATTTGGGACAAGCGTCGCGCCGCATCTAAAACCGCTTGTTTGTCGTGATCCGTGACAGAAATGAAAACTTCTCCCTGCATCGGCAAGAAAGTCGAAGCGGCGAGTTGAGATTTTGCGAAAGCCGCGCCGAAATCACGCGCGATTCCCATAACCTCTCCCGTGCTTTTCATTTCAGGACCTAAGAGAGTGTCAACGCCTGGAAATTTACTGAAAGGCAAAACCACTTCTTTCACCGAAAGATAAGGTGGAATAATTTCTTGAGTGAATTTTTGGGATTTTAAAGTTTTTCCGACCATGGCCAAGGCGCCGATTTTTGCGAGAGGTCGACCAATAGCTTTCGAAACGAAGGGAATGGTACGCGACGCGCGAGGATTTACTTCCAAAACATAAATCTCGCCCGCTTTGACGGCAAACTGCACATTCATGAGTCCGATCACTTTTAAGGCTTTTGCCATCACAATGGTTTGCCGGCGAATTTCGTTGAGAATTCCCGAAGACAAAGAATGAGGAGGTAGACAGCAAGCCGAATCACCCGAATGGATGCCTGCTTCTTCAATATGCTCCATAACCCCACCAATGATGATGGTTTTTCCATCGCTCACACAATCGACATCGATTTCAATGGCGGATTCTAAAAATTTATCGATCAAAATAGGATGATCCCAAGACACTTGCACGGCTTCAGTCATGTATCTTTTCAAAGACGCATCATCATAAACGATTTCCATCGCGCGACCGCCCAAGACATAAGAAGGCCGCACCACAACAGGATATCCGATTTTTTTGGCGGCCTTCAAAGCTTCGGCCGTGGAATAAATGGTCGAGTTAGGCGGCTGCCTTAGCTTTAATGCTTGAAGCATTTTTTGAAAACGCTTTCGGTCTTCCGCGCAATCGATGCTGTCGGGGGATGTTCCTAAAATTTTAAATCCAGCTTTTTGGATGGAATGCGCTAACTTCAAAGGCGTTTGTCCGCCGTATTGCACAATCACGCCGTAAGGTTTTTCATTTTCCAAAATCGCTAAAACATCTTCAATGGTGAGAGGCTCGAAATACAAGCGGTCCGAAGTATCGTAATCGGTCGAAACCGTTTCTGGATTGCAATTCACCATGATGGTTTCATAGCCCGCATCTTGCAGCGCGAAGGAAGCATGCACGCAGCAATAATCGAATTCAATTCCTTGCCCGATTCGGTTGGGTCCACCGCCTAAAATCACGACTTTCTTTTTCTTAGTGGGCTTAGAATCATCTTCAGAATCGTAGCTACTATAAAGATAGGGAGTGAAGGCTTCGAATTCAGCCGCGCAGGTATCCACTCTTTTATAGCTGGGTTTGATTTTAAGTTTTTTTCTGAGGGCACGAATTTGGTCTTCTTTTTTGCCGGTGAGCTGACCAATGCGCCGATCCGAAAAACCCATCGATTTCCATTTTCGTATTTGTACGGGCGACGCATGCGTCGCCCCTACCTTTTTAATTTTCGATTCTTCCTGAATGATTTCTTCAATATGATTTAAAAACCAAGGATCAATATGCGTCAGCTGATTCACTTTTTCTACGCTGTATCCTCTTCGAAACGCTTCCCCTACCACCCATAAACGATCTGCTTTAGGAACACTCAGCCGCTCTTCAAATTCCTTGGTATTTTTCCCCAACTTCATCGGATCAAAACCGCATTTGTCGATTTCTAAAGATCGCATCGCCTTCTGCAAAGACTCTTTAAAAGTTCGTCCCATCGCCATGACTTCGCCGACGGATTTCATCTGCGTGGTCAAACGATCATCCGCCCCTTTGAATTTTTCGAAGGCAAAACGCGGAATCTTCGTGACGACATAATCTAAGGTCGGTTCGAAACAAGCGGGTGTGTAACGGGTAATGTCATTTCGGATTTCATCTAAGGTGTAACCCACCGCCAACTTCGTCGCAATTTTCGCAATCGGAAAACCTGTCGCCTTCGAAGCCAAAGCAGAACTTCGAGACACACGAGGATTCATTTCAATCACGATCATGCGTCCGTCTTTAGGATTGGTCGCGAATTGGATATTGGATCCACCCGTTTCAACCCCGATTTCTCGGATGATCGCAATCGCGGCATCGCGCATGATTTGATATTCTTTGTCTGTTAAAGTTTGTGCGGGCGCGATGGTAATGGAATCGCCGGTATGCACACCCATGGGATCTAAATTTTCGATGGAGCAAATGATGACGACATTATCTTTGGTGTCGCGCATCACTTCGAGTTCATATTCTTTCCAAC
>CAZKUY010000013.1:45384-65756 GCA_964556135.1 uncultured Pseudomonadota bacterium
ATGACGACATTATCTTTGGTGTCGCGCATCACTTCGAGTTCATATTCTTTCCAACCAATCAGAGACTCTTCGATCAAAATTTGTTTGTTGGGGGATTGATCTAAACCCCAGCGGACCAGATTCTTATACTCTTCCATGTTGGTGGCAATGCCACCGCCGGTTCCACCTAGGGTGAAGGCTGGCCGTAAAATCACCGGAAAACCGATTTGCTTCACGACCACCATGGCTTCTTCCATGGAATGCACTAAGCCCGAGCGCGCCACTCCCACGCCAATTTTTTCCATGGCTTCTTTAAATTCTCGTCGATCTTCGGCTTTTTGAATGGCAGGGATTTTCGCCCCAATTAATTCCACATTATATTTCTCGAAAATACCCATCTTATGGAGAGCCATCGCCGTATTCAAAGCCGTTTGTCCGCCGAGCGTGGGCAAAACGGCCTGAGGTCTTTCTCTTTCAATAATGCGAGCGACGGTTTCAGGCTGGATGGGTTCTATGTAGGTTCGGTGAGCGAATTCAGGATCCGTCATGATGGTGGCGGGATTCGAATTCACCAGCACCACTTCATAGCCCTCTTCCTTCAAAGCTTTGACCGCTTGAGTGCCAGAATAATCAAACTCGCAGGCTTGTCCGATGACAATGGGGCCGCTACCGATGATGAGAATTTTTTTAATGTCCGTTCTTTTTGGCATAGTCTTAATCCGTAATCATTTTTTTAAATCTATCGAATAAATAAAAGGAATCTTGGGGACCGGGCGACGCTTCCGGATGATACTGCACCGAAAAATAGCGCTGTTTGTAATTCGCCAAGCCTTCGACTGTTTTGTCATTTAAGTTTATATGCGTAAGCTCGCTGCCCTTTAAGGAGCTTTCGTCCACGGCAAAACCATGATTTTGGGAAGTGATTTCAACTTTGCCCGTCGACAAATCCATGACGGGTTGATTGCCACCGCGATGGCCGAATTTTAACTTATAGGTCTTGGCCCCTAGGGCTAGGCCCATGATTTGATGACCTAAACAAATTCCAAAAATGGGGACTTTTCCTAAAAGCTGACCCACATTTTCTACGGCATAAGTCACCGCGGCGGGATCTCCGGGACCATTCGAGAGAAACACACCATCCGGCTTTTTCTCTAAGACTTCTTTGGCAGATGTGCGGGCGGGAACCACAATGACTTCGAAACCTGTTCTGACTAAATTACGAAGAATATTTCTTTTAATTCCATAATCATAAGCGATGACTCGTAAAGGTGAGGATGGATTCGAGGAGGCATAACCTTCGCCTAATGTCCAAGCGCCTTCGTGCCATTTGTAAGAGACGGGGGAGCTGACATCTTTGACCAAATCCATTCCATCCATGGTGGGCAATTTTTTGGCATCCTTTAATACAGCTTTCGCATCCACTTTCCCAATCGCCAAAAGCCCAGGCTGGGAACCTTTATCTCTTAAGTATTTCGTGAGGGCTCGAGTATCAATCCCTTCAATGGCCGGAATTTTATTTTCTTTGAGATAATCTCCCAAGCTTTTTTGCGATCTGAAATTGGAAGGACGAGCATTGTAATTCTTCACGATGAAGCCAGAAACTTGCGGCTTATTCGATTCCACATCTTCATCATTGATGCCGTAATTTCCGATTTCAGGATAGGTCATGCAGACCATTTGCCACTTGTAAGAAGGATCCGTCAGAATTTCTTGGTAACCACTCATCGACGTATTAAAAACCACTTCTCCATTGGCGACATAGGAATCTTCGTCGCCTTCATAACCGAAAGAAGTTCCTTCAAAAGTCGTTCCATCCTTCAGAATTAACAGGGCTTTTTTCTTTTCATTTTGTGCGCTTTTGCTTTTTTTCATAATCTCACCCCTCATTATCACCGCTGATAAACTTTTTTCCCATCCACGAAGGTCATCAGCACTGCCCCTTCGAATTTTGTTCCATGAAAGGGAGAATTTCGGCTCTTCGAAAAACTTTGATTCACGTCATATTCCCATTTCATTTTCGGATCAAAAACCACGAGATCCGCCACTGCACCATCGCTTAAATCGCCGCGCTCAATTTTCATTAATTTCGCAGGGTTTACACTTAACAATTCAACTAATTTTTTCAGGTCAATAATCTTTCGATGAACTAATTGAAGAGATAAAGCCAAAGCAGTTTCTAAACCAATGATGCCGAAAGGAGCTTCTTCAAATCCCACTTCTTTATCCGAAAGAGAATGCGGCGCATGATCGGTAGCAATCATATCGATACTGCCATCGACTAAACCTTTTTCAATCGCGCGTATATCTTCTTGGGTTCGAAGCGGAGGCGCCATTTTCGTATTCGGGTCATAGGCTCGGCAGGCTTCATCCGTCAAAGTGAAATGATGGGGAGTCACTTCCGCCGTCACCGGCCATTTCTTTTTCTTGGCCTCTCTCAACAACTCAACCCCTCGCGCCGTGCTCACGTGAGCGATATGCACCGGACATTTCGTCAGCGCTGCCAAGGCAATGTCTCGAGAAATAATCACATCTTCTGCCTCATGAGGGATTCCGGCCAAGCCCAACTCGCTGGCCACAAAACCTTCATTCATCACGCCTTTACCCATCAAATCATGACAAAGGGCATGAGAAATAATCGGTAGACCAAAACCTTTGGCATACTCCATCGCATTGCGATAAAGGGCGGCATTTTGCACAGTGCGTCCATCATCGGACAAAGCCACACAGCCCGCTTCTTTCAATTCACCGATTTCGGACATTTCTTTGCCATCTAAATTTTTCGTCACCGCCCCTATCGGAAAAACATTCACCTTCGCATTCTTTCGAGCGCCTTCTAAAATCGATTGGGTGACGGAAGCATTATCATTCACAGGACTGGTATTCGCCATGCAGCAAATCGAAGTAAAACCACCTGCCGCCGCGGCTTGACTTCCGGTGGCAATCGTCTCTTTATATTCCTGCCCCGGTTCTCTCAAGTGAACATGCACATCGATGAAACCGGGCGCAACGATTGCACCCTCCACATCAATCACTTCCACGCCTTTGGCTACCGTAATTTTTTTGGCGACTTGGGCAACGCGACCTTTTTCAATCAAGAGATCAAATTTTCCGTCTTTGCCATTGGCGGGATCGATGAGATGTCCATTTTTAATTAAAATTGCGCTCATGTTTAATCCTTATACTCCCCGAGCAAATAGAGAATCGCCATTCGAACTGCAACGCCATTGGCCACTTGATCTAAAATGACAGAATGCTTTCCATCCGCCACATCGGGAGAAATTTCAATTCCACGATTCACCGGGCCGGGATGCAAAATCACCACATCTTTTTTGCAACGCGCGAGTTTTGTTTTATCCAAACCATAAAAACGCGAATATTCGCGAACGGAGGGAAAGGATGGTAATCCTACTCTTTCCTTTTGAATCCTTAACATCATAATGGCGTCCGCATCGTGGATGCCTTCCATCAAATCATAAGAAACTTTGGCGCCAAAACCTTCGACTTCTGCGGGCAGCAGAGAAGCGGGTCCAACTAAATGGACTTCAGCGCCCATGGTTTTCAAAAGATACAGGTTAGATCGAGCCACTCGTGAATGCGCGATATCACCGACAATGGCGACCTTCATTCCTTTCACTGAACCACAGCGTTCGACTAAAGTATAAAGATCCAGCAAGGCTTGTGTGGGATGTTCATGGGTACCGTCCCCGCCATTAATCACAGAACAATTTAAATGTTTGGAAAGTATTTCGGGAAATCCACTTTGTTTGGCGCGAACGACCAGCACACTCGGATTCATTGCCTCTAAAGTTTTCGCCGTATCTAATAAACTTTCGCCTTTCGAAACTGAGGAGCCGCCCTTTGAAATATTGATGACATCCGCGGATAAACGCTTGCCTGCAATTTCAAAAGAAGTGCGCGTACGCGTCGAATCTTCTAAAAAAAGATTGATCACGGTTTTACCGCGCAGCGTGGGAACTTTCTTGATTTCCCTTTCGGAAACTTCCTTAAAGGACTTCGCATTTTGGAGAATATCCTCCACTTCCGAAATCTGAAGATCCTTGGTGCTTAAAAGATGTTTACGTTTCAAAGACATTTCTTTCCTCTGGCCTCTTCCTTTACTTCACTCTGACAATTTCTTCCCCGTCAATTTCTTCGAATCTCACTTGGATCTCTTGTTTCGGACCAATCTCATGCAAAATTCCCAAAAAATCCGGCTGAATGGGCATTTCACGCCCCCCTCGATCCACTAAAATCGCAAGCTTAATGAATTTAGGGCGACCCAAATCCATCAAAGCATCCATCGCTGCACGAATGGTGCGGCCCGTATAAAGCACTTCATCGAATAAGATAATGCCTTTTCCTTCTACTCCGCCTGGAATTTCTGTTTTTTGAACAATGGGAATTTTCTTCATGGATGAAAAATCATCGCGGTATAAATTAATATCGAGAGTGCCTAGTTCTTCCTGGGCATTCTTCTTTTTGAGGCGTGCGGCCACTCTTTGCGAAAGAATCACGCCTCGAGTTTGAATCCCAACAAAAATAATGTCTTCGAAAGAAGAATGGGAAGCCTGGATGTCTTCAGCCATTTGATCGACGCTTTGTTTCAATTGTTCAGAAGTCAGCAGTGTTTTCATGGTTTTTCGCAAAAAAAACCCCCGTTTGAGCGGGGGTGGTCAAAGTCCAATTTTTATTTGTGTCTTCAATTTCATGGTTTTCTACTTCATTATATAGATGTGGGCAAAAATTTTATCAGGTATAGCCAAGATAAAAAGAAAGTCAAAACTTTTTTTAGAAAAGCTTGTTGGCCAGTCTTTATCTTCTAGAGGCCTTGAGGAATATGGGGAAATCGTATCACCCACTCTAGCTGCCCACTCGCAGGAACCGTGACTGAAACGTTCTTTGTAATGCCTTCCGCGCTAGCTTGGACTGCATACTTGCCCGCTGGTAATTTAGCCAATAACCAAGGGCCATCACAATCTACTTTTATCAAGCTTTGCCCAGAGCCATCCTTTAAATCCACTTTCACTTCCGAAATATAGGCTCGCCCGCTGCCGGTGAAAACGAGCTTTAAAGGATATTCCTTCCAACGAGGATCTTCTTTGCTCTCACCCACTCCCGTACACACATAGGAAGGCTCATTCTTTTTTGTCTCCGCCTCGGCTGCATGCAGAGGTGTCAAAAAAAATGCGGTGAATAAAAGAGAAAGGCAAAAAGTCATTTTTAATTTCATTGGCTTCATAATATCCCTCTTAACTTTATAATCCTTTTTCACCCTAAGCTCCACAGTCTTCTTTCTATTTCGACATTTCTTTGACTCTGAGTGATGAAGTTCTGGCAGTTCTTCCGAAAATCCCCTTCACAAAGCTTCACAGACTCTTTCGCGATTACACAATGGCGACCGGCACGCGCTTTGCTTGATCTATTGGCTAAAGGGAATCGATCTTAAAATAAAGGGGGGGTTATGAAAATCAAGCCAATGGCTTTGTGGATGCTTGCATTCGCATTCTTCATTCTAACAGCACAGGCTAGTTCAGCTGCGACTCCATACAATATCGGCAATCCCACACTCACTCAGCTATACGTGAGTCCTAGCGGCAACGATAACAACGACGGTTTAGCCTCAACCAAGCCTCTACAAACTATTCGGGCGGTGTGGACTAAAATACAGTCGACCGGATTTGCCTCAACAGGATTTAAAGTGAATTTCCTGCCAGGCTCCTACAATAGTGACATTTACTTACAGGATGTACATGGAAGCTACAACAAGCCGGTTATTTTCACCGCGGCCAATGGATCCGGCACCGTGAATTTCAACGGAAACATCCAATTCTACCAATCGAGTTATATTTACATTACCGACATCGCCATTAAAAATGGGGGAGATGTTCTACACTTTGACACTTGCGATCACATGTTGCTCAGAAACATCGTCGCGGATGGTGGAAGCCGCCAAGCCCATGAAACGATCAAGGTCAATCAATCCCAATACATCTATGTAGAAGACTCCAACATTCATGGCGCCTATGACAACCCCATCGATTTTGTCGCCGTTCAATATGGTCATATCATCAACAATAAAGTTCATGATGGTGATGATTGGTGCGCTTATGTCAAAGGAGGCTCTGCCCACTTTACCATCGAAGGCAACGAATTTTATAACTGCGGTACCGGAGGTTTTACCACCGGTCAAGGAACCGGCTTCGAATATATGATGTATCCGTGGATCACTTATGAAGCGATGGATGTGAAGGTAATCAATAACATTGTTCATGACGTGCAGGGTGCAGCCTTCGGCGTCAATGGGGGCTACAACATCTTGATCGCACATAATACCGCTTACCGAGCGGGAACACGCAGCCATGTGCTCGAATTTGTCTACGGAGGACAAGAATGTGATGGGGACACTTCTTTACCCGGAATGTGCCAAAGCAATTTAAACCTCGGGGGCTGGGGAAGTCTGAGCGCTTCGAGTGTGATTAATATTCCAAACAAAAACGTGTTTGTTTATAACAACATTATTTACAATCCTCCCGGAGTGCAAAGTCAGTGGCAACACCTGGAAGTCTCCGGACCTCGCACCAATCCGGCTTCAAGCCACGTTCCTAACGTAGTGGCCGATGAAAATTTGCAAATTCGAGGAAATATCATTTGGAACGGACCTAGCGATATGAATTTAGGCGTGGGAGGAAGCTCCTGTGGTGACAACAATCCCACGTGCAACGAAACTCAACTCTTGAGTGAAAACAAATTCAATGCCCTTCAACCTCAACTGATCAATCCTGCAGGGGGAGATTTCCGACCCCTTGAAGGCGGTAACGTGTTTTCACAAAGCGGTGTTGAAATACCTGATTTTGATTCTGCCGACTTGCCTCCACTTAATGCGCCTCAGGGCACACTGATGAATCTAGTCTTGCTCGACCGCGACGGCAATGCGCGTAATCAAAATTTGACCCCAGGAGCTTACGGCCCCGGTGGACCTGCGCTTCCCAGTGCGGATGTTTCAATCAGTGTCAACGACTCACCCGATCCGGTGGTCACAGGCAGCCCAGTCACTTTCACCATCTCGGTGAGCAATGCAGGTCCTGCGAATGCCGACGCACTCATCGTGAGTGGAAATTTAGTGGGAAGCACGGTCGCGTCTGCAAGTTCTCCTCAAGCGAACTGTGCGATTAACGCTAACGGCTACACTTGTAATTTTGGCAGCTTCGCTCCGGGCAGCGCAAACATTAGCGTTGTTACGCAAAATGCTTCTGGCAATTTAAGCTTCACCGCAAACGCAGTAACTTCAACCCTCGATGCAAATAGCGCGAATAATTCCGACACCGAAAGCACTACTGTCAGCGGAGATAGTGACGGCGACGGCATCCTCGATGCGAATGATAATTGCCCCAACCTCTCCAATGCCAATCAAGCTGACAACGACGGGGATCGCTTCGGTGATGCTTGCGATAGCGATGATGACAATGACGGCATTGCAGACACGAGTGACAATTGTCCGCTCGCCTCTAACGCAAACCAAGCAGACTTCGATGGAGATCGTATTGGGGATGTCTGCGACAGTGATCGCGATGGAGACGGCAGTGCAAACACCAGCGATAATTGCCCTCTGATTGCAAATGCCGATCAGGCAAACACGGATGGAGACACGGTGGGAAATGTTTGTGATAACTGCCCCAGCGTTTCTAATTCAAATCAAGCCGACGCAAATGGAAATGGTATCGGCGATGCTTGCGAAGTAAAATTTGCAGACCTCACGGGCAGCTGGGTAACCCCAGCCAGTCAGAGCTGCACGGGCAGTGGCACACAACTTTCTTGCACGGTAAAAGGCACTGCAAACATGCAAAACATTGGCAATAAAGGCAGCGCTGTCGCTTCGATTGTTAATTTCTATCTCTCTAGCGATGTAACTCAAGATAGCTCTGATCTTTTACTCAAGAGTGCCTCTACCTCTAGCTTAGGGATGAATAGAAATAGAAACATCGGCGTCACCAAGACCCTCGCTCGAGGTCAAACAGGAGCAGGAAAATATATCATTGTTGTTTTTGATGCCACGAATGTCGTTGTAGAAAGCAATGAAGCGAATAATAAAATCGCTTCTGCCGCGATCGGTGGAATTGTCACTCCTCCTCCCCCGACTACTTTTGCAAAAAGCGGCAAAGTCACTGATGCTGCAGGTTCAGCAGTCACAGGTGTATCACTAGCATTCAGCCTCGTTTCTGGAACTGGCTCGGTGCCCGCAAGCGTCACCACGAACGCTAGCGGTGATTGGAGTGCTTCAGGTTTCGTTTCCGGCAGCACTTACCGTGCAACGCCCAGCAAATCCGGGTCTACTTTCACTCCCGCGAGCGCTGATTTTAGTGACGCCGCTTCGAATCTAAACTTTGCGGCAGCGACTCAGCCTCCTCCCGCAACGAATGGAAACATTATCCCAAGTATCGATGCGTCGATGAAAGCTCGATTGCAGGGCATTCTCAATAGCTCTACTCGCAATCCTAAGGCTTTCGCGAAAATCGGTGATAGCATCACCGAATCAGGCTCTTTCTTGGTCGACATCGGATGTAATGCTTACGAACTCGGCGCTCACTCTGCCTTAGAGCCCATCGTGCAATATTTCAGGGAAACAACCTTCACAGCACTCAGCCCGACTTGGTGCGGCGGTAACGGAAATTCCTTCAACCGTGCAAGCACTTCTGCACAAGCGGGTTGGACAACCGGAACTGCGCTTGCGACAGGCGCTTGCGGAGAATCCTTTTTCCGCTGCGAAATTAAAGCCACCAATGCAGGCTATGCCTACATTATGTATGGAACTAACGACTTAGAAAGATCGGACACCACTACTTTCCGCAGCAATCTTTCTCGCATCGTGAGCGAGACGATTTCGCTGGGAACTGTGCCGATCTTAAGCACCATTCCTCCTCGTTTAGATAGCGCAGCGATGGGAGCTCTCGTCGCAGGCTATAACCAAGCTGTTCAAGAAGTAGGTGCCACGTATCAAATTCCTGTCGTGAATTACTGGCAAGCTCTGCAAAACATCGGAGCGGCTAATAATTATGGTATGGATGGCGACGGCGTGCATCCTGAAGCTTATCAAGGCGGTAATGCCTCTATCTTTACCGTCGAAGGCTTAAAATCCGGATATAATGTCCGCAACCTCACACTTCTGCAAATGATGGAAAAAATGAAAAGAATTGTGACGGAAAATGGCAGCGCGGATGTTAATCCCTGATAAAGCCTGTTAAATATTGACTCACAACCTGCTCTCTTTCAAAAAGAGAGCAGGTTTTTTTTAGTTCGCAGGCAACTTTTATCATGTATTATTAGGATAATCGGATCGCAATGATCATCGAACAAACATTTTGCAGGAGTAATTCAATGAAAAGAATTTTATCAGTATTAGCTTTATCGTCCGTCTTCATATTCAGTTCATTACAAGTTCAGGCAAGAGGCACTCCCAGTGTAAATGAACTTGTCCCCAATCCTATCACCGTCGGAAGTGGAGCCCAAACCTTAGTGATTGGTGGAGGCGATTTGCAAACCTCCGATATTTTTGCTGTAACATTTAAAGGCGCCAGCAAGCCTGTCACCTACATTCACACCACTAAAATCTCAGTAGATTTGTCGGAAACAGATGTTAATGAAGTGGGATCTTTCCCTGTAAAAGTAAGTTGGAAAAATTCAGCCGGTGACATGATCCAAATCTCCCCTCCGGATTTAAATTTAAATATTACCGCAGCTTCCGGAACACCGAGTTCTGTAACAATCCTCAGCATGAACCCTACTTCGGTGGTCAAAGGTGCTGAATCCGTCACTCTTAAAATTTCGGGTGAGACTTTAGGTACAGTGCCTGTCGAAGTTGGCTTCGATGGTCAAGTTGCTACGGAGCAGACAGTGCTTGATCCTAATACCATTCAAGTAAAAATTCCCGGTACTTCTTTAGCCACCGTGCGCACGGCTCAAGTAAAAGTCGTAGCAAATCCCTCCACTACTCCCGTTTCCAAAAACTTTGAATTTAATATTACCGAAGCCGCTGCAGCAGGTGGTGCGCCTGGTGGACCTGCCACTGGCGCTACCGGAACTCCCGGTGCCGGTGCAGACAGTAGTTGCAGCTTAAACCTCGTTTCGAGTGCAGGCAACGCATGGTTCTTGATCGTCGCCTTATTTGGCCAAATCACTGTTTTCGTAGCCATGCGCAAAAAGTAACAAGTTCTAACATTTATAAACCGCCCTTCTCATCTTGAAGAGGGCGGTTTTTTTTTACTCTTTTCGCAACACCCGCATAAAATCACCGATAAAGCTTTCGAGTGGGCACGCTCTCTAGGTATTTTTATGCCCATCGACATTCACTTTCTACAAAGATTTCCGGAAGCTTTCTTCAATCAAGACACTCCGAATGGAGATGCCAATTTTTTTCGTTTGCTCCGAAATGCGGATACCAATCACGATTTTCAATTAAGCGCTCAAGAACTTCAAGCCATGGATCCCGCCATGGCAAGCCCTGCCAACCAAGAAAGTTTATATCGCACTTGTGCCTTCATCGATGAAACATTGCGCTCAGGTCGACTCGACATTCGGAATAATCCTCCCAATTTTTCACTTTTTTCGCCGAGACATGTTCCCGTCAGCACTCATTACAGTGTTGCAAATCCTATTTTCGATCGAGACCAAAACCATCAAATTGATCGAAGTGAAATTCTAACTTATCTTGCACATTCCATTAATCCTCGCGTGGAACTTCTCGAAGCTCGATTGCGCAGAACAGCAGAGGGATTGTATCGTATGGAAAATAATCCGGAGCACCGCGGATTAATGAATTTACTCAACTTTGCGACTTGGATTCCCTTTCGTATCATTCCTGGAATATCTGCTAATACCTTACATGAGCAAATCCACGCGGAAGCTGGACGACGTCATGAAATCAGATTAACCGCCGTGGATCGTCTCGTCACCCATTTGCGCTCTCATCCAGACGCAAGTGTGCAAAATGCCTTGGCGAGCTTATCTGCCCAAGAAAGAACGATCCTCACCGAGGATCTTCAATTGGAAAACTCGCAACATCTGTTGGCTGCATCCACTCCAGAGCACATCATCGATGCTCATTTAGATATGGCTGAATCCCTCATGGTGGGTAGAGAATCGAACTACATCTTAGGCGGCATAAAAACTTTAGATGAATTTTTCACCGTGCCTTTACGATCCGAAAATTATGCAGCGGCCGAAGACATCATGGCCCTTTTGGAGGAAGCTCCTGTAAACTCTCAACTCAATCCAGAACAAAGAGCCCGGCTGAGCCGCTTGCGCCTTGATTCTGCTTCTGGCAATCAGGAAATCATTCGAAATTTGCCAGTCGCCCACGATCGCACTCAAAGTGCCATCAATAGCTTGGTGAGAGGGGCCTTAGGTCTGGTAGATCTGCCTAGAAATAAGAGCATCAACGAAGGTTGGGATTTTTCAATGAGTGTGGTCATTGAACTTTTCTTATTAAAAGGAGGTTTGAAAGCCCTCAAACTTGGCAGAGCGGCACTTGCCACCCGCTTAAGTCCGCTTTGGAACTCGCTGTGGAGCTCGTTTGCTGCACGCTTGGCGCCTCAGGTAGCACCTCGAGTACTTGCTTTAACTGGAGGTCAAGTCATTGCTGCCGGAGGTGTAGCGAGCACTGGCACTGCCCTCTGCAGTAATGGTAATTGTGCGAGCAGTGGTGCTACCGCGCTCGGCACTTGCGGTCAGATCATGCAAAGGGCTTCTTCCCAAGTATCTCAAGGATTTTTTTCTATTTTAGGTGGAATCGTGCGGGGAGCAGGAAGCGTGTTAGGTTTTGGAGTGACGACTGTAAGTGTTACGGCCGGAACCGCGCTTGCCACTAACGTCCTCATTCCTCCCGAAAGACATTACACACAAACTCGCCCTCTCAGTTTACCCGATGCTGACCTACAAAATCCTTGGGTCGATGCAAACTTGGCCAGCCTTGCTTTAGCGCTTTATACGCATTAGGTAGGGGCGACGCATGCGTCGCCCCTACAACAAATTCTTTCATTCCTTCACATCTCTTAACAATGTCAAAAAACCGATGTTTGTAAGCAACCATTTGAATCTCCTGCCGATAATATTATTCGTGTTGGGGCACGCGTCTGAACCTATATATCTTTAGGAGATGCGTTATGGTCCCCCCCAATGGAATTCCAAGCGGTAGCACTTTAAACAACCCAGTCACAGGTCCCGTGGCGCAACCACAGGTAGCGCCTCCAGTTCCTCCGCCCGCTGCTCCGGTAGGCCCTGCAGCTCCCGTAGCGCCAGTCGTGCAACTGCCGGATGTTCCTCAATACAATCTCGTTACAACTCAATTGGGTGTAATTTTAACTCCCGGTGAAAGCAGTCAAGCCGCACTCGGCCTTGTTCTTCAGCCTCACAATAATTTTCGAGCTGGAGCAATTTTTTCTACAAACTTCGGCGACACGAATCAACTCCAACTCCACTTAGGTGGGAGTATTCCACTCAATGATTTAATGCGCTTAAACATTTTCGCTATGGGTGGATTTGGAGATCTCAGTGATAGCACTTCTAATCAAGGAAGACTCCAAGAAGCCGTTTTAAGAAATGGCCTTCAAGGTTTTTTGGGTGTAGGCGCTGAACTCGAAACTCGACTCTCGCAAAACTTTGGCCTCTTTGGACGTCTTTCCCTACAAAGAGTTTTTAACGGTGCGCTTGAAAGTGCTCCCACTGCCGTCAGCACGGGCGAAGAATTAAATCCGGATACTTGGCGCTTTGCCATTAATTTAGGAATCAGTGTAGGCGGCGTATCACGACCTCTCTCTGGCCATAGAGACGCAGATCCTACACCTCCCGTCCGCACTCAACCCGATGCTCCTCACGTGCCCAATGATGCGGATCGTCTTCAGGGCGTGGTTCAAGATTTCAACCGACAAGTTGCAGACCTGAGAACTTCTTTTACCACACAAATCGAGGATCATGATCGCGCTCAAGTGGATACTGCTATCAGTTCCGTTCAAAGAAATATCAATGACATCTCCACTCGCATTTCTCAGCTTTCCGGTGGAATCAATCAAGTCAATCGTTTGCTCGCAGTCATCACTCGGGTGAATGAAAATTTCCCTACCGCGACTTCTACTCTCAGCCCAGAGTATCGAGCGACTTTCACTCAAGCTTTAGATCAACTCGAAAACGCTCTTCGCAACTCAGGATCGAACCCCACATTGAATGCACAACTGCAAAACGCTTTCTTGTATATTCCTAATGCGGATCCGAACCATCCCCGCATGATCAACTCCTTTGTAAATCGTTTAGGGGAAAATGAAGTGGAAGCGGTTTTAAGAAGTCATGGCGAAATTGCTTTGGCAGACCGCGTGCGCAGCATTCGTCTTCAGTGCAGCGCTTATGCTTCGGCGCATCCGAGTGTGATTTCTGTCCAAGATCTTCAGCGAGAAGTCGCCACCATGGAAGGTTCCTTAACCGCTTTGAGCGCCTTGGTGGGTCCTAACCTTCAGCAAGATCCTCGATGGTCCAGTCTTCGCGATGCCTTAAGCCAAGCCCGTGATCGCGTGAACATGAATTATCGTACGACGCTTGCTTATAACCGCTTTTCGAACTTGCTTTCAAATTTCATCCCTCTCTCGACGAATCCTGTTTTAGCTCGTGAACGTTTTCAGCAAGCTGCTCAATTTGCGCGTGACTTAGGCAATCAAGATGCAACCCGTGGTGTGACCCTCGCTGCCATCGCTCAGCAGTTCGGTCCCTTCACTGAAAATTCAAAATATAATCTTAATTTATTCATCCACGCGCATACGCGTCCTCAAATGACCAGCTCAACGGAGCTACGCAGATGGTTACCGGCCGTGCTTGCCGCGCATGATCTCGCCTGTCAGTTAGATAGCGCGAGCGCCGCGTGCCAAGCGCCCACCACTGGAACGGTAGCCGCACCTGCAGCACCGACTCCTCCTGCAGGCGGCACTGTTGTTGTAAGAACTCCCCGTGATCCTGCCGCTGCGGCAGCCGCACAAGCCGCCGCTCGTTTACGCGGAATTCAAGGACAAGTGGATGCTCAAGCGCGAAACGCGCATGGAGATGCCACTTCAGCAAGACAAGCCTTCAATGAAATACCTGCCGCTCATCGAGGCAATATTGAAACAATTATTCAAGCCGCAGAAGCTGCAGATAGAGCTGCCGCCGCTGCCGCCACGGCAGCCAGAGCGCCGGGTGTGACTTTCGAAGTGGCCACTCAACAATTAGAAATTGCCACCGCTCAAGCGGGTATTGCGAGAGTAAAAATGAATGAGGCGAACCCACTCATCTCCGCAGCGATGAGAGCAGCGACGCCTGCCGCACCGCCGCCACCACCTGCTCCTCCGCCAGCCCCCGTTGTTGTAGTGCAGCCTGATCCACCACCAGCCGTGGTTACACCGCCCGCAGCGCCCGTCGCGCCTGCAGGTGATGCAGCAGTGGATCCTCAAGGTCGTCCGATTCGCCTGCAGAGAAGACAGCATTAGTAATATTTAGAATCAAATCCTGCGTAGTGGCGACGCATGCGTCGCCACTGCAAACGATTATTTGGAGAGTTTATGACGGATTTTCTTGGATTTCTTACAAATCTTTACCACAGCCCTGATTGGGATCAATTCAGCCCAGGTACTCAAGCGGCCTTGCAGCAAAGCACGGATCAATTTACTCAAGCACACACCCCACGCGTGGTGGAATTCGATCCTGCAGCGATCGCACAATTCAATCAACAAATCCGAGGAACCAATCGCACCAGCGGCCAAGAAGATCTTCGTGCTCTCGAGGGACTTTGCAATCAACGACTCCAACAAAGAAATCAAGTTCGAGGTCAATATCGCAACATACCGAGTTTAAATGATGCGACAGCTATCACAGCGATTGCTGAGCTTACTCATCAAGATGAACTTTTAAAAGGCATGGCCTTTTTGCGTTTGCAAAGCGCCGTTCAAAGTAGAAATCCAGCGAACATTGTTCAAGCTTTACAGCAATACAATCAAAGTATTGGATTTTTCATCGCGGACTTAAGGGAAATGGGCGATGTTCGTGCGGCCGAAGATACTCTTAAAAATGTTTACGATCAAATCATTCAACCCACGATCGTTTTAGTCAATTACTTGGCCAGTCAACTGGGCAACTCGCAACAGCAGAATGCGGCCTTGAATACCGCTCTTCGCCAAACCACTCAACACATTCAAGCCTCATGGCGTTTAATTGCGGATATGATTCCTCAAAATCCTCCCGCACAGCCTCAAGCAGGCGACGCTAGTGATTTTGGTTTTTTACGTGAATTCGCCCTCAGTCAATCCGACTTGCTGCAAAGAGGACTCAACGAAGGTCCCAACGCGAATAGCGAAAGTTATAACAATGCAGGCAGCGCTCGCGATCACAACGAAGCCGCGGTTCGTCTTGCTCAGGGAACCGTAGCGCAACGTCATCCTACGGTCGAGAGCGACTTAGGTTATTTCATTAATGAAGTCAGCTCACCCGTTCTAAATGGTGAAAATCCTCGAAGCCTCGTTCCGACTGTTCCTCAAGCTGCGCGCCATTTGATCACCGCACACACCAGCACTTTCATCACAACCCTGTGCCAAGAAATCGATCAATCTCACGGTTCGACTCCCGAAGCTTTAACCACGCGCTATGGCCGTTTCAGCCTCGTGATGGAATCTTTGTTCGCGACGCGTCCTCAATTGAATTTCAGACAAGGTTTAGCTTCGCTGCAAAACATGTATTGGAATGAAGAGCTCTACAATGCCGTACAGACCTTCATCACCCGACGCAATGCCATGCCTGCGAATGCCGGACATGCCATTACCTTCGATCATGTTTTAACTGCGCTCGCCTACAATCCCGCGACTGGAACTGCTCCGGATGCCGCCCTCACCGCTTTGAAAACTGAAGTCGTGGGAGTGATTGAGCAATTCAAACAGCGCAATGCCAACAACACCACGCACCAAGGCATCGACACTCGAAATTTAACGCATCGGGAAAATGGCGCTTTATCTTTACTGCGTGGCAGTCAACAACTGCATCAAATGTTGCCCTTTTTGGCGCACAGCCTTCATGACAGCATTGCCAGAATGCCCGCCAACAGCGATGAACGCCGCATTCTCTTAGACACTTTCCGTCCCACTTCCGATTTAGACAATCCCAGCTTATCGAATTTAGAACTCGGCAAGGCGGAAATTTTATTAGCTTTATTCAACAACCAAACGCCCACTCCCGCAAGTATGGAGCGCTTCCGCACGGCAGGTCCCCGCGCCCAGCAGTTTGCGAGAGACCTCCTCACGTTTATTAACAACCGCGGTTTAGGACGCGATGATTTTCAACATAACTTAGATGCGATCATGCGTTTGAATGTACATCCCGGAGTAGAACGCTCGGATGAGTTGAACGAAGCCTTGGCCAAATTTGCGACGAACCGCGTTCATTCACGTTATCCAGATTATATTCGAACCCGTCAGGCACCCGCTTGGCTTGCAGCTTTGGGCGAAGGCACTTACACCGCTGTCGCCACTCCCCAAAGAAGAACGGAAGAAAGTAATCAAAGAATTTTAAGCGAATTAGAACGTGCGGCAAGCTTCTTAGAAAGCGGCGCGCTCTTCAGTCAAACCGATAGTAGCACGAATAATTATCAAAGAATTCCTGCGAAGCTGATCGCTTTTATCAGTTTGGCAGGCGGCAACGGCGGCGTTCATAATATGAATGATGCTCGCTTGGAAACCGATGCAGAACACATTCAAGGAATTCTGCGTACCGACCGTCATGGTCTTTTCGATGATAGTAATAGTGTCTTGAATGAAATTTTAGATTTAGATGCGGCCGTGCCCGCTCAAACGAACGAAAACTTTGGTCAGATTACGAGTCAATGGGCGGAACAAGTTTTAAACACGATTCGCAGTCACGAAAGCGGTGGCAGACGATGGGCTGAAAATTTTGTTCATGATCGTGAATTTCATCCTGCAAGTTTCAATGTCATTCGTAGTGTGATCGGCGGCACAGGTCAACAACCCAGTGCTTTAGCACAAGCCCTGACCTCTTATCACTTACCTAATTCTGATTTAAGCTACAATGTAACCAACACCGCACGACAAGATCAAGAAACTCATCGAGCCCGCGAAGTGATCATGGGTTTTGCGACGGCAGAAAATCTTTTAATGAACGCCGTCATGGCAGGAACCGCACAAGCGACCAACCGCGCTTTGCAAAGCACGGAGATCATCGCCAGTGGCGCACCCGTGAGCGTCAGTCAATTTTTACTTCATTTCGCCAATCGCTTTAGTCCATTCAATGGCGGTATACGAAAAGCTAACGTTTTATGGGCAGTTTTAAGGCCCGCCGCAGGAATTGCAGGCGCCATCGGTCGCAATCCCACCACCACCGCTTTTGTCACGACGGGTTTAGCGGGCTACGAAATGGCTTCGCTGCGAGATCAACGCATTCGTGAACACAACAATGCTCATCCTGAAAATCCTTTGCGTTTCGATCTTTATGAAGATTGGGCAAAGAATACTTCCATGATGATGGGACTCGCCGCTCCTCTGTGGTATCCCAGTTATTTCACCAAGGCCCGAAATTTTGAATTTTGGGGTTACAACAGCCTTCGTAATACGCGCGTCGGTAATTTATTGGCACCTCATACCTGGCAACCCGGCTATCGTGTGGGCTTCACCTTGGCCGCGATGGGCGGAGGAGTCTACGCTGCCGAACGTATTCGTCCTAATCACCCGCTTTGGGAAAACGTGGCCATTGGAGCAGGCGGTGCATTAGCTGTCTTTGCACCTCTTCCCCTTTCGAATTCACCTACCGTGGTTAACATCATTGAAAATGGTTCCGTCGCTCAATTTGCACGAGGCGCGGGTCGACTCGGCAATATTGCCGAAAATGGACAATCAGGTATGGCGGGTCATCTAATAGTCGGTACCACTTCCGGCTTAGCGGGCGGTGGAGTGGCATCGGGCCTCAACTACCTGCGCGATACTCAAAATGGTTATGAAAGTCGATTCTTGGGAGACATGGCTCAGTCCGGCCTTTCCTTAGCCGTGGCCATGACCGCAAACTCCGGCTTAGGCGCATTGATGAGTCTTCCCGGTCGCATGAATAATTGGCGTTTAGAACGCGGCATGACTCCTGCCGAAGTTTCCGCGCGTCGTTTAACGCAAGCGGAACAAGAAATTCAAGCCGTACTCAATCGCACCACTGTTTCTGCTCGCTCTCCTCGAAGCATTCTCGCGGGAGCCCGAGACATCGGCCTCACGCATGCTTTAGCCAGTGCATTGGTTGCAACCACCGGCATGCTTTTAACCGAAGCGGAAGTGCATGCATTACACAATAATCATATTTTACCCCACGGCTCTGACATGGCAGCCGCTTTTACGGTCGAATCTTTTGCGAGCACTTATCTGAACATGCTCGCCTTTGAAGGGGCCAATGCGGGAATGAATCGTTTCCGAATGAAAAATATTTTGGGACGAACCCGCAGCACCCAAATCGATCATCTCGCGACTCGCTTAACCGAAGGATTGCCCGTTGCGACTCGCGAACCTGCGCGAGCTTTCGTTTGGAACCGACTCGCTATTGAATCTTTACGCGGCCGTGATTTATCAAACTTAGCGCGTGAAGATAATATCCGACAATGGCGTGCGGATTATGAAGCAGGCACTGCTCATTTCAGAGGACTCGTCCGCACAGGAGAAGGTGTCACTTTAGCCACTCGAAATACTCCTACGTCTATTGCCGAAACTCATCTTCCCCAAAGCATGATCAATAATCTTGCTTCCGAAGTGTTGGCTTTTCGAGGTGATGCAAGTCCCGCAAATGTTCGCGTGTACATGAATAAAACGGATGGAAGCGTCGTTCGTGAAATGCCCGCGGCAGATCAAATTCATTCGGCACAACAACCGAATGCACCCTTCGTGGAAGTCGAATTAGGTTTCACCGGGGGGCGCGTCCATATTTCTGATACCACTCGAGCTGAACTTGTTGCTTTAAGAGATGCCCCTACCACAACGGTCAGTCATCCTTTTGTTCCGGTCATCAATGAAATTTTAGCGCGTCACGGAGCGCCCATTGAATTACATCCGGCAGCCGTTGCTTTGTCGGAAATCGTTCGTGCCGTTCGAGCTGAAAACTTGAGCAGCGACACCCATTTATTCGTGACGGCAACCGAATCCGGCAATGAAGCTTATCGAGACATTCATTCCATCGATGCAGCGCTGCGTGCCGAAGGCCAAAAAGCCCCGAACCAACGCAATCCAGCCACTATACAACGCTTGAGCAATCAGCGTGACCTCTTCCTCAGCCGTCGTTTATTGGCGCGTGTGGAAGTCGGTGGCTCTTCTTATGATATTTATAAAGCGGCCAACGTCGAAGAAGTGCAAGGCACCGGCCGCATTCGACAACCTGAAGAAATTTTAGATCCTTTGAGGGCTTCTGATGAAGAACTTTTAAGACTTTTTGGCACCGCTAATCATGAAGAAGTTTCTCGTCGCATCACCGATCTCGTGAGTGAAGTGCGCAATCGCATGATTTTCGATCTCACCGTCCCCGCAATGAATGTGCCTCGAGATAGAACGGCCCCTCGTCGAAGCTTAAGACATTGGCTCGAACATCCTAATGATCAAAGCTTGCAAATTCGTCCTCGCTCTAACGGCGGACAATGGGCAGATATGCCAGCCGCTTGGAGAAGTTTGTTAGATCGCTTCTCGAATAATGCCGAATCCGGACAAACGGTTCATGTGGACGCACAAGTGGTGGGTGGAACAGCCACAGCGCCTCTCTCCGCTCAAATGCGTGAACCTAATTTAGTTTATTATCCCGGCGAATCTCGCACGATTAATCGAGACTCTTTCCTCTCTCCTGAAACTCGCGCGATGCTTCCCGAGGCTTTTCAACTCAACCTCAGACGCACAAGCCCGACCGAATGGTCCCTCGAGAATTTCTCGACGGGTAACGGAGTCGCTGTTGAAGTCAATGGAACAGCGATAGCGAATAATGCGCCTCATGTCTTAGCTGCGGGTGATGTGATCCGAATTCCTGCCGGTGAAGAAGGCGGACAGCCTCGCTTTGTGGAAATCAATTTAGACTTAAATCATATTCCGGCGCCTGCCAGGGCCATGCCCGAAGCGCATGTAACCCCCACTCAAACTTTAGATCATAGCCATATTACAGTGAGCGCGCATTTCGACGAAATTCGCTTAACGAATGCGACTCCGACTGGAGTGCGTTTAGTCGCCTTAGAATCTCCCGTCCGCGTAACTTGCATGAATGCGGATGGCAGCCGATCACTTCCCAATGATATCGAAATGAATCAAGGAAGCGCCCGTCAATTCCATATGTCGCCCGATCAATATTTATTGATCACTTACCGAAATGATCGCGGTCAA
>CAZKUY010000014.1:0-1151 GCA_964556135.1 uncultured Pseudomonadota bacterium
AACGAAAAAGAAATTGAAAGTTTGTCAAAGTTGCCCAGTCGCGAAGAAATGATTGCAAAATTAATGGGTTCAATGCAGGCACCTGCACAGAACTTAGTGAATGTGCTTTCAGCTCTTCCGCGAAATTTGGCGTATGCTTTGGCTGCTGTTCGAGACAAGAAACAACAATAGTTTTTAATGTAAATGGGCTTTCGATGGAAGGTCCTTATTTTTAGGAGACATTTATGGCAATCGTAACTCAAGAAGATATTCTTGAAACCGTCGAAAATATGACCTTGTTGCAAGTCGCAGACTTGGTTAAGAAATTCGAAGATAAATTCGGTGTTTCTGCTGCAGCTCCCGTTGCAGTGGCGGCAGCCGGTGCAGCTGCTGGTGCAGCTCCTGCTGAAGAGCAGACTGAATTTACGGTCGTTCTCGCGTCTGCGGGTGACAACAAGATTAACGTCATTAAGGAAGTTCGAGCGGTTACAGGTCTTGGCTTAAAAGAAGCAAAAGATCTTGTGGAAGCAGCTCCTAAGACCTTAAAAGAAGGCGTGAATAAAGAAGAAGCTGGCAAGATTAAAGCTCAAGTCGAAAAAGCCGGCGCAAAAGTCGAAATTAAGTAGTTTTTTTCGGTTTACTGCATTCTTCCCCTTGAAATTCGGCAAAACCTTGAAGATACACGTGTATCTTCAAGGCTATTTGCTTTTTTAACAGCTTGGATTGGAGTATAGCCCTATGTCTGGAATTGCCCTCACCCAGCGATTAAGACGTAATTTCGCACGCATTAAAAACATCATTGAGATCCCAAATCTCATTGAAATACAAAGATACTCCTACGAAAAATTTCTACAGATTCATACTCCTCCGGAAGAGCGAGATGACACCGGCTTACAGGGCGTCTTTAAAAGTGTTTTTCCTATTCGTGATTTTAATCAAACGGCTTCTTTGGAGTTCGTTAGTTATCATTTTGAAAAACCCAACTATGACGTCAATGAATGCCGTGAAAGAGGAATGACCTATGCGGCTCCTCTGAAGGTCATTGTGCGCTTAGTAGTATGGGATGTGGATGAGGAAACTCAAACACGTTCTATTCGGGACGTCAAAGAACAGGAAGTTTACTTTGGTGAAATTCCTTTAATGACGGATACGGGTACCTTTATTATCAACGG
>CAZKUY010000014.1:1251-45883 GCA_964556135.1 uncultured Pseudomonadota bacterium
GTATTCGCAAGAACATCGTTCCTGAAGTTTTACTTTATCAACGTGCGGTTCGAGATGTTAAAAATCCAAAAACCGATGAAGTCATTGTAAAAAAAGGTCGCAAATTTACTCGTCAAGCCTTGGAAAAGTTAACGGCTGCGAAAATGACGGACATCCCCATTGAGTTAGAGGAAATTCTTGGAAGAGCTTCTGCGCATGATGTGGTGGATCGTGAGACAGGTGAAATCATTCTCGAATGTAATGAAGTTTTGACTGAGGAAAAATGGGAAGAAATTAAGCAAAGAAAAATTGATAGTTTAGATTTACTTTTCATCGATAACCTCAATGTTGGTCCTTATATTCGAAACACCTTGATTTCGGATAAAGTAAAATCTCAAGCGGAAGCGATTGCTGAAATCTATAAAAGATTGCGTCCGGGTGATCCCTCGACTCCTGAAGCCGCGCAGACTTTTTTCGAAAATTTATTTTTCAATCCTGAGCGCTATGATCTTTCCAAAGTGGGTCGTTTAAAGATCAACCATAAGTTTAACTATGATGTCCCTTTAGAGATCACCACTCTTCGTAAAGAAGATATTTTGGATACCATTCGATATTTGGTTCGCTTGAAAGATGGCGAAGGTCAAGTCGATGATATTGATCATTTGGGAAATCGCCGTGTTCGTGCGGTAGGTGAGCTTTTAGAAAATCAATTCCGAATTGGTTTGGTGAGAATGGAAAGAGCCATCAAGGAAAGAATGAGTCTTCAAGAAATTGAAACTTTGATGCCTTATGACCTCATCAATCCCAAACCTGTTTCTGCAGTGGTAAAAGAATTTTTCGGTTCTAGCCAACTTTCTCAATTCATGGATCAAACCAATCCTCTTTCTGAAGTGACTCATAAGAGACGCTTATCAGCCTTAGGACCGGGTGGTTTAACACGTGAAAGAGCAGGATTCGAAGTCCGCGACGTTCACGCGACTCATTATGGTCGTATTTGTCCGATTGAAACTCCTGAAGGTCCGAACATCGGTTTGATCGCTTCTCTTTCGACTTATGCTCGTGTCAATGAGTTTGGTTTTATCGAAACTCCTTATCGTCGAGTGAAAGAGGGTCGCGTTACCGAAGAAGTGGTGTATTGCTCTGCATTAGATGAAGAAGGATATGTCATCGCTCAGGCAAATGCCGCTCTTGACCCAAAGGGTGTCTTTACAAGTGAACTCGTATCTTGCCGTAAAAACGGCGAATTTATTAATTCCAAGCCCGAAGATATTAGCTTGATGGACGTGTCTCCCAATCAGTTGGTGTCTATTGCTGCGTCTTTGATTCCTTTCTTAGAACACGATGACGCGAACCGCGCTTTGATGGGTTCAAATATGCAACGTCAAGCGGTACCTTTACTGCGTGCCGATGCCCCTGTGGTGGGAACTGGTATTGAAGGCAAAGTTGCCCAAGATTCCGGTGTGACTGTGGTCGCACGTCGGGATGGTATAGTTGAAAGCATTGATGCCACTCGTATTGTCGTCAAAGCAGATAAAGTCTCTAAAAAAGATGTTGGCTCTGAAGTAGATATTTACAATTTGATTAAATATCGTCGTTCAAATCAAAACACCTGCGTCAATCAAAAACCCATCGTGAAGTTGGGTGATAAAGTCAGAAAAGGCGATGTGCTGGCCGACGGTCCTTCTACTGAAAGAGGCGAGCTTGCTTTAGGACAAAACGTGGTTGTCGCGTTTATGCCCTGGGGTGGATATAACTTCGAAGATTCTATTCTAATTTCTGAAAGACTGGTACGCGATGATATTTTTACCTCCATTCATATTGAAGAGTTTGAATGTGTGGCTCGCGATACCAAACTTGGTAAAGAAGAAATCACTCGCGATATTCCGAACGTCGGTGAAGAAGCTTTGAAAGATCTCGATGAATCCGGAATGATTCGCATCGGTGCGGAAGTTAATCCTGGAGACATCTTAGTCGGTAAAATTACTCCTAAAGGTGAAACTCAACTTTCGCCTGAAGAGAAGCTTCTCCGAGCGATCTTCGGTGAAAAAGCCGGCGATGTGAAAGATACTTCTTTGAAAGTTCCTCCTGGAGTGTCTGGAACGATTATCGATGCTCAGGTTTTCTCAAGAGAAGGCGCGGAGTTAGATGATCGCGCAAAAGACATTCAAGATAAAGAAACCAGTAAGCTTTATAAAGACTTACAAGACGAAATTAAAATTATACATGAATCAGCGGCCAAAAAGTTAAAGCCTTTTCTTTTAGGAAAAGTTTCGACCAGTAAAGTCGGCGACGATAAGACTGAAGAAGTTTTCCTTCAAAAAGGTAAAAATATCACTGAAGGTGTTTTGGCAAAAATTCCCATGGATAAATGGGCCGAAATAACAGTTTCGGGCGGAGACGATTTCGAAGCAGATATGCAAGAAGTTCTCGACGCGATGGAAGAACAAGTTGATTTTGTGAAAATGGTTTACGACCAAAAAGTAAACAAAATCCGTAAGGGTGACGAATTACCTCCTGGCGTTATTAAAATGGTGAAAGTTTATGTCGCCATTAAACGTAAAATTTCCGTCGGTGATAAGATGGCAGGTCGACACGGAAATAAAGGGGTTATTTCAAGAGCTTTACCTCTCGAAGATATGCCCTATATGGAAGATGGTTCCTCTGTTGATATCGTTCTCAATCCTCTGGGCGTTCCTTCTCGTATGAACGTCGGTCAAATTTTGGAAATTCACTTAGGCTGGGCAGGTCGCGGCTTAGGTCAGAAAATTCAAGAAATGATCGAAACCCAGTACGATAAAGATACTATGAAGGCTTTCTTGAAGAAGGTTTATTCTTCTAAAGAAGTGCATGCTATTTTGGATGAATTAAATGAAAAAGAACTTCGCGCTTTAGCGAATGATCTCCAAGACGGTGTTTATGTTTCGACACCCGTTTTCGATGGTGCCAAAGAAGAAGAAATCAAAAACATGCTTGCATTGGCGGATCTCCCTCAAAGGGGACAAGCCATTCTTTTCGACGGTAAAACCGGAGAAGCTTTCGACAAAGCCGTTACCGTAGGTGTGATGTACATGTTGAAACTTCATCATTTGGTTGATGATAAGATCCATGCACGAAGCATTGGGCCTTACTCTCTAGTGACGCAGCAACCTTTGGGCGGTAAAGCTCAGTTCGGTGGTCAAAGACTTGGAGAAATGGAAGTCTGGGCCATGGAAGCTTACGGTGCTGCTTATTCGCTTCAAGAATTTCTGACGGTGAAATCCGATGACGTTATTGGAAGAACCCGCATGTATGAAGCGATTGTAAAGGGCAATAATACTTTAGAAGCCGGTATTCCGGAATCTTTCAACGTGTTAGTGAAAGAGCTTCAAAGTTTGGCCTTAAATATCGAATTAGTAGAGAATAATTAATTATCTCTAAAATTATGAAGGAGATGTCCCTTGGATATCCAAGCCTTTTTCGAAAAACCAAAAGATCCGCTTTCTTTTAAGGGTATTAAAATTTCTCTTTGCTCCCCCGAATTGATTCGGAGCTGGTCGCATGGTGAAGTTAAAAAACCTGAAACAATCAATTATCGAACTTTCAAGCCCGAACGAGATGGCCTCTTTTGTGCCAAGATTTTCGGACCTGTGAAAGATTACGAATGTAATTGCGGTAAATATAAAAGAATGAAGCATCGAGGCATCGTCTGCGAAAAATGCGGTGTCGAAGTTATTCAATCTAAAGTTCGCCGCGAAAGAATGGGTCACATTAATTTAGCGACTCCGGTGGCTCATATTTGGTTTTTGAAAAGTCTGCCTTCCCGAATTGGTAACGTGTTGGATGTAACCTTGCGCGACTTAGAAAAAGTACTTTATTGCGAAGGTTATATTGTCACTGACCCAGGCTCTTCGGATTTAACTGAAGGTGAAATCCTTTCAGAAGATAAATATCAAAAAGCTCGTGAAGAATTTCCCGGCGGCTTCATTGCTAAAATGGGCGGCGACGCGATTTTAGAAATGCTTAAGAAAATCGATCTTGATGAGCTTACGAAAAAGCTTCGCAAGGATATTGAAAAAACTTCTTCTGAAACGATAAAGAAAAAAATCGCAAAGCGCTTGAAGGTTTTGGAAGCCCTTCGTGATTCTGGAAATCGACCTGAGTGGATGATGTTAGAGGTTATTCCTGTAATTCCTCCGGATTTACGTCCTCTTGTACCTTTGGAAGGTGGCCGTTTCGCAACCAGTGATTTGAACGATTTGTACCGCCGCGTGATCAACCGAAATAATCGTTTAAAAAGACTTCAAGAATTAAATGCTCCTGAAATTATCATTCGTAACGAAAAAAGAATGCTTCAAGAGGCAGTGGATGCTTTGTTCGATAACGGTCGACGTGGGAAAGTTTTCACAGGCCCGAATCGACGTCCTTTAAGATCTTTGTCTGATATGATTAAGGGTAAGCAAGGTCGTTTCCGTCAGAACTTGCTTGGCAAACGCGTTGATTACTCAGGTCGTTCCGTCATCGTTGTGGGACCTGAATTGAAATTGCACCAATGTGGTTTGCCAAAGTTAATGGCTTTAGAATTGTTCCGTCCTTTCATTTACAACAAGCTTGAACAACGGGGTTATGTTTCTACCATTAAGAGTGCGAAAAAGATGGTGGAAAAGCAAAAGCCTGAAGTTTGGGACGTTTTAGAAGAAGTTATTAAAGAACATCCTATTTTACTGAACCGTGCTCCTACTTTGCATCGCTTGGGAATTCAAGCTTTCGAACCTTTATTAATTGAAGGTAAGGCCATTCAATTGCATCCTTTAGTTTGCGCGGCCTTTAACGCAGATTTCGACGGTGACCAAATGGCCGTCCACGTTCCTTTGTCTGTGGAAGCTCAGATCGAAGCGCGCGTGTTGATGATGAGTACAAACAATATCCTTTCACCCGCAAACGGTAAGCCCATCATCGTGCCTACGCAAGATATGGTTCTGGGTCTTTACTACATGACTCGCGAAAAAGTATTCGCGAAAGGTGAAAATAAAATTTTCTCGAGTGCCGAAGAAATTCGAATAGCTTATGACAGTTCAGAAGCCGAATTGCATGCGCGCGTGAAAGTTCGAATCGATGGCAAGTTAATAGAAACGACAGTGGGTCGTATATTGCTCAATGAAATTATTCCTAAAGCAATTCCTTTCCAATCCATTAATAAGGTTATGGATAAGAAAGCGATCGCGGATCTGATCGATACGGTTTATCGTCAATGTGGAAATAAAGAAACAGTCCTACTTGCGGATCGATTAAAGAACTTGGGTTTCCACTTTTCGAGCAAAGCCGGTATTTCCATTTGCATCGACGACATGAGAATTCCTTCTGGTAAGCAAAAGCATCTGAATGAAGCTTATGCTGAAGTGAAAGAAGTTGAAGATCAATATGTCGAAGGTTTGATTACGGACGGAGAACGTTACAATAAGATCGTTGATATCTGGGCTCAAACTACAGAAAACATTTCTACTGAAATGAGCCGTGAGCTCAGTACGGATACGGTCAGTGATGATAATGGCAATACTAAGACCATGCCTTCCTTCAACTCAATCTACATCATGGCAGATTCCGGTGCGAGAGGTTCCACTCAGCAAATGCGTCAGCTCGCAGGTATGCGCGGTTTGATGGCGAAGCCCTCTGGCGAAATTATTGAAACACCTATTACTGCTAACTTCCGTGAAGGTCTTACCGTGTTGCAATATTTCATCTCGACTCACGGAGCACGTAAAGGTTTGGCCGATACAGCTTTGAAGACTGCGAACTCTGGTTACCTCACTCGTCGTCTTGTAGACGTCGCGCAAGATGTCGTCGTTTCTGAACTCGATTGCGGAACCATTGATGGTATCGACATCACACCTTTAGTCGAAGGTGGCGAAGTGATCGAACCTTTGGGCGATCGTATTTTAGGTCGTGTAGCGGTCGACGACGTGATCGATCCTTTCACTCAAAAAGTATTGGTGAAAGCGGGCGATGAAATCGACGAAGCGAATGTTACGATTATCGAAGAAGCAGGAATTGAAAAAATTAAAATTCGTTCCGGCATGACTTGTCAGGCTGCTCGCGGAATTTGTGTGAAATGTTATGGTCGTGATTTAGCTCGTGGTAAAATGGTCAACTTAGGTGAGGCGGTGGGTGTTATTGCGGCTCAGTCCATTGGTGAACCTGGAACTCAGCTCACCATGAGAACTTTCCACGTCGGTGGAACAGCTTCAAGACGTGCTGAACAGTCAACCTTAGAAAACCGCAATGAAGGTACTGTCAATTTCTTCAACGTGGTGAAGGTTCAAAATAAAGAAGGCAGCATGACTGTGATGAATCGTCATGGTGAAGTGGCCATCGTTGATGATTCGGGTCGTGAACGTGAACGTTATAAATTAAATTATGGCGCAAAACTCTTAGTGAAAGAAGGCGCAAAAATTGCTCCCAACGCCTTGATCGCAGAATGGGATCCTTATACCATACCCATTTTAACTGAAGTAGAAGGTGTGGTGAAATACGGTGATCTAATCGAAGGTCAAACTCTTCAGGAAATGTTAGATGAAGTGACTGGCCTTTCACGAAAAGTAATCATTGAATCTAAACAAGATTTACGTCCTCGTATTTCCATCAAAGATCAAGGTGGTAAAACACAAAGATTACCAAGTTCAAATACGGAAGCTCGTTATCTTTTGCCCATTGGTGCCAACATTGTTGTCAGCGAAGGGGAGCGAGTTGTACCAGGGGATGTTATCTCAAAAATTCCTCGCGCTACAACCAAGACAAAGGACATCACCGGAGGTCTGCCACGAGTTGCCGAGTTATTCGAAGCTCGTAAACCTAAAGAATCTGCCATCATCAGTGAAGTGGATGGTGTCGTTAGCTTTGGTAAAGACACAAAAGGTAAACGCAAGGTGCTTGTGACTCCTGAAGTGGGAGAGCCTACTGAGTACTTGATTGCTAAAGGAAAGCATATTGCTGTGCGAGAAGGCGATCGTATTAAAGCCGGAGAGCCTTTGATGGATGGTTCCGCAAATCCTCATGATATTCTTAAGGTCTTAGGCGAAAAAGAATTGGCGAAATACTTAGTGGATGAAATTCAAGAAGTCTATCGTTTGCAAGGCGTTAAAATCAACGATAAGCATATCGAAGTGATTGTGCGTCAAATGTTGAGACGTATTCGAATTAAAGAGCCGGGAGATACAAACTTCCTGATCGATGAGCAAGTCGAACGTCATACGTTTGAAACGGAAAATGATAAAGTGAAGAAAAAAGGTGGTGTTGCAGCCACAGGTGAAGCAATGCTTTTGGGTATTACCAAAGCTTCTCTTTCTACAGAAAGTTTCATTTCAGCGGCTTCTTTCCAAGAAACAACCCGTGTATTGACCGAAGCAGCCATTACCGGCAAGGTCGATATGCTACATGGTCTCAAAGAAAACGTGATTATGGGTCGTTTAGTGCCTGCGGGTACAGGATTGAAGAAATATCGCGATATGAAGATTCTTGTAGAAGATGCCTTGGAGGCAGAAGAAGCTTTAAAAACAGGCTCTTAGGACACTTCTTATACCCCTTGGCTTCAAGGGGTATAATTTATTGTAATGAAAAGCTTAAGTCGTTGACAGTCTTCAAGCTTTTTGATACATATCGCGACTCTTTTTTTCACTCAGGCTTTAAAAAGCCTATAACTATTTGGAATAACAGGTTTTTTGTAGTTAACTTCCTGACTTAGGCGTCCAGAGATTTCGAAAAGAATCTACGGCCTGAACAAGGAAGTGGCGAAGTGTAGTTAAAATTATAGCGAGAGTAAAAGTATGCCAACAATTAGTCAGTTAGTTCGTAAAGGTCGTCAATCGGTTAAGTGGAAAACAAATTCTCCGGCTTTGAATAGTTGTCCTCAAAAGCGTGGAGTTTGTACTCGTGTTTATACCACCACTCCGAAAAAGCCTAACTCAGCCTTGCGTAAGGTGGCCCGCGTTCGTCTTACCAATGGAATTGAAGTGAGTAGTTATATTCCTGGTGAGGGGCATAACTTGCAAGAGCATTCCGTGGTTCTGATTCGCGGAGGCCGAGTGAAAGATCTTCCTGGTGTTCGTTATCATATTGTTCGTGGTGCGCTCGATACTCAGGGTGTGGCCAAGAGAAAACAAGCTCGTTCTAAATATGGAGCTAAAAAAGCTTCTTAATATAGTGTTGAGGTATTATGTCACGCAAAGGAAATATTCCTAAAAGAAAAGTCAATCCGGATCCTAAGTTTCATGACAAGTTAGTCAGTAAGTTTGTTACGAAATTGATGATCGGTGGAAAGAAAAGTACAGCAGAGGGCGTGGTGTACAAGGCTTTCGATATTCTTCAGAAAAAATTAAATGATGATCCTTTGAAGCTCTTTAAACAAGCTTTGGATAATATTAAGCCCGTGCTTGAGGTTCGCTCTCGACGTGTAGGTGGTGCGACTTATCAGGTTCCGGTTGAAGTGAGGCCGGATCGTCGTGTTTCTTTGGGTTTGAGATGGATTGCTCAGTACTCAAAAGAACGTGGTGAAAAAACCATGCATGATCGTATCGCAAATGAAATTATGGATGCGATAAATAATCGTGGGGCTTCTGTGAAGAAGCGAGAAGATGTTCATAAAATGGCCGAGTCGAATCGTGCTTTTGCTCATTATCGTTGGTAATTATTTTTTAGATTTATGTCTTTAAACCAAACTAGAAATATCGGAATTATGGCGCATATTGACGCCGGGAAAACGACCACTACGGAGCGTATTCTCTATTATACCGGTGTGTCTCATAAGCTTGGTGAAGTGCATGATGGTACCGCAGTGATGGATTGGATGGTGCAGGAGCAGGAGAGAGGGATCACGATTACCTCAGCGGCGACCACCTGTTTTTGGAAAGATTCTCGCATTAATATTATAGATACTCCAGGTCACGTAGATTTTACGATTGAAGTGGAAAGATCTTTGCGTGTTCTGGATGGCGCGATAGGTGTTTTTTGCTCTGTAGGTGGTGTTGAGCCTCAATCAGAAACGGTTTGGCGTCAGGCAAGTAAATATAAAGTTCCGCGTATTGCTTTTGTGAATAAAATGGATCGTATCGGAGCGAATTTTTTTCGTGTAATTCAGATGATGGTGGAACGCTTGCATGCGAACCCTGTTTGTTTTCAAATTCCTTGGGGTTCCGAAGATCAGTTTAAGGGAATGGTTGATCTTGTCAGTATGAAGCTTTTGACTTTTGATGAAGCAAGTTTAGGTGAAGTTTTTAAAGAAGAAGAAATTCCTTTAGATCTAAAAGAGTTGGCTCAGGAATATCGTGAAAAACTTCTTGAGGCAGTGGTGGAAAATGATGAGCAGCTCATGGAAAAATATCTTTCTGGTGAAAGTATTTCTCCGGAACAACTCATTGCAGCAGCACGTAAAGCTACCATCGCCTTAAAGATTACCCCTGTATTTTGTGGTGCTTCTTTTAAGAATAAAGGAATTCAACAACTGTTAGATGCGGTCGTTGATTATCTTCCCTCTCCGCTTGATATTCCTGCGGTAGAAGGAACTCTTCCTGAAGATCCTGAAGTGATTGAAACAAGAGAAGCGGATTCTTCGGCGCCTTTTTCCGCGTTAGCTTTTAAGATCATGTCAGATCCTTTTGTGGGACAGCTTACATATTTTAGAGTTTATTCAGGTTCATTGGATTCAGGTTCGCATGTTTATAATTCTACAAAAGGTAAAAAAGAGCGAGTGAGTCGCCTCTTGAGAATGCATGCGAATAAACGAGAAGAAATTAAGGGTGTAGAAGCAGGGGATATTGCAGCTACCGTGGGTTTGAAGTTTACAACGACAGGTGACACTCTTTGTGAAGAAGCAAAGCCAATTCTCTTGGAAAGAATGGAATTTCCAAATCCTGTAATTTCAGTCGCGATTGAACCTAAGACAAAAGCAGATCAAGAAAAGTTAGGTGCTTCTCTTCAGCGTTTGACCACCGAAGATCCTTCCTTTCGTGTGAAATTTGATGAAGAAACTGGCCAGACTTTGATTTCAGGAATGGGTGAGTTGCATCTTGAAATTATTGTTGATCGTTTAACCCGTGAATTTAAAGTGGATGCGAATGTAGGTAAGCCTCAAGTGGCTTATCGTGAGTCCATTCAAGCGACGGTAGATTCTGAAGGAAAGTATATAAAGCAATCAGGCGGACGTGGTCAGTACGGACATGTTTGGTTGAAGGTTGAGCCTTTGGAAAGAGGAAAAGGTTTTGAGTTTGTTGATAAATTAGCGGGCGGTGTTATCCCTAAAGAATTTATTTCTGCTATTCGAAAAGGCGTGGAAGAGGCTCTCGATAGCGGTGTGTTGGCGAGTTATCCTGTTGTGGATGTGAAGGTTACTTTATTTGATGGTTCTTTCCATGATGTGGACTCTTCTGAAATGGCTTTTAAAATTGCAGCTTCCATTGGTTTGAAGCAAGGGTTTCAGATGGCATCTCCGGTTCTTTTGGAGCCCATCATGAATGTTGAAGTGGTTACTCCTGATGATTATTTTGGAATGGTGACAGGTGATTTAAATTCTCGCCGCGGAAAAATCATGAAAACCGACATCAGAATAGGTTCTCAAGTAATAGATGTGCAAGTTCCGCTTGCGAACATGTTTGGATATGCTACAGATCTGCGCTCGCAATCGCAAGGAAGAGCGACTTTTACAATGCAGTTTGATCACTACGAAGTTGTTCCTAAAAATATTGCAGAAGAAATTGTTGCAAGACATCAAGGAAGATTATTTTAGATTTAAAAAGTTTTTAGCTGATAAATTATTATTCTCAATCTCTTAAGAGGAGGATGCCTTTATGGCGAAGGAAAAATTTGAACGTAAAAAACCCCATGTGAACATTGGTACTATTGGCCACGTCGATCATGGTAAAACCACCACTACCGCTGCTCTCACAAAAGTTTCCGAAAAACTCGGCTTTGCGAAGTATGTTCCTTATGATGAAGTTGCAAAAGCATCTGAATCTCAAGGACGTCGAGATCCTACTAAAATTTTGACCATCGCAACTTCTCACGTCGAGTATGAAACTGTTAATCGTCATTATGCCCACGTCGACTGTCCTGGACATGCGGATTATGTTAAAAACATGATCACCGGTGCTGCGCAAATGGACGGAGCAATTTTGGTTGTTTCTGCTGTTGACGGTCCTATGCCTCAAACACGAGAACACATCCTTTTGGCCCGCCAAGTTGGTGTTCCTTACATCGTCGTTTTCATCAACAAAGTAGACGTTGTTGAAGATAAGGAATTGATCGATCTCGTCGAATTGGAAGTTCGTGAATTACTGACTCAATACAAATTCCCTGGAAATGATATTCCTGTCATTCGTGGTAGCGCCACTAAAGCCTTGGCATTGGATCAAGGTGAATTGGGCGAGCCCGCTTTTATTAAATTGTTCGAAGCTTTAGATTCTTATATTCCAATTCCAGAGCGTCCTTTGGATAAGCCTTTCTTAATGCCAGTTGAAGATGTTTTTAGTATCTCTGGTCGAGGAACGGTTGTGACTGGCCGTGTGGAAAGAGGTATTGTAAAGGTCGGTGAAGAAATTGAAATCGTTGGTTTCCGCCCTACTGTAAAGACGATTGTTACCGGTGTTGAAATGTTCCGTAAGTTGCTTGATGAAGGTCGCGCTGGCGATAATATCGGTATCTTACTTAGAGGTACAAAGCGTGAAGAAGTAGAGCGTGGTCAAGTTTGTGCAAAACCTGGTTCCATTACTCCTCATACAAAATTTAAAGCAGAAGTTTACATTCTTAATAAAGAAGAAGGTGGACGTCATACACCTTTCTTTACTGGATATCGTCCTCAGTTCTATTTCAGAACCACGGACGTGACCGGTGTGTTGCATCTGCCTCAAGGAATTGAAATGGTGATGCCTGGTGATAACGTGAGTTGTGAAGTTGAATTGATCACGCCTATTGCCATGGAAAAGGAACTCCGATTCGCGATTCGTGAAGGTGGAAGAACTGTCGGCGCCGGAGTTATCACGGAGGTCATCGCTTAATCATGGCTCAGGAGTATCAAGGACAAAAAATTCGGATACGGCTCAAAGCGTTTGATCATAAGCTTTTAGATCAATCGGCCGTGGAAATTGTTGAAACGGCTCGCAGGACGGGTGCTCGCATTGCAGGACCTGTTCCTCTTCCGACGAAGATTGAGCGGTATACTGTATTGCGTTCTCCCCACGTTGATAAAAAATCACGTGAGCAGTTCGAAATCAGGACGCATAAACGTTTGTTGGATATTCTAGAACCGACTCAACAAACCGTGGATGCCTTGATGCGCTTGGATCTTTCAGCGGGTGTCGAAGTCGAAATTAAGATGGTTTAATTATTGGTGATATATGGCTGGTATTTTAGCAAAAAAATTGGGCATGACACAGGTCTTCACAAAAGATGGGCGTTGTATCCCTGTAACGGTAGTTCAAGCTGGGCCTTGCACTGTAGTGCAAAAAAAGACGACCGACACAGATGGTTATGATTCCGTACAATTAGGTTTTGAGGAGACCGAGTTCCGTAAACTCGATAAGGCTTTAAAAGGCCATTTCCAAAAGAAACAATTGAAGCCTCTTGCATGGCTCAAGGAATTCAGAATCAATAACGTGGCTGACTACGAAGTGGGACAGCTGGTTACTGTGAAGCGCTTTAAACAAGGGGATTCTGTTACTGTAACAGGTGTTTCCAAGGGTAAGGGCTTTCAAGGGGTTATCAAACGACATCATAAGGCGGGTGGACCTAAAAGTCATGGTTCAACTTTCCATCGTTCTACGGGTTCTATCGGTCAAAGAACTTATCCCGGTAAAGTTTTTAAAAATATGAAATTACCTGGTCACATGGGCGATAAAACAGTGACGACTAAGAATCTTGAAGTAATTGAGATTCGACATGAAGAGAATTTACTTTTCATTAGCGGAACTGTTCCTGGTGGAGTCAATGGTTACTTAGTCATTAACAATTTGGCCAAAGATTTCGATCAAAGAAAAGAAGAAGTCTCTGCGCCCGTGTCAGAAGAAGCAGCGAGTTAAGTTATGGCAACGCTCGATATTTATAATCAAGATGGAAAAAAAGTCTCTCAAGTAGAATTGGCGAAATCTACAGAGGGTCCTGTAAAAAAAGCACTTCTTTGGGAAGCGGTAAAGATGCAGCAAGCAAACCGCCGGTCTGGAACAGCTTCGACTAAAACTCGAAGTAATGTGAAAGGCTCTACCAGGAAAATTTATCGACAAAAAGGAAGTGGTAACGCGCGTCATGGTGACATTAAAGCGCCCATTTTTGTCGGAGGTGGTCAGGCTTTTGGTCCTTTACCTCGCGATTACTCTTATCTCATGCCCAAAAAGGCACGGGTCAATGCTCTGAAAAGCGCTTTTTCTTTAAAGATTAAAGAGGGAAAACTAAAAGTAATTGATAAGGTTTCTTTCTCAGAAATAAAGACCAGAAGTGCTGCAAAGTTATTTGACAGTTTAGGTGTAGTCGACGGATTGCTCGTGATTGAAAAAAGAGATTTGGTGGTTGAAAAGTCAGTGGCAAATCTTCCACATCATAAAGTGATTCGAGTTGAAGGTTTAAATGTTTATGACATTTTGAAGTACGATCATTTGGTTCTTACTAAAGAGTCATTGGATGTGATCGCGGGGAGGTTTCAATGAACCAGTTAGAGATTATTAAACGCCCTTTAATCACGGAAAAATCTAGTCTTCAAAAAGAGCTTTTCGATAAATATTCTTTTGAAGTGGCTTTGAATGCCAATAAAAATCAAATTCGAGAAGCAGTTGAATCTATTTTTAAAGTTCATGTAACGGATATTAAGACAATCCGTATTCGCGGAAAATATCGCCGTGTAGGACGCAGTATGGGGAAAAGGCCTAATTGGAAAAAGGCCATTGTGACTCTTAAAAAAGGTGAAAAGATTGAACTCATAGAAGGAGTTTAGGAATTCTAGTAATTCTTAAGTGAAAGAATATGGGACTTAAAGAATATAATCCAATTACCCCTGGCAGACGTGGAATGACCAGTTCTGACTTTGAGGGTATTTCAAAGAAGAAGCCCGAAAAAAGTTTACTGGGTCCTATTAAGAGGTCTGGTGGACGCAATAATATGGGTCACATCACTACGCGTCACATGGGTGGTGGTCACAAAAAGAAATACCGTATCGTAGATTTTAAGAGAGAAAAAATAGATGTTCCTGCGAAAGTGGCGGCTCTTGAATATGATCCTAATCGATCGGCTCGCATTGCACTTTTGCATTATGTGGATGGTGAGAAACGCTATGTTTTAGCTCCGAAAGATTTGAAGGTTGGCGCAACGGTTATATCTTCAGAAAAAGCCGAAATTCTTCCAGGTAATACATTAAGTTTAAAGAATATTCCTGTGGGTTCCAATATTTGTAATATTGAATTAAGGCCTGGTAAGGGTGGTCAAATTGCTCGAAGTGCAGGTGTTTATGCGCAGTTAATGGCCAAAGAAGGAAAGTACGCACTTCTTAAGTTACCTTCCGGCGAAGTTCGCAAAGTACTTATTGAATGTAAAGCGACGGTTGGTGAAATTGGAAATGCCGATCATGAAAATATTTCCATCGGTAAAGCGGGTCGTACTCGCTGGTTAGGTGTGAGACCCACTGTTCGTGGTATTGCCATGAACCCTGTGGATCATCCTCATGGTGGTGGTGAAGGTAAAAGTAAGGGTGGTAATCATCCTCAGAGTCCTTGGGGTCAGCCCGCTAAAGGTTATAAAACTCGTCAAAATAAGAGAACTGATAAGTTTATTGTAAAGGATAGAAGAGCAAAGCTCTAAGGTGAAAAATTATGGCACGTTCCCTGAAAAAAGGTCCCTTTATAGACGATTATCTCGTAAAAAAAGTGACTCAAATGCGTGATTCGAATTCTAAGAAAGTGATTAAAACTTGGTCGCGGCGTTCAACGATTCATCCAGATTTTGTAGGTTTCACTTTCGCTGTTCATAATGGAAAAAAGTTTATTCCGGTTTTTGTGACAGAAAATATGGTGGGTCATAAGTTGGGTGAGTTTTCCCCTACGCGTACTTTCTCCATGCATTCTGGTGATAGAAAAGTGAAGGCGGATGGCGGAGCCTCCGCAGGTAAATAACCCCGAATTGAAAAAAGTGATTTATGGCATCTGATGTAAAAGCAAAAATTAGTTATTTAAGGGTGGCTCCTCGTAAGGTTCGCTTAGTTTGCGATTTAGTGAGAGGAAAAAAAGTTCAGGAAGCTCTAGATATTCTTCGTTTTACCAAACGAGGTTGCTCTTTAGATCTTTTGAAACTTATCCAATCTGCAGTAGCAAATGCGAATGTAAAGGGTGGCTTCGATGTAGATAATTTAGTCGTGCATCGTCTGACAGTAGATCAAGGTCCAACCTTGAAACGCTGGCTTCCTCGAGCAAGAGGAATGGCTACACCTATCCTTAAAAAAACAAGTCATGTAACCGTAACATTGGTGGAGAAGTAAGATGGGTCAAAAAGTACATCCATATGGTTTTAGAGTCGGAATCACAAAGCCGTGGTTTTCAAAATGGTATAATCAAAGAAATTATGCAGATCTTCTCCATGAAGATATTAAGTTTCGTAAAATTGTTAAGGCAAGACTTTATAGTACAGGGGTTGCACGAATCGAAATTGAGAGAGCAGCCAATAAGGTAAAAATAATCATTCATACAGCACGACCAGGTTTAGTTATTGGTAAAAAAGGTGCGGGTATTGATTCTTTAAGACTTGAGCTCCAAAAACTTACTAAAAATGATGTTTTTTTAGATATTCAAGAAGTTCGTAAAGCGGAACTTGATGCTCAATTGGTTGCCGAAAATGTGGCTCTTCAATTAGAAAGACGTGTGGCTTTTCGTCGAGCAATGAAAAAATCCGTTCAGACTTGCTTGAAAATGGGGTCTTTGGGAATAAAAATTCAAGTTGCCGGTAGATTAGGTGGCTCTGAAATTGCCCGAACTGAGTGGTATCGTGAAGGACGCGTTCCATTGCATACACTTCGAGCAGACATTGATTTTGGTTTTGCGGAAGCAAAAACAACTTATGGTCAAATTGGTGTCAAGGTTTGGATTTTTAAAGGTGAAATTTTGACCACTAAGGCCGTAGCTTAAGGATTGCATTGATTTATTAAATAGGAATTTTTTTATGTTGATGCCTGCAAAAGTTAAATATCGAAAGCAGCAAAAAGGAAGAATGAGAGGCAAAGCTTATAGAGGTTGCAATCTCAACTTTGGTGATTTCGCGTTACAATCTGTGGAGTGTGGACGAATTACAGCCCGTCAAATCGAAGCTGCGCGAATCGCAGTGACTCGTTTCGTTAAACGCGGTGGTAAGGTTTGGATTCGTATTTTTCCAGATAAGCCAGTCACAAAAAAACCTGCTGAAACCCGCATGGGTAAAGGTAAGGGAAATCCTGAGGAATGGGTAGCAGTCATTAAGCCTGGTCGTATCCTCTATGAAATGGAAGGCGTAAGTGAAAAAGACGCGAAAGAAGCGCTTACTTTAGCTTCCCATAAATTGCCTTTAAAAACTAAATTTGTAACTCGGGAGGGCTACCGTGACGCCTGATGAATTAAAAGCTAAAAAGCCTGCGGATTTAAAAATCCACGAACAGGAATTGCGTGAAGAATTATTTAAATTGAAACTACAGCGAACGGTAGGACAATTAGATAAAAATCACCGCATTAAAGAAGTACGTAAAGATATTGCTCGCACCCTGACGGTGTTTAACGAGAAGCGAAAGAAGGGATGACGAAATGAGTCAGTTGAGACAAAAGAAAACACAAGTAGGAGTAGTGGTCTCCGACAAAATGACCAAGACTCGTGTCGTTACGGTGGTTCGTTTAGTACGTCATCCCGTATTTAAAAAGTATCATAAGAGAAATTCAAAGTTTCATGTGCATGATGAGAAAAACCTTTCTCACATTGGGGATCGTGTTGAAATTGTAGAGTCTAAACCCATGTCTAAAACAAAGAGATGGGTACTCCGCAAAATTTTACAAAAAGCGGTTGCCTAAGAGTACAAGACGCCCATTCGCGTATCTTGTGTAATTTTTAAGGGATGTGTTTACCCAAAATAGGTAGGTTGATTTATGATCCAAATGAGTTCAGTTTTAAATTCTGCAGATAATACAGGCGCCAAGAAGCTTATGTGCATTAAAGTGCTAGGTGGTTCTAAGCGTCGATTTGCGAGCATTGGAGATATTATCGTTGTTTCGGTCAAGGAAGCAATTCCTGAAGGAAAAGTTAAAAAAGGTGAAGTTAAAAAAGGTGTGATCGTGAGAACGCGTAAGGAAATTCGTCGTGCAGATGGATCCTATATTCGCTTCGATGAAAACTCTATTGTTTTGGTGGATCCGAATGGCGAGCCTCTTGGAACTCGTATTTTCGGGCCTGTTGCTCGTGAACTGCGTGCCAAGAAGTTTATGAAAATCATTTCTTTGGCTCCTGAGGTGTTATAATGAGTGTTTTAAATACAAATATTAAAAAGAACGATTTAGTTACAGTCATTACCGGTAAAGAAAAGGGTAAGTCAGGTAAAGTTTTAAAAGTTTTAACTAAAACTTCTCGAGTTTTAGTTGAGAAATTGAATCGTGTAAAACGGCACCAAAAACCTACTCAAACTAATCCTCAAGGTGGAATTACTGAAAAGGAACTGGGAATTCATATTTCAAATGTCATGCTCGTTTGTCAAAAGTGCAACAAGCCTGTGAAAGTATCCTTTAAAGAAATTTCAGGAAAGAAAACAAGAGTTTGCCGCAAGTGCGGAGAGACTATCGGAAAAGCCGCGTAACAACGCGATAATGGTGATTTATGGCAATATCTGCTTTAGAAGAAAACTTTAGAAAAAATATTATCCAACAGTTAAAGAAAGATTTTGGTTACGACAACGTAATGCAAGTTCCCAAAATCACAAAAGTTGTACTGAATACTTCTATTTCGGAAGCAGTGCAAAATGTAAAAGCACTGGATGCGGCCGCTAACGAATTAATGGTCATTACAGGTCAAAAGCCTGTGATTCGTAAAGCTCGTAAATCAATCGCAAATTTTAAATTGCGTCAAGGCCAACCCATTGCGGCTTCCGTAACTTTGCGTAAAGCACGCATGTATGAATTTCTGACTCGCTTAATTAATATTGCTCTTCCTCGTGTGAGAGATTTTAAAGGAATTTCATCGAAGTCTTTCGATGGGCGCGGTAATTATACTTTTGGAATCACTGAACAGATTATTTTTCCCGAAATCAATTACGATAAAGTCGATAAAATTCGTGGCATGAACATTACTATTTGTACCACTGCTTCTACTGACGATGAAGCAAGGGCATTACTTAAATACATTGGAATTCCTTTCAGGAGTTAATTTAGGACTGATTTTTTATGGCAAAGCTATCATTAATCGCGAAAGCGAAGCGAAAACCAAAATTTTCAAGCAGGGGTTACAATCGTTGCCCTCTTTGCGGAAGGCCTCGAGCTTTTCTCCGCAAATTTAAAATGTGTCGTTTGTGTTTCAGGCTTCATGCCCGCCGGGGTGAACTCCCTGGAGTGATGAAAGCAAGTTGGTAAGATTTTATATCCGGACCCTCCGATTTATTCGGAGTGAGCGGTGTGAATAGCAAAAAGGAAGTACGAGATAAGAATATGATGACAGATCCAATTTCAGATATGCTGACTAGAATTCGAAACGGAATCCATGCTCGTAAAGAGGTGGTAGAAGTTCCATTTTCTAAGATCAAACTTTCCGTCCTCAAAATTTTAGAGGAAGAAGGTTACGTCCATTCCGTGAACCTCATTTCACAAGGCCCTGGCAGTAAAATATTGGTCACCCTCCGATATACTCCTAGCCGCGAATCAGTTATCAGTAATCTTGATCGTGTTTCAAAACCCGGTCGCAGAATTTATATGGGTTATCGTGAAGTGAAACCCGTGCTTAGTGGATTAGGTATTCTCGTTATATCAACCTCAAAAGGCTTAATGTCTGATAAGAAAGCAAAGGAAAGCAAATTGGGTGGTGAAGTCCTTTGCAGTGTATGGTGATGATTTATGTCTAGAACAGGGAAAAAACCAATTGTAATACCTGAGAAGGTGAAGACTTCTATTCAAGATGGACAGATCCATGTTGAAGGTCCTCAGGGTAAATTATTTCTTAGCCTTCCTAAGGGTGTGACTGTCGTAGTGGAAGGCAGTAACATGAATGTGAATCGCGAAAATAATGAAAGAGCCGCCAAAGCAAACCATGGTCTCGCAAGGGCACTTTTGGCCAACATGGTGAAGGGCGTATCTGAAGGATTCAAAAGGGAATTAGATATTAATGGTGTAGGTTATCGTGCGGAAGTAAAAGGTGATAAACTCCAGCTTACTTTAGGTTTCTCTCATGCTGTGCTTTATCCGATTCCTTCTGGAATTAAAGTGACTGTCGATAAGCAAACACACATCAATTTAATCGGAGCCGATAAACAACTCATCGGTCAGGTCGCTTCCGAAATTCGTAACATCAAAAAGCCCGAGCCTTACAAGGGTAAAGGTGTGAAATATACTGAAGAAACTATTCGCCGAAAAGCAGGTAAATCTGCCACAGGTTCCGGCGGTAAAGGGAAGTAATTATGGCTTTTGCTAAAGAACAAGGTAGAACAAGAAGACATCAACGAGTTCGTTTGAAAATTTCAGGTACAGCTGAGCGGCCTCGTTTGAGTGTGTATCGTAGTTTAAAACACATTCATGCCCAATTAGTGGATGATTTAAATGGTCTTACACTTGCTTCCGCATCGACCGTGACTGGCGAGCTGAAAGGCTCGAAGTCTAATAAAGACGGTGCTAAAAAGTTAGGTGAAGTACTCGCTGCCAAAGCCCTCCAAAAGGGAATTAAAAAAATTGTTTTTGATCGTAGTGGTTATCAATATCATGGACGAATTCAAGTGCTAGCCGAAGCCTTGCGTGAAAAAGGTCTTAATTTCTAGGAATTGAATTATGAAACAAAAGATAAATGCTGCAGAATTAGAGCTTAAAGAACGCGTGATCAACATTAATCGCGTCGCTAAAGTCGTAAAAGGTGGACGTCGATTTAGTTTCAGCGCCCTTGTCGTGGTGGGTGATGGTAATGGCCATGTCGGAGTTGGAATTGGTAAAGCGAAAGAAGTCCCTGAAGCGATTCGCAAAGCCACTGAGCAAGCTCGACGTAATTTGTCTAAAGTTCCCTTAAAAGGACATACAATCCCTCATGAAATTTTAGGAAGATTTGGAGCGGCTCGAGTGTTGTTAAAGCCTGCTTCGCCAGGTACAGGAGTGATCGCGGGAGGCGCAGTTCGTGCCGTTGTTGAAGCTGCGGGCATTCATGACATTCTTACTAAATGCATTGGAACCGACAATCCTCATAACGTGGTGAAAGCTACTTTAAATGGTTTAGGTTTATTGAAATCACCTGAAGTTTATATGGCAATGAGAAGAGCAAGCTAAACGGATATTTTATGTCAACTATTCAAATTATTTTAGATATCGGTGTCATTGCATGCACCAAAAAGCAAAAACAAACAGTGATCGGTTTGGGCTTAAAGGGTCGCCATTCTGTGAACACCTTGAAAGACACTCCCGCCATTCGTGGGATGGTAAATAAAATTTCTCATTTGGCGCGTATTATCGATAAGCCACCTGTGAGAAATCCTTGGGCTGCGCTCCCTGCACAATATGAACTAGGTACTGTGAAGCCTAAGGCCGAGAATGAGAAAAAGGCAGCGAAAAAAATTAAGGTAGCTTCCGAAGGAAATAACGAAGCAAAACCTCAAATGAAAGCCGCTGGAAAGTCTTCCAAATCTAAAGCACCTGTTTCTGAGAAGAAAACAAAGACATCTTCAAAAAAGGTTAAAGGAAAATGAGTAAGTATTTATCTCGCTTAGAAAGCCCTCGCGGAGCTAACAAGAAAAAGAAACGACTTGGTCGTGGTGATGCCAGCGGACACGGTGGTACTTCTACGAAAGGTCATAAAGGTCAACGTGCTCGCTCGGGTGGTTATCACAAGGTGGGTTTCGAAGGTGGGCAGATGCCCTTATATCGGCGTCTACCCAAAAGAGGTTTTACTAACATTTTCCATAAAGAATTTTTAGTAATCAACGTCGGGGATTTATCTCGTTTTAAATCGGGTAGTTTGGTGGATCCTCAATCTTTATGTGATAATGGTTTATTGAATCGTTCAAGAGCGCAAGTGAAAGTCTTAGGTGATGGGGACTTAGCAGTGGCCTTAACTGTTCGGGCTCATTCCTTTTCAAAATCTGCCGTCGAGAAAATTGAAAAAGCCGGTGGAAAAATCGAACGTATTGCAGCGAAAGTTCAAGCCGAGGCAAAAGCCTAAGGATCTTACGTGTCAAACAGCATTGGAAATATCGCAAAAATACCTGAGCTCAGGAAGCGATTGGTTTTTACGATCTTGATGCTCGCTATTTACCGTTTAGGAGTTTTTGTTCCGACTCCTGGTATTAATACAGATGCTCTCAAGAGAATTATTTCGGGTGGTACGGTCTTTGAAATTTTTAATTTGTTTTCGGGTGGTGCTCTCGAACAATTTTCCGTCTTTGCGCTAGGGATTATGCCCTATATTAGTGCATCCATTATCCTTCAGCTTTTGACGGTGGTTGTTCCTTCTATCGAAAAGTTATCGAAAGAAGGTGAGGCTGGCCGTAAAAAAATTACTCAATATACACGTTATGGAACCGTTGTTCTTTCTGTCATTCAAGGTTTGGGTATTAGTTACGGATTAGAACAACAAGGTGTTTTGTTAGCAGGAGTAGGTGGTTGGGGTTTTTATCTCACCACTATTTTTACTTTAGCGGCAGGCACTAGCTTCATCATGTGGTTGGGTGAACAAATTTCTGAGCGCGGTGTTGGCAATGGGATTTCTTTAATTATTTTTGCGGGAATCGTGACACGAATTCCTGGTGCTTTCCGAGATGCTTGGAATACGAAGCAACAGTTTGGTGACTTTATTGGTTTTATTCTGTTGTTAGCCTTTATCGCTCTCGTGATTGGCGTTATTATTTTTTGTGAACGTGGCCAAAGAAGAATTCCGATTCAGTATGCGAAGAGGGTGGTTGGTAGAAAACTCTACGGGGGGCAATCCAGTCATCTTCCTTTAAAGATTAACACAGCAGGTGTTATTCCTCCGATTTTTGCTTCATCGATATTATTATTTCCTGCGACCATTGCACAGTTTGTGAGTAACCCTAAAATTCAAGGTGTTGCCACTGCATTAACCGCGGGATGGACCCATACCTTTTTGTATGTCGCATTGATTATTTTCTTCTGTTATTTTTATACCGCTGTAAGTTTTAATCCCGTGGATGTGGCGGAAAATATTCGTAAATATGGTGGTTTTGTTCCTGGTATTCGTCCCGGTAAGTCTACATCGGATTATATTGATAGAATCTTGACTCGTATTACCCTAGGTGGTGCCATTTATATCTCAGTGATTTGCGTGTTACCTGAAATTTTAATTACAAGATTTGGCATCCCTAATACTTTAGCGGCTGTTTTCGGTGGGACTTCTTTATTGATTGTAGTGGGCGTTGCGATGGACACCGTCGCTCAGATCGAATCCTACTTGCTCACAAGGCACTATGATGGCTTTTTAGGCCAAAAAGCAGGCAAGTTTAAGGGGAGGAGAAGGTAGTGAATTTGGTCTTTTTGGGCGCACCGGGTGCTGGTAAAGGCACTCAGGCCACTAAGGTGCAAGAACTGTTTGGAATTCCTAAGATTTCGACGGGAGATATGCTCCGGGCGGCCCGTGTGCAAAAGACCCCCTTAGGTTTACAAGCGGAGACCTACATGAATGCCGGCAAATTGGTTCCGGATGAAGTGGTCATAGGCCTTATTGGAGAGCGTCTAGCTTGGGGAGATTGTAAAAAAGGTTATATTTTAGATGGGTTTCCAAGGACAGTGGCCCAGGCAAAGGCTTTAAAGGCTAATTTGGATGAGCAAGGGGATAAAATTGATTGTGTGCTTAATATCGTTGTGGATGAAGAAAGCTTAGTAAAAAGGCTTACGGGGCGTCGGCAGTGTGAAAAGTGTCAGCAAGGCTATCATCTTGAATTTGCCCCTACCCTTCGTGAGGGGATTTGTGATAAATGCGGCGGGAAACTTTTTCAACGAGAAGACGATAAAGAGACAACCATTCGAGCAAGATTAAATGTCTATCGAGAGCAAACTGCTCCTTTAGTTGATTTTTACAAGGATGAAAACATCCTGACTACAGTGAATGGCGATGAACTTGTAGATAATGTTTTTAATGCAATCGTCAGTGCTGTGAAAAAAGTGGCTTAATTATGGTAATTATCAAATCTCAAGAAGAGATTGATAAAATTAGAAAAGCTGGGCGGGTCGTCGCCAAGGTTCTTTCAAAGATTAGAGAATATGTAAAGCCGGGAAAATCCACTCTTGAGTTGGACCAACTAGCAGAAAAGTGGATTCGCGAAGAAGGAGCAACGCCGGCATTTAAAGGTTATTTAGGTTTTAAACACACCCTTTGTACGTCGATCAATGAAGAAGTCGTTCATGGAATTCCTTCTTCAAAAAAATTATTGAAAGAAGGGGATATTATTGGGGTGGATTGCGGAGCGATTGTAGATGGTTATTACGGAGATGCAGCTTATACATTTCCCGTAGGTAAAGTAGAACCCAATACAGCCAAACTCCTAGAGGTCGCAGAAGAAAGTTTGATGAGGGGCATAGCCCAAATGGTCCCGGATAAAAGATTGTACGACATAGGCGCAGCCATTCAAGCTCATGCAGAGTCGCAAGGTTTTTCAATTGTAAGAGATTATGTAGGGCATGGAATTGGGACTAAGCTACACGAGGAACCGCAGGTTCCTAACTATGGAGAACCCAATACGGGTTTTCGCTTGAAGTCCGGGATGGTATTTGCGATTGAGCCCATGGTGAATGAAGGTGTGAAAGAAGTTCATTTGTTGAGTGACGGTTGGACAGTGGTCACAAAAGATAGAAAAATGTCTGCTCATTTTGAGCACACAATTGTAATTACCGATACTAAACCAGAAATATTGACGGTGCTTTAATAGAGGTTCATTTGTCGAAAGAAGATAGTATAGAAGTTGAAGGTGTCGTGATGGAGCCATTACCCAATGCGATGTTTAGGGTTCAGCTCGAAAACGGACATAAAATTTTAGCTCACATTTCTGGAAAAATGAGAATGCATTTTATTAAGATTCTTCCGGGAGATAAAGTAAAGATCGAGTTATCTCCTTACGACTTAAGTCGAGGAAGAATCACATACAGGTCTAAATAGGTAGGAATTTATGAAAGTAAGAAGTTCAGTAAAAAAAATATGCCCTAAGTGCAAAGTTCTCCGTCGGAGAGGCGTACTTCGCGTGATTTGCGAAAATCCCCGACATAAACAGAAACAAGGATAGAAGGTTTTAAACTATGCCACGTATAGCCGGTGTCGACGTTCCATCGAAGAAAAGAGTAGAAATAGCCCTTACCTATATTTATGGGGTAGGCAAGACTCGCTCTAAAGAAATTTTAGCTGCAACAAAGATTGATCCCAGTCTTCGCGCAGAAAAGTTAACGGATGCTGATTTAGCGAATATTCGTGAATACATCGATTCAACGTTTAAAGTTGAAGGTGATTTACGACGTGATATTGGCTTGAGCATTAAGCGTTTGCAAGATTTAGGTACTTACCGCGGATCGCGCCACCGTAAGGGTTTGCCGGCACGTGGTCAAAGAACGAAAACGAACTGCAGAACGCGTAAGGGTCCTCGTAAGACCGTTGCAGGTAAGAAGAAAGCCCCTTCAGGTAAATAATTAATTAAGGAGTTTGGTAATGGGTTCAACAAAGCCAAGTGAAGTTAGCGCTGCACCAGAAGAAAAAAAGGACGCGGCGAAAGTAAAAAAGAAAAAAGGCAGAAAGCAAGTTCCTATTGGAGTGGTTCATATCCAATCTAGTTTTAATAATACCATTGTTACCATTACGGATGTTTCTGGGAATACTATTGCTTCTTCTTCCGCAGGTTCAAAAGGTTTTAAAGGATCTCGCAAAAGCACTCCATTCGCAGCACAACTTGCAGCAGAAGATGCTGCTCGAAAGGCAATTGAACATGGTTTAAGAAGTGTGACCGTTTTTGTAAAAGGTCCTGGCGGCGGACGTGAGTCGGCTTTAAGGGCCATTGCTCAAGCTGGAATCCGTGTAACATTAATTCGGGATGTAACTCCTATTCCTCATAATGGTTGCCGTCCCCCCAAGAGGAGAAGAGTCTAATGGCTAAGTATCATGACAGTGTCTGTAAATTGTGTCGCCGAGAGGGCTTAAAGCTCTTTTTGAAAGGGGACCGCTGTTACACAGAAAAATGTGCTATCGATCGCAGAGCTTATGCACCCGGTCAACATGGACAAGCTCGAAGTAAGTTCTCAGAATATGGAACCCAACTTCGTGAAAAACAAAAATTAAAACGTGTATATGGTTTGTTGGAACGTCAATTCAAACTTACCTTTCAAAGAGCGGATCGTGCCAAGGGTGTTACGGGTGAAAACCTTCTCCTAGGTTTAGAGTCTCGCTTGGACAACATGGTCTATAGACTGGGCTTTGCCAATTCTAGAGCAGAAGCTCGCCAATTAGTGATGCATGGTCATTTCTTGGTAAATGGTAGAAAAGTGAATATCCCTTCTTTTATCTGTAATCCTGGCGATAATATTGAAGTGAAGGAAAAAAGCCGAAGCGTCGCAAGAATTGCGCAAGCAGTCGAAGCTGTGGATCGTCGTGGTGTTCCCGCTTGGCTTGAATTAGATAAACAAGCTTTCAAGGGAACGGTGAAAAATCTTCCTCAACGGACAGATCTCACCATGCCCATTAACGAACAATTAATTGTCGAACTTTACTCGAAATAAGCGTCCCTAGCCTATTTTTAGGAGGATGAATGCAAACCTTGGTTGCAAAAAACTGGCGTAGTTTGATTAAGCCGAAAAATTTAGAAATTGAGAAAGAAACAAAAACTTCTCATTATGGAAAGTTTATCGCAAGACCTTTAGAAAGAGGTTTTGGTATCACCTTAGGTAATGGTTTAAGGCGTATTTTGCTTTCCTCCATTCAAGGCGCTGCCGTAGTAAGCGTTAAAATTGAAGGCGTTCTTCATGAGTTTTCTACTATTCCTGGTGTGAAAGAAGACGTCACCGATATTATTCTGAACTTGAAACAATTACGACTTAAGTTATCCGGTGTGGATCATGATGTGATTCGCATTGAAGCTTCTGGCGAAAAGTCTTTAACGGCTGGCGATATAATTACGACTCCCAATGTCGAAGTTTTGAATCCAGATTTGCATATTGCGACTCTTTCAGGTGATGCGAACTTAAAAGTTGAGCTAGCAGTAAAGTTAGGCAAAGGTTTCTCACTCGCTGAGAAAAATAAAACAGACCGAGATGTAATTGGTGTTATTCCTATCGATGCTATTTTTACCCCCATCAAAAAAGTGAACTATACTGTTACCAACGCACGTGTAGGGCAAGCAACCGACTATGATCGTCTTACTCTAGAAGTGTGGACCGATGGTTCTATTCTTCCCGAAGATGCAGTCGCTTATTCAGCGAAAATTTTGAAAGACCAAATCTCTCTCTTCATTAATTTTGAAGAAGAAGATGAGCCGCTTGAAGAAGAAAATATTGAAGAACCTAAGATGAATGAGAACTTGAATAAACGTGTGGACGAACTTGAATTGTCAGTGCGTTCTGCAAATTGTTTGCAAAATGCAAACATCAAGTACATTGGGGAATTGGTTCAAAAGTCCGAAGGCGAAATGCTGAAGACTAAAAACTTTGGTCGTAAATCTCTCAATGAAATTAAAGAAATTCTCTCGGAAATGGGCCTTTCTTTAGGAATGAAGATTGAGGGCTGGCAATTGCCAAATGAAGATGAAAATAAAAAAGAAGAAATTTAATTAGTGATGTGAAATCCTATTCCATAAGTTTTTAATGGGATGAGGTTCGGTCTGATTGGACCGATAGAGGAACTCATGAGACATTTGAATAAAAAAGTCAGACTTTCAAGAAATACCGCTCACCGTATTGCGATGATGCGTAACATGGTAACTTCTTTAATTGAAGTTGAGCGTATTCAAACTACTTTACCCAAAGCAAAGCAATTAAGAAGCCTCGCGGACCAAATGGTTACATTGGGTAAGCAAGGTACTTTGCATGCCCGTAGACGTGCTCTTGCCACAGTCCGTAAAAAGAGTGCAGTCTCTAAGCTTTTCACGGAACTTGCTACTCGTTTCAAAGATCGAGCAGGTGGTTATACTCGAGTTCTAAAGCTTGGCTTTCGTCATGGTGACGGCGCCCCCATGGCTCTTGTAGAATATTTGGGTTTTACGCCAAAAGTGGTAAGTGCTGGATCTGAAGCGGGTGTTAAGGCAAAAAAAGCACCTACTAAGGCTAAGAAAGCGGTTAAAAAAGGTGAAGCTAAACCTAAAAAAGAAAAAAAGGTTTCTAGTAAAGCCTCTCCTACCGCTCAAAAAAAGAAGGCAAAAAGTAAAACTCCATGAAAAGATGGTTGATCATCTTTTTTTTGATTCTATTGGCGGCTGTTAGTATTTGGTATGTAAGTAGAGGTTATAATACTGGCCCCAAAGAGGGTGCGAAAGCTCCGAGCTTTTCCTTAAAAAATTCTCAAGACCAATCTGTTTCCATTTCTCAGTATTCGAATCAAGTCATTCTACTCAACTTTTGGGCGACCTGGTGTGCTCCCTGTGTCAGTGAAATGGCTAGCCTTGATAGACTTTACCAAAAATATAAAGATAAAGGTTTTGTAGTCTTGGCTTTAAGTGTTGATGAAGAAGGATGGAAAGCGATCAATGAGTTTTTGAAAAAAAATCCTGTGACTTTTCCTATTCTCTTGGACTTAGATTATAAAGTTGCAGACTTGTATGGAACTTATCGAGTTCCCGAAAGCTATTTGATTGATAAGACTGGTAAAATTTCTGAAAAAATTCTCGGTGCTCAAGAATGGGATTCTTCCGAAATGAGTTCAAAGCTAGAGAAACTTCTCGCTCAACCTTAAAACTTTTTAACGATTTTATTTTCAGAGTTCACAAGCACAACTTGTGGGACGTGTTTTTTGAGTTCTTTCTCATCTAAAAGAGCAAAGGTGGTTATAATAATAATATCGCCTTTTTTTGCGAGATGGGCAGCGGCACCATTTATACATACCGTTCCAGAACCTCGTTTGCCTTTGAGTGCATAGGTTTCAAAACGATTTCCATTGGTTACATCCCAAATGTGAACATGTTCATTGGGAAGAAGATCTGCAGCCTCTAAGAGGTCTTCATCGATGCTCACACTTCCTTCGTAATGCAGATCCGCATCGGTAACAGTCGCTCTGTGTATTTTAGATTTTAAAATGCTTCTTAGCATGGTGTCCTCTGCTTCAGGTGGTTCAATCATTTCCTGGAGCGGGCTGAATAAACCAGAGCTGCATTGAAGTGTCAAGGAGGGGATCTCTCAAATACATGAGATTTGTAGTTTTTTTAACCGGACTAGTGTTTGACATCTGTGAAAGCATTTGTTACCAATCACCTCCTTTTTACGGATAAATATTTGTATGAATAAAATAGTGTGGTGGGACAAAGCCCTTGAAAGCTGGTTAAAACTCAAGGATGAGGTAATTAAGGTCTCGCAGTTAGGTAAGACTGGTTTTAGTCGTTCTTTTTTAATTCATGAAAGAATGAAGCTGACCGCTCAGTTAGGACAAGAAGCTTATCACTGGATTATCAAGAATGGCAGTGAAGAAAGCGGATTGAATAAACTGGTAGGGCAAATCCAAAAACTGGATTCTCGAATTAGACAAATGGACGAAAAGGTAAGTGGAATCACTCATCACTTAAGTCGAAATTTGAATGCGGAAGAGGGGAACGATATTTCTTCAAAGCGCAAATTAGTGAGAAGAAAAAAATAAGAATGAATTTTGGGGACGTAGCTCAGTTGGGAGAGCGCTTGAATGGCATTCAAGAGGTCGAGGGTTCGATTCCCTTCGTCTCCACAAAGAAAAAGCCCTTTAGATTTCTCTAAAGGGCTTTATTATTTTTAATGCTAAGAAGTCTTAGGCTTTGATCACGTCGGTCGCTTGCAACCCTTTGGCACCTTCGGTGATTTCGAATTCCACCGCTTGTCCTTCGGCGAGGGATTTATAACCTTCACCGCTGATTGCAGAGTAATGAACAAAAACATCTTGTCCATTATCTTGTTCGATAAAACCATAACCCTTGTTATCATTGAACCACTTAACGCGGCCTTTACTACGAGACATACTGCATCCTCCTAAGACTGAAAGTCAGCATTCATTGAACCCGACGGCAAACCTCACTTTCACCCTTACCGTCTTCAAGGAACACTTACTCTCAAAAATTACTTTTAGGTGAAAGTGAATCGGAAAAACCGATGCAGCGCAAGCTATAAGTAGTCTGGTTTATTGTCAAGATAAGAACCTGAATTGTTATCAAATGAAGGTTAAAGATGTCAGCTAGAAGCCTTAGAATCAACACAGTGGCTCTCTGGGGGACGATTTATTATGTATTAGAAGGTAAAGAAGAGTCGATGGACGGACGTGTTTCCGTTTTATTTTCACTGCCCAAAATCAGAATATACTCATTGGATTTTACATAGCCCAGTTTTTCACGAATGAGTCTTTCACTATTGATGGGATCTTTAAGATGATTGATTTCGCGAGCAATCCTTTGATTGACGCGATAAAGCTCATTGGTGTCTTTTTGAACTTGGTCTTTGAGAGTGTAGAGCTTGCGAAGTTTGATGAGACCTTCATCACCAAAAATAGTGATAGACGTAAAGAAGACCACAATGAAAATCCCAAACAAACAAAACATCTGAGATTTTTTCTTAGGTTTCTTCATGCGAGTGAATCCATCCTTCAAAGTGAAATTTCTATTTCGGAAAGTTTGAAATTATACACTCTAGTATACAGCTAACAATCGGAAAATAAAAACTCTTTGTATTTTTTAAAGAAAAAAGTCGAAATTTACAAAAAACTGTCTTGGGGATTTTTAATAGGGGCTTTTAAGCCTAAGTGCAGATAGGCGAGTTCGGTGGCGATTCTTCCTCGGGGGGTGCGTTGGAGGTAGCCGCATTGAATTAAGAAGGGTTCATAGACATCTTCAATCGTATCTTTTTCTTCGCTGATGGCACTCGAAAGGGTTTCTACGCCCACAGGCCCTCCAGAAAACTTTTCGATAATGGTTTGCAGTATGCGCCGATCCATGTGGTCAAAACCCTTTTCATCGACCTCCAACATTGCAAGCGCATCATGAGCGACTTGCAAGGTGATGACGCCATCTGCTTTCACTTCAGCAAAATCTCGAACTCGTTTTAAAAGACGATTGACGATACGAGGAGTTCCTCGAGAGCGACGCGCAATCTCAAAGGCACCTTTTTTTTCGATGCCAATATTCAAAAGTTTTGCAGATCGTGTAACGATGATTTCTAATTCTTCAGGAGAGTAAAAGTCGAGTCGGGCCACGACGCCAAAACGATCGCGAAGGGGAGAAGTGAGAAGTCCTGCTCGCGTGGTGGCGCCCACCAAGGTAAAGCGAGGAAGATCTAATTTTACCGTTTTAGCAGAGGGGCCTTGTCCGATCAAAATATCAAGCTGGTAATCCTCCATTGCTGGATAAAGAATTTCTTCAACGCTGTGGGGTAAACGATGAATTTCATCAATAAAAAGAACCTGATTTTCTTCAAGATTGGTGAGCAAGGCCGCTAGATCCCCAGGACGTTCAATCACAGGACCCGAAGTGGATCTCACACTGCTTCCCATCTCATGAGCGATGATGTGCGCGAGCGAGGTTTTTCCTAAGCCTGGTGGACCATAAAACAAACAATGATCTAAGGCTTCTTTGCGTTTCAGCGCAGCAGCGATAAAAATCTTGAGCTTCTCTTTTACTTTTTCCTGACCCACATATTCTTTGAAACTTTTAGGGCGTAGTGAATTCTCGAGCTCGAGTTCCGCAGGTTCGAGGGGATCTACTTCAATATTTTGATTCGAACGAAGAGTCATAGTTATTTTGCGAGCGCTTGAAGAGATTCTTTTAAGCTGAGTTGAAAGTTTTGCGGATCTTTAAATGGCATTCGATCCAGCTTCCTTTCGATCTCATTGCGGTTATAGCCTAAATTGACTAGAGCGGAGACTAAATCTTCAGGGATGCCAGATTTTTTACTTTTTCTTTCTTCTGGGGAAGAGCCGATGACAGACAAATCTAAGAGTTTATCTTTGAGTTCCAAGATGATTCGTTCAGCCGTTTTTTTGCCAATGCCTGAAATAGAAGTCAGACGAACGAGATCCTCCCGATAAATCGCCTCAATCAGTTCTTGAGAGGGCATGGCTGCTAAAATACTCATCGATAGCTTAGGGCCTATGCCTGAAACCGAAAGAAGTTTGAGGAAAAGTTTTTTCTCGGAATAATTTAAAAAACCAAAGAGAGAGATGTTGTCTTCCCGCACTGAAGTATGAATAACTAAATTCAAAGTTTCATTCACATTTTGCAACTTCTCTAAAGAGGACGTCGATATAAAAATTTCGTAGCCGACACCTTGCACATCTAAAATGAGCGAGTCTTCACTGCGATGGATGATTTGTCCGCTGAGATGGGCGATCATTTTTTTCTTTCTGAAAGTCTAATTTTTTCTTCGAGTTTGGAGCTGTTGGCATGACAAATTGCCACCGCCAACGCATCTGATGCATCATAATAGGCGACTTCAGGGAGTTTCAAGAGCTGTTTCACCATGCCTTGGATTTGTTCCTTGCTGGCGCGTCCGTAGCCTGTAACTGCTTGTTTGATGGAAAGAGGGGTATATTCAAAGATGGGCAGTTTAAATTCCATCCCAGCCACAATCGCTGCGCCACGAGCATGTCCGAGTTGAATCGTGCTCTTCACATTTTTTGCATAAAAGATATTTTCGATGGCCATTACATCCGGAGAGAATTTTTCGATGAGTTCTTTGACTCCTGCAAAAATACAATGGAGACGGGCAGGAAAGCTTTCTTTCAGAGGCGTGAAAATGCCCCCATTGTCGATATGCTGTAATTGAGATGAACTGCGTCTCAATACTCCATAGCCCGTAATTTGCGAGCCAGGGTCGATTCCTAAGATGATCATTTAATGAGCCTTTTACTGGCTGAGTTTTTCCATCACATCATCGGGAATATCAAAATTCGCGTAAACTTTTTGCACATCGTCATGGTCTTCTAAGTTTTCCATGAGTTTAAGCATTTTTTCGGCGTCGGCACCTTCAAGCTTGATGAAGGTCTTGGGGATCAAGCCGACTTCGGAGGTAGAATAAACGAGTTTAGCATTATCAAGGGCTGTTTTTACCGCTTCGAAAACACTGGGATCGCAACTGACTTGAAAATCATTCTCGCCTTCTTGTATGTCATCTGCGCCTGCTTCTAAAGTGACTTCCATGAGTTGGTCTTCACTGGCTTTGCTTTTATCAAAATAAAAAACGCCTTTTTTCTCGAAGGTCCATGCGACCGATCCTGACTCTCCCATATTGCCGCCGCCTTTTCCTAAGATGTTTCGGATTTCAGAGACTGTGCGGTTTTTGTTGTCCGTGAGGGATTCAATCATGATGGCCACTCCGGCAGGGCCATAAGCTTCATAAGTAATGTCTTCGTAATTTACACCCTCGAGATCACCGGTGCCTTTTTTGATCGCTCTTTGGATATTATCGGCTGGCATCGATTGGGCGCGAGCATCGTCCACGGCTTTGCGTAGGCGTGGATTTCCATTGGGATCGCCGCCGCCAATTCGGGCTGCGACGGTGATGGCTTTAATGAGTTTAGTGAAGACTTGGCCGCGCTTGGCATCTGCAGCGCCTTTTTTACGTTTAATGGTTGCCCATTTCGAATGTCCTGACATGAAGAATATCCTTTTCCAATGAGAGTGAATGAGCTCTGAAAATTAACAAAGAGACCTACATGACTCAAGGGTAAAATCGCTCCCAATAAAAAAGCCCTCACCGAAGTGAGGGCTTTGGAAGAAGCTTTGAGTCTAATTTAAGATTACTTCTTACGCGTATTCTTCCTTCTCATGCCCAGTAACACCAGGCTGCTAAAGGCTAGAATCGTTGCAGACAAGTAGGTTTCCATGTTTAAGTGTGAAGGCGCAGCAGGGTTGAAGCTGCATTTCATTCCACTTCCTTCCAGGAAGGTGGGAACGCATTCACAGCTATAACATTCTGCATCGGGTTGGCAACCTACGGGGCTTCCATTGACCACATCGCAGGCTTCACCATTACCCACTTGGTTATCTCCGCAAAAGGGAGGTACAGGAGCTTGCTCAAGTGTAGTTTTGGGAACAATTTTGCAAGTGTTATCGCAAAAGTTCCCACTGGGGATATCAGAACCTGGACCACGAGGATCGCATTCTTCATCACCATTTCTCAGACCATCACCACAGTAAGTACAATCCATGCGGCAACCGCCTAGTAAGTTGAAGACGGGGTTACGCAGATCGGTGTTGCCCATGGAACTATCACAGGTTTCAGGATCACGATTTACTTTACCATCACCGCAATAAGGTCCCGGAATTTTTGGAGGTAGAATGCATTGACATCCTGGTGCAGTGCTACCCGCAACCGGTGGAGGAGAACAAGTAGACCCAGACGTGGGGCAATTCGCAGCACTACTATCGCATTCTTCGCCGATTTCACGGATGGAGTTTCCACACACTGGAAGAGGTACAACGCATTTGCAAGTTTCACGGTCGTAGGTGGCAGTCGGCCCATACCGAGCAGGGTCTGCACACCACGTGGGACATGATCCATCCGTGCGGTCGCATTCCTCTCCGAAATCGACAGTTCCATCGCCACAGCGGGCCGGAGGAGCAGTGCATGCACAGCCTACGCAGCTGGAGCCTATCCCTCTAATGCTGGCACATGAAGCATTTGCCGCAGCTAGGGTTCCGGGAGTTCTGCCTGGATCGCAAACCTCAGCGACTCGAGTTGCAGAAGCGGCATCCAAAACACCATCTCCACATTCTGCAGGAGGAGGTGGGGGAGGTGTGCATTGACAACTTACGCAAGTGGAGCCTGAGCCTCTTTCTCTTTCACAAAATAGATTTGCAGCCGCTATGCTAGTGGAACTTGTGCCTGGATCACATTGCTCTCTGGGTCTTCCGCCTACTGCCTCATCGCGATTACCATCGCCACAAGTAGGAGCAGGGCCGCATCGACAGGTACCTTCAGTGCAAGTGGCGCCAGCCCCATTGATACCTTCGCAAATCACATTGGCTGCGGTGATAGACGCAGGTGTTGTCCCGCGATCGCATTGCTCTCCAGCGCGAGAGCCTATGGGCGCATCTGTGTTTCCATCGCCGCAAGTGGGGGCTGTGGTGCATTGACAGCCTACACAGGAAGAGCCTGGGCCATTGCGTCCTTCGCACAGCGTATTTGCAGCGGCTTGATTTATACCGCCTCGGCCCGGATCACATTGTTCGGCAATAGGATGCGTAGGAGTGATGCCATCTATGCGACCATCTCCGCACTCCGCCACGGGAGGAGGTGGTGCAGAACAAGTGCAGCTAGGGGTGCTGCAAGTAGAGCCTGTCCCGCGCGCCATTTGGCAGATTCGATCTGCTGCCGCAGCAGCAGTTGGATTTGAGGTTCCTGGATCGCAAACTTCAGCAGGGCGGCCTCCGATTGCATCATCCCGATGTCCGTCACCGCAAACCGGGGCAGGGTTACAATTACAAGTGGATGTATTACAGGTTGAGCCAATTCCAGCTTCAGCAGTGCAAATAGCTTGTGCGGCTGCGGCTGCTGGTCCTGCAGGGTTTGTGCCCGCATCACATTGTTCTCTAGGTCGGCTACCAATAGCATCATTTCGGACGCCATCTCCGCAAATCGGAGCAGGGTTACATTGGCAAGAAGTTGAGTTACAGGTGGATCCAGCTCCGCCCAATCTTTCACAAATGGCTAAGGCTGAAGCCGCATGACCCGCATCGCGGCCTGGATCACAGGTTTCTGCAGGACGGGTTCCGATAGCTCTGTCTACCGTGCCATCTCCACAAACTGGAGGAGCACTACATTGACAAGACACGCAGGTAGAACCGGCACCTCTCATTGCTTCGCATCGCGTATTTTCTGCGGCTTGATTCACTCCGTCTCGGCCCGGGTCACAGGTTTCGGCGGGTCGTCCAGCAGTAGCAGCATCTCTAGTGCCGTCACCACATTCGGGAACTGGTGGTGGGATCGTGCATTGGCAAGAAGCACAGGTGGAGCCTGTACCATGATTGCGCACGCAAAAATCGTTAGCCGCGGCGATAGTAGTAGGAGTAGCGCCGGAGTCGCATTCCTCTGCAGATCTAAATTCAGAGGCAGGGTCTACAGTTCCATCATTACAAGCCGGGGGAGGACTACATTGGCAAGTAGCTGGGTTACAGGCAGAGCCTACTCCTAATAAAAATTTACATTGTTGAGTCGCGGTGGGTGAGGTCATGGTGGTAGAACCAGAATCGCATTGCTCGCCGAGAGGGCGAATAGCAGAAGGAAGATCCACACTTCCGTCACCGCAACGGGGAGGAGGAATGCACTCGCACTTATTGCTACAGCTTGACCCTGCTTCGCAGGAAAATTGCGGATTAAAGGTGGTGCCTCCGCCACTAGAGCGATCACACTCTTCATTGCCCGCCGCAATTCCATCGCCACAAGTGGTGATGCAATGACAATCTAAACAAGAAAATCCTCGTCCCGTACATGCAGTTCCGGTGTTGCCATCGGGAGAAATGTCGCATTGTTCACCAAGATTAGATTGAACTATCCAATCACCGCAACCTGGCATCGCTAAACAACCTGGGCTTGTCGTATCAATGCTTCCGCGTACGCAAGCTGAAGTTTGACAGCGCTGGGTTACACAACGAAGTGGATTTCTGGATTCATCAAAGCCGCTGCCGCTACTGGAGGTTCTATCAGAGTCGCAAAAGTTATCTTTAACGCGTTGTATGCAAGCCGTGTAGGCGGCGCCAGCGAGTGAATTGCATGAAGTAAAGAGGCTTGGAGATAACTCGGGTGAAAAATTACAATTGGCACCCAATCTTGATTTTGCCTCTTTAGGGATGAGGGTGACTCCAGCGACAGTAAGGAGAAGAAGTGTGAGGGGCAAAAGCACCCACACAAAAAAATTACCGCTATTTTTAAATGCTATCTTCATGGTCTGTCCTTTGATGAGTGATTATTAATTTTTAATTTATATCGTCGTGAGCCATAATCCGCTTATTCATTCAGCCACAAGAGGACCCCATCTTGAATTATCCCATGATCCGCTTAATAAAAAAAGACTATTTTTATGTTTTCCTTCTATTTATCTGTAGTTTAGCACTCTTTGCCCTTTATTTAGGCCATCCGGATCAACTCTATTGGGATGAGCTCATCCATATTAATGGTGCGAGGACCATTTTATACGGGAATAAGCCCTATGCAGAGCTTACTCAGACCCCCTTAGGGCGCGAAATTTTAGTCGCATCCTTGTATGTTTTTGGAGATACGCCTTTTGGGGCCAGAATGTTAACGGCTTTGAGTTCGAGTTTGAATATAGTCGTATTGTTTGGACTCGGAAGGCTTCTGTTTAAAAAAACGGCATTCGCCTTATTGCCACCCCTTTTTCTACTCACAGATCTTCTTTTTTATGTTCAAGCTAGAATAGGAATGGTTGATCAATTTCTAACCCTTTTCATGCTGCTTTCATTTTATTATTTTCTTAAAATCCTAGATGATACTTCTGCTCTAAGGTCTTATTTTTTAGTGGGATTTTATTTTGGTTTAGCCGTGGCTATTAAAAGTGTCGCGATTGCTTTACTACCTCTTTATCTCTTTTTTATTACGAAGAATATTTTCCAAAAGCAAATTTCCATTCGAAGAGGTTTTTGTTTCTATGGGGCTTTGATTTTACCCTCGCCCCTTATTTTTTGGTTTTCTTATGGGCTCTTGGGTTTTTCCTTCCATGAAATGTTGACCCATCTCAATTGGTTATGGGGATTTTTAAGTAATTTTCAAATCGATCCTTCCATTACTTCGGATTGGAAAGATTGGTTGCTGGTTCAAAAACCCATTTGGTATTTATTTGAAGAACTGGGTGGAAATAGCTCGAAAGTCGTTCTTGCCGCAGGAAATCCTTTCTTTTGGTTGGCAGCGGAATTCTCTTTTATCGCTTTGCTATTTTTTGGGAGATCCATTCCGAAAAAATTCTTTTATTTGCACGCAGTGATTGTGTTCCAATTTTTATTTTGGAGCGTCAAACCTAGTACGCATATTTATTATATGCTGCCAGTGCTTCCTTTTTATGCCCTATTGATTGGGGCTTTGTTTTGGTTTTTGTGGGATCGTTTTCCCAATAAAAGAAACATCGTGATTGGGAATGCAATCGCGCTTTGGCTGCTGAGCTTAGGTTTTTTTATCTATTATTTTCCCTTGATACAGGGGCAGGTCGTTTCGAATCAGGTGTTACAGAGATATCCTAATCTCCCACCTTAAATCATTATTGAACCATGAAGTTTTTCTCGAACACCCCCTGGGTGTTGCTTTGCAGATCGCGAACGATGATGATGAGTTTGTAGGTCCCACTCATAGGGTCGCTATTCAAAAGAACTTGATTGGCAAAAAGGATATTCGAGCTGGTGGCCTCGAGAGTTTTAGAAAATTCCACCACATTGCTTTTATCGATTAAAAGCTCGCCGTTGGGCGCTTCAATTTGGATGTCTTCAACGAGTTGAACTTGTCCTGAAGTAGTTCGCTTAAAGCCTGTGAGTTTAAAAAAGGCGAAAATCAAATCTCCACTTCGAAAACTGCCATCCGATCGAATTTGCGTTGGATCTGGTCCTGCAGAAAAATAAAAATCCGTAATTTTGAGGGCGCTGCTGCTGCTTTGAGGTTTGGCATCGGTGCGAGGTCGCGTCGGCATGCTGACTTTCGGAGTTTGAGTTGGAATATTTTCGGAAATATTAACCGACGGTGGAAGACTCGCAACAGGAGTTAAAGTAATGGGATTGGCTTTACTCAAGCTATTATAAAACCATTTTTTGTCAGGATTTCGACTCGCCGTAAAAATAAGCAAGACAATCGTGACGAATAAAATTCCCAGGGCAATCGCTGATTTTTTATCGGGCTCGCGTTTAATGACCAAGGTTTCCGCCACGTAATCTCCCAGACGTTGTTTGCGTCGCGAGAGGGTGATGAAAAGATAGGCGAGAGGAAAGTCCAAAGGTCGAAAAAGATTACGCAAAATTGCAGCGCTGTTATCCAACTCCTCACCATTTTCTAAAATGCTTTGTCGCTTCAGGATAATTTTTCCGGGCGTGCTAGAGGTGAGCATTTCAAAAATCATGAAGTAGCCAAAGGCAATGACCGGAAGCAGCGATACGACGAAAGAAAATCCAGGGCTTTGGGGGCGCAGACTTGCAAGAAAAAACCAAATAAAAGCGCCGAAGAAAAGAAGATCAATGAAAAAGCCAAACGCTCTCACGAAAGTAGAAGCTAAGGTAATCGCTCGTAAGTCGATGATGCCTTCTCTGCGGCGCGTTTTTTTAATGACCACCGTGCGAGCCGCCCTATCCCCGAGACGTTGATAAAAGCGAGAGCTTTCCATGGAGAGAATCGCAACGCTGAAAAATAAAGGGTAATCAAAAAGCCTGCATAAGTTTCTTAAAAAGACATTCGCGAGGGTCGGGGTGCTGCTATCGAGATCCACCACTCTTAAGCGACATAAAAATTTACCGGGCGTTGCTGCAGCTAAAGCTTCGAAGCTTACGTAATAAACCAGCATCAGACCAAAGCCTAAAAAGAAGAGGCTGGTCGGTAGAATGAAGGGCCAGCGAAGATTGAGACTTACAAATCCAGCTTGAGTGAAAAGATGAGTAGAGAGAAAAGCTTCTAAAGCTAAATAGAGATAAATCAAAAGAGTGGAGTCGACTAAGAAGGCTGCAAAACGATCTCGAGGCAGGGCGGCATGCAATGGGATGCGTGCTTTATCAAAAGGACTGGGTTTTGAAGATCCAAAATTCGAATCTTCTAAAGCTTTCCGTCGAGATTCTTGAGGCAAAAGTGTCGATCGACGCGCAAAGGCAACTGTTTCATCCTCTTCGGGCTCCGAAGCTTTTTGAGGACTCTCAGTTTCTTCAACAACGGTTAAATCTTCTTCATCATCCCATGAGTTTGACATCTAGTTATGGTAACTGTTTGAAATGAGGAAGGAAAGTAAAGTTTTATAAGGGTATTCAGGCTCTGTTATTCAAAAATTTCTACGGTGGGTTCTTGTGTTTTAGGCGTTTTGCGCAAACGAATCAGGAAGATGCAGGAAAGAATGACGAGAATCGATCCAAAAAGCGAATACCAATCCGGAATTTCATCGAAGAAAATCATTCCTAAAATAAAAGAGAAAATAACCGACACATAAGAAAAAGGCGCGACCTTCGAGGCTTCTTCATTTTTATAGGCATAGGTTAGCAAAAGTTGGGCGAAGGTGCCGGAGATGCCGGTGATGATCAAATAAATCCAGGTAGCAGTGCTAGGCAAAATGGCCTCATGAATCATAAAGGGCGCTGAAAACACACTGGAGATGGCAGTGAAATAAAAAGCCATGGTGAGTGAAGAGTCGCTGCCATGTAAATGACTGATGGAAATATAAGCCAAGGCCGCGACCATGCCACCGAGCAAACCTAATAGAGCTGCATGATGAAAATGCGAAAAAGTAGGTTTGATAATGAAGGCGACTCCGATGAAGGATAAAAGACTTAATAAAATTACAGGTCGCGAAAGTCGTTCTCCCAAAAAGAGTGCCGAGAAAAGGACGACGAATAAGGGAGAGGTTTGATTTAAAATCGTAGCGTCGCCGAGAGAAATTTTAGAAATCGTGTAGAAGGTTAGGTTTAAGGCAATGAAGCCAGCGAGGCCGCGTCCTGCAAGCAGAAGAGGATTGTTTCCAAAAAAGGAAGCTTTTCTATATAAAATAAAAGCGCCAATAATGACCGCTGAAATAATCGAACGAAAAAAGACCGCTTCATAAACAGGCACTTCTTTTAAGGCGAATTTAACGCTAGCACCCATGATCGCGAAAAGCAGTGAGGCGGTCATCATGCAGACGACGCCATTTTCAAAAATGCGTTTTATACTCGAATAGCTCATGGATGAATCAATCTTCTCTTATCGGCAGCGAATCACACCTTTGCCATCGGCTTGAAAGTGTGCGCTGCAAATCGTAGAGGCTTTTGCGATTTTCACGGATTGTGACAGGGTATTCCATTGTCCTAGATTATTTTGATAACTCACGCTCACTTTGTAAGTGCCATAGGCTAAGCTGCGGTGCAAAGGCTTTTCCACATTACTGGCAATTCCCGAGACAGAAATTTTTCCCCAAGGCCAAGCGCGAACCGAAAGATTTCCTTTAGTGACTGGAAGGATTTCCACTTTAGCTTTTGGACTTTCCCTCGTTTCTGTTTTTGCTTCCGGTGGCAAAATCGTCTTCTGACTTTCTATGGTCAAACTTTGAGTTTCGGGAGGAAGTTTTGGAGCGAGAGCCACCTCCGGATTTTGAGTGCTTGGAGTTTGAAAAATAAAAAAGCCAGCCGCCATGATGAGAATGATGAAAAACACAATCCCCCAAAAATGCTTTTTGAAAGAGGGACGAGGCTCTGGAGCTAGGTTCGCCTTCCGATCGGTATTTGCATCGAAGGCCTGTTCAAGTGAGCGAGTAATCTCCATCGATGTATCTGAAACCCATTCCCTGGAAACAATGGCTTGAGTATGGGCCTCCATATTTTGAATGGCTTTGAAGGGAAGTTCTGGGCTTTCCGAGTCGGGAATAGGAAGCTTTTGCAGGCGTTTTAGAAAGAGGGAGGCACCCTCTGTTTCTCCAAGCTCTTGCTTCGCTTTTTGGATATCTTGCAAAAATTCTTGGGCGGAGGAATAGCGATGCTGGGTTTCTTCGGCCAGAGCTCGGTGCAGGATTTTGGAGACAGACTGAGCGAGCAGGACATTTTTCAAAGTTTCGGCCGCTTTGAAGTTTCTCACTTGATCCAAGAGTTCTAAATCTCTTTTTCCTTGAAAGAGTTTTTGCCCGCAGAGCATTTCGTAAAGTAAAATGCCGCAGGCAAATAAGTCCGTTTTCAAATTGAGCTGTTCCCCGCGTGCTTGTTCCGGAGACATGTAACTAAATTTGCCTTTAATGACTCCGGTGGCGGTTTCGTAAGAACGGGAGCGGGCATGGGCGATGCCGAAGTCGGTGATTTTGACTTTTCCTTCGGTGGAAATCAAAATGTTTTGCGGGGAAATGTCGCGGTGAACGATCTCGAGATTACGGCCGTGTTTATCTGTTTGCTTATGAATATAATCGAGACCCGTGAGAATTTCGGAAAGGATATAAAGACATTCAGACACATGAAATGTTTTAGAATCTTCTTTAGAGTGCTTAAAGATATGCCTTAAATCCCAGCCTCTTACATACTCCATGCTAATGTAATACAAGTCCTCTTCGCGACCCAATTCAAAGACTTGTACGATTTTGTCATGCTGCAATTTGACGAGTATTTTTGCCTCGTCGATGAGCATGGAAATGAATTGGGGATTGGCAGACCAAGGAGGCAAAATTCGCTTAATGACGACTTCTTTTTCAAAGCCCTCTATCCCTAAGAGTTTTGCCCTGAAAATTTCGGCAGTGCCTCCTAAAGCTATTTTTTGAATGAGGACATAACGTCCAAAGGGGATAGCGTTCATCCAAAACCCTTATTTTTGAATGCGTTGCGTCATTTCTTTTTGTGTGATTTCTGGGAAATGAATTGACAGAAAAGAAGTGAATTTACTAGTTCTTTATGACGCGAGAATCTTGTTTTAAAAAACTAGGCTATCCATAAACCGGCACTCTTTCGAGGGGTGCCGTTTTTTTTTATTTTAAGCTAAAAAAAAGAGGGCTTACTTTTTAGTAAGCCCTCAAATTATTCTGAATATTTTATCTATTCGTTTGTTTTTTGAGTTTTGCCTGGTGCTTGTTGTTCGGGGCTGTTTCCAATGAAGAAATTCATCAGGCTATTCATGAAACCATTTCCTCCATTGTTGCCATCGCGATCCCCATTTTCACTCCAGATAGCGCTTCCATTGGAGGCCCGAGGATCGATGACGCCACCTCCACCGTTTTCACCTTCACCGACAGGCGCTGCCGCACTGGCTCGCGGATCAATCGGTCCACGTCCTCCACTGCCTGCTTCACCTTCCCCTACAGGAGAGCCTGCTGATCCTTGGGAAGGGTCAATGGGATGATCTCCTCCGCCACCGTTTTCACCTTCACCCACAGGACTATGACCTCTGCCTCCGCCGCCCCCTCTATCTGCATTGGGGTTATTCAGTAAGCCTACCACTGGGGAATCATTGACGCGAACGTTGAGTAAACCACCCCCATGAGCATAAACAAATTCAAAGTAGGCGGCTCTAGCTTCGGGTCTATCAGCGCCAGGAGCGTTATTTATTTCCGCTCTCACACTTCCATGGGTGAGGTCATAAATAGCTGCCATTCTTCCGCTCTGTCGTTCCTCTTGAGCATGTTGTCCACCTTGCTGACCACCTTGCTGACCGCCCTGTTGTCCACTCCCTTGTTGTCCACCTTGTTGCTGGCCACCCTGCTGTTGGCCACCTTGTTGCTGACCTTGTCCCGCAGGACGCTGTCCTTGAGTTTGACCCGATTGTTGTCCACCGGATTGTTGTCCACCTTGTTGCTGGCCACCTTGCTGTTGACCGCCCTGTTGCTGTCCACCTTGTTGCCCACCTTGTTGGGCGGGTTGTTGTCCCGCAGGACGCTGTCCTTGTTGACTGCCTTGGCCGGAAGTTCCACTGCCTCGTCCTGGGTCTTGCGCGGCCAAGCCCAACTCTTGTGAAATAGCACCTCGTATAGTATTTTCCGTGAGGGGATTATTGTCGGGACCATAAACACCAGGACCCTTTGCACCTAAGCCAGTTCCACCATAAACATCTTGGTTGACTCCCGCTTCACGCAAAGCATTCTCAAATTTTTGATTTCCTACCGTTGGAATTCCATCGGGTCCCATCCCATTTAAATCCGGTGTTCCATTGCCTTTATTAAAACTACCATCGGGGTTGAATGTTCCTTGTTGCCCCGGCTGACCTCCGGTGCCTGAAGTTCGAGGGCCATATCCTAATCCGGTGAGCATTTGACGAAAGCGATCTCCTATAATGTTACCGGATAAGAGATCATCGACCTTCGTTAATCCGGGTCTTAATTGATGGAGTTCATTGTCTAAGTTTTGACGTTCTGTGTGTCTAAGGTCGCGGTATACAATTTCTCTGACGGGCACACTCATGATGGACCCGACCACATCGATGAGAGGGCGGTCGCCTTGACTTGCTTTATCCGATTCGTTTTCGACTGCATCCAGCGTATCGATGAGCGCCATGGTGGAGTCTGTCCAACCCTTAATGTTTTTCTGATATTCGGGATTTTGAGCATACGCCCCGTAATAGGTAGAAAAACCCTCAGAGACCAACTGCTGAGCACGGTCTCGACTGATTTGAAAACTGGATGACTCTGCAGAAAATCCGATTGAGCTCATAACGAGCATACTTAACATCGAACAGCCCAAACTGAGCTTGAGTTTTGAATTCATGATAAACCCTCCCATGGATTATTTGATGAGCTTATGTGCAGGATTGATGCCTATTTTTATTTGTTAGTGAGAGTTAATAAATGCAGCTTGGTGTGAAGGGAAAAAGCCTCTATCAAAGTGCATATTTACCCAGATTGTGTCAAAAAATGGAGGTATGATCGCCGTATGAATTTTTCAGGCAACTTCTCCCGCCAAATCCCGAAGAAAGTTTAAGTAACCAATAATTTATTTATTTTTCGAGGAGACTCTCATGAGGGCTGAAAGCAATCTCTTATCGCGACGAAATGCGTTTCAATTGTCATCTAGCAGTTTAACAGCGGCGCAATTAGGTCTCGATTCTACGAGTCATAGCTTTACGGAACATGCGGCGGATCCCTACACACTTTCTTCAATATTTTTAGGCGGTGCGGCTTTTCGAGCCGTTCGTGGTTTAAGCTTTTCGACATTTGGAAGCATAGTGGGCGAATCTCGAGTGGCTGCCAGTCTTTTGAAAACGGGAAGTAACGCGCTGGGACTCTTTGCCGAATCAGGAACTTTTGTAAGTTCTGAAAGATTATTGCGCGTCGCTTTTGCGAATGCGGATACATCCACGCTCGAATGGTCCGGTCGGGAAGGCATTCGAAATGCTTGGGCCTCTGCCGCGGTGAATTTTACCGCCTTACGTGGAGCGGGTGTTCTGACTGCCCAGCACAATGCCTTGATTCAACACTTTGCCTCGGTGAACGCAATGGTCGGAGCCAATCAAGCTAGTGCGCAAATCGGTTTTACGGATGCACCGACGGGCAGCCTCATGGAACAATTCGCTCAGGCGAGCATTATGGATTTGCAAGTCCGCAGCGGCATGGCTTTGATGCATCATTTTGCCCCCGGGATTGCCGCTTGGGAAAGAAATTTGGATGTGACGCATCAGGTGCGCCAAGCTTCGCTCGCTGGATCCGCTTCAGAAGCTTTAAGATTAAACAATCCTCTCATGTCGATGAGGGCGGAAGG
>CAZKUY010000015.1:0-43767 GCA_964556135.1 uncultured Pseudomonadota bacterium
AAAAAGGTAAAGGAGCTTCCTTATGGGTATTGTATCATCGATCGCCTCTGTTCATAAAATTCCAGGTGATCTCGCCAAATCTGCCGTTAGAGCTGTAAAGTCTTCGGGCACAGCCCTCCAAACTCTCTCTCAATTGGCCCAAAACATGGGTGGAGAGAAAACACAAAAATTGGTAAGAAGCGAAAGATTCGTGGAAGTTGGATGTTACGAAACTGTTCAAACATTACGTCCATACCCCAAATTCAATTCTCTTTTGCTCACTCAATACCGCGGTAAAACATTCGAAGCTTTATTAAAAACATTGAATGTAGAACCAAAAACTCTGGAGATGGAGCCAGGCCGCCGCGTTGAAGTGGGCTGCTACATGACTGTGCATACGCTCTCCGATCTCTCTGCACAAAGAGTTGTAGATGCATTGTTTGAATCTCAAGCTCGACGCATGGCTAGCCCATCCCTCATAACCATGATTTTGAAGCGTCCTGATATTATTGCGCGTGGCAATACGGTTGAGGTGGGTTGTTATGTATCTGTGAGACAAGCTTTCAGTGATCTGCCTGTAATAAAAGATCTTAGAAAAATTGAATATGCTTTCAGCCCCATTGCTAGCGTTTTGTCTTATGTGGGTAAGCCAGCCTTGAATTTCTTAGGATTCAATTAAGACTTTAATCAAACTCAAGAATAATCCAGGAAAATCTATGGTCGGTTTTAACAAAGACGGTCACATTGACCTGAATGAAGCTCGCGCGCTAGAAGGCGTGGCAATGCTCATGCAGCAACTTCAAGCAGATCTTCATTTAACAAAAGAGGAAGCTAGCTCTCTTTTTACCTTAAGAGCTTTATCTACTTTTAAAAGTTATGAACCGAGCAATCAAATCACTCTTTCGGAATACGAGACACTTAGTCTGCTAGAAAAATTTCGCGGAGCTCGGTACGGATTTAATTTACAATCCGACGCTTGGTTTTCAGAAAAAAAACTCGATAAAGCAAAAACATTGGCCACTCTCGATGGTCTTATCGATGAGTTTGTGTCTGCAAAAGATGGAAAGCTCGTTTTATCCGTTTTACCTGCTGGCTTCAACGAGCTCAGACCCCAAGCAGCCAGCAAGGTTTTTGATTTCTTAAAAGAAAAGGGAATCATCCTTCCCACTGATCAGAGAAAGCTTGGGGATCTTATTCAAGGACAAGTTTATGCCTTGCACTCTGGCTCCTCTCAGAATGTCGTCATTATCCACACTGAGGTGCATGACAAAGTGGCTATTCTAAACGCTAACTTCCGATCTAGCCTGGCCTTGGGAGCTCAATTACTCTTTCACGAAAATGCACATGATAGCGTTTTGGGTCTTTTATCTAATTCAACCTTAAGCGCACAAAATATCTGTCAAAATCCCACGAGCCATCCTGTTTTTAAAATTAAATGTCAAAAGTTGGATTCACTCGTCGTTGGCTTAGCGGGCAGTGACTATCCCAAGCAGTTTTTGCCAATTCTCCAAGAAGTCAACACTGACAAAACTGGCGCCGCTTTAATCAGAGCTCATCAAATTCAGGCCGATGCCAGTGAAGTTTATGTCAATCGGATGGCTCAAGCCTTTCAAGCTCACTCCATCCCGGTAGCCGATCTACACTTGGGAGTAAATCACGTGGACATGGTTCTGGCCGGACTGCGAAAGAAAAATATTTCTTACATGCTCGTGGTTTCGGATGCCTTACGAGAACAAATAAAACCCATTGAAGATGAAAAAATTAACAGGGTTGTTCAAAGATCATTACAAGGGTCTCGCCGATCGGATTTTGGACTAAAAAATTAAGAAGGAATTCAAAGCACATGGGCACCTATCAAAAAACATGCATTAACGATTCTTCCTGCCTGAATAGAACAGAGGCTATTTATGATTACGTGGGCGCTGTTTATGGCAGCTCCTCTTCTGCAAACTATGATGGTCAATTAAACGCTGATGAAAAAGCGGCTGTCCTACAAAAATTCGGTCCCTTGCAAAGTTTGAGCGAAGAAAATGTGAGGGCTTATTTGGAGAAAGCGAGAAAAGATTTTCTCGAGCCCACCCGATTCAACGCGAATCAAATGGGTCTCTGCTCCAGAGCGGAATACTTTCCTTCTGTGAAACTGAGCCACCCTCAACTCGGGAAAGGACAATTCTTGGGATTTCCGCACGGTAATTGCGGTGTGGAAGTGGGTGCCCTCTATTTCGCGAAAGGCATGGAACTCGCGGTTGCCGCACATCCTGAACAATGGGTTTTCTTCATTGAAGGTCATGGCCCTCACACATACATGGGCAGGGAGTTGCAGCACAAGGACGGCGAGCAAATCTTATTTCAAAGCATCGCCGAAAACTTGGGCATTCCCATTTACAATGCCACCCCCTTCAACACCACAGGCTACGAAACAGCTAAAGCAGCTTCTCAAAAATATTCCATACCCATCACTGACTATCTTTCCATGCTCACTTTCGGACTGCTGGTTTTAAAAATTAAACAGACGAGCATGCCCGTCGTTTATTGGAAACAACATGTAGGCAGTGTCCAGCAAGATTTCGCCGCAAATTACAACATTCACCCCGACATCCTACGGGAAGAATTTTTCAAATACATCAATGCTGGAAAAGTCCCTGAAACTCGCAGCCAAGAAGCCGAAGTTTGGAATCGAATCGCTTACGATACACAAGCCATCGCTGCTGCGGGATCCAGAGAGAAAGAGTTGATGGGCCATTTGATTGAAAGGTCGAATCAAATCAATATCGACGTCCTTCGGAAACACTTGGCAGAAAACCCCAGCAGGAAGCAGGCATTTTTCTTAGCCGGACCAAAACATCAGGAGTTGGTAGAAGCTATTTATTCTCGATGATGAAAATTAAAACTCAAAGGGCACAGCATGCATTTAACACCCCTCAGTCAAAATCAAAGGAATTCGTCATGTCACTTTTTCAAATGATCCAAGCGTCGCCGCCTCTTTTCGCCGCTCAACCCATACCTGCAAAAGACGATCCGGATCGCTACAGCGATTGTGTGAACGAGCCTCTTCCTTATTACTCTCAAGCTTTAATGGCAGGCCGCTATGGCCCACCTTCTTCTGGCCAAGCACAGCAATTCTATAAGGAAATTGTTCATGTTGATAATTTGCTTTGTGCAGAAAAATATTTGTTAAGCAGTATTGAAATTGCCAAAAAAAATATTCTGCCTAAGACAAATTTCATGGAAAGATATTCGCATGGAGTCACGTATGTCTGTGACGTTCCTTCGAATCACATCGTGGTATTATCTTTAGCGATTTTAATCGCGAACGTTCCAAATACTCCACAAGATATACAACAACTCGCAGAGACTTGGATAACACATAGCACACCCGAGCATATCATCTGGTTTATTCGTGATTATTGTAAACCGAATAAGCCTTAAAAAAACTGGAAGGCCTGAATAAAGCGAGGAAATTCATTGCAGAGGAGGCTGCTAAACTAATAGGAGATGACTGGGCTTTTTATAACATTGCAATCTTTAGACCCTATGTTGAATGTGACCCTCATCATATTCCCTCTGACCATCCTTCCACATTGATAGTGGCTGCTCTTTTGCTTCAATTTACACCAGACCGACCTTTCTATGAGCAATACTTTGCCACTCGCGACATTATCCATTCCATGAAAGTTTATTGTTTGGGTATATCGACACTTCCGTTCAATCCTTTCGGACAAATTAAAATTTCCCCTTAAGAGGCAAAAAATTAAGATTGCATCTGAGCTTCGCTTTCCTATAGCCCTCTATACATGACCAAGGCCGGGTACCCATTTTGGGTGGCCGCGGAAATGGTTGGAGACGGAGTCGGAAACCATGACTAAATCATCAAAAGCCTTTTACACAGGCACCGAAAGTTACGTTGCCTCCCCTGAACTCCAAGAAGTAGTCAACGTATCGCTCGCAATTGGCCGCCCTTTGCTGCTGAAGGGTGAGCCTGGCACCGGCAAAACGCTTCTCGCGCAATCCATTGCAGAAGGATTAAAACGGCCTCTACTTCGCTGGAACATTAAATCCACCACCAAAGCCCAAGAAGGCTTGTATGTTTACGATACCGTGCAACGCTTGAACGACAGCCGCTTCGGCGACGGAAATGTTTCGGATATCAAACGCTATATTAAGCTCGGAAAACTCGGCGAATCCTTCGTAGCTCCACAGCCCGTGGTTTTGCTCATCGATGAAATTGACAAAGCCGATTTAGAATTCCCGAACGACCTGCTCGCTGAAATCGACGAAATGCGTTTTTTTATTCCGGAAACTCAGGAAGAAATTTCCGCGAAGCAGCGACCCATGGTGGTGATCACTTCGAATTCGGAAAAAGAATTGCCGGATCCCTTTTTACGTCGCTGCGTGTTCCACTTCATCGAATTTCCCAATGAAGAAATGATGGGGCAAATTGTAAAAGTGCATTTTCCCGACATCGACAGCAAACTTTTAAAACATGCGATGGAAAAATTTTATCGACTTCGTGCGCAGCAAAATTTGAAGAAGCCGCCCTCGACTTCTGAGTTGATTGACTGGTTGCAAGCTTTGATTGCGATGGGAATTGACGCAAAGATTTTAGAAAAGCAGATGCCGCTCATCGGCTGTTTACTCAAAAACGAGCAGGACATGAATCCTCCTTTACGTTCAAAGTGGTCTTAATACCCATAAAAATATCCAAAAACACCCATATCTTTATTATAATTGACTTATTTGGATATTTTTGGGTATATTTTTAGCTATGGAAGGCCATTTAAAACCTTACTTTTCCTTAAATCCCGAAATATTAAGACTGATCGCAGAGATCGATGAATTTAAAGGAAGATGGTCAAGCACCCACCTCCTCAAACCCGAAAGACTCTCTCATTTAAAAAAAGTGGCGACCATTGAATCGATTGGGTCAAGCACACGAATTGAAGGTTCAAAATTAAGCGATACTCAAGTCGAAGAACTCCTTCGAAACATCAAAATTTATTCCTTTCGATCTCGTGACGAACAAGAAGTGGGCGGATATGCCGAAGCCATTGATTTAGTTTCCCATCATTATAATGAAATTTCTTTCAGTGAAAATTACATCAAACAACTTCATGGGATCACTCTGAAGTATAGCGAGAAAGACGAACGCCATCGCGGAGAATATAAAAAATTTCCTAACTCTGTTGAAGCTTTCGACAGCGATGGGAAAAGCATTGGCGTCATTTTCCAAAGTATATCCCCCTTTGACACACCTCAGAAGATGCAAGAACTTATCCACTGGATAAACGCTGAATTAGCTCAAAAAAAACTTCATCCACTTTTAATCATCTCTATTTTCATCATCTATTTTTTAAAAATTCATCCCTTCCAAGATGGCAATGGACGCCTTTCCAGAATTTTAACCACTCTCCTTTTGTTAAAATCAGGGTATTCGTATGTTCCCTACAGCTCCATGGAACAAATCATCGAGGCAAATAAAGATTTATATTATTTAGCGCTGAGACAGGGACAAATGGATTTAGAAAGTGAAAAATCGCTCATCGGCAATTGGATTCTTTTTTTCCTTCAATCTCTAAAAACACAAAAGCAAAATTTGGAAATAAAATTAAAAACTGAGGAGCTACTGAATAAACTTCCTTCGCTATCCATGCAAATTATCGAAATCATCAAAGCGCATGGGCAAAGCACCATCAGCGAAATTTTAAATATCACTCAAGCCAACCGGAACACTCTCAAACTCCATCTAAAAAATTTGGTGCAGCAAAAACATCTTGCGAGAGAAGGACAAGGAAAAGGCTCGCGATATCGATTAATTTAACAAACTCTGGAGAAACGTATATATGAAAAAAAATCTGATGCTTATTTTCTTTTTGGTGATTTGCTTTTCCGCTGCATGGATCGGAGGCCGCGCCACTTATCCTGAAATTCCCAATTGGTATGCTCAACTTCAAAAACCCAGTTTTAATCCACCCAATCAAATCTTCGGACCGGTTTGGACTTTGCTCTATGCCATGATGGCAGTGGCAGCGTGGCTCGTTTGGAAAAAAGTGGGCTGGGTTTTTTCGGCTTTTAGTTTCTTCTTTTTGCAGCTTGCAGCCAATACTTTATGGTCGATCCTTTTTTTCGGCATGCATCGGCCGGATCTTGCCCTGCTGGATATCGCCCTTCTTTGGCTGCTGATTGGTGCAACGCTTTTTTCCTTTTGGAAAATCGAGATAAAAGCGGGGCTACTTTTCATCCCTTATTGGCTCTGGGTCAGCTTCGCCAGTCTTCTGAACTTTTCCATTTGGAAACTCAATTAATTGCCTCTAAACGATACACTTCACGGGCATGCCTCCCCCCTTCCTAGGCTCAGCTAAAACAGCTCTAAAATCACCCCCTATATATTGAACCATTTCAACACCTTGAAAGGACTTAACAAGTCTGACACCCACCGCAAAATGGTACGGGGCTTGCTTTATATAAGCTTGAGGTAATTTATGAAAAAATCGATTTTAATTATTTTTGCTCTCTCACTTTTAGGCTCTGGCACTTGGTCCTGCGGCGGCGGAAACGCTGTGAATAATCCAGCCCCAGCTGAAAACAATGCAGGCGAAGATTTAAATAATGCTCCAGAGGGGCAAGAAGACGACGCGCCCATCGTTCAGCCAGATGAAGCCAACAATGACTCTGCTCGTCCACCGCGTTTTAATCCAGATCCACCCGCCCTGGATCCCAACGGGAACCCCATCGACGAAGCCAATGGCATTGCTCGCTTTGCACCTCCACGCATCGAAAAATTCCGCATCTTAAATTACATTCAGCAAACTCAGCGCAGCACCCAAAGCATCCAAGCGTCAGTCATTCAAAACGGTCGACTTGAAAATGCACAAGCTGAAGCGGGATTTTATTATTATCCGTCTGGACGCGACTTAGAAACGAGCCCTCTCCTGGATTTTGCTTTCAGCCCTGCGGGTGAGGATTTTAGGGGAAACATCCAAATCGAAGGTCCTGTCGCTTTTCGATTCTCCGATCAACAAGTCTGGACCTACGATTTTCAAAGATGGACTCCCGCCTGGAATGATCATGCACCTCGCAGAAATTTAATCAATATTTCTCGAGAAAACCTGCATGTTGCCGGAGAAGGCACTTTTTCAATATGTCCTGCGCCCATCACGCCGCTCGCAAATCCGGATCGTTATTACCTTCATCAAACGCATCCTTTTACTTTCAACAATGCCCTGGATTACGCTGAATTCGCTCCTCTGTTCACGCCTGAAAATCAGTGCCCCATCTTTAGACTTGAAGAAGCTTGGAATGGACTCTCTCAGCACTATTCGCAAATCCGCTTCCTTTACGTGCTTCGGGTCTTGAGTGAAAATGGCAACACTCTCGAACAGCAAGAAGCAGAATTAGTGGTGAATTTTGATTGTGGAAAGTGGGAATACAGCGCTCGTGAAGAGGCCGGCAACTTTTGGAATATCAGCACACGTTGGGCGAATAATTATCGCTGCTTGCCTGTGGAATAGGCTCTGAGAAAATAATTAAGATGACTTTATTCCTCTACAGGAAAAATAGGTTGAACCGGCAGCAAAGCCGCGCAGAAAAGACCGTCGATGCCATCCACATCACTACCCGTTCGCAAGCGAAAACCCACTACCACAGCATCCGCAGGACACTTTGCTTCAAACTCAAGGCCACCGGTGCCAGGACTACAACCATATTTCGATTCAGCGGCGCATTGATACGTGGAAGGCTTGGGCGAATCTTGCAATAATTGAGGCTTAACATCCGTGCGCAAATAAGTGCCACAATCTAAACCAAAGCTATCGACTCGTTCCCCAGCCCTGCCATGAATACCATAAGGCATGGAGCTAAAATAAAGACAGCCGTCCCCCCAATGATCAATTTCACCGCTTTCCACTTTTCCGAAACGAGTTTGGCCGCTGCTCGATTTGGCTAGCGAGTCCGGCGCTCCTACCCTGTCCATCTCGGGCAATGCGCAGCGATATTCGGAAGCACCCACAATCGCATGATTGGAACATCCACCCCAATCCGTATCGCATTCTCCGAACTGCCCTACCCAATGATGAAAATCAGCAATCACTTTGCCATCAGGACACAAAACATCTTGGACAGCGCCCCCTTTTCCGCCGCAGTTTTCACAAGGAACAAATTGGGCTTCCCCTAAGCGAAGGCCAATCATTTTAGGCTCAGACTTCTTTTTAATTGTGTTTAAAGCAGGAATAGAAACAGACTTCTGTGCCGGCAAGTTTAGCTTCTTTAAATCGGCATGAGCCGTGATTTGAATTCCAAATAAAGAAATCCCTATAATAAAAGCGAGTGTTCTTTTCATGATTCCCCCCAAGGAAAATAAAAAACGTGTGCCCGAATTTATTATCTGCCAAGGCTGTAATTAAAGTTGCTTCATGTAAGCTATTGCCTTTCTAAAGGAGATGTTTCAAAAGATAAAGATGCTTCTTTTGACCTTCTTCTATAGCTTGCGCGCGCTTAAAGTTCCCGTCGGAACCCAGGAATGGCTGTATCTCATGGAAGCCATGAGCCAAGATTTGGCGGATTCGGATTTGGATAAGTTTTATTATCTAGCCCGTTCCGTCCTCGTAAAATCGGAAGCGCTTTATGATGCCTACGATCAAGCCTTCCTCATGTGTTTTCGCGATATCCCCGCCAAACTAGATCTTCATCAAGAATTACTCGATTGGCTCAATAAGAGTTTAGATCCTTCGCAGCGCCCGCAAATGCCGGAAATCGATCCTTTGAGTTTAGAAGAATTACGCAAAAAGTTTTTGGAACGACTCAAAGAACAACAAGAAGAACATCATGGTGGAAATAAATGGGTAGGCACCGGCGGTACTTCGCCATTTGGCCACTCTGGCGCTCATCCTTCAGGAATCCGCATCGGCGGACCGGGCGGAGGAAAGATGGCGGTGAAAATTGCGGAAGAACGACGCTTTCAAAATTATCGACATGATCAAATTCTCGATACTCGGCAAATGCAAATCGCTTTAAAAAAACTGCGACGCCTCGATCGCATCGGTGTGGCGGAAGAACTGAACATCGATAAAAGCATTGATTCAACCTGTAAGAACGCAGGCGAGATCGAGCTTGTCTTCGAAGCCCCTCATAAAAATCAAACGGAACTTTTGCTTTTGATGGATGTAGGAGGCAGCATGGATGTGTATTCCCGCATGGTGGAGTCCCTCTTCTCTGCAGCGCACGCCTCCAGCCACTTCAAAGCCTTTGAACATTTTTATTTCCACAATTGCATTTACTCGAAAGTTTTTACCGATATGCAAATGGGAAAATCCATTCCGACGGATGAATTATTCCGGAAGTTTCGAAAAAGTTTTTATGTGGTGATTGTGGGCGACGCTTGCATGAACCCCTATGAACTTTTCGTCCCGAATGGCATCATCAATTATTGGGAAACAGAAAAAGAACCCGGAGCAAACTGGCTGAAGCGCGTGAAGGATCATTATCCGGCAAGCGTTTGGTTGAATCCTGAACCGGAACATTATTGGAATTCCCACCCCACCATCAATGCCATTGCGAGAATTTTTAAGATGTATCCTTTGAGTCTGCAAGGCATCAGCGACTCGATGAAAGATTTAAAACAAGGCAAAGCGCATGTCCAAACGCAAAACTTGCCTGCCTTTTCTTCGCAAATTTACTAACATTTTCATTTTTTGGGTGGCTTCACATTCACGCGAGTGCCCATGTTGGTCTGATCAAAATCTTTCATACGTTTTTTAAGCGTGCGCTGCGCGCGCAAATAAACTTCGTCGAAGGTCTTCCAAAAAATCGCGCCTACTACCAAAATCAACATGCCTAAAGCGACGATTACCGACAACTGCGTAAACATCGTTGATGATAGAAATAAAACCCACAAACCCATCGCCATGACACCCGCTAAGGTAAAGGTATTGGCGAAGATGGCTCTCACCAATTCCAACTTACTTTCCTCGACATTATTGGTAGAAAAAACGCCCAAGGAAAGTTGAGCTGCCAAACGCTTCAGACGCATGGAAGAAGAAATCATCAAAGGAAGCGACGATAGAAATCCAATGCTCCAAAAAAGCGGGTTCAAATCTTGAAAATAACGGGGCCTATGTTCCCAAATCATTCCAAAATTTTCCGCGCCGAAATTAGCGATGATGAAAATAGCGGTGATCAAAAGTAGATTTAAAAAAACCTGGAGCAAAGCGGATTTCAATTCAACGAGATAAATATTTCTGGAAGGCTGATTGAAGACGCGAGTGAGCCAAGACGAATAAAGGTCTAAAGTCTTTACAATCTTAGTAGGAGCATGACGCACAAAGAGATTCGTCAAAGGGTCCGAGACTCGGATTAAATAAGGCGTGGTTAAAGTCGTGATCGCCGAGACCATGACGGCAATCGGGAAAAGCGCTCCATTGGTGACTTTGAGCGTAATTCCAAGCGTCGCGATAATGAAAGAAAACTCTCCGATTTGCGCCAGACTCATTCCAGTCTTCATGGAAGTTTTCAAATCAATACCGGCGATAATGGAACCTAAGGTACAAGTAAATATTTTCCCAGCGATGACCACGAATGAAAGCAGCAAAATAATGTGCCAATAGTCTTTTAAGGCGAAGGGATTGATGAACATTCCAATCGAGACGAAAAAGATGGCGCTGAACATGTCTTTCACGGGCGCAATAATGTTTTCGTAATTTCCAATTCTCCGTGTTCCCGCCACAATGGAGCCAATCATGAAGGCGCCTAAGGCTTCGCTATAACCCAAACTCACGGCCAAAAAAGAAATTCCAAAACAAAGAGCCAGCAAGACAATCAAAGTCATTTCATTATTATTGTATTTAGCAATATAGCGCATGAGGGGTGGCACGACGAGCAAACCTGCGACCATGAGTGAAGCTAGGAAAATTCCCAATTTGGAAAGAGTGAGGAAGACATCGCCAAAATTGAGAGAACCTGTTTGTGCGATGCCGGAAAGTAAGGCAATGAGCGCCATGGCAAGGATGTCTTCCACAATTAAAATTCCAAAAACAAGTTCCGCGAACTTTTCTTGAATTAAGTTCATCTCTTGCAGCGCTTTCACGATAATCGTCGTGGATGAAATGGCGAGAATGCCGCCGAGGAATAAGGCAGAGAGCGCGTCATTCCAAAAATACATTCCAAATTCATAGCCAATCCAAACCATGAAGAGGATTTCCAAAAAGGCAGCGATGAAGGCGGGGAGTCCTATTTTCTTCAATTTTTTAATATTAAAATGCAGGCCAAGGCTGAACATCAGCAAGATGACGCCCAGATTCGCGAGCGTCTTGATGATTTCTTCATCATGAATGAGCGTGAAAGGCGGCGTGTAGGGACCCACGATGATTCCCGCCAAAATATAACCTAAGACGACGGGTTGTTTCAAACGCCGAAATAAAAGCGTAATGAAACCCGCGACAAGCATCACTACCGTTAAATCTTGAACGAAATGAGTCGAGTGCATGGATGAGGGAATGATAATCTAGGAAATCTGGAATTGCCAAGGAAAGTCAAAAAAAATTACTCGCCGATGACTTGAGCCACTAACTTGCGCTCACGAGGACCATCCAGATCAATGAGGCATAACTTCTGCCATTCGCCAAATAAAGGCTTACCATCTTTCACAATCACGGACTGGGTGGGTCCACCATAAAGGAAAGACTTCAAATGTGCATCGGCGTTGCGATCGCATTTCGTATCGGTTTCACAGAGGTTTTTGGTTCGAATGGAACTATTGTGCAAGTAGGGTCGATTGCGGGGTAATTGTTCGCGCAAATGCTTGTTGATATCGCCGAGCAAACAAGGCTCGTCCAATTCATTGATGCTCAGGATGCAAGTGGTATGCAATACTTGAGCAGTCAGCACTCCATTTTGGATGCCACTTTCCTTCACCCACTCATGGGCTTGTGTAGTCAAATCCACGATATGGAAAAAATCCAGATCGTGTAAGTGATCTTTCAGGTTGGGTTCCAAATCGAGCAAATTAATTTGATCGGTTTTGAATTCTAAATGTTTAAAATAAGATTTCATAGCCAGGCTTTCCCTTCTACATCATATTAAGCATTAATTTGGCCGCTTCGGTCATTTTTTCCGGCGTCCAAGTCGGTTCCCACACCACTTCAACTTTAGCGTCTCGAACTCCTGGAATTCCACGAAGCTTTCCTTCAATTTCAGGAGGCATGCTTTCTGCTACCGGACAGGCCGGTGAAGTTAAAGTCATGCGGACGGCTACATCATTTTGCGGACTGACATCAATATTATAAATGAGTCCTAACTCATAGACGTTCACCGGAATTTCAGGGTCATAACAGGTCTTCAAAACATCAATAATTTGATTTTTAAGAGGATCTTGCGGGCTTATTTCTGTTATTTCTTCACTCATTCTGTACTCACTTTCTCTTCTTTGCCGGCCAGGGCCGCCTTTAAAGTATGCCAAGACAGAGACGCGCATTTCACTCGGGCAGGAAATTCGCAAACTCCTGAAAATACTGCTAATTTACCGATATCATCAGCCAGGGTATCGCCGACATTACCGGTCACCATCCGACGGAAACCTTCAAACAAATGCTCGGCTTCAGCTCGAGTTTTCCCTTTTAATATATTCGTCATCAAGGAACTGGAAGCCTTCGAAATCGCGCAACCTGAACCTTGAAAGCTGATATCTTCAATCACATCGCCCTTCATCTTCAGAAAAATTTCAACTTGATCGCCGCAGAGGGGGTTGAAACCTTCCGAATGGTGGGTCGCTGCCTCGATCTTCCGGAAATTCCGGGGCTGCTTGTTATGGTCCAAGATAACTTCTTGGTATAAATCTTTCAGTTCATTCATGACTCATCCAAATAATTGCTTCACGCATTCCAAGGCTCGCACCAATACTTCCACTTCTTGCTTCGTATTATAAAAGGCAAAGGAAGCGCGTGCTGTGGCCGGCAAGTTCAAACGTTTCATCACGGGCATCGCGCAATGATGACCTGTGCGGATCGCCACCCCCGATTGATCTAAAATGGTTCCGATATCGTGCGGATGAACCATTTCCAACTCAAAGGAAATCACGCCCAATTTTTCATGCGCTGTTCCGACAAATCTTAAACCCGGAATTTGCGAAAGGCGCGCGGTCGCATATTCTAATAATTCGTGTTCGTAATCCAAAGCAGCCTGGAAATTAATATGATGGGTCAAATAATCGATCGCAGCTCCCAAACCAATCACTCCGGCGATGTCGGGAGTTCCTGCTTCAAACTTGTAGGGCAATTCATTGTAAGTCGTCTTATCGAAACCGACCTGCAAAATCATGTCACCGCCCCCTTGCCAGGGAGGCATTTCTTCTAAGAATTTTTCCTTGCCATAGATGACCCCAATCCCTGTAGGTCCAAACATTTTATGGCTGGAGAAGGCATAAAAATCACAATCTAAATCTTGCACGTCCACTTTCAAATGAGGAACCGCTTGCGCACCATCAACTAGCACCGGAACGCCAATCGCATGAGCTTTTTCCACCATCCAACGAATTGGATTCACGCTCCCCAAGGCATTGGAGACATGAGTAATTGCCAAAAGTTTCGTCTTCTCATTCAAAAGCTTTTCGAATTCAGGGAGGATGAGTTCGCCTTTGTCATTCATCGGAATGATTTTCAAGACAGCACCCGTTTCCGCGCAAAGCATTTGCCAAGGAACAATGTTCGAATGATGTTCTAAATACGAAATCAAAATCTCATCGCCCGCTTTGATATTTTTTCTACCAAAAGTTTGGGCAACTAAATTAATTCCTTCGGTAGTGCCGCGTACAAAAACGATTTCTCGAGTTTTTTTGGCATTGATAAAGCTACGCACTTTTTCTCGCACCGCTTCATATCTATCAGTCGCCCTTTGACTGAGGGTATGGACTCCGCGATGGATGTTCGAGTTATATTCTTTGTAATAATTTGAAATCGCATCAATCACTTGAATGGGTTTTTGCGAAGTGGCCGCATTGTCAAAATAAACGAGAGGATTTTTACCAATTTTTTCCTGCAATATCGGAAAATCCGCGCGCACTTTTTCGACATCGAATTTAAGGCTGCTCTTTTCTTCGGGATAGGAAGCAATCAATGGATTTTTCATTGCAAGCTCCTCTGTGCATCGAGCATAAGTCGGTCAAATAAGAGCCCTTGAAGTCTTTCTCTCAAAGGAGCCACTTGAATTTTATCAATCACTTCACCCGCAAAGGCATAACTGAGTAAGCTGCGAGCATAATCTTCTCCGATGCCCCGACTTCTCAAATAAAAAATTTGTTTAGGATCCAAACGACCGGTGGTCGCGCCATGCGAGCATTTCACATCATTATTGAAAATTTCGAGCAAAGGCTTTGTGTCAATTTCTGCGTTATCGGAAACCAAAAGATTTTTATTGGATTGCGCTGAATTTGTTTTAATCGCGTGGGGACGAACAATCACTTTTCCGTTAAAGACTCCGCGTGAACTTCCCCCCAAAATCCCTTTGTAGAGCTCTTGACTGGAACAATGAGGTTTTGCGTGATCTAAAGTCGTGTGATGATCCACATGCTGCTTACCGGAGGTCAGATAAAGACCATTCATGATGCATTCGGCGCCTTCGGCATCTAAGATCGAAGTCAAATCGTTGCGTGCCAAACTTGCTCCCAAAGAAATAGAATGCGTGCTCACACGGCTTTGACGGCCTTGATGAATGCCCAAAGAAAAAAGATGGTAGGCCTTCTCACTCTCTTCTTGCAGCTTCACATGCTCAATCACCGCGGAATCGGCCGCGGAAATTTCGGTCACGCTATTCATGAGATAAACGGAATCTTGCCCCACATATCTTTCAACAATGGAAGCCTGGCTTTGCGCTTCCGCGACAATAAGATTTCGGGGTTGAGCTACGAAGCTTTGCGCTAAATTCGAAATATAAATTACTTCAATGGGTTTTTCCACAATGGCATGAGCGGCAATATGAATGAATGCGCCCTCTTGCACGAAGGCCGTATTCAAAGCGACAAAGGCATGATCTTCAAAAGTAACATGCTTCGATAAATGGGCTTCCACGATGGAAGATTTTTCCTGCAAAAATTTTGAAAGAGGGCCGCAAGTAAGACCTTTAGGTAAATCTTTGATGGAAGAATGCTTTTCGGAAAAATTACCATTCACAAACACTAAACGCGCACTCACTTCTTTCAGAGTATTGGGAATGGCATCGATAAGAGATGTAGTAGAATATTCGAAGGGCAAATGCGTGAGAGGCTCCACATTCGTGTATTTCCACTCTTCATGCTTTAAGCTTGGAAAACCTAATGCGGAAAAACGAGCCATGGCCTTCGTCTTCAAAGGGTGAAGCCAAGCGCTTGCACTTGCCACTTGCTGATCGAATTTTGAAGCGATCTTCTCTTTCACAAACTCGCTCCCTTTTCTTCAGTAATCCAACCATAGCCTTTTTCTTCTAACTTATGAGCCAAAGTTTTATCACCCGAGGTAACAATTTTTCCATCCGAGAGCACATGGACAAAATCTGGCTCGATGTAATCGAGTAATCTTTGATAATGAGTGACCAACACAAAACTTCGATCGGGGCTACGCAGCGAGTTGACACCATTGGCGACAATTTTTAAGGAATCGATATCCAAACCTGAATCGGTTTCATCGAGCAGGCAAAGTTTGGGTTCCAAGAGCGCCATCTGCAAAATATCGTTTCGTTTTTTCTCGCCTCCGGAAAAACCTTCGTTCACGCCACGACTGAGAAAACTATCTTCCATCTGCAAGAGCTTGGTTTTTTCTTTAATGAGGCTCAAAAAATCCATCGCGTCGATTTCTTCTTCGCCTCTATGTTTGCGAATCGCATTCAAGGCTGTCCTTAAAAAATAAGCGTTCGCAACCCCGGGAATTTCCACGGGATATTGAAAGGCTAAAAAGACGCCTTCACGAGCGCGTTCTTCAGGTTCCATGTCCAAAATATTTTTACCTTGGTAGAGGATTTCACCTTTCGTGACTTCATAGCCTTCGCGACCTGCAATCACGTGGGAAAGTGTGCTTTTACCGGAACCGTTAGGCCCCATGATGGCGTGGACTTCACCCTTGTTGATTTTTAAATTCATTCCATGAAGGATTTCTTCACCTTCGACATTTACATGTAAATTTTTCACTTCGAGTAATGCTGACATATTTTTATCCTTATTCTCTGTACGGGCGACGCATGCGTCGCCCCTACCCGACACTTCCTTCTAAACTTACGCCTAATAATTTTTGCGCTTCTACCGCGAACTCCATGGGAAGTTCTTTCATCACGCGTTTACAAAAACCATTCACGATCATGTTCACGGCGTCCTCTTCTGAAATGCCGCGTTGGCGACAATAGAAAAGTTGGTCCTCACCAATTTTCGACGTGGTTGCTTCATGTTCCATTTGCGCAGTCGAATTTTTCACTTCGACATAAGGGAAAGTATGAGCACCACATTGATCGCCCATGAGTAAAGAATCACATTGAGAAAAATTGCGCGCGCCCGTGGCATTCTTCATGATTTTCACTAAACCACGATAGGTGTTTTGGCCGTGTCCTGCGGAAATACCTTTGGAGATGATGGTGCTCTTGGTATTTTTTCCAATGTGTATCATCTTTGTGCCGGTATCGGCTTGTTGGTAATTATTGGTGACCGCGACGGAATAAAATTCACCGACGGAATTCTCACCTTGCAACACACAGCTGGGATATTTCCAAGTAATTGACGAACCTGTTTCCACTTGCGTCCAAGAAATTTTCGAATTTTTGCCTTTGCAAAGACCGCGTTTGGTCACGAAATTATAAATGCCGCCCTTGCCTTCTTTGTCACCCGGATACCAGTTTTGCACGGTAGAATATTTAATGCTCGCATTCTCTAAGGTCACTAATTCGACCACTGCCGCATGAAGCTGATTTTCATCGCGCATCGGAGCCGTGCAGCCTTCAAGATAACTAACAGTACTGCCTTCATCCGCAATGATGAGAGTTCTCTCAAACTGACCCGTCTCCGAAGCATTGATTCTAAAATAGGTAGAAAGTTCCATCGGGCAACGAACGCCTTTGGGAATGTAGACAAAAGAACCATCACTAAAAACCGCGGAATTCAAAGTCGCAAAATAATTATCTGTATAGGGAACAATCGAGCCTAAATATTTTTTCACGAGCTCGGGATGGTTGTGAACGGCTTCCGAAAAAGAACAAAAAATAATTCCCAATTCACCGAGCTTCGCCTTGAAGGTAGTTCCAACCGAGACGCTATCGAAAACCGCGTCGACCGCAATGCCGCTTAAACGCTCTTGCTCTTGCAGGGAAATTCCCAACTTGTTGAAAGTTTCTCGGATTTCTGGATCGATTTCATCTAAGCTTTTGGGTTTTACTTTTTGCTTCGGTGCAGAATAATAAAAAAGATTTTGATAATCGATGGGAGGATAGTGAACATTCTGCCAAGTAGGTTCTTTCATCGTTAGCCAATGACGATAGGCTTTCAAGCGCCATTCCAACATGAATTCTGGCTCTTCTTTTATTTCTGAAATTTTTCGGATGATGTCTTCATTCAAACCACGCGGGAAAACATCGGATTCAATGTCTGTCACGAAGCCATACTTGTAGTCTTGAGCTGTAATATCGCGTATTGTTTGATTATCACTCATATCGCTTTTACCTCGCTTCTATCGCGGCCACCCACCAAATCTGCAACCGTGGTTTGACTTAATAGATGGAAAATCTTGGTGTTAAGCTCCGCGAAGGGAGTTCGAATCGAACATCCATCCCATTGAGGACAGGTGATTTTTTCTCCATTGAAACATTCCGCCACCGCAAAAGGTCCTTCGAAAACTTCTACAATGGCGGCCACGCTGATTTCGCCAGGATTTTTAGCGAGAACATAGCCGCCTTTGGTGCCTTGAACCGACTTAATCATTCCTTTAATCGCCAATTTCTGCATTACTTTCGCCAGTAAAGGATAAGGAATCTTTTGTTGAACTGAAATTTCACGCACACTACTGAGGATATTTTCCTGCTTTTGCTTTTGAATCATGTGCTCGATCGCCATGAGGGCGTATTCAGTTTTGCGATTAAAATGGATCATAAATGGAAGCCGGACCTATATTATCTTATATTTAAAATCAATCTTTTTTTAAAATTACAATTAGTTTCATATACTTAATAATATTTTAATTTGACACAATACACATATAAGACTAGATTGATCCTATATGTTAGTCAAGGCCTGTGAGGAAAAATTATGAAAGTTTTAATCAGTGGTTCATCCGGATTTGTAGGCTCTGCTTTGGTGAAAAAAATGCGTGACCTCAAGCATGAAGTCTTTCGCCTGGTTCGAAAAAAAGAAAAATTACAAAAGGATGAAATTTATTGGAATCCTGAAAAATTGGAAATTGATCTTAAGAAATTAGAAAATTTCAACGCGGTCGTTCATTTGGCAGGAGAAAATATTTTAGGACGATGGACTGAAGCGAAAAAAAAGAAAATCCGCGACAGTCGCGTGAAGGGCACACAGTTTTTATCTGAATCGCTTGCCCAACTCTCCAAACCTCCTGCAAGTCTTTTATGTTCTTCTGCGATTGGATTTTATGGAAATCGCGGAGAAGAAACCCTCAACGAATCTAGCCCTCCCGGAAATGGTTTTCTGGCCGATGTTTGCCAAGAGTGGGAAGCAGCGTCGCAAGCCGCATCAAAATCGGGGATTCGGGTTATTCATTACCGAATCGGTTTGGTTTTAAGCGAAGAAGGGGGTGCCTTAGCAAAAATGCTACCTCTATTTAAATTAGGTCTCGGCGGCAAATTAGGCGACGGTCAACAATGGATGAGTTGGATTCACCTAGAGGATTTACTTTCAGGAATTCTATTCATTCTAGAAAGTCCCTCCCTTTCTCAAGCGGTGAATGCAGTTTCACCTCACCCTGTTCGAAATCAGGAATTTACTCAATGCTTGGCGGAAAGCCTCCATCGTCCCGCTTTCTTCACGGTCCCCGAGTTCGCCCTGAAGCTGGTGACCGGAGAAATGGCGGATGAAGCCCTTTTAGCGAGTGCCAAGGTGGAAGCTCAAAAACTTCTTCAAACGGATTTTAAATTCAAATATCCGCATTTGTTTGAGGCGCTTCGAGACATGATCTGAACAAGTCATAACAATCATTACATCGAAATATTGTGCCGCTTTGATCCAAACAAGGATGCATATTCCCTATTTGTGAGCTCCGACATGCTTTAAAAGCCATTATTTCAGCCATACAAGCACAAAGCAGCACGGCACTCTCTTTGCTATATTAGCGGGAATGGCAGACCCACTCAAAAACTCATTAACAATGATTCGAAATGCCTATGCAGATCACATTATTACATCTGAAGAAGCGCTTCAGATAGAAGACGCTGTTTTGAAGGATGAAAAAATCGAGGATGCAGAAGTAGAGGCTTTAAACACCCTATTGAATATTAGTTTCTTTGAAAGCCCTGAAATTGAAGATCTTGCTCTATTGCCACTCAAAATGCTTAATAACTCGAGGGATGTCGCTAGCTACCGGACATATAATTTATTATTTTGGAATTTCGATGCTTCATTTCCATCTAAAACTTTCTGGCCTTCTCCACAAAACTCTCCCTTAGCAAGCATTCTAGACACAAACAATGATGGAGAACTTTCCGTCGCAGATATCCTTTCGTATAAACATCCCCGCTTGATTTCAAAACCCGATTGTCAAAACCATCATTCGCCCCAGCACGAATTGCCCTTCGAAATATCTTACCCTCAGTGGAACTCACTTGTTTATTTTTTACGCGCTAAAATTTTGGAAGGTCCCGAATCGCTGCAAAAAGTTCGTGAGTTCATGATGATCACTTTTTTCACTGATCCTGAACGTTTCGAATTTCTCCTGGATTCTTTTAATGTTTATCTTGAACCGCCTCCTTCTCGTATGCCTAACTTTGACTTAGCCATGATGGCCATTGAAACTTCACTCGCACGAGTCACTGGGGCGGCCGAATTCTCGAACTTATTCGGAACTCCAATGAGTGTTGAGGATCTCGAAATTCCTATTTATATCCGACCCCGGTCTGAAGCGGACGACCCCAGTATCTGGGGCGCGGCTGCATACACCAGCCAAAACATAGTAAATGATGCTTACAAGGTCTCCATCACTGTTTTTAATGATTCATCATTGAGGGAAACAGCAACCACCGTTCATCATGAAATGAAACACGGATTCATTTTTCAACTTTATGATTCCATTCAATATGAACTTTCCATGCTGATCGTTGAGCCCTTAGCGAATTATTGGGATTATGGAGACGCAAAAATTACCCTGCGTTTTAAGCTGGTTAACACAGAACTCGGATTGGTGAATGATTACATCTCTAAAATTTATGAACAGCTTCAAGAAGGCGCAGGAGAACAAATTTATAACGAACACCAAACTCATGAAGAATACCAAAGCCATAACGAACACTTCGAGGGAAATGTCCTTTTCTATGTTTTCGAGCGGCATTATGGAAAAGAAGGTTTAAAGAAATTTTGCCGTTCATTGGTCGATCAATCGACAGATTCCACCCACAGACTCGAAAAAGCTTCTCAAGCGATGGCTGGAAAAACATGGGCAGAGGTTTTACATGATTTCAAGATGGAGGGTTCGCGTTATCTTCAGGAATTGAGGGAGGAAGAAGGAGGCGCTGAATTTAATGTCATCCTTCATGATTATTTTCAACTTTCTCATAGCGATTGGTTTTCTTGTGACAAAGTAAACGCGTTGAAACAGCTGTCCGTTCAAACCCGCTCAGAATTAAAAATTAGGCTCCATGAAATATTATCGGTCTATCCAAACTCTGCCCAAAGAGAGCAAATATACTATCTCATCGGACAAATCGCTCTTTTTGAAGGAAATTTCAGTGAGGCCAGAGATTATTTGCTCCGAGTAATTGGATACCAAGATGAGCGCTCCGCCCTTTACGGAGTTGTTTGCGCACACATCATGGAAGGAAACCTAGATTTAGCGCTACAACTTAGCGAAAAATTCCATCAACTCGACCCAGAGGATTCCCACTTTTCATCCGCCTTGGAGGATATCTCCAAAAATGGAGGCGAAGGAATAAGAACTGAATATTTTAACTTTTATTATGATTCACAAAAGGGGGGATCCCCCCCTGTGAATGATTTTTATAACAGTTTAAGCATCGTACTCAACGCCTATCAAGATTCCAGAATCGACGATTCAGAATTTCGTGAAATCGAAAAGGCCGTCTTAGCGGATAATAAAATCGACGAGCAAGAAGAACAGCTCCTCAATGCCCTTTCGAAATATAGCTCTTTCGAATCATCCGAAACGGAATCGAGCCTGAAATTTTTGGCTGAATCGAAAGACGCCCACACTTACCGAAACTACCTTCCTTTTTTCTCAGATGCCGCGGCTTATTCTCTTTCACGAACTCCGAAAACCTGGACCTATCAAGGTAATATGCTCGATGGGAAAATCGATGCGAATGAAGATGGAACAATCTCGGTTTCCGATGTGTTGAGCTACAAGCATCCAAAAACTCGAAATGATCCGCATTGTCCAAACCATCTTTCCTTCAAGCAAGAGCTGCCATTTGATTTCTCTTATCCTCAGTGGAACTCCTTGATGCATTTCTTGCGTGGTAAAATTTCATCCGGAGATGAAGCGATACAAGGCGTACGTGAATTTTTAACCGAACTTTATCGCACTCATCCCGAGGCTTTTGAAAATCTTCTCAATGCATTCAACATCCACTTTAAAAATGCTTCTGTAAAATCCGAGCCTCGTCTCGCGATGATTGGCATTGAAACTTGCATCGCTAGAACCTTAGGGAAGGCTGACTTTGTCGAAATCTTCGATGTCAACATTGGTTTTTTAGATTTAGACATTCCTCTTTATATCGCTCTTCCTTCCGAAGAGGATCCAGCAACCTGGTCAGCACAAACCCAGTCAGGCATGCTTCATGGGGCCTTTCGAGTTTTCATTAATTTGTTCAGCAACCGTGCGAATCTGAAAGAGCAATTCAACGTTGTTCAACACGAGCTAAAACATGCCTTAGTGAATAAAATTCTAGGCTATGAAAAAAAATATCAACTCCCCCTCTTAATTCGCGAACCCCTGGCAAATTTTTGGGATGATGCAGATCGAACAAAAGAGATCAAAAATTACATGGGAAGCAGGGGCATGGATTTCAATCATGACACTGTCGAAAAGATTCATGCTGCGATTTCGAGCGGAGAATTCAATGCTAAAGTGAGCGATGAGCATTTGGAAGGGAATATTCTTTTCCATTTTTTAGAGCGCCATTATGGAATCAATGCCTTAAAAAAATTCTGCCATGCATTAGTGTCCCCAACATCGGATGGCGCGAATATTCTCGAGAAGGCTTCGCAAGCCATGGCTGGAAAAACTTGGAAAGAAGTCTTGAGCGAATTCAAAACTGTCACGCCTCGTTATCTCTCTGAGCTGAGAGAAGCCGATGGAGGCGCTGACTTCAATGCCATCATTCAAGAATATTTTAATCTGTTGCCCGCGGATTGGTTTCACGCCAGCAAGGTCAATGAATTGCGCAGGCTCAGCCCAGAAATACGTAGAGCACTCGCGATACGCTTGGAAGCAAACTTGCTAAATCATCCTGACTCGATGAATGTCTCGAAAATCTCTTATTTGTTAGGGCAAATCGCGATGTTCCAAATGGAATTTGAGAAAGCACGAAATCACTTTCTCAGAGTCAACGACAATTTCACCTTTAGTGCCGCTTATGCCATTCTTTGGTCGCATGTACTGGAGGATAATTTCGATCTCGCACTTGAGATCGCCCAAAAGATTCATCAAGATTACCCGGAAGATGATCAGCTCGCACTTTTGATCGAAGACCTTTGCAAGCATCAAGGTGGAGGCTTAAAGGAAAAATACTTGGGTTTCTATTTTAACTCGATGAGCGCCGAACTTCCCTATTATCTAGGAGAGGAGTAGCTACTCCCGCTTTATAGCCTTCCTCATCTCGCGATCTTGTTCTCGCCTTTTCACCGTTTCACGTTTATCGTAAAGTTTCTTTCCTCGACCGACACCCAACTCCACCTTCGCTCTGCCATTTTTAAAATACATTTTCAAAGGGATGATCGTGAAACCTTTTTCTTGAATGTTCGATTCAAGCTGTTCAATTTCTTTGCGATTCAAGAGTAGCTTTCGCTGTCGGAGCGGCTCGTGATTGAAAGGACCCGCATTAGGATAAGGACTAATATGGCAATTTAATAGATAGGCTTCGTTGTTACGAAAATGCACATAAGAATCTGAAAGGTTCGCCTGCGCATCGCGTAAAGCCTTTACTTCAGTGCCTTGCAAGACAAGGCCCGCTTCCACTTTTTCGACAATTTCGTAATTGAAATGCGCCTTGCGGTTGGTAGTGATGATTTTTACGCCTTCGGCCTTAGTCATGACCTAACTTAAGATATGGGAAAGCGAGGTGTCAATGAAAGGAATCTATCGAGGCGGCGTCACGCTTAAACCGGAGCTGGGTCCAGACACGGGGGCCGTGCTTACTGGGCGGGCTGAAGAAGAACGAATGCTGATTTCCGCTTGATCGCGAGTCGTTGCGCTTTCCCGAGGACTCATGCGTAAAGGCGCTTCGGGTATACTTCGATCCGTCACTGAGATAGAAACCACACGAGGGGAAGCATTCGCTGAATTACTTGATATGGGTCCACTCCCGAGCGAAACGTTTTCACCCAAACCTCTCAACATGAAATTTTTCGAGACAGGGTTATAAATTAAGACTGCTGCGGGTGCTGCGCCATCTGTGCGTAAATCCGTTTTCTTACTCATGAGGACTGCTTGTAAAGCAATGGTTTCCCCATAAGTATAATCGACATAATAAACCTTATCGCCGTCCGAAACAGCAACCAGAGTTTGATCCGGGTTATAGGCCATCATAGACAAATCTTTAGCACCTTCTGGTAAAGCAACACTGACGGTCTTTTCCACCTTCGCTATATCGAGATCAGGATGCGCCAAAAGCCCTGCCACTAAAGCGGAGTAAGAAGTATTGGTGGGCACTTCCATAAAATAAATATTTCTGCCGGCAATGAAAGCGATCTCATTGACTCGGTAAGAAATTTTTCCCGAAGGCAAATCAATGGATTTACTCACATCGGTTTCTAAAATCTGAATTTCTGTGATGGGTTTGTTAATGGCTGAAGTTAAAACTCTTTGAAGAGTAAAAGTGGGATCTGCAGACAAATCACCCTGCACTAGCCAAGCTTGATTATTGATCCAAGAAGCATAGACGATGTGACTTCCCTTTTTCGTGAAGGCCGTAGGCAAGACCGAAGTAAATTCTGTCATCTGCCCAACCTTAGTTGAAAAGAAAGAAACAGAACGAGTTTTCACGTTGTATAAAATAAAGCCTTTATCAGTAGAAAAATAATAAAATAAATCGCTCGCCTGCACATCCGATTGCACACCTGTGATGGCCGTATTGAATCGAAGCACTTCGTTCACAGCCCATTTATCCGCAGAGACTTCTTTCAAGATGATGGCATTTTTTCCCGCTGCGATTCCTATGAAATGCTGATCCGGCGGACCCTTGATGAGCGCAGGAGCAACTCCATTTACATCTTTCGCATAGGGCACTTGAAGGACAAACTGTTCGTCGCCATTCGGATCTAATTTTGACAAAGGGGCATAACCTTCGTGAGCTGACGTGCTAGGTTTAGTCAGACAAGGACCCGCTTGAGGACAAGTTACCTCGGTGACATTTTGCACGATCATGTCATCGGCGGCGTAAGCATTCGAAATCAACAAATCCATCCATCTCCATTTTTTAGAAGAAGATTGGATAATATAGGCATTGCCCATAGAGTCCAAAGCACCTTTGGATTTCATAAAAGATTTTTGCTGAGCAGCCGGCACCACTTTGTTTGGATTGGTGACGCCAAAAGCGGGAACTTCTCCATAAATTTCTATACTACCTGGGGTGAGCCCCACTTTTTGACTGAGCGCAATTCCATCTCCGGTTAATGCTTTGATTTGAATGGGGCCAAATGCACCAGACGCATTGGCTTTCACGATCACTTCATCACCTATTGCTGCATAGGCAGGAGACACAAAAGCTTTTTCATACCACGCGACTTGGGGTCCGATATTACGAATTCTCACATCAGCATTGGGTAAAGCGGCACCGTTTGCACCTATCACCGTGACATTTCCCGAAGTATCTGCAGCTGAAATAGTCACACTCGTCATGTTCAAAGCTTCAGGCGCGGGAATCGCTACGGGTGGGGCTGCTTCACCCCCTCCGCTTCCGATCGATCCGCCTCCTCCAGCACTTTCACCCCCAATACAAGCAAATGCACCACTGCCGAGAAGAGCGATGGAGATCAAACCCATGCTTATTATTTTTTGACTACGTGAAGAAATTTTTGAAAGGAGGCTCGTGTGCCACGCCATATGGATTTACCTTTTGCATTCTTAAAGATGTGTGCCCTTACCATCCTTAATTATCGCGTATTTAGACATGAAAGTTGAGTCTTATTTTAAAAAGGATGAACAAATAGGGGACTAAACTCGACAAATTTATACAATTTTAACAATAAAAGTCACCACTTAGCCTTATTTTGTCTTTCTATTCGATTTGTGTTCGCATAAAATAATTGTATACGATTTAAAATAACCTGTTCTTTACCGCTATTTTACATACATTCATAAATTGTAATAAAACAAGTTAAGACAATGAATTTATTAGATAATTTCAATTTAAAGCGTCCCTTAGGATCCGGCTTGTCAGGAGAGGTCGTGCTGGCTGAACGAGACGGAAATAGCTACGCTTTAAAATTTTTGAAGCCTTCGAGTCAGCAAGCAAGTTCCCTCGAGAGCATTCGAAGCTTCAAAGAAGAGTTCTCGATTTTAAAAGGCCTCTCCCATCCTCACATCGCAAAAATTCATGATTTCGCTTACGATGAAAAATCGAAACGATATTATTACAGCAGTGAATATATCGAGGGGAAAAATCTTTACGATGCCACCCTCAATCTTGAATCGGAAAAAATCGAAGCATTATTTATTCAATCTTTGCGCGCTTTAGAATATTTACATTCCCACGCCATTTATCATTTCGATCTGAAACCTCAAAATATTCTAGTGAATTCCAATCACTCCCTTAAACTCATCGATTTCGGATTGGCGGGATTTAAACCCAAAGGCGCAATAGCGGGAACCCCTGCCTACATGTCCCCTGAAATAGTCCTTGAAGAAAAACCGGATGGGCGCGCAGACTTATATTCTTTAGGAATTGTTTTTTACGAATGCCTCACTCGACACAATCCCTTCCGCGCCGCTTCACTTTCAGAAAGCCTAAGGCTTCAACAAAACTTAACTCCGCTGCCCGTTTCGGAAAAGCGCCGGGACCTTCCAGAATACTGGAATCATATTCTAGCAAAACTACTGCGCAAAAACCCGCGCGAACGCTATTCCCATGCTAGCGCGGTCATTCACGATCTCAATCAACGCGCTCATAAAAATTACTCGCTAGAAACTCCCGACACTTTACTGGCTTATCTTCCGGGTGAAGGAATTTTCATCAATCGCAAATTGGAACTTGAAGCTTTCAAAAAAGCTTTCGATCTTTTTTCTCAATCGCCAGACTCACATTTCAAGAAAACTATTTTACTCACGGGTCCTTCAGGAATTGGAAAATCTAGATTGCTGAAAGAGTTCCGATTCTACGCCCAACTCAGAAATGCAAAAGTCTTGAGCTATGAAAATCAAATTCCCGAGGATTTAAACTCTTCCTTAGTGCTGATTGCGGATTCAATCGATTCAAGCCAATTCCAGAAACTCCTTGATTTTAGTGCCTCATATCCTCATCCGCTTCTCATCGTAGGGGCAAGTTTAGAAGATTTCACGCAAAGTAAAGAACATCTCACTTGGCCCTTAAGTGCATTTAGCGAAAATGAAGTGAAGGAATACCTCGTCGCTCTCACAGGGTTTTCTGATCCACCTGCCTTTCTCATTGATGAAATTACGCAGCGCAGTGAAGGAAATCCGCTTTTTCTTTTTGAGTTGGTGAAAAAACTTATTCAAAACGGCATGCTTCTCGATAAATCAGGGCGATGGAAGGCCAGCACTTACGAAGATCTGGAAATTGACTTTTCAAAAATAGGCATTCCAGAAAATATTCAAGATTTTCTGAAGAGTGAATACGACACTCTCAACAATGAAGAAAAAGAAATTGCAGAAAAAATGGCCGTTTGGGCGCAAGCCGTAAACATTTTTGAATTGGAAAAATTCTGTAATCTTGAAAAAATTTCTCTACCTCTACAAAAATTATTGGAAAAAGGCATTTTAGAAAAAGATGAGAAAAAACAACAATTTAATTTTACCAATCCCCAATTTCCTGAAGTCATTCTAAAATCGCTTCCCGTGAACCGCTTAGAATCCTCCCATCTCAAAATTGCGAAAGCCATTGAATCTGAGGAAAAATATCGTCTGGAAAATCTTTATCACTTGGGACGCAGTGGTTTAGGCCTTGAATCTGCAGAAGCACTACAACAATTGGGTGAAACACTCATGCAGCTTGGTAAAATTCAAGAGGCTAAGAAAAATTTTGAAATCGCTTATCGAAACACAAATTTATCTAGTCTCCAAAAAATGGAAATCGGGCTGCAATGGGGAGATACTTTACTGAAAAATTCAGAAGTCGAAGCAGCAGGAAAACTTTTCGAAAAGATCCGTAAAGAATTGACCACTCTACAACCTAGCCCTGAAAACAAGAATGCTCAGATCGAAGTCTTAGAAAAATTGGGAGCCGTCTATCTTAAAAGACAGCAACCCCTTATCGCCGAAGAAATTTTCAATTCTACTTTAGAAATTATAGATCCTTCTTCCAAAGTAAAAATACTCATTCTCAAAAATTATTTAGGTCGGGCAAAACTCGCTCAAGGCAAACAAGGAGAAGCTCTTCAAATTTTTCTCGCTAGCGACGAACTTTGGAAAAAAGAACTCAACGCTGAAGAAAAAAAACAAGTTCTGAACAACGATCTTGCAAGTGTCTACCAACTCACTCAAGCCTATCCTCAAGCCTTATCTAAATTCGAAGAAGACTTGAAATTCTATGAAAGCCTTCCGCATCTTTATTTAATGGCTCGCACGCACTATCATCTTGCCGAGGTAAACGCAGCGCTCAAAAATACGGCAGCCAGTGTTCGAAGTTATCAAGCCTGTATCGAGCTATCTAAGAATCATCACTTCTATGATCTTTTACTTCGCGCGTATAATGGACTCGGAAATCTTTTAAATATTCACAAGGACTATGAAGGATCGAGTCGCTATTACGAGCGAGCACTTACCCTTAGCCAAAAAATTCAAGACCTGAATTCTCAAGCAGCCATCTGCACCAACTTAGGAATTATCTACAACGAAACTGGCCAAATAGAATCCGCTTTTCCTCAGGTTCATCAAGCCATCTTCTTATTGGAAAGAATCAAACAAAAGACCGCTTTTCAGATTTATTTTTTAATCCGCGCAAAAATAGAGATGGCAGACATCTTACGCAAATTTAAAAAATTCGAAGAAGCAACAATGTCGATTGAAGACGCGCTTTTATTAATTCAAGAACACTCCCATCAAAGTTCTCAAGCTTTTTGGGCTCGCTGTAATCTTGCTAAAATTTACGTCGATCAAGGACGAAAGGAAGAAGCCATGAAAGAGTATCAAGAAAGTAAAACACTTTCTTCAAATGAAGATGCCGCTCAACAAAAGGAACTGACTCTGATTAAAAAAATGCTCGGAGAAAGCGAATTACCCAGTCTTTCTGAATCAGTGTCTTCTGCGGAGAAAGTAGAACTTTCTTCCAATCAAGATCCCATCGAAAAAGGTTATGAATATTTATTTCAGCTCAATCATTTCCTAAACGCCGAACACAATCTCGACTTTTTATTGAAAACGATTTTAAATTACGCGCTCGATTTATCCGGAGCTGAAAGAGCTTTGGTTTTGCTTCTCAACAACGAACAAGAATTAGAAATTAAAGCCTCGCTCAACATAGAAATTTCTTCGAATCTCTCCGAAATATCCTCCAACATTGCACAAAAAGTTTTGCAAAGTGGTCAATACGTAGAAACGGATGATGCGACCGACGACGCTCGCTTCAACGAATATCAATCTGTTCTTATCCTGCAACTTCGATCCATATTATGTTTGCCGATTCATTCCCGCAACAGGACTGTGGGTGTTTTATATTTAGACAATCGCTATCGTCCGGGCGCTTTTAAAAAAACCAACTTAAAAGTTCTGCAAGCTTTTTGCGACCAAGCCGGCATCGCCATTGAAAATACGAAGCTGATCAATCAATACGAAAATGTTCAGAAGAAGCTGCAGGAAAAATTGGCGAAAGCCGAGGATGAAGCTTCGACCTATCAAGCTATTTTGAAAGAGGAATCCATCAATCTTCCGACGAAATATTCTTACGAAAAAATCATCGCTCAAAGCAAAGCGATGTACAATATCTTCAAACTTTTGGATAAAATTACTGAAACTCAACTTTCCGTTTTCATTCATGGAGAAACCGGAACGGGTAAAGAACTGATCGCGAAAGCGTTGCACTACAACAACAAAATTCGTAACGAGAATCGATTCGTCGCTTTAAATTGCGGTGCCATTCCTGCCAATCTGATGGAAAGCGAACTCTTTGGACACAAAGCGGGATCCTTCACAGGTGCCATGAAAGATAAAAAAGGTCTTTTCGCTGAAGCCAACGGTGGTTCTCTCTTCCTCGATGAAATCGCGGAATTAGATCTCAACCTTCAAGTAAAATTGCTGCGGGTTTTGGAAGCAGGCGAATACACTCCCGTCGGGGAAACTAAATCCTTTTCTTGCGATGTAAGAATCGTGGCGGCAAGTCATAGAAATCTCGAGCAACTCGTGAAAGAAGGAAAATTCCGCGAAGATTTATTTTATCGCATTTGCCAAATCAAACTCGACCTACCTCCTTTACGGGAACGCAAAGAAGACATTCCACTTTTGGCAGATAAATTCATCGAGATTTACCGTAAACAGCATGGTGTCGAACAAAAACTCAAAATCGCTCCCAGTTTCATGCGCAAAATGCTCGAATACGATTGGCCTGGAAACGTTCGTGAATTGGAAAATGTGATTTCGGTGACAACCGCTTTGTCCGAAAACAATGAGCTGACTTATGAATCTCTTCCCGCAAGTTATGGGATGCGTCGGATTCTTGAATCAAAAGCGATTCAAGAATCTCTCCAGCCAGAATTTAGACTTAAAAATGAACCGATGCGCAGAATTAATATCGACGGCAAAAATAATTATGATCCCATGATTCCCTGGAAAGAATACGAAAAGCTCATTGTTGCCAAAGCCTACCAAAGTCTAAATTCTAATCCTGCCAAAACCGCGGAAGCTCTGGATCTATCAGTCGCTACCTTCTACAAGCGGATTAAGGATTTTGATTTAAACAATCCAAGTAATCTTGTGTATCAGAATGCTTTCCAATATAGGACGGGTCTCACTTTACAAGATTATGTAAAGAAAATATTTATGGCGGCTCATGAATATTCCGACAAACACCCCTACACGGCCATCAAATGGCTCGGAGTGTCTCAGGGTTATTATTATAAAATTATAAAAAGTTAACAGAATCGGAAGGATCAACCTTCATTTTGGTTAGATTTGGTTTTAATTTTTAGAACCACACCCGGCTTTAATGCGCCATTTTTTGAAAGACCGTTCAGGCCCACGATGGCCGCGGGAGTGACATCATATTTTTTGGCAATTTTATTAATGGTGTCACCTTTGCGAACTTTATACGCAATGGTTTTTGAAGCTTTGACGCTTTTCTTTTCAGGGGTCGAGACAGCCACACGAGCCTCTTCTTTATTACCGGCTTTAGCAGAATCGGCAGCCCCTTTAATGATCAGCTTTTGCCCGACAAAAACATTTCCTTTGCCCTTAATTTTATTCCAAGCTCTTAAATCAGAAATGTTCACATCATAGCGACTTGCAATTTGAGAAAGTGTTTCGCCTTTTTTCACTTTGATGGCGATGCTTTTTTCAGTTTTCTTTGAACTGACAGCAGGCGTTTGTCCTGAAGACTTCACTCGAACCGCGCCACTCGCATCTTCTGGACTTGCGTTGACATCTACTTTATTCAAAGCTTCTGTGATTTGTGCGTCTTGATTCGCGGGAGCTGCTTCTGTTCCAGCAGTTGGAGGAGTCGTCGAATTAGCAGAAGCCTCTAGACTCGGCGTAGCACCAGGATTCACAGCGTTTTCAGTATTCGGACTGGGTTGATTCATCGCCACGACATCTGCGGGTTTATTGATATTCGCAGATTCCTCCGCATGTGCAGATGCAATCAAGCCATTGCTGGTTTTTTCCGTTGTAACAGGCGCGTTTTGCTGTTCTTTCCACACCACTTTCATTTCACCTTGAGCATCATCCTTGGGTGCTGACTTTTCCTGTTTCTCTTTATCTTTCTTTTTCTTATTATTCTTTTCAGGCTTCACATCGTTATTTTCAGCAATCAAATCAAGTAAGCGACTTCCTTTGGTAGCGGTTGGATAATTCGAGGAAGAAAAAGGCATTGAAGGGGGCGAATCATAAGCACGCACCACCAACACTGTTTCACCTGAGCTTAAGCGATTGCCCAATCCTGGATTTGCACCTGTCAAGGCAGCGACAGAAACGCCATTCTCCGCTGCGACGCTACGAAGCGTGTCTCCGCTTCGAGCCACATATTGAACATTTTTCAATCTCTCTGAAGGACTCAACTTCGCATATTTTTTCTCAAAAGAACTTTTGGTACCACGAGGAACATTGACTTCATAATTGGGGCGATTCGGAGGTGTCATGTTGCGAATAAGCTCCGGATTGATCAAGCGAATCATATCCGAATCCACACCCGCACACTCCGCAATCACGTCAACATCGGTCGGACTGGAGATAGCTACTTTTTCAGTGGCTATCGCATCTTGAAAAATCACATCCTCAAAACCATATTTTCCGGGGGATTTAGCGATAATGGCCGCCGCTAAAAGCTTGGGCACATAATCTTTAGTTTCTTGGCGAAGATAGGAAGAATTTGCAAGAACCCAAAAGTTATTCGACCCAGTAGCGGCGATGGCTCTTCGAACTTTTCCAGGTCCTGCGTTGTATGCTGCGAAGGCTAGATACCAATCCCCAAAATCCTGATATAAATCTTTCAAATGCTGAGCGGCCGCTAAGGTCGCCTTTTCGGGATCACGTCTTTCATCCACCCAATAATCGGAATCTAAATTATACAAACGGCCCGTTGAACGGATAAATTGCCATAAGCCTGAAGCAGCGGCACTGGAATAAGCGTGAGTGTTGAAGCCACTTTCGATCATTGAAAGGAAGATCAAATCCTTGGGAACACCCACTTCTTTTAAAATACGTAATTGAGTGGGAACAAATCGCGTGGAACGTGACAAATAACGACCATAATGCTTACGACCGCTGCCATTCGCAAAATAATCTATCCATGTACTCACTCGATCATTCACGACCACAGGAATATCGAATTTCACACCACTTAAAGAATGGCTGGTATTGGGAACACGATATTTACGAAGTAACGCCTGTTGGCGCTTAGACAATTCTGAATAGATAACATCTTCAATAGATGCTTGATTCGCAGGATCCCCACTTCCACTATCGTAATAAGAATAGTTTTTTGACTTAGAGTTCTTTTTCTTGGAATGTTTTTGAGAAGATTTAGGCGTAGAACCGCAACCTGCGACAAAAATAATTGATAATAAAATTAATCCGAGCTTCTTGAGCACATGTCACCTCTAAAAAAAAGCCATCGGTTTCAATTGAATGAACGGCTGACCCTTGATTTGCTTGTCTCTGCAGCTTTAAGAAGAAAAACAGAAAAACTGCGTGTTTATGAAGATTTATAAAAAAAGTATAGTGAATCAGGCTATAAGTGTCAACCTCTCTGCCAATCCCACCAGCCCCATCATGATCAAAAGTTTTTTTTGAAAAAAAATACAATACATATTAGACACTTATGAAGTAAGACTTCGAAAATAAAAAATGCCTTCAATAAAAAGTTAAAAAAGTTATAAAAAGATAAGGTTTTGAAAAACAAGTTAATTTCGGTCTTTTCGCTCATCATTCCAACCACAGCTATCTTGACTACCACAATATCTTGTGGTCTCATGAAGTGTTACCACATCATGTTGTGGATTATCTGTGAATAACTGTGAATTGCTTGGGGATAAGCTGTCGAAGGAATGATGCAAGGCACCAAAAAACAGTAGTTTAGGGAAAAAGGATTGGAAAACGGAGTTGGAAACCATGAGACCTCATTCATCCATTCGCCATTCAAAAAAAACAGACGACAGCAACTCAAACTCTGCGAGTGCTTATGGTTTTAATCGTAAAAGACTGGCCAAAGAACTTTTGAGCTTAGGTAATCCCAAAATTTCCACACCCATCGCAGAAAACATTTCCTTTGAAGTTGAAAAAGAAATTTTAAAAAAGGACGAATCCCTTCTCTCCGCTGAAACGATTTCTGAATTAGTCCGATTCAAGCTGGAAGAAATGGGCCTCATCGAAATTAAACGTCCTAAAGAACAAGTCCGAAAAATCCAAACTGAAAAAGCGATGAAAGTCACTCATCCCTTCGCGCCCCAAACACCTCCTTTGCGCTTGGCATTAAAATCAGCTCCCATGCACATGAGCAAAGAAGCTTTGGAATGGTCTATTGAGGGCAAAAGGGCTTTCGCTCGCATTCCAGAATGGTTTAAAATTTCGCATACGCATTCGGAAAAAGCCGAGGATTTTCTGGATAAGATGAGCCGCACTCTCGCAGATATTGATTCAAACTTTGAAGGTTTTCACGATAGCGAATCGACTGCCACGCAATTCTTTAATCGCATGGCCTGCCTTGATTTCATCCCCGGGAGTCTGTTATTCAAAACTAATTACAATAACGGGCAATTTGAGTCAGCTCCCTCAAGTTATTCTGCAAAACCTGAATCTGAAAAAGTTTACGAAACCATCTCTTATTTTTCTAAAAGCAATATTTCTCAAAACACGACTTTAGGACTTCAGTTTCAAAATAAACCCGAACAACAAAACGCCACTTTATTATTATTGAAACTGCTTAAAACTTCGCTTGAGTATGATTCTCCTCAAGCCTCGCATCGACAGGAGCTCTACCTTTCTTTCCAAAATTTCGTTCAAGAAGAAAGTGTGAGAGCCAGTCTGACCGACGAAAATGATGTCGAAGATCTTTCTTCTCCCTTTTCTTCTCTCTTCAATTGGCTTGAAGCTGAAGATAATCGTAAATATTTTTCCCTCTCTTTAGGAGTCCCTGGAAGGACAAGCCCCTATTTATCCGCCCCAGAATCCTTCGAACAAAATCTGGTTCGAATTTTACATAGCCACCTTCAGGTGAACAGCTCTGTAAGGCTCTACTTCTTAGAGCGATGTCTGGAAGCACTCAATGATTCTCAAGGACAAGCAGATCGGGCACCCAACCCGCAAAGCCCTGGCCTCTATAGCCAGGGGGAAATCGTCCCTAGCCTCTTTCTCAATCTTGCCGTCATGGTAAAGGATGAAGAAGTGGATTGGGATCGACTCCGCAGGGCAAGCCGCCAAGCCGTGCATTTTCTCGATAATGTGATCGACTTTTGGGTTTACCCAAATCCAGAAGTGGAAAAGATCACGAAATCGAATAGGAGCATTTCTATTGGTGTCATGGGTTTGTCCGATCTGCTTTTCACCTTGAGAATTCCTTATAATAGTCAAGAAGGACTCGACCTCGCCGGCAAGATCGCTGCTTTCATCGAAGAGGAATCTCAGAAAGCTTCAATCGAACTTGCGAAAACACGCGGTGTTTTTCCAAACTATATTGGCAGTTCTTGGCAAGAAAAAGGCATCGCCCTACGCAATGCACATATTTGTTCGATTGCATGGGATCCACTACCCGCCTTGATCGCGCAAACATCGACTGGCATTGAACCTTACCCTGCCTTAGTGGAACTCGAAGGTTTTGACGGAGAGAAACCCAGATACCTCATCCATCCCTTTTTAGCTCAAACAGCCCGCAAAAGAGGCTTTTTAAATGATAGGATCCTCGCACGCGCCATCGAATTACGCTCCCTAAGCGCCGTTCAAGAAGTCCCCGATGATATTCGTAAAGTTTTTGTCAGCAATGCTGACATTAATCTTCAGTGGCATTTATTAATGGGAGCTGCGTTTGAAAAGCATTTCGATAGTGGCGTGGTCAAAACCTGTCCCTTAAATATTTTTTCCAATCACAGTGACAACATTCAAAGTGTTTTGGAACAAGCCCGCGAACTCGGCCTCAAAAGTTTATGGATTAAACGGGAAGGTGACGTCATTACGCCGCCAAAGTTAATCCAACCCATCGTCATCGAAACACCCGAAGTGATTGAAGAAGTGCTTGAAGCAAAACCCATCGAAGAAGTCGTCGAAAAAGAAGATATTAAAGAAGAATTATTCCTCGAATCTTTAATCCTCGAAGAAAATTTACTCGAAGAATCTTTGCCAGAAGAAGAAGAAGAAGAAGAAGAAGAGACAAGCTTCGACCTTCAGGCAAGCGATCTCGATGAGCTTACTGAAATTTTACCTGCGGACATCCAAACTGAAAGCATTGAAGTAGAAGAGGATAAAACTGAAGTCGTCACTCCAGAACCTTTGCCACGTTTCATTCGCTCGCGCGAAAGACCTGAAGTGCTTCAAGGTAGCACCCGCAAACAAAGTTCTTGTTGTGGCGATGTATTCATCACCTTGAATCAAGATGAAACAGGACCCTACGAAATTCTCACGCAGTTTTCGAAGACTTTCGGAAATGAAGGTCCGCTTCTAGAAGTGGTTTCTAAGCTCATCACTCTCGCTTTGAAATGCGGAGTTGATCCTCAAGAAATCCACGAGCAATTAGAAGGAGTTATTTGTCTTAAGCACCTCAACAGCCCTCAGGCAGAAAAATCTTCCCCTTTAGAAACTCTCGCAAAAACCATTTCCGAACTTTTCGAAACCAAAACTGATAAAAGCAAAGAACTTGAAGAACTCTTTGATGAAGACAAAACCGAAGTCATCCATCGGGAAAGCTTATTGAATTAGCCTTTCCTTGAGCCTTTTTTGTGCTAACACTCGCGCCTCTACTTTAACGCAACTCTTCTCAAGCTTGAGCAGATAATAGGGCGGTAGTTTCTAAGCATAAGGGGTTCATGTGACCAAAAAAATTTTATCGACTGCTTTGTTTTTTCAAATCCTTTTTTTTCATTCCATTCTCCACGCTTTAACTCCCCCGCTTTCTCCTAGTATTCTTCCTGTCAATCCAGCGGGACCTTCACTTTCCTTGCGAACTTCGCCTCTCGAAGAAAAAGGAATTCAACTCGATCAAATGGCTTTGGAGTTTTTAAGTCAAAAACTCAATAAACAAGAGCGAGCCCTTCAAGCCCAAGAAAACATGATTGTGAGTCTTGCAAGATCTTTGGTCAGTAGCCCGACTGCACCTGTCGTTCCAGGATCTCTCATCCCCTTTGGACAAATTTTTAAAAAAATAGGAATCAGCGCCGCATCTAAAGTGAAGCTTCCCGCGCCTTCTCAGACCCTCGAAATCAAAACACCGGCCCCAATCAGTGTTGAAATTTTAAACCAAAAAATTAATGAGGCCATCAGCCTTCTGCCAACGGATGCGCAAATCCAAGCAGGAAGCACTTTGAGCCCCGCTCACATTGCTTTAGCCGGAAAAATTGTGAATGCTTTGGCAGTACAAAGTGTTCAACCCATCGGATTTCGGCTTCACCATGCGAGTTGTGACAATATTATTTTGAAATATACGAATAGTGCAAACCAACCCGTCTCAGCCATTAGCGAATATTTCGCAGCCATCCCTTACAAAGACTCTGTGGATTATTCTCGTAAATCTGTCGAAGCTTTGGCGAAAGTTCATCAAGGCATTCGCTGTTTAAATAACAAAGATTTTTCTTCCGTCGATGCGAGCATTACTGCGGGCTTGCTCGATTTATATTATCGTCTGATGAAAGATGGAAAAATTCAGGTCGCTCGCGCCACCATCGATAGTAGCTTGCCATTGGCGATTTTACTTTTCGATGCTGCAAAATATTTTGAAATTCCCCAAACGAGCCGAGTTTTTTGTCTACCCAAAGAACTGAATATGACGGAAATTGAAGTGGCACCCACTGCACTCTCCTGGAGAATGGAACCCAATGAGCGTTACGGCGCATTGAAAATCGGTAATTTTACTCTTTCACCCACACTCGGTGCCGGACTTGCCTCTAGCTGCGATTTGAGTTTGATGCGACTTCTTCTCGAAGACCCTTCTAATGTTTCTCATTCTACTCTACAAATGTTTGGCATCTGGGCGGAGAATCCTTTTGATATTGGTCATCCTATAAACAAGGTGAATTTAGGCAACGCACTCGCACCCACTTTATCTCCCTTCGAATTTATTCAACACATGATCGATTTTAGAAACTGGGGTGAAGGCGATTGCAGTCTTCACGAATGGGCAGCCGGCGGCGGATCTTGCCGCAGCACTTTGACTTGCGAAATCATGAGTGAGCTCAACAGCCTTCCTCAAATTGGAAACATGATTGGCTCCGGATTTTCTATCGGAGGTCGAGGCGGTGCAAACGTTCCTCAAATTGGAGGAGGCAGAGGTTCATTCGGTAGCAGTGGCGGAAGAGGTTCTTCTTCATCTCGAAGCAGCACACCCGCCAATGGCGCTCCGAATTCAGCCAACACTCTTTTTGGAATTGAGCGCTCCAGTGTTTCTAACCATTGCGGCGGAAGCCGTGGCGGTAGCGGGGGCGCGGGCGGAGCTCCCGCATGCGGAATGCCGACAGGTTCTCAAAGACTTTTCTCTGAAGACCCAGAAATGAATCGCCTCATGCAATGTGCCGTGCGATCCACCCAAGGTAGTTTTCAAGTCTCGACGGATTTATTCAGCAATCCGATGTGCAAACTGAAGATTTCGCTCGACGACAAAGATGACAATCAAAATAGATCTCACCAAAATGACTCGCAAACTGCCCGTACCGAAGAGGAAACGCGCGAAGCCAATAGACGCGAGGCCGCTGAAAGAATTCGAGGAGAACTCAGCTCTCTGTCCAGCCGACTCACCGCTGAATTGGAACGCCGAGGCTATACCGTTAGAGGCGGAGACGCGACGACTCTAGCTGCTCTCACGAATCGTTTAGCTCTCGTAGAAAATGCGGAGTTCGGTGACATTGCCGACAGTGAAGATGCCGTGGGACTCTTCGATGAAACTCGCGGGGGTGGCACCATCGTTTTTGACTCGGAGCACGCCCTAGGCGATCTTTATGTCACTGCCGTCCACGAATTGCTGCATGCCACTTTGGAATACATGGGTTGGCAAGGTTATACTGAAATGTCCAGTGATGGGGTCATGACTCGTGGCGATACTATGCCCGCTCTCGATCACAGAACCAGCAGCGAACGAGAAGAACATCGCATCATTGGTTCTTTAGGCTATCGTCAATGCGATCCAGACAGTCCTAGCTGCAATAACTCTTGTTCTTATTCGGACATGCGACTTACCCGCTTTGCAGATTGTATTTCCCAAACACCCAATCGAGGCAGCACTCTCGGACAAGGAATCTGCAGTGTAACCCCAGATCTTTGCGGCGATGGCAGAGGCAGAGACGTCAGTAGCGGCGCAGGCATCGGCAACGAATGCTTCGGCAATGTGAATATCCCTCAACAATGTCTTCTCGTTTCTTGCGATCCTTCGGCAGGTGTTTCAATTCCCGGTTGCTGTCAAAGTGGGGGTGGCAGCACTGCTCCCGGTGCAGGGGGAGTTCAAGGCCCTGGCACACCAGGCTTTTGGAATTCCATTTGTAATTTAAATCCGGATCGTTGCGGAGACGGCCGTGGAGGAAGAGATGATCTTCCTACAGTTCCAGGCGGCGGCACGTTTCCCCCTCCCGGTGGACCGGAAGGCAGCAGCCCTCTGCCTTAAAAAAAAACGGTCCCATTTTACTGGAACCGTTTTAAAATTTTCTATGCCACTTTATCTGTTTTTCAACTTATCGCATATAAACTACTGAGGTAGAAGCATCTACAGAACTGCCAACGCTATCAAAACAGCCGATTAAGATTTCAACATCCTCAAAAGGTGTAATGGATTGGTCCAAAGCCCTACAATCAAGTGCAGTAGTAATATCAGTAATTGTCACCTGAATATTTCCACTTTGAGAAGTTCCATTTCCTAATCCCGCAAATGTTATAGCATAAAGTCCTGTGGTATGTGGACTTGCCGATGTTATAGCACCTCCCGATGAATTAAAAGAATTACTGACTGTAGATCCATCCGTTGAAATTGTTGCGTAGCCTAAAATCCCTGATGCAGAAGGCATTGGAGGATTAGAGCCCAAGCCATCCAGCCTAGCTTCCAAAGCATCCACAGCGGTTTTTAATGCCGCAAAATTTTCATTCACCTGATCCGCAGATGCCGAAGTACCCGCCGTAAAAGTATTTGGAATAGTGACGACTGCATACCCAACTGCTGCACTTAAAAATACAAAGGACCCGAAAATAAGTTGATTCCGAAAATTCTTCAAAAATGCCTTCATCTTTTTTCTCCTGTTATTTAAATTTCTACTGCCAATTACAGTTATTCCACTCTGAATTATTCCATACACAAGCTTCGTTCGCAGAGCTACCGCCATCGCAGCCCACACTGCCAAGTGTCGAAAGTCCAAAAAGCAAAAAAACAAATAGCATAAACCAACGAAATCGATTTCGATTCTTCACTATATCCCTCCTTTAATTTATCAGAGCCTACGAGATAGCTCGTTCTTGAATAGGACTTTTTAGAATTGTAAATGGAAAATGGGGGAGAGGGTCAAGTTTTATTATATTAATTCACCCAACCAAGCGCGCAAACCTTTGCGCAAGGAGCGCTCAAAGGCTTCGGTTAAAATTTTTGGGTCATTCAACTTAGGTAAATAAGGGAATTCCCCCCAGAGTGGAGAGTTCGTGCGGGAAGCGATGGTTTCCGCATTATATTGCACAGAAGGATCTTCTTGTTCCTGATTATGGTTCAATACGATGCCAACCGCCTGGATATTCTCCTGCTCTAATCGAGCCAGACTCAGCAGAGTATGATTCACACAACCTAATCCGGCCCGAGATACTAGCAATACATCAGCCCTCATCGCCTTGATTAAATCTAAAATGCTTTCAGTTTGCGAGATGGGCACCAAGAGTCCGCCCGCTCCTTCTACAATCACCACTTCGTGCAAAAGCGCGAGCTTACTGTAATTCTCCAATATTTTATCGATGGAAATTTCAACTCCCTCCAGCTCTGCAGCTACTCCTGGGGCCAAAGGGGCTATGAAAGCATAAGTATTAATGAGATCTAAATCATCATTCGACTGGGACATTTCCTTTAAATAAAGCGAATCAGATTTACTGGCCATGCCTTTGGTTTTAGCGCGCGCTCCCGACAAGCAGCCCGACTCCAAAGGCTTCATCACTCCCACAGAAATGCCCTTCGATTTTAAATAGGCCGCCAAAGCCGCAGCCACGACGGTTTTACCGACATGTGTATCGGTGCCTGTCACAAAAAGAGTTTTCTTAATGCTTTTCATGCGCCGCAAACCTCTTCGATAGATTCTTTCAACACTTGCACCATAGTTTTAATTTCCTCGAGGTTAATGGAGAGCGGAGGAAACAAAACAATCACTGAACCTAAAGGCCGCAAAATAATTCCCCTTCGTCTCGCAGCCAGAATCACTTGATGTCCGATTCTTTCCTCTGAAGGATAAGCATCTCCTTTTTGTTTGTCGCGAACGAGTTCGATGCCTGCCATCAATCCACATTGGCGAATTTCTTTCACATGAGAATTTGAATTTAAACTCTGCAAGCTTTCTTTCATGGCGCGAATTTTCTCAGGAAGTTTTTCAAGGACTTTTTCATTTTCGAAAATCTCTAAGTTAGCCAAAGCGACCGCGCAACCCAAGGCGTTTCCTGTGTAGGAATGCCCATGAAAAAAAGCTTTGAATTGCGAATAGTCCCCTAGGAAAGCTTGATAAATCTCCGAACTTGTTAAAGTTGCCGCGAGCGGCAAATAGCCGGCAGTCAATCCTTTGGCGATACACAACAAATCCGGAACCACCTGTTCCTGTTCACAAGCAAACATTTTTCCCGTACGCCCAAAACCCGTCGCAACTTCGTCGGCGATTAAAAGTATTTCGTATTTTCTGCAGAGCTTTTCTAATTTTTTCAAAAATCCTACGGGCTGAACAATCATCCCGCCAGCCGCTTGCAGCAAAGGCTCAATGATGCAGGCTGCAATTTCTTCGGATTTTTCTTTAAAGAGATTTTCCAACCACACCAAACAATCCAGATTTTGAGGCGAAGGTGCTTGGAAAGTTTTAAAAAGCAAGGGTCGATAAATTTCATGGAAAAGCTCGATATGCCCGACGCTCACCGCACCCAAAGTATCTCCGTGATAAGCATCTAAAAATGAAACGAACTTTTGTTTGGTGGATCTGCCCTTCAACTGCCAATATTCGAAGGCGATCTTCAGAGCCACTTCCACCGCGGTCGAGCCGTTATCCGAATAGAAAACATGATTGAGCGTGCTTTCTTGAGATTCACCTCGGGGAGCAATTTGAATCAGCTTTTCTGCAAGTTCAATTGAGGGAGCACTCGCAATGCCCAGCAAAGTCGTATGCGCAATTTTATCGATTTGGGCTTTGAGCGCTTCGTCGATTTCTTTTTTTCGATGCCCATGCACATTCACCCAAAGCGAGGCCGTGCCATCCAAATAACGATTTCCTTCGCTATCAATGAGATAATTTCCTTCACCCTTTTCAATGAGTAAATTTTCTTCGGAAGCGTATTCCTTCATTTGAGTAAAAGGATGCCAAAGAATTTCTTTGTCTAAATTTTTGAGTCTTTCGTTTTTCTTTTCGCTCATAAACTGGCTCGCAGACAGGGATATAAAGCATCCGCAAAGGCTTTCAAGTCGGACTTTTCATGACTGGCCATGAGCGTCACTCTGAGGCGCTCCGTTCCTTTAGCTACTGTGGGATAACGAATCGCTTGCACCCAAAAACCTTGATCCCAAAGTTTCTGACTGGCTTCCAAGGCTTTTTCAGAACTCCCTACCACTAATGGAAGAATGGGACTCTCGGCATGCAATCCTGCGTGGGTCGCAAAATAGCGGATGTTCTCCCACAATTTTTCTCGAAGCGCGGGTTCCGATTCCACAATGTGAATCCCGGCGGAAGCAGCCGCCATCACTGCGGGCGGAAGTGAAGTGGTATAGATGAAAGAGCGAGCTTTATTGATCAGCAAGTCGATCAAATCTTTGCTGCCTGCGACATAAGCGCCAAAGGACCCTAAAGCTTTGCCCAAAGTTCCCATTTGAATCAAATGATCTTTCAAATAGCTCGGCCGCTCTTCCGGCCAAGTCTGCTCCACCAAACCTTTGCCATTTTTCCCAAACACGCCCGTCGCATGTGCTTCATCGAGCATCAACCAAGCTTCATATTTTTCTGCGAGCCTCGCCAAATCTTGGAGCGGTGCTAAATCCCCGTCCATGCTAAAAACAGAATCGGTCACGATCAAGCGGCGTGATTTAGAATCGCAAACTTTAAGAAGCTCTTCCAAATGCTGCATGTCGTTGTGACGATAAACTTTCACGCTCGCGCGGGAAAGCCTGCAACCATCAATGATCGAAGCATGGTTCAACTCGTCCGAATAAACACAATCGCCTTCTTGCAAAAAAGCGCTGAGGGTTCCTAAATTCGCTTGATATCCTGAATTAAAAACCAAGGCGGCAGGTGCATCTTTAAAATGGGCAATTTGCTTTTCTAGGTCATGATGCAATTTCATGGAACCTGTGACTAAACGCGACGCCCCGCTGCCGGTGCCGTATTTCTCAGTGGCTTCGAGCGCCGCTTTCTTCAAGCGCGGGTCATTCGCTAAACCTAAATAATTATTGGATGAAAAATTAAGGAGAGTTTTTCCGTCGACGATCAGAGAAGAACTTTGATCGGATTCCAATTCTCGAAGGCTTCTTTGCAAGCCTTTTTGTCGGATCTCCTCAAGTTCTTCTTGGAGGCTTCTCATAGAAAAATTAACCCGCTTTGGCCACCAAGCCTTGAGCCCGACGATGCGGAGCCACGGCCTTGAAACCTTTGCTTTCGATCAGTTCACGATCCGACTGGGCGTCGCGACCTTTCGTGGTGAGGTAATTGCCAAGCATGGTGCCGGAAGCTCCCGCTTCAAACATATGATCTTGGTATTCCTTCATATTCACTTCGCGTCCTCCACAAACAAACAAATCCTTGGTGGGCATAGCAATGCGAAGGGCAGAGATGATTTTCAAACAATCCAGAGGGGTGAGTTCATTTTTTCCAGCGAAAGGAGTGCCCGGTCGAGGATTTAAGAAATTAATAGGAATGGAATGAGGATCAATTTCTTTGAGCTGCATCACAAACTCGACGCGTTGATCGAGATTTTCGCCCATTCCCATAATGCCGCCACAGCAGGTTTCAAAACCTAATTCTTTGGCGACTTTCACTGTCTCCACTTCTTGTTCCCAAGTATGACTACTCACCACATTCGGAAAAAAGGATTTCGCGGTTTCGATATTATGATGAAGATGCTGCATACCCGCTTCTTTCAAACGTTGTAAATCTTCGCGCTTCATCAAACCTAAAGAAGCACAAGTTTCCATATCCGTTTGCTCACGAATTTTCACGATGGCATCGACCAC
>CAZKUY010000016.1:0-39208 GCA_964556135.1 uncultured Pseudomonadota bacterium
TGAGCGCGCAATTTCCGAACCGTTGGCGGCATTTCTCCACACTACAGAGTCATTTGAATTATTACCCGGAATTTGCTGTGTGGGAGTGCTGGGGATGTCCGTTCCGACTATAATACGCTCCGATTCTGAACCGATGATGGCAATGGATTCCGTGCTTCGCTGATCCACTTTCCATACTAAATTAAAACCGGTTGAGCTCAAGCTGTAGGCTGCCACTTCACCTGGCAAGGCATCCATCGTGTAAATGAGGTTCTTCTCTGGATCCGCCGATACGGGAGCTGGCATCCAACTCACCGCAGCACTTCCGCCCGGTCCCGCGAATAAAAACGCATTCTCAATATCGCTTGGAATGGAATCTCCCACAAAGGGTTGAACTGAAAATTGAGTAAGAGCATCTGCTTGGCTTACGGCAATCAAACTGAGTTCTTCTGATCCCGGTGTGCTATTGCTTTGACCTATTACCCAATCATTCATCACAAGCAAAGCGCTGCCTGGAGTTTGTCCTGCAATCAGAAGAGCCCCCGGATTCCAGGAAGTATCCAAATTCAACTCTCCTGCATTACTCACCGAATATCGTAGCCAAGAGCTGGTTCCGAATAAATAAGCATAGTTCTGATGATTATAAGTTCCAACCGTGACTTTACTTAAGAGAGTGCTGGGTAAAGTGATTTCATCCAAGACGGTCATCGCCTGAGGATTCACCGAAACAAGAACGGAAGCAGGAACATCCGAAGGATCAGGACAATTGAGGAGAGCTTCAGGACCTTGAACGCCACAGCCTGCTTGACGATAAAGAGTCTTCATCACCAGAACGCCATTCACTGTAGCATCGAACCCGTTGTAGGAGGTGTTTTCTGGAAGTGCATTCCCCGTTGGTAATTCAAGAGTGGTGATGACATCTCCGGTCGCGGGATCCAATTTAGATAAACGATATCCATACACAACATAAAGGTAACCATCCTCTAGAATGCCCATCACTCCTGGATAATCCCATTCCCCCGAAACCGAAGTGTTGACGAGTTGAGTGTACCAAAGAGCCTCCAAAGTGTCGGGATCGACTTGGGCCACAAAGGCACCGATCGATCCAACCTGATCTCCATATCCACCCCCATAAGCATAAATATGGTCCGCATCGATGTAGGTCATGTTGTAGACCGATGGATAGCTTGTAGCGGGGCTTAAAATATCAATGGAATTGTTACCTGTAAAATCGCCTGCAAAACTGGCTTGAGAAAACAAATGAGATCTACCTGAATCATAATGTTCGAAAGCATTGAGCGACGGATACCAAGGAGGGTTCGCATTGTTAGCGCTGAAAACAACGGTACAAGAACTAGTAATGGCCCCGGTGGTGTAGCTTGAATCCGTCCAAGCTCCGGTAGGACAAGTTCCCCCCACACTATATGAAATCACATAACCCGCATTCGCGGTAAGCGTAAAAGCCTGTGTCGCGCCCTGCAAAATAGTTTGAGGCGAATCCGGCGTGAAGCTTTCATGACCGTCTCCACTAGGAGTGACGGTTACCGTGCTTGCGGGAGCAGGAAGCGGTGAACAACCACCGCCTCTTAATTCATTGGCTCCCATCAAAAAAGGAAGAAAAGTTAAAGCGCATAAGACATAAGAGGTAAAACGAAGGAAGGATTTTATTTTCATAGAGGCTGTATTATAAGAATGATGAGCTATAATTGAAAATAATTTCTTTTCAAAATGAAAGACTTATCTATGCACAATTCCAAACTACATCTCACCACCACCGCCTCTTTCGACGGCAGTTTAAAATTCCCGCAAATTGTTCAGATTCTCATGGAGGAAGGCGTGGAATCTTATCAAGTCGATCTCATCCAAAATCTAAAAACTTTTTATTTTCCAACGGGTGAAGTTCAAATTGAGAGCTTTGATTATAAAGGCCCTGAAATCGCTTTAGAATTTTCTCAGGAGAAAGTGATCGCCGCGATTCGGTCTAGTCAGGCGGGGAGGCTTTCTTATCCTGAATTTTTGAATGAGATTCTAAAAGCGGGGGTCACACAATACACGGTCTATCTTCAAGGTCGGCGAGCGATTTACTTCGGGCGCTTGGGTGATTTTCACGTTGAGCATTTTCCTCAGTAGGCTCTCTCAACGAAGGTACTTCACATCTCTTCAAAAGAAATCATTTTCCTTTTGTGAGTCTTTCCTTTAAGAGTGTAATAACAACTAAGGAGACTCTATGAAAAAATATCTATTCTTAATTTTACTAGTGATGATGAGTGTGAGCGTCGGCTGCGAAAAAAAGGGGCCTCTTGAAAAGGCCGGCGAAAAACTCGACGAGGGCATCAAAAAGACCGGAGAAAAAATTGATGAAGGCGTCCAAAAAGTCGACGAGAAAATCGATGATGTAAAGAAAGACGATGACAAGCCCCACATTAAAATCGAAGGTCATCTCTAAAAGCTCTAACATATCCTTATTAATAGAAAAGCCAGCACTCCTGCTGGTTTTTTTTTGTAAAACTCCCCACCCAATCCCCTTAGCAACTCCTCCCAAAACCCACCGATGATGTCAGGAAGGGCACGCTTCTAGATATAAAGGAAATTTATGGTTTATCCTGTGTCTGCCCCTGTTGAAAATGCTTCGTTTGCGGCGGAGACCCTCACTGGGCGTCCCCCTTCATTTACTGAAAGCTATCTTTCACTTCCGAGTCGTCCTCCTCAAAGAACCTTTGTGCAGAGCAGCCCTCGAGACCATTGGGATGCGCAGCCTCAAGCAGGAACGCTTTATCAAGTGGGTGAACTCGCACCGTTGTTACGGGGAGGCTATGCGGGTATCTTCTCATTGAATGACCTGCGTTCGGTCATTGGAACTCACAGTGAAGGCTTGGGAACTTTCCATGCTTTGGATGGTGAATTAGTGATGATCGAGGGTGAAGTTTATCAAGTTGAGTCCGATGGCCACCCCCATCGTGTCGATGCAAACAGCAGCACTCCTTTTCTTGCGACTTTTAACATTGAAGCTTCGACCGCCATTATGATTGATCCCGCGCGCGACTTGCACTTACAAGACGGAGAAAATCCAGCTGCGCTGGCCAGAGCTTTGAGTACTTTTTTAAATCCGAATTTAGCGTATGGCGTGGTGATCGTTTCTCGATTTGATTCTATTTTATTCCGAAGTCCGCCTCGACAAACGGAGCCCTATCCCGTTTTCAGCGCAGTGCAGGCGACCCAATTTCCCCTGACGAATACTGCTGCCACTTTGGTGGGAACATTCACACCCAGTGACTTGCGAAATGTCTCCGGCGCGGGACTTCATCTCCATGGCCTCACCAACGATCGTCAACAAGGCGGACATGTTTTAGGTTTTAATCTGCCCTTAGGAGCGCTGATTTTTGTGACGCCCTTGGATCATGTGGAAGTGCTTCGTCGCTAAGCTTTAAGGAAAGGTATTTATGCTCCCCTTTATTGGCGCAGGTTATTTAGGTTATTTGGCTTTAGCGACCCTCGCCGCCGCTGTCTTAAGTGGTTGCAGTCACGAAAGTCCTTCAGAGCCTACTCCCCCTCAGAATCCGCCCAGGCCCAATCCTTCAGGCGATCAAGTGGTTCCCACGCCTCCTCGCGCTCCAGATGCTGGAATACGACCGCGTTTTGGTCAAAGCTATCCGCTGCAATGCTACGCACATCGATCCGAACCGAGCCGAATGCTAGATCGACAATTGATTCAGGGCCTCCGAAGGGCTCCAGCCAGTCATTTTCATGTCCCTGAAGGTTTGACAGTAGAAACTGTTTTTTCCGGAAACCGCGATCATCCCCATGTGCGTGAACAAATTCTCGATGCGCTTTTAGGCAGTGACCTCCAAAGACAAGCCGAAATTTTGGCCTTTGGAGAAACACACCCTTTGCCAGGATTTCAGGGACATATTCCCCTCTCCAGCTTTATCATGCTCGCCCCTCTTCTCGTGCAGCGCGGCTACCGCACCCTTGTTTTTGAACACTTACCCTCTGACTTTTCCGGCGTCACTTCGCTGCCTCCCGATTTTGAAACTTTTATGCGGGAGCAGTATCCTCCTGACTTTGGAGAAGTGATGAAAGACAGAGTGTTCGCGAGATTATTCGAATCAGGGATGAGGATGTATGGTTGCGGTGGATCGCAAAATGATATGACTGCGCTTTTATCCATTCACACTAGTGCAGAGCTCCTGAATAGAATACCGCAAGCAGCGGAAAATATTCGCCGAGATGCATTAACTTGGTTGGATGATCCAAATTTTACGGAAACTGATGCCGGGCAGACTCCGCGATTTAAAATCTTCTACGGGGGATTCATGCACATTCGCCCCTTTCCCACCCTGGAAGCCACTCGCCCCGAGAACCGTTTTTCTATTGGAGTAGAATTAGTAGAAAGAGGCTATCGATACCATGCTGTACATCTTGTTCAACCGAGCTATTTGAGCTACGCGCTACATTTCTCCGCACCAGATTCCGCGGAGAGTCAAAGGATTCAAGATCTTTCCACCGCAGGAGGTTTCAACTCTCTCATCGAGATGGAACAATTGTTATGGTATTTAGATGCGAACCGTTTGATTCCGCCTGCCAATCGCATCAATGTGGTCAGAGTGACTTCAGGAAACAATCACATGGATTATATTGTTTTTCCTTTTGAAGAATAAAAGGGTGAACAAACTCAATCCAAAAAGAATCCACATTCCTTTTCCCTGCATAAAATTTTCTTTTTCAGAATGACTAAGACTGCACCCCCCTCCACCAATAGGTACTACTCCGCCGGCGGTTCCACTTCCAGATCCTGAAGCCGTCGCCTCGCCACTATTTCCAGAAAGAGCTGCATTCATCGAAAAAGAACCTTCTGCTATTACAGTGGCCAGCACATTCACTTGATAAGTTTCGCCGGCAGAAAGAGTCCCTAATCCACAAATTACAGGACTCGTTCCCGTGCAGCTTCCCAAGACCGCATTGGCACTTAAAAGCGAAGATTCAGAAGTATCCACGGCTTCAGAAGAATCATATTCCAAATTCGTGAACTCCAATTCAAGTTCTGTGTTTTCCGAATCTCCATTTCCAGAATTGCTCGCGGTCACCGTACAGGTAATTTCATCTCCCACTTCCACGTCATCAGCGGGACAAGTAATTTCTAAAGCCAAATCCGCCACCAAGCTTCCAGTCCCCGTGATCGTCACCACTGCGGAGTCAGGTGAGATCAAGCTGGATCCTCCCGTGGGAGTACTTAAACTAAAAGTGAAATTGTTATTCGAAGCGCTTTGCGTATTCAAAATGGGAACGTTCACGGTTTGCGCGGTGGCATCATTTTCATCCCAAGTTAAAGTTCCGGATGTAGCAGTATAATTGGTTCCAGCAATGGCAGTTCCGTCACTGGTCGTATAATCCACACTCACAGCACCATCGTAAAATCCTGCATCCGAAGCTCTATTCACCGTAATCGTGACAGTGGAACCATCTTCACTCACCGTATAAGTCGATGCTGCCAATGTCAAAGTGCTGGGTGCAAATTCAAAAGCGCCCATATCACAATCTGTTTGCTGCGGACGACTCACACCTCTTGCATCCGTGCTCGCGCAACTTGAATTATCGCCTGCATTCACAGCAGGACTATCGAAAGCAAGCGCCATCGTACTGACGGAACCGCCATTATTTTGTAAAACACCTAAATCGGGGCTGACCCCCGTAATATCGTGTAGACCCGGCGTGAAGCTACAATTCGAGGTATTTTGCATCAGGTTATAATCGAGTGAAACAATCGTTCCATCGCAATCAGGCCCTATAGGACTTGTATTTCCCGCAATAATAGAATTTTGAATACTTAAGGTGCCGCTCGCTTGAGTGAGTCCGCCGCCATCGACACTCGCCGCATTACCGGAAATCGTCACATTGTTGAGAGTGGCAGTTCCAGTTCCAAGCGCCAAGCCCCCTGCACTGGTAATACCGACGGTATTATTCGCAATGGTCACATTCGTCAGCGATAAACTCCCTGAGTTAACGTTAATTCCACCACCATAGATAGAAGAATTGCCCTGAACGGTACTATTCGTGATGGTGGTATCATCATTACTGTAAATGCCTCCACCCTGACCACTGCCGGTGGCCACACAATTCTCGATCACCACTTCATCTAAAATCACGGAGGCATTATTAAGAATACATCCCCCATCGCCACTCGTATTTCCATTGCTGATGGTCATGCCAGACACCTGGATCGTGCCACCAATCGCATTGAAATCAAATACACGATCCAAAGCACTTCCATTAATTTCAAGTTGTAAAGCGCCTGGCCCTGCCATCGTGAGGACTGTATTCACCGAGAGTTGTCCTGTTGTGAGTGCTATGGTGCCAGTCACATCAAAAACAATGATGTCTCCCGTGCTTGCACTGGCGATAGTATTTCTTAAAGAACCTGCACCGGTATCGTTTAGATTCGTAACATGAAGGGTGGCGGCTTGCGCAGTGAGCGAAAGAAAAAGAAGTGAAAAAAAAGAAAATAAAACGCGAAAAGTTTTATGCCGCATGAGCCTCCCGAATGAACATTGAGAAAATGGACTTTAACGTTAAAGTCTGACTTAAAAAAAATTACATCTTTTTATAGCCAGAATTCACCGTCAACACTGTGATGTTTTTTTGTTTCGCGGTCATCAGTGTTTGCTGGGTATAAGAAGTGCCGTCCGGAAGGTTGGAGAAAGTCACCTGCATCGTGACGACATCTTTGGGATTATCAAGGTAGCTGTTCACGGATAAGGCCGTCAAATCAGACTTTGCCATGTCTAACGTAAGATCGAGAGAATCGCCTGGCAAAATATAATTTTGAATGACTAATTGCATCCCACTTCCACCAGGCTTCAGTGAAATATTGTTCGAATCTTTAGCGGCTTGAATCAGAGAAGCTTGCGGAGGAATATATTTCTTAATCAAGCTGCCTGCGGCTTGCATGTAATCGGCCATTTCTTCTTTTTTATCGGCCACGATTTTGCGTCGGAGTAAACCACGAGGTCTTCCGCCGCCATCATCCTGATCTTGGGAAACATTGAGCGCGATTTTTTGGAGAGTTCCGTCGACTCCATAATAGCAACGAAATTGCTTTTGGGATTTTTGATCACCGTCTTTGCTGACTGTCACGGTTTCGATCCATTCATATTTTTTCAGATTCGCTTGATTGAGTTGAAGACTTTTTTTAAGTTCAGCGACTTTATCCGCTAAACCGGTAGGAGGAGCTGCATTCACTTGTCCTAGACAGAGTAAAGCCACTAAAGTCACGCCCAAACGCATTCCCACTTTCGTATTCATGCAGTCTCCTTTTTTTTAAATGATGAGATATTGTGCGGCTTAATTAAAATTTAATAAAGCTTTTTTTAAAGACAATGAGACTTACACCCAGGAAGAGCAAAACACTTCCACTCCAATTCACTTTGTAAGAAGAATTCGCTTGGAGAGCGCAGTCGCCACCACCGAGGGGAGCAGGAATGGCCTGACAAGAGATAGAACCCGGCTCCGATTCCGTTCCGGAAGGACAGGCTGTACATGCGCTGCTGCCATCGGCTGCCGAGAAAGTATCTTCCGCGCACTCATTACAGGCGCCCGCAGAAGCTGCACTGTAGGTTCCTGCGCTGCATTCAGTAGGAGACGTACTCCCTTCAGCGCAGGCATTTCCTTCGGGACATGCCGCACAAGTTTCTGCTCCGATATCGGGGCTATAAGATCCTGCCGCGCAAGCCGGGCAAACTGTTTGTCCAGGTTCATTCGTCGCGCTACCGGCAGCACAATCTGTACATTCGATGGCTCCCTCACTGTCAGAATAAGTACCAGGTTCACAAAGCACGCAGGTGTAAGCAGAAGTAAAAGGTCCAAAAGTGCCCGCCTCGCAAGGTGTGCAAGAAGTAGAATGGGGGACGGGAGCATACTCACCCAAGCCGCAAGGAAGGCAAGGATCCGGAATGTCGGTACCATTCGCACTATAAGTGCCAGGATCGCAGTCGGCGGCATAAACCCCGGAAGAGATGAATAAAAGTCCAGAAAACAGCAAAAACAAGAAGAGGTGTTTTTTCATATTTCAAAATTGTCTCAAAATCAGAAAATTAAACCAAGTCTTTCCTCAATAAAGAAGTTTTGATTTTCTGCACACAACGCACTAAGACGAACTATGCTCAGCAAAAATCTTAAAGGAGATCTTCTCGCCTTCGTCACCGTCAGTATCTGGGCGGGCTGGATGATCATCACACGTTTGGGCGTGCAAAGCAGTTTAAGTCCTTTCGATATTACTTTTTTGCGCTTCACCACGGCGGGAATTTTATTTCTGCCTTTCGCAATCAAAAGCCGAAAACAAATCTTCCAAACTCCTAAACTTCTGTTGTTTCTCATGCTCCTCGGCGCAGGCGCTCCTTACGTATTGATCAGCGCTTTTGGTTTTAAACATGCGCCGGCTTCCCATGGCATTCTGATTCCTGGCACCATGCCACTTTGGGTCGCGCTCCTTTCTATTTTCCTATTTAAGGAAAAATTTTCTGGATGGCGCTTGCTGGGCTATGCACTCATTTTCTTAGGCATCCTTTTTAAATTGGGATCGAGCTTTCTGAAAAGTTGGGAGCTGGTGGGTGTGGACTCTTATTTTTTGCTCGCCGCGATTTTATGGGCAATCTACACCGTGAGCAAACGCAAATCTGATTTGACGGCGATGGCAGCGACGGCTTGGGTAACGAGTGGATCCGCACTCGCACTCATTATCCCCTACTGCCTTTACCAATATCGATTTCCCCATGCGCTGAATTTAACGGGATCCGCTTTGCAGATTTTTTATCAAGGAATTTTAACCAGCATCGTTTCGCTCATTACTTACAATAAAGCGATCGATCTCATTGGAGCCTCGCGGACTTCCGCCTTTGCCGCCTTAGTGCCCGTGATGGTCACTTTGCTGGCTTATCCTCTTTTGGGAGAAAGTGCAGATGCACGCGATCTTATTTTTGTTTGCTGCATGACCTTAGGGGTGATTTTTGCTTCTAAATTATCTTCGAAAATCAGGACCCACGCTGATAAATTCTCCAATGTTGTCTAAACCTTCTTGCAGATGCGCATTTTGCAGAATTTTGAAAACGACCTGGCTCTCCCATTCTTCGGTGAAGTTGAATTCATGACTGTTATGTGCGCTTTGCTGCAAGCTATGATGGAGGCAGCCCGCCCTCTTCAAAGCCGGCGCAATCGATTGGTTCAAATATTTCCTCAGCTCTTCAACCTTGCCCAACTCTGCTTTATAGGTGGCGAGCACTCTCACCGTTTTTTTTGGCATACATTCCTCTATGAAATACTTTTGTGGTAAAAAGGAAAATTTACAGTAGCATAGTCAAAGTTCAAAATAAAAATTCATTTAACATCGAGAAAAAATTATGACCCAAGCCAAAGCCTACGCCGTCCTCAAAGCCAAAGATCCTCTCCAAGCCTTTACCTTTGAAAGACGAAATCCGGGCGCGCATGATGTTGCCATCGATATTCAATTTTGCGGCATTTGCCATTCGGACATCCATTTAGCCCGCGATGAGTGGGGAGGCAGTTCGCGTTTTCCGATGGTCCCCGGTCATGAAATCGTCGGAGTCGTCACCCAAGTGGGCGGCAGCGTGAAAAAATTTAAAGTGGGCGATTCTGTTGGCGTCGGTTGCTTCGTCGACTCTTGCCGCGAATGCGAGCCCTGCAAACAAGGCCTTCAACAATATTGCAAGAAGGGCATGAGCTTCACCTACAACGGTTTTGAACAGGATGGCAAAACGCCGACGCAAGGCGGTTATTCGAGCCATATCGTCGTCGATGAAAATTACGTGCTCCGTATGCCCTCGAATCTCCCGCTCAATGCCGCAGCGCCTCTGCTCTGTGCCGGCATCACTCTTTTCTCGCCTTTAAAACATTGGAAAGCTGGCCCCGGAAAAAAAGTCGCTATTGTCGGCCTCGGCGGACTCGGTCACATGGGCGTAAAGCTCGCTCACGCGATGGGTGCGGACGTGACCGTGCTCAGCCATTCTCCCAGCAAAGAAGCGGACGCGAAAAAGCTCGGCGCTCATCATTTTTATGCAACTTCAAAAGATCCTGAAATTTTCACCAAACTCCAAGGCCACTTCGATCTCATCATCAACACCGTCTCTGCGCCTTTGGATTGGAATCAATATTTGAATCTCTTAAAAATCGACGGCGCGATGGTGATCGTCGGTATTCCCGAACAGCCGGCATCAATCAATGCTTTCTCGCTCATCGGTGGACGTCGCAGCCTAGCCGGCTCCTTAATCGGTGGCATTCCCGAAACCCAAGAAATGCTCGATTTCTGCGGCAAGCACAACATCACCTGCGACATCGAAGAAATTCCGATCCAGAAAGTGAACGAAGCCTATGAGCGCGTGGTGAAGAGCGATGTGAGATACCGATTTGTCATCAACATGGAGAGTTTGAAGAAATGACGTCTTTCAAATTTAGAGAGCAGTTTAAGGCCCACAGCTAATCTCAACATTCGTTACGTTAGCACCCGATACTGTACCCTCACCGCCAGATAGAATCTCGCAGGGTCCATAAGGGAAAGGAGCGTTAGTGAAAATGCTAACAAGATAAGAGGCTCCATCCAACAGAGGCGTAGAAAAGGTAAAACTTCCATTTTCAACTATAGTGAGATCATCTGTTCCATTATTTTGGAGTACAAAAGTGGCCTGGCCTTCGACGAGACCTTCCACCATTCCTCCCACTGTGTATTGAGCAGTATTTGTACAAGTCACCAGGATGTCCGTCACATCTGTGTCGGCTGTTCCGGATCCATCGGCCACGACACAGTTCTGCCCCGTCGGCTGAGTAAGCACTGTGACGACATATTCGCTTCCTTCCTCAACGTCGTCATTAAACTGAAACTCCCCCTCGGAATCTAATGCAAGATCATCTGTGCCATTGTTTTGCAGCACTAAATCACCGTCCAAGCCAATCACTTCGCCGCCAATTGTAACGCTCCCGCCACCGCCTGAGGGAGGAGGCGCACAAGCCTCTAAACCCGAACCGATGATCATTCCGACACAGGACAGAAGAAGACCCACACGAAGCAGGAGTTGATTTTTTTTCATAGAATCAAATTGTAAGTGGAAAAATATACTTTGTCATTTTTTTAATAAAAAATTATCTGACTTTCTCTTCCCGCACGAGTAAAATGGAATTTCCATGAATTCTCAAAATGAAAAAATAAAATACCGACGCGTGAATTACAAGATCATGGGGATCATCTTGATTGTCTCTGCTTTCATGATCGTAGTGCCTTTTTCTCTCTGGTATTACATGGAAGTGATTCAAGCCAAACCGCAGTGGGCTTATCGTTTCGCCGTGAACATCGCTTGCCTCATTGCCGTCTTGGGCTACGGAATCTATTACCTTCTCAAAGAAAAAAAGATCCGCGCGAAAATTGCTTATCTCGAAAAATTTGGTCAGCCTCACGTGGCTCAAATTACCACCTGCCTCAAATATAGAAATAAATCCGGCAGCATCAAAAGTTCCTGGCTCACGGTGAAAGTTTTGCGCTCTGCGGTGGAGTCTGAATTAATGAGTGACGACTATCAGGGAGATTTGTCCGCCCTCGAGAATCAATTCGTGACCGTGTATTTAGATCCCACGAATCTTCAGCATTATTATGTGGATGTGAATTCTTATCGGGCGAATGAGAACTAAATTTTATGGGTAAAAACTTAATCGAAGTACAAGAAATGTCAGACCTTCACCCGCAGTTCAAGAAAAGGCGGCGAAGAGTCCAAGGAGGTCTTCATGAAATGGAAAATCCAATCCCATGAATCCGCAATCATTTTAGAAATAAATTCGAATAAAGCGAATCTGCATAATCCTGCCTTCTTCCAAGATTTTAATGAAGCTCTCGATCAAGTCGATCAAGCATATCCCCACAAACCTTTAATCCTCACCGCCCCCGGAAAAATTTTTAGCGCGGGAATTGATTTTAGTTATTGCTTCGACCTCTTCGAGCGCGCCGATCAGAAAGAAATTGAGAATTGGTTTGAAGCGTATCGAGGCATGATGCTGCGGCTGTTTACAGCTCCGCGTTTAACGGTGGCTGCGATCAATGGCCATACCTTCGCAGGTGGGATGATCCTCGCACTTTGCTGCGATTTCCGCATCGCAGCGCGCGGTGATTTCAAATACAGTATTAACGAAGTGCCCGTCGGCGTGCCCATGCCGAGTATTTATACGGAGATTATTCGCTTTCGATTAGGAAATTATGCGGCCACAGAAACGATTCTCTCCGGAGAAGTTTACGCAGCCGAGGCTGCCATCGACTTGCATCTCATCCAAAAAACAGTCGAGGCTAAAGATCTCATCTCAGCCGCCTTGAAACAGACCCAAATTATTTCTCCACACGCCTACCTCGCTTACCGTCATTCCAAGAAAATGCTGCAAGCGCCGGTGCTACGAGCCATCCAAGAAATTTCCTCTTCTTTAGAGCCTGAAACCATCAAAAATATTTGCGCGCCCGATTCGGTGAAAGCGCAAAGAGCTGCTTTTGCAAAGCTACAAAAAACTTCCGCTCGATCCTAAGACTTTGAAAAATTATAATAAGCACAACTTATTAATACATAAAATCAGATTGAAGAAGTTTCTTAAACACCTTACCTTCGTGGATACGATTCATTTTGAATGAGGGCGCGTTTTTTTCCATTGCGGATGATTCGGTTTTTGACGAAACCGGTTCTATAGATTGCCCGGACGGAGGCACCATTACTGAAACAGAGCCGAATAGCACGACCCAACTCTTCACTTATCAAAATTGCGCAATTGGAGCCTTTATTTTTAACGGATCAACCCAAGCGGTCTTCATGTCGGAAACTAGCAAGACAATCACCTGTGGTCCGCTACAGGTCACTTCCTCCTTCTTCGGAGACTTTTCTTGGTTGGGAAGCGGCATCTTTGCGATGGTTTCGGAAGATGAAACATTGATCAGTTTCGATGTCGATGCGACTTTCGAAACAGGAGTAGTCGGCATGAGCACAACGGATTTAATCTCGAGCACGATCGTCTTGACCTTTGATGAGAGCGATCTTGCAGAATGCCAATTGTCTACTGATGAGGAGGGTTCTCCAAACCTAGATACGCTCTGCGCTGGACTCATCACGGGCTGCGGATTTACGACGGCGACTTGCCCTTAATTCATCCCAACACCAAACAAAATATTTTATTTTTCCCATGAGAATTTTTAATTCTCGATTAAATAAAATAAAAAAGCAGAAAGGAAAGCAGGATATTGATTGCGATCACTATCCACATTTTGGGAGTTCCGAGATATTTTTTGAAAGTAAAAAAGTAGACGGCCAGTAACGCGACAAAAATAAAAACATACACGCTGCCCTGCAAAGCGCGCTGTTCACCGATAAAATAGTAAAATTCTTTATCCTGATACCAAGGCTTTTTCAAAAAGCCTTGCTTGCCCACCACTCCAATCAAGGACCCCACCTGAAATTTTTCATAGAGCGCAGGCAAAACTGCAAAGCTCTGCTTTTTTCCTGCGAAATCGACCTCGATTTTATTTAATTTAAAAGGTTGATAGCTGGTCGATTTAGTCAAGATGCGTGACACTTCAATCTTGGGAGCAGATCGATCAAAGTATTGATTGATCAAAGAAAGCATCGCACTCAAGCCATAGATCAACACTACACTGAAGAGGATGAAGTTAAGTAAGGATAAGGATGTTTTTTTCATACTCTACAACTACTCCCCCTTCAAAGCCCCTAATTTCTTCCGATTCAACTGCGTGGATTTTCTTTTTTTCATAAACGCAGCGCCGATATTCTTTCGGGTGGAAAGTGCGGAGTATTTTTTAAACTTGGGAAAGAGATCTTCTTCCTCTTCATCCAAATGATGCTCGAGGTATTCGCAGTAAATTTCGATTTGCGTGAGCATGCGATGGGTATCTTTCAGTCGATGGATGCCAGCCGCGATGACTTCGTGGATGCGATGTTCTTCGATGCCTTCAGACGCTTGATCTTCGAAGCGTGGATGATGCTTGATTTTTTCGAGTAGGGAAGTTTCTTCCGCCTTCACATGAGAGGTTACCAACTTTTCAAGTGTGGCAAAAGCGTTCAGTTTTTTTGAAGGAGCCGAGCGCGGCGATTTTATTTTCTGTATGAGAGCGCGCATCGCTTTGTGATCTTTTAGGAGAAGACCGACAATTTCTTTGGCATTGGGTTGAGTTGTTTTCGTGGAGATATTTTTCAAAGGTGATTTTTTCATCGCCCCTTTAAACATGCGCGCCCTGGAAAGGCAAAGTGAAACTCAATGAACTTGGGGAATTTTTCCAAGCGCGAAATTTTCATTTCGAGTTAAGCCCATCAGCGCTGCTGCATCCGCCATGCGCATCCAAAAAACATGAGGAAGTTCTCGCAATTCTGCCAGTTGCGCCAAGGCATCCCAAGCGAGTTCGTATTCGCCTTCCCTCATGAACTCCGAAAATTCCTTCCAAGTTTCTGGAATATCCCCCCCGGGTGCAGCTTCGCTGATTTTATTGCCGGCATTGTGCAAAAGGCTTTCAATGAGAATCCAAGCCTGTTCCATCGGCAAGCTTGCTAAGCTTTTCAATTGCTTTTCTGCATCCCAATTTTCGGGCGCCGGCGAAGAACTAGACCAGGGCACGGATCGCTCAATCCAAGCCTTGCGCAACTCCCGATGTGTTTTCCCAAAATCGTCATAGCCGAATTCGCAGCCACAACTGGGACACATCTCAAAAGACTCATCGCCTTCCAAGCTATAAGCCGCTTCTTCGAGGGACGAAAAACCACAAACGGGACAAATATGATGATTCATAGGTAAAAATCCTTCAATGACCCGCCCCTTCTATCAAAAAAAGACTCCATTGGCCTCTAAAAAAGCCCTCAGCACCCTAAAATTTTGAGCTATTTAGACAAAAGTTTAGCTAGCTTCTCTTTGATAAGGCTGTTAGGACCATCTTTTTTAATATTAAATTCTCGTCCCCGAAGGGGGCGAGTTTCATGCCTAGAAAAACAATCTCATCCTTCGTTTTTCTAGGTACAATTGCCAAAGGAGGCAGAAGTGGAAACAGGTAAAGTAAAGTTCTTCAACGACGAAAAAGGTTTTGGATTCATCACCCCCGATAACGGTGGAAAAGATCTTTTCGTGCACGCATCAGCCGTAGTCAATGGAACCATCACCACCGACGATACAGTCGAATACGTAGTCGGCGTTGGCAAAAAAGGTCCTTGCGCTGAACAAGTAAGTCGTAAGTAGTTTTGTAGTAGATGTAGGTTGCTTCGCAGTAACGGCACTTGTCGTGTTCAAACACGTCAGTGCCTGGCACCTGCCTCTTTCATTATAAGAATATTTTCTCGCGAGCGGATTCGCAGATTTTCACTACCATCGGATGCTTCAATTTTCTTTCAATAGAAATAGCATAAAAGCGTTCGTGAATTTCATCGGTACGAGCGACCACTTGTAGCCCATACTTTTTCAATTCATTCTCTAGGATAGACGGAGCTGGAAAAATTCCCCAACCTTGTTGTCCCACTACGGTCAACAAAGCACTGTCATCGAACTCACCGATGATGGAAGGTTGAATGTTCTTGGAGTAAAACCAATTATCAAGCGATCGCCGTAAAGAAGTGTTCTCCGTAGGAAGAAGAAAAGGCGCTTGATGAAGCGAGTTTGGAAAATTTTTCCGGTACTTTTGAACTTGCTTACCGGATCCAAAAAAACTGACCCCGCATTCACCTAAAAGATGATTATAAGCCTTCACCTTTACGTTAGAGCTGATGGGAGAATCTGAAAGGACTAGATCAAGCTCATTGATTGAAAGTTCCGAAAGAAGCCGCTCTGAACTATCCTCCCTGCAGATTATCCTAAAATTTCGAGAATGCTCAAAAGCGGGTTTCAAGAGTTGATAGGCAATTAATTTAGGCAACACATCTACAATCCCCACCAAAAGCCGTGGCGAATGATGGGGAGATTTACTCTTGATGTTATCCTGCAACTCCTGACCTAAAGTAAAAATCTCATTCGCATAACGAAAAACTATTTTGCCCATCTCTGTCAGAACCAGGTTTCTTCCAATTTTCTTAAAAAGTTTTTCACCCAAAGCTTTTTCAAAGGAAAGAATTTGAGCACTCACCGTCGGTTGCGCAAGCTTCAATTCAATACTCGCTTTTGAAACACTTCCTCGACGGGCGACCGTCCAAAAATAAAGTAAATGATGGTAGTTTAGCCATTTCATAAGCAGGACATATATTTAGATTCTCTATCAATCAAATCAAATTATCTATTTTATTAATAGATGTACTTCCTCTATCAAACACTACCAAACAATTTTAAGGAGATTTTCATGAATGGACCCGATGAGTTTGCTGAATTACAGAAATATGTAAAAGACATGGTTCCCAAGGGAAAAAAGAAAATCTTTCTGATCATAGCATTTGTGCTGGCCATCATTATCATCCCTAAGTCGATTACTATTATTCCAGCCGGACATGTCGGAATCCAAGATTTGTTTGGAAACGTTTCCAACACCACCTTGACCGCTGGAATGCACCTCATCAACCCACTTCTTAAAATCCACAAAATGGCTATTCGAACACAAGAAGTTACTGAAGAGGCAAATGTTCCTTCCAAAGAAGGTTTGAGCGTTCATTTATCCGTGTCACTTTTATTCAGTCTCGACCCCCAAAAAGCAGCACAAGTTTACAAGACCATTGGGCCAGACTATTTGCGTGTCGTAGTCACTCCTCAACTCCGCTCCGTGGTACGGGGAGTCACTGCAAGTTATGAAGCTAAAGCCCTTTACACTTCTGAGCGTGAAGCCATTGCCAATGAAATGTTTTCGCATTTGCAAGCCCCACTTTTAGAGCGTGGCATTACTGTTGAAAAAGTTTTACTCAGAAGCGCCACTCTCCCGCCCATTCTTGCGACCGCCATCGAGAAAAAACTGGAAGCAGAACAACAATCCGAACAAATGAAATTCGTGCTTAATAAAGAAACTCAAGAGGCGGATCGTAAAAGAATCGAAGCTCAAGGAATCGCAGACTTTCAAAAAATCGTCACGACGGGTCTCACTGATTTATTTCTTCGTTGGAAAGGCATTGAAGCTACTTCCAAACTTGCCGACAGCCAAAACAGCAAAGTGGTCGTGATCGGAAGCGGAAAGGATGGTTTACCCATCATCCTGGGAGGACAAAATTAATGCGAAGCTCTTCCATGCGCATTTTCGTAATCGCTGCGGTATTGATCTCGTTTATCGCCACAGCTTTTCTGGCTATTTAAGATTCGTCCACATAAGTGACTTGCATACTATGCTCGTTCTTTAAGATACTGGTTCGCATGAATCTCACTCTTCATTACCACCCACTTTCCTCTTTCTGCTGGAAAACGCTCATCGCCCTTTACGAAAATCAAACGCCTTTCACGCCCCATCTCGTCAATCTCATGGAAAAGGAAGCTCGGGAAAATTTTCTAAAGATCTGGCCCATCGGACAATTTCCGGTTTTGCAGGATGATCAACGAAAGCAAATTATTCCGCAATCCACTGTGATTATCGAATATCTTCAGATTCATTATCCTGGACCTATGAAGCTTATTCCTAGCGATACAGAGCTTGCTTTAGAAACTCGCCGCTGGAATGAATTTTTCGATGATTATATTCACGTGCAAATGCAGAAAATCGTTTCGAATCGGATAAGACCTGCAGCGGATGTGGATGCCTTAGGTGAAGTCGAAGCGAGAAAAAGAATCGCAACGGCTTATGAGATTATTGAAAAAAGGATGGAGGGGAAAAAGTGGATGGTCGGTGAAAATTTTAGCATGGCCGACTGCGCAGCTTCTCCTGCCTTATTTTATGGCAATAAAATCGAGTCCTTCGAAAAAAGCCATCCGAATTTAAATGCCTATCTCGAACGCCTTAAACTACGTCCTTCTTTTGCACGCGTGTTAGTGGAAGCAGAACCTTACTTTAAATTTTTCCCCTCATAAAAATGAAGCGATGAAAGAAATTTCTGACTTCGTCGACGATTAATTTTATGGGGGAATTCCCTGTCGTAAAATCATGTATCGCCTGATGGCAGATTTTTTTTCAAAGGACTATCTTCACTTCAGACAACAATCAGAAACCTTAACAAGGAGATTTTATGAACGCAGAAAAAAATTCGAACAAAAAATCTTATGAAGGTAATTTCGATGATGAAAACACTCAGGAAATAGAGTCCGAAAAAGTCAGAGAAGATAATAAGAACTCTCCGGATAATTTTGGCTCAGTTCGCCATCAAAAAGGTGCTGAAGATGGATTCAGTTCTCTTCGCCACAAGCACCAAGCCGGTGGCGTAAAAGAAAATGATAAATTAGGCGAACCTGAATACGAAGATGAGATGCCTCCTCAAACACAAGCTCATTATTAAATTAAATTGCATCCTTGATTCTCTCAATTAAAACGTCCCAGTAGATTATATCTACTGGGACGTTTTATATTCTCATCGACAAAAGCTAACAATCTTCGACTTTCACCCCATCTTTTTAACTTTTCCAGATTTCAATTTGTTTTTTCCGAAACGAAGCACATAATATCGAGATTCAATTTCAAGGAGAGAAACATGAGACACCTGTCTATATTCTGTCGAATTTTGGGTGCAGTATTTATCTTAGGATGCGGATTTGTATCCGGAGCCTGTAATTCCGATCAAGCGGCCCCGGCACAAGCACCCGGCATTGGGGATAGTAGCGGAAGCGAATATAGCTTCACGCTTTGGGTTGAAACAAGCGATGTCCCCGACACCACTTACTATGACAACTTAGCGACGGTCGTTACTTCGAGCCCTTCTCTTGAATTTAATAAAGTCATTTTGCGCGTTACGGGTTCCGGTGCAGGAGTGGGAGGCCCTTGGTACGATGCCATGAATCCGGCCGGGAATAACAACAATCCTTACGTTCTGGAATTCTTAAGAAAACTCGAAGGTCAAAATATCATTGTGTATGCCCTGCCTTATTTTTCGAAAGCCAGTGATGAACTTTGGGCAATTTATCCAAGTATGGTCGACGATGCCTCTTCTCTCACGACTTGGTGGGCAGACTATGGTGGAAGCACTACAGACAGCACCTTCGCCGGATCACTCAAACAATCGGTCCGCTGGGTAAATGACATCAACACTCTTGCTACTTCACAAGGCATCACCACTCTCTTTACTGGCATCGTCTTCGAACCTGAAGGTTCTCCCTATCCTAACGACATTCGAACACCTCAGGCGATTGCGACTTACAAACAAACTTACGGAGTCACGAGCCTCAAGGTAGGAATGACCGGCGGACCTTCGCAGGGTGCTGCCTATGCGCAATATGGCAATGCAGGGGTTTTAGACGAAGGCTATTTACAAATCTATAATTTGACCGATGCCCCTCAAGCCGATCCCAATGCGATTTACATCGACGCCATGGCGGAAGGCGCTCTCAGCAGCACAACCGTTCCGGCTTTCCCTAATTCCATTTATTCAGACGCTTGGCTGAACACTCCGGCTACCGCGGCTCAAACTTTATGGTCTACGGATTCTACCACCTGGCAGCCCGGTCAGAATATGGGCTTTGAACACTCACATGACCCGACCATAAATATCGGCTTGCTCAACTGGGATTTTTATAATGGGGGCAGTGGCTATACTTATAATTGCACACCGAATGAAGCAAACTGCGCGAAGATTTATTTCATGTTTTCGACGGAATGCGGCGATTCAAACGGCAATGTGCCTGCTGGAATACAATGCGATTGTTTAGTCACCGGTTGTCCGCAGTCGAGAATCAATGCCTTCGGAACTTGGAATACCATCGACGGACTGAATCAATTCCTATCTTTCTTAGATTTAGCAAATGCCGACTGGCAGCTTCCTGAAGATCAGTTTGCGATTTTCCAATATCAACTCCTACCGAATGATTGGGTGACTCAGTAAATCCAGAGAAAATTTTATGACGGAAAAAAAATGGCATGAGCTCGGTGCAATAGCGGAGCTTCAGCAAAAAGCTTTGCAACAAATCCAAATCGATCGTCACAAAATTGCGCTTTCTTATGTGGATGGAAAATTTGGAGCCATCTCAGGAATTTGTAATCATGCGGGGGGACCTTTGGGAGACGGGCATCTCGAAGGCGAATTCGTTGTCTGTCCCTGGCATCATTGGAAATACGAGCGCTCCCAAGGGGTGGGAGAGCCCGGCTACGAAAAAGAATGCGTGCCGCGCTATGAATTAAAAATCGAAAATGGACAGCTCTACATTAATTTAGACGCGCTGACGAAACGCAACAAGCTTCCTCATCCTCCACTTGCCCTCGCTCGTCCTGTCGCAAAAGAGCGGCCCGAAGGACCCATTCGAGTGCTCGGAATTTCCACCACAGTAATGGAACGTAAATACCCACGCTACTCCACATCCGAAGCGCTTTTACAAGCCGCGCTCGTGAGTGCTGAAAAAGATCACGGAGCGGAAACTCAACTCATCAAACTAAACGATCTCAATTTTCATAACTGCAAAGGATATTATTCCAAAAGCTCTCATGCCTGCACCTGGCCCTGTTCTATCACACAAATGGATTCTAAAGATGGCTTAACGCCCGTTTACGAAGCGCTGATTCATTGGGCGGATGTTGTTTTACTTTCCACACCCATTCGCTGGGGTTCTGCGAGCGCGCTCTATTATAAAATGATTGAACGCTTCAACTGCATTCAAAACCAAATCACTCTTCATAATAAAGTTTTAATTCAAAATAAAGTGGCTTCATTTATTATCACGGGCGGACAAGATAACATTCAAGCAGTCGCAGGACAAATGCTCGGCTTCTTTGCGGAACTCGGATTCAGTTTTCCCCCTTTCCCCTACATTGCTCATTCCCTAGGTTGGAGTGCTGAAAATATGGAACGCAACATCAGCTATGTGCAAACGAGCGAAGAACTTTGCAAAGGCGCTGCCGACTTAGCCAGACGTTCGATTGAAATGTCCAAGCGTTTAATTTGTAGCGCAGGCATCGTGGGGGAAAGCGTCGAAAGAGCCGGACGTAAAGCGCATCAAGAAAAAAAAACTCAAGCCTAAGATTATCTCAAAGGCAAAATTTGGCGCAATCTCGGTTCACGGAGATAAAGTCCCAGCCAAATCAAAACTCCCAGGGCGCATTGCAAATAAACAGGCTCACCGATTCTCAAATGAGTTAAAATCGCACCGCCCATATAGCCGGTCAGCAATATCGCTCCCAGCACGGAAGTTTTAGGGAAGAGATAAATAATCACACAGCAAAGCTCTATAATACCCAAAGGCAAAATAAGAGATTCTGGCAAACCTAGATGGGTCATACCTTTAATCACTTCTGGATGAACCATCAGTTTCATTGCCGCACTCGGAAGGAATGGCAAAATAATCAACGCCGACAAGATACGACCTACCCAAATTGTTTTCATGATTTAACCTTTCTTTTTTCTTCTAATCAATTCCCCTACTTCAAAATCCGAGCTGCCCTCATTGTTATTCTGCAAGCTCCACTATAATAGTGTTCCAGTATCTCGCAAAATTTTTATTCAAAGAGGAAAATATGTCCACTAAAGTTTTATGGCTCACCTTCAGCTTATTCGTAAGTATCCTATCGATTCATTCTTTGTCTGGTGCACAAGAGCAATTCAGTAGTCTTGATAAATCTGGCAATCAAAGCACATTCACCCCTCGACAATCCAAAAGTCTGAAATATACAAAAAAAACTTCATCCAATGAAATTTCACAAAATCTTTGCGCTCAAGGATATAAGTCATATATTGGAATGGACAAAAAAAATATTTGTCAAAACAACCCCGCTACTCCAGATAATATTTATAGCTGTGTATTAATTGAAAGTAAAACGAGCGCTCAAAATATTGACAGGCCTGAACCCTGCAATCTGAATTTTGCACAAAATACGGGAAGCCTTGTAGTTACCCAAAAAAATACATCCTATCGTCCATTCGCTTATGGCCAAGAAGCACGTTCCTACGATCCTTCCCCCGCGAAATCAATCGAAGCTCAATGTTGTTTAAGAGACAGTAATATTTCGATTACTTCAAATCCGTAAGCCTGAATATTCCACGAACCGCTTTATCCAATGCACTAAAGTTCTTTTGGATAAGGTTCTGGTTTCTAGAAGGTGAATGACCTTTGACCCAAACAATTTTTGGATTGAGCCGATCTAAGATTAAGAAAAATATTTTATAGAGATCTGCATTCGCCAAGACATTTTTTTTGCGGTGGCTGATATAATGCGTGGCTTCCAATTTTTTTCTTCTTTTCTGAAGATGAGAAATCCCTTGGCAATCTGTGTAAACAATAATCTCCGCATTGAATAAAGGCGACGCTCTCAGCATCTCTTCAAAAGCCTCAAGCGCTACGATTACCGCCCTTAATTCGCTGCGAATGTTATTTTTTTCCTGAATAATCTGAGTGTATATGACGGGAGAAAAAAGCTGTCCAGATTCATGCTCTTCTAATCCATGGAAAATACAATAGCCCAAAACACCTGTTTGGCTCTTATGATCAAAACTAGCATCCGTGTAAATGTAGAAAGGACTTGAAGTTCCCAAGTTAAGAATTTCTGCAGACAGCGAGGCCTAAAAGGCGGTTGAATTCATCAGGCGTTGTAGGAAAATGGGTATAGGTCACATTATCGATACAAAAAGTGCCTGATAAGACTGCATTGCTTCGGGCGCTCGAAGCAGCTCCCGTCACTCTCCCCACCAAATCAAAGCCGACTTGGTGAAGCTGACTTGCATCGGTGCTGGTTCGAATCGTGACACCGCTCGCAGAACAAGTATTCGGATTCGTCTGAATGTTCACTCGCAGATCTAAGTTAGGATCGCGCGAAGTGGGTGTTGGGAAAGTAATGTTACCCACTAATTGCCCGGTAATCAGGCCTGAAGTATAATAGCTGAGGCTGCAGCTCTCCACTCTCTTCCCGCAACTTGAATTATCTGATCCAAAAGTATAGCCATCGAATACAATTCTTATCGCGCCACCTGGCTGATCTGAAATCACTGGGGCAGGTCCACCAATGGGAACCAATTGCAGACATCCTCCTTCGCTACAGGCAATAGCTTCTGGGCTTGAACAATCTGCGGCTTTGGCTTCAGGGATGAAATGAAAGGAAAAATTTTCTTTCATCTCCTGTCGAGAACTTCGAAACGCTGAAGGAGGACTACTCGAATTGGAATTAACCCTCCCGATCATTTCATTAACGACCGAAAGATAAATTCTTTGATGTTCGATGGGAGCATTTAATATAGAAGCCGAAGTCGTCGAACCTGAAGGAGGTGGTGTTGAACTTCCTCCATTATTTCCACAACTGGTTATGACACTGGCACTTAGCGCAAGACCCAGACTCATTAAACTTAATTTGCGAATAAATTTTTTCATGGGATTTCCTTGTAGAAAACTTAATTCTTAACCATACGAAACATAAGCCATTCTGCGAAAATATTCTATACTTTATCATGAGTAAAATAATCTGCCTCGTTTAAAACTTAGCTGGATCATTTTATTCAAATCAATTCTTAACAATCATTTACTCTTGTACGAAGTGGAATTTAGAGACTACCCAGACTCCGTCCAAAATGAGACAATTCTTGGAGTTTATTTAAAGGAGAAATCTTTTTATGAAAGAAGCATTCAAAGTAATGTTGACGATGAGTCTTATTTTTTGTTTTGGGCTCAAAGAAGCCAAAGCCGTCACTGCAGATAATTTTTTGGAAACCTACACCCTCCTTGCTTCTGATGCTTCGGATGGAAATGTTTTTGGCGCCAGTGTCTCCATGAATGACAACTTGGTAGTGGCAGGCGCCCTTGAGGGAGAAAAAGCTTACATTTACTCCTTCATTGCAGGTGAGCTTACGGAACTCGCTATTGTGACTGAGGGAAGTCATCCCAATAGTTACGGGAGCAGCGTTTCTGCAGGTGATAATACAGTCGCTGTAGGGGCTAGAAATGAAGGAAGCGATAGCCAAGGCGTTACCTATGTTTACACGGTGACAAACGGCTCTGTCAGCAGCCCCGTCACCCTTACCGCAAATGACGCCCAATCTGGAGATAGCTTTGGATCTGAAGTTGCGCTTCAAGGCAATTTATTGCTGGTAGGAGCTCCCACTGTCGATGTGAATAGCAATGAAAATTCTGGTGCGGCCTACGTCTTCAACTTAGTAAATGGCACTTGGCAACAAAGCGCGAAACTTGTTCCTTCAGATCCAGGAGAAAATAATTACTTCGGGATTAGTTTGGCCATCAGCAGTAATGGCACTACCATCGTGGTTGGATCTCCTGGCAATTTTGAAAATCCTAGCGAGACAGAAATAACGGGTGCCGTCTATGTTTTCAATCTGGTCAATGGAACTTGGACTCAAACGGCAAAGTTAGTTCCGAGCAATGCCGCGAATGATGATTTTTTTGGATACGATGTCGCAATTGATGATGGAATCATTGCAGGCGCTTCACCCTTTGGAAATTCTGATACGGGCTCGGTCACTTTATTTAACCTTCCGGAAAATGGCACCTGGACTCAAGGTCAGACTCTCACGGCGAGTGATGCCAGTGCTTTCGATCTTTTTGGATATAGCATCGCACTCAATGAGGGTGTGCTTGCGATCTCCGCTCCTGAAGACATGAATACTCCGGATAGCCCGGGCGCTGTATACCTGTTCGCGCTTCAAGACAGCACATGGACTCAAAGCCAAGATAAATTAGTACCAGTGGCCGGACAGATCTCGGATATCTTTGGTTATTCTATTGCTTTAGATAATTTCATTTTACTCGTGGGAGCGCCGGGCACTTCGAATGTGGGCCCTTTTCAAGGTGCCGTGTTTTTCTATACGCAAGCTGCCGTCATTGCGGATCCAGAGGAACTAGATCTGGATGTCTCTGCGCAAGGTACCTATACATTGGTTTTAAATTCCGAACCGGCCAATGATGTGGTCGTAACGCCGGTTAATTCTAACTTCGTGATCAACCCTAGTTCCCTCACCTTCACGATTGCAAACTGGGCGACCCCTCAAACAATCACCATCACCGCACCCGACACTATTTCCGAAGCGGACTTTGAGACATTTACCATCAGTCATACTGTAACGAGTGTGGATACTCTCTTTAATATCGACGGTCCTGAGGTGCTCGTCACTGTCGCTGCTTCAGGAGCTGAGCCTGATATTCGAGGCGGACGATGTAGCTTGGAGCCTCAGGGCGGAAAGCCTTCTCATTCTTGGATGTATTTATTGATGTTTGTGTCTGCGTTTTATGTCAGCGCCAGAAGACAATCTCTAAGGAAGGGCGCTGATAAATAAATAAATAACCGCAAAGTGGCTCGCGGCCCCTGCAACGACGAATAAATGCCATATTTCATGAAAACCGAATCTGCCTGGAAGTGGATTCGGTTTTTCTATGGAAAAAATAACGGCTCCCACTGTGTAGAAAAGTCCGCCCAAGGCCATCAAGCCGAGAGCATAAGGCGAAAGCTGATAAAGGGGCTTCGCGATTAAAACGCCTATCCATCCCATGCCAATAAAGACGCTGGTCGAAATCCATTTAGGCAAATGAGGAAAAATCATCTTCAATAGAATTCCGGCAATGGCCAGAAACCACATGATTCCTAAAATCATCCATCCAAAAGAATTTCTGAGTAAGATTAAACAAAGGGGAGTGAAAGTTCCGGCGATCATCAATGAAATCGAATAATAATCATATTGACGAAGCGAGTGTTCGAGCTCCTCAGTGCCATCGACGCCGTGATGCAGTGCACTCGCGATAAAAAGATTCACTACAGCGAGACCGTAAACTGTAAACGCGATCACATGTAAAGATTTGTGAGCTTGAACAGAGAGGAAAATCAGTGCAATGGATGCGAGCAAAAAAACAAAAGCAGCCGTTCCCGAGATGAGAGTATTGTAAAACTCATCGGTCACATGAACGCTACCATCTTTGCTCAGACTGCGAACAAGGGCTTGAGATGAAAGGGCTTTCTCCATAAGCCTAGCTAGCACGGCTTAGGGTGAAACTGACAAGGATTTTAATCAACCCACCCGCCTTATTGTTGGAACACTGAAGGCACGAAGGTCGGGACCGTAAAGCACACTTTCGTGCCTTCTGTATCGGTGGTGCAATCATTGCCCACAGCTTCAGGACCCGTGCTGATGCTTCCCACGGGATCATAGCTCGCAATGAAGGTGGCTGCAGTCGAAGTATCAGAGATTTCAATAGGAGGCGTGATTTTAGCGCTAGTGACGGTGCACATTGAAAGCGCAAAGCTGCGTAACGCTACGCCATCGTAAGACCATTCCACGTTATCTGCGCCTTCCGAATTGAGTTTGCAAAATTCCATTCTCACATATTGGAAAGTGCCCGCAATTACGTCTCGAGTTTGTTGATTCAATTGCTCATTCACGTCTGCAGGATTGGTGAGATCGAAATAATTGTCCACTCCGATGATGTGATCAATGGGATTATTATCTTCAGCAGTGCCACCACTAATATCGCAGTGCATGATGTCTTCTTCACAATCTTCATTGAGATAAAACATGAGGGTTTGACCCAAATTAGATTGTGTATCAGGATCAATATCTTCCGCAAGATAGGCAGCAATTAATTTCATTCCAAAAAAAGTAGGCGATGCACCACTTGAAGAGCTTGCATTGGAGCGTGCATTGGATCTCAGAGACGACATCGATGTCTGAACAATCGATTCATTTTCAAATTGCAAAGTAATTTTACCGGAGACTGAATTTTGATAAATCCCATTCGTATTCGTATCATCCGCAGGAGCAGGACTACCTCCCGCACTGCTACTTCCGCAAGCTGAAACTCCCGATCCTAGAGCGAAAATAAGGGTCGCAAGTATAAAAGAATAAATTTTGTTTTGCTTTTTCATAGTTGTTTTTCCTCTTGGTAAATTTCTTTTCCATTATAGCAAAAAAAGAAGACAAAAAGAGAAGAGACTTTTTATTTTTTTTTAAAAAATTCCAAATTAAAAATGCTGAATGTTGTTAAGAGCTGCTTAGAGCTGTACATCTAAATTTCTATTTTTGTCTCTTTTTGTAAAAAAGAGTTTTTATCCCTTTTAGATTCAGGCAAAATTACTTTTGGAATCGCGGCTTCCGGGAGAGGGAAAGGCACGCAGATCAATGACTCAAAGAAAACTTCTCGAGATCTTCTTATGGATGAGCATGCTTCTTTTTGCCATGACCCGATTGGTAAAAGCAGAGGATGCCACTACTCCCTCTGTAAAGCCTGACAAATTCTACCAAGCCATCGAAGAAACTCCGCCCCGTTTTGAAATTTTAGTGAATATTCCAGCCACCACACTCACGCTCTATGACAAGGGCAAAGCAGTGAAGCAGCATAAAATAGCGGTTGGTTCACCTGAATGGCCTACGCCCAGTGGACGTTACAAAATCGAGCGCATCGAATGGAATCCCTGGTGGTATCCCCCTCCCAGCCCTTGGGCGAAAAATGCCAAACCTACTCCTCCGGGTGTCGGCAATCCTCTAGGTCCTGTGAAAATGATGATGGGCAATGCCTTGCGAATTCATGGCACTAATAAACCCGGCAGTATCGGTTATGCTCAAAGCCATGGCTGCATGCGTATGATCAGCGCGGAGGCAAGAAATTTAGCGCGATATCTTCAAACAGAAATTTTTGGTGACAGTGATCCAAGTCTCTATGAAAAATACGCAAAGGCCGCCACGCAAACATTTGGCAAAAGCTTGCCAGAAAATGAAAAGGTATGGGTTTACTTGGTTTACGAACCTCTTGAAAGAAAATCGAATCAGATCGTAGTGAATCCAAACGTTTACAATCGTAAAATATCTTATGAAGATTCCCTTCTCCAAATTCTTGCGGATTCTGGAATCTATAGTGCACCCATCGATTTAAAAAAATTCAACTCGCTCAGACAAGCCAAAGGAAAAGTTTCCATTCCCTTCCACGATCTTCTTGCGGATGGAAGTCAAACGGACATTCTGGCGCCTGAATTTGAGCCCGCCTGCTCAAGCGATTCTCCTGCAAAAACTTTGGAAAAAGCTCGAGCTCGCTATAACAACCGTTTAGAGCCAGCGCTGGTTCAATCACCAGCGCCGACCCCAAGCACTCAAGTTTCCTCTCGCTAGATCATTCACCTTGACCTTACAGCACCAAGTCAAGACTTGTGAGTCAGTCGTTTTTTTTGTATACAAGAAGAGGAATGATTTCCTTCAAAAGAACAGTTATTTTGGCGCTGTATTTTTTTTCCTTTAGTCTTTCACTAAATGCTGCAGATTCCATTCAAGGCGATGGAAAAATTCGTCTTTATAATTATCACCTCGATGAATTTTTGGAGATTCAATTCAAAAAGTCCGGCCAAGTTGATCTGGTGTCAGTGGATAAAATCAATCAGCTATTAAGATCCCGTGATAATTCCGAAAGCATTCAGATTAATCCCCTTCTTTTAGATTGGATGGATCATCTCCAAGATCATTTTTCAGCCGACACCATCGAGATTATTTCAGGTTACCGTCGCAAAGAATTCAATGACTCACTTTTGAAATCGGGGCACAGTGTAAGCCCGGTCAGTCTTCACACCCAAGGCAAGGCCATCGACATCCACATTGATGAAATTCGTGAAGAAACTTTGCGAGACTATCTGCTTTCGCTCCAACTGGGAGGAGTGGGCTATTATGCCCAGCTTGATTTTGTTCATATGGATGCGGGTCCCGTGCGACGTTGGGGCGAAGGACCTTCCGCACGCAAGCTTGTGGGAGTGCTTGACGAAAAAGCAAGTGTTCAACTAACCAGCGATCAAAACGATTATCTTCCCAACCAAACGCTTCGATGGCGTTGGGATTTTTCGAAGGGCAGCACTGAAAATCAAATCAAAGATCTGAAACTTCAACATTTCTGGAGAGGAAAATGGGAAGAATGTTCTGTTCCGCTGAAAGCTGGGAATCCTTTTACTTTTTCATTGGAAGCCATCGATTGCAAACAATCGGGTGCAGGCAAAAAATACGGCAAATATCGCATCGTTTATAAAATAGAAGATGATCCGAAGCTGCTTTCCTCCAACGAATTTTATCTCAAAAAACAATGAACAAAGCTCTTGCAGCCCCTCCCCGCAAATCTGTATAAGCACAAAAAACTAAAGCGAGAGCCGTAAACCATGACTACTACATTACAAGAAGCCCTGCTGAAGGCAGGACTCATCAAAAAAAAAGAAGCTGAAAAGAAAACAGAAAATAAAGCGGTTGTCCGGAAAGGCCCTGGCCCTCGGGAAACTTTTAATAAGCAGGAAAAACCTGGTTTTCTCGAAGGCAAGCACCATCATCATATCCGAACCGAATGTGATGCCTGTCGTCGCAGCGGACCCGATGTAGAATATTACGAACACAGCAATCGCATGCTTAATGCAAAATGGCTTTGCTTGAGATGCGCTGACACCAATAAGGTCCACGATAATAGTCGCCAAACCATGCAAAGCCAATTTGCGAGCAGCGGAAAATTCTTGCGAGAATACGGACCCACCAAAGTTTTTAAATAAAAAGGGAATCGAACATGACTAAAAAATCTTGGCCCACAACACCCGCCGAACTCCTCCAAAGCCGATATCAAGCACACGTGAAGGCGGATGTAGATTTCATCGTTGCCAGCACTCATCCGGAAATGCGCGAAAAGCTTGATCAAGGCGTCATTCAAAATTGGTGCAAGCAAGCTGAATGGTTGGGTTATCAAGTCGAAGAAGAAATCGTCGAAGACGATAAAGCCTTCCTCACTTTCTTGCTGCGCTACGAAGAAGCGAGCAAGCCCTTCAATCATTACGAAAAGGCCGAATTTCGTAAACTCGAAGATAAGTGGTATTATTACGACTCTTCATTTCCCAAACCAAAAACCTTCAAGCGTGAAGACGAAAAAGTCGGGCGTAACGATCCTTGCCCTTGTGGCAGCGGCAAAAAAAATAAAAAATGCTGTGGCTAAGATCTCGATTGAATTCTAGCAACTCTCCCTTCAAAAGCTCGAAGATTTAGTAAATAAGATTACGCTTGCAATTCTATTCTTCTGAGAACTTAAGCGCTCCACAGATTCAAATTGATTCTGCACTTCGTCATTTTAATGAGCAAACTTCAGATCCCGTTGCTTTAGCTTCGATGACTGCGGCCTTTTTTGCTTTCAAAGCCAGTCGCATCGCCTTTCTGCAAACAGCGGGGCTTCTCTTCCTTATGAAACCCGCATCGCTTTCGCAGAAAACATTGTTCGAGAATTGCGTCAGCCTCATGCAATGATCCGTTATGCGGAGAGAGAAATACTCATTCAAAGAATTCAAAAATATATTTATGCGGCACGCTCCTACCTTCGTCCTCGCCTTACCCTATGGATCATCCGGATGAAGCTTTATATCTGACTCGTTTTTCTTCTGCTCGCACTCGAACCGAAGAAACTCTGCGCCATGGAGCCGAGTTAAATTTGCGATAAATTTTTCCGCTAAGCAACTTTTTGTAGGACTCACCGAGAGTAGGCGCGATTTGTGACTCACTCAAAATTATCCTGGGCACACAGGATAAATGATCCTAATGCGCGTTTTAAATTCCATTCAAGCAGACATGAGACTAGCCGCTTCGTGTTATTCCTCTTCTCAAATAGAAGTGAATGCTCTCAATGCATCCTTCTCCGCTTCTTCTTTCAATGGGCAAGAATTCGCGCCCCTGCTTTTGGGAAGTTTGGCGGGACAATTTACCAGAATAGCCGTTCTGGGCTTAGGTCTTGAAGTTTCGACTTATGAATTAAGTCACCGTCTTCTATCCACTCAAGCACCCACATCGAATTTGTGGGAAAGCCTGCAACTCGACTTCATGCAATTTGGACTTTTAAGAGCCTCGGGATTTTTTCTCAAAACAGAGAATGTTATCTTGCGCCATCTTTTCCAAGATGCGGCGTTTGTATTCACTTCACAGATGATTGAAACTTCTCCCCAGAAACGAAGAAGTTTTGCTCAAAGGATGCTACAAAGCGAAATTTTTAATCTCAGTTTCGAAGCAGCACTGCATGTCAGTCATTTTGCGTCGGGTGGAAACTTACATGGTTTGGGAAGAGCGTTGAGTGTTTCTCGTCACATTCAAAACTCATCGAAAGAATTTCTCTCTCGCGAGGAAGGGCTCGCTTCGATGAACATGCAAGACGACATCCCTCACGTGCCCATCACGCCTCTCGAACTTCAAGCACAATTCAACATTCGAGCCATTCCCGCTGAAGGCGGAGGTCATAAAGTATTAAGACTTCGGCCGAATCCTCAATCTCGTAAAATAGAACAAATCGTGGTCCATAGTCCTCCCAATGAGCCGAGAGCCTTAAGCATGCTACTGCCCTTAAGCGTCCCTCCCGGTAGTAGAATTGAAATTTCTATACGAGAAGCGGACGCCACCCAAACTCACTGGCTACGAATTGTAGAAAAACATGAAACCCCTGTACCTCCGCCTCCTCCCCTTTTTCCGCCACGGTCTCATTTAAGAGAAGGTTTCTTGGAGCTGGTAAATCCTCCGGCTTCAAATCCACGAAATGCTCGTGTTCGTCCTCGTCTCTACAATGATGTTTGGATCGGTGCCGAACAAGAAGTAGGAAAAGCTCCGGATGGAATCGTGTCCGAAAGCACTTCGATCCGTGCTATTTATGGTATGAATGCATTCAAGCCTAGACGTCGTGGACCCAATCCATAAATCTAAAAGACCCTCCACTCGCTTACAGAATTTAATCTGTACTAAATAATCCTTTGAATAAGAAAAACTTTGTGTTTTTTAAGCAACTCATCGGCGGGGGCCCCGAAGAGTTTTCACGGAGTCATGAGTTTAATCTTTTTTCAGGGGAGGAGTCGCCATGCGCAGCTCACTTTTAGAACGCCGTTTTTCGTCATCCGAAGGCGCGTTTACCAATTCACAAATTCAAATGGATGCTGCGGTAGGCACATTGACCGCTGAAGCCACTAATCCAGCAACTTTAGGCGCCATTGTATTAGGCAGTTTTGCTTACAAAGCCTCCAACCTTTTCCTCTCAAGGATAGCGTCACCCTTACTCAGTGAAAGCGGGGCACTGGTTCGCGGCCTCACTCAAGCAGCCATCCGTGGAACTTCACTTGGCGCGGAAGTAACACTTTTTCGCAGCGCTTCCAATGGCTTCGCAAGTTTAGCGGGCCACCCAAGCTCTCAAGGGGCTTTAGACGGCAAAGCTTGGTTTGCCACTTACATGGATTTTCTGAGTCTGAAAACTTTTTCACGTTTTGGGGCAGGAAATATCGCCGGCGCCCACTTCGCTCAAGCGAATGCCATGGTCATCGGACACAATCTCACAGCAAGCCTCGGTTTGACTGATGTTCAACACGGGTCCTACCTCGAACAACTTGCCCACGCAGAGATACTGAATCTTCAACTCGGTCTTGGAATGAGTTTACTAGGAAGATTAGCTCCAGGGATTTCAGTGCTAGAAAGAAAAATGGATAGGGAGCATGCGAGTTATGCCATCCCTCGAGAAGTCTTGCAGAGTCAAGCGGGACAATCCTTAGCTTCTTATAGTTCTGAAACTAGCTCTGTTTCTACTGTTGCGCGCCGTGTGTTGCCCTTCAAACCCACACGTTTAGATGTAGCTGAAACTCATAACTTCGAAGGCGTGGCTTTAACGCTTAGAGATCGTGCAGGCTATGTGCGTTCCGAAAGAAAAATACGACAAACTGGAATAAACTTTGAAACGGCAACTGTAATTCCGATGGATACCACCGCTGAATACGCCCCTTTTGGCGCTCACCCTACTGAACTCATGCGCGTTGATCCGATTCGCGGGCTTGAAGTGCTGACGGGTAAATGGGAAATATCCACTGTCGCCACCATGAGCACCGCCTTATTAGGTTTAGGGGAAGCGGTGAGATTGCCTTATGATATCACGCCTATTTTAGCTGGGATGAATCAGCTCAACGCCGAAACCATGCAAAGGCGTGCGAGGAAAATCGATACCATCGCTGCCTCCATGGGCCAAATTATCATGAGCGGGAAAGTGAAGTGGCTGCGAGATCCGGCAGGCGTCAGCGCCTTCCCGCTTTCCTACACCCACTATTTTACCGCCGAAGAAGTGAGAGAACTTTTAGAAATCCCTGAAAACGAAGTGGTCGAGAAGATGCGATATTTCCGATCGATCGGCTTTGCCCGCTTCGTCCGTTCGATTGCGCCCAACTTTGGAGCCATCAACTTAGAAGATCTTTCCTTGAAGGAACTCGCCTATGTATTTCCAGAAATGGACGCTCATCTCGCCGGAAGAAATGCGGTATGGGATGATGATGCCTTTGGCACCGGCGGAGTCTTTTCAGCTTATGTGCATAGCTGGCTCAAACTTTCCAGCCTTCGCCACCTGGGTCGCAATTGGGGAAACACCACTTTCTTAATTCATGGAGCGGGTGCAGGCGGTTATGGCGTTTATCGAGAGCTGCTGAATAACGGCGCTCGTCATGAAAACATCATCGTCACCGATACGAAAGGCGTGCTTTGGGACGGTCGTCCCGATATTCAAAACGATTCTTTCAAAAGGTTCATGAGCACCGGAACGCGCCATGTCGAAGTGAAAGATGCGCACAAAGGCGTTCATCTACTCATCAACTTAGGCAGTCCTGATGTATTTTTAGCCGATCCGGCGGCCACCGAGCAAATGATACGTGAACTCGCTGAAGACGGAGCGGTGATAGGCGGAACCAATCCGGAACCTGGATTACGTTCCGAACAAGTGAGAAAATGGAGGCCTGACATATACTTCGGTAGCGGCAAAAGCACTGACGAAAACTGTGCGAATAATTTCCTCACCTTTCCTCATGTAATGGGGGGTGCATTAACAGCCAGAGCGGGCGGCATGGGTCCCCTAATGACGCGAGAAGCGGCCGTTGGAATTTCCAGACTCGCTGAACAGGGAATGGATTCCGTTTTAGCGGCACACCTCCCTCCCGAACGACGTGAATTTGGCAGGCATAGTTTATTGCCTCATCCCAAAGATTTACGTTTATTGAGATACGAAATGGCGGCGGTCGCTAAAGCAGCGGCTCGTGAAAATCTAGTCATTCGCAATGCCTTGCCGGATGGCCTTCGTTTAAGCGGCACTCCTACGGTTGAAGAGTTGGCCGCTTTTGATGACTACGTAGATAATCAAATGACAGTTCGCGATGCGGAAGTTCGCTTCTACCGTGAACGCGTCGCTCGCGATGCGCCCACGCGCTTGCGTAATCGATTTGGAGATGAATATTCTCCATTCCAACTTCCCGGCGTGCCCAACACGGAATGGGAAGTCGCACCGCGAGTGGAAATGGAAGAATTCAGATATTTTACAAACGAACTTGGAGTGCCTGAAGCAGCGTGGAATCATCTTCTTACCGCCAGAGGCGCCCTAAAACGGGTCGCTCTCACCAACGCTTTGAATCATTTGAAAGAAGCGGCGCTGGAAGAAAGTGAGCATTCTCGTACCGCGCGCCAAGAGTTGGAAGCGATCACCTTTATTTCGCAGCTTTATCCTAGCTTAGGTTTGGCGCTCGCCTTGAGAAGAGCTGCGCTGAGACATGAGGAAGGTGGAAATTACTCTACAATCTTCCATGATGCCAATACCCTGGGTTTAGTGCGAGACACCTTACCCGAAATCATGGACGACTTACGCCATACCTTTCCAACAATTCCCGCAATACACGAATAAGAAAAGTGTAGGCCTGAAATCAAAAAGCCCTCGGCGCAAACCGAGGGCTTTTTCTTTTTACCCAATCCCTTCACTACCCAAAAAAATCGCTTAGTAATTTCTTCCATAATTATAAATAAAGGGTCCGCCCGTATAAACCGGCGTGGGGCCGTAAGGATAATAACCGTAGTATGGTTGATAAGCGGGATAAGGCACGTAAGGTCCAACTCCTGGATACGCAACGGGCACCGGTCTATAACCATAATAGCCAGGATAACCCACGTAAACTCCGCCGCCGCCCCAACCTCGACCTCCCCATCCTCCTGCCACCACCACATTCGTGCGGGCTTCACAAAGAGGAATGATTGCAAAAAAACTCATCGCAATTAAAAAGCTTAAAAATATTTTCTTCATATGAACCTCGTCACTATTGTAGCGAATTTTTTTATAATCTGACAAGAGGCCCGCTGCAGGAAAAGAAAAGTCTTCAAAAATTGTTAAAACTTGTAGAAGATAGTTAAATGACCGAGGCCGGGTACTCACCAAAGGTGGGTGGTCGACCGAATGGTTGTAGACGGAGTCGGAAACCATGACAACCTACGCAATCGGTGACATTCAGGGATGTTTTCTCACTTTCCAAAAACTCTTGGAAAAGATTTCTTTCAAAGCCGGCAAGGACAAACTTTGGCTTGTCGGAGATTTGGTGAATCGAGGACCGCGCTCCTTAGAAGTTTTGCGCTGGTGTATAGAAAATCAAAACAGCCTGCAGACCGTGTTGGGCAATCACGATATACATCTGCTCTGCCGTTATGCGGGAGTCAGTTCAGAAAAACCTTTAGATAGTCTCGACAAAGTTTTACAAGCCGACGACGCGAAAGAGCTCATCGATTGGCTTCGTCAGCAACCCTACGTGCATCATGAGCGGGAATGTTTTTTGGTGCATGCCGGATTTTTACCCGCTTGGACGAAACGTGAAATTTTACAATTCACAAAAAAAGCCCAAGAAAAACTGAGCGGAAAAGACTGGAAAAAATTCCTCAAGGATTTACGCCATTCCGAAAAACCCGATGAGCTCATGCAAGCGTTGCGCATCTTCACACAAATTCGCATGGTGAACACCGAAGGCGAGACGGAGTTTAAATTCAAAGGCTCACCCGATAAAGCGCCAGAAGGGCTTATCCCCTGGTTTGAGTTTCCAGAACGTAAAACCGCCCACGAATCGATTATTTTCGGCCATTGGGCAGCTTTAGGTCTGCTTGAAAAGGACAATATTTTTGCACTCGATTCGGGCTGTGTGTGGGGCAAAGAGCTCACGGCCCTCTGCCTAGAAGATCGTAAAGTTTATCAGCAAAAGATGATCGATTAAGTAAAGAATTGTTAAAGTGGAGAAGAGCTAAATTTTAGATTTTTCACTTCTAACTTTTAAGAAACTTTTAACCCAAATTCCCGATAATAACTTTTCAAGGGCGCACACTTCTCATTTCTATGATGGAGAATTGCATGCCTTTCCCTTTGAATTCCGCAGCGCTTCAAGTTCGGTCAGTCGCCCCTCAGGAGTCCGTACCTTCTTCCCCCACTAGTCCCGATGAACTTGTATCCAGGTCGCCTGTCCTTTCTGCAAACACCCCCTTAGGCCAAACGCTGAACCAAACGCCGCCACGTATCCGTAATTACTTCGAAACCTGCGCGAGTCTCGTCCGAAATTATTTACCGAATTTTTCTAGACCTAACGGTGTCCCGGTCGCCACCTTCAACACTCAAGACTCCTATCAAGCTTGCACTGCAAATCGCTTGAACCAATTACTTCAAAGGCTTCAATTTGAAAACATCAATGCAAGTTTCAATCAACGCGCCCATGGAATTCAAACAGTTTATGAAGACAGTCCGGAGACAGTAAGACAAGCACTTCGAGCTTCAACAACACTGACTTCAGATCAAAAAAATATGCTTCGATTTTTCATGTACGGTGAAGCCTTATCCGCCTCCGAGCTGAGCAAAATTTTTGAAGGGGACTACAGCAATTTAATCGACCAATTAAGCGGCTTGGGAATTGTAGTTACCGAAACACGTCGAGGTGAAACTTTTTATAGGCTGAATAACCTCAGTGTAGAATCCCGTCGTTTCAGCAATGGCCAAACCATGTTTCTACTCAGTGAGCTTCCGGCTGATTTCAGACACGATCACGGCCAATCGACCGCCATGATCAGCTCCACCAGCTTCACCTTGCTTCATCGTATCGAGCAAAGTTATTCCTCTGGAAATCTGCGTGGTGTGATTGCCGATTTTGGTTCTGGTAATGGAATTCAGGCCATTGCCCTGCTGATGATGAATCCTGGCATCGAAGAAGCACTGGCTCTTGAAGTGGACCCTGCCTCCATGAATTTAAATCGATGGAATGCAATGTTAAACGGGGTTGGAAATCGAATTCAAGTCATTGATAACAGCGACGCGGACCCTAGCCATGCTCGAGAAACTCAAGCCTTCGATCGAGCGCTGCGGGGAAGATGCTTGAGCCTAGCGGTGTCGAATCCTCCTTTTAATACGGTTCCTTATTCTGTGAATGAAATATTCCCCAGCTTTGGAGCAGGCGGTGAACACGGCCTCAACATTACCAACCTCTTTTTATGGCAAGCTCTTCCTTACTTAACGGGGCAAGCCGAATTCCTTTTTTATTCGCAATTAGCGGAAACAGATCAAGAGCCTCGTCATCTTTTCTTAGAGGAATCTTTTGGCAGAGAAGGCGCTCATTCTCGGGGTTTTAATGTGGACATTCAAAGAGCAAATTTTGAAATTTTTAACTATGGCCGAAATGAATATGCAGACATCCTCTTAAGGATTTTACCGCACTTTCCCCATGATGAAAGCATTCCGTTGCCGGATCGAACCCAACTAATAGCCGAGATGAGGGCCAGCCATGTCGGGGCGCTGCGTCCAGCTTATGTTTCTATTCGACCCTCGGCTAGCGCCACGCAAGCCAGTACGATACGCATGAGCACCGCTCATATCATTCCTTTAGAAAATGCCTATCGAAGAGAGCGGCAAGCTCCTGCCCCAGCTCCTGCCCAGACAGGGGGCATTTATGAAGTAGAAACTATACGTCCTGCAGGAGAAATCATCACTCAGATTCAAGCTCCGGAGCAACGAGGGGGTGTATTTTTACAATTTCATCAAGTCATGCCAAACGGTTCAGATGTCATCAGAGATGAAAGAAGACTAGAGGAGTTACTCAGACAAATAGAAAATCATCCTTCTGATTAAAAACTCGTCCTTAAGATATTTTTTTAACAACATAGGCTTTGCTCAAAACCCCTCGCACTCACGAGGGGTTTTTTGTTATGATTTTCCGCGAAGGAGCACACATGACTTTTGCGGTTTGCGGAAAAATGGAAGCAGTTTACCAAAAGCCAGCCTGGGAAACCCTAGCTGCGATTTATCCCACAGACATTCATTTTCCCTTTCGAGTCCATTTGATTAATGCCTTTGGATATCGCGAAGATTGGGCGCTAGCCTTGCTGGATTACATAAAGTTTAACGCTCAAGCTCAGCCTTACTTCGGCATTAACCCTGAAACCCCCGAAGCGCATCGCCATAAGTTCTTAACCGCGCTTTGCCTCTCAAAAAATTCTCCGGGTGAATGGAACATTCAAAATCGAAGCATTCGCTGCGAAGATTTTATTCCCGCGATTTTAGGCCTGCCCCTTTCGGAATGGGGTGACCATAGTGTTTTTCCGGAAGCCTCTTGGACTTTGCAATTTTTGTCAGTCTATTTTGATGAAAAAGGAAATTGGCAGGGCAAAAAAACTCCCTTAGCAGATGTCACTCGCGACAGCTTCATCGCCTACTTGCAAGATTATCAAAGTGGCAATCTTTACGAGCGCGGCAAAACCCAATTCACGGAATCGGGGTTACATTTACTCGAAGCCATTAATAAATTACTCAAAGCCCAAGGGCCGATGATTGTCGAAGTGGAAACAGGAAAATCTCTCAATCAATTCTATCCTCTCTTCAAAAACCATTTCATCGAAAGATTCAGTTCCGCCATTCAAGAAAGCCAGCGTTTGCTCAATCAAAATATTCAAGAAGTAAAAGCGAGTTCGCTCATTTCGAATGTTTTGGTTCTGGGCCATTTATCGGAAGTGGCTGTGCATCCTCGAGGTATTTTAATTCAAAAGTGGGATGCCGAAGAAATCACCCATTTAGAATTTGGCCTCACCCAACTTTCCAAAGTGATGGAGCTTTTTTGGCAAGAAGCATTGCTCAGCAGACTCGATACCGAACAAAAAAAAGCCTATCATTTCCCGCTCTTTCACGCTTACCATGCCTTGAAACTTTTTGCGGATTTGAAGAAGGCTTAGCACTTTTCTTCTATCAGATTTTCAAATGAGAAGTGCAATCTTTCACATTTAGAAAATAAATAGCAGAAAAAGATAGCAACCCATTTCATTTAAAAGCGATAAGAGTTTTCTGAAGGGGGAAGCAAAAAACCTTAAAAAGGTAAAGGAGCTTCCTTATGGGTATTGTATCATCGATCGCCTCTGTTCAT
>CAZKUY010000017.1:0-34278 GCA_964556135.1 uncultured Pseudomonadota bacterium
TAGGATTAACCCTTGCAACTTCGATTAGAAAATCGATAGAAGTTTCAAGTCAGGTCCCACGCAAACGAGGCCTATGAATTCCGCCAGATCCGGAAGGAAGCAACGGTAGTAGTCACCTGTTGTGCCGTGGGGAACCTGACATATTTTAAAGAAATTCCTATGTATCAGGTTATCGCCCGAAAATATCGTCCTCAAAACTTCGACAGCGTCGTGGGTCAAGAAGCGGTTGTTACAACGCTTCGAAATGCTATTTCCTCCCAACGCTTGCATCATGCCTATCTTTTTGCGGGAGCCAGAGGCATCGGAAAGACTTCTTTAGCTCGTATTTTTGCGAAGGCGATCAATTGCGAAACAGGACCGACGATTCAGCCTTGCAATGAATGTAGTCAATGCAAAGAAATCACTCAAGGCACCTCTTTAGATGTTCAAGAAATTGATGGAGCTTCGAATAATTCGGTAGAAGAAGTTCGTGAGATTCGTGAACGTTTAAAATTTTTGCCCGTCTCCGCCAGAAATAAAATTTATATTATCGATGAAGTTCACATGCTTTCCACTGCGGCTTTCAATGCTTTGCTAAAGACTTTGGAAGAGCCGCCTCCGAATGTGATTTTTCTTTTTGCGACCACCGAAGTGCATAAAATTCCTGCGACCATTTTATCGCGCTGTCAAAGATTTGATTTACGCCGAATTCCTTCTGAGCCTTTGCTTGAGACTTTGCGATCCATCTGTGAACTGGAGAAAGCAAACCCGAATCCAGATTCTCTCTTATTAATTGCTAGAGAATCCGGCGGGTCGATGCGCGATGCGCAAAGTTTGCTGGATCAAGCGATTGCCTTCACTGGCGCGAAGTTGGGCTTCGAAGACGTTTCTTCCATGCTGGGTCTGAGTAATACCCAAGATATTTTAGAAATTACGGAAGCGGTTTTGAAAGGCGATGCGTCTCGTGCTTTGACTTGCGCCCAAGCCATTTATGAAAAAGGGCATGACATTAAACAATTGAGTGCGCAGTGGCTCAATCACTGGAGAAATTTGCTGATTTTCGCTTCGACGCAAAGCACTGAATTTTTAAAAGATTTGACGGAGTATGAAAAGTCTTCGGTAAAAACTCAATCGGCTTTGACGGATTTACCGGCCTTTGATTTGGGATTCCACCTCTTGCATCGTGCGACGGAAGAAATCGCCCGAAGTGAATTTCCTAAAATATTACTGGATATTTTAGTCGTGCGACTTTCGAATTTGCGTGAAATGGAAAAAATGAGTGAAGTGATCGAAGAAATTCGCGGAAAGTCCCCGGCATTAGCGACTTCAGCTCCAGCAACAGCCGCGCCGCGAATCATTTCTTCGTCGCCCTCGGCTCACTCGCCTCATCAAAGTCCGGTGAAAGCGATTCCTAAACCCGCCATCGATGCGAATTTAGCAAATTTTATTCAGCACGTTTCTTCGAAACGTCCTCAGATTGCTTCTTTGTTGAATCATCTTTCGAATTCGGGTCTTTTAGAAGATAAAGTTTTTCTGCAGTTTGAAAAAGGTGGAATCTGGATGGAAATTTTAGCGGAAAAGAAGGAATTGTTAGAAGGTATGGCCAAAGAATTCTTTGGCAAAAAAATGCAGGTTTTAATTCAAGATAGTCCTTTGCCGGATTTGCCGGGCATGGAACAACGAAAAAATACGCCGCGTGAAAATCCCACGGTTTCACCGATTGTGGATTCCGCGATTCAAATACTGAATGCCAAAATAGAAGAGGTGAATTCATGAATATTCAACAAATGATGAAACAAGCCCAACAGCTGCAAAAAAAACTCATGCAGCAGCAAGAGGAAGTCGCTGGAAAGACTTTCGAAGCCTCCAGTGGCGGCGGCATGGTGAGTGTGACTGTGAGTGGTAAGAATGAATTAATCGCGATTAAAATTGAAAAAGATGTCGTTAATCCAGACGATGTGGGCATGTTGCAAGATTTAATTGTCGCTGCGGTGAATGAAGCCAATGGCCGCGCGAAAGAAGAAATGGAAAAAGTCATGGGCGGCTTGATGGGTGGAATGGCCGGTAAAATGCCTGGGATGTTTTAATTCGCATGGCCTCTCCTTTAGATAAGTTGATTCAGGATTTAGCCCGTCTTCCGGGGATTGGCGAAAAAACGGCCACTCGCTTGGCTTTCTTCATCCTTCGTTCCCCTAAATCCTATGCCGAAAGTTTGTCTCAAACGCTGCTGCATGTAGTGAATGAAATCCAGTTTTGCTCCCTTTGCCAAAATTTCACCCAAGCGGATCCTTGTAATATTTGTTCGGATCCTCACCGAGATCAAACTTCGATTGTGGTGGTGGAAGGTCCCCAAGAAATGCGCAATATTGAGCAAGGCAAGGGCTACAAAGGGATCTATCACATCTTGCACGGCGCCTTATCTCCCCTAGATCGCATCGGTCCCGAAGACTTAAAAATTAAGGAATTGATGGTCCGTATGCAAGGCCGAGAGGTCGAAGAGATTATTCTAGCGACGAACTCGAATGTGGAGGGGGAAGCCACGGCTTTATACCTCGCTCGCCTCATAAAACCCTTGAATATCAAGGTCAGCCGCATCGCCACGGGCATTCCGGTGGGGTCGGACCTGGAATATCTGGATACTTTGACCCTCCAGCGTGCAATCGATGGCAGGCGAGAAATTTAATCGATTCGCGAACTTTCCTGATTGACATCCGCGGACTGGGCTTTCTACAATCCGCGAACCATGTCATTCATCAATTACCGCGATAAAGAGATTAATTTTAAAATTGTTTATTATGGATCCGCTTTGTCGGGCAAAACCAGCTCGCTGAAATTCATCCATAAAAGATCCGAAGGAAAAGACGTCAGTAAGCTGACGATCGATACGGGCAATGAGCGTACGCTTTTCTTCGATTTTGTGCCCCTCTATCTTTCGAGCACGAATGGTTATAAGACCCGTTTTCATCTTTACACCGTCCCTGGACAAGTTTTGTATGATGATTCCCGTCGCCTCATCCTAAAAGGCGTGGATGGGATTGTATTTGTGGTCGATTCCTTGATTGATAAGATGGACTCTAACTTGAAGAGTTTAGAAAATTTGAAGGCGAATTTGGCCGACGAAGGCATAGCATTTGATAAAATCCCCATCGTTTTCCAATATAATAAGCGCGATATGCCTCAAGTCGCCAATTTAGAAGCTCTCGAGAAGTTGATCAATCCCCTTAATGCTCCCGGTTTTGAAACGGTTGCGACCAAGGGCGAAGGGGTGTTTGAATCTTTTAAAGAATTGGCGAAGCTTGTGGTGAGAGATCAAGCTCCGAAGCAAGCTTAAACAATACGCTGTCTTCCCGAAAATCCCTCTTCATAAGAGTGAAAATATTCAATTCTTTCTTCATCATAACGCCAGCAATAAAAACCTTCACCGCTATTGAAATCGACTAGCCAGATTCCTTTGGCCTCGGCGCCGAGCTTATTGATTTTGTCCGCCCATTTATTCAAGAGGGCATTCACTTCATTTTCCACTTCTTTATATTTTTGATCATCGTTCTCGTGATGCTTGAGCTTAGCCTCTAAAATGAGAAATTGATCGACGGTTTCTTTGGTAATTTTGCGAATGATGGGCAAAATTTTATTCGCTTCTTCTAAGCTGAAATTTTTGGACTGAGTAATTTGAATGATGTCGGCCATAGTTTATGGGACTAACACAAGGAATTGCTGGCCATCAAGGGCACATTCTTTCGGCTTGCGGTTTCGCAGGGGGCTCGGGTAAATGAATGAGATGTTTAAAGTCTTCAAAGAAATGCATTTTTGTTATGCCCACCGTCTTTTAGGTTATCCTGGAAAATGTGCACAATTGCATGGTCATAATTCCATCGTGAGGGTGGAATTCTCGGGAAATAAGCTCGATGAGCAGGGCATTCTCATTGATTTTGATAAAATCCGTTCTTTAGTAAATTCTTTTTTGGATGAACAGCTCGATCATAAAACCATTCTTTGGGAAAAAGATCCTTTGGTGGAAGTTTTGCAAAAAGCAGAACAAAAAGTTTTTGCGATGAAAGCGCAGCCCAGTGCCGAAAATATGGCAAAGCTGATTTATGATTATATCAAAGAGAATGAATTACCGGTGAGTTCCGTGAAAGTGTGGGAAACGCCCACCTCTTGTGCGGAATATGTAGAAGATTGAGGCGTGCATGTCTGTTATTTTTACTTCTTCCGATCTCGAGATTTTTCAAATTAAAACTTTTCAAGAGCGCATGAATGCGATCCGTTCTAAGATTCGTCCTAAACTCGAGCAGTTTGGTCAAGAAGTGGCGCCTGCACTCATGACCCAATTCAAAGCGGAATTTTTTCCTCACACAGCAAAACACATGCGCCGCAAAGTCAATCCGCCGGATGAAACTTGGGTGGCATTGGGGCCGCGTTCACGAGGCTATAAGGCTTATGTTTTCTTTTCTCTTTGCATTGGTAAACAAGGGATTCAAGCTCGAGTCGTGATGAAAGATGAATCGAATGAGCGCGCGCTGCTCGGAGAAAATATCCTGCGTAATTTGCCTTTTTTCCTAAAGCGGTCAGAAGACTTCAAGAAGCTGGCCGATTATACGAAGAAGGATGAAGATTATCGTCCACTTCCGGTCTTAAGTTTGAAAAATGATTTAGAAAAAACGGCGGAGCGATTGAAGAATTTAAAATCAGCGGTTTTTGATTTGGGTTATGAATTGCCTGCGACACATAAAAATCTTCAGCAAGAATTCTTAAAGGCAGTGGATTTATTATATCCATTCTATGTTTGCGGCTTGCAAGAAGGAGTGAGATTGAAATGAAAATTTACACCAAAAAAGGCGACAAGGGTCAAACTTCTCTCTTCGGCGGTGGACCCTTCCCTAAAAATGATATTCGCGTGAGTGCATACGGCGAAGTGGACGAACTCAATAGCGTGATTGGCTGTGCGCTTTCCGAACTGAAGGAAGAGTTTCTGGAATTAAATTTATTGGAAATCCAAAAACAGCTTTTCGTAGTGGGAGCGGAGTTGGCGAGCATTCATCCTCCTGAGAAAATGAAGGAAGGTTTCATTCGCGAAAAACACATCAAAGCCTTGGAAAAAATCATTGATCAATGCGAAGAAGATTTAAAGCCTCTGACTCAGTTTATTCTTCCCGGTGGGACTAAAGCCGCATCTTTATTGCATCTAGCTCGCACGACTTGTCGCCGTGCAGAGCGAGGCTTGGTGAGTCTTTCTCAAGCTCAAGATGTGCGCGAAGAATTAATCACTTATTTAAATCGGCTTTCAGATGCTCTCTTTGTGATGGCCCGATTGGCTAATGCCCGAGCCCAAGTGCAGGATCTGCTTTGGGAAGGGATTTTGCTTAAATGAGCACTCAGACTTCTAAGCCGCATATTGTTATCGTTGGCGCTGGCTTTGGTGGCCTGCAAGCAGCGAAAGTTTTGTCCAAAGCCCCGGTCGAAATCACCTTAATCGATAAAAATAATTATCATCTTTTCCAGCCCTTGCTTTATCAAGTGGCAACCGCAGGCTTGGCCGCACCCGATATTGCCGCTCCGATTCGAAGTCTGCTCCGAAAACAAAAGAATGTAGAAGTGATGATGGCAGAAGTCTTAGAAATTGATCTGCCGAAAAAAAATATAAAATTTAAAGATCATTCTATTTCTTATGATTATCTAATCGTGGCAAGCGGCGCGAACTACAATTATTTTGGACATGTGAATTGGGAGCAAGAAGCGCCTGGATTAAAAACCATCGAGGATGCCCTGGCGATTCGCAAAAAAATATTATTGGCTTTCGAGCAAGCAGAAATCGAAACGGATGCTGAAAAACTAAGACGACTGCTTAATTTCGTCATTGTCGGTGCAGGTCCGACGGGCGTCGAGTTAGCAGGTTCTATCGCAGAACTCGCTCACAAGGCTTTGGCTTCAGATTTCAGACATGTGAATCCTGGTTCGGCAAGAATTTTACTAGTGGAAGCGGGGCCTAAAATTTTGAATGGATTCCACGATAATTTATCAGAAAAAGCTCTCCAGAAATTAAGAAAACTGAATGTAGAAGTTTTGTTGAATACGAGCGTCGAAGATATTTCTACGGAAGGCGTGAAGATAAAAGGCAACTGGCTTCCGAGTGCGACGGTCATATGGGCTGCAGGCGTGAAGGCATCTCCTTTGATTCAACAACTTCATTGTGAAACGGATAAAATCGGCAGGGCTCTTGTGACCCCACATTTATCTTTGCCAAATCAGCCCCATGTCTTTGTTATCGGAGATGCCGCTTGTGTGATCCAAGACGGTAAAGCCTTGGCAGGTATGGCTCCGATGGCGAAGCAAGAAGGTGACTACGTCGCTTCACTGATCATCAATCTTCTCAAAGGAAAAAAAGAGAACAAGCCTTTTAAATATTTAGATAAAGGTCAGATGGCGACCGTCGGTCGTCTATTTGCGATCGTTCAATTTGGTAAAAAAGGATTTTCAGGCGCCTTTGCTTGGTTCACTTGGTTGGTAGTCCATATTTTTTATTTGATTGGATTTCAAAATAAAATATTGGTTTTCGTACAATGGGCTTGGGCTTATTTTACTTTCCACCGAGGCGCGCGAGTGATTTTTGATGAAGAGCCAAAAATTTCCTCAAGTGTTCAAAAGCAATTCCAAAATGTCTTGAAATAATTTTTTTTGCTTCCAGAAGTCTTTCCCTTTTCCATTCATGATGTAGGCATAAATATACGAAGGTTGTTTGTCTTCAGAACGAAGCGGGTAGAGATAGCCTGAAAGTGAAGTCACGCCATTGAGCGTTCCAGTTTTGCCAATGAATCTACCCGCAATATCTGAATTCCGAAATTTCCTTCTCATCGTTCCATCCACACCCATGATGCTTAAGGTAGAAAGGAAATTTTCTTGAAGCTTTGAATCTTTATAAGCTTTGTAAAGAACTTCACTCAGCATGTGGGGACTAATGCGGTTCAAGCGTGAAAGACCCGAGCCGTTTTCTAAGTTGGCCCCTTGAGTATTCACTCCCATTTCTTTCAGCTTTTTGAGGATGACATCCGTGCCTTTGCTGGTGCTGCCAGGACTTCCGCCAAATTTCGCCCCTAAATATTTCGTGAGTTGTTCGGCGATGAAATTATCGGATTGTTTATTCATCTCTTGAAGGATGGCGAGTAGAGGCGGGCTGTTGGCTTCGATCAGTGGAAGACTTCCAAAGGGAGCGGGCCCGACGTCGACATGATCTGGGACTTGAATTCCCTCATCTTTCAAAGCCTGGAGAAAACGCAGAGCTGCGAGCTTTGCAGGTTGATGGATCGAAAGTTTAAAACTTTGCGGTGCAGATTTTGGAGAGATGGATCCAAGAACAGAAATTCCCAAATCACCTTCTTCATCCGATTTATTTTTTACAATCACTCGGCCTTTTTTTCCGCCTGTTACTACTTTGTCATTAATGGAGAGTAATGAAAGTGGAGGATTAATTTCGACGATGGCTTCTTTCCCCACTTTTTCTTCAGGACTGACGATAACCTCTAATAAATTATGATCGATGGAAAGTGCGCCGACACTGCAATTGAAGTGAGCATCTTTTTGTCGACCGTCGAATTGTCCTGGAAAAGTTTCGCCGTCAAAATAACTTCCATCTACAAAAAGCTGATCAATTTTTTTAATTCCCTTTTCTTTGAGCTGATGAATCATTGCTAAGAGTTGCACGCTATTAAAACTAGGATCGCCGTAGCCCTTCAAGGTGAGAGCATGAAGGTGACTCGGTTCGGAGTTCGGTAAGGCAAAGAGTTGAGTTTTAAAGGTGTAATCTGCTCCGAGGAGCTTGAGCGCCGCTAAAGCAGTAAGGACCTTGGTATTACTGGCCGGATTTAAAAGAAGCTCTGCATTTTTAGAATAAACTACTTTTCCCGATTTGAGATCTTGGAGGATGAAGCCAAATTCCAAATCGTCGGTGGAAGCACTTTCTACCATTAAGGTGTCAATGAGTTCACTGGGATTTGTGTAGCCAAATCGAGGAAAGGCTAAAAAACAGACAAGTGAGGCAAGAATGAGGGCATTTTTGAGTGGTTTTTTCATAATTTAGCCTGTGCAGAACTTTATTTATCTTTCTTTATATTTTTCAATGACTTGCAATTGCTCATCCCCAGCCTGTGCTTAATAAAAGGGACATAAGTGCAAATTCTCATCCCATCTTCATCTGCTCAGACCTTGATTGTGCAGAAAGTTATGCACAGTTGTGAATAGAAAAAATTGATAAATTTTTATCAAATGATTTCGCTGACTTAAAAAATACTAAAATTTTGTGTGTTGTCGATTATCAAAATTAAGATAAGTTTACTACATCTTCGAAAGATAAAAAAGAGGACTTCGAGGGTTATATTTAAAATTAAATTTTTACGTAAATCCAAAAGCCTTGAGCTTAAGACCGGGAGGTGACTCCCCCATTTAGCCGAGGCTTTTGGTTTTTCTCATGCTGAATCCCATCGAAAAAACTTACCGTAAACTTTGTGCCGAAGGTCGACCCATTCTCAAACTTTTTTCCGGAAATCCAAGCGAAGAAGGTTTTCTGTTTCCGCCTGAAATATTGCAAAAATCCTACTTGGCCTATTTTCAAAATCAAATTTATCGTCCGCATCCTAAAGGCTTACTCACTGCACGCGAAGCGATTAGTGCTTATTATGCCAAACAAAACGCAGTTATAGATCCTGAACATTTAATTTTAACTTCCGGCACAAGTGAATCCTTTTTCTATTTATTTTCTCTGCTTGCCCAAAAAGGCGATAATATTCTGACACCCAATCCCGCTTACCCGCTTTTTGATTATATTGCAGAGTTGGCGGGCATTGAGCTTCGACATTATCCTTTGTTAGAAAAAGAAAAATGGGCGGTGGATCTTGAGGTTTTGAAAAATAAAACGGATTCTCGGACGAAGGCGATCGTGCTGGTTTCTCCCAATAATCCGACAGGCTCTGTGATTTCCGAAAATCAAATCCAAGAAATCACCGCTTGGGCGAATCAAAAGAATATTCCTTTGATATGCGATGAAGTTTTTGCGGAGTTTTATTTTGGGGAAGGGGATTTTCCTCGTGCAATGAAAGTCTCCAAGCCAGATCTTTGTTTTACTTTAAACGGTATTTCTAAAATGTTTGCCTTACCTTCTCTAAAACTCAGTTGGATTGCAGTGACGGGAAAAAAATCGAAAGTGGAAGCCGCTGTGGATGCTTTGGAAACGACGGCGGACACTTTTCTTTCCTGCCATACTCCCATCCAACAAACTTTACCTGCTCTTTTTTCGGAGGGTTGGGACTTTGTGGAGAGATATAAAAAAGAGGTGGGGGAGAGAAGAAAACTAGCGATCAATATTTTAAGGAAATCCCCTCGCATCCAATTTGTAGAACCCGAGGGTTCGTTTTATTTAATGATGAAAATTGATGTTAGGGGCGAACCCATGTGTTCGCCTGGGCAGACACAAAGGTCTGCCCCTACAACAGAAGAACAATTTGTGATTGATTTAATGAGGCAAACCGGTGTTTTCATCCACCCCGGTTATTTTTACGATTATGAAGAGGGCATTCACGGCGTGATTTCTTTTTTATGTGAACGTGAAAAATTGCAAAAAGGCATTCCGGCTTTGCTCGATTTCATCCCATAAAAAAACCCTCACCGCTTGCGCGATGAGGGTTTAGATTTTTCGAGTTCTAGAAAACTAAGCGGTTTTTGCCACCAATTCCAAGCCACCGCTGCGGGAAACATATTCCGCTTGAGTGAAGGAATCGACGGTGATCGCATCCAAACGAAGTTCTTCGGCTTTCTTCAAGTTCGCCGCTTCGACTTCGGTGATGACGCCGCCTTTTAAGGCTTCTTCCACTAACTTTGCGCCTTTAGCTTTCGGGATTTTCTTATCCTTTACAGCCTTGCGAATTTTCTTTTCGGTTTCTTCAGCAGCTTTGACTGCTTTGAAAGCGATTTCGATACGCTTTAAGGCTTCGCCGTCTTTGGTCGGGAAGTAGAGACCTTCCGTCAAACGATCGCGTTGTTCGCCATCTTTTAATAAGATGGAAGACACTTGATGCGAAAGCTTGTCGGACATTTCAGGAGCTAAGCGGTTCACACGAGACCAACCGCGGACGATTCCTGCGAACAACCAGCCCAAGCCGGGGACGCCGATGTTCTTGAAGATGCCATCGAAGGCTTCTTGAATCGCGTTCAAGCCATATTGCATCGTGTACTGAACGAGAGGGAGATCTTCTTTACGTCGACCTTCCGCTTCGAAACGACGGAGTGTCGCAGAAAGTAAATACATCCAAGAAAGAATGTCTGCGAAACGTCCGGTGATTTTTTCACGGAATTTCAAAGTTCCACCGAGTGAACCCATCGCGATGTCGGCCATGATGGCGAAGGTGGCGGAAACCCATGAAAGTTTACGATAGTATTGCGAGGTCGGTCCGCTCACGGGTGAAGGAGCGAGAAGGCCGCGAGTCAGACTCAAAAGCACCGCTCGGAAACCGTTGCGTACCACGTGTCCAATGTGACCCCAGAAAGCGCGATCGAAAGCTTGCAGATCGCCTTTTTCAACTGCAGCGACTTCTTTGAATGCATAAGGATGAGCGCGAAGGGCACCTTGACCGAAAATGATCAGGGTACGAGTCATGATGTTTGCACCTTCCACGGTGATACCAATGGGCATCGCGATGTAAGTGTTGGCAAGCAAGTTACGAGGTCCGCAGGAAATGCCGGATCCGCCCATGATGTCCATGCCGTCGATAATGGCTTTGCGAGAAAGTTCGGTCGACATGAATTTCGCGATGGCGGTGATGACGGGAGGCTTAATGCCTTGGTCCAAAGCACCGCAAGTGTAGCGACGAGACGCTTCGAGTAAGTAATTGAAAGATCCAATGCGAGCCATGGGTTCTTCGACACCTTCGAAAGAACCGATCGGCACGCCGAATTGTTTACGAATGGCACCGTGTGCACTCGCGACGCGAGTGATGAGTTTGGTTCCACCGGTGGATTGAGCGGGAAGAGAAACGCCGCGGCCAGCCGCTAGGCATTCCATCAACATGCCCCAGCCTTTGCCAGCGCCGGCAATACCACCGACGATGGTATCTACTGATACGATAACATCATGACCTTGAGTGGGGCAGTTGTAGAAAGGCACGCCGAGAGGATCATGGCGTTTGCCAAGCACAACGCCTTTGGTATCGGAAGGAATCAAGGCACAAGTAATGCCTAAGTCATTGCCTTTACCTAAAAGATTTTCGGGATCATATAAGCGGAACGCGAGTCCTAAGACGGTGGAAATCGCCGCCAAAGTAATCCAACGCTTATTCCAATTTAATTTCATGTAAAGCTTACCATCTTCACCTTTGAAGAGGGTGCCGCTGGAGGTGAGCGAACCCGCGTCAGAACCTGCATTGGGCTCAGTGAGCGCGAAGCAAGGAAGTTCTTCGCCGCGGGCTAAGCGAGGTAATAAATTTTTCTTTTGATCTTCAGTGCCGTAATGAATCAGGAGCTCTGCCGGTCCAAGGGAGTTAGGCACCATGACGGTGACGGTGGCAGGGATGGAGCGAGTGGCTAGCTTCATGATGACTTCACTGTGCGCGAGAGCGGTGAATCCAAGTCCGCCGTATTCTTTGGGGATGATCATGCCCAAGAATTTTTCTTTCTTAATGATGTCCCAAGCTTCTTGAGGAAGTTCACGGCTTTGCCAAATTTTCCAATCATCTAAAGAAGCGCAAAGTCTTTCCACAGGTCCATTCATGAAATCGCGTTCTTCTTGAGTGAGTTGAGGATAAGGCTCATTCAAAATCTTTTTGAAATCGGGTTTGCCAGAAAAAAGATCTTTTTCCACCCAAACGACGCCAGCTTCAAGCGCGGTGCGTTCCGTTTCAGAAATTTTGGGAAGGAAACCCTTCATCAATTTCATCACAGACGAAGTGACGATTAAAGCGCGAAGCGGCTTAATGTTAAAGATGACGGCAATGGCTGCAAAGGCCCATAAAACAGGAACCGGTGCACCGAAACCGATCAGCGCTGCGGCAATCGCGAGTGTCCATAAAATAAAAGGAGCACCGGTAAAACCGAGGGCTAAAATAATCAGGGCAGTTGCCGCGGCATAAATTCCCGCGTTGGCTCGAAATGCCCCGTAGAAGGAGTTAAATATTTCCACAATCCACCTCCAAATTGGTGAGGGTTTAAGTAAAAAATTCCGGCCACAAAAAAATGAATGGCCATTCACTGAACGACTATTCATTTTTATTCCTGCTGTCAAGAGGGTATTAAAAAGAAGCTGGACTAAGGAGGGGCAACATTTAGTAGATTCTACCGAAATGGGCTTATCTATAGAATATTGTTAATTTCTTAATCGCATCATTTGCATACGGGGATGAAAAGATTTGCGCGCTTTAATCCATCGACAAATTGAATTCCGTTCAGGTCCTGTCTTGGGCTTAACGACTGCTCAGTTGCGAAATGATGCAGCGTCAGTAGCTTTTTCTCATGAAGCGACAAACTTTGCTTCACTCACTTCGATGATGGCAGGGGGATTGGCTTATCGTGTGGGTAGGAGTGTGAGTGCGCGTTTCATTCCTATGATTTTCTCTCCTTTGCTGGGATTGAGTGCGGAAGTCACCGCCTTTCAAACGACCAGTCGACTTTTTCAAGATTCACCCGAAAGTAGTTTTAGCGAAGGATGGCGAAATTGTTTTGTAGATTTTGGAATGATGAAGGGCGTGGGTCATCTCCTTCGAAGTTCGAATGTTATTCTGCAACATCTTGCTCAAGATTTATCTCTGGTGGCAGGCCATCAAACAACTGCTTTCTTAAATGGGACCTCCCGACCTAAAGGAAGTTTCATCGATCAAATGTTGCATGCTGAAATGACTAATCTGCAAATGCGCATAGGAACTTGCTTGAGTGCTTTTGTGAGCGGCCATCGAATCCAAGCCTTAGAAAGAAACTTCGAACGCCAAGCTTCTAACCACTCAACTTTTAACAAAGCCCTCGCAGTCAATCCAGAAATCCTTCGCATTCAATCGACGAGAATGATGTTAGGGATGAGTCCTTTGCTTTTTGGTTTCGATGGACCTGGCTCGGAAGCACATCCTTTTCTGGTAGGATTTGGTCTCGCTTTATTTTTGGGTGGTGTCGAGGCCTTAAGATCACATCGACGTCAACACCAAGCTCGGCTTGCATTTGCTAAAAATCTTGAACCTTACATGAGTATGCTTGAACACCATCGTGATGCGCCAGAGCAAGCCAAAGTCTTAGGGCCACTTTATTTCTTGATGCAGGTGGGGGTTTTGATGTCCGATTCTCTGTCTCCGGTTTTTTCGGAAGCGATTGAGCATGTGAAAATTTCTGCGGACGGACAACTTTCAGAAGTGACGCGCGATGCTTTGAGTCTTGAGTTTTTAGGAAATCATGAAAACAGCGGCGAATCGATTTGTTTCATCCGTGAATCTCATGAACTCCGTCGTGGAGATGTGGATTTGATGGATTATACTTTAGCCTTTGATCGTTATCTTTTGGCACAAGTTTTAATTCATCATGTTGAAAAAGCAGTTACTCATCGAGAGGTGAAGCTTCGACCAAAAACTTTGCAGAGAGTTGAGAATTTATTGAGAGAATGTTTAGCCAAGCAAAGACAAGACGCGCTACTCCTTCTCGATCGAATGACGCTTCCTGCAATGAATGCTGATCTGCTGATCGCCCCCGTCCCCGTAGTTGTGGCACCTCCAAAACAACCTTCCCAATCATCTCAGCACGAGCAATTGCTTCTAATGGCAGGTATAAAAACTGAGAAATGCCTTAAACAATTAAGTCAACTCTTGTCGGCTGCTGGCAGCAACGATGCGATTCGAAATCATCCAGAATTTCTTAATTTACTCAGAAAATTAGTGGGGCATTCTCGAAACTTCGTGGAATTAACACCCGACATTTCAGACACCACCCGAATTCATCTCGATCATGGCATCACTCGCTTACTCCGGATCAATGGCTATAACCCGAAAGGGGAGCCTTTGCCGCCTCCATAGCGACTGACATCCCCGCAACTTTTTACATTTTTAGCCGAATATATCCTTATCTATCCATGACTTAACAATTTCACGTGGGCGCTCGTGATAGGGTATTTTGCGTATTAATTTCAACAACATAGACCAGTTGAATGGTCGCCCGATGAGCCTTGGATTCACCTCAGCCCAGCTGAGCACCAGTGCCTGCGAGGCGACTTTTAGCCGTGAAGCGACGAATTTCACGTCTTTGGCCTCCATTATGGCCGGCGGATTGGCTTACCGCTTAGGTAAAATGGCCGGTCTGCAATTCTGTTCTACTCTCTTTTCTTCAAATCTTACCCGAATGATTCCAGGTCTTTTGGCGCCTGTGATGGGACTCGCTGCCGAAGTGACGGCCTTTCAAGGCACGGATCGACTTTTACAAAGTCTGCAACACGGCAATGAGAATTTATTCAGATTCTCGGGTGAAAATGGATTTGTACAAGGTTGGCGAAATTCCTTCGTAGATTTCGGAATGATGAAAGGTGTGGGACATCTTCTACAAAGTTCCAATATTATTCTTCAACATCTTGCTCAAGATTTTTCCATGGTGGCAGGACATCAAGCGACGGCTTTGTTGGGTTTTACTTCTCGCCCTGAAGGAAATTTTCTCGATCAAATGGTCCATGCTGAAATCACGAATCTCCAATTGGGAGTGGGAGGACGCTTCAGTGCTTTTGCGACGGGGCATCGTTTGCGTACGCTTGAGAGAAGTATGGAACAGCAATTTTATTTGCCGGCTTCCGAAACTCAAAATACCTATCAAGCATTGGTAAACCTCCGCTCTCAAGATTCAATTAGATTGGGAGATCCTCGAGAGGATAGATTTATCACAGACAGTTTAAATACTTATGACGACCCTCATTATGTGACAGACTTACTTCCAGAATTTGATGCTCAATATAAAGAGACTTTAGAAAGAATGAGAAGTCGGGAGATTGCATTTCAGAAAGGCCAACTTCAACTTCATGAGATTTTAAAACAAAATGGTTTAAGACGACTTGAAGATGCAGGAGAGGAAATTACACGTTACCGTTTGGAAGAGACTGATAGATTAGAAAGAGCTCGAATTCCCATTCCAGATTGGATCAAACAATATTTAGAAGAAAATCCTGAAGATAGAAAGTTGGAGATTGTAAGGATTGAAGTTGAGGATCCAGAGACAGCTTCAGATGATTTCCGTTTTGCGCATTTCGTTGCGAATATGTTTGAAATGGGACTGGGTTTAGCACCTGGTAGTTTAAGAACAAAATCGAGTGTAATAATATTTCCAGCTAAGCTTTATCGTGAAGCTGCTGTTCGCTTGCATGGAACACAAGCTATTCACAGAATTCCAGTCGATAGAGACCTTAGTTTAAGGGAAATGGAAGAATTTCGACGTCGAGGAAATGTTTTTGTCGATGAATGGCCAGTTCAAATAGGGCGTTGTGCTCGAATAGCCCATGGCCTTCGGTTGAGTTCTTTTATTCTTGCTGAACATGATAATGTTCATCCGCTTTTCTTAGAACAATTGAGTCGTGAGTTTAGGGAAGATATTTTTGATATTTATCTATCTACGCGCAAAGCTTTTGAAAGTCTTTCCATAGAGATAGAGGATGATCTTCTCTCACCTATATTTGAAGCTTTAGTGGTCATGCCTGAAGGGGTGGGTAAGGATGATTATAAGTCAGTATTACTCGGTATACGAACTTTTCTCGAAGAACGCGATCCCTCCGGAAAATTTCCTAAAAGTTTTGTTTTAAATTTACGTGAACTATTCAATTTTGCTCATCCACGACATGTAGAAGTTGAAAATGCAATCCAGGAAGTTTTCAGAGATACTTGCCTTGCCATTGCCAAAGAACAATCCTCCAACTGGTTAAGTCAAGCCGAAGGAGATTTATTACAAAGGACTCGTGAATTTCGGGGGCGTTTGCAGAATGTTAGGGAATGGGAAGATGTACTCCAAACGGAGTATGAGCGCTTAAGCTTTCTAATGCAGGATCTAGCCAGATGGCGTGCGCAATGTCGATCTCTTCGTGTGGAAATGGAATCTGCTCAACGGATTGATGCAGACGCGCATGCCCAGCTTCGTTATTACGAGGCAGCCATCCATCGGATTCAAGCGGGCACTTATGTGTCGGCTGTAGAACATTTAGTGGCAAGTTTGGAAAGAGCCGATGCGAATGAAGAGTTTTGGATCGACGAGTTGAAAAATTGCACCCGTTCGGAACGTGCCTCGGTAGCCGAATTTATCGAACGAAGAATGGAAAATGGCACGGCAGCGCAGCGTTTATTTGCAGTCGTTCTGCTCACTTCGCTGCATGAATTTTCCGAAGATACGCAGGAGCGCAGACTGCGGATCCCTGGTATTTTCGCGGCAAGCTTAGACGCCTCGATAGAAGTACAAAACCGCGCTCATGGCTACATGGAACATCTGCTAGAAGATGATCCCACTTCCGCCGGACATCGCTTCTTTTTAGGAGAGTTAGAAAAAGTATGGCAGCCCCTCCATGCCAATCGAATGGCAAAAAATTACTATAAGTTTTTCAGATCCAGCCTTGAAGTCATCGAGAGAGAAGATCCAGCAGAGGCGGCTGAGCGCTTCTATTCCTTTGAAAATGCTATTGTCGAAAATGATCGGGTCTCCTTTTGGCAAGAAACTTGTACGAGTTGGGTGAACCTGCGTGATGCGCGAAGGCGGGATCGTTGTGAAGCGCTCATTCCCATCATGGGAACGGTGGGGGGAAAATTATATATCACCACGGTCGGAGACATGATGGAAGAGCTTCCTGAGGTGGCGCGCAATGATGCGGTAGAGAAGATGCTTTTTTGGCTGGGAAGTCGTGAACACACCTCAGCTGTTTGCGCGGAATATTTTTTGAGGAAGAAAATTCGATATCTAGAAAAAACCCTGCGCTATCGCTGTGCAATGGAAATAATTCATTATTATGATCGTGGGTTTGCAAATCCATTTCTCCGATATGCGGAAGAGCTTGCCGCGAATTTAAATCCGGATGAGCGATTAGAAGTAGGACGCGACGCTTCTAAGATTTATTCTAAGGCTCCAAAATTAGACAGTTTTTCAAATATAGTGAGAGCTTTCATCGAAACATTGCCTGCACAAGCTTGCGGAGAATTTTTGGATCTCGCCGATGAGATGGCAAGGAGCTTTAATCCTGTCGAACGTAGTCGGGGTATTTTTTTGTATCGCCGTTTAATGCCCCGTATGGAAATTTCTGCTCGGATGACACGGGCACACCTCATGATGAAGTATGCTATGGACAACCATCCAGATGCTTTTGAAAGTGTGGCGCATATTTTTCGCTATTTACCTCCCGTGGAACGCCTGGTTTTCTTTAAGTCGATGGTCGCTTATAGCGGAGTGGTCGAAAATTTACCCGCTTGCCTCGACATCATGTCCGTTCATTTAAATCAACGCGAAAGATTTCAATTACTGGCTTTGTACACTCAGGGACAAACCAGTGCTGTTGAGCTACCCATCCTTTTAGGAGGTATTTGCATGGGAATGCGCGCGCAAGATTTGCGCCATTATGCCATTCATTCCGCAAAATCCAACCGCGAGGAGAGGACTTTTTTAAATCTCTCGTATTGCGTCAGGGCAAATCTTCATCCCCATACTCCCGATTTGTTGGACAGGATGGATCAAGATCCGGTCATCACGCTTCGTCGGGTGGAAGAAATCAATCGTCGACGCCTTCCTTATATTGAAGGCTGTGCGGGATCCGTCGTTTCGCCCAAGCTTGCCTTCGCGGCTTTAGGGCACACCCAACTTTTTTATAATAGCTGGTTTGAAACCATCATGCAGCAAGCCTTACCGAAGGCTTTTTTGGGGCGAGAACATGCCTTTGAATTTGAAGTTCAAGGCGCGGTGTCAGCGCATCGCATTCTCGATAAAGGCCAGATCGATGTAATCCTAGAACCCGTGGCTTGCGCGGTGGATTTATCCGAAGTTCGAAGGCGCGTTTTGCGCATCTTGACAACGAATCGTGGCAGCGCCCGTCGAGAGATTCGCGAGTTCGCAATCAGGACTTTTGAAATTGCTGATCCTACAACGGATTTGACACAGCAGCGAACTTGGCTGGAAGAACGCTTGCAAGACGAGACAAAACTTTTGGAAGTGGTGCAAGGCTTACATGAAATTTTATCTGCGAATGTTGGCGCGGATGCTCAGAGGAGAGGCGATAGTCATGTTTTATTTTTAAGCGGATATCTGCATCAACGTCCCACACAGTTGGCTAAACTTCGTAAGGCCGTTTCTGAATACCAAAAAATCGAGGGAAATACCAACGAAGAGGGAATGCCTTCCGTTATTTTAGAAAGAGCCTTTGAAGCCTTGCATGAGCTGTATTCAGAGGGTCCTCAGCATGTGCATCCCTCGGAAGTGCCCACTTTTGTCGCTTTAAAAAATGCCATGCAAGCTCGAGTCGATCAGTTGAATGAAGAAAGAGCGCGTGCTGCACTTCAAGTTCATCATGTAAGAATTTTACCCATCAAAGAAAGATTAGATGCAGCCTTCGGTTTCCTAGGAGATGATTGTAATAAGAGTAAGATCTACTTGCTCCAAAAAGAAAATTTTCAAACTGCGCGTGTCATTGTCGATGGGCAGTGGATGGGGATGATTTACATTCAAAGTTCCAGAAGGGCTGGAGACACCACTGATGCTCCTGAAGTTTTACATATCGCCTTTGCCCCACGCCGAAATTTACGAGTGAACATGACCCAATTTGTGAGGCAGGTGGCGGAAGGATTTAAGCAAATTGGCGTTCGAGAACACTATCAATCTCTTCTTATTTCTTCAGATCGACTCGAACAAGGTAACGTGCCCGATGTTCGTCAAGCTATTGCAGACATGAATTTACAAGAAATAGAGTTTGAGATGGATCTACCGGTAATTTTCCATTCCCTGAAATCTTTGGTTTATTATGACCGGGATCAATCCATCTTCTGACCATTCTCCTGAACCCCAGAAAGATAAGTATAACCGTAAATAATTTCTTCGTAGAAATCGATGAGGCTGACGCCTTCTTTGGGTTTGATGTGGCCTTCTTTGACTTGTTGGTCGAGTTGAATCTTAAGTTTGCGGATGAGCTCAGTGGGCGCATATTGCAAGCGAGAGAGCACTTGTTCGATGGTATCGCCTTTGATGATTTCTTCGAGATAGAAATCTTCGGGATCTTCGTCGTCACAAAATACGTGGACTTCATTCACGCGACCGAAAAGATTGTGCATGTCGCCCATGATGTCTTGATAGCTGCCCAACAAAAACATGCCGATGTAATAAGGTTGATTGGGTTTTAATTCATGCAAGTGAAGCGTTTCACTGACATCCATCAAATCGATGAATCGATCGATTTCTCCGTCGGAATCACAAGTGATATCGACAATAGTGGCTGCACGCGTGGGGGCTTCTTCCAAACGATGCAAAGGAACGATGGGAAAAAGTTGATCGAAGGCCCAGTTATCCGGTGCAGTTTGAAATAAACTGAAATTCGCTAAATATTGATCTGCAAGTAAATTAGGGAGATGGCTCACATCTTCAGGAACATGTTCCATATTTTTCGTGAGTTGAATAATCGATCGGCACAATTGCCAAAATAAACTTTCAACTTTGGCACGATCTTCCAAATCTAAAATTCCCAATTTGAACATGGAGAGCGCGTCTTCTTTTTTGGTGACGGCGTTGTGGTAAGATTGCAGCATGTTTTTCGCGGTGAGACCGCTGACAATTTTGCGCAACTTGCGGACGATTTCCGCTTCTTTCGTCTTTTCATTTTTTTCTAAAGTAGGTCCAGTGTGAGGTGCGATTTCATTATTTCCGAAGACGGGAATGATGATGCAGGAATGATGCGCGGTGATCGCGCGGCCGGATTCGCTGATGATGTTAGGTTCAGGCACTTTCTCATCTTGGCAAATTTGCTGAACATAGGAAACGACGTCGTCCACATATTCTTCTAAAGTGTAATTCATGGACGAATCACTGGTGGTGCGTGACCCATCGTAATCGATTCCCAATCCGCCACCGATATCGAAATATTCTAGATTAAAACCCATCTTGCGCATTTTGGCATAAATGCGGGTGCCTTCGGTGACAGCGTCTTTCACGGTGCTGATGTCGGTGAGTTGGCTGCCTAAGTGAAAGTGGAATAACTTCAGACAATCTTCTTTGCCGGCGTCTTTCAAAATTTGCAGAGCTTTAATAATTTCAGGAGTGCTGAGGCCGAACTTCGCGAAATCTCCGCCGCTGCTTTCCCATTTTCCGGTGCCTTTGGTCGAAAGCTTGGCACGAAATCCAATGTAAGGAACCACGCTCATTTGATCGGCAATGCGGAGAAGTTCTGGCAATTCAGAAAGTTTTTCAATCACGACAATAATTTTGCGACCGAGCTTTCGGCCCATCATCGCGAGTTTCAAATAAGCTTCGTCTTTGTAACCATTACAAATGGTGATGGCTTCAGGATCGGTGTTCAGCGCGAGCACCGTGATGAGCTCACCTTTCGAGCCGGCTTCCAGTCCATAATGATAAGGGGCGCCGGCGTCTAAAATTTCTTCGACGACTTCGCGCATTTGATTGACCTTAATCGGATAAACGCCGAAATATTTTCCGGAATAGTTATGATCTTGGACGGATTTTTTAAAGGCTTCATTCAAAGAGACAACGCGTGAACGTAAAATGTCTTGAAAACGTATGATGCAGGGAAAGCCGATGTTTTTTTCGCGGATGTCTTCGATGACATCCATAATGTCGATTACAGGGGCTTGCGTCGCCCCCTCCACAGGCAAAGCCCGTGGAGCCTCCCCCTCAACGCCCCCTTGGGGCTGATTATTCATGGATCCACTTTTACCGTAGGGAAAAATACTCAGGTGGCCTTTTTCGTTTACGGAGAAATAACCCGAACCCCAATTTTCTATATTATAATGTTGCAGCGATTTCTCGATGCTCCATTCAGAGGTTTCAGAGGCGGGGCTTTTCTTTTCTTTGACGATTTGCATAAGGAAGGTATTTAGAACATTATGGAAAACAGTCAATGCCTATCCAGGCTTTAAGGTGAAAATAATGCGAACAGAAACTATGCAGAAAATTGAAGAAATCCTCAAAAACCAACTGAAGCCCCTCCATTTAGAGATTTTCGATGATAGCGCGAGACACCGAGGCCATGCGGGAGCTCAGGGCGGCGCGGGTCATTTCAAAGTAGAGATTGTGTCCGAGTTGTTCGAGGGGAAAAGCCTGCTGGATCGTCATCGTCTGGTGAAAGACAGCCTGAAGGATTTATTCGGTAAAGAAGTGCATGCCCTGCAGTTAAAGACCTGGAGCCCTCAAGAACCCAGATCCTAGTCGAGAGCGGAGGAGCCGTTTATGAAAGACAAAAAAGTCGTTTCCCTCATTGCCAGTAGCACCGAAATCGTCTGTGCCTTGGGTTTAGGCGAGCGTTTGGTGGGTCGGTCCCATGAATGCGATTATCCTGCCTGGGTGAAAGAGCTTCCGCTTTGCACGGAGGCAAAACTCGATGTCGAAGGCAAAAGCTACGAAATCGACCAAAAAGTGAAAGAGATTTTGCAGGAAGGCTTATCGGTTTACCGAGTTTTTGCCGACCAGCTCAATGCCTTGAAGCCGGACATTATCCTCACTCAAATTCAATGCGTCGTTTGCGCGGTGAGCGAAAAAGATGTGATGGACGCAACCTGCCAACTCATCGATTCTCGGCCTGAAATCGTTTCGCTCAATACCAATACTTTAGATGATTTATGGAAAGATATTCAACGCGTGGCGGATGCCCTGGGCGATCCCGATAGCGGTGAGCAACTCATCCATAAATTGCATGGAAGAATTCGAGCGATTGAAGAACAGGTAGGGGCGACGCATGCGTCGCCCCTGCAAAAACCCCGAGTAGCCTTCATTGAATGGGTGGATCCCTTAATGAGCTGCGGCAATTGGATGCCCACCCTCGTTGAAAAAGCGGGCGGTATTAATTTATTTGGCGAAGCGGGAAAGCATTCTCCCTGGATGACTTGGGAAGAATTGAAGAAATCCAATCCTGATATTATTGTGGTGGCGCCCTGCGGTTTTGATATTGCGCGCACCTTGAAAGAAATGCCTGCCTTAACGAATCGTCCGGATTGGAAAGAGTTGAAAGCGGTGAAAGAGAATCAAGTCTACATCGCAGACGGAAATCAATTTTTCAATCGCCCGGGTCCGCGTTTGGTGGAGTCTCTAGAAATTTTAGCAGAAATTTTTCATCCTAAAACTTTTCATTTTAAACATGAGGGAAGTGGATGGATTAGGATGAAAACTTTGTGAGGAAATACAAACCCGCATAAAATTTAGGGTCAATGAGAATTCCCGCTTTGATTTTCGCAGCCAAGAAATCATCAATTTGAGCGAGAGGCACTTCAAACACTCGGATTTGTTCGCTTTCATCACCCCCGCCAGCGCCGACTTTTTTTAAACCTTTTGCAATGTAAAAATGAATAGTCTCGCCGCTCAAACCCGCGGAGGGTGGCCCTTCAAAGACTTCGATCAATTCGTCAGCCCGGTAACCCACTTCTTCTTCGAGCTCGCGTTGCGCAGCTTCGATGAGCTCTTCTTGAGAGCTGCCTTCATTGTCTCCGACGAGCCCTGCTGGAAATTCGATCACCCATTTTTTTACCGGCACGCGGTATTGTTCGGTGAAAATTAAAGTGCCGTCCTCCGTCATCGAAAAAACCGAGATGATGCCCGTGCAGTTATTGCGCTTCACATATTCCCAACGCTCTTCTTGGATGAAGTTTAAGTATTTACCTTGATAAAGAGTTTTCATAATTTTCTTTCTCCTCCTCTTAAGGTAAGAGGAGGTTGGGAGGAGTTATGCCATGAGTGAAGTCTGGTCATAACGCCCCCTCACCCCCTCTTATCTTAAGAGGGGGGATTAAGATAAGGAGTTTTTATGGTTCAAATCGATTTGATTTATGAAGGGGATTTAAGGGTTAAGGCGACGCATGGTCCCTCCGGAAAAACTCTGGTGACCGATGCTCCCGTCGACAATCAAGGTAAGGGCGAAAGCTTTTCCCCCACAGATTTGGTCTGCACCGCTTTGGGATCTTGCATGATGACCATCATGGGAATTGTTGCCGAACGGCATAAGATTGATTTGAAGGGCAGCACGGTGAAAGTCGTGAAGCACATGGTGCAAGAGCCCGTGCGCCGTATTGGAAAAATTGAAGTGCATTTTCAGATGAGCGCAAAAATCGAAGAGCGCGAACGTAAAATGCTGGAACGCGCGGCGATGACTTGCCCTGTGCACGAGTCACTTCATCCGGAGATTGAGCAAGATATTCATTTCAATTGGAAGGAATAAAGATGAGCACTTTTAGCGCAGACGCTTTTAAAAACACCATGGCCGAAGCTTTGGGTATGGAGTTGATTGAATTCGAAAAAGGTCGAGTGGTGCTAGACATGCCCGTCGACCATCGAACTCATCAGCCGATGGGATTGTTGCATGGCGGCGCATCGGTGGCTTTAGCGGAAACTGCCGCCAGCATGGGTGGTTGGTTTTTGGTCGCGGACGAGGGAAAAGTGGTGGTCGGTCAAGAAATCAATGCGAATCACTTAAGATCCGTGAAATCGGGAAAGGTGAGAGCCATCGCAGAGTGCATCCACCAAGGAAAAAGTTCCCAAGTTTGGGAAATTAAGATTCGGGATGAACAGCAAAGATTATTGTGTGTTTCTCGCTGCACTTTAGCGGTGATTGAGGCGCGTTAAAGCACTAATCAGTCTAAAATATTGACCCTTGCATCTTCATTAAAGCTTTGGAATAAGGGGTCTTCCCCTCGTTTGGATCATTAAAAAGCAAAGGATTCTATGAAAGCATCGAACAAACATTGGCGCGATAAGCTGATTTCCCAAATGCCTCCGGCTTGGGCCACGGAAATCGATCAATTCGAGAATGAAATCGAGCTGAAAAAGTCTGGAAAAATGGAAGATCGCATCTTCGCGGAAACCCGGCTTCGACGAGGGGCTTACGGTCAGCGTTATGATAACGGTCAACGTCACGACGGCACCCAAACCCAAAAACTTGAATTCCCCGCGGGAGATTTGACGAAAGGCCCCCATACTTTTTGGGATGCCCCCGGCATGCTGCGTGTCAAAATTCCTTACGGCGGCATGAATGCTCGCCAACTCGAAGTGATGGCGGAGCTCGCTGAAGAATATTCCGATAATATTGGTCATGTGACCACTCGCCAAGATTTTCAATTACATTTCATTCATATCGAAGATTGCCCGGATATCATGCGTCGTTTGGCCGCAGTGGGCATCACTTCCCGCGAAGCTTGCGGAAATTCGGTTCGAAACGTGACCGGTTGCCCTTATGCGGGGATTTGTTCGGATGCTTCTTTCGATGTCAGTCCTTATGCTGATGCCCTCACTTTCTTTTTGTTAGGCCATCCCGATGCTCAAGACTTCGGCCGTAAAGTCAAAGTTGCTTTTTCGGGTTGTGAGCAAAATGCCTGTGGTCTCGTGAATATCCATGATCTTGGCTACATCGCCCAAGTCCGCATGGAAAATGGCGTGCAAAAGCGCGGCTTCAAATTTTATGTCGGCGGCGGCTTAGGTTCCGTGCCGCAAAATGCAAAACTCTTCGACGAATTTTTGCCCGAAGAAGAAATGCTTCCAGTCGCGCAAGCGGTTTGTCGCATTTTCGGTCGATACGGCGAAAAGAAAGATCGTGGCCGTGCCCGGATGAAATTTTTGGTGAAGGATTGGGGTATTGATAAATTTAAAGAAGAAGTTTTAAAAGAGCGTGCGATTCTAAAGAACGATCCACGTTGGGAAGAATACATCAGCAAAACCCGTAAAGATTTTGAAACCCCTTTGAAGCCTTCTTCAAAACTTGATCTCGATGCTCAATCCGAAGAATTCAAGAAGTGGTACAAAACCAATGTCTATAACCAAAAACAAGAGGGCTACAAAGCCATCACCGTCGCCTTGCCTTTGGGAGATGCCACGGCAGATCAACTCCGAGCTTTGGCAGATATTGCTAGAAAATATACGCATGAAACCGTACGCACCACGGTAGAACAAAATATTTTAATTCGTTGGATTTCGGACGAAGATCTTCCTGCTTTATTTGCGGATCTTCAAAAAGCGAAACTGGCGGAAGCGGGCGCCGGTACTATTCTGGATATCGTTTCATGCCCCGGCACCGATACTTGTAAATTAGGAATTTCCGCTTCGCGCGGCTTGGCCGGTGAGTTGAGAACTCAGTTAGCGACGCAAGCGCATCTCATGGATGAAGCGGTGCAAAGTCTGCACATCAAAGTGAGTGGTTGTTTCAATTCCTGCGGTCAGCATCACATTTCGGATTTGGGTTTTTACGGCGTGAGTCGAAAAATTGGTGGCTACATGGTGCCACATTTTCAAGTGGTGCTGGGTGGCCAATGGGAAAATAACGGCGGCTCTTACGGCTTGCCCGTGGGGCCTATTGCTTCCAAACACATCCCTGCTGTAGTCACGCGGCTTACAGGCCGTTATGTGAGTGATCGTAGCAAGAATGAAAAATTTAAAGATTTCGTGCAACGCATCGGAAAAGTGGAAATCAAGAAAACCCTTGAAGACCTCACCAAAATTCCCACTCACGAAGAAGATGCCTCATTCTACACCGATTGGGGTGATCCTCGCGAATACACCACGGGCGATATCGGCGTGGGCGAATGCGCAGGCGAAGTTGTCTCCCTTGTTGAATTCGATTTGACTTCAGCGGAACGCCAAGTGTTTGAAGCGCAATTGTTGTTGGAAAAAAGTGAAGCACAAGCCGCGAGTCAAAAAGCTTACGATTCGATGATTCAAGCCGCGAAAGGTCTGATCAAGCATTACACTATGGACGTGCCCACTTTAAATGATGAAATCGTCGAAGATTTTAGAAAGCGATTTTACGATACTCAACTTTTTTTCGATCCTTTTGCAGGCGGAAAATTTGCGCAGTATTTTTTCATGGCGCAAAAGAAAGTGGGAAGCCCTCAAACTTTAGAAAGCGCACATCAATTCGTAGAAGAAGCGACTCTTTTCATTGAAGCGGCGCATAGTTGCTATATCCGTCTTGTCCAACAGAAACAGCCGGCGGTGATATAGAAAGAATTTATGAATCTCCAACACTTGAATTTGAAAATCTTTACTGAAAAATCCGCGGAAGAAATTCCAATGGAAAGCTACATTCCTATTTTCCATCAATGGATTCAAAAAAAAGTATCCGAAGAAATGCTGCTGGATGTCGCTGACTACGCTCATGTGCCTGAGGGCCCTGGAGTGATGCTGATTGGTCATCACGCCAATGTGAGCATGGATGAAGTGGAAGGCAAATTAGGCCTGCTCTACAATCGAAAAGTAAAAGAAGAAGGCGATAACACTGAAAAATTAACAAGACTGTTTCGCTGGGCTTTTAGTCACGCAAAACGCTTACAAGATGAAGCGAGTGTAAAAGGAAAACTTAAATTCAAGCCCGGTCATCTGCAAATTATTGTAAATGATCGGCTCTTGGCAGCGAACACAGAGGTAAATGGAAGAATTTTGGAATCCGAACTTGAAAAAATTCTTCCTGGAATCTTTGGAGATTCTGCGATAAAAATTTCGCGTCATGAAGATCCACGATCTCGACTCACTCTCGATCTGGAAATTTCAACCTCATTGAGTGTCGAAGATATTCTTAAAAAATTATGAAATGGGCCTCCTCAATCTCGGAAGATGAAGATTTAAAAACAGCGACGCAAACAGCCTGCGCGGAAATCAAAAAAAAATTAGGAAAACAAAGTCCCGATATTGTGTTTGTTTTTGTCTCCCCTCAGCATCATTCGCATTGGGATAAACTCCCCATTTGGATTGCAGAAGCTTTATCTCCCAATTGTCTCATCGGATGTTCGGGAGGAGGGGTGATTGGAAAAGGGGAAGAAATCGAACGTCGCACTTCGCTGGCCATCACAGCGGCGATTTTGCCGGACGTGAAGGTCACTCCCATCCATTTTAAAAATGATGCTTTGCCCACCTTGAAATCGGATCGAAAGATTTGGGAAAGACTCATGGGAGTTTCATTTTCAGAAAATCCAAATTTCATCTTGCTTCCAGAGCCTTTCAGTTTCGATTTACCTATTTTACTTTCAGGTCTCGATTTCGCTTTTCCTTGGAGTAAAAAATTGGGTGGAGTCGCGAGCGGAGGGCAAGAAGCGGGCTCTAACGTTTTGTTCCTCAATGATAAAGTTCACCGCGAAGGCATGGTAGGGATTGCTCTCTCAGGAAATATTGTGGTGGATGCATTGGTCGCGCAAGGTTGCAAGCCTATTGCCCAAACCATGACTGTGACCGAATGTGCCGGCAATCAAATTGAAAGCATCGATGGGAAAGCGCCTTTTGACGTGCTTAAAAAAGTTTACGAAGATCTTTCCCACGAAGATCAACATTTATTCAAGACAGCGCTCTTCGTGGGTTTAGGGATGCACGAAGGACAAGAAGTTTATCAAAAAGGTGATTTCCTTATCCGTAATATTATTGGTGTGAATCCTGAAGGCGGAGGGTTAGCGATCGGTGCGCTTCCGAAAAAAGGTCAAGTGCTACAATTCCATGTGAGAGATGCAGAAACTTCGGCACACGATTTAGAAATAATGCTCGAAGATTACGTAGAGGATGTAGGCACGGTTCATAACCAAGGCGCCTTATTGTTTTCCTGTATGGGTCGAGGATTTCACCTCTATGGAAAACCCAATCATGATAGCGAGTTGTTTTTGAAACATGTGGGAGCCATCCCGCTGGGAGGGTTTTTCGGAAATGGTGAAATTGGTCCTGTGCATGGCAAAACCTATTTGCACGGATACTCCAGCGCTTTTGGCATCTTTAGGGCGAGACACGTATGAGCGAAAAAAAACAAAATAGCATCGGCATTCTGGGTGAAGGTCAATTGGCCCGGATGCTGATTGAAGGCGCTAATTCTTTGGCTTTAAAGCCAAAAATATTCGCAAGCAGTCAAGATGCTCCCGCCGCGCGAATCGCGTCAGATATTACTATCGGTAAAATTGAAGAGACTCAAAAACTGCAAGATTTTTTAAAGGATCTTGAGCTCGTCGCTTTTGAGAACGAATTTTTAGATGTAAGTCTTTTGGGAAAAGCCGCTCAAAGTTTGAACATAAAATATCTTCCGCGTCTTGAAACTCTACAAAAACTCCAAGATAAATTTTCTCAAAAAAAAATATTTGAATTACTTCATTTACCGCAAGCTTCTTATGAAGTGCTTAAGGAAGTGAGTGATGAAAATCTGAAGGCTCTTCTTAATCGACATCCTACAGGATTGGTTTTGAAGTGGAGCCGCATGGGCTACGATGGGAAGGGCGTCTTTATTGTTTCCTCCCCAGCTCAGGTAAATGTCGGCGATCTGAAAAAATTCATAGAAGAAGGTCAGCGTAAATCAGCCTTGGTTTATGCAGAAGATAAAGTGCCATTTGAACATGAACTTGCGATTGTCGCGGTGAGATCAGTCAGTGGAGAATTTAAACATTATCCTTTAGTTTTTTCGAAACAAGAAAATGGAATTTGCAAAAAAGTTTGGGGACCCGCGACGAACTTTGGACTTCTCCTTGAGTTAGAGCAAAAGGCCGCAGCGATGGCGCGTCAGCTTGCTGAAAACTTGGATTTGGTGGGTAGCTTTGCCTTGGAACTTTTTTATACGAAGACGGGTGAACTTCTCATCAATGAAGCGGCTCCGCGTGTTCATAATTCAGGCCATTACACCCAAGACGCCTGCGAATGTTCTCAGTTTGAAAATCATTGGAGAGCCTTACTCGACTTGCCATTAGGGGATACAAAAACCACTCCTTATTTTGCGATGCTGAATTTATTGGGTCCTGAAGGGCTGTCAAAAAAAGATGGCATTCATTCCTTGCCTCAAGTTAGTAATGACATCGCTTTGCATTGGTATGAAAAAAGTGAAATTCGCCCTCGAAGAAAACTGGGACATTTGAATTTAGTAGCCGACAGTTTAGAAGAATTCCAACGCAAGCTCTCTCGAATGGAAATTTTCGATCAAACTTGGATGAAAGGCCTCAAAAGCGGAATATGAAGAAATCAAATTCCAAAGCATTGGTAGCCATCGTGATGGGTTCTGACTCGGATTTGCCAGTCATGAAAAAAGCGGCAGAGGCTTTAAAAGAATTTAAAATTCCCTTCGAAATCGGAGTGGTTTCGGCGCACCGCACTCCTAAAGAATTAGCCGTATTTGCAGAAAATGCGCGCAAAAAAGGAATTCGTGTCATTATTGCTGGTGCGGGTGGCGCTGCGCATTTACCAGGAATGGTAGCCGCCCATACGGAATTGCCGGTGATCGGTGTGCCCGTTCCGATGGGCCACATGGAAGGACAAGACGCCTTGCTTTCTATTGTGCAAATGCCTCGCGGCGTTCCGGTTGCAACCGTGGCCATTGGCAATGCGTGGAATGCAGGAATTCTGGCAGCGCAAATTTTGGGTGCGGGTCACGCGAAAGATTCCGAAAAGATTTTGGACCAAATGCTGAAGTATAAATTAAAAATGCGACAGGAAGTTTTAAAGAAAAAAATACTTATTAAAAACTAACGTTTTTAATAGTACTAGCCGATTCATGAGTATGAAAATTAATGATCGGCTTAGTAAAGGCCTAAAATGCAACGTGTAGTGCCGGTAGACAAAAAAGAAGATATCTATCCCCAATATCAAGATACCCCTATTGGGCGTTTGCTTGAATACCATAATTTGGGACGTCCTTTCGATGTTTATCAAAGCGCTGAATTATTCATTGGCATGTGCATGGACAACCGCAAGTCTTTACGTATTCCCGATAATTTCTCCTTCATCATGCGTACCGGCGGCGCGAATTTGCGTTATAGCGATTTTCAGGTTTCCTTTGCAATTTCCATTGGCGGCATAAAATCCATTGCTTTGATTGGCCATACTCAGTGCGGCATGGCGGGCCTGAATGCAAAAAAAGAAGATTTTATTAAGGGGATGATTCAAGATGCGGGTTGGACAAGAGAAGTCGCGGAAGAGCATTTTCTGGCATACTCTTCTTTCTTTGAGATTGGAAATCCTGTGGATTTTACTTTGAATGAAGCCTACCGTTTGCGCCACCGTTATCCTAAAATCTTGGTAGCACCACTCATCTATAAAGTGGAAGACAACCGACTTTATCTGCTGCCAGAATAATCCTAATATTTCACAACCTTCCAGCGCTCTTGTCGAAAAGACCTAAAATCTTTTATTTATGAGTTTTTTAATGAGAAGCGCCCTCTTAGCGAGAAATTTTGTCTCCAATGCCGGTTCATTAAGTCAGGCTCAGCTGAGTCTCGATGCTATGACTCAAGCTGTCACTCGGGAGTCTGCGAATTTTGGAAACGTCATGGCAATGAGCGTCGGTTGTAGCGCCTTTCGTCTTTTGCGTGCGGGCACAGCATTCCGCAGTTTAAATGGAATTTCTTATTTGGCGGCGCTAGGCGCAGAAGTCACGGCCTATCGTGCCAGCCATCATTTATTTGAAGGGTGGGCAGGTAGATTTCCTCAACAAAATCTCTTTGATTCTTCATGGCTTCAAAACTTTGCAGACTTTTTGACTTTTAAAGTTATGGGCCGCAGCTTACGGGGTCAGTCCGTTTTTTTGACCCATGCTGTTCAATCTTCTGTGTTGGTGGGAATCCGACAGCTTCAGGCGCGCTGGGGATTTGCTGATAAACCGCAAGCTTCTCTTGTTGAGCAATGGGTAAACGCAGAAGCCATGGGTTTCGCGCAATTCGCAGGCCAAAAACTTTTTGCCTTAGCGTCTGCACATCGTTTTGAAATTTATGAAAGAAATTTAGAATGTGGCGTGCAAATATTTTTGCATTCGAAGATGAATGGGCATCGAACTGGGGGCTTGAATGTCATTGTGCCGGCGATGCATGCAACTAAAACCTTAGCGACTCCACGCTTGCTTCCCGTGAATAGCCCTGAAGATATTTTGCCCGCCTATCGAGATACTCCCATAGGACGCTTGCTGGAGTATCATAATTTGAGTCGCCCACACGACCCTTATGCACAAGCAGCCTTGCTGGTGGGAATGTGTATGGATTATCGGAACAGCTTAAGAATACCTGAGCGATTTGCCTATGTTGTTCGAAGAGCCGGCGCGGATACCCGTGAAACCACATTTGATATGGCTGTGGCTATTGCGGTGGCGGGAATCAGAAATATTGCGCTGATGGGTCATTCTCAATGCGCGATGGAAAATTTGGCGACCAGGAAAGATGTTTTTATAGACGGCTTGGTTCAAAATGCGGGTTGGAGTCGTACGCGCGCAGAACAATATTTTCTAAATAATTTCCACCAACGCGATGTGGGTAACGCAGCGCAATTTATTTCATCCGAAGCGACTCGTTTACAGCAACGCTTTCCAGGTGTGCAGGTGGCCCCGCTCTATTATAGAGTGGAAGATAATCGCCTGTATCAGCTTTCCGAATAATAGATTTAATTAGTTCTCTAGAGTTACTTTGCCGGTTTCAAAATCATAATAAGCACCGATGACTCGCAGTTTTCCGCTTTTTACGAGAGGGGCTAGAATAGGTTCTGAATTTTGAATTTGATTCACCACGGCGTCTACGTTTCCTAAAATTCCACAGTCGAGTTTATTTTTCATGGAGCAGGCATTTTCTGGCAATGCAGGACCAATACTTTTCGCGACGTCGGCGATGTGGCCAGGAAGAGGTTTACCGCTTTCGGCTGCAGATACAGCGCCGCAATATTCATGGCCCATCACGATCACGAGAGGTGCATTGAGAATGGCGACCGCATACTCGATGCTTCCCAATCCCAACTTATCGACGGTATTTCCGGCTGAACGGATGACAAAAAGATCTCCGAGTCCTCGATCAAAAACAATCTCCGGGGGGACGCGAGAATCCGAGCAACTCACGAGCACTGCAATGGGGTCTTGTCCGCTCACTAAAAGTTTGCGCCGCTCAGAGCTGAGATTAGGATGAGTGGTTTTTCCCTTCACAAAATTGGCATTACCTTGAAGAAGCAAATCAATAATTTGCTGGACCTTGCTTTGTGCTTCTTGCGCTCTGAGGTTGGAAGTGAAGAAAAGAACAGCGAGCGCTACAAAAACGAGTTTGCGAATCTGCATGAATTCTCCTTAAAAAAATAATCAATCAAATGCATTCTTAATGGAAGAGCCCGCTTTTTTAAATCCTTTTTCCATTTCACTGCCGGCCTTCTCAGAGCCTTTTTTAATGTCGTGGCCGGTTTCTTTGAAGCCTTCTTTAATTTCATGACCCGCTTTATCCCAATGACCTTTAGATTCTGGTCTGGATTCCGTGTGGAGTTCCGCTTTTATTTCGAGATGTGGAGCTTCCTTTTTTTCGGAGCTTTGAGTTTCAGCGGTGATGGTGATGGAAGCGGAAGGGGGAGGAGTGGGGGCTTCCGTCTTTTTGCAAGCTGTCACCAACAAGAGAGGTAAAAAAACAAAGAGGATTTTTTTCATATCTCATTACTAATATAGAGAAAAGAGAAAGCAAAGTGAGATTATGAATCAGGATGAAAAAATGGGAAAAGTATTGCAAGCTTTTTTCAAGTGGTTTAACACCCTCACTTCGTTAATGAGGGCACGCTTCATTCATAAATAGAGGGGATTCAATGAAATTACGTGCCACATTACTTAGCTTTTTTTCTTTCCTTTTATTCAGCTGCTTCAACCCTTCGGTCTCTGAAGCAGTCACCCTTAATTACCAGCAACGCGCTTATCCTTGGGATGCCGAAAAAATTGCGAATTGTGGTGAATACGTTTCGGGTCCAAGCACGATCGATGGCACTTTGTGGGCTCTAAACAAAGAGCATGAGGGTGTTCGTGGCCTCTACATTAATAAAAAATCAGGCAATGATGGCTACTGGACTTTTGTTCGGAATGTTCCAGCCTCCATAAAGCAAATTACTTGCACGGCCAGTTATTTGTGGTTGTGGGACACTGCCACGACGACCATTCTCTATACTTCTGAAGCCCTGGGCGGAAGTTTGTACCCCACTGGAGAAATTGTCACGCTCGCCAATTCGAAAGATTTCACGATTGGCTATCAGTCCAATGCTTGGGGGTATCACGATTATTTTCTTTATGTCGTGGATAACAACGGCCAAGTTCGAATCAAACAAATGTTTAGCGCAGGATCAAATTACAATACCGTAGATCATTTAGACAGCTACGATGTGATTTCAGCTTTAGGTACAGATCTTTATAAATATAATATTCTTTCGGGAGTGACTTCTTTAAAACGTCATTTGGGAACAGGCCATTGGGAAGTGCGACGCGATATGATTAATCCTGCTTTCTTTCTCTATGATTTTAAGGTGGGCCTCAATTTTGTCACTGCCACATCGCTGCATTTTTATGCCTTAGACTATGCCAGCCATCTTTTCAAAAGCGATGCCCTGGACATCACGATAGAAGTCATCGATTTATAAAACCACAATAGTGTTTTTTTTATTCTGGTAAGCGTTCGGAAAGTGGAGAAGGCACTCGGAAGATTTCCTCTTCATCTCCCGTGGGTTCTAAAACGATGATAATATCCTCGCGGTTACCAGGCCATTCTGGATCTCCGCCGTTCAATAGATAAATTCGCCCATTTATTCTCCCACCCCAAAATAAGTCGCCTGCGGATGATGAAACACGATGGCGGAAACCGAAGCTTCGGGCTCCATCATGAAACCTTCGGTGAGTTCGACACCGATGTCTTCGGGTTTCAGTAAATCAAAGATGATTTTTTGGTCTTCTAAATTTGGACAAGCAGGATAGCCGGGTGAATAGCGTTTGCCGCGGTATTTGGCTTGGAAGCGTTCCATCATGGTGGTGTCGGGTCCATCGGGGAATCCCCACATATTGCGGATGCGGGAATGCAGATATTCGGCGTATGCTTCTGCGCTTTCAAGTGCGAGAGCCGCCAAGGCGTGGGATTTTAAATATTCTCCCTTGGCTTTTAATTCTTCGGATCGTTCGCGAATGCCTTCGCCGGAGCTCACCACAAACAAGCAAATGTTGTCTTTGCCTTGTGGAGAAACATAATCGGATAAACTCAAACCATTTTTTTCTCTTTGTCTCGGAAAGAGAAAACGGGTGATTTCTTTTTCCTGCGCATCTTGGATTAAAATGTCATTGCCCGAAGATTGGGAATGGAAAAACTGGTACACGGCTTTGGGTTGCAAAGTTTTGCGCAATTCTTCTTTGATTTCTTGAACGACTTCGTAAATTTC
>CAZKUY010000018.1:0-2040 GCA_964556135.1 uncultured Pseudomonadota bacterium
TGAAGATTCGTCGTTGCCTTCATCATAAAGTACGATTTTAACCAGCGCTGGCTTCATTCTCATCTCCCTTAAAACCTGAAAGGTCGATATCGTATTTACGGATGATTTTTTTGAAGTTGCTGCGATCCATGCCGGCTTTCAAACTCGCAAGAGAGATATTACCCTGAGAGACTTTCAAAATATGATTGAGGTAGTTTTTATTGAATACTTCTAAAGCCTTTTCTTTGGCATCTTGATAAGAAAATTGGCTTAGATCTTCTTCTTGGTTACTGGGCAGGTAGAAATTCTTAGCAATGACTTTTTCGGGCAGATCCTTCGCTTGAATCTGGCTTCCTTCTGAAAGTACGACACAGCGCTCGATAATATTCTCAAGTTCGCGAACGTTTCCATACCACATGTAACTTTGCAGCATATGAATCGCATCGACTGAAATTTCCTGGATTTTTTTACCCATCTTTTGATTGAACTTCTCTAAAAAATGATAGGCAAGTAAAGGGATATCCTCGCTGCGATCTCGCAAGGGAGGCATCAAAATACTGATGACATTCAATCGATAATATAAATCTTCGCGAAATGAGCCTTTCTTAATCAATTCGGTCAAATCTTGATGGGTCGCAGAAATGATGCGGACATCTACATGTCGGAGTTCCGTCGATCCCACTCTGCGGACTTCTCTTTCCTGCAACACTCTGAGTAGCTTCACTTGAATCGCCAAAGGGATTTCACCAATTTCGTCTAGAAAAACAGTACCACCATTGGCCTCTTCGAAAAGTCCCATTTTTTCATGCGTAGCGCCCGTAAAGGATCCGCGGGCATGACCGAAGAGCTCGCTTTCCATCAATCCTTCCGGAATAGCGCTGCAATTAATGACCACAAAATTTTTATTCTTGCGTTCGCTCACCTGATGAATGGCACGAGCGACTAATTCTTTTCCCGTTCCGGATTCGCCTAAAATCAAAATAGACGAAGCGGAGGCACCCACGTTTTGGATAGTTTCATATACGGCCTGCATCGGTTTTGATTTTCCTAAGATTCCTTCATAGCCTTCCAAACATAAATTACCTTTTTCTAAGGATTTAATTTTATGTTTCAGTTCCGCTTTTTCTAAGGCTTGCTTCAGGCAAGAAAGGACAATTTCTAAATTTTCAAAAGGCTTGGTGATAAAATCGAAGGCACCCATTTTCAAAGCTTTGACGGCATCTTCTACTTTCGCTTTGCCAGTCATAACAATGACTTCGCTTTCAGGACAATTTTTGCGGATGAACTCTAGCACTTGAAATCCGGAGAGGCCCGGCATGCATACGTCGAGGATGACGACCCCCACATCACTCTTTCCAAGGCGGTCCAAAGCTTCGTAACCATTGGTCGCTACCTCAAAAGAAATTTTTTCCTGCTTTGCCAAACGTTCAAAAATCTTTGTCACGCTTGGCTCGTCATCGACGATTAACAAATCGAGGCCCCTCGATATCATGTTACTCTCCCATCTTTTTTAGACGATCATCACAATCAACTATTCAAACTTTTTTCCAACTGTCGTTTCTTAATCTTCTCCACCAGAGTAGTGCGGTTCAGCTGCAAGAGCTGAGCGGCTTTATTTTTATTCCAGCCTGTTTTCTCGAGAGCTTTCAAAATCAACTGATTTTCAAAATCATCGACCACATCTTTAAAGCTCAAACCTGTTTCAGGAATTTGCACAAAAGTGCCGCGGTCTTCATCGCTGCTAATATGGAAACGCTCTGGCAAATCAGCCATCGTGATATCACCCTCATGTTTTAAAATTACGAGGCGCTCCACCATGTTTTCTAATTCGCGGACGTTTCCCGGCCAGCTGTAATGAGAGAGAGCAAACATTGCTTCATTATTAATATGCGGAAGGTCGCGGCCATTTTCTTGCGCATAGCGCTTCATGAAAAAATTCAAGAGCAAAGGCACGTCTTCCATTCGCTCTCGCAAAGGTGGCAAGCGAACAGGAATGACATGCAGACGATAATAAAGATCTTCGCGGAAATAATTTTCCTTCATCGCTTTTTCTAAATTTTT
>CAZKUY010000018.1:2140-3533 GCA_964556135.1 uncultured Pseudomonadota bacterium
ATTAAGGAGTAAACGCTTTTCATGGGATCCGATACGCCGATCAAACTCTTCATCGCAAATTTGGATGAAACTTCTTTTTTCAAGATTTGATTTTCACGTTTGACACGACGTGTTTCCAAAGCCTGCGACAAGAGCGTTTCCAAGTCCTCTAGACGAAAAGGCTTGGTGATATAATGATAGGCTCCCGCCTTCACCGCTTGAATGGCCGAATCAATCGTGCCGTAACCCGTGAAAATCATGCACAGGGTTTCAGGATGTTCTTTTTTGATTTGAGCAATCAAATCAATGCCGCTGCGATCGCCCAGTTTCAGATCGATCAATGCCACATTAAAAGGCTGACGGCTTAACGCGCCCAGAGCTCCTTCGTAATGATCGCTGGTCACCACGTCATAGCCCTTCTCACTCAAGTAGCGTTGCACCGCTTTGAGGATTTGTTGTTCGTCGTCTACAACTAAGATGCTTGGTTTCATGGGCTTCCCCTCTCGATCGTGCGCCCCATGTTTAAAGCATTGCTCGGTAAATAAATTCGAAAAATTGTCCCCTGATTTTCTTCGCTTAAGACTTCAACTTTTCCTGCGTGATCTTGAATTATATTATAGATAATCGAAAGACCCAAGCCCGTGCCCATGCCTGATTTTTTCGTCGTGAAAAAAGGATCGAAAATCTTTGGGAGTATTTCCTTTTCAATCCCTACCCCATTATCGATGAAATCGATGACCACCCAGCTTGGTTCTTGGGTGTAAGCGACGATTTGAATTTTTCCACCGCGCTCCAAGGCATGGCAGGCATTACTCGTTAAGTTCAAGAAGACTTGCTCTAATTGGTTTCCATTGGCCAAAAGAGTGGGTATGCCCTCGGCGATTTTCACTTCTAAAGTTACTCCTGCCTCTTTCACTTGCAACTTCATGAGGGGCAGCACCCTTTCTAAAGTCAAATTCAAATCGACATCGCCGCGCTCTTCAATGGAAGACTGCCTTGAAAATTCTAAAAGATTTTCGACGATTTTTTTGCAACGCAGCGCGGAGCTTTCAATTTCCTTAATATCTTCGTGAAGCTGTCCCCCTTCAGGAACTTGGGCGAGAGCTAATTGCGCAAAAGCAAGAATACCACTGAGCGGATTATTAATTTCGTGCGCAATGCCCCCTGCGAGCAAACCCACTGCAGCCATTTTTTCGGATTGGATGAGGCGAGCTTGAAGATGACGCTCTTCGCGAATATCTCGATATTGCACGATGCTAAGGTCTAGATCGTCATGTTTACCTTTTAAGGGAAAACCTACCGCTTGATATTCGCGTCCATCTGAAAATCTTTCCAAACGAGAGGAACTCGTTTGCCGACTCTCCCAAGTTTGAGGCAGCGGACAACCCACACAGGGGCTGCGACGTCCCGCAAA
>CAZKUY010000018.1:3633-6858 GCA_964556135.1 uncultured Pseudomonadota bacterium
GCTAAAGACTTAGCGACCTTCGGCGTCAAAAGCTTGAAGGAGGCTTTTCGAGCCGGCGTTTTCTTGGCTTTCAATTTTTTGGGTCGCTTAAGCTTCTTTTTGGACATATCCCCTCGAAAAAATACTACCAAAAATACCGGGTTAAATTGTACCTTCGAGGTGTCAGAGTGTCCATCAGTAAACTGTAGTCTTTTTTGACAGTGTAATAATTAGTTAATTATAACAATAACTTAAGTAGAGTATTATTTTACTAAATTGAAAAAAGCTCTCTCAAGTTGACAGTCTTTTAGGCTTAGGTTAGCTAGGATTGACAAAAATACACTTAGAATGACGTAAGGATTCAAAGTCTTGAAACAGCCAAGTACCTACCAAGAAGCCGGGGTCAACATCGACGCTGGCAATGAATTTGTCCAATCCATTAAACCTTTGATTAAAAATACGCATCGTCCTGAGGTGATTTCTTCACTCGGTGGATTTGCTTCCCTTTTTTCTCTGGATAAATCGAAATATAAAGATCCCGTCTTAGTCAGCACCACCGACGGCGTCGGCACAAAATTAAAAATTGCGCTCGATTATAAAAAATATAGCGGACTGGGCCAAGATTTAGTCGGCATGTGTGTCAATGACTTGATTTGCGTCGGTGCCGAACCGCTTTTCTTCTTAGATTATTTTGCGACGGGTAAACTCGATCTTAACATTGGCGTCGAAGTCATTCGCGGATTGACCGATTGCCTTAAAGAAATCAACTGCGCCTTAGTGGGTGGGGAAACCGCGGAAATGCCAGGCATGTATTCAAGCCAAGATTTCGATCTGGCAGGATTTGCTGTAGGCATTGTCGATCGCAGTGAGATTGTAGATGGTTCCAAAATCACCGTCGGCAATAAAGTGATTGGAATTGCTTCCAGCGGATTTCATTCCAATGGATATTCTCTAGTCCGTAAAATTTTGGCCGACCAACAAGCCGATCTTCATAAAATTTACGCGCCTTTGAATATGGCACTCGGGGAAGCCTTGCTCGCACCCACCACTCTTTATGTGAATCTCATCCAAAGCCTCAAAAAACAGTTTAACATTTTAGGCATTGCACACATTACAGGAGGCGGGCTGCTAGAAAATCCGCCTCGAGTTTTTCCCAAAGGCTGCAAAGCAGTGATTCAGAAAAATTCTTGGAAAATCCCTCCTCTCTTCAAGCTCTTCCAAGAATGGGGAAATATTGAAGAAAGTGAAATGGTCCGCGTCTTTAATTGTGGAATTGGTCTGGTTATCATCGTTGAAGCTCCCCAAGTCGATGCCATTGTTCAGGCTATTCAAAGCACCGGTGAACAAGCTTTTGTTTTGGGTAATATGGTGGAACGTCAGAGCACTGAAGAAGCCATCGAATTTGTATAATTATGTCACTTCAACTCGCAGTCTTTGCCTCAGGAAACGGCTCTAATTTTCAAGCTCTCATTGATGCCATTGAAGCCGGTAAACTTTCCGCTCAAATTCTCAAACTTATTTCTGATAAAGCTCAAAGTTTTGCCTTAAAAAGAGCGCAGAAGCACCACATTCCTCATGCCTGTTTTGAGCGAAAAAATTTCCCCACTCAAGAAAGTTATGAAGAGGCTATTCTGAAAGATCTTCAAAAAACGGGCGTTGAATGGATTGCGCTGGCGGGTTACATGAAAATTGTCTCATCCACCCTCCTTCAAGCCTTTCCCAACAGAATTTTGAATATTCACCCTTCACTTCTCCCCGACTTTCCAGGCTTAAACGCCATTGAGCAGGCTTGGAATGCGGGTGCGCGCAAAATGGGCTGTACCTTGCATTTTGTCGATGAAGGTTGCGACACTGGACCTATTATTGCACAAAGTTCTTTTGACGTGAATTCTCAAGACACTCTGGAAAGTGTCACCCACCGAATGCACGAGCACGAGCACCGTCTCTATGTTCAAGTTTTAAACTGGATTAGTGAAGATAAAGTGAAGCTTTCCGGAAGAAGTGTTTTAATTAGTTAAAAAAGTCTCTTTCCCCTCAGAAAAAAATTGTTTTCAGCGCATAAATCGCTAGTATGGGCTCACCACATCATTTGCATCCGGAGGTCATCATGAAAAAAATTCTTTTACTTCTCAGTTTAGCTCTTAGTTTATCTACTTTCAGTCCCAATGTTTTTGCTCGTCATAGCATGGCAATCAGTGGTTTTGGCGGTGGAAATTTTCAAATTGTAAACACCTATCCTGAACTGGATATTGGCGGTGGTGGGGGTATCGCTTTCGAATATCGCTTTAATCAACATTGGGGTATTCAAACTTCCCTGTCTGTTTTCGACCATAATGGAAGTGGCCCTCAGAGCGGTGATAATGGGATACTCGTCCTCAACGTTCCTTCCATTGATCTTAAATATTATCTCTTGAATTCTGAAAGACGCTTTGATCCTTATTTGAGAGCGGGCTTAGGACTCACGGTTTTAACCAGTGGGAGCGTGAGCAACAATTCTGGCGGGGCCGGAATGGCCGCTCAAGTCGGAGTAGGCAGCGACTTCTATATCAACGATTCTTTTTCAGTGGGCGCGGAAATTCAATTTAAAACGGCAGGAATCATCCGCGGCAATAGCCAATCTTCTGCAATGATTTTTTTACCGGTGCTAGGAAACTTTACGTATCATTTTAAATAACTATTTTCCTCCAATGGGGGTTGTCAGGGGGAGCTATGGAATTCTCCACCTGACTTTAGGGAGCTTCGGCTTTGCCGAAGTGAGCGAATGTCAGAAAAGTTTTGCGACATTTTAATTGTAGGTTGTGAGCTTTCAGGGCTTATTGCCGGCGTATTCCTGGCGAAACGCGGACTTTCCGTGATGGTCCTCAACACGGACCACGATGTCGGCATTCAAAAGCAAAACATCCAGCCTAATTTAATTTCTCATCTGGATTCTCGGCTTTTCAAAACTATTTTAGGACGACTTTCGATTGCGGATTCCGAGCTAGGCATTGTGAACCGCTACGACACACCTTTTCAAGTTGTGTTCCCCGACCATCGTATTGACGTCACCGTCAACCGCGATAAATTTTATAAAGAACTCACGCGTGAGTTTCCGCAAAACGCGGATGCGATACGATCTTTTTATTCGAGCTTAGATGAACTCGACCGCGCACTCGACAACGATTCTTTTCAGGATTTCATTTTACCTCGCGGCATCATCCCCCATTTTAAATTCAAACAATTCATCAAAGAAAACCACCTCGACCT
>CAZKUY010000018.1:6958-11369 GCA_964556135.1 uncultured Pseudomonadota bacterium
CTCGGCGGTTTTGAAGGCATGATCGCCTGCAAATATCTTCTTTGGAATCAGAGCTCTTCAGGTTTAGAGCAATGGCTACCGAAAAGTATTTTTTCAAAATTTTTGCTGCGTCGAATTAAAAAAACGAAACCCAAATTTGCACGCTTCAGCATTCAATATGAAGTTCATAGTGATGTTATTCCCGTAGGGATGAAAAGCAATGTGCTCTATGTAAAAGACCCTCAAAAGCCTTTGCTCGGCCCTAATTTTCTACATCTTCATTTTTATTATCCGACCGAATTGCAGGAAAACAGCCCGATCAAAACTCTCATCGTAACTTACCTCTTGCCTCACGAAGCCTTGCAGCAAGACGATATTATTTTCGATTCCATCCATGCCGAAATTACGGAGCGTTTGCAGGAGCTCATGCCTTTTAGCCAAGGAAAAATTGAGCTGAAATTTCCAAAGGATGATGCTCAGCCCAGCGACGAACTCTTGTTTCCCCTTGAAGAGTCCGACTACGAAACATTCAAACACAACGCTGCGCAAAATCCGATCTACGATGTGACGGCCGCAAAATTCCAAGAACTCTTTCCTTTCCCGCATCGCACTCTCTATAAAAATTTAATCCTCACGGGCCCGGAAATACTGGCTGCGCTTGGATTTGAGGGTGAGTTCCTCCTCGGTCTTAAAACCACGGATTATGTATGGGGCAACTTCGAAAAGGTGAAAAAGAAGGGAATTAAGCAGCGTCGAATTGCTTAGAGCCCTAGCAACTTTTACTCCCGCCCGTCGATATCTCACTGAATCTTATTAATCCTCATGGCGCACGGGTTTTACTATGGCTTTATCGCGCGCCCAATCTATCGCTTTTCATCTTCCTTTGGAGACGAGCACTTATTCAGTTGCGCAATTAGAATGCGACAGCCTTCAGCAAAATTTTACTCGCGAAGTCTTAAATCCTTCATCTCTACTCGGCATGACAGGCGCTGGACTCACTTTTCGTTTAGCTCGAAGTCTTGCATTTAGAGTTTTGGCGCCACTTTTTGCACCGCAATCTACCCTCGCCTCTTGTTTAGTCAGAACAAGCTCGACCCTTATCGGTTTTGGCGCAGAAGTTTTAGCTTTCGAGGGTATCACCCGAGGTTCGCGAATTGCTTTTGAAGGGGCGAGTCAATCTTTGTTGGCCTGGGAGGGCGAGCAAGGTTTGAGACATGGCTTACTGAATGGTGCACTCACACTCGGTTCGTTGAAATTATCAGGGCATTTTTTCCAAACAAGAAACATTGCACTCCAGCACTTCACTCAAGACAGCGCCATGGTGTTAGCACATCAGCTGGCTGCCGTGGCACATTTGAATGAACATCCTCAAGGAAGCTTGGCTCAACAATTCTTGCATGCAGAAGCCAGCCTTATTCAAATGAATGTGGGAATGCGTTTAGCGCATGGCATCCTTCCCTCTCTCAGGATTTTTGAACAAGCTCTTCACCTTTCTTCAGAAATTTATTTTCGTCAGAATTCTTTTGCTCCAAGAAATTTACTTCCTGAATTTTCTGCAAGAAGCGAATGGGTCGCACCGGACCTTGATGTATTTTTGCGACCCCTTTCTGAAAACGCACAAATTGCACTCAAAAATCGTATCTTTGATTATTTATTCAAGTGCCAAAAAACACCCAAAGAGAAAAACTCCCTCGTCTTTAGTTTCGACAGAGAAGGAAACGAAACAGCCTTCAATCCTCGCTATAGTATTAGCCTCACCCGAGGTCCCGAAGGCTTTTTCCTTTTGTCGAAATCAGAGTGGCTTCGTCTTCACCTAGCCTTGCAAGGTGATCATGTGCCAGCTCCAATCAAGGAAATTTATTTATCTTTTTTAGTGAGAAATAGAATGGAACTCGATCGTCTTCCTTGGTGGCGAGGTGAAGACGAAGCAGGACTTCGGCACTTTCTAAGGGGAGGGATCAAAGCAAATCGAGCCCGAGGCGTTCTCCACTATCCTTTTCATGAATTCATTGAACGAGTGAATCGACAAGGCAATGACCGTCTCATTGAAATCGTTTGGGAAGAATGGCGTGATAAGGAATCCCCCAGACAAGCGCTCCAAGATTTCAGGCTCAGCATTCTTCTCAGACGCCGAGTTCACGAGATGTTAGGAATGGAACTCGCAACAAGAGAAAGCAATAAGCCACACCCCACTGCAGATGAATTGTCACAAGGTTGCTATGATGAAGCGATTGAAATTCAGGTGAGGGATGCTATTCGAAGCTTAAGAAGAAAGGGCTATGCTACAGTTTCTTCAGGTTTTCATAGTCCCTGGAAACAACAATTGGTTCTTCAACAATTCATGGATTATACGGCCCTGCGGGTTCTGCAAGACGAATTCCACCGACAAGGTATCTATCTGGAAATGTCCAATTTGGTATTCGAAGGACAACATTGTGCCGATATCACCATCCATTATAATGCCCATTTGAATTTGCAAGAACTGACCTATATGTGGAATCGCATTGCCAATTCCTTACCGGATTTACATCGAGCTGCGCCCCGCAACACTTCACCCATTGCGATCGAATTTAGAGCTCAACATTCTTGATTAAGCCCTAAATTCCTTCGGAATTCCTCGCAACCTTTCATCTCGCTTTCCGATAAGTAACCAAACAGTTCATAACATCACCAAGGGGTCACACGAGAATATATTTTTTGCATGCGTGCGACTTTATCCAACTCTTCTTTTCACTCATTAGTTTCTCAGCCAAACAATTTTATTACTCATGGCCAATTGGGTTTAGAGGCTTTAAGTGTGGGCTTCAGCCAAGAAGCGCTTAATCTGCGCAATTTATCTGCCATGAGCACGGCCAGCCTTGGTTTTACAGTCGTACGAGCTGGGCTCCGCTCTCTCCTACCCGCAGCTTTACCCGGCGCCCTGTTTTTATCTTCGGCTGTCGCACTTTTCGCTGAAGTAAGTTTATACCGCGCTGTCAATGAAACAGAACACTGGCAAGATCGACAAGGTTTTAGCGTTGATCTCCTCTCTTTTTCTTGCCTTAAAAGTTTCTCTTACTTTTTCCGAAGCCAAGGATTCCTAACACAGCATAGTATTTCCGCTTTAGGAATGATGAGCGGATCTTATGCGGCAGAAACTTTTCAACTCATCGAAAACAGAAATGAAAATTTTGGACAGCGCTTCTCTCATGCATTGGCTTCCTCTTTCGCGCTTGATTGTGGTGGCATGATTTCACGTCTTGGGATGGGAGGCAGAATTCAGGCTTTCGAATCAAGGCTTCACGCACAAAGCCACTTTAGGAAGCTTTCGGTTTCAAGGCCTGAAGCTACCGCACTTCCCCAAATGAGTAATACAGCCGCGACTCATTCTCAAGTTTTGCAACGTATTCCCCTGACACTCCAGCGTTCCAGCGGAGTTGATGCTTGTGAAGTCGGAAAAAATGAAATTGCCGATCCCAGTATCACCCGAGCTTTCCACACCATCATCGGGCGAGACATTCACACTCGGGAATATTTTTTGATGCCCGTCTTGAATTCGCCCAGTGCAAAAGACAGGAAAACGGCCATTCTTAACGGTGCTACCGAAGCAGAACTTTCTTCTCAAACATGGCATCGAGATACTGCCGGCGAATGGAGAATTATACGCGCTTTCGAAAAAGAAACGATAAAGTTAGGCGAAGAATTTGCGATGGGCAACGTGAGACTGCGCATCGCCGAAGATGCTCATGGCCAAACTCTTCTCGAAAGATTGCAAGATCAGACGGTCACAACTGCAGGCATTCCCCCTACGGGAGCTGGCTGGATTGATGCACCTTTGATTAGAAGCGGACGTAGAGTGGAGCTCCCCCCCATTGCGGGAAGCCTCATCCGACAGCACCTCCGAGGCGCTGAAATTCGAGGCGAGCGTTTCGTGGATCAAAATATCGCCGCTGAAACTTGGAAAAGCTACGAGCATTCCAACGAGGATCGTTTCTTCACTTATCGATGCCCTAAAACTGGAAAAATTACCTTAGCCGTCATCGATGGCATGGGAGGACATGCTGGCGGAGCACGGGCCGCAGTTGTGATACGGCTGAGTTTAGAATGGGCGACACGTAATGGACTCAACATCGATGAAGCACTGGAATTATCTCATCGTACCTTAGTACGAGACAACTGGACTTATGGTTTGAAGCGTCTGAAACCTTATATCGATTCTGAACTTGCGAATCGAGTTCGATCTCCTGTGACTCCTGCAGAGGAAGCTCGCCTTCGGCAAGTCATTTTCAGGGAGTTGATTGCGACTCCTGACGGAGTCACTTATCAAGCCGGAGCCGTGGTTGTTATCGGCGAATTTCAAAAAAACGCTCAGAATAAATTCGACGGACGAGTTTTAAGTTTAGGCGATGCAGAGTTCCACCTCATGGCTCCCCATCTTCCTGAAGCTGAAGTC
>CAZKUY010000018.1:11469-26979 GCA_964556135.1 uncultured Pseudomonadota bacterium
CAAAAAGTGATCAGTTATATCAAAGGGAATGACGACCAAACCGTGGTCGTTTGTGTGCTGAATTAGTTTATCAGCTTAAAACCTAAATAAACAGTCATGCCTACGGCAATGCAGGTCTTCAAAAAAGACGCCACCATTCGCGAGAAAAAAACCGCCACAGCCGACTTGAAGGCAATTATGAAATCTTTTTTGACGAGAAACTCATAAACAAAAGCACCTAAAAAAGCGCCCAAAAGCAGTCCCAAAAAAGAACCAATTAAAAATACGGGGACTCCGATGATGGCACCTATGATGCCGCCAATGACCGATGAGACGATCGCGCCCGTAGAAATTTCGGTCACCATCCTTCCGCCCAAGGTCCCCACCAAAAACTCGAAGGCTTCGGCGATCAAACCCAGAAAAACTAAAATCACATTCACCCAAATATCCGAAACTCCCGGCGCATAATCGTAAAAAAAAGAATATAAAATACTCGAGGCCACGATCAGCCAAACTCCCGGAAGCCCAAAAGGAACGAGCACGATCCCAACCAGAGTCGCCAGACAAAGACCTATTTTAGGAAGAAAGTGAAGAACGGAGTGCAGGGCATTCATTCTGTTTCCTCCTTCAAAAGCTTGAAACTCATGCGATGGATGGGGCTGGGTCCATGCTCTTTGATTTCACGACGATGCTGCGGCGTGGGATAACCTTTGTGCACCGAAAAACTATAGACTGGAAATCTTTCTTCGAGTTGTTTCATCATTCGATCCCGTGCAACTTTCGCTAAAATGGAAGCGGCTCCAATCGTTTTGCAATGAAGATCGCCTTTGATGACAGGCTTTTGCGGTAGCACTAAGGGAATTCGATGCATTCCATCGATAAGTAATATTTCTGGCTGAATTTTAAGTTGTTGAACCGCATTCACCATGGCTCGGAGTGAAGCTTGAAAAATATTAATTAAATCTATTTCCGCAGGACTCACTTCTGAGACCGCATAAGTCAAAGCCACAGCTTTGATTTCTTCAGAAAGTATATCGCGTTGGCTTGCGCTCAGAAGTTTGGAATCTTTAATCCCTCGAATCCCATGATCTCTCGGAAGGATGACTGCTGCTGCGACAACGGGTCCCGCCAAACAACCACGACCCACTTCATCGGTTCCTGCAATAGTAGAGAGCCCTTGTGTAAAGAGTGCCTTCTCAAAACGAGAGGGATGGAGTTTAAATATTTCTGGAAATAATAGAGAAGGGTTCACCCAAAGCAACGTTCACCACTTTGAGGAAAGTATCAATCTTTTTTTCTAATGAAAGACTAAGAAGCGGGAGTTGCAGCTTCTGCTACGACTGATTGCGGAGCAACCGGCACCGGAACCAACAATTTCTTTTGAACTTCGGTGATACGCGCTTTTTTACCCGAGAGGTTTCGGAGATAGTATAATTTGGCTCGACGAACTTTACCGATGGTGAGAACTTCGATCTTTTCGATGGTAGAAGAATAAAGGGGGAAAATTCTTTCAACGCCAATTCCATAAGAAATTTTACGAACGATGAAGGTAGAGCTCATTCCATTGCTCTGTCTTTTAATCACGATGCCTTCGAAAATCTGCACGCGTTCTTTTTCGCCTTCGATAATTTTACAGTAAACTTTCACGGCATCACCCGCTTTGAAATCGGGGATTTGAATGTGAGAAGTTGCATTGGTGATTTTCTGCAAGGCGTTCATAAAATTGCTCCGTAAATAAATAGCCAAATTAAAGGTGGGCCTAACTAACAGCTTCTCTAAATCTTGTCAACATTACTGCTCTTTTTTATTGCTTCGATCTCTCTACGGATTTCTTCAGGAAAATCATTGCTTTCGAGCAGCTCAGGACGTCTTTGGAGGGTCATTTCTAGGGCCTTTTTAAGCCTCCAACGCTTGATTTCAGCATGATTGCCAGAAAGTAAAACGGGAGGCACACTTTTGCCTTGGAAGGACTCAGGACGAGTATAATGGGGGTATTCCAATAAACCCCATTCTATAGACTCTTCTTCGAGGGACTCCGCTTTGCCTATAACTCCGGGGATGAGCCGGATAATAGCATCCATCACAACCAAGGCAGGGACTTCTCCACCCGCTAAAACATAATCGCCCACGGAGATTTCTTCATCCACCAAGCTTTCAATCACTCGATAATCAATTCCTTCGTAACGTCCACAAACTAAAAGGATTTCTTCACAATCACTGGCTAAGCTTTTCGCTTTTTTTTGGTTAAATAAAGTCCCCTGGCAAGAGAGGTAGATGACCCTCCCCTTTTTATGCTTTTGTTTAATTTCTTGGATGGCTTCTGTCAGGGGTTCGGGCTTGAAAATCATTCCGGGTCCACCGCCATAAGGCAAATCATCCACAGCCTTATGCTTATCGTTTGACCACTTTCGTAAATCATGGATTTGAGTTTGAAATAAGCCGCGCGCCAAGGCTTTTTCGACCAAACTCTCGGAGAGATAAGAATCAAAAAAATGGGGGAAAATAGTGAGAACATCAAAACGAGAGATCACGATTTTTCCTCTTCAATGAGGCCTTCCAGCAGATGAATGATAATTTCTTTTTTTTCATTATCTACCTTTCGAATGGTATCTGGAATCCAGGGAATTAAATATTCTTTAGGTTTTTCAGAAGCCTCGGCCTTCACATTTAACAAATCAGCTGAACCATAATTTTCTACGGAATGAACTTTTCCCATTTCATGTCCCTGCTCATTCATCACCTTCATCCCAATCAATTCATGAACATAAAACTCACCTGCGGATTTGGGAGCCAATTGATCTGACAAAAGATAGACTTCTTGATTGAGTAGTTCCTTCACTTTCTCTGGAGAATCGTAGCCCTCTAGTGAAATCACCCAAGATTTCCCCTGACGTTTACAGCGATGGACTTGAATTTTAGAAAAAGAGAAACCCGCTTTGAGATAAACAAAGCGGGTTTTCATTAAGACTTCCGATTGAGGATTATAAATTTGAAGCTTTGCATCGCCTTTTAAGCCCCAAGGGCCACCTAACTTTGCGATTGCAATATAATCCTGTTTATTTTGAGACAATGGCTACTCGATAATTTCCAGAACCGATCTTTTGCGGATTTTCGTAGAAGCCGCACCTAAGATGGTCCTCATGGCTTGTGCCGTTCGACCTTGTTTCCCAATGATTTTACCTAAATCATCTTTGGCAACTTTGAGTTCAAGGACAGAAGTTTGTTCACCTTCGACTTCAGTGATATGGACTTCATCGGGTTTATCTACGAGAGCCTTTGCGATTTCCTGTATGAGATCTTTCAGTTCCATGCTGCACCTCCAGTGGATTAAGAAGAGTAATTACGTTGCAATTATGTTGTGACTGAAAAATGGCTAAAAATCAAGCGCCAGCTGCGACAGCGCTTCGAGCGCTTTTCTTAAGGAGGATGCCCACCGTTTCGGAAGGTTGAGCTCCTTTTGAAATCCAATATTGGATGCGGTCTTGCTTGAAAGTGACCTTATTATCCTTTTCACGAGGATCATAAGTACCAACGACTTCAATGAAACGACCATCTCTTTTGTTTTCTTGATCTGTGACTACAACCCTGTAAAAAGGCTTTTTCTTTGTGCCGTGACGGGCGAGTCGAATACGTACTGCCATGATATCTCCTTAAAATCTAAGCCAAAATCAGCATTTCATTATACTGAACAAAGGGGCGTATTCAACCTATTTTGCCAAAAAGATCAAGCTTTAAATTTGAGTCTTAAAAGACCCTTCGGAGGGGTCTATTGGCTGGCTAACGCATCCCTCCTAGCATTCCGGCCATATTTTTGAGACCTTTCATGCCAAACTTGCCCAATCGATCCATCATTTTTTTCATTTGCTCGAACTCTTTGAGTAGGCGGTTCACATCTGAGACTTGAGTGCCACTCCCTTTTGCGATTCTAAGGCGTCGACTGCCGTTGAGAATTTTTGGATGAATTCTTTCATCAGGGGTCATCGATGAAATAATGGCCTGTTTCTTTTTCAATTCACCTTCGACTTGGCCAAAATTCACGCCTTGCTTCATTTGTGACATACCTGGAATCATTCCAACGACTTTTTCCAAAGGACCCAATTTCTTCATTTGCTTTAGTTGATCCGCAAAATCCTGCAAGCTGAAGCCTTTTTTCAACATCCGTTCTGTAAGTTTTTTAGCTTCATCTTGATCGATATTATCTTGAGCTTGTTCGATCAAACTTAAAACATCGCCCATCCCCAACACACGAGAGGCCATTCGATCGGGATGAAAACTTTCAAAGTCTTCAATTTTTTCACCTACACCTACGAAGTAAATCGGTTTTCCCAAAACATACCGCAATGAAAGTGCCGCACCGCCTCGAGCATCGCCATCGAGCTTCGTTAAGATAACACCATTGAGAGAAATACTTTGATTGAAGCGTTGGGCCACATTCACCGCTTCTTGACCCGTCATCGCATCGGCTACAAAAAGAATTTGTTGGGGCTGCACTTTATCCCGAATTTTTTCCAACTCTTTCATCAACACATCATCAATGTGCAAGCGTCCTGCGGTATCGATGATAACGACATCGTAGCCATAATCTGCCGCATATTTTGTGGCTTCTTTGGCGATCTTCACCGGATCATCTTTTTCTTTAGTGGGATGGACAGGAACTCCCACGCGTTCCCCTAAGATTTTTAATTGCTCAATCGCAGCAGGACGATAAACGTCGGCAGGAACCAAATAAGGAGTCCGTTTGTATTTCTTCTTCAAAAGCAAGGCGAGCTTCGCTGCCGTGGTGGTTTTTCCAGATCCTTGCAAACCGGCGAGCAAAATCACGACGGGGGGCTTGAAAGAAAGATTCATTTCTTCTGAGCTGCCCAGCATTTTAGCCAATTCTTCATGAACGATTTTGATGAATTGTTGACCTGGGGTCAGAGACTGATTCACCTCTTGCCCTAAAGCGCGCAGCTTCACAGCCTCCGTGAATTCCTTCACGACTTTAAAATTCACGTCTGCTTCGAGTAACGAAAGTCGAACATCTCGTAGCGATTCCTCCACATTGGCTTCGCTAATGCGACCCATGCCGCGAACTTTATCAAAAACACGACCTAATTTTTCTGTAAGTTGACCAAACATCTCTTGTCCTTAGAAAAGCCCTTCTCAAGTGTCAAGATTTTACAAATGGTCTCTCTAGATTAAGATAGCAGAGACCGATTCTAGCAATTTTGGGGCATCATAATCCTAACACAACTTTTTGAAAAAACTGCCGAATACAAGAGGTCACCCTAATTTTAGGGTGTGAGGGCACACACAATGACTGAACCACGTATTTTGGCGCGTCGCAGGCAATTAAGTCTCGCGGCAGCTCCCACTCATCCACTCAGTTCCATTCAATTGCAACAAGAGGCAATATTGCGAAATTTCGTCTCGCAAGCTTCAGATCCTATCACCTTAGGTTCCATTGTCGCAGGCGGAGCGGTGGGTCGAGGAATTCAAAACTTTGGCTATTCACAGCTCTTTCCACTCGCAAGAGATTCTAAAGTCCTTCAAGCTTTCGTGAAAACCAGCACCTCAGGCACTGCACTCACCGCGGAAGCTGGAATTTTTGTACTGAGCGATAAAAGTGCTCGCGTGGCTTGGCAGGACGCTCATCCTTCCACTTTATATTGGGAAGGAAGCTCCGGCATTAAAAACGCTTGGATGTCCGCCTGGGTGAATTTTGGCGCTTTTCGAGCGATCTCTCCTTTCACTCAAGGTCAAAATATCGCGCTTCGGAATTTCTTAAACAGTACCGCTATTGTGAGCGCAAACCAAGTAACTGGACATGTCGGACTCACTCCCCTTCCACAGGAAAATTTAATTTCTCAATTCGCTCACGCCAGTGCAATGGATTTACAACTCCAAGCGGGAATGCAAATGTTGCATGCAACAATTCCTGCTTTCGCCTTGCCTTCTACTTTCCATCACAAACTTTGGGATAGAACTCCTATCGATTTATCTGCGAAATTTTTCTCAAAAGCATCACTCCCCTTAGAAAGCCTAGCATTCAGCGCAAGTCGCTTAGGGACTTTGGATCGCTTAGCATTAGGGCTCATTCAAGCAAAACAAACGGGAAACGCACCAGACGGATGGACTTGGCTGCGATTTAAAACGTCTTTCCTTCTCTTAAGTAAGGCGGGTAAACGCGAGCTGGCCCTCGAGTGTTCGAGTCGATTAGAAAAAGTAGATCTCTCTGACAAAGATGCTGAATTTATTTTGAAAGCTTTTACGCTCACTCTCACAGAATTAGGGATTGAACAAACTAGGGAAATAATCGCAAAAGCACAGCAAGCTTATGAAAATTCAACTGATCCCTCCTACAGAGTTCGCTGGGTATATGTGTTGGACGCTCTACTTCCTAGACTAGAAGGCACTCAACGTTTAGAGGTAGTTCACTTCCTGTTAGAGGCTGCCTTAAATCCTTATTCTAATATTGCAGACTTGGCTGAAAAAGGTCTGCTCAATGTTTTTGAAAAATTGGATCGTGAAGAATTGATGAACGTTGGCAATCATCTCGCTCGACTGGATTATCAAGAGCAAAGGGCTGGAAAAAGATTTAGATCCATTCTCGCAGCTTTGAGCATGGGAATTCATTTTCAGAGTGAACATTCATCACTCGCACAAAAGATTGAAATGCTTGATTGGTTCGCACAATTCATCGCACATCGAGATTTTAACTTAGCCACACATGCCGCTCAAAACTGGATAGAATTATTAAAAGATCTTCCTCCCACAGAAGTTTTCCGCTTGATAGAAAAGCATAAAAATAATTTTACAGAAAATTTAACGGGACATTTGCATTGGCTCGAATTTTCGCTGGGTCAATTGAAGCAAACTAATCTTTCCGAAACAGAAATAAAATGGCACCACCAACGAGCAGAGCTTTCCTTCCTAGCATTACAAAATCGCTTACGCACTTTACAACTTCCCCCCCGCTGGCAAGACTTAAGTAGACAAGCTCAAAACTTTAAGAGCAGCGCCGAAATCGAAGTCTGGAGAAAAGATTTCCAAGCGCAATTGAGATCGCAAAATCCCACTACACAACACGAAGTTGAAATGTGGTGGAAACAACTCCCAGCCGAAGAACGTTGGACCAGCTTAGAATTGTTGATGGGTCCCAAAAACTTCTTAGTGGTCAATGGGAAAGAGGCTCTCCGCTGGAGAAGACTTGCAAGTTTAGGACTTCCTCATGAAGTGGGATTTGCGAGCGAAAAAACCCGTTTCTCAGAAGATGACCCTGTGGTCATGACATTGGGAGCAGACTCCGTGATGCTCCCTGAAGCTTACGTCGACTTGGTCGGTATCGAAAAAGCTCAAAATTATTTATTCATTCATCACACGCATCCTCAACGGCCTCACCAGGATAACCTGCATCAAATCTATCCCTCTACTTTTAGTGAAGGAGGCGGTGGGGGCGATTTACATGCACTCTATTACCGTTTTGAAAAAATGACTGAAGGCGAACAAATTTCTCTTTCACTCACTCATGTTGAAGGAGGATCCATCTTTGCTCTGCGAAAATTAAAAGGAAAAGCGATCATCGATATTTATACAGGCATCCAGCGGAACGGATCGCGACATATACACGAGCCATCCCTCATGAATGTGCGACGAAATATTCGCGCCTGGTCCGAAAAAAATGCTATCGAAATGCATTTTTTTGAAGTGAATTATTCTCAGATCGAAGCGATGGATTTTTCTTCAGGAAAATTGAAACGAGAAATTTTAGATTGAAGCTTCTGGTTTATTCAAAGACCACGGTTTTATTATTGTAAGCCAAAATGCGATGCTCTAAGTGCATTCTCACCGCATGCGCTAGAGCAACTTTTTCTTGATCTCGCCCCATGCGCACCAAATCTTCCACTCGATCCCGATGTGAAACACGCACCACATTTTGTTCAATGATGGGACCATCATCTAAAGTTTCCGTCACATAATGAGCCGTCGCACCAATAACTTTCACTCCTCGCGAGTAAGCTTGATGGTAGGGTTTACTACCAATAAAAGCCGGTAAAAAAGAATGGTGAATGTTGATAATTTTATGAGGGAAAGCCTGAACAAATTTTCCACTTAAAATTTGCATGTACCGGGCAAGCACCACCAAATCAATTTTTTTCGATTTCAATAATGCGATTTGTTTGGTCTCTGATTTTTCTTTTTGATCTCTGTCGATTGGAATGCAGTAAAAAGGCACTTTAAAATGCTGCGCCACGGGTTTCAAATCCGGGTGATTGCTTAAAATAAGCGGGATTTCAACTTCAAGCTCACCCAACTCTCTCCTCACTAATAAATCATAAAGGCAATGCTCATACTTAGACACCAGAATAGCCACGCGACTTTTGCGATCCGAATAATGCAACTGCGTGCGCATATTAAACTTATCCGCCAAAACGCTTATTTTTTTTGCTAAATCTGCTTTCGAAAGCTTAAATTTCTCCAGCTCCCACTCCAAGCGCATGAAAAAAACACCACTTTCAAGATCCGTATGTTGATCCGAATCGACAATGTTTCCACCCTGTTGGAAAATAAAATTTGAAACCGTCGTCACGATCCCCGGCTGATCTGGACAAGAAATGAGAAGAATCGCTCGTTTTGATTTTGTCTTTTTCATAATTTTAAACTTCCTCTGACAAAAAATATCCATTGAATAAGAGTTGGGGTTGAAAATTTTAAATCCTTAATGCGACATTTAAAGCACAGTATATTTTATTGAAGAAAAGTAAGCGTCTTAAGGATTTAAAATTTTCAACCCCAACTCTTATACATATAAACGCTTCACCATCCGCCTCACCGCCCAAGAACATAGCAAAACTGCAGCCACCGAAAGCCACAAGAGCGAAGACCAAAAAGGCCACCCGATTCTACCCTGAAAAAGTTCTCGAGCCCCTTCAACCGCATGGGTCAGCGGCAACAGCCAAGTAATATATTGTAACCAAGGCCCCGTGCCCTGCAAAGGAAAGAAAGTTCCTGAAAAAAGAAACATCGGCGAAATGAACAAAATAAAATAATAGGTGAAAAAATCGTAATTTGTTGCCTTTGAAGTAGCAAGCATTCCTAAAGAAGCAAAAACAACTCCTTCAATGAAACAAAGCGGTAAGACTGCTATGGCTAGAGGATGTTTAATTACTCCCGCCAATGCAAAAACAATGAGAATGGTGACAGCCGATAGACAGGCCTTCGTCGTCGCCCATAAAATTTCCCCCAATATAATTTGCTGAAAACTCACCGGGGTCGATGCGATCGCATCGAAGGTTTTCTGACCCGTCATGCGCGTGTAGGAAGAATAAGTTGTTTCGAAAGTGGCGCTATTCATCACTGAAGCCACCACCAAGGCAGGAGCGATAAACTCGGAATAACTCACGCCACCGATGTCTGTAATATATTTTCCCACTCCATAACCAAGTGCGAAAAGATAAAGTAAAGGCTCCCCCAAGTTTCCCACGAGAGAGGCCCACCAATAATGGGACCAAACAAAAAAATCTCGATACCAGACTTTAAGCATCATTAATCTCTTAATTCTCTGCCTGAAACCTTCAAAAACACGTCTTCTAAACTGGCCATCCGTCGATGAAAGTCAAAATCTTTCAGTTCATGGAAGAGCTCTTCGCTTGAGCTTGCCCCTTCTCGAACAAATAAATAGAGGCTATCTCCAAAGCATTCTGCATCAAAACCGCGCTTCAAATAGTTTTCTCGGAGAGGATTTAATTTTTCACGATCGCCCCGAATCTCATAAACTTCTTTTCCTACATGCTCGCGAATTAACTCCTGAGGACGACCCAATGCTAAAATTTTCCCATGATCCATAATGACTAAGCGGTCGCAAAGTTGAGCGGCTTCTTCCATATAATGCGTCGTCAAAATCATGCTCACGCCTTCTTTTTTCAAATTGCGCAGCTTATTCCAAATCAGGAGGCGAGCTTGAGGATCTAGTCCCGTGGTCGGCTCATCTAAGACTAAAAGTTTGGGTTGATTCATCAAAGCTCGGGCAATCACCAAACGGCGCTTCATTCCACCCGAAAGTTTGGGAACTTTTTCATTCTTCTTTTCGGTAAGTTGCAAAAACTCTAAAAGCTCCTCAGCGCGGAGACGAGCTTCTTTACGTGGGATAGCAAAATAATTGGCATAAATGATGAGATTGTCGATTACGCTGAGATCTGGATCTAAACTATCTTCCTGAGGCACTACCCCCATCTGTTGTTTGATCTTCACCGGCTCAAGCATCGCATCATAGCCCATGACTTTTAAAGTCCCGCCGGTGATCGCACTGAAACAATAAAGCATTTTCATTGTGGAAGTTTTCCCAGCGCCGTTGGGGCCTAAAAAACCAAAGCATTCTCCCTCTTCAATGGAAAAATTCACATGATCAACTGCGGTAAACTCACCAAATTTTTTGACTAGGTTTTGAGCTGAAACGATGGGTGGGTTCATGAATGCTAGAATTAATCCAATTCGTAATTCACTTTAACGTCGAAAGCAAAATCCATATGGCGTTTGCGGGCATCTTCAATATAACTGCGGTCTTCCACAAAAGTAATTTTCATTTCTTCACCGCGACCTGAAATCATGGAGATGAAAAGCCTGACTGCATTTCTCCATTCAAACATGCCGGGGATGAGATCTGAAATAGAAAGACAAAAGGAGCGGCTTTGTTTGAGAGTCAGTCTTTCAATAATCGAGTTAATGATATGAGGCGTTTCGGATTCTTGTAATTTGGATTTTGGCCCCATGCCCAAGACTAAAAGTTCAGTGGAATCAAGACGGCCGCGAGTAGGCATCAGTAAAGCTTCGCCCTTATCGCCCTTCATCCTTTTATCCACGAAAAAACGGGATAACTTTCCATTCATTCGCCAATCGACTAAACCAGCGCTGCCTTTTAAGGGTCGCACATCTTCAAAAGTCGTGATGAGGGCTAATTGAGCCCCCACTTCGTCGATGGTTTTATTTGTAAGCGTGAGTTCGATCAAGGTTTCTATCACTGGGGCTTGCGTCGCCCCCTCCATCGGCAAGGCCGTTGGAGCCTCCCCCTCACCGCACCTTTGGTGCTAGCCCAGGATGACCCCATCACTGACTTTGCTTGTGTAAGTTAATTTTATATCTTCTCTTAAGGCTTCAGTTCTTTTGCAATATTATCCAAAACACCGTTGATAAATGCACCTGATTCTTCAGTGCCGAATTTTTTTGCAACTTCAATCGCTTCATTCAATGTTACGGAATGCGGAATATCGTGACAATACATCAGTTCGTAAACAGCAATGCGCAAAATATTTCGATCGACGCAAGCCATGCGAGAAAGCTTCCAGTGGGTCGAATGGTCTTCAAGGAGTTTGTCCACTTCCGGGCGATTGCGAATTACGCCATCAACAATTTGATTGGCGAATTCTTCTACTTCGTCACCGGCGGGATGGTGTTGCCAAAATACCCTCATTGCATCCCTAGGTTCCATCTTTGAAAGATCAATCTTAAATAAAATTTGAAGAGCCGCTTCTCGACTCTTTCGGCGGTTGCCCATAAATTACCTACTTCTCACATTTTTCAACTGGTCTATCATTTCTACCACAACTTGGGCTGCTTCGAAACCCTTATTATCATCTCCAGGGCCAGAACGCAGCAAGGCTTGCTCTAAATTATTGGTAGTGATGATGCCAAATGCCATGGGGACTCCCGTGTTCAATTGTGCGCTGACAATTCCTTGGGTCACTGCTTGGCAGACATAATCGAAATGAGGAGTGTCTCCTCGAATCACTGCTCCCAAACATACGATTCCTGCATATTTGCCGGTTTTAGCAAGCTCCTGAGCTAAGAGTGAAATTTCAAAAGCGCCTGGAACATCGAAAGATTCAATTTCATTTTTCTGAAGACCTGCTTGCTCTAAACCTCGCTGCGCGGCATTCATTAAAGATTGAGTTATATCGTCATTGAATCGACTACGAACGACTGCCACTCTCACAGCACTTAAATTTATTTTTTTTAAATTAGACGCGTTCAGCACAATTCTAAACTTTCTTCAGTAAGTGACCCATTTTATTTTTTTTGGTTTTTAAATATTCTTCATTACTTTTGTTAGGATCAATTTCAATGGGTACTCGATCCACAATTTCTAGGCCGTAACCTTCTAAACCCACAATCTTTTTTGGATTATTGGTCATGAGACGAATTTTTCTTAATCCTAAATTTACCAAGATTTGAGCACCGATGCCATAATCGCGAAGGTCTGGCTTGAAGCCTAACTTTTCATTGGCTTCGACCGTGTCCAAACCCTGTTGCTGCAAATGATAGGCTTTGATTTTATTCATGAGGCCAATACCACGACCTTCTTGACGAATATAAAGGATGATCCCCTTACCTTCTTTTTCAATCATTTCCATCGCGCGATGCAGTTGAGGACCACAATCGCAGCGTAAAGATGCAAAGCTATCTCCCGTCAAACATTCAGAATGCACGCGCACTAAAATTTCTTCGTCAGGTTTGATATCGCCTTTTACCAAGGCCACATGATGACGATTATCGATTTCATTATCGAAGACCACGATTTGGAAATTTCCATGGACAGTGGGCAATTCCGCTTCCGAAGCACGTTGCACCAAGGATTCATTACGCATTCGATAGCGAATAATATCGGCCACCGAAACGATTTTAAGATCATGTTTTTTTGCAAAAATTTCTAGATCCGGCATGCGAGCCATGGTGCCATCGTCATTCATGATTTCGCAGATGATGCCTGCGGGTTTTAATCCTGCTAAGCGTGATAAATCGACGGAACCTTCGGTTTGACCTGTGCGGACTAAAACGCCACCTTCCATCGCGCGAAGCGGAAAAATATGTCCGGGTCTAACGAGTTCTTGGGGTTTTGCATCATCTTTAATGGCAGTCAGAATGGTCAGTGAACGATCTGCCGCGGAAATACCGGTGCTAATTCCATCGCGAGAATCGATCGAAACGGTAAATCCTGTACCAAAAGGAGAATCGTTGTAAACATCATCCACCATCAAAGGCAGATCCAGCTCACGAACTTTTTTCTCGGTAAGAGTGAGGCAGATCAAGCCTCTGCCCTCTTTCGCCATGAAATTCACGGCTTCGGGCGTGCATTTTTCGGCAGCCATCGCGAGATCACCTTCATTTTCACGATCTTCATCGTCGATTAAAATAACCATTTTCCCCTGACGAAAATCTTCCATCGCGGCTTCCACTGCTTGGACACTTTTATTCAAGGCAATCAATTCTTCATGAGGATTTTTTTGGGAATTCATATCTTTACTTTCCTAACATCTGCTTCACATATTTAGCCAAAATATCGACTTCAATATTTAAATTATCACCCGGCTTCTTGTCTGTCAAAGTGGTGAGTGCGCGGGTATGAGGAATCACGCACACGGAGAACTTCTTTGCGGACACGCTATTGACCGTTAAACTAATGCCATCAAGGGTTATAGAGCCTTTCTCGACCAGATAAGGCCGAAGGTTGCGGGCTATTTCTAGCTCTAAAATCAGGTATTTTTCTCCCCCTGCATTCTGCATTTTTCGGGATAAGAGCGCGGAGACTCCATCGACATGACCTTGGACCAAATGCCCCCCTAAACGTGCGTCTAAAAGCAGGGCTCTTTCCACATTCACCGAGCTTCCTTTTTTCAAACTTCCAAGATTGCTTCGATTCAAGCTTTCAGGAGAGACATCCACAGCAAATAAATTGCCTTTTTTTTGAGTAATCGTCAGACAGCAACCATTGATGGATACTGAATCTCCCAGCTTTTCTTTTTTTAAAGAGAAAGGTGCGCGAAACCAGATCCTCAGAGAATCTTTTAGTTTTTCAAGGGACTCCACTTTGCCCACGCCTTCAATAATGCCAGTAAACATGCTTTCCGACTCCGTTTAGGTCATTTTATTTCAATATGCGAGGGACCTTAACGGCAGAGATTTAAAGCGTCAAGAATGGATTCAGGGCTTAGAAACAGGGAAAGAGACGAAGCATCAAATCTTCGCCATAAGGCATGACTTCTGAAAACTCAAAGCGGGGAGATTGAGACAATTGATCTACTTTCAGCTCACTAAATAAATCGAGGCCTTGTCCCCCTAAGAGCTTGGGTGCCACAAACAAGAGTAATTCATCTAAATACTTTTGTTGGATGAGGCTGGAGGCCAAAACAGAGCCACCTTCTACAAGAACTCGAGTATATTGTTTAGCTCCCAATTGCTTGAAAAGATGCGCGAGATTGACGCGGCCTTCAGAATTATGCGTACACCAAAGGATTTGCACGGAACGGTTTTTCAATTCTTCCACTTTTAAATTATCTTTTTCGCTTTCCAAACAGGCTACGAAAGTAGGAATTTTATCTGCATTCTGAAAAACTTTGGCGCTCAGCGGAAGACGTAAATGGGAATCTAAAATCACGCGAGCGGGATGTGTGCCTTTTACTTTCATCCGAACTGTTAAAGCTGGATCATCTTGCAAAATCGTATTGTAGCCCACCACCACCGCATCCACGACGGCACGAATTTCATGCACTCTTTTTCGAGAATTTTCTCCCGTAATCCAATGGGCTTCCCCGGAATGTGTCGCTATTTTTCCATCGAGTGTGATGGCAGATTTTAAGATGACCCAAGGTTCTTGAGTCAAAATCCATTTATGATAAGCACGGATCAGCAAAGTAGATTCTTCCTCCAAACAACCCACATCCACCTTAATTTTATTTTTCTTAAGACGTTGAATGGATTTTCCATTTACTTTGGGATTTGGATCTTTTGCGCCAATCACGATGCGCTTAATGCCACTGGCAATAACATTATCTAAGCAAGGCGGAGTTCTTTTATCGCTATGACAACAGGGCTCTAAGGTAAGATATAAGGTCGCCCCTTTCGCTTTTCCTTTTAATTTCGCCAAAGCTGCAGCTTCGGCATGAGCTTTTCCGGGACCTTGATGATAAGCCTCCGCAAGCACCATTCCATTCTTCACGATCACTGCTCCCACGCGGGGATTAGGGGAAACGCGCTGCGCTTTTCGAGCAATCTGTAGAGCGCGTTCCATGAAGGCAATATCTTCTTCAGAAAATTTTTTCATGAGGATGCTTTTTCGTGGTCTTTAATTAAATCCATGAATTCGCCAATATCTTTAAATGAACGATAAACTGAAGCAAAGCGAACATAAGCCACATCGTCTAAGCTTCTCAGCTCATTCATGACTTCTTCGCCAAGTCCAGAGGAGGGAATTTCTTTTTCCCCTCTTTCAATCAAGCGCGCTTCAATACGATCCACTGTTTTTTGGATGATATCGATGGAGACTGGGCGTTTCTCGCAAGCTTTCAACAAACCATTTACTAATTTATTTCGATCGAAAGGCTCGCGGCGTCCATCTTTCTTAACGACGAGAGGTAGAGTTTCTTCGACGCGTTCATAAGTAGTAAAACGCTTGAGACATTCGTCGCATTCGCGTCTGCGTCGAATGATGTCCCCTTCTTTAGAGAGGCGGGAATCAATCACCTTGGTATCTAAATATTGGCAAAAAGGACATTTCAT
>CAZKUY010000018.1:27079-33283 GCA_964556135.1 uncultured Pseudomonadota bacterium
GGAAACTTTTTGCAAAGCTCCCCTATTTCTCCACAAACTTTTTGATGCACAGAGGTATTTTTCGGATCTGACAAAACTTGATGGATCCAATTTCCGATAGTTTGCATTTCCGCTTCTTTCATTCCGCGCGTGGTAAGAGCCGGCGTTCCAATTCGGATGCCGCTTGTCACCAAAGGACTTTGATCGTCGAAGGGCACAGAATTTTTATTCACAGTGATGCCCGCTTCTTCCATCGCTTCTTGAGCATCTTTTCCGGTAATTTTTTTATTTCTTAAATCAATGAGCATCAGATGATTGTCTGTCCCGCCGGAGACAATATTATATTCAAAGCCCATAAGAGTTTCGGAAAGTGCTTGCGCGTTTTTAATGATCTGCTTCGCATAGACTTCAAAGGAAGGATCCAAGGCTTCCTTAAAAGCCACCGCTTTACCTGCAATCACGTGCATCAGCGGTCCGCCTTGAATTCCAGGAATCACCATCGCATCCAAAAGCTCACTCATCATTTTGGTGCGACCCGATTTCATCGCTTTCGCTCCAAAAGGATTTTCAAAATCCTTGCCCATCAAAATCACACCGCCGCGAGGACCTCGCAAAGTCTTATGCGTCGTGGAAGCAACCACATGACAATGTGGAATGGGATCATCCAAAAGTTTTTTGGCAATGAGCCCTGCCGGATGAGCAATATCTGCAAAAAGAAAAGCACCCACGGAGTCGGCGATTTCACGAAATTTTTTATAATCGATATTTCGAGAGTAAGCGGAAGCTCCGACGGTGATCATCTTAGGACGTTCTTTTTTGGCAAGCTCCGCACATTGATCATAATCAATTCGACCTGTCTTGGGATCGACGCCGTAAGAGACAAAATTATAAAGCTGTCCTGAAAAATTGACCGATGAACCGTGCGTGAGATGGCCACCATGCGAAAGATTCATTCCCATCACTTTGTCACCTGGTTTCAAGAAGGTGAAATAGATGGCCATGTTGGCTTGCGAACCGGAATGAGGCTGGACATTTGCGTAGCTTGCACCGAAAAGTTTTTTCACGCGCTCTATCGCAAGGTTTTCTGCGACGTCGACAAATTCACAGCCACCATAATAACGCTTACCTGGATATCCTTCAGCGTATTTATTCGTCATCACCGAGCCCACAGCCTCTAAGATGGAGCGAGAGACGAAGTTCTCGGAGGCAATCATTTCAAGTTTAAATTCTTGTCGATCGGCTTCGTTTTGAATGGATTTTGCAATTTCTGGATCGTATTTTTCTAAGAACATAGTCATCCCTAATAAAAAAATGATTAATGAATTCTATATCGCTTAAATGATGAGGAACTAGCAAGACTTTCTTGAAGGAAGAAAAGGGAAAATTATTTGAAGTTTTTCTGCTCGAGGGCAGTGATTTTATCGAGTCTTTTTTGATGGCGTTGGATTTTGTAAGGGGTGCGTAGCCAGGTTTTTACTAATCTTAACGCTTTTGAAGCATCAAGCACTCGGCCACCCAGTGCAAGAATATTAGCATTGTTATGTTCTTTCGCCATGCGAGCAGAATATAAATCACTTACGGTAACGGCCCTCACGCCCTTAAACTTATTGGCCGTAATACTCATGCCTAAACCTGTTCCACAGACTAAAATTCCAGCATCCGCTTTTTCTAAAGAGACCGCTTCGGCCACTTTCGAGGCATAATCCGGGTAATCGACAGAAGAAACATCCTTCGCGCCAAAATCTTCGACATTTATTTTTTCTTGAGACAGGTATTCTTTGATTTTTTCTTTGAGGGGAAAACCGGCATGGTCAGAGGCAATAACTATCTTCATTGAGTGCGCTTTTTAACGTAATCGATGACATCCTGAACGCTGAGAAGTTTTTCGGCATCCTCATCTGGGATTTCCATCTCGAACTCTTCTTCCATGGCCATGACGAGTTCCACGATGTCGAGAGAATCTGCACCCAAATCATCGATGAAGCTGGCTTCACTGGCCACTTCATCTTCGGAGATGCTGAGTTGTTCAGCAATGATGTGTTTAATTTTCTTTTCAATATTCATAGAGGACCGGAGAAAACGCTTCGAACAGGCTATTTATTATCCATCGAGATAATTTCTTTACCTTTGTAGAAACCACAGTGGATGCAAACACGGTGAGGGAGCTTAGGAGATCCACAGCGGGTGCAAGGGTTTAAAGAAGCAGGCGCTCCCAACTTATGGGTGGCCCTTCTCATGTCACGACGAGACTTACTGGTTTTTCTTTTGGGAACTGGCACAACGAACCTTCCTTATTTATACAATCCATGCCGGATTATACTGAGAGTACAATGACATAGCGTTTTCACTATATCGCCTAATGCAAAGGGCTACCTAGGTACACCTAAGCTTCCCTAGATGTCAAGAGTCGTCTCTCAAAAAAGAGGGACAAAAAGTCCTCTTATTGCTTTGCGGCGACAAAAATTTGGACTCTACGATTCTGTTCGCGATGGGCTTCATCGCTATTCGGAACTAAGGGTTTTGACTCTCCATTCCCCACATCTTCTAAGCGAGAAGGATTCACCCCTTGTGACACTAAATATTGATTGACTGACATCGCCCGACGCTTCGAAAGACCCATATTGTACTTTTCAGAACCTAAATCACAGGTGTTCCCTTCGATTCTTAACTTCGTGAATTCTGGATGGTTTTTCAAAAATAAGGCTAACTTATCTAAGGTAGGTTTACTGATGGGTCGAATCGAGGCCTTGTCATAATCAAAATAGATTTTGTCACGCAGCTTCAATTCATCGCCTACATTGGCTTTTGCCCATACATCTTCGTCTTTTAATTCAAAAGTATCGGGAGCAGGCTCTTTTAAGGTGAATTCATTCATACGACCCGTAGTGTAAGTGACACCCGCAATCGCTCTCAATTCAGGCGAACCAATGCCGTTCGTATAACCCATGCCGCCCGCGACGTTCACGTTGATTCCGTTTTTAAAGCGATAACGAATGCCTAAGCGCGCTTCTGCAGGAGTCGTATGACGGTCGAAGAAATTACTCACGACCGTTTCAACTTGAGTTTCACCGATGACTTTTAATTGCTTTTTGATGATATCGACGGCAACCGCACCACTAATTAAAAACTTACTACCAATGGTATTGCCCCCGATTTCGGTCAAACTGCCGCGACCTTGAAAACCGGTGTTCAAAGCCAAGGTGACTCTTTCTTGAACTTTTCCATCGACGGCGAGTAATGCACCGCCTGTAAAATTCCCATTTCCGGTAAAATCACTGGCCGCGCGAGTTGCCGTGGGGAAAGTGATAAAAGGCACAATGCTTAAACCGATATGCTTCTTTTCACGATCCAAAAGCTTAAATTTTAAATCTAATTCAAAATCACCCAAGTCGATGCGGGTTTCTGAAATGCGACCCAAGATGGTTGCATCAATATTATTGATGAAATAAACGGGAAGACGACCACCCACGTTGAACCAATCCATCACGCCGTAGGTTCCCAAAAAATTTCCCGTGACTAAACTATTGGTGATACCAGACACGCGATTATAATTAGTGTTCCCTACTTCGTAAGGATCTTTCGCGTAATCTAACCAAAGACCAAAATGGTAATTATTTTTCTGTAAGGTTTGTGAACTGTAGACGGACAAGTAATCACTATCGTCTACGGTCGGTCGAAACATTTGGGTTGAAAAAGACTGCGTAAGCGCTTGAGCCGAAAAGCTAGCGCCCACTCCGGCTAAAATCACGGCAAAAAATAAGAAATTCTTTAAAGATTTTCCGGAGGATTTACTAAAACGTCTTCTTCGATATCCGAAGACCATGACCGGAGCGAATAAGACGAAACCATAAAGCGTACTCACCAAGCTCGGTGCGCTCGGGCTCAAAGTATTTCCAACACAACCGCCTTGCGTGGTGATTCCAGGAGGCAATGTTCCTCCCACCGTCACGACTACCGTATCCGTTCCCGTGCCATCACAACGTGTTCTGCAAGTTAACTCAATGGTATAGGTTCCCGGAGCCGTCGCAGTGAAAGTCGGAGTCAGCGTGGTACCACCGCTGAGAGTTCCTCCCGTTTCTGGACTCAAAATCGCCCAAGAATTTGCAAACACGGCACTTTCGTCTTCAGGATCTATCGCACAAGTTCCAGTCAAGGCCACCGAACCCACAGCGCTTAAAGTGACATCGGAACCTGCATTTGCGACAATGGTTTCTATGGCATTCATAAAGACATAGGCTTGTCGAGTAACACCACTTAATGTCGCCACCATGAGGATATCATCCCCACCTAGTCGATCAAAATCAGCGGAATCAATTCCTCCGGGAGTATTCACGTCCGCGGCATTAAAACTAAGAGTGTCCGCATTCGCTTCTACACTTGTAATGTTTGTAAACACACCAACTCTTGCTGAACTTGTAGCTGAGGAACCGAAGGTCATCGCAAGATCAGTAGTGTTATCGTTATCATAGCAGCCCGTGGTAAGAGTGAGAGGAGCGCCCGTTGAGCCAGCAGGGGCATATGGGAGCAATAAATTGGCGCTAAAAGCGGGAATCGCAGCGCCGTTTCCAAATAAGAAATCAACGCCTTGACCACCTACAACCCCTACACCTGGAGTATTAACGGCCGCGTCAAAATTACCATCACCGTTGAAATCTCCAGCGACAATACTAGTGGGCGTTGGATCAACGCCCCCATGTAAAGTATTCAAATTCACTTGAGTGCTGCTTTGACAGGTAAAGGCGCAAGTTCCATCATTCGTGCAAACTTGCACGAATGATTCAGCAGTAATACTCGTAGAAACAGCAACTACCACATCTGTGTTTCCGTCATTGTTGAAATCGCCTACGGCCACGGCTCCAACATCTTCACCCGATCCAGCGACCGCCACAATATTAGTATTTGCAGTCACACTCGCGTCTTGCAAACCTAAACCAGCATTATTAATCAAAAAATTCACGCGAAAGGTATCAAGCCCATCCCCTTTGACAATGGCTGCGGCATCTAAAAAACCATCATTATTGCAATCGATTAAAGCACTATTTTTATCGGTTTGATTATTCGCGAAACCAAGATCAGGACCTCCTGCAAAATCCAAATTAGCGTCATCTGTAGCAATGGGACTTGTAGCTCCAAAACCTCCTCCTGCCACGCTTGGAACAGTTGCAAATAATATATCTCCCAAAATAACAGGAGGATCTATATTCGGAGCCGCCGCATCATCAAAAGGGGTACTCGACAAAATAGGACCCGCCACAATGCTTCCCAGTCCGCTTGTTACAGCAGCACCTTCAAAGCCTGAGGCAGCATAATTAACAGAAGGATCAAACTGACTAGGTGTAGCACTCGAGCAATTCGTTGCGGCACTAGCCTGATTCATCAACACGGAGAAAACGTCCTCTGCGCCGGTGTCGGTTGTAGAGTTGAGCAAAACGCAATCAGGGTAAGTGTCTCCATTAAAATCAGCGCCCCCCAATATGTTTTGGCAGGCAATCGAATTGCTGCCACCATTGGGGGTTATTACGTCCAACTGCTGGCAATCCGTATTCCCATTTTGAAACATTTGAGCCGATGCTGAAGGTGCATAGCTGAGCAGCGCAAGAGCCGCGCTAGTTAAAGTCGTCCATTTCAGGATTTTTTTCTTCATCTTGATTGTCCCCATTTTTTTGAAAGGCTGAGCTGATTTAAGCGCTATGATAGCTAGACACACTTGAGAGTCAAGAATTCATCAGCATAAAATAAAAAAAAAGCCCTCTCATTTAAGTAGAGGGCTTTTTGGAAACAATCTTCCAATCCATTACTTTCTGCGACGGACATTCCAAAGTATAAGTAGTCCTGAAAAAATAAAACCAAAGGGCGCAAAGGAAAATGTCGCAAGAGGATTCAACGCACAAGCTTTTTGCCCTTCTAATAATAAATCATCCACAATCACCGTCGCGGTGGAAGTCGTCGCGCCCAAGCAGGCTGTATTGCAAGATAACTGGACGGTATAAGTCCCAGACACTGAAGCTGTAAAAGTAGGAGTGAAAGTATTCGCATTCGTAAGAGTGGCAGTTCCCGCTTCATCACCCACAATAGTCCAAGTCGGAATCGCAGTGGGCGCTGTTGTGGTGGTGTCTTCAGGACTTAAAGTACAAGTACCTGTCAATTGAATCGAGGTTCCCGCTGCTAATGTTTGAGTAGCACCCGCACTCACGCTTAAAGTTTCGATGCTATTCATGAAAATAT
>CAZKUY010000019.1:0-27858 GCA_964556135.1 uncultured Pseudomonadota bacterium
CGTGAATCTTCAGAAAAAGACCAACCATATCTATTTTGCTTTTCTGCTGTTTCTCCTCTGTTCCGTTCCCAATTTTGCTTTCGCTGCCCCAGCCTGGGAAGGTGCTCTCAAAACCATCGTCGATTATGTCACTGGAAGCACCGCACGCTATATCGCCATCTTAGCGGTGGTGGGATTTGGGTTTGCAGCCTTCCTGGGACGAATCGCTTGGAGACGTGCTTTGGAGATTGTTGTCGCTATTGCCGTAGTTTTTGGAGCGGCAAAGATTGTCGATATGTTTGCAGGTTCAGGTGGGCCTTAAAGCATGAAGACTGAATCTGCTGACCTACTTTTTTTGGGGCTGACGAGACCGACGATGTTCCTGGGAGTAACGCAGTCTTTTTTTGTGATTAACGGTTTGATCAACACAATTTTGTTTTTGGCGCTGAATTCGTTTTTACCACTGATTTTGCTTCTGCCTCTACTGCACGGACTTGGATACATCGCATGTTTAACGGACGCACGAACTTTTGACCTTTGGTTTACTTATGCAAAACACTGTACAAAATGTAAAAACAAGAGATTTTGGGGAGCGAACAGCTACGACGCTTTTTAATTTGAAGCTGAAGGCCAAGCAGCCTGCTCTTCAGAAAATCGCGCTAGCGGAAGCAAGAGGCGCTGACTTCATTCCCTACGCCTGCCATTACGATGAGAATACTCTTCTCACAAAATCTGGTGATCTAATTCAAATCTTAAAAATTGGAGGTCTTCCCTTTGAAACCAGTGATCCCGATTTTTTAAATCTTCAGAAAAATTTAAGAAACACTCTTTTCCGAAGCATCACCAAAAGCCGCTACGCGGTTTATGTTCACATGGTTCGAAGAAAACAGAATGTTTATCCTGAAGGTAATTTTCCTGAGGGATTTTCTAAAGACCTCAACGAAGCCTGGAGAAAGAAACATTCCGGTCTAGAACTATACGTAAATGATTTCTATTTGAGTATTATCCAGAAAACCAGAGCCGATGGACTTGGCGGTCTCAAAGAAAAACTGAAGTCTTTTTCAAGAAGGAATAACCAAGTTCAGCAAGATGTAGAAATAAAACTTGCCCATAAAGAATTGCAATCCATTACCCAACGCTTTTTGTCTAATCTCAAAGATTATGGCGTGAAACTTTTGGGAATGACAGAGAGCGATAAGGGTTTATTCTCAGAGCCTGTCCAATTCTTAAGCTCCCTTATCAATTTGGAAGATCGGCCACTGTTGGCACCTTCCATGAATATTTCAAAATATTTATGTTCTAAAAGGCTCTTCTTTGGAAGAGATGCTCTGGAAGTTCGAGGGAATACCGAAAGTAAAGTCGCAGCGCTTCTTTCAATTAAAGAGTATGCGGATTCTACGCATGCAGGACTCTTGGATTCATTCTTGGAAATACCTGCTGAATTTATTCTCACTCAATCTTTTGTTTTTACGGATCGACAAGTCTCGCTTCGTAAAATTCAAACCCAACAAAGAAAAATGCTTCAAACGGAGGATCTTGCCGTCTCTCAGATCGAAGAGATTGACCAAGCCTTGGATGATACGACTTCCGGTCGCATCGGTTTTGGGCATCATCACTTAACAGTTCTTGTGATGGGAGAAACACCCAAGAAGTTAGATCAAGCTTTAGCTCATGTGGAAGCAGGATTTTTAAATCTGGGAATCGTGGCTGTTCGAGAAGACTTAAACCTTGAGCCTTGTTTCTGGGCTCAATTGCCTGGAAACTTTTCGTTCATTGCGCGGGATGCACTTATCAGCACTGCTAACTTTGCGGCCTTTGCCTCTCTCCACAATTATCCCTGTGGAAAAATAAAGGGTAATCATTGGGGCCCTGCCACGACTGTCTTAGAGACTTTTTCCGGAACCCCTTACTTCTTCAACTTTCATGTGAATGACGTCGGACATACGACGATTATAGGTCCCACGGGAACCGGCAAAAGTGTTTTGCTCAATTTTCTCGTTGCTCAATGTTTCAAATATAAATGTAAAATCTTTTTCTTTGATAAAGACCGAGGAGGTGAAATCTTTATCCGAGCCATGGGAGGCTCTCATTCTACTCTAGGCCTTTCTCATCCTAGCGGATTTAATCCTTTAAGACTTCCCGATAGCCCTGAAAACAGAGCATTTCTCACGGAATGGCTTCAGCTTCTCTTAAGTTCTTACGGAGAGAATTTAAACTCGGAAGATCTGCTTAAAATCTCGGAAGCCATCGAAGGCAATTACAAGCTCGATTTAAATCATCGCACTTTGGAGAACCTGGCTCCTTTTCTGGGGTTGGGCGGAGCCGGGTCACTCTCCAAGCGCTTGGCGATGTGGTACGGGAAAGGCACCCACAAGAATCTCTTCGGCAATCAAGAAGATGTACTAAAATTCGAGCAGCCTTTTTACGGTTTTGAAATGGGTGAGATTTTAGAAGATAAAGTGGGGCTACCTCCAGTACTCGCTTATCTCTTCCATCGTGTAAATCTCGCTTTGAATGGAGATCCTACATTAATTGTCTTAGAAGAAGGTTGGAAGCTTCTCGACAATCCTTACTTTGCTCCAAGAATTAAAGACTGGTTGCAAACTATTCGTAAACGCAACGGGTTTGTCATTTTTTTAACTCCCAATATCGAAACAGCAATTCATTCGAGCATTGGGGATACGCTTGTTCAGCAATCTTCTACTTCCATCTTTCTTCCGAACTACAAAGCAACCGCAGAAGCTTACCAAGGTGCTTTTAAGCTGAGTGAGCGTGAGTTTGAATGGATTCGCAGCATGGGCCCACAAGAACGCTGTTTTCTCATCAAGCACGGGCAGGATTCAGTGATTGCAAGGCTCGATTTGAGTGGGATGGAAAAGTTTATTCGAGTGCTTTCTGGGACATCTAAAAACGTGGGGCTGCTCGACGATATCCGTAAGGAAGTCGGAGAAGCTCCGGAAGCTTGGCTTCCAATATTTCAAGAAAGGACGAAATGATTATGAAAAAAATATTTATTATTACAGGGCTAGTCCTCAGTGTTTATTCGGCTTCCCTCCATACGGCCTATGCCGCCTGGCCGGTGATCGATGTGACAGCAATCGGCAAGCTTGTTCAACAAGTTGAGGAGATGAAGAAACAATATGACATGTTGAAACAACAGTATGACGAAATGGTTGCGACCAAAAATGCGGTCACAGGTTCTTATGGCGTCAGCCTTTTGGGGAATAGCCCTTTGGATATGCAAGGGAGACGAGAGATCCCAGGAACTTGGCAAGAAATCACAAGCCTGCAAAGCAGCGGAGTTTTGCCTGGAGTCTTCACTAAAAGCCAGGAGGCCTTTAAAAATTTACTCCCGAATGTGGATGTAAAACTTTTTTCTCAAGATCCCAATAATCGAAATGCCGCTAGTTACAAACTTTCAACGGATAATACGCGGGCCGCCTTTTCGGCTACTGACGCTATTTACAACAAGATTCAAGATCGTCTGAAAACAATTGAGGTATTAACCCAAGAAATCGACAAGACCGCCAATGTCAAAAACGCCACGGATCTGAACAGTCGAATCGCTGCCGAAAACGGTTTTATCAATATCGATATGGCCCGACTGAATTCCCTGCAACTCTCTCTACAAACAGCGCTGCAAAATAATCAGAATCAAGCGACGGCTAACCATGCAGAGTTTTTTGGCGATTCCATCGTTCCGGTAAAAGCTAGTTCTTCTAAATCCATGAAGACCAACCCTTAAAAATACAAACACCATGGCTCTTCCTAGCGACATTTTAATTCAAGTGGATCAAGTTACCCTTGGCTATACGGCCAAGGCGTACCAGGCCATTGTCAGTGCCCACATGACCGAGCTTCGTCTGATGTTGGTGATCTACATTGCCTTCTTTGGAATTGCCGTCTTGCAGGGAATGCTTTCGATGTCATTACGTGATGCAAGTAAACATATTTTAAAGGCGTTGATTATCTTTCAACTCGCAACGAACTGGGGCTCTTTCACTACTTTCTTTTATAATGTTTTCACTTCAGGCCCTGAGAAACTCACCACGGCCTTAATTGGCGGAAGCAGCCCCACCCAGCAATTGGAAGATGTGTTTATTACAGGCGTAGAAGCCGCTCGGAATATCAATCAAAAAGCGGGTACTTTTGATGTCGCGCAAATCGTTCTCGCCGTTCTCGTTTTGATCGGTACTGTTTTGATGACAGGAATGGCCCTGTTTCTATTGATCCTTTCCAAAATGGGGCTCGCCATTCTTTTATCGATAGCACCTGTCTTTCTAGCGATGGCCCTTTGGAAAAGCACTCAGGGTTTATTCCAAGGTTGGATCAACTATCTTGTCAATTATGCAATGATTCCAGTGATTACCTTCGCCATGCTCGGGCTCATCCTTGCCATTATGAAAGATCCCGTAAACACCATTAAACAATCGGGAGCAAATCTTACGATGGTCACAATTATTCCTTATCTGCTCATGGGTGCGATTTCGATTCTTCTATTTTCTCAAGTGCTTCGCATTGCTTCCTCCCTCGGAGGAGGGATTGCGCTTTCTAGTATAGGTGCATTGTCACGCTATATGGGGGGTCCTGCCACAGCAATGACTCGCTGGGGATCGCGACAAATCTCTGGGGCGAGAAGTTCAAGCGGCTCTGCTTCTACACGCTTTGCAGCGCGGGACAAAAGCTCCACTTCCTATTCCCCTCCAAAAACAACTTCAACGAGTCGGGAAGGAAGTGTGGCATGAGCATTTTGTCCAAACAGACTTTCAAAGATGATCCTATCGTTGCGGAATGGTATCAGGATCTCTACCAATCTATTCGTATCAGTCGGAACCGCTGGTTTCTTGTAGGAGTAGTAGCTCTAACGCTTACAGGTATTGAAGCTCTCGCTCTTGTTTTTCTCACTCCCTTAAAAACGGTCGAGCCTTATGTCCTGCAGGTCGACAATAAATCTGGCATGACGACTGTCTTAAAACCTCTTCGCGATAATCAGGAAAATGTTCTGACTCAGGAGGAAGCGGTTACTAAATCCTTTATCGTTAAATACGTCATCGCTCGGGAAACTTATGACCCTCAAGATTTAAACCGCAATTACGATCTCGTTCGACTGATGTCTTCTGGAGATGAATCTGGAAAGTTTAACGAGTCTGTAGCTAATGGAAATCCGCAAAGTCCGGTTGAACGCTACAAAACAAATACTGCCCGAACAGTAAAGATCAGTTCGGTTTCTTTCCTAGATCAGAAAAAGAAAACCGCTCAGGTCAGGTTCATGACGACCGAAGTCACTCGCAACGAAACTAAAGAAGATTACTGGGTAGCCATTTTAACCTTTCGTTACATCAACGCCCCAATGGATGAAACCGATCGACTCAACAATCCATTGGGTTTTCAGGTCATTTCTTACCGAGTCGATCAGGAGATCGTAAAATGACAAAGAAAAAAATAATGTTGGCCATCAATGTTGCTCTAATCTTCTCCATGATGGGAGGAGCGACCTGGGCAAAACAAATTCCGCGACCTTTAGGGGCGGACAATCGAATTCAGCACGTCGTCTACAATCCGAATGAGGTCTACGAGCTCAGGGCAACGTATGGTTTCCAGACCACCATTGAGTTTTCCGATCAGGAAACCATTCAAGTCGCCTCTATCGGGGATTCTATTGCCTGGCAGGTGATTCCTGTTGCTCATCGATTATTCATAAAACCCGTAGAGCAAAACCCTAAAACGAATCTCACTGTAGTGACCAACAAGCGGAGCTATTATTTTCATCTGACTACTGCGAATGCGAAAACTCCAGAGATGGTTTATCTGGTACGCTTTGAATATCCTTCTGGTGCCCCTAACAATCAAGAAGCCTTCAGAGCCAAATCACCAGCAGATTACAATTTTAGCTATGCCCTCAAGCACGATAAAAAAAGCGGCCTTATTCGAGCCTTCGATAATGGGGAGTTTACCTACCTTCAATTCAAAGAATTAAGCGATCTTCCTGCGGTCTTTAGCTTGGACGATAAAGGTCAAGAGGCGGTAGTCAATTACCGTATCGAAGGACCTTACGTGGTGATCGAGAGAATCTCGGAACGTTTTCTTTTCCGTCGAGGAAAAGTCGTGGGGCAACTCGTTAATAAAAGTTTTGGCAAAAACTCAAAACAAACCCGTAATCTCAGCCAGGAGGTTCCTCATGGATAAGTGGGAAGAAGAAAATCCCTCTCCTGAGGAACCTCAACCTTTAAATCGGGAGTCGATCCTTCAGACGCCAGCCATGAAGCAAAAGAAGTTTGGGATCTTTGGTTTCATCCTTATGGGAGTGGCGGCTATTGTCCTTTTGTTTTTCTTTAATGGGAAAGAAAAACCTAAAGATGGGCTTCAGAAAGAATCAGTGGAATTCGAACCGGCGGCTAAAAGAATCGTGACGGTTCCCGAGGCGCCGATTGTTCCTATTATTAAAGATAGAGGCCCGTCAGAAGCTGATCTCGCCAAAGCCGCTCAGGAAGAGGCTATGCGACAGGCTCGACTCAAATCATCCATTGTTGTTTATGGAAGTCATTCAGATAAAGCTGCGAACTCCGGAGAAAGCAGCAAGCTTGATTCTTCAGGAATTCAAACCGGTAATTCGAATCCCAATAGTCGTTTCCAAGATAATTTAACCACTTCTACAACGCCAAACTCAAAAGCATCTTCCTTAAGCAATCTGAGCCAGACAATCCTGCAAGGTAAATTCATCGATGCTGTTTTGGAAACTGCGATTCACTCGGATCTTCCCGGAATGATTCGAGCGATGGTGAGTCATGATGTTTATGCCGAATCCGGGGAAAGTGTTTTGATTCCCAAAGGGTCCCGTTTGGTCGGACAATACAATTCGGAGCTAGTCAAAGGTCAGTCGCGGATCTTCGTTGTTTGGAATAGACTCGTCCGCCCCGATGGCATTGAAGTCGCTTTAGGGTCAGGCGGAACAGATTCACTAGGAAGAGCGGGACTTACTGGTAAGGTAAATAATCATTTTTGGAAAATCTTCGGTAATTCTCTTTTGCTCAGTATTATTGGTGCAGGTACTGCCAATGGTGGAGTCAGTACGACAGATCCCTATAATTCAACAGCAGCTTATCGTCAGCAAGCCGCAGAAGCTTTTCAAAGCAGTTCTGCCAGAGTTCTTCAAGACGCGATCAATATCCCACCGACGATCACTATCAAACAGGGAATACTTATTAAAGTGCTTGTAGCTCGTGATCTGGATTTTTCTGAAGCTTTGGGATCTTCAAATCAATCAGGATTGGTGATGCTGCCATGAGTGATGTAGCCATTCATACTTTTCTAAGGCCTCTTGCGCCATTTCTGGATCAATCCGGCATCAGTGAAATCTCCATTAATAAACCGCAGGAAGTCTGGGTAGAGAAGGCCGGTGAAATGGAATTTTACAAAATTCCAGAACTTGATTTTGCCCATATTAAAACCTTGGCTCAACTCGTGGCGAAATATTCCGAACAAGAGATTAGCGAGGAAACACCTTTGCTATCCGCGACTCTTCCCGGAGATTACCGTGTGCAGATTGTCTTGCCTCCGGCTGTAGAAGTGGGATTCGTCGCTATCTCTATCCGCAAGCAAGCTTTACTCGAAATGAACTTGAGAGATTATGAAAAGCTTGGGGCCTTTGAACAAATCAATCAAAGATCATCCAAAACTTTAAGAAACAGTCAAAACATACTCAATTTATTTAAACAAAATAAATATCGTGAGTTCATTGAGGCCGCAATGCTCGAAAAAAAGAATATTTTGATTTCAGCGGGGACTTCTACGGGTAAAACGACTTTCCTCAATGCATGTCTGAAGGCAATTCCCGAACAGGAAAGAATTCTTACGATTGAAGATGCACGTGAAGTAAAAGTCTCTCACTTAAATCGAGTGCATCTGCTTTCTTCAAGAGGAGGCCAAGGGCTTGCCAAAGTAACTCCCCAACAACTTTTGGAAGCTTGCCTTCGCTTAAGGCCGGATCGAATCATTCTTGGAGAACTGAGAGGCGTGGAGGCCTTTTCTTATCTGCGAGCCATCAACTCTGGTCATCCAGGCTCGATCACAACCATTCACGCCGATAGCCCGATGCTTGCCTTTGAACAATTGGTCTTGATGGTAATGCAAGCCGACCTTGGAATGGAACGGCCTCAAATTTTAGAATACATCCGCAGCATCATTCCTATCGTAGTTCAACTCAAACGTGGCGAGAAAGGTCATCGCTATATTTCGGAGATTTATTACAGTGAGGCTGCATAGGATAAAAATATTTGTTCTTTTGATCGTGGGGTTTCTTTCCCATGCTCCTTTTGCTCAAGCCAATTGCAAAGATCCAGAACTTCGTGAGCAAGTAACGAAGACGGCAAAAACTGAAGGAGTGAATGAAAGCGAGCTTCTCTCAATCATTGCTCATGAATCCCGCTGTCATTACTACACCATTGCCTGGAATCTTCCGGGCAAAGTACAAACTGCTAAATCAAAATATTTGGATTCTTTAGAAGATGCAAAAGCTTTGGCAGAAGGCCTCATTGCAACGAAACAGTTTCGTGTAGATGTTGGTATTGGCCAGATCAATAACGAAGCTCATATTCAGCCAAAGAGTTGGAACCTGGAGGAAGTATTGAATCCTAAGACCGCTCTCAATCGAGTGGCTCAAGTCCTCAAAGAGCGGAGCTGGGCCAATTATCATTCGAGCAATCCGGCCTTAGCCAGAAAGTGGCAAGGCCTTGCTCTAGCGGCATTGAATAGAATTGATTTTACAGCAAAGATAAAAAATTTATCAAAAGTTGGACATTACAAAAAACATCCAAGTAGTTCTTTGCTTGTGTTTAACGGGTTGAATCCAACTTCTTCGAATCAATCGAGGAAGGTTTCTTGGGTAATTTATGGCGAGTATAAGAAATCTTTTGTTCAACAATTTTAGATTCTTTTTTGGATAACCCTAAAAATTGACTGACTGCGCCAATTTTCCAGCCTTTGGATTGCAGTTTTTTCTTTTTTATTGTTTTCATAAAATATTAGTAATCCGAATTCTCAAGTCTTTCGACAGCGACTAATGGAATCTGAAGAAGTCCTGCAAGATCTGTTTGGGAAATATGCATTTGAGTCCTAAGTTCTAGGATTTTTCTGGCAATTTGATCCTTTAGTTTTTCTTCTTCATAAAGACGCTGTAATTCAGGATCTTTTTCATGGCGGCGTCTTAGAATTTCTACCGCATTTGATGTTTTACCTGTTTTCTTTTCTCTTTTTGATTTTAAGTTCATAAGGAGGTTTTCTTTTATCATATCTGAAAACAGATGTCATTTGGATGCTATATCTTCTTTAATTGTAAATAAAAAGCCAGTTTATATAAAATATATAATAAATTCATTTAGTTATACTGTGGTGGGATTGTGGGATTTCCCACTTGATAAAAATCCCTATTAGTGTATTATCTAAAAAGAGGGTAAAAAATTATGAATTCATTCTTACAAACAGATTTCAAAGAAGTGGCTGAAGTGAAAGCCGATTCTAAAAATCGTATTTCGTTAGGTCGTAAACTACAGGCTACTGCAAAGCATTATCGATTATACCAAGACTCTTCCACTGGGAAAATCCTTTTAGAGCCCTTGCTTGTTATTCCTGTTTCTGAACCTTGGTTGAATAAGAATCTAAAAGCAAAGAAATCAGTAGAGCGCGGTATTGCTCAGGCTAAAGCTGGAAAATTGGTTAAAACTAATGAAGATTTTACAAAATATATTGACGATGCCGAATGAACTTCAATCTTCATTTCACTCCTGAAGCAGATGAACAATTCCGCAGCCTTTCTGCAGCGAAACTGAAGAAAGTGCGTAGAGTTTTGGGATATCTCCAAGCTAATCCTCGACATCCTTCTTTGAACACACATCTTTATAAAGGATATGCAAACCCCTTCGATTCAAGTGGTTCTATTTTTGAAGCCTATGCTGAAAATAAGACTCCTGGGGCTTATCGAATTTTTTGGTGTTATGGTCCTGATCGCAGAGATATTACCATCCTCGCTATCACTCCTCATCCTTAAGAAATTGCCAAATATTTTTAATTACTTTCAGAGAGATCTTTCAAATTCTCTCCCAGTAGACCTCGGTTTTGGTTGTATCTTGGGGGTTAGATCCAAAGCAGATTCCTTTTCATTCTTTCTATTCATCGCTTCCGGAAGTTTTTCTCTATCATTCGTATAAATCTTCACTTCATGACGAGCACGGCTAATGGCTACGTAATAATTATCTTGGGCGCTGGTGAGACTTTTAGTGTCAGCATCGATCATCACTCGATCACAAGTCTTTCCCTGAGAAGCGTGGACGGTGGAACAATATCCGTATTCCAAATGCTGAGGTTTAGACGCATCTATTTTTAAAGTTTTTCCATTTTCTTTTTGGAGATAAATGTTTTGTTGTTCATCTATTTTAATGACTTTGGCTCGATCTCCATTGTTGAATCTCTTCTCAGGATCGTTACGGGTCATTCGGATAGTTTCTCCAGAGGAAATTTCTTTATCGGATCGCTGATAAACGCTCACCTTATTATTTTTATGAGGGCTCCATTTTACTTGAGAGCCATCTTCTTTTTGGAGGACGATATAAGTCTTTTTGATTTCATGGACTGTGGCTAAACTGCCTTTTTGTAGCCTCAGTGATTTATAATTTCTTTCCGTTTGAATAAGATCCCCAGGCTTATAACTGCGAATTTCTTTGAGTTGTGCTTTGGTAAAATTCTTTTCTTCGAGTGTGGAAATATTTACCCCTTTATTTTTCAATCCAAGATTTTCTCGTACTACGTGGTTGATAGCTTTTCTCGCTTCGTTCGTTCCTGAAACAATAAGAGTATTTTTCCGATCTTCATCGCTAAGTGAGGTGTAGTCTTGGGCAATCTGAGCATATCGAGCTTCGGAGGACGGAATCTCCTTCACCGATTTTTCAAGCAAGGAAATCGATTCTTTGACCTCACCCAAGGCAGCAAGTTTGACAGCTTTTTTTAATTCAGGATTTTTCTGTCGTTGGATTTCGCTCATTCCTGCCGTAGCCATTCCATGGGCCTGAAGTTGAGCAAAAGGTTTTCCGGCTTCCACCGCTTTGAGTTGCTGAGTGTCGCCGATCAAAATTACCTTGGCGTGAGATCTCTCGGCTGTTTTAAAGATAGACTCCATTTGTTTGGAAGAAACCATTCCCGCTTCATCGACCACTAAAATACTTTTTGAAGATAAGTTTTTTCGTGCAGTGTTTTGAAAGGAAGCGATGGTCTGACTTTTTATGCCGGTTTTTGAAAGCTCTTCTGCGGCTGAGGCGCTGGGCGTCAAGCCTATCATTTCGAAACCTTGTTTCTCGGCCAAGTCTTTGGCACTTTGAAGCATAAAAGTTTTTCCAGTGCCAGCTAATCCTTGAACAGCAACGATCTGATTCGAACTCGTTAAGATTAATTGAGCGGCATATCTTTGTCCTGGATTTAAAGAGATGGATTCAAGAGAAATACTGGATTGCTTAATATCTAAGATCGATTGATTTAAATTTCTGCCTCTTGCCTCTATCCTAAGAATATTTTTCTCTGTTTTTATTGCTTCAGGAGTAGTGAATCTGTCTCTCGATTGAATCATTCCTCCTGTATCTACCTTTCGTTTTATTTCTTCCTGAATTTCATTCAAGCTTGTTTTACCAACACCATACTGGAGAGCTTCACGTAGAAGCTGAGCTTCTGTAAAGGTAGATTGTCTTTCCAAGAGATGTTCAATAGCGAAACGTAAAGTATGGATTGCTGTAAGCGTTCTTTGGGGTTTGAGTTTTTCTGAGAAATTGATTTGAGCTTCTTTACTTTTCTCCAGCCAGTATTTTCGTAAAATCTCTCGATCCACATCGGTTTTTTTGGGACGAGTGGCAATGGTAACAATTTGCTTTTCCTCGGGAGAAGCATCTTCACGGGTTTTTCCTTCTTTTTTTAAAGCTTCTTCAATGGCTTGGCTTCGTTGGCTGAAGATTTCAATTTGCTTATCGGTAATATGAGCAAGCTCAAATCTGCCATCAGGGTGAGTGATGCGAATCTCATAGCCTAGCTTTTGAACTTCTTTTGCTAGCTCAGCCCGATAAAGCGCGCCCATGAGCATTTTCTGACGATAGAAAAGCTCATTGTCCATTGCTCGCCATTTTCCATCTTCTCGTTGAGTAAAGTTTAAGACCACAGAGTGAGTATGAAGTTGAGGATCGCAAGCACGGCTGAGTTCGTGGCGAAAAGTAGCAGCAGCCATGTTTTTAGAAAAGATTTTGTTTTTTTCTCCTTCCGCCATTTGGCGATACGCCACTAGGCCTTCCGCATATTTAAGAGCCTGTTTTACAGCAAGATCATGAGCATCGATTAAAGCATGATCTCCCGCAATGAGTGCCTGCATAGAAAGAGATTTGGGTGCACTAAAGGTAAGATCACTGCCTCCTCGATGACCCGAGGCTGCCACCTGGATCTTTTCTCCATTAGGAAGGTTGCCCTCTAAAAGATTTTGAAAGTCTTCTAACTTCACCTCACCTTGAAGATTTAGGGCTTCAGCCGCTTTACCTTGCCACTCACTGGGACTTCTATCCTTGGTGTAGTAGTCATCCGCCTTTTCGTAATATCGACCGGCATCTCGGCCTCCGCCAACATTTGCAATGCTGAGCATAATTATTCCTCAAAAGGTAAAATGCGCTTTGAAAGAGAAATGGGTTTTAGTTTTACTCGGGCAATGGGCAAATCTCCGGCTAAGCTCAGGTACCCTGATAGGTCGGGAAGATTGGTGATCTCGCTGGGGAGAACGATTCTTTCCTTCACGCGCTGTTTAACCTCAGTGCGTTGCCTGCCTTGACGGGTTTGGGTCGTGGAAGTTTGAATTCGGTCTAAATCCTGCTCCCCAAGTCCTCGGCTAAAATCTTCGGCCGTTTGTGCGTCGCTGGAGGTGCCTCCCAAGATCAAAAGATTGCTGAAGCAGGAACGCAGGACGATGGCCTTTTCACGGCCATACAGGTGATCTAATTGAGCGGTGGATTGCAGACCGGTCACGATTCGAAGGCCATGTTTGCGGCCCTTAGTGAGAGCAGCTTCAAGACTGTTCAATCTTTCGAGCGAGGCCAATTCATCGATGATGATCCAAATCCTTCTGTTTTCACTAGGTGAAAGACTCAAGATCGAGGTGCACAGAATATCCAGCCAAGTGGAGATAAGAGGGCGCAAGGCATCGGCCATATCTTCGCGCCAAGTAATGTACAGATTCCCAGCATTTTCATTTTTCAGCCATTCTTTTAAGGAGAAGGTACCGGCCTTGAGATATTGATGTGGAGCAATGTAATTGGCGATGATGAAGCGTGTGGAGGCCAAAGCCTTGGCGGCACCCGGATCAAAGAGACCTGCGGCAGCAGTTCCCGATAAAAACTTCGCCAATTCTTCAACGGGCTTTAAGGTGAGCCAGTCTGCAAGCTCTTGAGTATTGTATCGCTTCTCTGAAAAAAGCTTCTTGGTGGTTTCAGCGAAAAGTAATTGAGCGTAGGAATGCCATTCGGCATCGTTAGTAGACCGAGAGGGAGGGATTACCGATTTTGCATAACGCTCATGATCGTATACCGAACCCAATTCATTAAAAATGCTCCAACCTTTTCCTCGTTGGTCGAAAGGATTCAAGATGGAATCTCCCTTTTTAAAAAAGTGGGAAAGAAAATCTCCATTTGGATCAGTGATAATTACTCGATCACCACGAGGAATGATCGAAGAGAGCATTTCCTTAATGGCAACTGTTTTACCCGTTCCAGTTCGTCCACCGATCATGAAGTGAAGGGTTTCCAGCTTAAAAGGAATAGGAACTTCTGCCAGAGTAATTTGTTTTTCTTTTTGGCTTAAGGTCGTTTTTTTTAATTTTCTACTATCGACAATTCGGGAGCCACGAATGTGAGAACCAAAATTCGCAGGAGAGCAATTCAGGTAAAGCCAAAATAGAATGCCCGTAAATGAGAATCCCCCCAAAGTACTTCCCAGAGCTATCCAAAGGAAGTTTCTACTTTCATAAACAAGTTTCAATGTTGGAAAGAATAGTCTCGAATTAATTGAGGGAAGATTAAAGTTCGATGAAATCAGCAAACAGGAAAATCCTAAACTCACAACAAGAGAAAGTAATAAATAGACGATACCCTTTTCGATAGAGTTTTTGCTCATATGATTTTCTTTCGATCTTTACCAAATTGCTTTTCCATCCTCTCATCGACCTTTTTTAAGATTTGAGCATTTCGTTCGAAGAGAAACTCACGAAGTAAAAACAGAGTTTCGAGATTAATTAGATTTTCTTCGGGAGACTGCTCAGGTGCTTGCTGAGGGGAAATTGAAGGATTTGAAAAATCATTTTTAGAAATTTTAGAGTGAAGAATTATTTCTCGAACCAAATTTGAAATAGAGGTTTTCTCTCTGAGAGCTTCCCTCTGGAGTGCTTCAAAAAGTTCAATTGGTAATCGTAAGGCCATTTTTCTAAGCATAAAAATTGTCCGCTCATGTCCGCTTAAAATATTTATAAATCATGCTAACTTAGAATGCAGCCGACATGAGCGGACACAAGGAGAGTCATTTTGGAAGGCTTGAAAATGATAAAATATACAAAGATTCTAATATGTTAAGTCGCACACACGACTTGCGTCAGGTGTGTGTATCCTTTTCAAGGGGGCGTAGCCCAGAGTAGTTCAGGACTCGGAGAAACAAAATTGAGCAAATCTATCAATCGAAGAAAGGAGATTCAAAAATGAGTACGATAAAAAACAAAATTCTGGAGAAAAGAAAACGGCTAGAGATCCAGAAGGAAAAAAGTGAAGCGAGATTAAAGGCTATCCAAATAAAATTGAGAACAACTTCTCAGAAAATAGCCAAAGCAGAAAAGACAGATGATCTAAAACGGATAATGATATTGGGAACCTTCATGCTAGAGAAAATAAAAGGAGATCCTTCTTTCAAGTCTTGGCTTGATGGAGAAATTGGATCGAGTAATTTAGCCACACATGAAAAAAGCCTGTTCGGAATTTTTAATAACATTGTTTAATCTTCTTATTTTAAAATTAAGAAATTTTAGAAGTGTCCTTTATATCCTTTTGTCAGCTATGAACCAGGCAAAGCGTTTCCAGAGCTGTTGTGTAGTAACCAAAGTAAGTCCTGCCTTTTCAAGGCCTTTACAAAAGCGTGTTTGATCAAAGCGATTTTTCAAGGGATGATCTAATAGCCGTCGCCAAATGGGGCTTAAGATGAATTTATCTAAGGCTTCCTCGGCGTAAAATCGGCCTCCAGGCTTGAGTACCCGATAGACTTCATGAAGCGCTTCTTCCCACGCCGGTACATGATGGATAATTCCGAAGTCGAAGACTGCGTCATAGAAGTTTTCTTTCGCCTGAATTTGAGTGGCATCGCCAACCCATAATTTTACCCGCTCGCCTTGGGCATGGAGCCGTTCGTGGGCAAGTTTCACCATGTGGGGATCCAAATCAAAGGCATCCACCCGGTCCGCACCGAAAAGCCCTAAAATGAGCTCCGTTCCTATTCCTCGCCCACAACCAATTTCAAGAGCCACACCGCCCTCCATCTTCCCTCCCATTTTGAGAAGTCGTGCGGCTTCGAAATACTTTTGGAGGGCGCTGCGCACGGGATTATTCATTAGGACTTTCTCAAAGCGATTTAATAGCATAAGGAGACCCTTTAGAAGTTATATGATAAAGCGGATCAATTTTTGAAAATTGACAAGTTTAAGAAAGATAAGCATTATAAATACCCTAATGAAAAAGATTTTTTCCATCACTGCGATTTTAGTTCTTTTGAGCTTTGCTTTTGTAACTTTTTCGGACGCTTTTTTCTGCCAAGAGAATGAGGAATCTGCCCAATCTCAATTGCCTTGTGGTAATTGTTGCGTACAGTGTTGCCCAAGTCATAATCTTGTTCTTCAAAAGAAGCTTTTAGTTCAAGCTCAAGTTTTGCCTTCTCCTACACAATTCCTTCCTCCTACTATATTGGATTGTGCTTCGACGCTTTTGATTAAATCGATTTTCCATCCTCCTAAGCTTGCCGCTTAATTCCTTTTTATTACGAAAAGATGAACTGTTCGTCGAATCGTCGGCTTAGTTTATCCATTTTCGTTCATTTTTTAAAATTATGTGAGGATATTTTATGAAACGGAAGAGTTTCTATCGTTTCTGGTGTGGATTTTTCGGCTTTGTCATTTTTGTGATTGCGAGCTTTTTTACGGTCTTTTCTCAAGCCCAAGTTCAAGCTCAACTTGCGTCGCAATCCTGCGAGGAGATCCGAAAAGTTCAAGGACTGCTGAATTGTATTATAAAAAATCATCCTGAGCTTCAGCGCAGCGCAGCAGATATTGAGATTTCAAAAGTTTCCACCCGCATTGCCCGAGAGAGGCCTAATCCCGAACTCGATTCTAAACAAGTTTTTGGGCTTCCTCATTCTGAGGAAAGCCTGACTTCTGAAGTGAATTTAGCGCATACGGTAGAATTGGGAGGGAAAAGACAAGCTCGTATTCAAAAGAGCCGAGCCTATCAAGATTTAATTTCTTCCCAGCATTTGAGTCTTCAAGAAAAGATTCTTTTAGAGTCTATTTTAAATCTTTATCGCCTCAAACAATTTAAGGCCGAAAAAGATGCTTTCAACGAAACACTTCAAACTTTTCATCATATTCAAAAGCTTTACCGACAAAGGCCTATTCTAGATCCCGAGCAAAAAGCCACTTTGTCAGTATTCGCACTTGCGGAAAGAGAGTTGAATTTAAAAAAAGTGACCTTATTGAAAGAAGAAATAGATTTGAAAATAGATTTGGAAAAAGCCGCAGGCCATTCTTTGATCTTCGATGCTCAGATTCTCCCCAAAAAAATGAAACAATGGCCAACGCTCAAGTCATCCGAAGAAACAGAATCTACGAGATCTTCTCTACTCAAAAAAACAAAGGCCGAACTTGAAGACGCCAAAGCTTCTTATCAAATCTCAAAAAGCGAGGCATGGCCAAATCTAAAGGTAGGACCTTCACTCGAAGTGCAAAATCAAAGGGAAGGTAATTCTACTTCTCTGGGATTTAATTTTTCACTGCCGCTTCCTTTGTATCATCAAAATCAGGGACATAAACAGCAAGCTTTGCTCGAACAAAAAAAGGCAGAGCTCAATATAACACTTGCTAAACAAGAACTGGAATTTGGAAAGAAAAAACTTCTTCAAGAATATCAGCAAAGCCTTAAGTTCTTGAAGGCCTACCAGGCCACTCTTCATATTCCGACAAAACATCAAGAAGTCGAATCTGATTTTGAAAAAGGTTTAGTCTCCAGTTCCCTGGTTCTTGAGATGCACCGGCAGATGATTGAGTCTACTCAAGCCTTTCATGTCCAAGAGATGAAAGCTTTAGAAGCTTTGTGGAGTTTCTACACATTGGAAGGAAGGATTCTTCAGGAAAAGGATAATCTATGAAACAGCATATCCGCAAAGTTATCTTAATTAGCTTATTGATACTTTCGCCTTTTTCACGAGTTTTTGCTGAGACTGAAAATCATCCTTCAGATCACAAAAAAGAAGAGCATGAAGTCGCAGAAGATCACGAACTAAAAAATCATGATCCTAAGGGTGAAGAAGTTTCCGGAAATGTTGGACCTGGAAAGGCCATTGAGGAAGTTCACGAGGAAACGGGGATTCGATTATCAGCCAAAGCCCTAAAGCGTCTGGGTATCAAAACAATTCCTATATCTCCAAATATCTCTGCCTATCCTCCTTTAGCCTTAGTGAAATATCAGGAAGAAACAAAAATTTATCGCCAGCGGCAAGGCTGGTTCAAGTTGGTCACTATGAACCCAAACTCTTTCCAGGCAGGAGATGAAATCGTTGTCTCCGGCGCAGCTTTGCTGAGGATTGCCGAGCTCGATGCTTTTGGAAGCGGAGAAGAAGGACATGGTCACTAAGGAGCTTTCATGATTAATAAAATCATTTCATTTTCGGTTTACAACCGAATGGTCGTTTTTGTCTTTACGGGAATGCTTGTTTTAGCCGGGATATGGGCTTTTGAAAATCTGCCGATCGATGCGGTTCCCGATATTACGAATGTGCAAGTCCAGATCAATACGCCTGTGGAAGGTTTTGCCCCTCAGGAAATAGAACGGACAATTACTTACCCCATTGAAACAGCTATGAATGGCTTAGCAGGAGTCACTGAAGTCCGCTCTATTACTCGATTTGGCTTATCTCAGGTTACCGTTACTTTCGAGGATAAAACCGATATTTACCGAGCACGGCAATTAGTTTCCGAGCGTTTGCAGAGAACTTTAAGTGCCTTGCCGAAAAATATTCAGCCTACCCTAGGGCCTGTTTCAACGGGTCTAGGAGAAATTTACCATTACGCAATCGAGACGGAAAAAAAGGTGACGGGACAGGAAAGAATCGTCCAAATGATGGAGCTTCGGGCGCTTCAGGAATATTTGGTGAAACCACGACTTCTTACGGTCAAGGGAGTGGCAGAAGTAAACACGATTGGTGGATTTGAGAAGCAATTTCATATTCAACCCAAGCCAGAAATTATGGCTGAATATGGAGTGCATTTTGACGAAATCGTCGAGGCCTTGGAACGCACTAATCGCAATGCAGGAGGCGGTTATGTAGAACAAACCGCTGAGCAATTTATCGTGCAAGTCGTGGGTCTTTTGAAGAATGAAGAGGATATTCGGGCTGTTCCCATCCGCTCCTTGGAATCCATGAAAACGCTGACCATTGGGCAAGTGGCAGAGGTCAGTTTAGGAACCGAGCTTCGTACCGGAGCCGCCTTAGTCAATGGCCACGAAGCTGTTATCGGGACCGTCTTTATGTTATTGGGGGAAAATAGTCGAACCGTCTCTTTAAGGGTTGAAGATAAGATTCATGAGATCCAAAAAGATTTACCTCAAGGTTACCGACTTATTCCTCTTTATAATCGCTCGGAGCTGGTCAATGCCACGCTCTCCACGGTGGAACATAATTTGCTTTTGGGGGCCTTACTGGTCGTGATTGTCCTTTTAGCTTTAGTAGGGAATGTCCGAGCCGCTCTCATTACTGCCATCACTATTCCTCTTTCTCTTTTATTCACCTTTCTCATCATGCGTTGGCAGGGAATCTCGGGCAATCTGATGAGCCTAGGAGCCTTGGATTTCGGGATTATCATCGACGGTGCAGTTATCGTTTTGGATAATTGTGTGCGATTTGTTCATGAGCGAAGCCGTAACTTGGGACGTTCTTTAAGCCGCGAAGAAGTGAAACAGGCAGTCATTGATGCCACTATCGAGATCAGGCAAGCGGCAGGCTTTGGCGAACTGATTATTGTCATTGTATTTCTTCCGATCTTTGCCTTGACGGGAATCGAAGGGAAAATGTTTCAACCGATGGCAGCTACTTTCATCTTTGCTGTTATCGGAGCTTTAATCCTTTCTTTCACGACGGCTCCAGCCTTGGCCAGTCTCTTTCTTTCCGGCAAGGCTCAGGATAAAGAGCCTTGGTTGATGAAAAAAGTGAGGTGGCTTTATAGGCCAGTTTTGAATTGGGCCCTGCTACGTAAAAAACTTGTTTCACTAGTTGGAATTTCGATGATTGTTTTGGGCGGCTTCCTCTTTTCTCTTCTGGGAGGAGAATTTTTGCCGAGGTTAGATGAAGGGTCTTTTGTGCTGCAATTCTTAAGGCCAGCAAACATCAATCTTTCCCAATCTATTGAACTTCAGAAAATATCCGAAGAGATTATTCAAGAATTCCCCGAAGTAAGGGGCGTCTTTTCGCGTATTGGAACTGCCGAAGTGGCCACAGATCCTATGGGAGTCAATTTGGCTGACACTTTTGTCATGCTCAAAGAAAAGAAAGACTGGCCCAAAATAAATGGCCAGAAACGCAATAAGGAAGAATTAGAGAAGGCAATGATGGCGCGTTTAGAGGAGGAAGTGCCTGGGCAAAGGATACTTCTGACCCAGCCTATAGAAATGCGTTTCAACGAGTTAATGGAGGGCACGCGAGCCGCCGTTTCGGTAAAGATTTTTGGAGAGGATATGAATACTTTAGTTTCGCTCACTAAAGAGATTGCTGAAATCATCGAGAAAGTTCCAGGCTCCGGTGATGTAGAGGCGGAACTGAAAGAACCGTCTCCCATGTTGCGCATTGAACCGAATTATCCTTTCTTGCACCGCTTAGGAATATCCATCCAAGAAGTTTTGGAATCCGTAGGTACGGGTTTAGGAGGTTTGGAATCCGGCTTTATTTATGAAGGAGTTCGCCGCTTTCCTATGGTGGTCCGCCTCAACCACGAAAATCGCTCTGACTTGGAAGCCATTCGAAATTTACCGGTGGGCATTTCCCCCAAATTGACGGCTCCTTTAAAGCAAGTCGCGACGGTGGATTTTGTGGAAGATTATAGTTCCATCTCTCGAGAAAACTCAAAGCGCCGTGCGGCCGTTCTGATTAATCCCCGAGGGCGGGATACAGAAAGTTTTGTGAAAGAGGCTCAGGAAAAAGTGAATCAGGCCATTAAGCTCCCATCCGGATATTACATGGAGTGGGGTGGCAATTTCAAAAACCTGAATGAGGCAAAAAAGAGACTTACTATTCTCACACCCCTCATTTTGATTATTGTTTTACTGATGATCTATGCTGCCTTTCGGAATTTTTACCAAACCCTACTTATTTTTTTAGGAGTTCCGCTGGCATTGGTGGGAGGGGTCTTAGGTTTGATGTTGAATGGTCTGCCTTTCAGTATCTCGGCAGGAGTAGGCTTTGTCGCTTTGTGCGGTATCGCGGTCTTAAACGGTGTGGTGTTGATAAGCTATTTTAATCAGCTCAAAAAAACTGGATTGAGCACAGAAGAAGTCGTTCTTCAAGGAACCCAGGTTCGACTAAGACCTATTCTCATGACAGCTTTGGTGGAGATTTTCGGATTTTTACCGATGATGCTTTCCACGGGAGTTGGAGCCGAAGTGCAAAAGCCCTTGGCTTCTGTCGTCATTGGAGGAATTATTTCTTCTACCATTCTGACTTTAGTGATTTTGCCTGTGATTTATAGTTACATGGCCAAACGTTTCGAGAGTACAGAAATTTGAAAATACAAAAAGCGGAAAATTTTATGGAAAATATATCGATTGAAGAAGAAAAACAGCTTCGAGAAGGTTTTGTAAGAAAGGGACTCGTCCTGGAATACCTTACAATCGGCTATAATTGCCTCGAAGGCTTTATTGCTGTAATCAGTGGTTTCATTGCTGCGAGCATCGCATTAGTTGGTTTTGGATTTGATAGCTTCATAGAAGTGGCTTCGGCAAGTATTCTGCTTTGGCGCTTACGGGCAGATGTGGATGAAGTAAGACGGGAGCGCACCGAACAGACTGCCCTCAAGCTCATTGGAATCAGCTTTATGCTTTTAGCTTTATACGTGTGCTACGATTCCATCCGAGCGCTTTTTAGCCATAAACTTCCCGATGAAAGCATGGTAGGCATTGTGCTTGGGCTAACTTCGCTTCTGCTCATGCCTCTTTTAGTTCGATCAAAAAGAAAGGTCGCTCGTCAAATTCAAAGCAAGGCTTTGGCCGCTGACGCGAAACAAACACTGCTTTGCACTTATCTCTCTGCTATCCTCTTAGGAGGATTACTGTTCAATGCTTTATTGGGCTGGTGGTGGGCAGATCCTGTAGCAGGACTGCTAATGGTTCCCATTATTGTTAAGGAAGGAATAGAAGCTTTAAAGGGAAAGAGCTGCTGTGAAGATCAGGCTTGTAGTTAGGTTTTTACTGAACATGTTCAGTAATTAATATTCGCTAGGAAGCATTACGACGAATTGAGTATTTTCTCTGACGAGGAATAATTGAACTTTCTCTAAAGGAAAATCGGTATAGGGAATATGCTGTAATGCGAGTATATTTTTGTTTCCATCATCAAATGTAAGTTCACCAACGGAATCCTGAACATTCAATTTACAGCTGATGAAGTCTTCTTTGCCTAACCAGTTCTTGGTAGTGGTGTGAGCCCAGACTGCATCCATCAACCAAAAGCAATTGGCCGCTTCTGCCAGATAATAAACTCCATCGGTTAAAAGCAGATTATGATAACGGTAATAGTTTTCAGTGCCGGTGAATTGAGATAATTCGATTGTTAAGTTTTGAGTATTCATTTTGAAACCTTTCGTTTGTTAAGTGAAAAGAAAAAGGGAGGTTTCCCTCCCCAATTCATTAGACATTTTATTTAGATTTCTGATCTCGAATGTGAAGTTTGCCGTTCAATGGCAAGGAATCGAGAACCACATTGAGAGAGCCGTCCTTATTGGTAAAAGCGACTCCCACCTTCATCCATCGACTTTGATTCTTTTCATTTCCCGTTTCACTGATGGTGAAAACGTCTTTAATTGTGATTGTTTTGTTTTCCATTTTCTTTCTCCTTTTTTTGAGTTTGTTTGTAACTTCGCAAAAACCAGTTACAAAAAAGTCAAAAAAGCTTGGTGATCTTGGAGGAGGGATAAGGTCATGCCCGTCAAGGAATGTGACACCTGAAGGGTGGCGCAGGTCTTGAAATGACCCCCGACGAGAAGAAATAGCCAAGCATAAGGAGAAAATGGAAAGACAAGGAATTCAAAAAGATTTGGTTATCTATGAAGACTAAAAAGAATTTAAGTGGCAGCTTCGTAAAGCAAAGCCAAAACTTAAGCCGATGGTAACAATAAGCAAACAAATGAAAAATGATTTTGGCGTTAGTCGGCAATGTTGAGCACTTAAGTCTAAGTGGATTTGATACAAAATTTGTTCACTCAATTTTTGAGGCGGGTCAACCTCGCGACAGATAAGGAATTGTTTGTATTCCTCTCCTATCGATTTTTCTTTCGAAGAGGTTTCCGTATTTATTATTTGAGTCATCTTCTGGGAATACGGGAGGCATAGACAATTTGTGACATTTAAAAATAGCTCTTAACAAAATTATTATCCAATATGTGGGTGCTTCATCAAAAAGTATGCTTGAGTTTTTTCAATGCAATGCATTGAGCATGAGGAGTAAATGCCTAATTTTTATACATTCTTCTCATTTTTGCACAGTTTTTTGGCCGATCTTTTTAAAGTGCTTTGGCTAACTGATTGAGTTATTTAACTATTTAGTTGCAATAAGTAGGGCATGTTTTTTGCTTAGTTATTGGCTTAATGGAATGGCGCCTACTTAAAGTCCTTTTCTTTTTTACCCTGATACTCAGTGGGTCTGTTTTTTCAGTTCCAGCTTTTACCTACGAAAATTCATCTCCTCGCTACCGTCAAATATGGGGCCAAGATGTTGCCTATCAGCTTGAGATCAAAAACGACCCTCAATGGCCATCCGATGGGGAATCCTTTAAGAAAATGGTAAAAGGTCGCGCCGTTTATCATGTCGTGTTAAACAGGGCCTATTACAAAAAAGAAGCAGAACAATTATTCCGGCAGTTTGAACAAATGCCAAAAATTCAGTTTACGGACAGCCTCTTTAATTTTCCTGAATGGAAACATTTTGAGAAAGACTTGCTTTCCATTAAAGACGCCCCGCTTAAGGTGAAAAATATTCACGTAAAAAGTACCTTGAAGGCATTAAAAGGAAAGCTCGAATATTTAGCTTGGTTTAAAGTGTATGAAAAATCAGTCAAAGAAAGTGTGTCCAAGGAAGAAGCTCAAAGAAAGTTTACCCAGCAATTTAGCCAAATTCGGGATAAAATTATCGAATATCACGAAGTGGCTCATGTGATTGATCTCATGAAGGTGAGTGTCGAAGAAAGCCATTCTGCTGAATTTGAAAGGTATACTGAGCTCAATGCCTTTTATACCGAGTTGGCTTATAGCGAAAATCCTTATGATACTATGGCACATGCAGTGGTAGGACTTTTAGATGAAATCGATCAAGCGAAAACCACTGATTATAGTATCGAAAAGGTGTCGACCTTGCTTCGCTTTCTAAAAGAATGTCCTCGTTTTGCGGAATTATTTAGACCTGGCAATAGAATGGCCCTGTGTTGCTTTGAAGTACTGGCAAAGATCAATTCTATGGATTTTGTTTTTGTGGGGAATGAGCTTTATCGTAGGAATCTTAGCAGTTTAAGACAAAAATTAGCTTCTTTGAGTGAGATAGGATCTAGACTATCTTCTTGATTTATGAAGAGAGAGTGCTTAATCTATAAGCGTATGAGGAATAAAAGCTACAAATTCATTTTAATGACCCTGCTTCCAGTGCTTCTCTTGGCGTTAAGTCCTATGAAAGTCATGGTTTGTAAAATGGAGATGGCAAAATGCCCTCCTTGCTGTCATGAAATGTCCGTTAAGAAGAGTTCCTCTGAAGTGCAAGTCTCCTCCGTAGATGACTGTTGTATTTTCCATAGCTCTGAAGGTTTTATCGCTATTACTCCGCTTCAGAAAATTGAAGATCTCTCTAAGAAAAAATTCCATCCTTTAGGTCTGGTTGCTCCCCATTTTGATTTCTATGCTCTGCAGACCTTAACAAGATCTGATTTTGCGTCTTCTCATCTCTCGAGTTACCTTCCACACCCGCCTCTTATTTTAATCAAAAGCAGTTTTCTAATTTAGATCTTCTCCTTTAAGTTTATTTCGTCCCATTAAACTTTATTAAGGAGAATTTTATGAAACGCTTTAATTACAAAAAAACTATTTTGCCTGTCGTGATGGGCATTACCTTATTCACTTTGCCTGCCTTTGCAGGGGTGAATTACATCCAATATCGTGAAGATTTCCAGAGGCAGAAGGAGATGAAAGCGCCTCCCTCTACAGAAGGAAAGCATCTTCAGCGATCCAATAAGTATATCCGCGAGCAACAACGCGATACTACCGGAGTGCCTAGCTCCTCAAAAGGCTGTGACACCAACCATGTCGTAAGTAAGTACGACAGGTGTTACTGGAATCCAGCTCAGTAATCAAAAAGTAACACGATTAAGAGGAAAGGCGTCTTCATCAACTGATGGAGACGTCTGGATTCTCTTCATGAGGAAAAGGCCAAGATTTTCACATATAATCTCAGCCTCATTTTTTCTGAAGTTGTGTTTTCTTTCTTTGCTGAAATGGGGATTCTAAGTTCTAATCCTAAGCTTCATCATACTTTAAGCTTAAGGTGGTATTATGCGTAAGGGTATATTTTATGCGGCTATAGTTTCTCTTTTGCTTGTTTGCAGCGTCAATGGATCTGCTCAAGTCCAAGAGAGATTAAATTCTCCTGTTCTTACTTTAGAAGAGGCAGTCCAGCAGTCGTTGGGGCAAAATCCTGAATTGAAGGCCATGCAAAAGGATGTGGATGCCACTAAGGCCAAGGTGCCTCAGGCTCGGTCCTGGGATGACCCACTCATTGGAGTGCGTCTTTATCAGGTGCCCTTTAATGGAGGAATAGGAGAAGCCTCCGATATTGATTATATTGTGGCTCAAAAGATTCCATTTCCCGGAAAGAAAAAAGCCGCTTCCGAAATCGTCTATCACGACTATCTTCATCATTTGGAAACTTTAAATGCGAGTGGAAGAAAACTCCTTCGCGAAGTGAAGCAGACTTATTTTTCCCTTTTTGCGATCAATCGACAGATAGCGCAAAGCAAGCAGGTGGAAAAGATTCTGAAAGGTCTTGTTCAATCCGCTCAATCGAAACTGGCTACCAATGAAGCCACCTCAACCGACGCTCTTCAAGGTCAAACGGATTTGGCTAAGCTCTTAATTGAACGAGAACCTTTATTTGAACGCAAAAAAAACCTGGAAGCGAAACTCAATCAGTTGATGGCTCGCTCCGAACCAGGAGTCTTTAGCCTTCCTACTAAAATGGAAATTCCTAAATGGAATGTAAAGTTGGAAGAGTTGATAGAGGTGGCTCAGCTCCGCCATCCTTCCGTAAAACTCGCCGAACATAACGTGGGACAAAAACAATGGGGAGTGAAGGCAGCGAAGCGCGAATACTTTCCGGATCTCAGTGCACAGCTTGAGTACGTACAACGTCCCAATTCCTCTCCCAGTTCAAATCTAGGAAATGCCTGGACGGGCGAGTTTATGATCAATGTTCCGCTGATGGTAAAAAAGAAATCGAAGGCAGTGGAACAAGCAAAAGCCGAGCTTGCGAGCGCCGTCTATTCCCAAAGTGCGGCAAAGAATGAGGTCACTTATAAACTCCAAGAAACTTTTGCCAAAATGAAGGCTGCCGAGCGGATTTTACAAATCAACCAAAAGACGCTTCTTCCTCAAACGAAGCAGGCTTTAGAAGCGAACTCCGTCGCTTATGCCACGGGCAAGTCACCTTTTTTCTCTTATCTCACGGCCACTCGTAGCTATGTGGATGCGGAACTCGAGTATTGGAAATCCTACGAATCCCTCGCTACTTCTCTATTTGAATTAGAAGAAGCCTCTGGTGTGACCCGGGAAGAGTGGGCAAATCTTTCGTCTTCTGTTCTTCCTGAAAAAGAAAAAAGCGAAATGCAAAAGGGAGCAAAGCCATGATGAAAAAATCTTTAATCTATTTTATGAGTCTCTTGCTTTTAGTGATGCTTGGAATTGTGGGAGGAGGATGTTCCAGAAATAAATCCTCGGAATCTTCTCCTGCTTCGGATTCAAAAAAAACAAAGTACTATACCTGTTCGATGCACCAATGGGTACATTCCGAGAAACCAGGAACTTGTCCTGTGTGTGGAATGAATCTCGTTCCGGTTTATGAGGATCACGATCCTGCTTTGGAATCTCCTGAATCAAAGCCCGTGCGAGATTCCAAACCCCCTCAGGAAAAAAAGATCCTCCATTATGTGGATCCCATGCATCCACAGTTTAAATCCGATAAGCCTGGAAAGTCTCCCGACTGCGGAATGGATATGGTGCCCGTCTATGAAGAAGCAGGCGTGTCTCAAAGCTCCTCGGCAGATACTTCAGGCAGATCTACCGTTCGACTTTCCCCTGAAAAGCAGCAGCTCATCGGAGTTAAAACAGAAGTGGTGACCCGCAAACCCTTGATACGAGAGATTCGCACGACAGGTCGAGTGGCCTTTGATCCTGATCTGCTACTCGCACAGAATGAATATTTGATTGCATTGAAATCCCATCCTGAAGAAAGCGCCATTGCGGATCTTCAAAATACTTTAGTGAAATCTTCGAAACTTCGGCTTCAATTGTTGGGTATGAGTGAAGACTCCATTCGAAGTCTTTCCAAGTCGGGTCGAGCACAAAATAGTCTGATTCTCCCTCAAAAAGGCGGAGAGGTTTGGGTCTACGGTTCCCTTTTTGAGTCGGATCTCCCTTGGGTGAAGGTGGGCACACCTGTCGAAGTCTGGATTCCTGGAAATTCTGATCCTCAGCAAGCCAAGGTCGAATCTATCGATCCGGGGATTGATCCCATGACTCGAACGGCTCAAGTCAGAATTCGTATTCCCAATTCGGCAGGTTCTCTAAAGCCGGAGATGTATTTGAAACTCAATATCCAAACTCAAACGTCGGATGTGCTTTCGATTCCTAGCGATGCTGTTCTGTCTACGGGAAATCGTAAGATCGCTTTTGTCGATCAAGGGAACGGAAAGTTTGAACCCCGCAATGTCAAAACCGGCCGCCAGGGAACAGGCTGGGTAGAAGTGCTTTCCGGCGTTTCTGCTGGAGAACGAGTCGTGACGGGTGCAAATTTTCTGATCGATTCCGAATCGCAGTTGAAGTCCGCTCTTTCTAATATGGGAAACTCTGCGGCGGAGAGTCAACCACAGTAAGGAAATTTTATGATCGATAAAATTATTGAACTCTGCGCCCGGAACCGAGCCATTACTTTAATTTTAGTAGCCGTGGCGATGCTCATTGGCCTTTGGTCGATGCAGCGTGTTCCTTTAGATGCCTTGCCGGATCTTTCGGATACTCAAGTAATTATTTATTCCAAATGGGATCGCAG
>CAZKUY010000020.1:0-24543 GCA_964556135.1 uncultured Pseudomonadota bacterium
TTTTCCGACTCACCACCGCTAGCCATGGCTGTTCATGGATAGGTTTGCCTGCAGGACGATAATAATGCTTCTCAAGCTTGAATCTAGCAGCTTCCAGATATTTTTGAAACTCTTCTAATTCCATAAAAGTGCCATAGCGATTTCCCTCCCAACCCTCTTCACTCCCACGAGGATTAGAAGTGAAAAGAATTCCCTTCGGACGAAGTGCGGCATTTAATTTTTCCAATACCTGCAAGAGCTCTTGAGAGGGAACATGAAACAACGAGGCATTTGCAAAAATGCCGTCAAAACTTTCTGAGCTTAAATTCAATTGAAGGAAATTTTGCTCGAACACTTCGCAACCTGAATATTCTCGCGCCATTTCGCAAAATTGCGAACAGGCATCCAAACCTACCGCGCGATGACCCAGACTTTTGAAATAAGCAAGATCGCGTCCTGGTCCGCAGCCGAAATCCAAAATATCTAAAGTCTCCTGAGAGGGAAGCGCTTCGAGCAAAGCGCGGTAATTCTGCGTGACATCATGATCTCGAGTTCCTTCCCAAAAGCGAAGCGCGTGGACTTCATAATGGCGGAGAGTTTGGGAGCTGATCTTTTTTAATTCTTCAGGGCTGTGAGCTTTCATGGGAAATGATTAACATGACTATTCTATCTTGGAGAGAAAAAATATAGATTAGTGATTCAAATTAACTCACCCCGCCTCTGATTTTTTGACACTTGATGTGTGGCAAAAATAGAGAATCAATGGACAACTCTTAACTCCTTTTAACAAATTCTAACAAAATTTCTGAGCACTGTTTTTGCACTTCCTTTAGGATTATCTATTTAGCTTCAAGGAGAGGATTAAAAAAATGACGACTTCATTTAAAAATTCTATTTTTAGAAAATTGATTCTTTTATCAAGTCTCGCTCTCTTTTCAGGAGCACTCTCTTGCGGGAATGGAACCTCGAATACAACTCAATCCACCGACCAAGCAGGCGCCAATGTCTCCGCATGTTTAGAAGGTGAAGCTATCGATTATGCGGCGGTCTTTGCAGGCCCCTGCGAACTCGATCCTGTCAATGCTGAGGATAATGAGAATGCAACCCCCAACCAAACTATTTCATATGCAAATCTTTTAGCAGTCGTTTTGAAAGACAGTCCCGACGGAGCCGCGGAACTCACCTCCGTTTTAAATTGCGTCGCACAAGCGTCTTATTGCATTGGAGAAACCCAGTGTTTAACCGTAGGGAGCATTTGTCAATTCGCCGTGAACTGCGGAGCAGACAGTAATCCTTGCGAAAATGGATCGGGCGCTTGCAATGCAAATCAAGTCGCAAGCTGCGGAGATGTTCAAAATAAAAGCACCTGCGACGCCGCTTATGAACATTCCTGTTTCGATAGCTCAGGAGCAAGTGTGAACTGTGACAATCCTCCTTCACCCATCGCCAACCAAGACAATCATAATTGTTATTGGGGCGTCGATTCTGAAACAAATAGAACAGGTTGTTTTCGCTACGGCAGTGGCTATGCGGACGGAGCCTGCACACTTCCATAATCCAATTGATTACGTTTAGAGAAGTCGTCGCAAATAAAAAGTTCCAAAGGGAACTAGCGAAAGTAAAAAGGAAATGAAGGAGTTTTTGAGAGTTAATTTTCTTTTAGCAAACATGGCAGCCAGCGCCAACATGAAGGCGATAAATAAAATCCCATGGATCATCCCAACAACGCGAACAGCATCCGGCTTATCCCAAAAATACTTCAAAGGCATCGCTATAAATAAAAGAATTAAATAACTGTAGCCTTCGATTTTCCCCGTTTGAAGAAAAATAGTTGTCCTATCAAAAGAAGATTTCATGAATTAATCACTCCTCGTAACGAGCCCTATTATTTTATAAGCATTCTGAAAATAAAATTCTTTTAAGTTATGCCTAAAAAGTCGCAGAGTGCACCCAAAAATCTGAAACTTAAAGGAATAGCGGCCTGCGTGTTTAAAGTCTGCCGGGGGATTGGATTTGGCAATGTGTCATTCAAAGCCCGACGGATAATTTCAGTTTCCATCAATCCAGATTCATGGGGTGCATGAAAAAGCAAAGAAGAATGACTCGCATCGGGAATTTGAAAGATATTGACCTGTCGCCAATTTTCGGGTGATCGAAGGGGAAAAAGTTGATCTTCCAGAGGCAACACGTATCGAAGATCCGTATTCTTCGCGAGTCTTTGCAAAAAGCCTGATTCTTCATTAATCCAACCTAAGATAGAGCGAGTGTCGTAATGATTTCTCTCCTCGTGCACAATTCTTCTCGCCCACTCACTGGTAGCGGGTGACATAGATCGCTGTACATCCAAGAAATTGAAAATGCCCACCAGTAAATCAAAATGATGACCCATCAGGCTTTCCATAAAAGTGGGGGGCGGTGCCACTAAAACCATACGATGAATCTTTAAACCATCGATCCAAGACGGATTCATATAGATATGTCGGGCGACTACGGTCCCTAGACTGTGAGCCAAAATATCAAAACCACTACCCACGGGAAACAAACGCGTCAGCGCTTCGCGGGCCGAAGCGATCAACAAACTTGAACTCACAAGTTGATTTCCTCCGCCGACACTTCCGCCAACATAAGGATGGTCCACTGCAAAAATTCTCCGACGATCCCTTCGTGCAATCTCGGACAAAAGATTAAAATAAATAGCACTGCGCCGAGCAACCCCCGTAAAAAAAACTAAGGGCCGTGATTGAGAATCCAAATTCTCCGGCTCAAAGCGAGTCACAGCGACTTGCCCTCCTGCCTCTAAAGGAAAAACCTGAAAATTAAGATTCAATCCCGAGCTATCTTGAACTGGTAAGTCCAAAGCTCGTCTTAAATACGTGGGTCCATTTTCTAGGCTTGAACTGTTGGGGGATGATGTGGATGCAGAGGCATAGCGACCTTCTGACAAAATGCGAAATAAATCACCGCGATCTAAAGAATGCTGCGACGTAGGAAAACCATCCACTTCAGACGCAAGTTGCTGCAAACCTTTTGATGCTTCGGCAATTTCGCCTGCATCGTTATTGCCACAAACAGAATAAGCAGCTTGCATCGCCGTAGAAATTTCACTTTGTGGAATTCGACTATGACCTTCCAAAATAGCTTCGGCGAAACAAAGCGTTCGCAAAGAATAAACATTCATTCTTCCTCCCCTCGAAAAAGAGTTTAAATGCTGTCTTGAAATAGATATCTGGGCAGGTGCAAAAAAGTTGCGAATTTAATAAATCTCAGATGATTTTTTCTTCGCCGAAAAACCTATTCTTTTTTCTATTTTATGATTAGTTAGGCAGAGGAGCGCTCCCTTATTATGTTTCAATCATTCGTTCGAAATTGGGTTCGTTTTTTAAGTCGTTTTTATTGGATCATCCTCATCCTTTGTGTGGTGGGGACTGCCTTCAGTATTCCTCGCGTCATCCATCTTTTTAAAAATATCAGTACAGATCCCATCGATCTTCTTCCTCAAGATCATATAAGTGTTAAAAATCTCTTGGCGTTGCGCGACAAGATGAAACCTAAAAGAGCTTTTATCGTGCTCTTCGAAACGGAAAATCCGGAAGCCATCCGCCGCTTGCTTGCAGATTTAAAACCCGTGCTCGAGCAATCTTCGTGGGTGAGTCGAGCCATGATTCAAAAACCCGGCTATGGTTTTTTCGATGAGAATAAATTTCTTTTCTTAAACCTCGACGAACTTCAAGAACTCAAAACTAAAATCGACCGCCGTATCCAGAAGGAAAAGCTCGGAAGTCTGTATGTGAGTTTGGAGGAAGATAATGATCAAGCCGTTGACCTGCAAAGCCTTGAGAATCAATATCGTCTTGAATATGGGATTAGCGGAGATAATGGCGCCTATTATGCAAGTCCCAACGGAAAGATGTATTCCATCTTCATCGAATCAAAAAAATCTAACTTAAGTTTAAATGAAGAAAGAAGCTTTCAAGCAGAAATCCGTCACATCATGGCGGACTTTCCCGTAAAGCAATACGATTCGAATGTGAAGGTTTCTTTTGCGGGAACCACGCGCATCATGGAATACGAAGCCCTCATGCGTGATTTAAAACTCGCTGGCATGATTTCTCTTTTTCTCATTTTTACTCCTTTACTTATTCGTTTTCGTCGTCCCACTTACATCGCTTTGATTTTTTTACCCCTCGCTGCGGGAATTCCCTTAGGACTTGCCGCCAGCACCCTGTTCGTCAGTAAATTGAATGTCACCACTTCTTTCCTTTTTGCAATTTTGGGAGGCTTAGGAGTGGAAAGTGGCATCCATCTTTTCTCGCGATTCTATGAAAAAAGACGGGAAGGAAAGAGCCTCGAAGAAAGCCTCATCGATTTATTTCAAAATCAATTCTCACCTATTTTTACGGCGGTCGCATCATTGGTGCTCACTTTTCTGCTCATGATGTTCAGCGATTTCCGCGGCTTCAGTGAGTTCGGCCTCATTTCCGGCATTGGCCTCACGGTTATCTTCATCTTGTATTTTACGTTTTTCCCAGCTTTGCTGATTTTTACTTCTCGAATCCGTCTCTTAAAAATAGGTTCGGAAATGAAGGAGTTCGAAAGTAAATTTGCCTTCTCACCGGCCTGGGTGCGTAGTCTGCTTTGGACTTTCGGTCTGTTCACACTTTTCTCCATCGCCGTCATGCCGCGCGTGGGCTTTGAATACGACTCGAAGAAAATCCGTGCGGATACCCCTGAGTCACGCGAAACTAAACAAAAACAAAAACTCACCACAGGCTATCGCATTAATTCTCCAGCAGTCGTCCTCATCGAAAATGAAGAGCAATATCGTGCCATCGAAAAAGCCATCCAAGAGAAAATTAAAGCCAATCCAAACACCCTGCTTTACAGAGTGAGCTCGCTCTACTCTTTGGTTCCCGACCAACAGAATGAAAAGCTCGAGGAAATAAAACAGATTGAAGCTTTACTCGATGATGACACCATTAAACTGGTAAAGGGCGATAAGCGCGAAAAACTACAGCGCTTCCTGCAAGAGTTGAAGCGCAGCCACAAGGTGCTTGCCGACCAAGTTCCCCAAGAATTGAAAGATATGTTTTTAGGTGACACGACCAAGCCTGGAAACCTGCTCATGATTTTTGCAAAACCCAAAGTGGAATTGGATAATGGAAAAAACGCCATTCAATTTGCAGATGAATTGAGATCGATAGAAACTCCCGCGGGGATTTTTTATCCGACCAGCGACGCCATTATGTATGCGGACGTGCTGAAAACGATGTTCCGCGATTCGAAAAAGGTTCTCATCACTTCCATCTTGAGCATCATGTTTTTCGTTTGGTTGGAGTTTCGTCAATGGCGCAAAACCTTGATGGTCATGCTCTCGATTTTAATTGGTTTGGTTTGGGTTTTCGGTGTGATGTGGTTGCTACGATTCAAGCTCAACCTTTATAACATGGTCATGATTCCTGCCATTATGGGAATGAGCATCGACAATAGCATTCATCTTTACCATCGCTATGAAGAGCTAGGGAAAGGTTCACTCTCTAAGGTTTTAAGCACAACCGGTGTTTCCGCACTTCTTGCTTCTTGTACGAATGCCTCTGGTTTCATCGGCATGGTCTTTTGTGTGCATGGAGGATTGCGCTCCATGGGAAACATGGCTCTCATCGGACTCGCGACCTGCCTGATCAGCACGCTGCTTTTTTTCCCGGTCTTCTTAGATTATCTGGAAAAAAGAAAAAAAAACAGTCCCGTTTAATCACACTTTAGATAGCGACGAATATCAGGAGACTTCGTGACAAGCTCTCCTACCAGAGGAATAGCTTCCAAAATGTGTTTACTTTTAAGATGCGCATCTAGTGTTTCATTACTTTGCCATTCTTCAATAAAAGCAAGGTCGTTAAGATCCGCTGGATTTTGATGCAGTTCGTAAGTAATACATCCTTCTTCTGTGCAGGTGGGTTCAATGAATTTTGTAAGCAAGGCTTTCAACTCATCCACTTTGCCAGGTTTCGCTTGGAAAAGCGCAATCACTCGAATCGTTTTCGCAGACATAAAATATCCTTTCATGAAATGAATTCATTTCCTTTGCCCAGCTTGAAATTTTTTCCAAGTATTAATTTATATTAGAATGGAAAGAGTGGAATTTGCGCCAAGAAACAAAGTCCCCAGCCCGCAAATCCAACAAATAAAGGAATGGTCAGATTATCATCCAATTTCAAAGGCAGCATTTCAAATGCAGTGACAGCCACCGAAAGTAAAATGGAAACCGTAAGCACTAACCACCACGGTGCTAGAGTCGCATTGAAAAGGATGGCAAAAGAGCACAATAGAGTCACACTTAAAAAAGCCACAGAACCTTCCAGAGTCTTTTCCCGAACAAAGAAATGATGTTTGCCATAAAGAATTCCGATGATGGCAGAAAGTGGATCTGCAATCGCTAAAGTCAGAATTGCAATAAGTGCAATGGGTTTTGGAAAGCTCAACAAGGTTAGCAAAATTCCAATCACATAAGGAATCATGGATGATTCCTTCAAGCGTTCTTCAGCTCTCAGAAAAAAATTGGTGAGCTTTTCTAATTTACGCGCAATCTCCGGATAAGCGACGCGCACGCGATCCACGACATACGCAATACAGGCAATGGTGCCCAAAAGTTGAATAGCTTGAGAATGCGTGAAAAAAAGTCCATAAGCGATCGCCACAACGATACCGCTCGCCATATGAAGCAAACGCCTTCCCAAATGCAGGTCTTTGCGCGTTGCGGTAGGAGCATCTACTTCTAACATAATCTTTCCTTTTCTTAAGATGAAGCCTTCTTTATTTCACGCACTGTACTTTAAGTCTGGGCTCGTACTGGTAAAAATACTTCCGCACTTCATCGGGATAGGTGAAGGGTCGGCCATTTTTTACAGCGAAGTAATTCATTATTCCTTCTACTCCACCACAAGCGGCTCGGTAGACATCCGTAGAAGGAAATTGAAAAAGGATTTTTGCAAAACGGGTTTCAAATAATTTTCCTGCTTCAAGGGGATTGGCGCCGGGATATTTCGTCCCGAGAAATAAATCTGCATTTTGCAGGTAGAATGCCCGCTCTGGACCCGAAAGGAAAATCATGCTCACCGGAGCTTGCCCTAAATAATTGTAGCGAAACAAATCATCACTATGACTTAAGGCAAGATCTTCACTCGGAAAGTCGATGAAATTGTGTGTCGCAGCGTTCGGCATGTCGTATCCATAAGTCGTATAATAAACGGGGATATTCAAGGCCGACCCAATTGCCGCCATGAATCGATTATTATTCTGGCAGGATCCCACTAAATTTAAATTGTCTGCGCCAGGAAAAGTCATTCTGAAAAAGGCATCGATGTTCGTCGGAAGATAATTTCCCACATGATGGCCAATCGTATCTCTTATCCATTGGGCCATACGAATCACGGTGTCTCTTCGAGAAAGAGTTTGACCTTTCACTACTATAGTTTGCCAATCGTTGAAGGCAAGATCGGGCGTTACAAAGAGGCGGTAATACCCACGCAGCTCCGGACGGTTTGAGTAATTTAAAATAAGCTGGAGCTGGGACTGAGAATAATCTCGCAAACTCCAGGAAACTTTTTTGTTTAATTCCAGCCATAAGGAAAAGGCCAAATTGCGGGTAAGAAAATAATCGCTGCGCGGATCTAAGCCTCTTTTAATAAGAGCGTCGGCTTGCACATATTCATTGGGATCGGCTGCTGGAAGCCTGCCTGTTTTCGCGAGTGCATCCAGTGACGATTGAAACACATTCGCAAGGGGTCCCGTACTTAAGTTTTGAGTGAGAGAACTTGCCGCTAAGATTTGTGGGTTCTGTTGTAAGAATTGATAATAGGAATTAAGAGTTGTCAATTGAGCGAATGCGGGCTGAGACAAAAAGCCAAAGCCCAGAAAGAAAATGAAAAAAAGAATTTTCTTCATTTAACAATTGTAGCACTTCAAGGAAAGAAGGCATGTAAAATATCTTGGGATTTTTTAACGACGGGACCTTGCTAAATAATCCGCCAAAACTCCGTTGAGAGCTCGATCCAATCCCGCATACATGCCCTCAGGACTAAAACGCAAATTTGGAGAGGGAGCAACAAAATCAACTGCTTTAATCTCGCCATTGGGTGGAAGACTAATTCCTTCTTCTCCCCTGATTAATTGGGCTTCTACTAAATAATAATGCCTCAGGTTAAGCCGTCTTCCTGCGATCGAAAAACGAACCGACACTCGCGCAATGTGTGCCGACAAATTTGCTTGAGCACCCAATTCTTCGGCAATCCCGCGCAGCGCTGCAGCCCCCACACTTTGATCCGTCGGCTCCAAACTTTCAGAAGGCACTCGGGGCAAGCCCCTTCTGCTATCGCGATCGAGAGTTACCAGAACACGACCTTTTGAATCTCGAATCAAGATGCAAACACCCACCAGTGAACTTTTAGGGCTTGTAGGCTCCTCCGCATGTAGTGATCGTCTTCTATCACGCTGCCAACGGATTCTCGTCCAAGCAATAAGATCACTAAGGCTATGACCCACAGGTAAAACTTCAGGGATCACCTTGTGATATCGACTGTAATCCTCTCGATCAATCACTTCTTGTAAGGCTGCTCGGTAACGGGCTTTCGCTTCTCGGATGGGATCGCTACTTGCCATGTTCGGCAGGTTTTGTCTTTCTACGCAAAGTCGAGGCTGTGATGAAATCTCTCTCCTCCACTGCCAAGCTCTTTCCAAGGGTTCCAATCTTCCCGAACTCAAGGAATGAAAAAGAGAAAGACCTGCGCGATTCTGTAGGGCAAACACCGAAGCGCTTACCCATTGCTCCGCGAGGCTTGCATGCGGATTCTCCGCTCTACCCATCTGAAAAGCTAAATTTTGTCCGAGCACCATGGCTGAGCTTTCCAAACTTAATTGAAGGAAAGGATTATTACGGACGCCCAGTAAACCCGATGCGCGCAGCACCCCAAAATGAATAAAATGAGATTCACAATTGCCTAAAAAATTTCCGGAAATAAAATGAGGACTCAAAGTTCTTTGCATCGCTTCGAAAGCAATCGATTCACCTGTTAAACTGAATGTTTGGGAAAATAAACGGGCTCCAGAATTTCCTAAAAGATTTGCAAAACTCGGGCGCACACAAAACAGCGCTTTTCCGAAACTTCCGGCTACGACCATGGAAGTTAAAGTGCGCCAATCACTGGCATGCGAAACGAAACTTTCCTGCAAAGCATCCAACGCAACTTGACCAGTGCTGACCGCTACGGGAGCCTCCGCGTATAATGAGTTTCTTTGCAAAAGATTTGCATTACGGTGAATGAGTGTCATGGGATTTACTTTATATTTTCAGGACTTTCGGCAAGCTTGAGAAAAGGTTGCTGAGGAAAAAAGCTTATCTGTAATGCAATCCCACCCAGGCAGCAAAGACATTGCTCAAGGCATGAAAGAGGATGGGAGCCACCAAGCCATTGGTTTTTTCTCGCAACCAGCCGAATACCAAAGCCGGGAAAAAAATGGAAAAATGCCACCAACGTAGAGTAATGAGGCTATGAGAAATCGCAAAAATAAAGGCCGTCAAAAAGAAACCTGTCCCAATACGAATCCCTAAAAATATTTTTTTGTCCTGAAAATATTGCTGAAAGCGCTTGAGCAAATAGCCGCGAAAGAAAAACTCTTCCGGAAAAGCGACGACTAAAGTGTGGAAAAAAAACACCGTCCAAAGCGAGGTGTTCTTAATCGCTGGATGATAATGCGCGTGAAAAACGAGCGTTTGAAAAAAATGATTCAAGAGGAACAAGGGCGGAGAAATCACCAGCAGAGCAAGAAGCAATATTTTGAGTGAGTAGAATACCTGGGAAAGATTTTTCTCGAAAAAATCAAAAGACTCTTTACGCCGATAAAGCGCTGCAATCGGCATGTAGATCAACAAGGCGCTCGTGATCAGCATGAGATTATTGCCAATCAAAGCAATTCCCTGAAATTGGAAGGCAAGGCTGGCGAAAAGAATCGTAATAGCCCACACCACCCATGCTTCCACAAAATATTTTTTTGCTTCGGTCATGATGCAGGTTTTGGCAATGGGTAATGTTTCTTACAATAGAAATAGAAGGTAGTCCCTAGCGTGACCGCGATAATTCCCATGATCTGCGCGGTGGAAATCGCACCATGAAAATAAACACCACGTTCCGCATCACCTCGAAGGAATTCTAGCATGCCTCGGGTGAAACCATAAAGAATCAGGAAGGACCAAGCGATCTGACCTCGAAAAGTTTGACGCTTCGCAATCCAATGCAAAATTGCAAAAAGAAAGAGGGCATTGATCATCGCATAAACTTGAAAAGCATGGAGCGGAACACCGTGAAACTTGTGGCCTGCATCACTTGCGGGATTGGTAAAAATCAAATGAAGGAAAAAATCAGTGGGTTTCCCGTAACAACAACCGGCCCCTAAACAACCTACTCTGACGCAAAAAACAACGAGCGGAAAACTTAAAGCATACAAATCAAAATAATCCCACACGGGTAATTTCTTTTTCCTCAGATAAATATACCAGGAAAGCCCAATAAGAATGACAGCACCGTAAGAAACGAAACCGCCTCTCCAAATTTGATACATGTGTGTGGGGTTATTCCAATAATAAGTAGGTTCTTCCACGATGATGTGAAAAAGACGCGATCCGACAATCGCTGCGACCGTACCGATAATTCCTAAATCCAAGACCACAACTTGAGATAAGCCCCTCTTAGGAGCCCGGTAGTAGGCATAAAAAGTCGCTACGAGCGATGCAACCATGAGCATAAAACTAAAGGCTGGGATAACGAAATCACCTTGCTTCACTAAAAAAGGAAACATTTTTTTCTCCTATTCTTTGGCTCGAATACTACAGAGGATCAAAAGAACCACACCCACACTAATGGCTGCATCCGCTATATTAAATGCAGGCCATACCAAATCCATACTATACTTTTTCCCAAACAATGAAAAATAAGCCACCTTATTGTTCCAGTGTAAGAGCAGGAAGTCCACGACATTACCGCGAAAAATACGATCAATAAGATTACCCACCGCCCCACCGATGATCATGGAAATGGAAATTAAAATGTTTTTTTGATGGAGAGGTGTTTTGACGAAATAATAAAACAAGAAAGTCAAAGCCATTGCAGAAACACAATAAAAGAAAACTTCGCGCCAGGGGGAAACCCAAGAAGCAAACATTCCAAAAGCGGCACCCGGATTTCGATAATGGACCAACTCAAAAAAATGAGGAATGATCACTTTGCTTTGCGCTTGTCCTAAAACTTGATCGACCCAAATCTTAGAGGCTTGATCAAGAAAGATGATCAACAAAGTAACGCTTAATAAGAGAGGCCATTTTTTATTCATGGATTTTCGTCCCTTAACCTAAGACTCTTGCGCAACGTTCACAAACCAAAGGATGTTTTTGGTTTTTACCGACGGTCAGGCTGAAGTTCCAACAACGCTCACACTTTTGTCCTTCAGCTTTGAGCACTTGTACTTTCAAATGATCCAACTCTTCATTTCGATGCGTGAAGGTTTCCAATTCATAAACCAGGACCACTTGAGAAACAATGAGCAAGGTAGGCCATTGTTTTTCATATTCCTTCAGGAGTTTTAAGGTTTCGCCTTGGGCCAAAATGCGCACTTGCGCTTCAAGCGAAGAGCCAATCACTTTTTCTTTGCGCGCCAATTCTAAGGCCTTTAAAATTTCGTCTCTCACTTGGCGAATTTGCTGATATTTCTGCTCTAAAGCTTCATCCAACCATTCGGTAGGCGCCTTTTTCATCGGAGAAAGAAATACACTTTCCGCTTTATTCGGAGTTTGCGGTAGATATTTCCAAAACTCTTCGGCAGTAAAAGAAAGAATTGGTGCCATCCAGCTGGCAAGGCCTAAGGCCAATTCGTAAAGCACCGTCTGCGCCGCTCGTCTTTCCACACTATTGGCAGCCGAGGTATAAAGTCGGTCCTTTAAAATATCGAGATAGAAAGAAGAGAGTTCCACCGTGCAAAAATGATTGAGTGAATGATAGATTTGATGGAATTCGTAATTGGAATAAGCCTGATCTAAGTTTTCGACTAATTGTCCATAAGTGGATAAGGCCCAGCGATCGAGTTCCAAAAGTTTATCCTTCGAAACAGCATCCTTCGCGGGATCAAAATCAAAAAGATTTCCACTGAGATAACGCAAAGTATTTCGGATTTTTCGGTAAGTTTCAGAAAGTCTGGCTAAAATTTCATCGGACACGCGAATATCGTTACGATAATCTTCTGCTGCCACCCAGAGGCGCATAATTTCCGCACCCATTTTCTTCATCACATTATCAGGGGGCACATAGTTCTTCGCTGATTTGGAATATTTACGACCTTCTCCATCGACCACAAATCCATGAGTCAGGACTGTTTTATAAGGAGGCACACCTTGAGTTCCAATCGCAGCAAGCAATGAAGAGTGGAACCAACCGCGATGCTGATCGGAACCTTCCAAATAAATATCCGCCGGAAATTGTAAACTTTTTCTTTTTTGCAAAACCGCAGAATAGGAAATCCCCGAGTCAAACCACACATCTAAAATATCTTTGCCGGCAATGAGATTCGCTTTACCACATTTTTCACAAACAGTGCCTTCAGGCAGCAAATCTTTCTGACGACTTTCTTCAAAATAAACGTCTGCACCTTCTTTTTCGAAAAGCTGAGCAATGTGCTCAATCACTTTTTGGGAAAGTAGAGTTTCACCGCAGTCTTTACACTCAAAACCCATGATGGGCACGCCCCATCGTCGTTGGCGGCTAATGCACCAATCCGGCCTATTTTCAATCATGCCGTAAATACGATCTCGTCCCCAAGCCGGAATCCATTCCGTTCGACGAATGGCATCTAAAGCACGATGTTTTAAATCTCCATGTTTCATGGAGATGAACCACTGTGGAGTCGATCGAAAAATGACGGGATGTTTACAGCGCCAGCAATGCGGGTAAGAATGCGTGATGGGTTCTTCTTTGAGTAAACTCGATTTTGCTTTGAGGATTTCGATGATTTTGGGGTTTGCTTTTAAGACTTGTTCTCCGACCAACTCAGGCACCCCCACTTCATTCGTAAACTTTCCCTGATGATCGACTGGATTTAAGATTTCCAGTTGGTATTTTAAACCGACTTCGTAGTCTTCTTGACCATGGCCCGGCGCAATATGTACGCAGCCAGTTCCTTGCTCTAAAGTCACATGATCCGAAAGAACCACTTTAGAACTACGATCTAAAAAGGGATGAGCGAGTAAAAGATTTTCGAATTTCTTCGCAGGAATTCGGTCGAGCAGCTTCGCATCTTCCAATCCCACATTCTTACGGACCGCATCGAGCAAACCTTCTGCCACAATATAAACTTCTTCCCCTTTTTGAATAGCTGCATAAGTATAACTTTTATGCAAAGCGACCGCATTGTTCGCCGGAAGCGTCCAGGGGGTGGTTGTCCAAATAATCAGAAAAACATTTTTACCGGCGAGACTCGGCGAAATTGAAGCAAGATCACTTTGAAATTTAAACTTCACATAAATGGATGGAGAAGTATGATTTTCATACTCTACTTCCGCTTCGGCCAAGGCAGTTTGGCAATACATACACCAATAAACGGGCTTGCGACCTCGATACACCGAACCCGCGGCAACAAACTTACCTAACTCGCGTGCAATGGCCGCTTCATAATCGTAACTCATGGTGAGATAGGGTTCATCCCATTTTGCAAATACACCTAAGCGACGAAATTCCTCGCGTTGAAAATCCACATATTTTTGCGCATATTCACGACAGGCTTGGCGGATTTGCACCACGCTCATGTCTTTTTTCTTGGACCCTAAATCTTTATCCACCTGCAATTCAATCGGAAGACCATGACAATCCCAGCCAGGAATAAGTTCGCTTTGGTAACCAGAAAGATTTTTGTATTTTACGGTAATGTCTTTGAGAATTTTATTGAGAATATGTCCAAAATGAATGTGACCATTCGCATAAGGAGGTCCATCATGAAGAATGAATTTAGGATGACCCTCATTCTTCTGAATCATTTTTTCGTAGGTTTTATTTTCGCTCCAATGTTGAATCCAAGCGGGTTCCTTGTTGGCTAAATCCGCCTTCATCGGGAAATCGGTTTTGGGCAAATGGAGAGTATTTTTATAGTCGGGCTTTTGATTTTCCTCAGTCATCTCAATTTCATAGCATAGCATCCTTTACTGTCAATCTTTGAACATGATTGAGGCTTTACAGAGAAGAAATGCTCCAGTATAAGACTAGCTCAAGCTTCCGGGGTAGCTTGAACTTTCTTCCTTCGTGAGGGATGGGGATTCAGGAGAAAATATTATGAAGATTCGCAAAGCCGTCATTCCTGTGGCTGGACTAGGGACTCGTTTTCTGCCTGCTACTAAAGCGGTACCTAAAGAATTGTTGCCGATCGTCGATAAGCCGTCCATTCAATACATCGTTGAAGAAGCGATCAGTTCTGGTATTGAAGAAATTGTTTTAGTCACCGGACGGGGTAAACAAAACATTCTCGATTACTTCGATCGATCCCCCGAGCTCGAAGAAGTTCTTACCAAAAGAGGCAAGCACGACATCGTTGAACGCCTTCGTAAAATTTCAGAGCTCGCAGAATTCGTGACCGTGCTCCAACCTCAGCCTTTGGGTTTAGGCCATGCGGTGCTCTGCGCACGCGATGTCATCGGAAATGAACCCTTCGTGGTTTGTTTGCCTGACGACCTGATCGATGGCGATAAACCCTGCATCGAACAAATGATCTCCGTTTATGAAAAGTATCAAAACCCTGTGCTAGCGGTCCAAGAAGTAGCGGACGATCAGGTCAATCAATACGGAATACTCAAAGCAAAATCTTTAGGAAACAAGCTTCATCAAGTCGAAGATCTCGTCGAAAAACCTAATTTGGAACAAGCTCCTTCGCGCCTTGGCATCGTAGGCCGCTATTTACTCACCCCCAATATTTTTAGTATTTTGAAAGAGACCAAAGCCGGCGCAGGTGGAGAAATTCAACTCACCGATGGGCTTAAAATCCTCGCCCAAATCAATCCCCTGTATGCGCTGGAATTCGAAGGAACCCGCTATGACACGGGAGACAAGCTAGGCTTCATTAAGGCCAACTTAGCTTTCGGCCTCAAACGTGGCCATTTCAACGGAAACCTTAAAGATTTTATGCGTGAACTACTCGGCCATGTCGGTTAGAATAGGTTTATGCAAATTTCATCCTTAGCATTTCGACTTTCCTTCTTCATGCTCAGTTTCATCCTTTGTTTAGGCTTTTGTCCCATCAGTTTTGCGGATGAGATTTCCGTCGATGAGCTTTCCAAAGATAAAACGCTCGGTAACTTCCCCAGCGCTTGGCAGACCTTCCCTTTTCAAGGCGGAAAAGCCAAACAGGTCTATAAAGTAGAAGAAGAAAATGGCCAACGCTTCATCCGCGCTTATGACAATCAAGATCTTTCGGTACGCATCATGAACGATTTTCTTTGGCCGCTCGCTAAATACCCCCATCTTTCTTGGAAATGGCGGGCAAGAAATCTTCCGAAAGGGGCGGCAGAAAATAGCCGAGATACCAATGACAGCGCTTGCGGCATCTATGTTGCCTTCGGAAAAACCAGTGGCGTCGCTTTAAAATATGTTTGGAGTTCTACCCTACCTGTCGGAACCGTGTGGGAAAAAGAGCCTGGCAAATTTTTCGTCATCGTCAAAAGCACTGGGACTGCCAATCTTAATCAATGGCAAGATATCAAAGTCAACATCGTCGAAGATTATAAAAAATACTTCAAAAAAGACCCTTCGAAAGATCCTTCCGGCATAGGTCTGCTCACAGACGGAAATGCCATGCATGCAACGGCTGCTTGCGACTACGCGGGTTTTAAGATTTCAAATTAAACAGCCTTTTTCGGACAAATCGGATTTATCACACACTCCTCGCACAAAGGCCGTCGTGCCTTGCAAATTGCTCGACCATGTAAAATCAGCAAATGGGAAAAATCGATCCAATCGGCTTGCGGGACAATCTTAATCAAATCTTTTTCAATTTTAACGGGCTCTTCGTTTTTGGTGAGCCCTAAACGATAAGACAAGCGCTTAACGTGAGTGTCAACGACCACTCCTTCCGCCTTTTCGTGGATGACTCCCAAGACGACGTTCGCGGTTTTCCTACCCACACCCGGAAGTTCAATAAGTTCCTCCATCGTTTCGGGAACTTCCCCTTGGTGCTTTTCCAAGAGAAGACGGGCCATTTGTTGGATATTACGTGCTTTGTTCCGAAAAAAATTGATGGAGTTTAAATCTTTTTCCAGTTGAGATAAATTCGCCTCTGCATAGGCAAGTGGAGAAGGATATTTCTTGAATAAAGCGGGGGTCACAATATTCACCCTCGCATCGGTACACTGGGCTGAAAGAATCGTCGCCACCAACATTTCAAGGGCACTTTTATGATGGAGTGCAGTCTCTGCATTAGGATAGAGTTTCCTTAAGTCTTTGAGGATCTGATTGATACGGGACTTAATTTCCATAAAAAGATCTTAATTATGATGATGGTGAATGTCGCGGTTTTCGCGCCTATAGATGAAGCTTTAACTTACTCCGTTCCGGATGAGCTAGAAAAATCCGTTCGGGCCGGTCATCGCGTGCTCGTTCCTTTGGGCCGCAGAAAATCCGTGGGCATTGTCATTGGAGAACAAAAGCATAAGCCGGATCACGCCTTAAAACCTATCGAAGCAATTTTAGATGAAAAAGTGATTTTCTCGCCTGCACAACTTCACTTCCTGCAATGGGCCGCAGAATATTATTTGTGTCCCTTGGGAGAAATTCTCAGGACAGCGCTTCCCGCGCCTTTAGGAAAAATTCCCAAAGAGCCCAAAAAATCGCCCCGAAAAAAGAAAATACCTGAAGCCTTTCAGAAAAAAAATATCCCGCTTCGGCTGAGCGAAAAACAATTAGAAATTGCTCACACTATCGAAAAGGACTCTACTTTTCGTGTGCATTTACTTCATGGCATCACCGGTTCCGGTAAAACCGAGATCTATTTTCATCTCATTGAAAAAACTCTGGCTGAAGGAAAATCGGTCTTAAGTTTAGTTCCTGAAATTTCTCTTACACCACAACTTTATCAACGCTACCGCGACCGCTTCGGAGACGAGGTTGCACTCTATCATTCCGGCTTAAATGACACAGAACGAATGACCGCTTGGAATGCTTGTCGCGAAGGCCAATCTAAAATCATGTTAGGTACGCGCTCCGCTCTTTTTGCTTCCTTTGAAAAATTAGGCCTCATCATTATCGATGAAGAACAAGACCATTCCTATAAACAAGAAGAAAGGGTTCGCTATCACGCGCGGGATCTCGCTATCTTGCGAGCCAAGATTGAAGATATTCCTATTTTACTCGGTTCTGCGACGCCTTCCGTTGAAAGTTACCATAAAGCCAAAACTGGAAAATTTATTTATCACGAACTCAATGAACGTTTCGGTGCGGCAGAACTCCCCAAAATAGAAGTTCTAGACTTGAGATGGGATGAAGAAAAAAAACAAACAACTCCCATCGAAAAAAAAGAATATATCGCTGCTAAAGATTTCGTTCCCCTCAAATTCTCGCTTTTGTCGCCGCGCATGCTCGAAGAAATGCGAGCAAATCTGCTTCATGGAGAGCAAAGTCTGCTACTCCTGAATCGGCGAGGTTTCGCGCATTACATTCTTTGTGAAGATTGCGGCCATACGCCACTTTGTCCCAACTGTGAAATCACGCTGACCTATCACAAGAAAAAAGCCCGGCTCATTTGTCATTACTGCGATCATGATGTGGCCACTCCAAAGACTTGTCCGATTTGCATGGGTTTGAAGTTTAAAGAAAAAGGCAGTGGCACGGAAAAAATTGAGGATGAAATCCAGACTCATTTTCCCGACGCCAAAGTCGCCCGCATGGACCGAGACACCACGCAGCGCAAGGGAGCCCATCACGCCATCTTAGAAAAACTCGCTAATAATGAAATCGATATTTTGGTGGGAACACAAATGATCGCGAAGGGTCACGACTATCCCAACGTGACTCTCGTCGGAATTTTATCCGCTGATTCTTGTTTACATTTGCCGGACTTTCGTTCCTCAGAAGAAACATTCCAACTTATTACGCAGATGGCGGGTCGAGCGGGCCGTGCTCAAAAACCAGGTCGCGTTTTGCTGCAAACTTTTTCACCGGAACATTATAGTATTGAACTTGCGAGTCGTTACCGGATCCAAGAATTCTATGAGAAGGAATTAGAACAGCGTAGCGAGCTTAATTACCCGCCTTTCTCTCGAATCACGGTACTGCGAATTCAAGGCACACAAATCCATAAGGTGACGAAAGCAGCCGAAACTCTGGCTGAAAAATTAAATGATTTATTAAAGCAGGGAATCATCCAAGGACAGATCTTAGGGCCTTCTCCTTGCCTTCTGGAAAAACTTCGGAACAATTATCGCTGGCAGATTTTATTGAAATCTCCTCTTCATCAACCCATTCAATTGGCGCTCAAGCAGCATATTCTCAACATGCAACACGAATGGCTCGCGAGTGGGCTTCGACTGGTCGTGGATGTGGATCCGGTAAATGTGGTTTAACTTTAAGCTATAAACCTTTGGTGAAGTTCAGCCGATGGCAGTTTAAAATTCACTTCATTTCTCCAAAACAAAAATTCGAATGAAAGGAGTTTTAGAAAACTCTGCCACTACTTTAAGAGAGTTCGATTGAATACATTTGAGCCATTCGCGGCGAGAGTAGGAATGGACAAAATTAGGGCCAAAGGCTGCAAAATTCGCAAAATCACGCAAATGTTCCACTAGCAAAATCCTAGCACCTTTTTCCAATACACGATGAAGCTCCGCAAAAAATTGCAAACGGGTTCTGGAACTTCTTAATTCATGAGCAGCAAAGATTAAAAAAATGCCCGAAAAACTTTCCGGTGGGTAAGGCATTTGAATGGGATTTATGGAGAGTGCTTTTCCACTCTGCTTTTGCCGGGCTCTCTGCAAAGAGGCCGTGATGACTTCTTTTTGTGGAAGGATGTCCGCGATAACCCATGGCGTCGTCGGATAAAGGTTTTGCAATTCACCCCGTGTTTCATCGAAGCCTGCATGAAATTGTCCCAGGGAGCGTGGCGCAGGGTTCACGAATTGCCTCACCCATTCCCAAGAGCCGCCGAAAGTCCGATCATAAATCCAATGTGCCGCGATAAGGGATGAAAAAATCCAAAATAAGGAAAAGCCTATGCCGACGAGAAGTAAAAGCTTGTAGGGCCAGGGCAAAATAAATGCTCGTAATAAAAAGGCGGCAAAAAAGACGAAGATGAATCCGGCCACATAAAAAGGCCAATTAAAGGACACGATCTGCAAAACACCTCTGTAGGTTCTTCTCTCGGATTTCATCTTTCCCTTCTCATTCGGAATCTGATTCCTTCTTTGCAGATACAAAGTAATTTGAGAAAGCTTTTCATTCAATAAATCGGGATTTGATCTCGGGCGTCGGCAACCAACACTCTTCTCGTTTTCCAAACCATTTATACCGATTCTGTGCAATCAAGTCATAAACCCAATCTCGGAAAAAGCGGGGCACCATGAGGAAAAGATACAAAATAGGCCATAAACCTTTTAAATATCGGCAGGCCATCAAAAAGGCGGTAGATTTTTGGTAAATTTGCCCTTTTTCCTGAAAGAGGAAGCTATTAAAATGTGTCTGAGAAAGACCCAAGGATTTTAAAACACTTTGGCCCAGCTGAGATTGCAAGGATGTGAAGCGTAATTTAGCTTCAGGGTCCCTTTTAATAAAAAACTGCACCCCTCCGGTGCAAAGGTCGCAAACACCGTCGAAGAACACCAGAGGGTGTTTTTGTGAAATAATTTCGTTTGAATGTTCAGGAGCTAAGCCCATATATAATGTAAAGTATAGGTCAAACGCTCTAGTGAAGCCTATCGCATTCTTTAATAATAAGGTTTTTATGATTTTAGAAATACTTACCTATCCAGACAAACGCCTTCGCGAGCATTGCCCTGCCGTCACAGATTTTGGCGCAGCCTTCCAAAAGCAAATCGATGATATGTTTGAAACGATGTATGCCGCGCCCGGTTTGGGACTGGCTGCCATCCAAGTCGGCATTTTTCAGCGTTTTTTGGTGATGGATGTAGGCATTAATGAAGGTGAAATTGTCAAACGTGATCCCCTCGTAATAGTGAATCCCAAAATTATTTTGAAGGAAGGCCAAATCGAATGGGAAGAAGGTTGTCTGTCTTGCCCTGATTTAGTGGTTCCTGTAAAACGCTCTCAGAAAATCGAAATTGAATATCAAGATCGCCAAGGCAAAGCTGGAAAAATGTCCGCTGAAGATTTAATGGCCGTTTGTATTCAGCATGAAATCGATCATCTCGACGGAATTTTAATCTTCGATAAACTGAGTCGTTTAAAACAAGATTTGTATAAACAAAAATTGAAAAAGGAATCGAAAGAATCCTCCGAAACAAAACTCAAGAGGCCTGTGGTTCGCTAATGAGTAAGATTCCTGTCATTTTCATGGGCTCTCCGCAAGTAGCTGTCACCATTCTCGAAGCGCTTCTCCAGGCAGGTTATGAAGTGAGAGCGGTGATCACTCAACCGGATAAGCCTGCGGGGCGTGGACAAAATTTAAGCCCTCCGCCTGTCAAAGTTTTTGCTGAAAAACATCAACTGCAAGTGCTTCAACCCTTGAAAGTAAAAACTCCTGAATTCGTGGAAGAATTAAAAAAATTCGGCGCACAAGCTTTGATTGTCGCCGCTTATGGAAGAATTCTTTCTCAGGAAATTTTGGATGTAACGCCTCATCCATTGAATGTGCATTTTTCTTTGCTTCCCAAATACCGTGGTGCTTCTTGCGTGGCTTCCGCGCTCTTGAACGATGAAATGGAAACAGGCGTGACGGTAATGAAAGTTGTAGAAGCCTTAGACGCGGGCCCTATTCTCTCCCAAGAAAAAATACAAATCCACGATGAAGATACCACTGGATCTTTGGAAGAAAAACTAGCACAGCTAGGCGGAAAACTGCTGGTGAAAACGCTGGAACAAATCGAAAGTTTGACGCCTCAAAATCAAGAAGAAAGCCAAACAAGTTATGCACCTTTGCTAAAAAAAGAAAATGCCTTGATCAACTGGGCACAAAGTTCTCGAAAAATTTTCAAACAGATCCAAGCCTTTAATCCCTGGCCTGTAGCCTTCACCCGGGTTGACAAGCAAAGGCTCAAGATTTACCTTGCTGAAGTTCTTGAAGATTCTTCGCTCCCTGTTGAAGCTGGACGCATTTTAAATCTTTCGGATGCCGGGATCGAAGTCGCTTGCTCTCCTGGAAGGATTTTAATTAAAGAAGTTCAAGCGGAAGGCAAAAACCGGATGAAGGCCGGCGATTACCTCAAAGGCAGTGGAAGAAATTTAACGGTCGGACAATTTTTAAATTTATGAAAAAACTCATCGCCCCCTCCCTCTTATCTGCCAACTTTGTGAAACTCGCCGAGGAAATTGCTGCGGTTGAAGCGGCTGGCGCGGACTGGCTACACGTCGATGTCATGGACGGACATTTCGTTCCGAATTTAACAATAGGTCCTCCGGTGATTGAAAAAATCAAGAAGGTCGCTAAAATTCCTCTCGATGTTCATCTCATGATCACTAATCCCGATGAAACTTATCAGGACTATATCAACGCGGGTGCTGATTATCTCACGATACACGTCGAAGCTTGTCCAGACATCACCACTTCCCTACAAAAAATTAGATCTCAAGGGATCAAATCTTCTGTTACTCTCCGACCTAGCACTCCGCTTGAGGCGATTCTTCCTGCGCTCGAATTCGCAGATATGGTGCTTGTGATGAGCGTGAATCCTGGCTTTGGTGGCCAAGATTTTATCCCCTCGGCTTTAGATAAAGCCCGAGAGCTTGTGCGCTTGCGTGAGAAAAAAAATCTTTCCTATTTAATTGAAATGGATGGGGGAATTAAAACAGACAACATTTCGGAAATTTCAAAATCAGGTGTGGAAGTTTTTGTGGTGGGTAGTGGGATTTTTAAAACACCTGACTACGCTGAAACCATTCAAATCCTTAAATCTCGATTTTAGTTTTAAAGTAAGGTACCGCGAAGCAAAATGCTTGCAACACTGAAATAAATCACTAAGCCCGAAACGTCCACAATGGTTGCCACAAAAGGTGCCGAAGCACTTGCAGGATCGAAGCCCAATCGCTTAAGTACAAAAGGTAAGAAAGATCCTGCCAAGGTTCCGAGCATCACCACTCCCAGCAAACTCACAAAAATGGTGAATCCCACTGCGATATAATACTCTCCATAGATAGGTTTCACCCACTGCCAAAAAACAACTCTCAGGAAACCAATGCTTCCTAAAGTCATTCCTAAAACAAAGCCCGTTAAAAGCTCTCTGCGCACAACTCGCCACCAATCTCTCAATCTTATCTCACCCAAGGCAAGAGCGCGAATCACCAGAGTTGTCGCTTGCGATCCAGAGTTACCACCGCTCGAAATAATGAGGGGAATGAAAAGTGCAAGAATCACCGCACGAGCAATATCCGCTTCAAAATAAGTCATGGCGCTGGCCGTGAACATTTCTCCCAAGAACAAGATAATGAGCCAACCTGCCCTCTTTCGGATCATATGCCCCATGCTGGTTTGCAAGTATGGCGTATCTAAGGCTTCCATACCGCCCAATTTCTGAATATCTTCCGTCGCTTCTTCTTGAACGACTTGAACAATATCATCTGCGGTAACAATTCCTTTCATGTGTCGATTTTCATCGAGAACGGGAATTGCTAGCAAACCGGATTCCGCAAATAATTTACCTAACTTTTCTTGGTCTTGCTCTTCATCGACCGTGATGAGATTTTTCGACATCACGTCGCGCACTGTTTTTTCAGGAGTAGATCGAATCAGCTCACGTAAAGAAACCACTCCGAGCAAATTTTGCTGATCGTCCAAAACATAAATATAATAAATCGATTCAAGATATTCGCGACTTTGTTTACGTAAATAAGTGATCGCTTCGTCGACTGTGACATCAGGACGCACGCGCGCAAAACGCGGATTCATCAAGCCACCCGCTTGATCTTGCGCATAAGCAAGCAGCGCACGCACTTCTTTGATCGTGGAAGGATCCAAGAGCTCGAGCAACTCTTCTTGGTGTTCAACAGGCGTTTGTTGGATCAAATCCGCCGCGTCATCGGGCGGCAGGCTGCGCATCCAAATTCTGCGTTCATCCGAAGGCAGCGTCACCATGAGTTCACTTTGATCCCTGGAATTCAAAGAAAAGAAAAACTCTTCTGCATCATGCTGAGACAGACAACGAAAGCCCTCAAGACGTTCATGGCACGAAAGGATGTACCAAACCTCTTGAAGCTCTTCCATTTCAAGTTTTTCGGCGGCAGGAGCGTTCATTGCCTTTTCAGTATCAATTTTTTGGAATGGATCAAAGAACTTAATACGGAGGACGGTCTTCTCTTAAGATCTTTTGATCTTGCTTCAGTTGCTTTTGGTCTTGTTGTAGGATTCTTTGGTTATTTTGGAGATTCTGATTATCTTGATTTAAAGTATTCGTATCCGATTGAATTCTTTGTTGGTCTCGAATAACAGCGCCCTCAGCGGCCGGCACTTTATCTTGGTTGCGGCGGTTGAATTGCCCATCTTTGAGTTGATTTTGATCATTTTGCAGCTGCTGCTGATCCCCTTGAAGGCTTTGCTGATCTTGATTCACTTTTTGCTGGGAGGACTGAACTTGATTTTGATCTTGTTGAACTTGCTTTTGATCGCGATCAATGGCGCTTTTATCGTCATCGATGTAGCCGGCAAATGCGATGGATGAAATCAAACTAGATAAAAAACACGCCGCTAGAAAATAAGCTTTTATAACCCCTCCCTTGACATAAGAAACTCTATTGTGGCGCCAAATAACGTACAGGTCCAGTTTCTAATGCTTTTAACTTAAAAACAATAATGGGCAACATAGAAAAAACATCCTTTAAAAACAGAAGATTAATTTCCCTCGACTTCCACAAAGACCTTGCTTAGCCTTTCTTTTTGTTCTTTAAGACAATAGATTCTTTAGATATTTCGGGGTGTAGCTCAGCCTGGTGGAGCGCTTGCTTCGGGAGCAAGAGGTCGCAGGTTCAAATCCTGTCACCCCGACACTAAGTTGTAAAAAAAGCCTGTTCGCAGTCCTGCGAGAACAGGCTTTTTTATTTCGCGTACAGCCGGGTGACAGAATTTGAACGCAGTTCATCGCCCCTTTCATAGATCCCCTTCATCAAGCGACTGCCGCAGGCAGAAATCCTGTCACAGATGAATGAAGTTGAATCAAACGGACAATTGCCCAATGAAATCGGGCAGAGCCCTTTTTCTCAACACCTGCCCATCTCTTGAGCAAAGTCCCATCCCACTTCTAAATCCAAAAAAATAAAATTAAATAACTATCAGTTACTTAAAAAGGATTCGAGCCATTCGACGTGATGATCCCATCTCCCTGGAATTAGTCGACCG
>CAZKUY010000020.1:24643-27745 GCA_964556135.1 uncultured Pseudomonadota bacterium
AAAGGATTCGAGCCATTCGACGTGATGATCCCATCTCCCTGGAATTAGTCGACCGTGATCTTTCCAGACCTGCAACGAAATCGTATTCAGTCATAGCGTTTATACACAAATTCCAGGCACTGGAACTTACGACGGAATTGTTCAAGGCGCTTTAGAATTTTTAGGCATGGTGAATGTCTCAGAAATTAACTTCAGATAATAAAAAACCCGGTCCAAGAGGGCCGGGTTTTCTCATTCAATCTCTTTTACCCTAAATCCTACCTGTCAGTAGAAGAATGATAATAATGACGAGGATGATCCCGCCAATTCCACTGGGAAAGTAGCCATAATTTTTACTATGAGGCCAAGTGGGTAAGGCACCGATCACGATCAGTAAGAGAACGATAATAAGAATAGTTCCGAGCATAATACCTCCTTTATGATGTTATAAAGATAAAGGAAGTCGCAAAAAAGCACCATCGGGGCTCCCCGTTTTTATCAATGGGGGAAGACCTGAGCTCTTCTATTTTTACAAGTCTTCACTTTTACGAAAATTGCCGCGCATCTCGCGGACTTTTTGGGCTCTTGCTCGAAGACTGAGCATCGTCGCTCGGTAAGCATTCGCCTTTTGCGCAATATTCCCATCCGTTTTCAAATCCTTGAGCGTGATCTTTAAAGGCATGCCCCAATTCACAATCACTTTACTGGGCATCAGAAAAGGCAGCTTGGGAAATACGAGGAAAGGATATTTCGCGAAAGGTTTTACGACGCGGTCGATGATCGCTTCATTCTTTAAAATCCAAAGTTTCAGTGTGTGCTCAACTCCCGCATGACCAATGGGAATGATCGTGACCGATTTCTTTTTCGTTTCTTGTAGATATTGTTTTGCGATTCGTAAAAAACCCTTATGAAATTTCGGAATGCGATTCGGATTGATCATACCGTTGATAAAATCCATCCCTTCAGGAAACAGAAGCACATGACGTTTTTTCAAAGTCTCCACGCCGGCATCAATCGAGATCGGCACACATTGTCCGCTACGAAAAAATTCCCGCACAATCGGTAACTTAAATGCCTCTGGATAAACCAAAGCTCCGATTTTTCCTGCGCCTCTTTCTAAGAAATAATATCCGATGAGCAGCGCTTCGAGCGCGATGCTGTGATTGCTGATGAGGATGACATGTTCATTGCGCGCGGCATGCAGCGCTTCTTCGATGTGTCCGACGTGTTCGACCCGGAGGTAATAGTCATGAAGCCACTTAATCCATTTGGCATGGAGTTCATAGACTACATCGGGCATGGGGGCGTCATCGTATTTAAATGAAGCCACTTTCTTCAGCTTAGACCAGAAAAATTCCAGACCCGGTAAAGTTTGAAAGAGATCGTCGGCTTTCATAAGATTTAATCACAATTTATCAGAAAAGCCGGAGACATTCCAAGACATAATGCGTCTTGACTTGAAAGACTAAGCAGAATACTTTCCTGAAAAAATTAATCGTTAAAATTGCGAAAAAAAAAGGTGCATTCATGAGTGAAGCGCAGGCAAATATCCCCGAACGAAAATTTGAAATTAAAACTCCCACAATTCGCGGCCAAAAGCGCAAATTCTGGAAGAATTATGTGCTACCGAAGGTCGCTTTTTTTGTGCGCGGCTTTCCGGATCGCGCCGTTGTTTCGATCGACGTCACCAACAAATGCAATATCCGCTGCAAGCACTGTTATTTTTTCGCTTACGAACAAGATAAAGAATTAAAACCCGATGAATGGCTCGCCAAATTAGAAGAATTAAAGCGCGATGGTTTTCCTTTCCGCTCCGCGACTTGGGTTGGCGGCGAACCTCTGCTCCGAAAAGATTTAATTGAAGTGGGACGCAAATACTTCATGTTCAACATTGTGGTCAGTAACGGAACCCATAGTTTTCCCAACTGGCCGGATGTGATGTTCCATATTTCCGTCGACGGCACTGAAGCTTATCACGATGATATTCGCGGCAAAGATGTTTACAAGAAGCTGAAGAAAAACATCGCCGAAGCGCCCGATGGCTTGAACCTTTCTCTCGCGACTTGCCTCAACAAAAGAAATTTATCCTGCTTCGAAGATTTGCTTGCCGAGTGGTATCCGAATCCTAAAGTGAAACACATTCTCTTCGATTTCTACACTCCGGTAAAAGGCGTGAAGCACGATTTGTTCATCCCCTTCGAAGAACAAGATAAAATTATCGACCGCATCATCGAGTTAAAACGCAGCAAATACGGTGATTTCATCGGCATCAGCGAACGTGTCATGAACTTGATGCGCCAAAAAGAACGCCACAAAGCGATCGGCGACAATTGCATTTTCTTGCAAAAAGGCCATGCCTTCGATCCGATGGGCAACAAGAAAAAACAATGCATGATGGGCGCGGACGCCGATTGCGATCGCTGCGGTTGCGTGGTTCCTTTCTATTTGAAGCAACGCACCGAGCGAAAATACATCCTCCAAGAAGTTTGGGGCGATGTGAAGGACTTGGTTTTGCGCCGCAATAAGCCGACTTACACCCACATCCCCGCGATGACGGTGGAAGAGCAGGCTGAAGCGATCCAAGAAGCCTTCGATTCGACGGCTCCGGATGCGACCGCGAATCATTAAGAAGCGGCTCTTGCTTATTCTCAATTAATCCCTATATATTGATTATTCCCTAATCTCATTCCCTCCGCTTGCGGTGTGGTTGAAGGTTACGGGGGCGAACTAGGCTCGACGAAGCGTAGGATATGCCGCGTGGCAGGCAGAGCAAGCTTGTAGCTCATCAAACTCAAGCAAAAACATAACTGCAACTGCAGACGATACCTTAGGGTATCAAATGGCTGCTTAATAACCAGTCACGTTTTCTATTCTTTTTCCCGCGGGGGATAGAAAACGCCACTTAGTGGGATAGCGACCTGCATGTCTGATACCAGGGAGCGAAACAAATCGGGCTAGTCTTTTGAAAATCGTGCCGATGCGAGCGTCAAAGGGCAAAAATCAAAATATCGGCTAAGCCTGTAGAAACCGTCATTGAATTGTTTCGGACGGGGGTGCAATTCCCCCCGCCTCCACCACAATCAAAAACCCTCTTCGCGAAATGTGGAGAGGGTTTTTTGATTG
>CAZKUY010000021.1:0-8296 GCA_964556135.1 uncultured Pseudomonadota bacterium
CTGAGTCAGGGGCAATTTCAAGTAGTGTAATAACGCACATTTCACCCAATCCGCATGGCTCACCAAAGCATAGCGACCTGTTTGTTTTTCTTGTCGTAAACTTTCGATGAAAGTGGAGGCTCGAGTGCGCACATGTTCTAAGCTTTCTCCGTCCATGCCCATCAAGCGATGGGGATCTTGATAATAGGGAATGTAGTCTGGCAAAGCTCTAATTTCAGTGAAGGTCTTCCCTACCCACTGCCCATGCTCGATTTCCCGTAAGGCATCATTTTGGATCACTTCCACTCCGCGTCCAATAGATAAAATCTCGGAAGTTTCGACAGCTCGCAAATGAGGTGAAGTGTAAATTCCATCGAGAGGATGGTCTTTCAGGTAAATCGCCAGATTTTGCGCCTGGAGGCGACCCGTTTCATTCAGAGGAATGGCCTGGGAACCCATGATTTTCTTCTGCACATTCCAATCGGTTTGACCATGTCGGATAAGAAGTAATTCGAGCATAAGGCTAAAATGACCGGATCTTTTTAAAATGGCAAATGAGAATTTTATTTTCTCATTTACTATTTGCGCGATTATTGTTTTCCTTAGGACATGATTAAACCAGAAAAGATCGTCTTAGCGAATGGAATTACCCTTTTACTCATCGAAAATCATAATAGTCCTGTAGTGGCGCTCAATGCCTGCTTTCGAGTCGGCAGCGTCATTGAAAGTGAGGACGAAGCGGGCATCTGCCATTTGATCGAACATATGATCTTCAAAGGCACACCCACTCGCAAAGCTGGACAAATCGCCGCTGCGATTGAAGCTGCAGGGGGCGACATCAACGCCTACACGAGCTTCGATGAAACCGTTTATTACTGCAGCGTTTCTTCCCGTTTCTTCGATGAAGGACTTGAAGTTTTAACCGATGCCATCATGAATCCCCTTTTTGAAACCGACGAACTCGAACGCGAAAAGCCCGTCGTCATTGAAGAAATCAACCGCTCCCACGATTCCCCAGGTAAAGTTTTATCCGAAGCCCTTTTTAAAAATGTTTACAAAGTTCATCCTTACGGAAAACCCATCATCGGCACTAAAGAAACCGTAATGAGTTTTACCCACGAAAAGCTCATGAGCTTTTATCGTCGCTGGTACGTGCCTGAAAATCTTGTTTTTGTGGTCGCGGGAGACATTAATGTTCCCGAGGTGAAGGAAAAAGTTTCCAAAATCCTTTCTCGATTTCCTTTAGGAGATGCGCCGCAGCGACACATTCCTCTTGAACCCGTGCAAACCGAACCCCGTTCGCTATTTTTGGTGCGAAATTTTGAAGGTTATTATGTGCAGCTGGCTTTTCCGATTCCGGATTTAGAGCATGTGGATCTACCTGCCTTAGACATCCTTTCTCATTTATTGGGCGAAGGTTTGAGCTCCAGACTTGAAAGAAGAATCAAAGAAGATCGCTCACTCGTCGATTCAGTTTATACCTATGCTTACACTCCGAAAAACGCCGGCGTCTTTGTCGTGGGCTATACCGCTCATCAAAAAAATGTGGTGAAAGCCGCCCAAGCCATCCTCAATGAAATTTTCTCTTTGGATCATGATCCCATCTCTCACGCGGAACTTGCCCTCGCCCGTACCAACATTAAAAGTGATGCTTGGTATGAGCGAGAAACAGTTGAAGGATTAGCGCGTAAGTATGGATATTTTGAGACAATTGCGAACGATTATTCTTTCGATAGAAAGTACTATCAAAAAATAGATGAAGTGGATCCAGATGATATCCATGAGGTCGCGAGACGCTATTTCCGCAAAGAAGCTTTGAGTATCGCAGCACTCTTTCCTGAAGATCATAAAATCGATTTAAGTTTAATGGATGCGAATAATCTGCTTGCTGGAATTAAAGCGACGCGCGTGCCTAAAAAGAAAAATCCCGACGACATTCAAGTTCGCAAATTAAAAAATGGGATTCGCTTAGTTTTTAAACAGAATCAGCATCTTCCACTCCTTGCAGTTCGTTTAGCAAATGTCGGTGGACTGCGCAGCGAAACACCGAAAGTAAACGGCGGCCATCATTTGATGGCTTTGGCTCTCACGAAAGGCACTCAAAGCCGCTCTGCAGAAAGCTTGGCGCTTGAAATCGAAAGCATCGCCGGCAATGTAGATGCTTTTTCGGGCCGCAATGCAGATGGTGTCCAAGGCGATTTCCTCAGTGAGAAATGGAAAGAAGGTCTCGAATTATTTACGGATGTTTTGCTCCATCCTGCTTTTGACAAAAAAGAGATTGAGAAAGAACGCAAAATTACCCTTCGCGCCATTGAGCGTGAGCAAGATCAGCTTTCCGCAATTGCTTATAAGAAGTTTTTTCATGAGCTCTATCCAGAACATCCTTATGGTTTACCGGTCATCGGTAGTAAACAAAGTGTGAAATCCCTCACGCGCAATGAACTCATCAAAACCCATCAAGCCATGTTGAATCCCAAAACCATGGTGATCACCGCCGTGGGAGATTTTGATCCTGATGCCATAGAAGATTATTTAGGCGAGCAGCTTGAAGGCTTGAAAAGCAAAAGCAGCGCAAAACTAAAAATAAAAGATCCCATCGCACCGAAACAAATCATTCGTGTTGAAGAACGCATGCCGAATAAAATGCAGACCCATATTGTTTTGGGTTTTCTCGGCACTCAGGTAACTTCAAAAGATCGCTATGCTCTGGATGTCTTGAATACGATTTTAGCAGGCCAAGGAGGCCGCCTTTTCATCGAGCTACGCGACAAGCTATCACTGGCTTATAGCGTGACGAGCTACAGTCAAGAAGGACTCGAACGCGGCTTCTTCAGCGTCTACATTGCGACTGAACCTGCCAAGGTGAATCGTGCTATTGAAGGCATTCTCTACGAACTGAATAAAATCCGTAGCGAACTTGTCACGGATGCGGAATTCGAGCGCGCGAAAAAATACATGGTTGGCTCTTATGAAATCGAACTTCAACGCAATTCAAACGTCGCCAATCAACTCCTCTTCAATGAATTATATGGTGTCGGTGCACAAGAGATTCGAAAACTTCCTGAAAAACTTTTGAAAGTCACTCGGGAAGATGTGCTGAAGGCGGCTCAAAGATATTTGGATCTAGAGCACTACGTTTTATCGATTGTAGGGGGATGATCACCAATTCACACCTTTTAGCGGACACATTTCGCAGCGCGGTTTCGGTTTACAAAACTCATTTCCGACTCGGACAATGAGCGCGTGGTATTCTTTATAAAGATCTAAATCTTCAGGCAAGTTCCCCATCATCAGTTCTTGCATGCTCTCGTAATCGCTTTCTTCGGGGATGAGAGCATGACGACTCAATACTCGGTAAGTATATTGATCAATCACGAAAACCAACTTCTCTAAACCATAGAGCAAAATAGAATCGGCTGTTTCAGGTCCCACCCCTTTCACAGCCAAAAGCTCGGTGCGGAGCGTTTTTATTTCTTGTTTCTTCATTCTTTCAAAATCGACCTGATAATTTTCAACGAGATAATGAACAAGATTTTTCAATCGCTTCGCTTTCAGATTGAAATAGCCAGCGGATTGTAAATGAGGAGCCAATTCTTCTGCAGAAAGTAGATGTAAAGTTTCAGCATGAAGAAGGCGATTTAACTCCATCTTCTCCAAGCATTTTTTCACATTAGACCAATTGGTATTTTGAGTGAGAATAGCCCCCACCATCATTTCAAAAGTGCTTTTCGCGGGCCACCAATATTGAGGTCCGTAATGCTGCAAAAGTTTTTGATAAATTTCTGTGAGGAGTTGAACTTTCACAAACGATGACAATCTATAATGAAGAGGCTTGAGGTTTTTCTTTTGATTTCTTTTCGAGTAATGCCTTTAATTTTGCGCGATCTTCTTCTGTATGTTGATCTAATTTTGTGACGTTTGCTTTCGAGCTTTCCGCTTTTTTGGACTGATCTTTGCTGGGATCCTGCTTATCCCCTTCCAAATTTTTCTTCACATCGTCACTTTGATCATTACTTTTAAATCCGTCTCCCAGTGACTTCAATGTATTTTCCAATTTCGGCAAAGAAGGCGGAGTTAAATCCTTCAAATCTTTTCCCACCAAGGATTTGCTTTGATTGAAAACCCAAGCACTGGCTTTCAATCCATATTCTTTCGACCATTGACGAATCGAACGTCCCTCATATTGCAGATCCAAAATCAAAGCGATCGCAAAAAGAACGAGGACAATCTTAATAATTCTTTTGATGAGTTGATACATATGCCTATTCTAAGGAAATCCTGACTAAGAATGTCAAGACTAATAGAGCCTTTTTTATTTCGAGACTTTTCTCAAAAAAGTCTGATAGGATTGTGACATGGAGCCTGTGAGAATTATTTCCCCTAAGCGGCAAAAAATATTGATCGTGGATGATAATCCCACCAATGTTGAGTTGATCTGCGCGCAACTCAAAAATTTTAATTACGAACTCGAAACCGCTTACGATGGAGAAGCGGCTCTCAAAAAAATCGAACAAAGCCCACCGGATTTAGTGCTCTTGGATTTGATGATGCCCAAGCTTTCAGGCTACGAAGTTTGTCAGCAAATTAAAAAAAATAAAAAAACCCAACTCATTCCCGTGATCGTCGTCACGGCACTCAAAGATTTAAATGATAAAATCAAAGCCATCGAAATGGGTGCTGATGATTTTTTGATGAAGCCTTTCAACAAGCTCGAACTTCTCACCCGCATCAAGTCGCTTTTAAAACTCAAAGAACTTTATGATGACGTCGAGATGAGTGAAGATATCATCTTCGCACTCGCCGAAATGCTGGAAGCGAAAGACATTTATACACGGGGACACTCCGAAAGAGTCGCCCGTTACAGCGTCGCCCTCGCAAAATTCATTGGTTTGTCGGACATGGAGCAAGAAATCATCCGCCGTGGTGCCCTGCTTCACGACATTGGTAAAATTGGGGTTAGAGAAGGCGTGTTAAATAAGCCCGAAAAGCTCTCTCAAGAAGAGCTATCGCATATTCGTTCCCATCCTGCTCGAGGCTGCGAGATCTGCAAATCACTAAAATCGCTGCAAAACTCACTTTCGATTATTCGTCATCACCACGAAAGGGCCGATGGACGTGGTTATCCCGATAGCATTGAGCTCCCGGAAATTTCCATTGGCGCGCGCATCGTTTCAATCGTCGACAGCTACGACGCCATGACCTCGAATCGCCCTTACCGTAAGGGCATTGCCCCCACCGAAGCCATTAAGATTTTTGAACGCGAAAAAGAGATGGGCCAATGGGATCCTCCCATGGTCGATCAGTGGATTAAGCTCCTCAAAAAAAGCATTAACGGTTAAAGTGCTAGCAACTTTCTTGACTAAGTCTCGAAAAACCCTCACACACTAAGTATATAAAATTATTTGCCTGTATGGCATTTTGGGGCGCCCGAGAACACACGACTTGAGCCGAATTACATCACAAGCTGCTCACCTTTCTGTGGGCCAAGAAGCTAATTTCTTATCCAATGCACAATTGCATCTCGATGCAAGCCTTGAGGGCTTTAACCATCAAGCGACTCATGCACAATCCATTGCCGCTCTCAGCTTGGCTGGAATCGTAGGGCAAGGCGCACGTTTAGGATTTTTATCCTTAGGAGCAGGAAGGGTTTTCGCTCAACTCGGAAGCGTGGGCCTCGAAGCACTTAGTCTAGCAGGCATGGAACATTGGAATACGCCGAGCCACGCAGCTTCTTTCAGTCAATCTTATGTTCATAGCGCACTCAATGTCGCGGTGTTCCGAATCTTCTCCCCTTTCCATGCGGCCAATCCCCTTTTGAGACAAGGCATTCAAGCTTCGGCACTTGTGTCTGCGCACCACGCCGCGGTTTGGGCAGGATTTGAAGAAAAAAACACCTTGAGCTTCACCCAAGAAATGACTCAAGCTTTAGCTACGAATCTCACTTTTCATGTGGGTGCCGGCTTAGGTCAATTCCTCTTGGGCGGCAGACTCGGACTCCTGCAAAAAAGTGCCGAAGTTCAAGTTAATCAAAGATTCCAAACGATTTCTCGAGAAAGTCATACAGATCAAGCGCTAGCTACTTTGTCTGCTCAAGGGGGTCGCAGACCCAGGGCGTCCACCAGTTTATCGGATAGAGTCGCTCCGGGTGCCATTCGCAGCACAAGCGTTCACAACCCAAGGGAAACCTTAAATGAGATTCTTGTTTTTTCAGCTGAGCTGGAGCGTGTGGTAAGAGAAAATCTTCCGGTCATCGAAACTCATCACGCTCACTTGGGACTGGGAGATATTTTACAGGCTCACCGAAATCTCCTTCCCGCAAACACCGCTGAATCGGCTGGATTCTTTCGGCGTCGTCTCAGCGAATTTAAAACGGCCATTCAGCATTATGAACAATTGCAATCAGGCACTCCCGCTGAAAGGCCCGTAAGTGCTGAAGCGACTGCTCCAGTCCCGAGCGCAGAAACTGTTCGACCCATCCCCAAAATTTTCTCTTACTTCGAATGGACTCGTCGCCTCTATCTGGCCGTTATGGAGAGAGTTTCCCCTTTAGATACACTCGCACTACCCGACGCTCCTGCAGAAATCCCTGTTACTCCGGAAGATCTCACCACTTACCGAGAAGCTTGCGCGCAAATCTATGATAATTTGGTGCTCTTGCAAGAAGCTCTTCGCATCACTCGCCAGGCTCAGAAAAACATCAGCGATACGGACAGACCTGCCTGGGAAGCGCTGGAATCGAGCTATCAAGATCTTCATGAAAAACTTCAGGAGCGACGAGTCGCCTTTCGCAGAGCCACCACTCAATTTTATCAAGTGGATAATGAAGATTTCTTTCGCCTGTGGACTCAACCTTTTATCGATAGAACCACAAACTTAAGAGTTTCTCGTAATCTTCAAACGCTGCTTGGAAATGTCGTTCTCGTTCAAGGTGAACATGTCGGTGGCAGCATTTGGGGAGCGATCCAAAAAACTCAGCGCGCAGGCCAAGCTTTCCAATCTTTAAGAACTTTCTATGATGCTGAAAGCGCACAACTCGTCGCATTTGACGATCCTCGTTCCCCTCTTAGTAAAAAAACTGTGTTAAATTTAAGACAACGAGGAAGACCTTTGGTGACGGTGAATTACATTATCGACACCGCGGAAAGTGGACAAATCATCGATGCTCTTATCGAAGCTCCGGTTTCGGAAAATTGTTCTAAAATCATCAACGGGCTGATCGGCCTTCAACTCGCAAAAAACGATCCAATATTTGCCTATTCTGACGTCAACCCTACAAAAGAAGGAAGAATGCAGTTACCCAGAGGGGCACGAACTTACTCTTTGTCGAATTTAACGGACTACGAGAGTCGCGGACATCTTTATCAAGTGATGAACTTAACTCCAAGACGGGGCACTGACCTTTTCATTGTCACCCTCATCCCGGCGCAAGGCACAGAAAGTGACAATGCTCAATTAGTGCTGCAGCGCAGTGCGGCGCTCCGCTTACCTCCCGTAGGCGGGAACATTCGACTCACGAGGATTGAAGGATAAGGGCATCCGAGAAACAACATTATGTCGAGAATTGATCACAGCTCTTTGCTCGGACACACGACAGCACAATGCAGCCAAGCTCAACTTGAATTGGATGGCGCTTCTTATTCTTTCAGTAGTCAGGCGACTAACGCATCCTCTTTAGCTGCTTTAAGTTTGGTGAATTTCAGCGGTCGCTTAGCAAAAATGGCGGTCGGCGCTGCTTTAAATAGTACGCGCTTTGCTGCCTTGGGCGCAAACTTTGCCTCTCTCGCGACTGAAGCTGCCACCATGACAGGCTTGAGTGCGCGAAATTCGGATCAAGGCTTTTTACATGCTTTCACTTCGCACTTAGTAGATTTCACTGCTTTTAGAATCGCGGGTTCCACATTGCATTCTCAACATGCTTTAGGTCGCCAATTGGGTCAAAGCCTTGCAATGATGATGGGGCATCAAGCCACTCGCTTCGCGGGATTAGAACAACACTCGTCACGAACTTGGATGCAGCAGTTTTTAGATGCGAATATTTCCACTCTGCAGATTCACAGCGGTAGTTTAATTACTTCACGACTCGGTGCTCATAAACTTGAAAAATTAAGTTCTCATCGCCCGCTCACTGAAGATTCTGGATTAGGGCAAACAGCTCGTCGACTCGCGCTTATGTCCGCAGGAGATCCTCCTGCCATCAAAGACCGAAGAGTGCGACAAGCCACCGATGTTTTAGCCAGGGTCGCGAGTGGAAGACCGAGTCCCATCCCCGCAGAAGTAGATTATCAAAAATTTTTAACGGAGTTCGATGACTTTCATA
>CAZKUY010000021.1:8396-19198 GCA_964556135.1 uncultured Pseudomonadota bacterium
GAAACCAGCGGTCAACATCCTGCAAAAACTTTGAGTGGTTTGCGAGAAAGTTTATGCGAGGACTATGACAATCTCCAGCTACTTCACGAGAGCATGCGAATCTTGGAGCGCGATACCCCTGAACCTCTGAAAGTTTTTTACCAAGCAATCTTTTGCGCTTATGACGGCTTGCATAATCGAACCGCGGCACAAACAGAGCGAGTCAGATCCATCACTCGAGGTACAACTCAAATCAGTGATAATCATATCAGAAATTGGACAGAGAGATTTTTAGTTCAGGTGAAAAATGCTCATCTTGCATTGAATGCGCAAATTTTGCGGGGTCGCATTCCTTTCATTCGCGGTGAACATGTTGGAGGAAGTTTTTATGATGCTTTCGAATTAGCGCGATCGAGCGTGACCTTCCCGACTCCATACTTTGTAGGCGTGAAAGCATTTTACGACACCACAACAGGTTTGCTGGTAGGCTTTAAAGATAATAGTCTAGTTTCGAATACCACCTTAACTCGATTAAGAGAACGTGGGCATAAACTACAGGAAGTGGTTTTTTGGATAGATACGGTAGAGGGAGGCGACATTTGTAATATTCAATTCGCTCAAGCTCCCACAGATACTTCTATCTCCGAAGCCTTGAATGGGCTTTTGGGTTTACAAATTTTGCCACGGCAAAGAGTGATCGCTCGCATTGATCCTTTCGATCCACACCAGGGAGAGTATGACCTCTCTTTTCAATGGCATATGACTTCGAATCCCGCCAAAGAAATTTATAGAATCGTTCACGATCCCGAAGATTTTCCCGTGGATGACGGGAGACATTTCATCAGACTCCAAGTCTGGAAAGCCTCTGAAACCATGCCCGAGGGCCAACAGCCCCGTGTGTTATGGGTCGATAGGCAAGATTACGATGAAATCAACTATTCGCAATTAGTCAAAGTTGTTCGACGCCCAAAGCCTCATAAGCCTAAGTAATCCTTATCACTGCTTAACAGTTTTGTGCAGGGAAGAAACTTTCTTCAGCGCATTGACGATAACATAAATAGCTTATCTATTGGCGGGGGCGCCCGTAGAAATATCGCTCATATGAAAAAGTATGCTTTTTTAGTTTTCACCGCCTTAAATATTTTCTTTTTTTCCTTACCCGCTATGGCGGATACCTGCTCAATTCCTTCGGACTCAATTCTTCGAAGTCACATCCGACAATATGCGACTGCCTGCGGAGGAGAAGGAGATTTTGCAAGACGCTTTAGTCCGGAATGCACTGACTACTATAGTAACCCTGCTACAGAAGCTAATCGCGCTGCCTTTCAAGCCATATGCCCGACGGCGACCCCATGTGGGTGTTTGAGAGTCAACACTTGCACTTCGGATCCTCTCTATTCTGAAATATCTTGCACCCCTGTTAGGCCTCCAGAAACTCAACCTGAAACCCAACCCGCTCGCTGCGGTGACGGAATCGTACAAACAGCAAGAGGCGAACAGTGCGAACCACCCCTTACAGGAAACTGCAATGAAGTCTGTCAGTGGAGTCAGTCGAAATGTGGGGACGGCCGGGTAGACTTTGGTACGGGTGAAGAGTGTGAACCCCCTGCAACAATCCATGAAGGTTGGGAATGCAACGATGCTTGTAAAGTGAAGAAAGTCCCTCCTGGACCTAAGTGTGGTGACGGAGCTTTAAATCAAACTTCAGAGGAATGCGAACCTGCAGGTACGATAACCTGCGATGCAAATTGCAAAACCATTAAATTCTGTGGCGACGGCCTGGTTCAGACTGAATTAGGCGAACAATGCGAACGTCCCAACACCGCAACCTGTGATTCAACTTGCAAAAAAATAGCTCAAGAAAATCCACTCCCCCGTTGCGGTGACGGTATTCTTCAAACAGATCGCGGCGAACAATGCGAAACCGCGGGTGTCGGAGATTGCAGCGACACATGTAAGATTATTCCTCCCGGGGATACCGCGCTGGTACAAGAAACTTTAGAATTATTATTAGAAGGCAGCGGCATGAAATGCAGCTTGGCCCTGCAGGCCATGCAAAGCAATCCTTGGCAAGCCGCTTCCATCTTAATTCTCTCCTTTGGTAGCTTAAGCGGCTTCTGGATGATGAGACGAAAGAAATAGAAATTATAAAATAATGAAAATAAAAAAGCCCTCTTCACGAGGGCTTTTTTTTATTTAGGTTCTTTCAACTTTTTGGGGAAGAAGAAGAAATCCGGACCTGCGGTAAAAATCCAATCATCCGTAAACTTCGTACCTGAGGCCGTTTTCAACCCATACATATAAGTATTTACATCAATTCTTAAACCCAACCATTGAGGCTTGAAGAACATTCGTAAACCACCGCCGACTAATCCCACCAAATTATTGGTATCATTCACTCGTATATTTCCAAGGCCCAATGTTGTGAATAAATCCATTTCCTGTAGGTTTTTGCCTGCTCTTTGCAAAATAGGAAAAGAATAAAGGGCATAGGCATCGGTGATAAAAATATTTCGACTTTTAACCATGGCTCCAAAGGCACTGGTATGATCATAGTTCATCTGGCTGTAAATAAACTCCGCACCCACGGTAAGCGCGCCTGTGACGCGAATACCAAAACGCCCGCCTGCCGCCCATGAATTGTTAAAGCGATTTCCTAGGTATTCACCACCAAAGGGTTGAAGCTCGAGCCAACGAGGCTGCGCACCTCGTTTTTTAAAATCTAATCCGCAGGGAACTTCTTGAGTGCACGCACTCGGCTGGCTTTCAGCTTGTGCAGAGGCAGAAGAAATGAATGTGGAATGGATGAGCGGTATTGCCAAGGCAAACAGTAAATACTTAAGACGACTCAAGGGCGGCCTCCAGTTCTTTCTCTTCGCGTTCACTCGCCCCTTTGGCTTTCAGAGCTTGCTTCGCGAGGGTGTAACCCACTTCCCAGGCAGAACCAGGAAACTTATGACAAGCCGCCATCACTTGATCCATCGCATCCACAAAATAATCGGCTTCTTTTTCGCTAATCATCAGAGGAGGAAGTATCTTGACTACGTCCATGTTGTGGCCCGGCACTTGGGAGAGGATTTTATGTTGTGTAAATAAGGGAACGACGATCATTTGCCCAAAAAGTCCTTTCGAAGCTTTATGAACCAAATTCCAAGCAATTCTTAACTTCAAAGATTTTGGCTCCCCGAACTCAATAGCAATGATGAGTCCTTTGCCGCGTACTTCTTTAATCATTTCATATTTAGATTTGAGGGCATTTAACTTCGCGATGAGATAAGTTCCCACTTTGCCGGCATTTTCGACTAATTTTTCTTCTTTCAAAACAGACAAGGTCGCCAAGCCCGCCGCCATTGCCAAATCATTTTTTCCAAAAGTAGAAGAATGCACGACACAACGATCCATCTTCGTGAAAGTCGAGTTGTAGATATCGCGTCTCATGAGAATAGCGCCGGCAGGAACATAGCCACCACTCAAAGATTTCGCGATCGTAATAATATCCGGCTCAAGATTCCAATGATCGAAAGCAAAAAATTTTCCCGTTCGACCGAGTCCGGTTTGAATTTCATCACAGATTAAAAGAGTGCCGTATTTTCGGCAAAGACGTTGAGCTTCTGGCAAATAATTATCCTGAGGAACATGCACGCCTTTACCTTGAATAGACTCGACAATGAAACAAGCCACATCTTTTTTCGAAAGGGCCTTTTCCAAAGCTTCTAAATCATTCATGTAAACCGCTTCAGCAGGTTCCATGAGGCGTCCAAAACCTTTGCGAAATTCTTCATTGCCATTGCAGGCCAAAGCACCCGTCGTGAGGCCATGAAAAGCATGATCCAAATATAAAACTTTATCGCGCTGGGTATGGGCTTTCGCAAATTTCAAAGCGCCTTCCACACTTTCAGCCCCAGAATTTGTGAAAAAAACCATATCTACCGCAGCAGGCGCATACTTCAAAAGCTCTTGGGCAAGCAAACCTGGAAGCAAACTACAACCCATTTGAATCATGTTCGGTAATTCTAAATCGAGGGTGTCATGAATAGCTTTGCGAACGACAGGATGATTTCGTCCCACATTGAAAGATCCATAGCCGCTCAAAAAATCTAAGTAACGATTGCCTTGAGCATCATAAAAATAAGCGCCTTCCGAACGCTCATAAACTTTATCGAAGCCAATCGTTCTTAAAACTCTGACAAATTGAGGATTGATATACTGTTCATGTAAAATGAAATTCTTGCCATGGTGGTCTGCAATAAGTTGTTTAATATCGAATGACATAGAAGGGCTGTCTTACAAGACATGCAAGGCTGAAGCAAGAGTGGATTTAATTTGAATTGGAAGCCTCCTCGCTTTATAAATGGGCATGCCTACACAACTCAGCCCCTTTTGGCCGCATCTGCTCACCACCCTGCAACATCGTCCTTACGTGTTTGCCTTTCTCCTTTGTTTTTTGATTTTTGCGTCTCTGCAATTGGGATGGAAGCGGACCTTTATTTTCTTAAGCATGGGTTGGATCATCGCCTTTGCCTCCGAAGTTTCTTCGATTCGAAACGGTTTTCCTTACGGCGATTATCAATACGTTTATGAAAATCTCAAAGGGGAGCTTTTACTTTGGGGAGTTCCGTTGTGGGATTCGCTATCCTATACATTTTTGGCTTATGCGAGTTATTCGACGGCGGTATTACTTTGCTTGAGAAAAGAAACGACAGAAAGTTTTTTAAAAAATCGTTGCTCCTGGAAAGTTCTATTCCTTTCCGTTGTTTTAATGACCGGCATCGATGTCATCATTGATCCTCTCACTAACATGGGAGATCGCTGGTTTTTAGGCAGAATTTATTTTTATCCCGAGGGCGGCACCTACTTTGGCGTGACTCTCAGTAACTTTGCGGGCTGGGCCATTGTTGCCTTTTGCATCGTCGGTGTTTTCCAGAAACTGGATGCTTGGCTAGTCAAAAGAGGCCATGACATATCGGTAAAACAATGGTCGGGCTTGAAGGCCTATCTCGGAGTCGCTTTGTATTTAGGCGTTTATTTTTTCAACTGGGGGATCACAATTTACCTTCAAGAATGGAAATTAGTGTTTGCCGATTTGATTTTAGTCAGCCCCTTAGTGATCGCGCTCTTGCTCACTCGAAAGAGACGGGGGGCATAATCACCCCAACGCTTTCTGATTGAAGGCGATACAAGAGATAAGGATCTGGATTTCGAAGTCCCGCCTTCGCCTTTAAAAAAGCAATAAGATATCTCAAAGTTTTCGCTTCTCCCGGCAAAGCCAAGGCTTCCTTGGAACCTGATCGCATTAAAATCGCATCCCGCGCAGGATTGATTTGATAAGGTTTGGACAGGAGTTTTGGAGAACTCAAGGCGCTGATATAAATTTCCATCCCAGGCACTTCGTCCTTTTGAATGGGCCGATGGCGAGGATCTTGGCTAAAAGCCATTTTCAAATTTTTTAAAATCTCATCAGCTAAACTTTTCTCTCGAGGCAAAAGAGTTCCGACGCATCCCCTTACCTCCCCGTTTTTTTTCGCCGTAACAAAAACAGCTAGGGGTTTTTGAAAGAGACTATCGGCAGGATAATGTAATTTAATATTTTCACCCTGCCAAATTTGAATGGTTTGCATCAGCCAAACCTGTAGCTGTTTTTGAAGTTCAGGACTTTGACGTATTTTTTGGATGAGAGAAATATCTTGGGCCAATAAACAAAGAGGCAATAAACAAAAAATTGAAATGAAGATCGTTTTTTTAAACTTCATCTCTGCACAAGCTCAGCACCTGGATAATAATGCTTTAAAATTTCTGGGAATTTCTTACCCGCCTCCGCCATGCCTCGCGCACCCCATTGGCAGAGTCCGACCCCATGGCCTAGACCTCGGCCCTTAAAGGATGCTTCGCCTTCATTCACTTCCACTGCAAACCAATTACTCTTCAATTTGCTCCAGCCCAGATAGCGACCTACCACTGAAATGAAATCGACCGTCGGCAAGGTAAAATTTCTTTTTCCCTCTAAAGCAATTTTGAAAACTCTCCCCAAATCAGGTTCCTGTTCGGCAATACGGATATTTCGAATTTCCCCTCGAGGATTAGTTTCTTTTTCCTTCTTTAAAACTTCTTCTAATATTTTCAAACTTACAGAACTATCCCAGCGATAATGGGGGGAGCGTTCACAAAACTTCTCGTCGTCGACTCCCTGCAGATAAGGAAGAGGTTTTCCGCCAAAAACTTTTTGATTGGCACTGGTATGACCACCGCATGTGGAATGGAATAATGCTTGGATGGGCTTTCCTTCATAGCGCATAATGAGTCGTTGCGTGGCCCTCACGGCATCATCCATGCTTCGATAAGGCAGATTCTTCCCGCCATAAACTTGGCAATGAGTGAGATCACAAAAATTGTAACCCTCTCGAAGATGTCGATCGGCATTCGCCAAGGCATAAGAACGAATGGCGATCGCTTGTGCTTTTTGGGCTTCATCAGGAAAACCCGGCGGAAGCTCGGCTTCGAGCACACCTCTCACATAATCATCCAATTCCAATTCTTCGGTAAAAATAAGCGAACCATATGAAGAACGAATTTGAACTTTGCCTTTGAATTTTCTTTGAAGATCCCCGCCTAATTTGATTTCTAAAGTGGAACCTTGAGGAGGTGTGATGATGAGCTGACTAAGCTCTTCTTTTGAAGAGCCTATTCTCAACTCCACTTTTCGTTCCAAACCCTTAATTCGCAGAGGCAAATCGGGCGGTCCGATGCGCTCGACGCTTTTTCCTAAAAAATCTATCGTCTTAATTTGAGCTAAGGGAGAAAGGATATTCACTTCTTTGAGATCGTAGCGGGATAAAATTCGCACTCGAATCAATTGTTCAAAGGCATGTGATGGAGGTATTAAAATAAAGAAAGCCAATAATATAAAAAGAATCTTTTTCATGGACGACTTTTACCTACCTCAAACTCTGCCAGTTTGGAAAAAATTTTTTGAGCAAGGCGTGCTGGTTCATCAAAACCATGCGCCTCTTGCAAAAGAATGACCAGGCTATATTTCGGAGCATGGACAGGATAAGCTCCTAGAAACCAACCATTTGTAGGATAATTCGAATTCAAAGAATCCCCGGTGCCCGTTTTCGCCAAAATCTCCAAAGGGTTATTTTTCAATTTGGAAGCCGTACCTCGTTGAACGCTTTGTTTTAAACCTTGGAGAATAGCCCCATAGGCCGGCTCTTGAATTTTAAATACATAAACATTCCAAAACTCCGCAATGGCCTGGGGGCTCACTCGATAAGATAAATCGTCCCCAATGGAAAAGAGCGCCAAATCAAAAGCAGGATCTTTTGAAACTTCGGACAGACTTGAAACCAAGCTAGGATACTGTTTGATCACTGCTAAAATTTTTGGCAAGCCGAGAGTCATTCCTAAATTCTCAAAATATAAATTACAGGAAAGAGCTAAAGCTTTTGGGAGGTCGAGATTCCCGTGACCTTTGTAGGTCCAGCACTGGCGCTGTTTTCCTCCGATAAATCCTTTACCTTGGCATTGGTAAGCCAATTGCAGCTTGTTTTCCACCGCAGCCTGCGCCGTTAAAAGTTTAAAGATAGAACCCGGCACGAATTTTTCGTTCCGCCAGGCCGCATTTCCAAAAACATATTGTTTTGAATCTGAAAGAGAAGTCCAGAGTATGATTCCTTCTCTTTTATGAATAGCTTCGTCGCTAAGCCTATGGAGCTCTTGATAAAAGCGAGAGTCCGAGTCTGCATGTGAGGCAGAAGCGCCTAACATGATGACTAAACAGCAAAAAATAAAGCGACAAAATCTCATGCAGGATTGGATTTATTTTTGAGCAGAAGGGCTCGAAGGACATAGGCAATCAGAGAGACGGCAAAAACAGCGGCTAACATCCCTAAACGAATCCCACGACTTAAATTGGAAAGAGTGGCGAAAACCGTCACTCCAAAAAGTGCTGCCCCATAATTCAAATAACTGACCCAATTTAAACTTAAAGGAGCTTGCAGGAAAATCCCGGTGATAAAAGCCGAAACCACAAATCCCACTAAATAGCCTGCAAAAGGTCGCACATGAATGAAGATGCCAAAAATCCAGGGAAAGAAAATTCCTAACAAAAGAACAGCGATGAGACTGCCCGTGATTTTTTCCTTCACCATCGAACTATAAACGAGAGGCAGCAGGATGCCCGCAAAAAGCCCTACGAAAGTATAAGAATGGGTCAAGACCACTCCCAACGCATCATAACCGCTTTGCACCAAATAGTATTGAATGGCCGCTCTTCCTAAAGCCAAGGAAGCCGTAAATAAAATCGCGGATTGCCAAAATGATTTTTGAACTTCTTGATTTTTCAGCAAACAAGAGCCCAAATAAAAACTATTGAGCAAAGCTAAAGCGAAAAGCAGCCCCCCACTGACGCCCGATAAGCGCAAGGAAATCGTAAAACCGGCCGCCAGCAAAACCGTCATGAGAGCAGACCTTAAAGCAAGTTCTGATCGAATGAGCGCAAAAACAGCCAAGGCAATGAGCGCGCCTGCAGGATAGGCCGCACTTTCCTTCCAAGTGAGATGGAATAAAAAGTAGGCCATTAAAAAACTAAGGGCCGCTTGAATGACTTGATAAATGCTCAAGGCGCTCACTGGATTTTCTTTATTTTTAAAGAGAAACAGGAAAATAAAATTCAGCAACAGACCTAAGGCTGCAAGCGATCCAAGAAAAATATGGGGTGAATATAAAATCTTCACCGAACGAATAAAGTAAGTCTCAATCCCGATGAGTAAAAGATAAGAAAGAATGTAGAGACCGTGTTTCATAAATTTATTTTCATGGATCATATTCTTTTCCTCTTCATTGGGGGACTTCATTTCCCCAAATCTCGATTTTCAATTGATCTTTCGAAATGCTTGAAATGATTTCTATGGGAAAGGAATAGGGATTTTTAAATTTCAAATCCGCTACTCCGTAAGCAATCGTTGCATCCATTCCGGGCCCTACGGATTCCACCTCTTGGCTATGAGGCACCCTCTCTAAAAGCTGCAACTTGGCAATTTTCACCGCATTATAAAGCGTGGAGGCCATTTGGCAGACTCCCCCACCTTCTGTGTCTTGAACGCCTTTACCCACGAAACTTCTTTCGGGCCGGTAACCTTTTTCCTCTGTGTAGGGTCCTAAATGTTCATTGAAGGAAAATGTCTGTCCGCCTTCTAACACAAGTCCTGTCAACTCTTGCGCGGCTCGAGTAATATTCTGTTTTTGGATGGGACTTCGAGCCGTTAGATCCGTCACGAAAGCGCTCATCCTCGTTTGAAAATGGCGCGACATGAAGAAACCCACACCCAAGCTCAGCACTGTCACATAGAAAACCAGGTTTTTTTTCTGGCGGCTCAGTTTCATTGAACTTGTAACCTCATCTCTGCGGCCGTTCCATTGACTTCAGGACAATACATCTCCTCGACTTGCGTCGGCATGACATGGAACTCACCTTTTAATTCAGGGCGAATGGCGTAATTAAAAACGTGAACGCCTTTTTGCAAATAGTTACTGAACAAAGCGACAAGCTCATCCCTCACATCCATTTCAGAAAAATATTCAGCTTTGTCATCGAAGCGGATGCCATCAATCACTTCAAAGCCGGAGGGCAATGGATCTGCAATGAGCACATAACTCAAATCTTCCTCGCTTTGTAAGGTGACCCGAACTCCTAAAGTTTCTCCAGGCTTTATATCGCCTTTCAGTGGACTGACTTCATAAATTTTATTCACGAAATCTTTAATATTGAGTCGCACATATTCTCGCGTCACTCTCACGCCATTATTGACTGCGCCCAAATCTTCTTGTTTGCTGAAGTAACTCAAATCCGTTTGATAATATAAAGTTTGATCGAGAAGGTTTTCGAGTCCCAAACTATTATCGCCTTCGTTGAACTTTGTCTGAGTGAAGCGACGAACAAAATGGGGCGAAGACACATTGATTTTTTCCAGCGGAGTGCCGTTCAAACTAGTATTGGCTTTAATTCCCTTCGCGCTTCCTGGGAGAGCTTTCGAAAATTCCGTGAAAGCATAAAGCACCGCCGCCGTTTCTCGGGTTTGACGCCACATGCCGCCTTTGCGTTCAGCGAGAAGCCAGGCCACAATTTGATCTTTGAGGACTTGATTGGTCGATCCACCGCGAATCAAGGCCTGCAGCGCCCAAGCCGAAGCCTCGACGTTTCCATAGCCTTTGGGATTTCCCATATCAAAATGACAAAGATTACTTTTGCAAATGGCTCTGCTTTCAAGATTAGCGACATAAACTTGCGTCGCATCCGACTTACCCTGTGCCTGATTGGCTAAAGCTAAATAAGCCTGTGAAAGCGCGCTATCGAAAGCCGCATCACCGGGCTGAGGTGTTTTTACTTTTCCAGCGAGCAAGGCATCGACATAATAAATAAAAGCTAAAGTATCCGCAGAACTTTGTCTGCCATGTTGAGGACCCGGACTTTGCGGATTCTTATTATCCGCCTTGGGCAAAAGATTTTCCAGAGCTGTGCGACCTTGCTTCAAAACATCCGCACTGACTTTTTGTCCGTATTGTTGGGCCTGAAAAAGACCGTAGAGCGCGTATGCCGTCATGTAAGCATCTGTTTCATCTTGCTTCCACCAGCCCCAACCGCCATCACTATGTTGAAAAGCCAGAATGCGCTTCATGCTCTTCTTCACTACCTTATCAATTTTCTTTTCTAAAACAGGATCCGAGATTCCCATCACTCGATTTAAATCTGCAACCATCAGCGCTGGAAGCATGCGACTCATCGTTTGTTCCACGCAGCCGTAAGGATAATCGATGAGATAAGAAAG
>CAZKUY010000021.1:19298-20584 GCA_964556135.1 uncultured Pseudomonadota bacterium
AAATCTTTAGAGGCAATTACTTTATTAATTTGCTGACCGACTTGAGTCGTTAAAGTATTTCCCAAAACTGTGGCACGCCAGGTCGTCAAATTATCAGGCAGCTTGAAATTCACCGTGGCCTGACCTTGTGTATCGGTCACGACAGAAGGATTCCAATAAGCCGTATCCTTGAAATTTCTCCGGAGAAGATTTTGATCTTCTTTGGCAATGCCGCCCGAATACATCCCTGAGAAAGAATTACTCGTTGCCACTCGATTCGGACGCGGGCCCCAAAAGAAATTTTGGATATTGGTGCTATCTGCCTTGAGAGCATACAAGCTTTCATCCACGACCCCGATAGAAACTTCAGCTGGCACGGGATTGCCCTGATCATCTTTCGTGCTGACTTGATAAGTGACTTCACCCGCAGGCGCATAGACTTCTGCATTAGGCTTGATCTCAACATTCAAAACCTTTTCTGGAGATCCTAATACTAATTCCACTCTGTCTTCATACGCATCTTTAGAAGTGATGAGGCTGGCCGTTATATAAACATTCGGCACCCAGCCCTTTTCTAAGGTCATTTCAATCTGCTTGGAATATCCCTCCAACTTTTCCACGCTGTAACCATGAAGCGAAGTGCCTTCGACGGTCAGTAAAACGGAAGCATCTTTGACGGGAGCAATGAGCAGAATTTTTGCGACATCTCCTGGATTGTATTTTTTCTTATCGGTCACCAAGGTGATTTGTTTTTGCAGGCCGTAATCTTCCGCATCCGCATTCGTTCCACTCACCCAAAGATAATCATAATAGAGAACTTTGCGGCCTTTGTCGTCTTGGCCTTCGACATTCAAACGATAGTAGCCACCTTTTGAAACCAGTAAATCAATTTTGCCTTGGCCAGTGGCATCGGTTTTACCTTTGAAAGTTTTATCCTTTTCGTAACTATATTCATGAATCAGACCATCCCACTTTTCGCGCTCAAGCGTCACTTCGTAATCCCGCGCCACGGGCTTATCGTTGTAATCAAAGGTTTTGATGGTGATGGGAAAATTTTGCTTTGCGATTGCCAGATATTGATCGCGCTTCGTCGAGAAAAAGAAATCTCCCGCAGTGACCAGCACATCGCCTTCACGGGTTACTGTTCGTTCCGTAATGTCTTTGGCCACGACTCGCAAGATATAACGCTGATCTTGATCCGCCTTTGTACTCTGTACCGAAACAGCCGCGTGCCCATTCGCATCGCTTTGCAAAGTCCCCTCTTCAACTACTTCGCCATACCCGCCGTAGAAATCGCCTCCTTCATC
>CAZKUY010000022.1:0-20099 GCA_964556135.1 uncultured Pseudomonadota bacterium
TCTCCCACGGAAACCAGCGCGCTGTATCTGAATCAAGACAGTCAAAGTTTAGCGATGAGTCAATGTGCGGGAACACCCACGACAGGCGATGGTGAAATCTGCACTTCACTTTCCACTTCTCCCTATGAAAATTTTCTCATCGGCACTCCCCTTGAAGGAGTCGATCTTCCCGATTTAACCATCCTCACCGATTTTGATCCTGGATTTTATTGGGTGACATTTTTGTTTCAACAAAATGATCCGGTGAGTGGCTGTTTGATCAGCTCCGCGAGCGGTGTTTTTGAAATCGCAGCGGAAGAGAATGTGGACTTAACGCTCACGGTGGGAGTTCCACACAGTTGTGAGGATTCTACTCCTCCCCCTTCTCCTTGTGCCATCACAGAAACGCAGTGCGATGGGGTTTGTGTGGACGTGGATACGGATTCTTCCAATTGCGGAGCCTGCGGCAATGAGTGTGGTGTCGGCGAGGAGTGTAGCGCGGGAGCTTGTGAATCCGTCTGCAGTCCTAGTGAAACTTTTTGCGATGGTTTTTGCGTCGATACGGATACGGATGATGACAATTGCGGAGAGTGCGGTCTGGTATGCGCCGGTGGGGAGAGCTGCATCGCTGGCGTATGTACCCTTTAATTTTCTCACTGCTAAAATACTTTTGCATTGCTTTGCAGAAAAAATTAAAATGTGTCCCTATGATAAACAAATCTCCTCTTTTTTTTCTGTTGCTTCTCGCTTTTTCTTTTACTCCCCTCTTGATGGGAGGTTGCGGAAACAATACCGCCACAGTCACACTCAACACACCTACCTACAGCCCGGGAACAACCACGGAAATCATCGTGACGAACACGTCTACGAATTCTGTGGTGAATCCAAGAGTCACTTTGGAATCTTGGCTTGCAGAGATTGCAACTGAACAAAATCTAACTCTCTGGGGTTCTATTGCGCCCGGAGAAAGTCATACCTTTAGTTTTACAGTACCTGATTCTGCATCCAACCTATTAATCTCCCAAACAAATTATCAGTACCTGGTCACCAACGAAACATCCGCTGTCATTCAGGTCAATGCGCAGAACATGGAGGATGCGATCAATCCGGAACTCAACGTCGATGTTCCTCGAAATCCCTTATCTTTAACCCTTTGGGAAGACATCCTCACGAATGCCGATTTGTGGGGTGACGAACCGGAAATCCTCTCTGCAGGCTACGGCTTTGAAGGTATCGAAGGCGTACAACAAGGCGAAAGTTATGTGGTCGCTGCTGGCGGCGCCTGGGAAACCGTGCTCACAGCCAATCCACCTTACGGCGCGCTCACCAGTGCTAAAACTCCTTCGGGTGTTTCTATAGCCTGGGGTCACCCTACTTACTTCGCTGATGCTATGCCCATCTGCTTTAGCTGGCCGGTGCTTCCGAGCACCGTTGATCGGAGCAATTTCGCTCTCACTTTAAATACGGGAGAAATCGTAACTCCCTACGTGGCATCCATCAGCCCCAATTTCGAATTTAATGAGCGCAGCTGCATCGTTATTTTCGGAGAATTTGGCAATCGACTGAGTCCAGGAACTGAAGGCGCTATTTATCCCTCCTTGCTAACCATCGTCGATGGCTTACAACTCGTAGGGCCCAATGGTCCGGTGAGTGCGGTCGGCCTCAGCAAAGAAAGCACCAATCCTTACACTCCGAATGGTGGGCCCACCCTCATCGGAGCAAAAGTGAGCATTATGAGTACAGTGGGTGAAGGTATAGGCTCCGACAACGCTTTCGCGGGCGGCTATCCTAATGATGGAGTTTCTTATTATGGAAGTGATGCTCAATACCGTTTGCGGATTTATACTACCGGCGGTTTTTCGCCCGATGGAGTCGCCGCTTTATTGCCCACGGATTTTTCGAACTTTTTCCAGGTGGTGGTGAATGAAGGGGGAGTGGAGACAACCATGACTCAAGTCAACCAACCTTACACTTTTTCAGCGGGCAGCATCACCATCTTGGGATTAGCGGATTTAGGCCTCTACAGCGAGCCTATCAACGATGCCTACGTCTCGGATGCCGATAATTACATTGATATCGTTTTAGAAGGTGATGATGCAGCCATGCGTTTGATCACGACGGTGCTCATTCCCACCACGGGCAGCAATGGTATAGGCGGCAGCTATCAACCTTTCTATAATCCCGGCGGACCCGGTAACAATCCTACTCCGGGCGTCACTTATACTTCTCCAGGACCCGCCTGGTCGCAAGCAGTAACGATCGCAATCGATGACCCGCTCACCGTAAGTTATCCATGACCATCACCCTCACCGCCTTTGAAAAGTCGCCAGACGGCGGCAAGGGACTCGCACGCGATACGCGGGTTCGCTGAGCATCGGAAGAAGTGGGGCAATCTTATGAAGTTCGCCTGCTTTCGTTTCTTGCAATGAAAGAACCCACGCATTTAGCGCTTCATCCTTGCTCTGCGGGTACCGGGATCCAAGTCTGAAGCGGGACTTCAGAGCCAAGAATCATCCTTCTTTAATTCCCGGAGTCGTCGTCATCCGTGGTGAAACTTATCTCCAGAGCTTGAGCGGGGCTTTGGCCATTGCTGCATTGAATGGCTGTAGTCACATGCAAGGTGTATTCGGTGGAAGGGCTCAAATTCGCGCTGGGATTCAAGCGGGCCTCTCCATGCTCCTCTTCGTTCTCAAAGGTATAGGCCACAGAGATCAAACCGCTAGCATCCGTCAAATAAAGGTTCTCGCTGTTCACCGTTGCGGTTTCAAGTGCATTAGAAAAGCGCACGCGGATCTCCTCATCTTGGTCTACACCCATTTCACCATTGAAAGGTCGACTACGGATTACTTCGCAATCATTGCTGGTCACATCATCATCGTCATCGTGACTATCTTCCAGGTCATCCTCAATACCGTCGTGATCGCTATCGTTTTCATCCATATCATCGATGCCGTCATTGTCATCGTCAGCATCCTCGCAATCCTCGCTTCCATCGTCATCCCGATCCAAGGAACAAAGGGGATTCACGTCGCCTACGCAAGAGCCTGCCGCGCATACGATATTGCCTAAGGCAAGGGAGCTATCATCGGCATTCAGACGAAAAGCCGTAGTGGAATAAGTGCCATTCTGATCGATGGAGAAAGCCAAGGTACCCAAATAGCTTTGGCCCTCAAAGAAAGAGATCACATAACTATGCCCCACGGGCAAATCCATACTGAAACCGCCAGAATCGTTGGTGCTAGTGGTAACAGTAGCACCCGTTTCATCAGTACCTACCACGGTAATCCCCGAAACCACGATGTTTTCAGCCATCGTCATCGATAAGCTCAGGTTTTGAGAGCTGCCTGCCGAGGCCGAAGTGAGCCTTCCGCTCACCGTGGTCGCGCTGGAGTTTTGATTGTTAGTGTCCGCACTGCCTCCACCTCCGCAACCGACGATGCCCGTCAGTAGCAAAAGAGCCAGGGTACCGAAAAATTGATATTTCCTTTTCATAATCCACCCACCTTAGGAACTCAGATTTTATCCTCCTTCCCCACGAGAGTTCCCATAACGTTGAGGAAGAAATATTTTTGGCTGACACCTTTTGACTAAGCAGCAAACGTGCCAAATTTAACCATTTGAAATTACTAATTTTTTATGATTTTTAGTTTTCAGAAAAGGCTAGACTGTAACTTTTTATCACAACGATTTGGCACAGCTAGAAACCACTGGAAGACGAATCTTCATCCACATCGCCTTCTTCGAAGTCAGCATCATCCGAAGGAGCGCTTCGGCAAGAGCCCTCTAGATTGCTCTCGAACTGATCTAGAATTTCATGGATGCTGTCGTTGCTGCTTTGATCCGAAACCACCAAAACGCCATCGCTCAACTCATCCACAGACGCTACCTGCATGAGCCCCAAAAGATTATTAAACCAACTATTCACTTCAAAGGCGATGAAGAAATAATTGATCTGGTTTTGCGAAACCGTGAAGGCATTGGGCGAAGTAACGCGAATGCTCACATCCTTGTCGGAAATAATCAGAAAGGGGATATAATCTTGCGTATGATTACCATTAATATCATTGTTGGCCGCTTCCAAAAAACTGCCCTCAATAACTAGCGTTTGATCCACGAGAAATTGCGCGGATAAAGGATCCTGAAGTAATTCCGAAGGAATCTCACCTTCTTCAATCTTCTCAAATTTCATCTCAAATTCGCGGTATTCGGTGAAAGGCAGGCGCGTGGGTCTAAAGTTGGGGAAGACTTGATTCACGGTGTTGCCGCCTGTGATGAGCTCAACCACATACATGCCGGGATACTGAATCTCTTCTATGTTTTCATTTACAGGCTTGAAGGAAATGTCGGTCACGACATTGCGGGTTTCTTCCAACAAGATACCGCCATTTTGCAAAGAGATCGAATTCGAGCGCATGGTATTTCTCAAAGCCGCAGATAAAGAATTCGAAGAGACATCGCTAGAGGCCACCATCCCTAACACAAAATCACCAAATACGGGCACTGGAGGAGTAGGCTCTCCGAGGCCACCTTCCCCTGCTCCGCTGCCGCCACCGCAAGCCAGCATTCCGCTTGCCACAACACTGGCGAGTAAAAGGCAGAAAATAAGTTTTTTAAACCATACATACATAAAAACTATTTCATCATCTTTCACCGGATTTAAACATGATACTGCTCAGCTTTTTAATATAGCAAAGCCCATACCAAAAAATTCCATTGAGAGAGATTAGAAATAATTAAGTAATTTCAGACAGATAAGACAGATACGTGTCCGGACTATTTATTTCAAAATAGTAAATATGTCATGAATCATTACACCTTTATCTTAAATTTTTTAATCAGCCGGGAGAGGTGAGGACGAGCCACTTTGAGTTGAATCGCCGTCCGACTGATATTACCACCTGTCTCTATTAATGCCTGGTGAATGAATTTTTTCTCGAAGAACTGCACGGCCTCACGATATGGAAATTTCATAAAATCTTTCAGCTCAAAGGACTGCATTTTTTTATCTTCCGATAAAGCCTTGGCAAAAAGCTCTTTTTTATAGCGAAAATCATTGGGTTCGATTTGTGCCTTGGCCGCAAAGACGCAAGCATTGGTGATCGTGTTTTCCAGCTCGCGGATGTTTCCTGGCCAATCATATTGAGAAAGTAAGATAAGGCTTTCTGAACTAATCTTCTTCTTGAGGCTGGCATGGTTCTTCGCGAAGCGCTCCAAAAAGTGATCAACCAGCAAAGGCAAATCTTCCATCCTCTCCCGCAAAGGCGGGATCCTAATTTCCACGACACTTAGCCTAAACCAAAGATCCTCGCGAAAGCCACCTTCTCGAATCATTTTCTTTAAGTCTCGATGAGTAGCAGCAATCACGCGCAAATCCACAGAGCGCTCTTCACGATCGCCCAATCTGCGGAACTTTCCTTCCTGCAACACGCGCAGCAACTTGCCCTGAAGAGGCAAAGACATGTCACCGATCTCGTCCAAAAATAATGTGCCGCGCTGAGCTTGCTCCACGAGGCCCATGCGATCTGAAATCGCGCCGGTGAAAGCCCCCTTCGTATGGCCAAACAATTCGGATTCGAACAAGCTTTCAGGAACCGCTTGGCAATTCATCGACACGAAGGGACGCTTGGAGCGCGGCCCATTATAATGAATCGCTTGCGCGACGAGCTCTTTTCCCACGCCGCTTTCCCCTAGCAAAACCGTCGGCACCTCCACATCGGTCACCCGATCGAGCATGGAAAAGACTTCACGCATCTTCGGATGCCGCCCCACGATATTGGCGTAATCGTATTTCAATTGTAACTGAACCTGGGCCGCTTCCAATTTCTTTCGGGTCGCCTTCAAATCGGATTCCACCTCGAAAAAGCGCCGCGCATTTGAGAGGATTTTCCCCAACATTTCCGCGAAGGGTTTAAGAGAATGTAAGAGAGGCGCTTGGAACACACCGCTTTGCCCTCGATGATCGAGGTAGATGGCCCCTAACACTTCGGGCCCGCGCATGAAGGGAAGACATAAAATGGAGCGGAGCTTTAGATGATGGATGGAGCTCACCACCGAGAAGCGCTCATCCTCTAAGGCATCTACGGTGAGGAGCGCTTCGCCTTTTTCCATAACATTGCCTGCAATCGAAGCACTGATCTGATCGGGAGAATCGGGAAGATTTTCCTGGCCCATGTTGCGCGCCAAGGCAATTCGAGAGCCTTCCTTTTCCCGCAAAATCACAAAACCGCGCTCCGCATGCGTCACTTGGATCATTTTATCCAAGATCTTCTCGACAAGGGTGGAAAGATCGAGCTCGCCCACTAATTCTTTTTCAAAGAGCTCGATTTCCCTTTGAAAGGGAGAGAGGTTTTGCAGGTTCAGAGAATTCATATTTAACTCCTTTTCCAGTTCGATCACTTGATTTTGCAAGCGCCCATCCATTGGTAGCAATCGGTTGACCTTCAATTGTTCCAACAACTGACCTGCCCGATTAAAGTCACCCAGCACGCGAAAACATTCTGCTTGGCGGAAGACAGCCCACAAAGCATCGCCTTCCCGCTGCATCGCTCGAAGCTCGGCTTCCGCCTTCTTAAAAATTTCACTAGCCGCTGAAGCTTGATCCCGCTTGAAAAGGATATCCCCTTCTAAAAGCAGGCTGTAAGAGGCCAAATAAGAAAGTTTTCGCCGTTTGAAAACACCTTGAGCCTCGCGCAATGCTTGGAAGGCTTGATCCAGATCACCGCACTCGATGAGTAGATTCGAGTAATTCAGCAAACTGCGGCCCTTCTCACTTTGCTGCCCCACGTTTCCCAAAATTTGGATGCTCTGTTGGTAGTATTGCGCAGCGTCCATCCAGTGATGACGACGGTGGTGATAATAGCCCAGGCTCATCAAGAACATGCCTTCATGGATGCGATCTCCGGAAAGGCGGGTAAAAGCCAGCGCTTGGCCATAAGAGATGAGGGCTTTCTCATCCTCCCCGCTTTCTAAAAGAAGATTACCTAAATTATTGAAGGCGACAGCTAAATGGGAAAAATCTTCGCCGCTTAAAGCCTGTGCTTGCGCTTCGTGAAAAACCTTCAGAGAAGCCTCGAGATTTCCCAAATAAAAATCCAAAACGCCTCGCGCATTTAAATAGGCCAAGCGTAGCGAAAGAGATAAAGAGCCCAAAAAGCGCTGCTCAAAAACTTGGATGGACCGCTTTGCTTCTTCAAATAAGCCCTGTCGGGTTTTAACCTTGACCCGTAAAAGATAATCCTCTGCTCCTTCTTGGTCTTCAATTTGCTGGATGACCTTCTCCAAATGGCCCTGCCGGTAATACAATTCTGCCAAGGTACGATTTTCCTCTTCCCGTAAAGAGTCTTGCTGCTCGTAAAAACGAATCGCTTCCCCAAAAATCTCATAAGTTTCTTCGGAAACCTCTGCTTCTGCTTCTGCAAAATCGCTATTTAAACCAAACTGTCTGCACAAAATTCCTAAGATTTCTTCCGCAGACTGGGGCCGATCGCCTGGATTCTTCGCAAGAAGTCGCAAGAGCAAATCACCAAACTCCACAGGCAACCAATCGAGACTCGCATGCAAGTTGGATGGGCTTTCCAACAAATGCCAGTGCAAAATTTCTTGAACATTCATGGCCTGAAAGAGAAATTTACCAAGCAGCCACTTATAAAACATCATCGCCAAGGCATAAAAATCGCTGGAAGGTCGGGGAGGACGGCCAAAAAATAATTCGGGAGCCATGTAGGCGGGCGTGCCTGAAATTTGGATACTCCCCCAATCGTGCTTAGATTTGGCAAAGCCTAAATCCAAGATCTTGACATGTTCCCCCGTCCATAAAACATTATTTCCTTTAAGATCACCATGTATCCAAGATTGTTGATGCAATTCTCTCAAGGCCAAAATGAGTTGTTGAAAAATGGAAAGAATGAATTGGAAATTTTGCCCATGATCCACTTGTTCCAAAGGCTTTCCTGAAACCCATTCCATTAAAAAATAGGCCGGTCTTTCGGAAGAATGATCCTCCAGCAGAGTGGGCCAGAATTTAGCATCCAAGGTTTTTAAGAGTCGCGCCTCTTGAAGAAGCTCTGGCGGAGCGCCCTCAGCAAATAATTTCATCGCCAACAATTTCTCTTCATTTTCAACTTGATAGAGAGAGCTGAAAGGACCTTGCTGAACTAATTTTCGCTTCCTGAATAATTTCATACATGCTCAAGGCGAAATCGTTACACTTGTGTAACAATATAATACACCTTCTTCAGGAAACTTTCCTCTTATTTTCCAATGCGGTGCCAGGCACCACTGTCTTGTTCAAAATGTCTTGCCCTCAAATCGGCAGGCATTGTTCCGCAAAAAATGATTATTTAAAATGGACGAATTAAGAGCCTTTTTACTTTCAATCGCTCTCCACAATAAAACCGTCTATCGACTCATTCACCTTTTCAGGAAACTCATGTTGTAGCCAATGCGTCGCTTCATCTAAAAAGATGAGGCGTCCTTTTTTGCAAAAGTGAAGACTAAGCTCCGCCATTTCAAACATCAGAAAGTGATCTTTTTTTCCCCAAAGGATAAGGGTGGAAGGGAAAATGGATTCATCCAACAATTCTCGCGGAGGACATCGCAACGCTGCACGATACCATTGCATCATCGCTTTAAGGCTACCGCCTTGATTCCATCCCATTCGATAAATCTTAAAATCCTCCTGAGTAAAAGTTCCGGGCCTAGAGCTCTCACGCATCGATTTTTCACCCAACAAACGATAGAGGGCTTCGGATAAAAATGGAATTTGAAAAAGAAGAATATACCAACTGCGTTTTTTCTGACTCCAGCTTTTTCGAATGAAGCTTTTGAACACTGCAGGATGCGGCACATTTAATATCACAAGTTTTTCCAAAAGCTCGGGATGGCTTTGTGCCAACCGCCAGGCCACTATGCCGCCCCAATCATGGCCAATCACCACCGCCTTGTCGCGCTTGAAAAAGCGAATAAGTGCCACCACATCGGATACTAAAATATCCAAATTGTAGTCCGTGACAGACTTGGGCTTGTCGCTCAGATTATATCCACGTTGGTCTGGCGCAACAACGCGATAGCCTTTTGAAGCAAAGTAAGCGAGTTGATGTCGCCATCCATAGGAAAATTCTGGAAAGCCGTGCAAAAAAACAAGCAATTTACCATTCTCAGGACCGTCGAGCAGAACATGAAAGCGCAGCCCATTAAGTTCAAGATATGATGCTTCCTTATTATCAGTTGAATAAGGCTTTTCCATTCTTGGATTATTCAAGATAGAAATTTGAAAAGCTAATTAATTTTGAATTCCCTAAATCAGTGAGCTTCGCACATAACTCTCGAAAGAGGCACAGGGGAAAATTCGAGTCCAAACTCCAGACGCTTTCCTGCCCTGGGGCTTAGCGAATTATATCTCATAGATAGAAATAGCGATGATGCTTTAGATTGAGAAAAAGCTGTTGCCCAGTGGCATTTTATCGGCTGAGTTACAAACTTTCCATCCAGAAATTGAAGCTTAACACTAGAAAAAAAACATCATTCGCAGAGTGCTTGCAACTGCTCCGCTCGCACTAGCGCTCGCTCCTGGATTCGGAATATAGGTGATCACGGGCTGTAAGTAGAGATCGTAAATGATATGGGCTTGATAATAGGCCTGAAACATAAATTCATGGCTGCGCGGCATCAGATCTTGATTCAACCATGAGAAGGCAACGCCCAGACCCAAAGAATCCAACGGCCGCTTCGGAATCAATTGAAAAGCGGTGAGTCCTCCGCCAATATAATGCGTGGCGGAAATCACGCCCGAATTATTCACGCCAAACTGGTAGAAAAAGGAAAGTCCACTGTCGTTTTCTCCTGGGTCTTTGTACCAAAGCCTTTGCGAACCAAAGAGGTAAAAACCGGAGATGCCATTTTGCGAAACTCCGTTCCTTTCGAGTTTACCGCTTTGATGCCACCCGCCGAGCCCCACATTGCCTGGCTTTTCCTCCTCACCCAAGAGCCAACTGATGCCCACTTCGCCAATCGTAAAAGTATAGCCGTTGAATTCCGGCAAAACATTGATGCCTGTTTGCTTACCTCGGGCCATATTTCCGTCGAAGACTCCCCCGTTGAAATAAAATTGCTTTACGGGCGCAGCTGTTAGCACCACGCCGTAAGCGGAATTATAATAACCAGGCAGCACACCCAGCATCGTGGGATTCACGAAAACGGGAGTGAAGGTGAGACTGCTCACGGAAGGAATATTGGTTTTCGTATTCGTATTTGAAGTCGGCCTCAATACATTGCCGAAATGGTAAGTGGGTACCGATTTGCCGATGCGGAAAATTAATTTGCCATCGAAAAGCTCTTGGCGATACCAAAGTTGATAGAGTTCCGATCGGTTAAAAGGATGTTCGCCCGGCAAACTGTTGTAGCCTTGCGCCGTGCCCGCTTCACCATTCGTGTTAGAACCATTGAATTGCAAAAACTCCGCACCGAAACTCGCGCCCTTCCAATGCAGAAGTTTTTCGGCATCGATGTGTAAATCTAAAACGAGCAGGCTGTTTCCGCTCCAGTCCCCCGGATCCACTCCACCACTCATGAGCACGTTCACATCGCTGAGCCACATTCCACCCAACTTCACGCCGTGATCGTCCTTGGCTCCCGCTAATTCCATGAAGAATCTTTGAGCCCGTCCCGAGCCCACTGATAAATTCACGGCGCCTGGGTTAGAGCTAATACTGTAGCCTTCGGGAATAGCTTCAAGCGAGTTTGCAGGCTGCGACTCGGAAGCCTTCACCTGCCTGGCGAAAAGACAGAAGGAAATCAAAATAAAAAGAAGGATTAGATACCTTTGCATAGGAACGAATTATACGGGTCCGTTATTTCGTCACCCACAAACTCTTCGGCATCGCGCAATTCACTTCCTTCTCCCCGGCTACATGCGGAGCAATGCGACAGTCGAGGGTGAAACTAGCAAGAGCGTACACATCTTCGATGTGCATCTTTTTCACCGCGGAAACTTTCTTGAGCATGGCCATGCAGGCTTTTTTCATAGCCTGGTGGAGGTCCAGGTCTTTCGCTTGCGTCACGAAAAATTCGGCGTTGTCGCCCGGAAGGAGCACATGCTTGGGAGCATTCGCATCCTTGGGAAGCATGCAATAAGTGCCTTCAACGCCATTCACCACTTCCGCGATCGGACAGTTCCAAGTATCCATCATAATTTTCTTGGCTTCTTCAGGAGACACTTTTTTCTGCTCGACGATCAATTTAATGGTCTCTTCTTTGAGAATATCGAAGGCTTTGTTCAGATCTCGATCGTAACCCACGGAGATCCAAGCAGTAGGCGTCTCGACGCGCGGCCACACCAAAGTTTTCTTTTTAATGACATTCACCGTAATATCAAATTCCTGAAAAGCTGTTTCGACCGCGGTGAGATTGATTTCACCATTGCCTTGCGCCGCATGCGAATCGCCGGTCCACAGCAAGGCACCCTTCACAAAAACTGGCAAGTAAAGTGTGCTGCCTTCGGTCATTTCGCGCAAATCCAAATTGCCGCCGAATTTTCCCGGTTGTGCGGTGTCAAATTTTCCAGCTTCTGCCGGTGCCACAGCCACCACGCCGGGGAAAGGCGCCAGTGGAACGAAGATGCCTGGCAAAAATTCCATCTTTTTGTTTTGTACATCGAGGTAAAAATAGCGGACGCGCGGCTTGGTAAATACTTCAGGGAAAAGCCCTTTGCCCGGCGCCGTGTTATTTGAAGCATAAGGCCTTGGTACAATCTTGTTGAAATGAATTTGCAAAGTATCGCCAGGCTCAGCACCTTCCACGTAAATGGGTCCTGTCACTGTGTGGGGTCCTCGTCCCGGAATTTCATTTTGAATCTTGATGATCTGCTCGATGGTAGCACCTGGAATCACCTGATTATCCGAAGCCGCCATGGTTTCGATCACCACTGAATCACCCGATTTGATTTTCAAAACTGCCGCCTGCTTATTATCGAAAAAACCCCACTGAGAAGTGGCGGGAGTTGCCGGCAGGATATAAGTCTTCGCTTTGGAGCGAGGATCCTTCGACGGAAGCACCAAAAGTGGTTGCTCCGGAAACTTCGAAAGGAAAGGCATCTGGTAGCTTTCATCGCTGCTTTTTGCGGAGGACTCGGAATGCGCCAGAGCCCCGGAAGCTTGCAGGCTAGCGATGAATGATAAAGCCAATACACCCAATACTTTTCTTTTTACCTTCATGAAATTTCTCCTCGTATTTAAAGAAATACGCTTTTTTTTGAGAAGTTATATCCATTTTTTTCAGGTATTATTGGGCAAGCTGATTAGATCCCGCAAGAAATATTTTGTAGATTAAATTCTTTCTGAGGCAGATTTTCGGCATAGTTCATCAGTATAAAAAAAAGCGCGACTTTTTGAGCCGCGCTTCATTATGATGATCTCTCTCAGAAAGATTATTTTTTAGCCTTCTTTAACTCTTCTTTTCTTTGCTCCATTTCGTCACCTAATTCTTCCAGTTCATTCTTATCGAGAGCTTTTTTTGCGCCCGGGAAAAGGTCTTCATGTTCTTCTTTTACATGATGATCGACACTTTCCTTGAGCACCGTCATTTTGGCATCATAAATTTCATCGACTGAATTTCTTTCTTCTAATTCTGACATCAGAATTTTTACAATATGATGCTCTTCCACAGACTCGTTCAGCAATTTCTTGATCTTCTCGCTTTGAGTCGCTTCACGAACCCGAGGATAAAAAATTTCTTCCTCGATCTGGGTGTGAACTTTCAATTCAAGAATGATTTTATTAGAAATGGCTTTCTTTTTAGTCTGCGCTTTTTCGCCTAAATCTTCATACTGCTTGAAGAGAGACTTTACTTCTTTATGATCCGCCATCAATAATTTTACAGCATCCATGAGAAAACTCCTTGGCTATGATTGAATTTATTTCTTGCAGAGCATGGCCAAAAGAAAACCAATTCCGCCTGCAATTAAAACGGATTTTGTGGGAGATTCTTGAATACGTTGATTCATTTTTCGGCGAGCCTTTTTCACTTCTGATTTTCCTTTTTCATAATATTCGGAAACTTCTTCCTTGAGGGGCTCAATTTTATTCTCAAAAGTTTTCTTCGCATCTTTCGCTAATTGAGCGCCGGCTTTAGTTACATCGTGGATTGTGGATTCGGTGTTATTCATATCGTTCCTTTTTAAATTAATAGAGTTAAAAACTAACAGACTGGATTGTTCAGTAAGCTTAAAAAGAAATTGCCACAATCGGGGCTAGCATGATTTTTCAGTAGGGGGATTGGTAAGCTGATCAAAGAATTATGCGGATGTATAGAACTAATAAATGATTAAATTATTAATAAACTCGTAATCTCATATTTTATATTAAAGAAGCACCTCAACCCATATTTTACCGATAATGCAGTAGTGATGATTTTTAATGATAGGAGCTATTTATGTCTCGAATTATAGTCAATTACTGCGCACCCGTTGATTGTGGTAACCCAAGTGTTATCACTTGTAGTCCAGGTTCTATCGTATCTGATACGGATGCTGCTGCAGCTCATGCTGCCGTTTTAAATTATGCGAGACATCATCCTGTTTCTCAGGAATACATACAGCATCATCCCTCAACCCCGCGCGTTTGTACCAATCCAAGCGAAACGCGTGTACGGGTATGTGATTTTACTATTAATAGATGTGCGATAGGTACTTCATTTCAAGAAACCTTTGACCGTTTAAGAAATGGGGGCGGAACTTCTAGCCTGCCCAGAGAATTAAATTTTCTCCGTCCTCCGGCTGTTGGAAACCGTCCATCTCCCATAAACCCTGCACTATTTAATTATCAACATCCTCACTCTGTGCTTGCGTCTTCTGCAATGCCTCACCGACCACTTCATAGGCCTCATCATCATCCAAGTATTCCTTCTCGGCCTTCTTCTGCACGAACTATCGCAACAAATACACCCGCGCCCCTTCCTTCGCCTAACACACCTATCTATGTATATAATGTCTCAAGAAATTCTATAGGTAACGCTGCTTGTAGTTTAGAACGAATTGTAAGCCCTAACCCTACAAACGATTATGCTCAAATTTGTGGGCCCAACTTTCGGCCTTTGATGAGTTATCAAGTGCGGCCGCCTGCTGCCCGAGAAGAGCGAACTGTTTTAGCATGCGAACCCTCAAGCCGTTAACTCATTGCCCCATCACTTTTAGCAATTATTTTTTCGAATCATCCACTGGATATATAAGAAAAATTTGAGGCCAGAGCTTTTTATAAATCTTTCGGGAAAAATTCAATCACAGGTGTTTTAGGTTTTTCACCCGGTGGCAGGAATGCGGGTTCTACTTCGCCTGCATCACCCAAGCTTTTCAGAAAGCGATGCATAGATTTTAAATCATTCTCTGTCATCGCATTCAAAATCCACCAAGGCATGGGAGGTCGTGTTTTGAGGTTTTTCGTCAAAGCTACCCAAGACTCTTCTGTCATGGATGAGGCAAGTTTTCTTAAATTGGTGGGATAGGTGGTGCCCCAAGGGCCATTAAAACCTAAATTATCGCCGGTCAGCCATTGCGAATCCGGAATTTGGAAAGGTTTTTTTACCCATTCGGGCGTGTGGCAATCGTTGCAGCCACCAATAACAGTTAAGTAACGCCCCTGCTCAATGGAAACCGGTTCAGTGACTGGTTTTGAAGAAGAGCAAGCGCTCAAGAGTACAAAGAGTAATAAAACAATGAAACTCGTTCGCATGGTTTTCTTTCTTGGAAACATTTTGTTTAAGGCGCCGCCAGGCGAAAGCCGCCATTGGCATTATAGCCGTCTGCTACATAGCCCATGCGATAAGAGGAACGCAGGTAAGGCGGGGTGGAAGTATAGGCCCCTCCCCTAAAACCACGAATGGTAGTCGCGCTTCCATCCATATCATTCCATTCCCAAATACTGCCTGTTTGATCGAAGCTTCCATAATAACTCGCATTGGCTGTATAAGAACCGCCATCAGTGAGGTAATTTTGGGTGGTGGAAAAATCTGCAGACTGCGTAACAGAATAGCCGGTCGTCTCCGAAAGATAGTTGGCTTGATTTAAATCAGCACCAATAAGATTGCCGGGCACATCATCGCTCTGAGTGGCGTAAGTGGTATATCCCCCGGCACCGCTATTTAAAGTCGGATTATAATAAGCCGCTTTGTACCATTCATTTTCACTAGGAATATAAAAAGTGGGCGCGCTGCTTGTGTTTGGATTAATTGCATTTTTGGTGGGGACCACGCCGCTCGTCGCACCATTCAAAGTATAGGCGCCGTCTTCGGTCGTTGTAGCATTTTGGCTACCGACAGGCTGACCATTCGCCATCCAATTTGCAAAACGCGCGGCATGAAACCAAGAGACACTGGTCACAGGACGATTTGCACTCGAGCCACTATTAATGATGACAGCGTAGGTATAAGTTCCGGGCGAACCACTGCGGGAAATTCCAGCCACATTCGGAATGCCGCCCATCGCTCCATTGTAAAGAGCATAAGTGTCTGTCGCTGCCACCGCATTCAAAAATTCCGTGTATTGACCGATGCTCACTTCATAGACACCAATTTGGTAAGCCGATGCCACGGCACCAAACCCGGTATCGTCCTCCACATTTCCAGGATTTCCCACGGGAGCCAAAGTGTAAGTAAGTGCCTGAGCGGAAAAAGCAAAACACCAAACAGCACTTCCCAGCAAAATTTTAGATAGAATTTTTTTCATAAAACATCTCCTCTTATTGCGCCGGACTCGAAAGTCTGAAGCCAAGACCATTCTCGATACGGGTTAGACTATCGGTGGTATAAAGACTTTTCTGCATCGGGACCGCCCCTGCCCACCAAAATCCACCGCGGATCCCCCGATAGGGAAGCACCGTTCCATCCAGATCGTTCCATTCCCAAACATTGCCACTTTGATCATAGGTGCCGTAATAACTGCCGCTCGCAGTGAAAGCTCCCACATCCGTGAGATAGTTGAGAGTCGTCCCCACATAATTACCGCTTTGAGTCACACAAAAAACCGTCGTAAAATTATTGGCCTGATTCGCCGTGTTACCCACCACATTTCCAGGCGCACTATCGTTTTGCGTGGCATAAAGATAATATCCACCCGCCCCGCTATTGAGAGTGGGACTGTAATAAGCGGCCTTGTACCATTCGTTTTCCGTTGGAATATAATAAGTAGGGGCACTGTTCGTATTCGGATTGGTGGTATTTTTCGGAATGGCGGATCCGCTTATCGCTCCATTTAAATTGTAAGCTCCGTTCTCCGTCGTGATGCTAGTCTGCGTACCGATTGGTTGACCATTCGACATCCAATTGGCGAAACGGGCCGCATCAAACCAGTTCACATAAGTGATCGGACGATTCGAACTGCTCCCGCTATTGTCCAACACGCTATAAGTATAAGTTCCTGACGAACCCGAGCGGCTGATGCCTGCGGAATTCAAATCAGTCGTCATGTTAGAATCGTAAAGACCATAAGTATCCGTGGCTGCTACCGCATTGAGGAAAGTAGCATATTGACTGATGGTCACTTCATATTTTCCAATTTGGTAAGAATAAGACACTGCACCAAAGCCCGTGGTGTCGCTTGCGTTTCCTGGGTTTCCAACACTCACCAAAAGATATGTAATGGGATTGGACCCATTATTGTCTCTGCACGAAGACAGAATCAGCAAAGTTAAAAGGATGAAGCTCGAAAAAATGCCTAACTTTTTTTGAAACATGAAATCTCCATGGAATTTTACTGGAGATAGAATTGTAAAGATTGCCTTTGAAACTTGCTAGCTTTTTTATGTCCCGGAAATAACTAAAAGGAATTTACTTCAGAAAAGGATAATCCGTATATCCTTCTGAGCCGGACGCGTAAAAAGTTTGAGGATTGGGCGGATTCAATTCTGCTTTGAGTTCAAAACGCTTCGGTAAATCAGGATTGGCGATAAAAAGTTTTCCAAAAGCCACGGCATCCGCATCACCTTTTTCTAAAATCTTCTCCGCACTTTCTTGAGTGAAACCTTCATTGGCAATATAAACACCGCCGAAGGCTTTCTTCATTTTCGGACCTAAACTATCGTCGGCCACATGTTCACGCGCACAAAGAAAGGCGAGTTCGCGTTTACCTAATTGTTCGGCCACATAAGTAAAAGTTTTCTCCGGTTGACTGTCTGACATGTCATGCGAATCACGGCGCGGCGCCAGATGCATGCCCACACGATGGGCGCCCCATACGGAAATGGCTGCGTCCGCCACTTCTAGCATCAAGCGCGCTCGATTTTCGAGAGAGCCGCCGTATTCATCGCTGCGATGATTGCTACCATCTTGCAAAAATTGATCGAGTAAATATCCATTCGCACCATGAATTTCCACTCCATCAAAACCAGCTTTTTTGGCATTCTCTGCGCCTTTTCTAAATTGTTCGACGATGTCTTTGATTTCAAAAAGCTCCAGTGCACGCGGTGTCACGAAAGGACGCATCGGGCGCAGTAAACTCACATGTCCTTGCGGCTGAATGGCGCTTGGCGCGACTGGAGTTTTTCCGTTTAAAAAAGTCGGATCCGAAATTCGTCCCACATGCCAAAGCTGCGAAAATATCAATCCACCTGCGCTGTGCACGGCTTGCGTGATTTGTTTCCATCCTTGCGTCTGTTCATCAGAATAAATTCCAGGCGTGTTGGCATAACCTGCTCCCATCGGATCCACGATGGTGGCTTCTGTCATAATCAATCCTGCTGTCGATCGCTGCCGATAATATTCCGCCATCAAAGCATTCGGAACTCTTCCTTCGCTTCCCGTCGCTCGGCTGCGCGTCAGAGGTGACATGATAATTCTATTTTTTAAAGTGAGATCGCCTAATTGCAAGGGCAGGAAAAGTTTGTTCATCACTTTTGTTTATAGGAAAGGTGAGACGCTGCGCAAGAATTACATTAAATAAAAAAGAGGGCCACCCTTGTGACCCTCTTGCTCTCTCCCTGATGCGCATAGGCTTTTAATGCTTTAATTATTTTCGATCCGCGCAGAAACCAATTTCGAGTTGGCCTTTCACGGGAACTAAATTGTTCCAATTCAAACCTTCCGCAGTCACAAAGCCTGCATTTTGTTTCCAAGTTGCATTCCACAAACTACTGACTTTGCCTTGCACTGGAAAAGTTTCTTTCCAATCATAGGGGCTATTGGTCGTGTTACGAATGAAGACCTGTGCGCAATAGCCGCTGCCCCAATCATTATTAATATTGATCACCACTCGATCTCCTGGTGTGGGTTCTGGAGTGGGCGTAGGCGTTGGGACAGGCGTGGGTGTCGGTGTTGGAACAGGTGTTGGCGTTGGAGTGGGCACAGGGGTAGGCGTCGGCGTGGGTGCTGGTGCCGCCGCACGATCGACACAATAACCAAAATCAATCGTTTGATTGGGCGCTAATTGTTGATTCCAGGAAACTCCACTGGCATAAACTTTGGAATTTTCTTCCGTCTTCACAAAACTCCAATAGTCACGAATTTTTCCATCGACCGTAAGAGGGATTTTCCACTGTACGGATTGCGAACCTGCATTTTGCACCGTCATCTTCTCACAATATCCACTGCCCCAATCGCTATCCTTCACTACTTTCATCACCAGATTTTCAGTGGGTGTTGGAGTCGGAGTGGGAGTAGGTGTTGGTGTAGGAGTTGGGATCGGCACCAGTGGGGGTGTATAGCTTCCGCCCGCATAAGTGAGGATTTCAGCTAACGCGCCGGTGTATCCTGCGTTGTAATCGGTCGCGACTTCGTTACGAATGTAATCTGTGCGATCATCTTTATAATCAAAATCATTTTTGCTCGCAGGTCCACCCACGAGAGCACCGGTCAATTCGTAAATATTATTCGCAGGGGCATTAATGTTGTTAGTCGTCGACGCATGGGCCGCGCGATGATGTGGATTCTTGGGAGGATTCAATCCGAAACCCACCACATAACTCGACTGCCGAGGATTATCGCCGAGAATATAGTTCATCTGCGTGAGCGCAAAATCTCGCAAACGTTTTTGCATCGCCGTGTCTTGAATTTGTCGTGCATAGACTAAAGCAAGATAAGCCGCTGTAGAACTATAACGCAAAGATCCCCATTGATCGAGAAAGGCAAGTCCTCCGCTCGAGCGCGGCACTTGGTCCATCCAATATTTCAAATGCTGCTCAATCTTATTTTGATAAGCACTGCTCGGCGCCAGACGTTGGAGTAACAAGTAAACGCCGTCACTCACATTGTCCCAATTCTGCGCCCAGTAAGTTCCATCTTGGGCATTTGTGATATAGAGTTTTGCCTTATTCAAATAAGCCACATCACCGGTTGCTCGATAAAGCCAAATCGCACCCCAGGCAAGTTCATCATGATATCCGGAGTAAGAAGAATAAAATCCATTCGCTTTCGTGTATCCGGAATTGCCGGGATAACTTTCGGCAAAACGATAGAGGCGGATGGCTTTGTCTTTGAGCAAATTAGAATAAGTAAGATCTGCCGTTTTAAAAACTAAGCTGCCTGCAGCAAGCGCTGCCGCAGTTCCTGCACTCACTTCGCTTCCCGGTTTGCTCGCGGTGAGCAAAGCAGTCGGACGCGCCATCGTCATGAGTTCGGGCGGACCCCAAAATCCGTGATCCGCCCCGCCGTCTCCCACTTGATAAGCGAAACGATCATCGGCTGCAGTTGCCGTATCTTTTTCATCATAAGCTTTGAGAAAATAATCCAAAACGAAACGAAGATTGCTTTGCGCATCCACCAATGCACCTTCGCTGTGGATGGCATTTTCATTTTCATGGACGGCCCAAGCGAGCATCGTTGCACTATAAGCCATGGGCAAACCAAACTTCACATGGTCTCCCGCATCGAACCATCCACCGGAAAGATTCAAGCCCGCATCGCTGCCATCTTGCAGGGCCGCAGGATTTCTCCAGGGCACGCGCGGGGATTGATTGGATCCGGAGCGTTGCGCTTCATAAAACAAAAAAGATTTCTGAAATGCATCCCCATAATCAAATTTCAAAGTGGCATCCGCCGCATAAGCATTAAAACAAAAAGCACAAACACCACTCAAGGTAAACAGCATGCGTTTCCACATGAGAGCCTCCTTCAAGGATTTTTTAGTTTTGGTCTTTAACGGG
>CAZKUY010000023.1:0-18420 GCA_964556135.1 uncultured Pseudomonadota bacterium
CTGAACGTGTTCGCATCGGCAACAGCGGCTTGAACTGCGCTCAAGGTGTCCGGGTGCGTGCGCCAATAGCCGTCCAGCGCATTGCAAATTTGCTCTAGCTGAGACTGGCATTCTCGCCCGTGCTCTACCGCTTGCGGCATGGCGATGGTCCCGCGAAGCATGTTCGTCCACACCGCAGACGGGTCGAGCAGGGTTGCGGTGGTCGTCCGCATTTCGTTAATCTCGTCAAGCACGCTGACGTGCAGCCAGCCAAAGTCTTCATCCCAGCGCATTTCCGGGTCGCCGGGCTGGTGTGTTGTTTTCATCTTATTCAGTTCCGACTTCAACGCCTCAACCTCTGCGAACGGCATGTAAACAACCTGCTGCGCGTTGTCGCTGGCGCGAACCAGCCGCTTGAAGTCGCCACACTGAAACGCCTGAATGATTGCCTGCGTGCATTGCGCTTCGGTTAATTCTTCAATGCGAAGATTGTTCTCGTGAACGACGCGAGCGGTTGCTTCGTTGATCTTCGTCCACATCTCTTGAACCTCTGGCGATGGCGGCTTTGGAATGAACGTCGCTGGCGGCTCTGGATTCTTCTCCGCTTCCCGCATGGATTTCAGATAACCGGCGCGATAGCAGTAAACTTCCCGGTCCCGACGATACGGGTCTTTGGTTTGACACCAAGCTTCCGCCATTTCAGTTGCCTCTCTCCAGTGCGCCGCCTCTTTGTCCATTCTCGCCTTGTTCACCGCAGACGCGGTTTGATCGGTCGCGGATTCTGGCTTCTCCGCTCCGCCAAGAAACACGCCATGCTTTTGCAACACGCAACGCACCTTGAAGATTGCGTGTCCGATTTCCAGCCGGTCCTTCTCGTCGAGCGTGGCAAGCTTTGCTTCTTCCAGAATTTCAACAGCGTCTATGAGTGGTTTAATGTTCATATGTCGGGAATGAATTCAATGTTTGGATAGCTGTCGCTGTTGTAAAGCGCCTCGAATTCTTCGTTTCTGAACGTCAGATTTCCGCACAAAGCGCCGTTCATAAACACGCGAACGTGAGTATGTCCGCCAAGTTTTTTGTAATACCATTTCATCTCGTAATCTCCTTGAATTCCGCCAGCGAATAAATGACGTGGACTTTATGCCCAAGCATTTCAATCTCCTTGTGCCACGCTAGTTGTTCGGGTGTTGGCTTCTGGCCGGCTCGCTTGCATTCAATTGCGAAAACTCTCGGGTGCATCTCAGCGTTTCCGGGTGTGAAAATAACAAAGTCAGGAGCGCCAACCGCAATCGTGCTGCGCTTATCCATTCGGGCGTGAATGTATTTCCAGCGCGGCCACTGGCTGTCGCAATACCGGATAATCTCATCATGCAACTCGCGCTCCTTTGTCACGCCTTCAACCAGCGTGCTTGCCGTGACATCGCATTGCATTGGATCAATGACGACTCCCTTGCGTCGGAGAATTGCACCATGCCCAGCCTCAGTGCGCTGCTTCATCGCGTCGAATTGTTCGGGGGAGGTTGGCATCAGTCCTTTGCCATATCAGCTTTCAATTCCTTAGCTACAAGTTCCTCATCACCTTGCCCGCAAACGCCTTCAAGACCGTACAGCCCGGTGTAATTCACCAATCGGCGCATGACGCGAGTTGCTAGTTCATTGCCGCCTTCCTGACGCAGCAACACAGCAAGCTTGCGATGCACGCCAGCGAATTCGTGTGCGTTACAGTTTTCCGCGCTCCGATCCAACATATCAGCCATTGCCAAGAGCCGTTCTTCGCGTGGAGTTGCTTTTCGTTTTCTGATAGCTCCGCTTGGGTTTGCGGATAGAAATTCAGGCTCGTCAGCGTCGTAACGCACCATCCAAAGAGGTTTGATTTTGATTTTCATGGAGTTGGGTTGTTGGTTGTTGAGAAAAAGTTCGGCTGAAAATAAGGACTGCAAGTGTGCAGGGCTACTGAAGGAAGCAAGAAAGGGAAGGAAGGCTTGTACTACTGCCTTAACTCTGTACTCGGAACCACTGTTCTTTGGTGAAAGCGAGAGCTTTCCCTGTGATTTACTACAGGTTCGGGTCTGTTCTGTTCTTTGGAGCCAAGCCTTCGCCTTACTCCCTCCGCGCATCACCCTTCGTCTGCTTTCGCAGTATTTTGGCTCTCCGGTAGCTTGGAGCCTGTTTACGGGGCGCGGGCTGCTACTCCATCCGTTCGGTATGGTTGCCGAACGGCTTATCCGAGTCGTCGCTCTCGCAGGACGTTGCTCGCGGATGACAGAGCCGATCCCAGCCATCGCGCGCACCATGCCGAAAAGAGGCAGGCGTTCGCTCTTAGTGGAAACTCGCACAGCGTCGAGACGACCTTTCGGCCATTTTTTCAGAGCGAACGCCTTAAAGCAGGCAGACTTCGTTCTGGTGTCGTGCGTCGGGAACGCTTCGACCGCTGCGCCACTTTCCACGGTGGCTAGAACGCATTGAACGTCAACCTTAGTTGGAATTTTGTCAAGCATTGCTTGGAGTTGAATGACGCTGGCGCGGCAGGATTTGAACCTGCGTTTCATCCCTTCACTTTTGGGCGGTGTGCGTTCTTCACGCTAAACTACGCGCCAGCATCAAATCGTTAAACCGCCGTGCCCTTGATCGCCTCGATTACTTTATCGCTGTCAAGCTGCCCGGCGATGTTGGCCAGCTTTGAGTCTGCGAGTAGGTCCAAGCTGTTTTGAGTGCCCCTCGCCATCGGCGGCTTCAAGGCTTGCAGGTAGCGAATCAATTGCTTCTCAGGAATGTCCAAGGAGGCAATCTTTGCCCGGCAGATTTCAAGGGGTGAGCCGGTCGGAGCCGGGGCCGGAGCTTGCGTCGGGATAGACCCGGCATTATTTGCCGGTTCTGGCTCTTTGACAGGCTCATTAGTGGCCTGCGCCGTAGCTTGGCTGGCTTCTGGCAGCGTTTCAGCCGTTACGGGCGTCGAAGGAGCGGCGGTTTCAGCCTTGGGCGTCTCGGCTGACTTGCTGGACGCGGCAGCGGGCGGTGTGGCAGCCGTCTTAACCGGGGCTGGCGGGGTCGGAGCGGTGGACTTGGCGGCTGTTCCGGTCAGGATGGGGAAGATGGCTTCAATGGCTTCTTCACCTTCCTTGATCGTGGTATGAATCCCAATCAGGGTTTCGATGTCGTCGAGAGTAATTTCCTCAACCTTCTTCTTGTCCAGCCGAACCAGCACGCGTTCTTGGGACACGCCCATTTTGGCGAACGTCTCAAGGCACTTGCCGCGACGGTCAACGAGGCTCTTAGCATCGCCAACGGCAACTTTGCGGCACTGTTCATATACAGGTTTGACCAATGCGAACGGGACGATTTTCCACGTCGCATCGCGGAAGGCAATCGCACTTGCTGCGTTGGACGCGAGGTTAATGTCGTCTTCCGATGGTGGATAGTGCCCGCCGCCCGCCATCTTCTTGCCAACAATGCGACGGCGTTTTTCAATCGTCACTGAAACGTTGTTCTCCAAATCGAACGCCACAGATTGAACTACGACGTGTGGGTTGTCGCCAGTGGTAACAGTTTCGATGATCCGCGTGCCGACGCGAAGATTCTGGTAACAGCTAACGGCAATTTCCGCCAGCCGGACAGACGGGCCTTGAATGTTCTTGCCCCCTCGCGGCAGCGAATAGAAGCAACTGGAAGCAGTATCCTCGTCCAGACAAGCGTAGCTCATCATCTTCGATTTAACCACGGCGGGTTGACGCGGGAAAGCCCGCGCCGTTCTAATGGCAATATCAATCTCTCCGCGAGTGATTGATTCGACTGCATTTGTGTGCAGAACTTCAACTTCGTTTGGCTGTGTGTTCATGGTTTTGTGAATAATCTGTGGATCGGAAATTTTCTAAGTAAGCGGTTGCGTATTGTGTTGGCTTTGATTCCGAAATGGTCGGCCCAATCAGCAACGCACTTGGTTTCACCGTTAAATTCAATCAGTCGGAGCGTTCGTTTATTTCGACCGCTTTCTTTGTAGCTGGCCCACCGGCAGTTGCCCGGTTCATAGTTGCCGTCGTTATTGATCCTGTCCAAGTGCGTTCTTTTTGGAGCTTCTCCCATGTCCCGCAAAAAGCGCGGAAAGTGTAGCCACGCCTCGCACACGTTGATTCCTCTAGCTCCATAATGTTTCCACATTGGATGCGTCGGCTTTGTGCATCGCTGAACCATCTGAACCCACCGCGTGTATGTGCTGCTTCCTGCTCCATTGGCACCGCTGCAATGACCATGACGATAGCTGGTGACTTTCAACCCCTCATACATTTCACGGCGAGCGCATCCACAGGAAATCGTTTCGCCTTTTTTAAGGTGATCTGTTTTGGAGAGCTTTACACCGCCGCAATCGCACCTGCATTTCCAGTAAATATACATGGCCCCGTTTGGGCGGCGTTCTCGATGGGAAATAGATTCCACAACAAGCCTACCGAATCGTTTGCCGATGATGTCGGATGGCTTTCCCGCCCTTTTTAGGACGGCCTCCGTTTTTGCCATTGGCTCTGGCGGCTGCGATTTTGGCCCGGCTGCGGGACTTTCCGCCAATTCTACCAAGGGCAACTGCGTGCTTGTTTTTTGATTCACTCATTGAGATTACGCGAACCGCTTGGGTTTTGTCAACGTGGATTATTTCTTCTTCACAAATCTCCCGGCCTTGATCTGTTCCGGGGTGGCCCCTCGCTTACACGCCGGGCAGAGCGGTCGTCCAGCCCAGCGAGCCTTCGCGCCAGCGATGCCCCCGGCTACCTTGGCTTCGTGCGGTTGATTCGCTGCGCCTTTGGTGCCGGCGCGGCTAAGACGGTCATGCAGGTTTGTTGTCTCACTCATATTGTTTTGGCTGGCCCACGGTTATCTTGTATGTCTGGCTGACGGGTATTGCAAGGAGTTTTTTCCGGTAAATCCCAACGGCGTGAGGCTGGAAAAGACTTTGCTCATTCTAGCATGTGATTGATTGCTCTAACCACCGCGTCCCGCACGGCGGCTTTATTATCTTTGAACCGATGCCTTAAACACTCGATTGCGGCAAATATTAGACACCATGCCATGCCTTCGGCTTGCGAAGGTGTTTCCACTCTGTCACTCAAAAACACTCCAAGTTCTTTTCCGAATTTTTTGACTGAGCGTTTAACTTCAGCCCCGTGCGCTTTTTCTGTCATACGCCGCCTTTCAACTGCGCGATTGCCATTTTCAAACCGACGAACATGCCGATGGCGTGGACGCTTGGAACATCTCCATAACCAGCTAATGACGACGCTCCTTCCGCGTCTCCGGTTGCATCGTAGTAATCACGAACGGCTGAATCCCATTCGTCCTTAGAGCACTTGGAATTATTTTCCAAGACTTCAAGCTCTGCGCTATCTTCGTGCGTCTCATCGTCAGTTCCGGCCCGCTGTTTCAATTCCGCGAGGCGTTCCAAGCGATACAGTTCGAGAACTTCAGTGTCCCACTGCTCAAACTTACGGCCCTCTGGTGAAGCCCGGCACTTCGACAGGAAATATCCAAAGTCAATTCCTGCCAGAAATTCCAGCGTGAGGTCTTCGCTCCATTCAAACGTTGCCTCACCAATATCTCCCACAACACAGAGCCAACGACGGTGAATGATGAAACGGCAGCCGTAGTTCCATGACTTGGGATTTTCCCACGAGATAATCCCTTCCCCCGCTATTGGCATAGCTAGATTTATTGTGGTTGCCTTGTGTGAGCGAAACCATTCGTCACGGCAAATAGTCTTCTGCGCTTCGATGTAGTTTTGCGTGTGGTTCATAAGCTTACAGTGATTCCGTGTTCAGCCAAGGCTTTCGCCCATTGTTGTTTTAACTCTGGCGTGCAATGCGCCATTGCATCTTCCCATTTTGGCCATTGCCCATGCTGTCCATAGAACCAGTATTTCCAGTAAAGGCTTTGTTGATTGTGTGGCTGCTCTGGTGAGTGTTTCACGGCGCACGCCTGACAGACATCAGGACGCGGCGGCAGCAAAGTCATCCGGCCAACTTCAGGGTCTTGTTTCAGGTTTGATTTCATACGACTTCAATCTCCTGCCTGCTTCCGCTGTGGATGTTTTTGTTCAACAGAACCTCGGCCAGAAGCACGCCAAGGTTGTCGAACGTGAGCCGCTTTGCCGCCTCGAAATACGGAGCGCAGAGTTGCGCCATGATTATATCAGGGAAGCCAGCGTATTTTTGATGCGTCCTCGCCGGCATGTCGCAGTTCTCAGGATTCTTGTGGGCGAAGTGCATCCGACAGCCGAATGGACGGCGCGCATAGACGGAGCAACGACCGTCAACGAGTAACGGGCAGGTTGCCTTGAGATTTCGCCATGTCATCGCGTTGGGCATTTTCTCCGCAAGCAAGCCTGATGGTTCAACCTTGTCGAGCCACGCGTACAGCCTTTGCTTCACGCCTTCGATTTGTTCGGGTGTCAGAAGTTCCAACGCGTACCGGAGTTCAATCAGGTCTGACATAACGCTTTCATCACAGCAAAACGGCGTCGTGCAACCCTTGCAACAGTGATCCAGTTTGCCTTGTGCCTCTGCCATCGAAACAAGGGTGTCCGTGGCTTGGTGGAGTTTCGCGGCGGGGTTCATTGGTCTTAATCGAAGTTGAACGCCCGCGACGTTTGCGGATGTTCACGCTTCTGGGTTGGTTGTTTGGGTTGCTGTTGAATTGGCGGCACAGGCCGCGCCTTGTTGAAAAACTTTGGAACTACGAGACGCATCCACTCTGACAATCCTCTCGCCTCTGCGGTGTGCCGTTGATGTAGCGCGGCCCTGAGCTTGCGCCGCGTTCTGCGCGTCGGGTGAAGTTTGTCGTCAACCGCTACGCCCGTGATGATCCTGCGACCAGCAATCGCCGCCTGCATCCTCGTCTTGCGAGCTTTCACCTTGAAGCCGTGCTTCTCGGCAATGCGCGGGACAAGCTTCTCCAATGTTCGCAATCGCTCCAGTGAGTTGCAGGAAAAGGTTAAATCGTCTGCGTACCTCGTATATTCGATTCGGGAAACGCCATCACTGAACAGGTCGAACACGCGATGAACTATGCCCTTTGACTGCGGCAGGAGCGCGACAATCTCCATGTCCATCTTGTTCGCCGCGATGTTCGCCAAGGCTGGCGATGTTGGCAGCCCTTGCCGCGCGGCTCCGTCTGGGAAGCATTCTGGAAAGCGCAATTCTTCCGGCAGATGTTCCGGCGTCACGCTGTCAAAGAAATCTTCCAAGTCCATGCAAAGGGAATAAGCGTACCCGCGATGTTGCATGGCATTGGTGACTGGCGAATGATCCGGTTGAAAGCCGTGCTGTAACCCGCCGCCAACGATGTTCACACCTTGCGCGACTAGGTTGATCTGCTGAAGCAATTCGTTCAGGCGTTTGCGCTCGTCAGGTGAAGGGATATACAACACGCGTTGCCCACGCCCCGGACCTTTACTGATGTGACGAATTTGCATCGGGTTCTTTTGGCAGACAGTCAGCCTGTTCCTTTGTGATTCCAAGGAACACGCCACGCTTACGTAATAGTTTCCTGACGCCCTCCGCGAGCGCGGCAATCTCGCTTCGCTCGGTAGCGTCAATGGTGAACGCAAAAGCAAGGTCGAGATTTTCAACCGATTGGATTAGTAGGTGTATGTTCATAAAGATTTTCCGTCCGTCCGACATCGAATCAATCGAGGATTGATTCGATACAAACACCACGCTTCCTCTCGTTCTTTTGTCGCCGACGAAACATCGGCTAGGGCAGAGAGGTAAGCCAGTTCCTAGCCGAAACGCATTGCTGCGCCTGTCTTGGAGAAACCGCCGCCCAAGCGACGAACGGAAATTGTTAAGCAGATTCGCACTTGCGCTTGATGAGTTCCACGGCGATGCGCTCCGCTTCTTCGCGGCTCGCTGCGGTGAACGGCTCCACGACGACACTCACGAAGTCGTTGCCCTCACAGTCCGTGGTGTAATCCTTCACGTCGCCGAACCAGCGTTTGACTTGCACGGTGCAGTTCGCGTGGAGGTAGGCCCAAAATTGGAGTTCGCTCATAAATTGAATGCCGGCTGTCTCGCTGCGAAAATCTTACCGAAAACGATGGGTAATCTTTTAAGATTCGCGGAGAATCGTAAAGATTAGACAGAGGTTTCGGTAAGATATGCCTGTCCATTGCCAAGCTTCATCGGCTTCCGCGACGAAGCATCGCGGCCTCTGCCCGGCCCAAAGCCAGCAAGCCAGCCAGCAAAATTGTTTCACGCTGTTGCGTGTTTGGTTTGTGGGTTGTTGAGTTGATGATTATTGTTTCGGCTTCCACGCCTTTAGCTTGCCGGAGAGTTGTGATATTTTGTCATTCAACGCATCCGCTTGATCTTTGAGGCTGTGAATTTGCGCGACGAGGTTTGTGTTTTCAGGGGTTGCATCAAAAATCTGTGAGTATTTCAGCGTAACCTTGCGCCGCTCTTTACCATTGCTTACCCAAGCTTCTTGACCGTCGTCGGTTAATCCTGTGACAGTCGCAACCGCGTAACGTCCCGCTTCTGCAAGTTTGTATTCCGTGGTGTAAACATCGAACCGCTGGAACGGCTCTTTCTTTTCTTTGTCCAGCTTGTCGTCAATGCGCTTCTTGGCAGACTCTAAAGAATCGGCTGGCTTGGAAAACAGTTCGCAATCCCATTTATTAAACTGCTCGTTATAGGTGATTGCTTGACCGCGATATGTGACTTCAATTTTCTCGCTCATGAATTTTACTTTCGGTTGTTGAGTTGTTGCGCCCTGCGATTAGTACAGAGCGCGGGTTGTTTCTGGTTCAGGTGGACACGAAAGACTGAGGAATCTTCCAACACCTTTGCGGTACGCGTTCAGGCGTCGGATGTTCGCCATTGATCGGCAGATTTGACACGTCTCGCCGGGTGCGAGTAGTTGGCCGCAACCGGGGCAGGGTGTGGATTCAACGGCTGGCTGTGGATCGGTTGTCATTTACGTTTTGGTTTGAATCTCACGAACGCAACTCCGTTCACGCAAAGCCATATCCTGCCGTCGTGAGAAATCTGAATCCCCACATCACAATTTTGGGTGTCTTGCTTTAGGATCATTTCGAGATTCTCAATCGAAATCATCCCTTGCTGATGCGTTTCTTTGACTTCTTTCATGCTGCTTGCGGCAATGCCTGTTGAAGTTTCTCCGCGAGTTCGCCCGCGATGGTTTCGAGCGGGATCGAAAAACGAATGTCTTTGCCAAGCTTCGTTGCCACCGCGTACGGGTGAATTGCAATTCCGGGAGCGTGATTCAATGCGCGCTTCTTCGCCTTGCGCGGTCGGCTTGGCAATGGTTGGTTGACGCGAACCTCGCCTAGCATCCCGTCTCCAAGCCCGGCCATGAAGCTGCCTCGGTCGGCGGGATCAATGCCCGCCTGCTTTAGCTTGCCCCAAAGCACAATGAAGCTTTCGGCAACGGTCTTGGCTATGGCTTCAAGTTTCTCTGCGCTCTGCGGTGTAGCTGCCGCCATCAACATGCCATCGCGCCAGACGCAACGAACGCTTGTCTCGCTTTCCACTGCCTGCTTGATTGCAAGGGCAACGTCGAAGTCGTCCGGTTGAAAGGCGAGGATCGGTTCCGCTGCTGTGCTGGGATAGAACACCCCGGCAAAGATGTCAGCCGTAGCCATGACTGGCTTGGTGAAGTCGTAGCGTGACTCCAGCCGCTTCAGCTTGGCTTCTGCGGCGGTGCGTTCCCCGTTTACGCCTCTTTCGACCAACGCCTTGAGCTTGGCGCGGAGGGCAACTGTCTTTTCGGTTGCGGGTTTCTGGTTCATGTTTTGTTGCTCCCTGCTATTTCAATTGTTAGCCGTGCTTGCTGAAAAGTCTTTGAAGTTTTTTTTCTTTCATACCTTAGCCGAACACATTTGCGGCAACGTCTGGAAATTCTACCTTTGCTGTCAGTCTCAAAGGCTATGTTGTCACATTCAAATTTGTGTCCGTGTTTGCAGTGCGATTTGCGCGCATTTTTTGCAGTCTGCCCTTCACCGCGTAAAGCGTTAACCTTTTCTGTAACCGGCTCAAGGTGAAGTGGGTTAACGCAAGCGCGATTGCGGCAAAGATGATCTAGCACAAGCCTATCAGGCACCAGTCCGACATAATGCAAATAAGCCCAGCGGTGCGCTCCAATTTGGATTCTTTTCTGTCCTGTTATCACTTGAAGGGTGAAACTTCCGTAGCCTTCGCTGTTTTGCCCTCCCGTCCATTGCCAGCAACCGTTATCTAAGATGGTTACTCGCCTCCAAAACCGTTCCGTTTCACTGCCTCTGCATCCGGGGTATTGCATTGAAGTTACCTCCCGCAGCCAAAGCAGCCTGTGTACAGCCCCGGTAAGAAGCGGTGACGCGTCTCGCGTCGGCCCAATGGCGTGCGGTAAAGGTTATTGTTGAACCGTAACTGTACACGCCGTCAGAGTATTTAATGCGATTGGAAAAGCAATCTGAAAAATCAAGCGTGCGCCCCAGACCATAGGGCGCACGCTCTAGACCGCTACTCATCATCGAAGCTGAACTGCCGACTCGCACACTCCGCAACCAAGGGAGCAAGCGCGTCCTTAACTTCGCCCAACTTCTTGGCGATCAAATCCCGGAGGTTTTCGTCTTTGCGAAGCGCATCCGCTGAAACCATGTTTTCACCATCCATCATCACTGCCCGACATTGCGCGACGACTGCGGCCAACTGTTCATCCTCCATGATATTCCTATGCTCGAACGTGGCAAAAAAGTCTGCGATGTTTCCGGTCAAGGTGTCTCTGAAGATTTTCTTACGCTCTCCCGGCTCAGACTTCAATGCGTCCGTGGCGTGCGTTACCAGCTTGGCGAACATCACGCGCAACGCGTCTCTCACTTCCGTTGCCGCGTCTGCGAATTGCTTTTGAAGCTTCTCCGTCTCGGCTTGGCGCAACTCCGGGGGCAACCCTTCCGGGACTGTCAACGCCAGCCAATTCCATTCGATGGCAAACCCTTCGAGAATCTTTTCCGTGTTCAAGGTGCCGTCGCCATTGCGCGGATAGTCGGATGGATCGTACAGCGGTCCCAACCCACCCTCGGGATCAAGTTCCCAAGTGCCGTCCAACTTCTGGCGCACTGGCGAACGTTGCGCGGCATCAACCACGCGAGGCAATTCGATTTCCAACTCGGGAAGAAACTCGTCATTGAGCCGTTGCACTGCGCCGGCAATCAGGTCATTGATTTGAGCAACGGGAGATTGTGCGCCCGGCTTGGCTTGCAGGCTGGCAACGAACATTCCTTCCCGGATGCACGATGGCATACAAAGCGCGAGGCATTGCTTTTTGGTTTCGTTCAGGAACGTGTTTGTCGCGTCCAATGCTTCGCTTTTGACTAGAACCTTGTTGGCGGAAACTCGCTTAGTGTTAGTGCTGCCTTCGATCATCGGCGGCGCCGCGTTGCCGTCCACCTTGGACAACTCCGCAAGGTACGCGGCGAGCTTGGCCGGGTCTTTGACTTTGGCGCGATTACCCCAGCGCCGCAGCGTCATGGAAAACAGAGCGGTGTTCTTAAATGCGTCAACGTCGAATGTCTTAATGTTCTGGCTCATACTTGGTCTTTCTGTGTTTTGGTTGCTTCTGGCGTTGTTGCCAGACTGCGCGGGCGAAGTGGCATTGCTTGGCCCGCGTCTGTCTGATTACTGCGCGGCGAATCCTTGGTTGAGGGTTTCAATTTCCCATGCGATTGCTTGGCGTCTTTCGGCATGGATGAATCGGACAATGCGCGGCGATTCGGCAAAGCGAACCTGCCATGGACCCCGCCACTGTCGGCACCATTCGGCGATGTGTCCGCGCTCACCAACTGCGAACCGGATCAACCGAAAAGCAAGCCGCTTTACCGGGTGACAGGGTAGGACGTGGCTTGCTCTGCGCGTTGTCACGGTGCCGATTTCTGCGGCGATGGCTGCGAGGTCGTCACAAGCCACGGCGCGCACGGTCCCGTCAGGTGCGATGAATAGAGATTTCATCGGCTCGCCTTTGTTTGGGTCTGGGTCTGCGTGTGCGCCTCTGGCTTGAATTGCTTGGACGTAACTTTGCCAAGTGCTCGTTCAATCGCTGCGGTTGCCTGTTGGCAGGCGTTGCCTTTGAAGCCAACAGCGTCAATCTTCACTTCGCCCGTTGGCGAGACATCAACAATTATAGTCTTCATGGTGTTAACGTACCGCAATGCGGAGTTGAATTGAACCGTTTGCGCCAATGACACGTTGCACGGTCTGGCCCTGACGTTGTGCAACCTGCGTTGCGCGGTGAACTGCGTAGAGTTGCCGGAACTTGTTCAAGCTTTCCAACTGAACACCGCTTTTGCCGTCCATGTCATCCTGTGCAAGCTCCCCGGTTTTGCAGTTGATGACGATTGGCCGATGCCATCCGGGCAGTGTAACGGCGATTCCCTCCGCCGTGTTGCGTCCGTATAGCTGGTGTGTGCCGTGTGGCAATGGTGCCGCAATCCCCATTTCCTTACAGACTGCCGCAACGGTCGGCGCGTCGGTGAAGTGGGTTTTAACTGTCATGGTGTGAGACATAATTTTCTTGGTCTGTGGTTGCTGTTGGTTAGTCGAACTTCATGCTGCGGCCTGATGGACTAGCCTCCGGTGCCGTTCCGTTCATGCTGTAAACTCCGCCGTGATTCGCCGACAGAAAAACGCCGTCTGCCATTCTGCGCAACGCTTCAATCTGAGCCTTGCCCGACTTGGCAACGGGAACAATGTTCTGCGCTGCCTGAATCAGTGTCCGCCCGGTACGGTAGGCGATTTCACAACACGCGGAAATTTCACTGCCTGTCCATTGATCGCAAGCGGGTAGTGGTTGCTTGGGCAGGTCGAATCGCTTGATCCAGATAGGCCAGATTAACGCCTGCTCTGATTCTGACGGCAATTCAACCAGATAGGTGCCAAGCTTGAACCTCCGACGTAATTCCGGGGGCAATACGCTCATAGAGTTGCACGTTGCGATTACCAGAGCCTTGCCGCCGCTGACAGCCTGCGCGACTTGCATCATGCTGCGGACGGTCTGCTCTGATTCACCAACAAGCGAACCCTTGCACGCTCCGAAGTCAAAGGCGATTACAGGCGAACCAGCAACACCGCCAGCCCCCTTGCCAATCTCAGTCTTGCCGGTGCCAGCCGGGCCGGCGAGGATGATGCCGGGCAAACCCTCGTCTTGCATCACTTTCAGAACTACGCCGACTTGATCCTGCGAGGTGCCGGAAGTGTCGCCTTGAGCGCCTGCGAACATCTTCTCGATCTCGTCCCAGAAGTAAATCGCGCGGACGGGCGTTGCCGACGAGGTTAGAATCGCGGTCAAATCAGCTTTGAGCCGGTCAAGTCCACCAATGGACTCGAAGCCAGTTTTCGGACGCCACAGCTTCAACCCGCGAGTTTGTTCTACAAGCTTCCGCTTGCGCTCCCAGAGCAACTCAGGATCAACGCCAGTTTTCCGAACCGCCATTGCGAACGTCTGCCGCACTCCGAACCCGGAAATGCCCGTTAACGTATCGGCAATAACCTCGTCGGCTTCAATCTCTGCCGGGTCAATCTCGGCGCCATTCTTGGCGGCATCCTTTGCGATGTGGCCGCACAGCTTGCTAATCTCGGCTGGCGTCGGCAACGGGTCCGACAGGGTTACAACGTCGTTGCGAAGTTCAATCGGCACCTTGCCGATGGTTGCCAGCAATACCAGCGTCACGCCAATCGGCTCAAACGCGTCTCGAAGGTTCCAAACGCCTTGCATTACTCTCGCGTCATCAATGAATCGGTGGCTGTTGTGAAAGAAGAAAACTCCCCGGTTGAATGTCTCGCCGGCCTTTGCCTCGCGAGTCTTGGAGAAAAGGAAGTCTAGAGCGGTGCCGCATTCGCCCGTGTTCGTCGGATCACACTGCCAATCTTTGCAGAGTGTGGAGCCAGCGTCATTAACGCCGGTCATGCCACGATTGCAGTCCCAACTACAAACGGGCGTAGTTTCCTCTGTGCCGTTCATCGCCTTTCGGACGTTGGTGATAGTTTGCTTGGGGTCCGCGGTTTCGTAACAGACGAGCGGACAGCCGGCGCGGCGTACATCACGCCACGGACTTTGCTCCGTTGTTTGGTCTTTGGTCTTTTTCATGGTCTTGTTTGTTGCTGTGTTGTGGTTGCTGGAATTAACCGATTACACGGTTGCGACTGAACCGAACGCCTTGCTTGTAAACCTTGCTCCAGTTGCGCTGAATGCTTGGCTTGATTCGCTTTGCGCTGCGGGATGATGTTTCCATCATGGCGAGCAGATCACCATTGCTGGCGTCGTACACTTTGAATTGAACTTTTGGATTCATGGTCTTGGTTTCTGCGGTTGGTTGACTACCGCACGGCACCGCCGACACTGGCCGGCGGTGCTCTGCGATGTTCTAGCAATCGTACGGTGGACGTGTGGCTTCCTCGCCCGCGTCAACGTGTCCGTCTGATTCACGCATGGATTCGAGGTCTGATTCTGTTGCCGGGTAGTAACCCCAAACGCTATCGCCGTTCGCTGCCTGCTCTGCACGGTTGCGGGCGTAGGCGATGCGCTTCGCGGTTTCCTCGTCGGTGACAAGCTGCCGGGTCCATGGAATTTCACGTGCCTCCGGTTCGCTGTCGCGTGTGGTTGCTGAGACAATGAAGCTCATTGCGCCTCCCTTTCCGCGCGCAGTTCCGCCTTGCGCTTCGCGTCGGCGTACTTGATCCGGTTGGACTCGCGCCGCTCTTGTTTCTTGATCTTCGCCAGCCGCGCCTTTTCCAGCGTTCCCTTGTTCGCCTCGTTGCGCAGCATGATGCGATAAACGTCAGCCGCGAGCATGGAAACCACGCGGCGAGTCTTCTCTGGCCGAATCTGTATCACGTCGCCGGCAATCAGGGTGACGACAAGGCGCTTTCGTTTGTCGCTTCCGAACTGACCGCCAAGCGGGTTGAACGTGACGCGGGAACAAGGCGCGGGCTTCTGGCTGACGATGTTGCCGGCATCGTCGCGGACTGGGCGAACGTGAGAAAATGTTTTCAAGATTGCGCCTCCAATTCCGCGCGGATGATTGCGCGGGCGTTTTGAATCTCGCGGGTTAGGTGTGCATCGTAAGCCATGCAAAGTTCATGTTGCGCGGCGACGTGTGGCTTGATCGTGGCCGGCTCTTGAATCGCTACCTCGCCGCGAAGCGAGAAAGCGCCGTCCGCAAATGCGAAGTCGGTTTCCGGGGTTATGTGTTTCATTGTTTGGTCTTTCTTCTGTCGGTTGGTTGCTCCGCCAGACCTGAAGCCGGGACACGCGCCCCGGCCTCACGTCGGAAGGATTAAAGCCCGATGTTGGCTTCTGTTATCGTGTCGTCGTAATGATCTGCCCGCGCCCGGTCGTGAGCCTGCCGGGCATGGTTCAAGTGCGCTTTGCCATCCAGCCGGATAACGCCAACCGTGCGCCCGTCGCGTTGAATTGTCTTCCCGTCCGTGGTTGTGTAGCGAACCGCGCCAGACGCCAGCGATTGCGACGGGCAATCAGATTGCCAGTTCGCCGCGCGCTCCATTGATCCAACGGGAAGGGAAACGTCACGAACGTAGTCACCGCCCGCCGTGATGCACTTTATCAGGTGTTCAACATCCTGAACGGCACAGGTGAACCGGCAGCCGCCGCAGCGAACCAGCACGGGGCAAAGCCGGTCCAGTTCGCGAAGTTTCGCGGTTTGTTTGTGATCGTGGAGAAAGCCACCCGGAAGGGAGGCAATGAAGGTTTGAAGCGTGTTCATGGTGTGAATGAGGTTGGAAGGGTGAATTACTGCGAAATGTAATCGGGGCGCAACTGGTTAAGCCGGATGGCTACCCAAAGCTTTTCGATTGTCGCCTCGTCGTCGGTGTCAATGTTGAACACTGCCGACACGGTTGAGAAGTTTCCGAAGAATGTCACCAATCCGCTTTCACCTTTGATGATGAAATTGCCGAAGTCTTGAAACCACTTGGCGAGTGGATATTGCTTTAGCCGTTCAATCAAGGCTGCGATGGAATCAGGTGATTCGCCGGCCCACTTTGAGCCATTGGAGTTAATTGTTGTCATGGTCTGTTGGCTGCTTGACTCTGCATTGTTCCCGACTTGTCGCGGGCGCGCCGGTTGGTTGTGTCCGGTGTGGTTGCATTGAGCATGGGTAAAGCGGGATTTGATGCCGCTGGTGTAGATCGTGGCAACTTAGCAGCCCCGTAGGACTGAAAGCGTTGCCAGACTCACCCGCCCGTTTGGTTCCTGAGTTGAACGGCCAAGCAGCTACAGCTTGGTTCATTGCTTCCGTCAACTGGCTTCCCTCACGAACCCGACGCCTACCACGCCGAATCCGGTCCCCTCTGGCTGGACTGCCTCCCGTGAATGTTAGCGCCGGGACTACGCGCCGCGAGTGTTGCACCCGCCACCGAAACTACTTCCTTGGACAGCCATCCTCGCATGACCGTCAAGGCCAGTCAACAAGAAATCGCTGGCATGATGACAGAGGACAGTCATACTGTTATGACTGAGCAGGTTAGGGGGAAAGAATTATTTGAGGGGAAGTATTCCGGCGGAGCGCGGTCGGTTCGCTCATGTATTTTTGTCGCCGCTCTCACTCTGGCTGGTTAGCAGAGCCTCAGAACCAGTCAGGCAGCCACACCGCCGGAACACCTGAAGCCTGAACTTTAATCCTCCAGCCGTCAATCATTCGGGCGTTTCAGCCTCGCCTCAACACCCTTCAACGCCTTGAGTCGCCGGCTTTCAAAGTTCGCCCGCGCCTTGGCTAGCTCCTCGTCAACCCGCTTGTGGTGCCAACGGTTGTCACACCAGACATAGAACGTCGCAACAACGTTCAAGTCCCGGCCCGCAATCGCCCGCAGTTCCTCGCGCGTCAACGCCTCGCCCTTGCGCCAATAGTGCATGATCGAAAGCAGGTAGCTGCCATGTTCCGACTTGGACAGGTGAATCGTATCACCAAGATAGTCGCCGATGTAGAACGGCATCCACGCATCGGTTGGCTTCATGGATCACCCCACAGAAGATTGCCTGCCGCCGCTCGTCGTGCATTGGGAAGTTGTGACGCTCGCCCGAATCCCGGGAACGGCGACAGGCAAAAGTCATCAGCAAACGCGAACGTCACACCCAAACCCTGAACCTTTCAACCACACCGCGCAACCAGAAAACATCCAACCTCAGGTCAACCCCGGGTCAACCACAGGTCAACACCTTCACCAGTACAGCAGCCGTACGTCAGTTTGGTTGAGTTTACGCTACTTACATCACCACACAATCGCATTACTTGAGCAGAGCAGTCATACAGGCGAAATGGAGTGGTGAGGCACGCAATGAAGTTCTTTCTCGTCCCGCAAAGTGCTTTGTGCCACAAAGTCCTTCGTGCATAAACGTGATTTGGCCATGCAACCAGCGCAACGCGTGGACATGGAACATGCGCCAGACACGCCGGAAGTGCTGCAAATGCTGACAGAATTGCGCACGATCTACCGTCATCCTCGCGCTTTGGCTGCCATTCTCGGCGTTCCTGCCTTCACACTCAGTCGGTGGCAGTCTGGCCGGCATCACCCTCCGCGAGCGTCTGTCAGGGGCATCTGGGTGATTCACTGCCTGCACTTCGCTCCGTGGAAGCTGCGGACAAGCTTCGACCTGATTACGTGGGGAAGGTATGCCAGACGACCGAAGGGGGAGGAACCGCCGAAACACGGAGGGAGTTGAATTAGCTGAATTAAAGTTACAATAGCCCTGTTATGTTCTCATGTGCCGCCTTGTCCCTGCTTTTCAGGTGCCTCAATGTTGGGTTGCTTATGATCTTCGACCTTTGGTCTTACCTCTGGCTTGCCTTGTTTGTGGCTTCCATCGCGGCAGGGTGACGACGGCGCGCGGCGAGTCGCAACCGGTGGCCGGCAGAACCCGACCGGAGCGGGCCAGAATCGCCAGCCGACCGGAGGCACGCAAGGCCGGCGGGGGAGTCTTTGGGTACCCGGGGGTATGCCCGAATGTTATGTATCCATCCGTTCTCTTTCCCTAAGAAAAGCCAATGAAAACGGTTGTATTTTGATTGTCTCAGGTGTTTGATTACTGACGTGAAAACTACCGAACACGGAAGACTTCAACACGCGTTGGACTGGTCGAAAAAGAAACGAATGTCGCGACCTCGAAAGTGGCTTAAAAAGGGGAGTGTTGTGAACGGTTTCGTGTACGTTGTCCAGTGCGGAGAGTTCACAAAAATTGGGATTGCGACGTGGGTAAAAACACGCGTAATGAGCCTTCAGACAGGAAACCCTGAGCCGATTCAACTTCTGAAAAGCTGGCGATCCAGAAATGCTGGCGCAGAGGAATTGAAGCTTCACAAGCACCTTCGCAAGTACCGCGTTCGCGGGGAATGGTTCAAGCTTCCGAGTCATCTTCTGGACGGACTTCTTGGAATTTGAGTTATCCGGGATT
>CAZKUY010000024.1:0-17535 GCA_964556135.1 uncultured Pseudomonadota bacterium
CCGCTTACATTTTGGAATATGATTCCGTCGCCAGTCGCACGCTTGAATGGATTTTTGAAATTTCTATTTTTCTCGTGTTGCTCTCACTCATTCGACCTTCTTGGATTTCCATCCTGGTAGACCGCTCAAGCTATGCTTCATTTTTCAAGCCTTTCAAACATGGATTAAGAGTTTTACTTTTTCTTATTTTAGTCTCCGTCCTCATTCTCGACACGATGGGTTATACTTATCTTTCCGATTACATTGCGGATGCGACGCTTAAATCCATGGGCGTTATTTTACTCATGATTCTCGTGAAAAATTCCCTTCGCGAATGGTTGGATCATCTGCTTTATGACAAACTCCTCAAAAAACCGAATCTCCATTTCAGCGTCGTTCGACAATGGGTAAACACTTTACAGCTCTGGACTCAAAGCGCTCTTTGGATTTTATTCGTCTATACCCTCGCTTCCATTTGGGACATCGTCCCCGAGCTGAGCCATTTTCTTTATGTTTTATGGAATTGGGGATTTGTCGTGGGTCCGATCAACGTGACAGTGGGACTACTCGCTTCTGTATTCTTCATTTTTTACATCGCCACTTTACTTTCTCATCTCATCCAATTTTTATTGGAGAGAAATTTATATCCTCGTAAAGATTGGGATCCTGGTATTCGACAAGCTTTTAGCACTGGCGTGCGCTATCTCACCGCCTTGATTGCGCTTTTAATCTCGCTTCGTCTGTTAGGGTTTGGATTGCAAAACATCACTGTGCTCGCGGGTGCGCTGGGTGTTGGACTTGGTTTTGGTTTGCAAAACATCGCAAACAATTTTGCGAGCGGGATCATTCTGTTAATCGAAAGACCCATCAAGATTGACGATTTAATCCAGGTAAATAACACGACAGGGAGAGTGAAAAAAATCGGCGCGCGATCCACTGTCATCGAAACTGGCGAAAAAGCTTCCATCTTAATTCCAAACGGAGAACTTTTAGCAGGACAACTCACGAACTGGACTTACGGCAATGCGGTGGCAGGACTAAACATCGCAGTGGGCGTGGCTTATGGCACCGACATCGAAAAAGCATCTGCCTTGCTGATTCAAATCTCGAGCGCTAATACCAGTGTATTGAAAACTCCAGAACCTCAAGTCGAATTCAAGGATTTCGGCGATTCAAGCTTGAACCTTATTTTGCACGTGTGGATCGCGGACGTCAGCACAAAAGGCGTCGTGCAAACCGAGTTAATGATTCAAATCAACAAGAAGTTTCAAGAGAGCGGAATCGACATTCCTTTTCCGCAAAGAGTGATCCGGGTTCAAACTTAGTTTTACTTTTTCAGTCTAAAGAGCTGAAAACTTCCATCGGGATTACTCCAAACAAAATCGCATTTGTGATATTCACAATCGCCTGTTTTTTCCGTAATCGCATGGAAATTTGCAAAGCCGTTACATTGGACGTTGCTGTATACAATACTATTCGCGCTCGGATAAGGTGACGAATGAGTATTTGCAAAAGTAATTCCTGTGCAGCTCAAAAAATTGGGTGCACGATGCAGGTAAGATGCAGGCGGCACATAAAAATTTCCCATGCGCGTCGCATCTTCTTCTGTCTGACCCAAATCTTTTTCATCTTTATTATCTTTCAAGTTTTTATCATTGGAATCTTTGTCGGCAATTTTATTCAAGGTGTTCAAACCACCAATATAGGTGGGCATGATGACATTCATCAGATTATTTTTTGAAGCTGAAGCTTGAGGCCTTGCTTCTTCAGTTGCAGGCGCATTTTGAGAAGGCCGCGCTACATTCCCTACAAACCCTGGTACAAGAGCACATACTTGCCCATAGGTAACACAGGTTTCAGGCTGCATCTCTCCCTCACAACTGATTTGATAGGTCCGGACGATTCGATTCGTGCTGTCTCCGTCAAGAGTCGCTTGCGCCATAATGGAAGAGCACTCAGAAAGAAAGCGGGTGAAATCAGTGGGGTTGGATTCGTCATAATGAGAATAGAGAGTGCCACAATGATCATAGACGCTTCGAACGGCCATGCAAAACACCCTCCTCTCATTTTCTTCATTGCCTCCTTCGGCGAGCACAATAGAAGATGAAAAAGAGCTAGCAAGCAAAGTCATAACAAATAATGACAAACTTAAGCTTTTAAACTTCATAAAAACTCCATTCTTCCCCCCACAAGAATGGATTGCAAAATTCTATCCAAAACAAAATGCAAAGAAGCTCTTAACTCCTGTTAAAAGGAGTCTACTTCCTTAAATTATTTATGAGAAAAAGAGAGTTATTTTTTTGACGGGATGGGTGAAAGTTTAGAGTTGCGCCAACTCTTCATATAAATAGACAGCGGCCTTCATCCCCTTCTTCCAATCCGAAACGGATAAGCTTTCGTTCTCGCCATGCGCATTGGTCAAGGGATCTTCAATGCCGATGAGTAAGGCAGGAATATTGCCAAACACTTCGCTGATAGGTTTTACAAAAGGAATAGAAGCGCCACATCCAATAAACGCAGCAGGAACGCCGTAACCTTTTTCCAAGGCCTTTGCAGCAGCCTCAAAGGCAGGCCCCTGAGGATCGCAGCGCCAGCCTGGGTTTGCAACACCCGGATGAAAACTTACTTCAGCAGCATAAGAAACTTCGCGACTGAAAAAATCTTGGAGCAATTTCATACAACGTTCTGGATCTTGTCCTGCGACAATTCGGATGGAAATTTTCGCACGCGCAAATTCAACAATTTTATTACTGGCCGTGGGAATATCTTGCGTATCGACCCCCAGCACTGCAATTGAAGGTCTTGCCCACATTCTTTCAAAAACAGAAAAATCTTTTTCGCCCCCTAATTGAAGAGAGGGAACCGAACCTAATTCTTCTTTAAATCTTTTTTCATTGAAAGGAAGTTTTTTGAATTTCTCTTTTTCAAAAGAACTCAGTTCAGGAACGTCGTCATAAAATCCAGGAATGGCGATTTTGCCATTGGCATCCGTCAGTTTCGCAATCAACTTTGAAAGAACAGTAATCGCATCCACCGCAGGTCCGCCCCACATACCGCTATGAACGGGATGCTTGAGCGTTCTCACTTCAAGCGCACCGTCCACTATACCGCGCAAATTATAAGTGATCGAAGGAAGACCTTCTTCTAAGTTGGCGGTGTCCGTTAAAACTAAAAAATCCGCCGATAATAAATTTTTATATTGCTGCAAAAATTCTTGAAGATGTTTGGAGCCGGTTTCTTCTTCGCCTTCCACAATGAATTTCACATTGAGTGGCAAGCTGCCATGAGTTTTCAAATAAGCTTCGACGGCCGCGACATGCATCAACACACCAGCCTTATCGTCTGCCACGCCTCTTCCATACAGCCTTCCATCAGCGCGCAAGGTCGGTTCAAAGCAGGGTGAACCCCACAATTCAGATCGACCCGGAGGCTGCACATCATGGTGCCCATACAAGAGCACTGTCGGTTTTCCAGGGGCGTGCAACCACTCCCCATAAACATAGGGATGCGCGTCCGGTATTTTGATCGTCTGCACATTTTCCAAACCGATGCTTTTTAATTTTCTCTCTGTCCAGACAGCAGACTCTTCCAAGGTATGGGCGGGATAGCCCTCAAAGCTGACACTTTGAATGCGGGAATAATCCTTCAATTCATCTAAAAGTTTTTCGAAATGTTCGTCTAAATATTGAAGAGGATTTGATTTCATATTTTTAAGATTAGCGAATGCCTTCGGAGACTGCACGACAATAATCTCGAATGATGCCTAAAAATTTCTCTCCATAATTCTCGAGTTTTCGAGCGCCCACTCCACTCACTTTCAATAAAGATGTTTCGTCCAAAGGTTTGAGCCGACCCATTTCTTCCAAGGTGCTATCATGGAAAATCATGAAAGGTGGCACACCTTGTTTCGCTGCGAGATCCCGACGACATTGTCGTAAAGCTTCCCAGAGTTTTGGATCGACAGGGTCTTGAGATGTATCGTCTGTGGAGAAATTTCTTAGAACTTTGTTTGCCTTCTTTTTTTCAGGATCTTTCCTAAAATGCAGCGTCCTTTCACCCTTCAAGACAGCGCGCGCTTCACCCGTAAGTTTTAAAGAGCCATAACCTTCGATGTCCGCGGTCAAATGTCCGGCAGCGACCAGCTGACGAATCACCGAACTCCATTGCTTTTTATCCAGTTCTTTTCCAATGCCAAAGGTCGTTATTTTTTGATGACCGAAACGTTCCATCTGCGCACTACTTTTTCCGAGCAGGACATCTATGAGATAGCCTGCGCCAAAACGCTCTCCCGTTCGATACGCACAAGACAAAACTTTTTGCGCGGCGATGCTGGCATCCCAAGTTTGGCCAGGGTTCAAACAATTGTCGCAGGAACCACAGGGTCCTTTAAAGTCTTCTCCAAAATAATTAAGAATAACCTGACGGCGGCAAGTAATGCTCTCGCAAAAACCAAGCAGCGTGTTGAGCTTGCGCATTTCCAAACGTTTACGTTCTTCGCTCGCTTCAGATTTTTCCACCATTTGTCGTTGCAGCACGACATCTGACAATCCGTAAGCCATCCATGCTTTTGCGGGCAGGCCATCACGGCCCGCACGGCCCGTCTCTTGGAAATAAGCCTCTAAACTTTTCGGCAAATCCAAATGGGCGACGAAGCGAACATCAGGTTTATCGATTCCCATTCCAAAGGCAATGGTCGCGACAATAATAACGCTTTCATCCTTTAAGAAAGTTTCTTGGTTGCGATTGCGTTCATCCGTCGAAAGCCCTGCATGATAAGCTAAGGCCTTAAAACCTTGCCCGCGCAAAAACTCCGCGATGTCTTCGGTTTTCTTTCGAGACAAACAATACACAATGCCGCTGACGCCCTGTGCTTCGGATCGAATAAAATCCAACAATTGATTCTTAGAATTTTCCTTCAATTGAATTTGATAATGAAGATTGGGACGATTGAAGGAATTGATGAAAATTTTCGCGGAGGATAAACTCAAGCGTTCGATAATTTCAGCGCGCGTTGGAACATCCGCTGTAGCGGTGAGAGCGATGCGAGGAATGTGAGGAAAACGTTCATGAAGTATTGAAAGCTGCAAATATTCAGGCCTAAAATCATGTCCCCATTGCGAAACGCAGTGCGCTTCATCGATTGCAAATAAAGAAACTGGAATTTCTGAAAGCAAATTCTGAAAATCGAAAGTCATTAAACGTTCGGGCGCGACATAGAGCAGATCAATTTTTCCGGCCCTTAAATCATTTTGAGTTTTAAAAAATTCACTCTGACTTTGAGATGAATTCAAAAAGGCCGCACGTACTCCCATTTGTAAAAGCCGGTCGACCTGATTTTTCATCAAGGCAATGAGAGGAGAAATAATCACTCCCACCCCTGGACGCATCAAAGCAGGAATTTGATAGCAAAGGGATTTTCCTCCCCCGGTGGGCATGAGCACCAAGGCGTCCCCACCCGAAGCGATTTGATCAATAATTGCTTCTTGATCCGCTCGAAAATGGGAATAACCGAAAATTTCCTGAAGTATTTTTTGGGCTGCTGAATTCATGGCTAGGGATAAGTTCTCCAACATTCAGATCAGGAGGTCGAGGAAATTTAATAAATGTTTTGAGTTTATAAACAAATAAGCGCAAGATTTTCCCCATGCCACTTCCTGAAAATCGAGAATGTGATGTGCTGATCGTGGGCGCAGGCCCCACCGGCTTAGTCTTGGCCTATGAACTTGCAAGGCGTGGGGTCCATTTTCGCCTCATCGACAAAAATGAAGGTCCCGCCGAACAATCGAGAGCTCTTCTCATTCAAGTCCGCAGCCTCGAAACCTTTGCTTTCATGGGACTCATCGATGAGTTTTTGCAAAAAGGTCTTCATGTCGACCAACTGAGGCTGGTCGTGAATCAAAAACCCGTTTTCCAAAATCGTTTTCAGGCCTTGGATAGCCCCTATCCTTTTCCTCTCGTATTACCGCAAAATGACACCGAAGCTATTTTGTTATCTGCGCTCGCCCAAAAAGGCATTCATGTAGAGCGGCGAACGGAGTTAAAGTCATTCGAATCCAAAAATGATTTTGTAAAAGTGCTGCTTCAAAAAGACGACGGAGAGGAAGAATCCTTCGATTGTTCTTACTTAGTAGGTTGTGATGGTGCACACAGTGCGGTTCGACATGGCCTCGATTTGCCTTTTAAAGGGGCGCCTTATCCCGAAGGTTTTATTTTGGCGGATGTGGATTTGGAAAGTTCATTGAACCCTAAAGATATTTATCTATTTTGGCATGACCAGGGTTTTTTGGCAGTTCTGCCCATGCGAGACAAGTGGGTCCGACTCATCAGCATGAGAGCCCCGGGTACGGATGCTTTCAAAAAAGTAAGCATCGAGGAATTTCAATCCAATATAGATCGTGCCATTCCTGGCAGCGGAAAAATTTTAAAAGCTTATTGGTTGGAAAATTTTCACCTTCATCATCGAGGCGTTCCGCGCTATCAAGTAGACCATGTGTTTCTTGCAGGAGATGCAGCACACATTCACAGCCCAGCGGGCGGGCAAGGGATGAACACCGGCATCCAAGATGCTTTCAATCTTGCTTGGAAACTCTCCCTTAAAATTCAAAATCCAGGATTTGAAAATGTTTTAGAAAGTTATTCTCCGGAAAGACATCCCGTCGGCGAACGTGTTTTAAAAACCACCGATCGCTTCTTTCGCATGGTCGTCACTGCGGGCTTTAGTGGAAAACTGGTTCGGAATTATCTTTTGCCTTTTGCAGCAAAATTTATTTTTCCCCATCTTACCGGCACCCTCACTCGCTTTGTCAGCCAGCTTCAGGTGAACTATCGTGGTAGCGCCTGCGTGTCAGAAGGCCCCGCGCAGCATTGGCCTGCATCCTCTCCAAAACCCGGTGAACGAGCCCCTGATGGGCCTTTAAAAGATTGTAATAACGGAAAAGCCTTAACACTTTATGAAATCTTTAGAGAGATGAATTTCCTTCTGCTGGTTTTTGGAAATGCTCAAAGCATCCAAACAGCGAAGTTAAGACTGTCAGAAAATTTGAATCTTTCTTCTCAAACTTTGTGGAAGACTGTTTTTATTTGCAGAGATTATTCTGAATTAGGAAACACAGAGGCTTATACTTTTCAAGATATGAACGGAATTCTAGCAAAGAAGTATGGCATTCAAGATGGCATCTATTTGATCCGTCCGGACCGCTATATTGCCTATCGCCAGCAGGGTTTTAACTTCAAAGATTTTCAGAGGTATTTGCTTAGAATTTCTTCTGATGAATCCTTTACGAAAACAAAAATTCCAAATCCTCTAAATTAAACTTCTTCCCCATCGCCGAATCCGTCGAAAGAATTCCACGCGCTAAATTCTTCTTTTTTTCCTGAAGACCTAATATTTTTTCTTCGACACTATCTTTGGTGATCATCTTATAGGCAAATACATGGCGAGTTTGACCCAGGCGATGCACACGATCGGTCGCTTGATCTTCAACGGCGGGATTCCACCAGGGGTCATAATGAATCACGTAATCTGCGGCAGTTAAATTAATACCGGTTCCCCCTGCCCTTAAGCTAATCAGGAAAACCTTCACGTTTTCGTTCTTTTGAAAATTATTAATATGTTTTTCACGATGGCGAGTTCGACCGTCGAGATATTCGTATTCGATATTGTGTTCTTCGAGCAAAGCTTTGAGCAGTGTTAACATTTCCACAAACTGGCTAAAGACCAACACGCGATGATTTTCGCTGAGAATTTCTAAAAGCAAATCCGTGAATTCCAAAAACTTGCCTGATTCATAACCTTTTTTCTTACCGATCAAGGAGGGATGACAACAAATTTGTCGCAGTCGCAGCAAAGCCGTAAAAATAGAAACCTGACTTCTCTCGATTCCATTCTTCTCTACTTCTTGAAAAACTTCTTGGCGACAAGCGAGCAACATTTGCTGATAAAGTTTTTTCTGTTCGGGTGTCATTTCACAGTAATGCGTAATTTCGGTTTTGGGCGGAAGCTCGCGCGCGACCTCTTCTTTCAAGCGTCGCATGACATAGGGAAAAATCCGCTTACGAAGTCTTTCCAAAACTTCCACATCTTGGACAATTTCGATGGGCTGCTGATAAGTATTTTTGAAATGATTGTAATTGCCCAAAAATCCCGGCATCAAGAATGAAAAAATCGACCACAATTCGGAAAGCCTATTTTCGAGCGGAGTACCCGTCAAAGCCCAACGCTGATCCGATTGCAATTCTTTGACGAGCTGAGCTGTCTTGCTGCGATAATTTTTAATATTTTGGGCTTCATCGAGCACTACACAGCGCCAATTCTTTTTCGTAAGCATTTCCGCATCACGTCGGAAAAGCGCGTAGCTGGTGAGCACCATGTCGAGCTCTTCGACATTTTCAATATCTTTCGAACGAGTCGATCCCGAGTGAACTAAAACTTTTAAATCTGGCGTGAACCGCTCCGCCTCGCGTTGCCAGTTAAAGACCACGGAAGTGGGTGCGATAATCAAATTCGGCTTCGTTCCTTTTTTATCTTTTTGATCTTGTAGAAAAGAAAGCATTTGAAGAGTTTTACCCAAACCCATGTCATCCGCTAAAATTCCATGGAAATGGTGCTCATGTAAAAAGTGCAACCAGTCATAACCATGTTGTTGATAGCCGCGTAAAATGGATTGAAGATGAGTGGGCAATGAATGATGCGGTAACAGTCCTGTTTGTTTCAAAGCTGTGATCGCTTCACCCAAAGACTGCTGCTCGCTCCAATCGATCTGCAGCAATCCATCCAGATAAGGCGCGTGGAAGCGGCGTAGCTTCATTCGACCGTCTTCGTCGTATTCCGCTTCGAGTTCAGCAAGCTTGTCCGAAAGCGATAAAATTTCATCGCGTTTTACTTTGACGTAGCCTTTGCCTGGAACAGGAATGTAGTTTCTTCCTTCAGACACCAAAGACTTCACTAAATCAAAAGGCACTTTCACGCCTTCAAAATCAAAACCCAAATCTAACCAGAACCAATCATTATTAATAGGATGAGCTTTGGCTCTGAGTTCTTCTCGGCCTACTTGAGCAAAAACTTGAAAATGATTGAGAGTGTTTAAGAATTTGTAGGAAGGATTATTCTTCAGCTCCGGCAATTCTTCAGCAACGAAATCGAGAGCATCTTCCCCTAAAATTTCAAAGCGGTCAGGTCCCGTGCGCTTAAAACCTTCCGTGTAGAATTTTTCTAGCACTCCTTTTTCAAAGGCTAAATCTCGGCAGATCACAAATTTTTCGGAATTTTCTTCAACTTGCGCGAGCAAATCATCGTCATTTTCTGCGGGCGGCAAAGAATGTTCGCCGTAAGAAAAGCGCAGCGTCAGCACCAATCTTTCCGTCTGAGGATCTTCTGAAAAACTATAAACGGTTTGAGGCTCGGGACGAATCAGCTCGGGCACCACGAATCCTGCGGGAATTTTGATTTCTCCCCGTTTAGCCATCGAAGGCAAAATCTCTTCCACGAATTCAACGGCTTTTTTGCCGCGCAAAGCGAGATTTCCGTCGATCGCGAAATCTCCTAAAATGGAATTGGCTTCAGTGACTTTCACCGCATAAAAAGTATTGCCGTGAAGCACCCAACTTTTGTTCCCCGAAAAAACTCGCACTTCAGAATAGGGAAAAGATTTTTTTCCATCTTCTTTTTGAAAACTGCAGCGAAGTTGGAGAGGACTTAAAGTGGGCTGCGTCAATTCGAGTTGGGGCACGAGCGGAAAAGAAGCAAAGCCCCATTTTTGTCGAGAATCTAATGAAGCCACTTTTTTAAATTTGCAAAGTCTGGAAAGAAAAAAGGCTACGTGCTGGGAAGGCACCACGAAATATCCTTCTGCCGCATCGCGGTGCGCAAAACGCAAAAGGTTTTGCACAAAATGTCGATGGGAAGGATCTAACTCCACACTGCCCGCATGGCGATCTTGAAGTCGTAGCACATCGATACCAAAACGTTCGAAACCCGTGATGGCTTTTTTCTGGTGCATCACTTTCACATACAAATGGACCCGTTTTTGATGATAGGCAATTTGATAATCAAATCCCGGCAAATTCGTGTCATCAATGTATTCAATGGGGGAATCTTCTTTAGCTGCCATAGGGTCTAGGTACTCATTTTGGGTTTAGTGTAAGATTTGCCAGACTATATTAAAAGATTTTCTCTTTCCAGATGAATTTTCTGTGTATATCTTCAGAAGCATTGTGGTGAAACAAATGTCTTTCAATTTTGAAGAGCAAAAAACTAAGCCGGCTGAGGTTCCAAATATGACACAAGTCCATAATTCTTACCCTATTTCTGAAAACACTGAGGAAACAGCAGCCCCAGAGCCTATGATCGATGAAAAAAATCCTCCAGGACCCGCTTTTATTGTGACTCGCAACCCCGCCACGCTTCAGCCTTTAGGGAAAATCGAGATTTCAAGTCCGGAATGGGTACAAAAGAAATTTCAAGAAGCCAAAAAAGCTTTTCCTGGCTGGGCAGCACTCAGCTACTCCGAAAGAGCTGATTATTTATTAAGGGCCAAGGATTATATTCTGGCTCATTTAGACGAAATCGCTCAAGTCATCAGTCAAGATAATGGCAAACCTCGCGTGGAAGCGCTTTCCTCGGATATTTTCCCGGTTTGTGAAATGCTCGAATATTTCGCGCGAAATACGGAAGACCTCTTACATTCCCATCAAGTTTCGATCGGTCTCATGTCACTGCTTCGTCGTCGCTCGACCATTCACTATCAAGCTCTCGGTATCGTAGGAATTATATCTCCTTGGAACTTTCCCTTTTCCATTCCTATGAGCGGCATCATCATGGCTCTCATGGCGGGAAATTGCGTGTTGTTAAAACCTGCGGACGCAACCGCCATGGTTGGCATTAAAATCGAAGAAATCTTTGAGGCAGCAGGACTTCCCAAAGGCGTATTTTCTCACCTTCCCGGCGATGCTAGCACCGGCGAGGCGCTTTTAGATCTTCCTCTCAATAAAGTCATTTTTACCGGTAGCGTTCGAGTCGGCAAACGCGTCATGCAAAAATGCGCCGAAAAACTCATTCCTTGCAGCCTAGAATTGGGCGGAAAAGATCCGATGATCGTCTGCCGCGACGCAAACCTTGAAGTCGCCGCAGCGGGCGCAGTTTGGGGAGCCTTTTGCAATGCAGGTCAAGTGTGCGCGTCTGTCGAAAGAGTTTATGTGGATCAAGAAGTCGCGAGTGAGTTCACGCATTTAGTGGTCGAAAAAACGAAGCAACTCCGCATCGGAGCGAGCACTCAGTCCAACAATGATTTAGGTCCCCTCACCACCGAAGCCCAACTTAAAATTGTGGAAGCTCAAGTAGATGAAGCCAAGCAACGCGGTGCACGCATTATCACCGGTGGGAAAAGGGCGGAAAAACAAAAAGGTTATTTCTATCCACCCACGGTTATTACCGGCGTCGATCACAGTTTCCGCTGCATCAAAGAAGAAACATTCGGACCCATTTTACCCATCATGACTTTCAAGTCCGAAGAAGAAGCCATTCAACTGGCCAATGATTCTGAATATGGACTCACCGCTTCAGTTTGGACACGTAACATCGCTCGCGGCCGTCAAATCGCGCTGCAAATCAGAGCAGGTACTGTTTCCATTAATGAATGCACCTATACTTTCGCCCTTCCTCAAACTCCCTGGGGCGGCATTAAAAACAGCGGCATCGGCAGAACCCATGGCTATATGGGTTTGCAAGATCTCACCCACATTCTCCACTTGCATGAAAATCGAATGCCGAGGCTCAAAGATTTTTGGTGGTTTGGTTATGACGGCGAACTTTATGAAACCCTCAAATATCTTTGCAAACACTACACCGGGAATTTTTTCGAAAAATGCAAAGCAGTAATCAGAATCTTAAAAGAACTACGAAGAAAAAAGTATTAAGAAAGCCACTATGGTCTTACTCAACTCTGAAAATATTGCGCTAGGAAGTAGCGCTCATCCCTTCAAATTAACAAATGCCGTAGACGGACAAGAATATTCTTTGGAAGATTTCGCGGATAAAAAAATTCTCGTACTCTTATTCATCTGCGTGCACTGCCCTTATGTGCAAGCCATTGAAGAGCGTTACATTCAAATTCGCAAAGATTATGAAAACAAAGGTGTTCAAGTCATCGGCATCTGCGCAAACGATCCAGCGGATTATCCCGAGGATCGTCCCGAAAACATAAAGCAGCAAGCCCTGAAAATGGATTATGGATTTCCTTATCTAGTCGACGAGAGTCAAGAAGTAGCCAAAGCTTATGGGGCGGTTTGCACGCCCGATATTTATGTTTATGATGCAAAACGAAAGCTCGCCTATCACGGCCGCCTCGATGACAACTGGAAAGATGCATCAAAAGTGAAAAGCTTTGAATTGAGAGCAGCTCTCGAGGCTCTCCTCCAAAACCAAAGCCCAGTGCCCGCCCAAATGCCCTCCATGGGTTGTTCGATTAAATGGAAAAAAGGGTAATTTTTTCCACTTTGTTAAGACTTGCCTAAACACGCCTAGTTCCCAAGCAGGTGCAATAATTATACAATCTTAAAAACAACATCATCTTTTACGATAAATATTAAATGATTTATCAAATGGGGAACTTCAACATGAGCTTCAATATTATTAGCAAAAGAATGAATTTTCCTTTCTTCATCGTATTTGCTTTTGTAATTTCTATGTTCATTTCACAGACCGCGTGGGCAGCCACTTATTATGTGAGCGGGACTGGAAATGATGCGAACAATTGCACCAGTTCAGGAAGCGCCTGTCTCACGATTCAAGCCGCCATCGATAAAACATCCAGTGGCGATAACATCAATATTGGATCAGGTACTTTCGCAGGGGGAAACACCATCGCCGATAAAGGAATTACTTTAGTCGGCGCGGGCCCCCAGCAAACCATCATCGATGGAAATCTCAGCACCCGACTTTTCGCTCTCACGAGTTCCTTAAGCGGCGTCTCCACCCCCGCTGTCAATTTTTTCAATATGACTTTTCAAAATGGAACGAGCACGGATGGAGGCGGAATCGATGTTGTTTGCAATGCCGGCTCCTCCTTAAACTTATCGGTGAAAGGATCCATTTTCTCCGGAAACATTGTACCTATGAATGGTGGCGCGGTGCGAATCAGAGAATGTGTAGACTCGGGTTTTTCTTTTTCCAGGACAAGCTTTAATAATAACACTACTAAAACGGGATCCGGCGGCGCCATTTATATGATGGGCGGTGCTACGGGCACCCTCCCGACTTTGAATATTGAAAATGTCACCTTCTACCAAAACACCGGGGGCATGGGCGGAGCAGCCATTTATTTGGCTGACTTTGTGAATGTTTCCCTGAACTATTCTACCATCGCCTCTAACGTTAGCTCTGGTCCCATGGCTTCCACCCTTAAACTTCAAGGCACGAGCAATGTCGGCACGATTGCAAATACCATCCTAAACAATAATACCGGTGGAGATTGTCCATCCATGATGATGCCTCCTGTGAACATCAACTCCTTAGGCCATAACATTAGCAGTGATGCCACTTGTACCTTTCTAGACGATGCCTCCGACCTCAATAGCACGGATGCTCTTTTGGGAACTTATGCTCTCGACGGCTATACGGTTCCAACGATGCCTTTATTGGTGAATAGTCCCGCGATCAACGCCGGCGGTAATGATGTGGGTGCGCTTTGCCCAGAAAGTGATGCACGTTCGGTCACCCGTCCTCAAGCTACCCTTTGCGACATCGGTGCTTATGAGGTGATTGTGGGAAATCTCGTAGGCACTCCAACTTCTCTTGAGTTTAGCGAATCGGATACTGCGCAAGCGGTGGATTTTACCATCACTGGTATAGTCCCGATCAATTTAGGAGCTGCATCGATCGCGGGAGCCGACATGTCTTTGTTTAGTCTCACTACTGATGATTGCAGCAATACAGAACTCAGTGGCAGTGCGACTTGTAAAATCACCGTCTTTTTTTCAGCATCAAGTGACGGTAACTATTCTGCCACTCTCTTGGTTCCCAATGATAGCGCTGCCAATCTAGAGATTCCGCTCACGGCAATCATTGGTGGGGGTGGAGGCGGAACGGCTGTGTTGGGTTTGGATATTGAAGGTCCTAGTGGAGATTTGGCTGTGGGAGATAATGCGGATTATGTAGTCACCCTTTCTAACACCGGTGATGCCGATTCGGACGATGCGACCATTGAGATCACCTTTCCTGCCAATCTAGAATTATTATCCATCACCGCGGAAGGTGGCGATGAGGGCGAAGATGGAAGTGGTGGCGGAGACGGCAAAAATCAAATTCAAGCAGCCGCTAGCATCCCGGAAATCTGCACTTTCGCAAATCAAGTACTCACTTGCAACGTCGGAAGCTTGGGCTCAAACAGCAGCGCCCGTTTATTTATCTCCACCCTCATCACCGGCGAAGGGAGCTTGAGCATTTCAGGCAGGTTGTCCTCGGGCGAGAGTAGCGTCTCCAGCAGCGGCGGGAGCGGAACGGCAGTGGGCACAGGCGGCTTGCAAGGCGCATGCAGCTTCACTGAAGATGCGCCCAAATCACACACCATGTTCTTGTTCCTTATTTTTACCTTGGTGATTTTATTAGGTTGCCGGGGAAAATCAAAAGATAGCGGATTTTTCGAATAGTCATTGGCCCCTAAAGCGGGGCATGCGCTTTTCCACGAAGGCTGTAACGCCTTCCGCAAAATCTGCGGTGGTGGAGGACCACACAATCGCCGCTTTTTCTTTCTCCAACTGAGTTTTCCAGGACAATCCTAGAGATTGATTGAGCAGAAGCTTGGTTCGAGCAATCGTTGACGTCGGACGTTGCGCTAGATCTTGAACAAAGTTTAAAAGTTCAGAATCGAAATCGGCATCTTTTACCACTCGATTCGCAATCCCCCACTCCAAAGCTTCTGGGCCCGAAAGCACTCGCGTGGTGAAAAACATTTCATTGGCGCGGTGAAAACCTACTAAGCGCGGTAAAAAAAGGCTCGCAGATCCGTTCGGGCAAAGTGCAATATTCAAATAAGAGGCCGAAAACTTCGCAGATTCGGAGGCGAAAATAAGATCGCAAGACAAGGTCAAACCAAAAGCAGCGGCAAAAGCAGGACCATGAACCGCCGCAATGACCGGCTTTGGCATGCTGCGAATCAAATGAATGGCTTGATTAAGAAGAGTCGTAATTTTTCGAAATGTCGGCGCAGGTTTCGGCAATTGAGCATGGAACATCTTCAAATCGCCGCCCCCCGAAAAGGCTTTTCCTTCCCCTCGTAAAATCACGGCTCGAATTTTTTTATCTTTAGCTACAAGCCGCAAAGCTTGGCCTAACTCTGTCGCCAACTCAATATTGAAGGCATTCATCGCTTCGGGTCGACTCAAACGAATCTCTGCTATATCTTCCGAAACATTCCATTTGAGGTTGTGAAAATCCTTCCCTTTCGCCTGGGCCATTGAGAATTTCTCCTTTAAAATTGATTTTCCTTGGTATACTAAACAAATACTGAGCTACCATTAAAAAACGGATTCATGAGAAAATTTTAATTCAAAAAAAGGATGGCCGTGACCACTCAATTCATCACTCAAAACGAAAACGCCGATCAAAAAAGAGCGGATCTTTTAGTATTAGCCCTCTTCGATGGAAAAATTGAACGAGGTTCAAGCTTAGATCGCGTCGATAAACAACTCGCGGGTCTCATTTCCCAAACCTTGAAAATTGAAGAATTCAAAGGTTCAGCCGGGGAATTCAAAACCTTTCATACTCATCACAAATTAAAAGCCACCTACGTGATGATATTGGGTTTAGGTGAAACGAAAAAATTCGAAGTGGAAACAATTCGTAAAGCGACCGGCAAGGTGGTCGCCGTCGCCGAACAGTTGAAAATAAAAACTTTGTCTTATGCAATCGTCGAGGCCACCGAAGATTTATGTTCGCCTGAAGCAGCCGTCGAAGCTGCCACAGAAGCTTTCGTTTTAGCCTCCTATAAATTCACCACTTATAAATCGAAGAAAAGCTCTGCCAGCGTTTTACACAGCGTAGCTTATCCTTTAATCAGTTCTAAATTTACGGCGAGTTGCAAACAAGGCATTCATCGAGGCGAACTCATTGCGAATGCCGCAAACTTCACGCGTGATTTAGTGAACACTCCTTCGCATGATAAACCCCCTGAGCTCCTCGCCAAGCACGCGCAAAAAACAACAGGAGTCCGCACCCGAGTTTTCCGAGTCGCTGATTTGAAACGTATGGGCATGGGCGGTATCGTAGGGGTAGGCCAAGGCTCGATGTATCCGCCCGTTTTGGTAGAAATGATTTACAAACCAGCCGGCAAAGCGAAAAAAGTGATCGCACTCGTCGGTAAAGGCGTCACCTTTGATTCCGGGGGTCTTTCCTTAAAACCCGCGAAAAGCATGGAAACCATGAAAGATGACATGGCTGCCGCAGGTGCGATTTTGGGCGTCATGAAAACCTTGAAAGACATTAAGCCCAATGTGGAAGTGCGCGCTTATATTCCCTCTGCTGAAAATATGCCCGATAGTAATGCGATGCGCCCCGGCGATGTGCTCAAAATGTACAGTGGCAAAACCGTTGAAGTTTTAAACACCGATGCGGAAGGCAGGTTAATTTTAGCCGATGCTCTCGCTTACGCCTGCAAATCCAAACCCGATTACATTATTGATATGGCTACACTCACCGGCGCCTGTTTAGTGGCTCTGGGTGAGCAATACAGCGCGATCATGGGCAATAATAAAGAGCTCATTCAAAAAATCATCGAAGCAGGAAAAGCTTGCGGCGAAAATATTTGGGAACTTCCTCTCGTCGAAGAATACAAAGACGAAATGAAAAGCTCGATTGCTGATTTACAAAACATTGGCGGACCTTACGGCGGCACGATCAATGGCGGCCTTTTCCTTCAAGAATTCGTCGATCCTAAAATTCCTTGGGCCCACATCGATATCGCCGGACCCAGCTGGGCCAATAAACCTCATGCTTATGGCCCCAAAGGTGGCACCGGCGTGATGGTGCGGACGCTTTGCAAGTTACTAAAGAGCTTTTGATGATTGTTGATTTGCACACGCACAGCACCGCCTCCGACGGAAATTTATCACCTGACAAATTAGTCCAAGCCGCTGCCCGCAAAAAAGTTGAAGTCTTGAGCCTGACGGATCATGACACCATGGACGCCACCTCCCTGACAGCCAAACTTTGCGCCGAAGCAGGAATTCGTTTTATTCCTGGCATTGAGATCTCTTGCCATTGCTTGGGCGAAGAAGTTCACATTTTGGCTTACGGCTTAGACCCTGCTTCCAAAAAACTTAAAGTATTTCTCCAAGAACAGCTTCAAGATCGACTTGAACGTTTGGAAGCCATGCGTTTGAAATTAGAAGCGGCAGGTATCTATCTCAGCCAAGAAGAAATTCGCCGACAAATTCATTCGGAAACGGCAGCAGGCCGACCTCATGTCGCGCGCGCTTTGGTTTATAAAGGCTACGCCTCCAGTCTTCATGATGCCTTTCAAAATTATTTAGGTTTTGGCAAAACGGGCTATGTCGCCCGTAAAG
>CAZKUY010000025.1:0-7347 GCA_964556135.1 uncultured Pseudomonadota bacterium
TTTTCACCTTGGGCGAGTTGATGATAAATGGGCTCGAGTCTGAAACGCAAAGCCTGGAGGCGTTTCATTTCGGCGCTATCACGTTCGGTGATCGGTTTACTCGCGATCGCATCATATTCAGCGCAAATTTTTTCGATGATGTAACGGGCTTCGCCTAAGTAAGCTCGCATCCTTAAGCTATGAGTGACTTCGCCTGAAGTTTTTGCATTTTCGAGTTCGCGTCGAGTTAAAATTAAATCAAATTCCCAAGGACCGATTTTCGCTTCAGACAAGAGTGGATGTTTTCGAATGGCCTCATCTCTTCGATGAAAAGCTTCTGCGACCGCTTCAAAAGGAGTAGCGATTGGATTTTCTCGCTCTCCTCGAATCACCGCATCCCAAGCTTCTCTCACGGGTATGTGTAAATCCACGATTCGGCTGCGAGCGGATAAATATTGATTTGAATCCACTTCACCTATTTTTAATTGGCTTTCTAAATTTTCACGAATTTTTACGAGTTCAGGGTGATGGATTTCTGAATATTGATTTTTCCCTTCCGCACTCGTGAGACCTCGTAGCGGCTCTCCATCGTAATGAAACTTCCCTTCCAGGTTTTGAGCTTGATAAGCATATCGAGAAACATTGCGTGGTGTGTGTGCCATTCTCCTCAGTCCGTAAGAGAGGATGGTGCGAGGATTATTCAAGGATGACTCAATAGAAGAATTTGCAGACATCGACATGAGCGCAGAAAGATTCGTGTCAAAGGTGAGGGGGCTATGAATTATCTTTTCATTGGCTTGTAAGCGAGTATCGAGAGCACGTTCCATCACATGAACACGACCTCCATTTATTTTTCCGAAGAGGGAAGAACCCGCATTCAAAGCAAAAACGCTGGCCTGAGCTTCAGCGAGTTTTTCGATGTATGTTCGGTGATCATTTTCGATTAAATGGAGATGCTCGGAAAGTTTATGTCCCCAAACCATGGCATTACTTTGTGCGAAATTACCGAGGATTGCATTGCTGCCCGAAAGTGCTGAAGCTTTAAGCAAAGAAAAATCAATCATTGAGGCTAGAAATTCTTTTCCTTGGAAAGCCTCCGCCAGTGATTGGCCCTTGAGAAGATTGCTAGTGCTGCGAAAGGCGGCGACTTCGGTGACGAGTCCTGTCGTCCAAGCACTACTCTTCATGGCAAAATGAGGCAAGACGCGGCCCGCACCTGAAGCATTCATGGCTTCTAAGCTCAGTAGCTTTCCATAACGGAAAGCAAAAGCCCCCGCGGTCATGGCAGCGATATTTGCAGGATCCGAGGCTTGTTCAATAAAGCTTCCGACTGCTTTGTCTAAATGTTTTTGTTTTTCAGAAAGAGGAGTGTTGATTGTGGCGCGACGAGCCAATAGCTCCGAGCGCGAAGCTTCGCTGATACGTGTCATGTGTGTGCCCCTGTTTGTTACAAATAATGCAATTACTGTCGTGTGTGTGAAACTGAGTAAACTTTCGGATACTTGTTATAAAAGTTGCCTGTTAATTTACCACCGAATTCCACCAGTTATTGATTCTTTGCAGAAGGGCAAAATCGGTTTTCATGCCTTGATTTTTGCCTTCTCCTTCAGCCCAAGTTCTTGCTTGTGTTTCATTGCCTGCATTGAGCAAATTCAGGCCAGGCTGTAAGAGTGCAATTCTTTGTTGAAGCTGAGCGTGGGCCATTGCATTGCCTTGCTGGGCTACTCGATGCAAATCTTGAATCGCTCTCATGTATTGATCTGCAATCGCGACTTGGCTTTCCTCAGTAAATTGATCGATTTCTACTTTAGGATTTTCATTGTGTTGGAAGGGAACTGCGTCACCAATGCGGATAGTGATTCGGCGATGTCTGCCTAATCCTTTGGTATAAATCTCGGGACCATTGGGCATAACTTGGTCTAAGCCTTCCAGCGCAATGGGGACCGCGATGGCATTGGTGCCTTTCACTAAATGAGCACCGCCTTTTTTAGCGGAAGCCGCAGTGCCGGTCAGAGACCTCGTGCCGCCATGGAATTGGATGATAGCAAGATGGAATTTTCGCATCATTTCCGCGGCTCTTGTTAACTGCACTCGGGCTTTTGCAGGCTTATTTTTAGAAATGAAAATGCCTCTTCCCAGCCAAATCAATTGGCCGACGAGGGGTACATAAGCCAGAGTGTCCTTCGCTGTGAATCGCGCGAAAGGTATAATGCTGACTAAGGTAGTAACATCCAACCAGCTCGTATGACCTGAGAGGAAAACAAGGGGACGATTCTCTCGCTCACCCTGGATTTGTGCTTCTTCCAAGGCATGAATGCTTTGAGAGTCTATTTCTGGGCGCCATCGTGCGGCAGACATGACAAAACTTGCGTTCCAAGATGAAAAACGATTGAAAAGGTTAAAAGTGTTGTTGCTGAGTCTATCTACGAGCCCAAGGAACATTACAACGGGGCCCGCAAAGAAGAATCGAGCATGCACTTCTGCGGTGGCGACTTTACTTCGTTCTCCCACCATGATTCCCAAAGCGCCATCCATCATGACTCGGGCAGAATCTTCGGCACGTTCTGCAACCGCATCGATGCTGCCGCGGCCTGCTCCAGGTAAGCGTTGAACCAGGCGGCGCGTAGTTTCGCGGATTCTTTCTTCTTTCACCACAGTGGCTATTTGATCATTATTTAAATTGGCAGCATGCAAGGCTTGAATGACTCTGTCTCCATTTCCGCTCGTCGGTGCGGCCAATGCAGCGTTCATTTCTCCAATGAGCAAGTTCTCAACAGGAGTCAGTTCTTCACCGACGGTCGCTCTCGCGAGTGCGAGGTGAAGTTGTTCGATGCGTCGATCAAAAATTTGAACGAGTTTTTTATTTGCATTTTTATCGAGAGTGGAGCGCAGGGTTTGGCTCGCAGCGAGAGTGTCTCGAACTCTAGCGACGTCTTGATTGTCATGAATCGAAGCTCGAAGTGCTTCCCATACTCGGTTTTCCGCTTCGGAGAGAACAAGGCCTTGTCTGAATTTTGCGTTCAAACTTTCGAGGTGAATTTTTCTTTGACGGATGATGCCGGCAAGTTCTTTGGAAGCTTCTCGAGAAGCGGAAGATTTTCCGGCTGCTTTAATTTCAAGCGCAGCGCGATCTAAACGATTTTCAAGAAGTCTTAAATCATAATGTTGGCTAGCACGTGTCGCTTGGACTGCAGCATCATGCGATATTTGAGCTTCGGTGATGATTCTTTCGCGCAAAAATCTGGAAGCTTCGGCATTGGGATAAACTCCATGCGCTCCGCCAAACATTTGCTCTAAAGTCGCTTCGGTCGCTGCGCTCACCGGTTTTTCATAAGGTGCAAAGAGTCTGCGAACAGAGGCTACAGGGCTGTAGTATTCGGGCATGCTTCCCATGACATACCACAGGGTTCTTTCCCAGTTTGCGGGCTCATGAGCATAACCGTTTCCATTTGCAGGGCCACTGCCTTCCATAGTTTCAGCAGCATGGGCAGGGGCATGGGACCTATCCCAATGCAAAGCTTGCGCAGGCAGCCAATCCGTTACGGTGGTAATCCGCGCGGAGCGTGCGGGAAGTGGGAAATCAGGTTTTGGATAAGTGATATAAGAGTTCAATGAGACGGTGAAGAGCAAGTCTTGAGGTTTAGAACTCAAGGCCATCGCGCGATCAACGATGCGGAAACTGCGGCCTCCTTGAGGAGGTAATAAAATTTCCGAAGTGCTATCAAAAGGAGTGAATCGGAAGGGATCAATTTTGTTGACAACGGACATGGTTAATTCATCGTAGGCCGCTGTATTGCCAGGCTCAAGGTTAGCATTGGCGACATCGCCCATTACTAATGAGCGCGCAGCGCGCGTGACGGATTTATCAAATTTTCGTGAAGAGTCGCCGACACTTTCAGTCACAATATCAATGGCTGCTGAGAAAAGAGGCCCCATCAGTTTGCCCAAACCTTCTTTTGAAAGGATGAGAGGATTGAAGCGACTGCTCGTTTTGCCACGGTAAGGAGTGTGATGCTCGTTTCGTAATCTTTGCATGAATGTGAAACTTCGGGCATCTTTTCTCTGGTAGGCAACCCCTGCACTGGGAGTTGGACCCACTGCAAAATCCGGCCACCCGTTGTGTTCACCGGCATACTGAGCTGTATTCAACTGCATGATTTGATCCGCATCCGGATTGATGATGTAATCGTCGCCTCGGGCTCTAGATAAGTGACTTGCCCATTCCGCCATGAGATGGCGTTGAGTGCTGAATGAATGTTTCCTAGTCACCGCATTCATTAAACCGAGCACGGTAGGAACAGTATAGCGCACCACAGGATAGGCGACTCTCAAACTTTCTAACAAAGAATCATATTTACGCGCTTGGGCTTTCGCAGTGTAGGGCGCAGCCATAATGCTGACGGGTGTTAAAGGTTGGTAGAGATGAGCGTTGCCATTCGGCAAAACTCCAAAGCGTTGACCTAATTCGAAGAGGTCTTCTTCACGATTACGCATGCGATTGGCGAAGACGAATAAATCTTGAATTCTTTGTAGCGCTGTTTCGCGCTTACGATTGAGATCACGACTATTGAGTTTTGCAGAAGCATTGACTGCTCCAATCGCTTCCAAAGCAGAACCTTTGACTCGAGCATATTCCGCCGCATAACTTTCATTGCGTCTTGAGCTTCGATCTTCAAAGTCATTTCCGATTTTATTCTTCCAGGCTTCGATGAAGCGGCTGGCTTGCTCGACTTGACGATGCATGTCCCTCAAAACAAGTCCTTGAACTTCGGTCCCCATGATTTGCCAAAGATTTTCGTTGGCGCTTTCGAGTTCAGCAAAGGTTTTTCGGCTGCTCTCTGCAACATTATAATACTCTCGACAGTAAAGAGCCTTTGCGTCGACCGCTGCGTCGAGCGTGGCCGCTTCGGGTTGTTCCAGCGCCCAAAAATTGGGAGAAACTCCTTCGATGAATTCGGTAAGCGCTCTCTCGTAACGTCCACGAAGAATTTGCGGAGCATTGCGGTCTTTATTGAAGATACGAAGAGCCCCGTAATAAGCTCGAGCTAAAAAACCACGTTCAGCAACCAGCTCAAGGGCTTGGGCGGTTTCTTGGATGGTTTTCACTAAAGCGATTTCTTCCGCGCTGAGATTGGCTTCATGACTTTTCAAATATTCCGCCATTTGGCGCGGAGTCATGCCTTGAACTGCGGTGCGGCGAGAAGTTTGAACCGCATTTTCTACGAGAAACACCCGTGCGATGGCGGGATTTGCCAAGAAAGTTCGCATGGCTTCATTTACATGCGAAGTGACTTCCCAATATTGTTTATTGAAAGGTGAGACAGCCGCTTTAATTTCTCCTTCGATTGAAGATCTTAAAGATATGTCGGCAGTGGTGGCGATTTTTGCTCGAAGGGGAGTGACAACTTCGTCTTCCGTTTGTTTGAGATCCGCCAAGAAGCTTTCCACTTCTCTGCGATATTGTACGTAGGCTTCTCTCAAGGTCGCAGTTTCGGTCAGATCACGAAGCAGAGGATGGGAGAGTCGCGCTTCGATTTCACGATCGGAAAAAGCATGAGCATTCCGACCGATGGAACCCAAAGATTCAGGTTCAATTTCCATCTCTCTTAATTGTTGATCACTCAAACCTTGATAGTCTTCGAGAGTTTCTAAAGAAAGTCGTTCGAGTTGAGCGCGAAGCACCCTATATCTCGCATGATGCGTATTGCCTGCACCTTCAATCGCTTCGAGCGTATCAAGATAGTCTTTGGCGCGTGCATTGAGTGGCTTGAGATCGGGACGAGGAAGTTTAGCTAAAATCGGAGACAAGGCTTCTTGAATACGACGTTGAGCTTCAAATAGGGCTTGGGCATCTTGAAAAAATTGCGCTTGCACTTCGGGGCAAGCTTCGAGTTTTTGGGCTGCCGATCGCAGAAAAGTTAAGGTCTCTTCACTGTGACCCAATTGTCTTGCGCGATTGATGCCTTCTTGTGTGGATCGAATGGGTTCCACTGAATGACGCACAGGCACAGCAGGAATGGGTTCTGCAGGATTCACATAAGCATTGATATCGACATTAGGAACTATGTTTGCAACTCTGCGTCCCACCCCTTTTAAAACAGATTCAGTTCTTCCTGCATTTTCTTCACGACGTGGACGGCGAGGTCGAGGAGGGCGACTGCTGATAGGCGCTTCTTGAGCTCCCATCGCAGAAATTTCTGCGGATCGAGCAGTGAGAGAATTTGCGGAATCGAAAGTATGTAAATGATTTTGAACATGAAGCAATGCAAGTCGAGATTCTAAAGAGCGTTCCAGATGATGGGTGCGACTTCCGCTGGCGATTCTAAATAAAGCCGACCCCACATTTAAAGCCATGGCAGTGGCTTGGGCTTCCGCGAGTCTTTCGACGAGAGATCGATGATCGTGTTCGGTCCAACCCATGAATGCCGTGGCATCATGACCAGCGACCATCGCGGCAGACTGAGCAAAGTTTGCGAGAAGAGGATTGCTGCTGAGTTGTCCCGCGATTTTAAGCATCCCAAAATCAGTGGAAGAACTCAAAAAACCATTTCGCTCGAAAGTTTGGGAAAGAGGATTGCCATTGAGTGCGTTTGAAGTGCCGCGAAAAGCGATGACTTCGTTACCCAGACCGAAAAGGGCTGAAGCACCCTGAAGCACGGCGCGAGGCGCCAGACGATTGAGACCTAAGGCTGCTAATCCTTCCAGTGCCGCCATTTGAGTGAGACGGTAGGCGAAGGAACCTGCCGTCATCGCGATTAAATTATTTTTGTCGGTGGCGTGCTGAGAAAAACTGTGGGCGCCCGCATCGAGACTGAGTTGTCCTGAAGTGAGGGAGCTTCCATTGCCATTGAATGAAGGGTTGAAGTTTGATGAATTTGATGTTCGGGCCATAGGTATCCAATCACATGGTTTTACCATATGTGCCCCGTTATTCAGTTGTGGTTAAGCTTAAGTAACCTTTCGGTGAATGATCTTAAAAGTTGCCAAATTATTGCAAAAAATTTACAAGGAAAGGATGAGCCCATTTCCCATCCATCGTCCACGACGACTTCGTGAAAATGCTGTCATTCGTTCCCTTGTGCGCGAAACGCAAGTTGAAACCGGTGATTTAATTTATCCCCTCTTTGTGAGACAAGATCTGAAAAAATCTCGTCCAATTCCCTCGATGCCTGGTATGTTTCAGCATTCTTTGAATGAAATCGCCAAGGAAGCCAAGGAAATTTTTAAATTGGGAATTCCAGGAGTGATTCTGTTCGGAATTCCTTCCGAAAAGGATTCTCTCGCAAGTTCAGCTTATGAAGAAGGCAACGTGATTTGCGAAGCGATTCATCGCATCAAATCGGCTTGTCCAACATTACTCGTCATTGC
>CAZKUY010000025.1:7447-16272 GCA_964556135.1 uncultured Pseudomonadota bacterium
TCTCCTAAGTATCTAAAATGACAACTTTTCTACTATTCTAGACCGATAATAAAGAAGTAAAATAGAATTGTTATGTCAGAAACTAGCCAAGAAAAATCTGAAGACGCGACGCCGAAACGGCTTCGTGAAGCCCGTAAAAAAGGTCAGGTTCCTAAAAGCCGAGATCTCTCGACGATTTTTGTCTTAATCGCTTTTTTCGTAGCCATTTGTTTTTCGATTGGATTCATGGGTGGAGAGCTAAAAAAACTCATGATCATGACTTTTGATCTGGTCGCCTTGCCCAACCTGACTGGTGCACAAATCAACGATCTCGGAAAAGCGGCTTTGATCACCATGGCGAAAGTTTGTGCTCCCGCTTTCATCACCGGTTTTATCATTGCTCTCGTGGTGGGATTTTTACAGGTAGGACCTATTTTTTCTTTAGAGCCTCTGAAGCCTCAGGGGAAAAAGTTAAACCCTCTTGAGGGTTTGAAGAACATGTTCAAAACTCCTACTTTCATTGAGCTTGTCAAAAATATCCTGAAGATTACGGTTATTTTTTACATCGCTTATCAAGTTCTCAACAGTAATTTATTTGTCGTTCTTCAGTCGGTTCATATTTCCGTCATTGACGCTGCAAGCCTGACCGGCACCCTCATTTTTAAAATCGTGATTCGAATCCTCATTTTATTTATTGCGATCGCTTTGGCAGATTTCATGGTTCAGCGTTGGCAGTTTATGAAGCAGATGCGAATGTCCAAAGATGAGGTGAAGCGAGAATACAAACAAGATGAAGGGGATCCTCATATTAAAAGTCATCGCAAACAATTGCATCGGGAATTTGCTTTTGGAGATGTTCAGCAACAAGTGAAGTCTGCCGATGCGGTTGTTACGAATCCTATCCATGTGGCGATTGCGATTAAATATGATCGAGAAGAGATGGGAGCGCCGCGGGTGGTTTCGAAGGGTCAACGCCTTTTTGCTGATATGATTCGCAAGGTTGCCGAAGAAAATAGCATCCCCATTATGCGAAATGTGCCGCTGGCTTGGTCTTTATTAGAGGTAGAGGTGGGTGATGAAGTACCCGAGGAATTGTATTCGGCAGTAGCGGAAATCCTTGCTTTAGTCTATAAAATGAAACAGGTTCAAGAGAACAGGCACACGGATGAAGAGAATAGAACTTATATATAAGTTCAAGGAGATTGTATGAAGAATAAATTCATTACTTTAAGTGTCGCAGCCATTGCCTTGTTAGGTTTTTCGGTAGGATCTTTCCTCCAAGCCGATGACAAGGGCACTGCAAAATGTGAAAAATGTTATCGTGGACCCGATGGTAAAATGAAATGTGACCCCGTGCCTTGTCCCGGTAAATAATTTTAAAACTATAAGGACGACGCATGCGTCGCCCCTACGAAATATTTAAAGGAGCAAATTCGTTTGCTCCTTTTTTTTATTCTGGTAAAACCGCATTCTGGTAAATCGCAAATTTCTAATGGGAGTTTGATTCATGAAAAAGATAGCCTTACTTTTTTCTTTCCTCACTTTATTCCTTTCTCCAATTCTTCACGCCGCTTCTCGAACTGAAATTATCCTGGATGTCAGTGGATCGATGAACAAAATGTTGGGCAGTGAAACCCGCATTCAAGCAGCCCGTAAGGCTGTGGCTGCAGCTTTGGCAGGTATTCCTGACGGCAGCATTGTCGCTTTTCGCATGTACGGACATCGTGTTCCTCAAACAGACAAAGCGGGTAGCTGTAAAGATTCTCAACTCGTCATTCCCTTTGGCCCTGTGAATAAAGCGCAGATTCAAGCGATGGTAGACTCCGCTCAACCTCTTGGACAAACGCCCATCGCATATTCACTTGAGCAGGCCGCTACAGATTTTGGTGCGGGAGCCGATGAACAAGCGGCTATTATTTTAGTCAGTGATGGTGAAGAAAGCTGCGGTGGTGATCCAGTCGCCGTAGCAAAAGCCTTAATCGCAAAAGGCTTCAAAGTTAAAATTCATACGATTGGTATCGATGTAGATGGAGCGGCGAAAGCTCAGTTGGAAGGCATTAGCACAGCAACGGGCGGTCAGTATAAAGATGCTCGCGATGCGGCTTCTCTCACCAGCTCTTTGCAACAACTTACCCAAGACGCTTTATTAGTGAAAAAAGAGCAGAGCGTGTATGGCGACGCAATCCGTGGCGGAGACTCTTTCGAAACGGCGGTTCCCATCGCGCCTGGTAAATTGCTCCGCTTAGATCATCATCAAAGACAAAATCAATTCGACTATTTCTCTGTAGATGTAAAGCCCGGTCAAAAATTGGTTGCAACCGTCGAAACAGGCGAGAATGGTGTGGGTATTCAAGGCGGACAAGCCACAGTAAACACTAGCCCTTATGCGGGTATTGCGGTGAATGGTCCTCAACGCACAGAGTTAAAGCGAGTGGATGTGATTGGAGAGCGTAACGGCAAAAAATCCATCGAAGTCCCGATTGCGACAGGACAAGACGGAAAATATTACATCTTAGTAGGTAGTGTTTACGACAGTCAAAATAAAGACAATCGCTTCAAAGTGGAATTGGTTTCTCAAACCGATGCCAACACCGATAGAGATGCCGGCGATACGGATGCATCGGCGATTGAAATTCAGCAAGGCACCTACGATAAAAACTTTTTGAGCGGAAATGACGCTCAAGATAACTTCAAAATCAATCTTCCAGCGGGAACTTATGAGTTGAAAGTACGTCCCTTAGTTCAAACGGCGAATATAACCGTGGTTCTCGTGGATGCTGACGGTGTTGAGCTTGCCTCAGGACGATCTCCAAATGAAGGGGCGGCAGCGACCGTGCCTTTCTTTACGAGTAAGCCTGGCTATGTTTTCATGCGCATCAAAGAACCTTATTCACCGGGTGGAGGCGATATTCCCTATGTATTATCGATTGGACCAGGGAATGGTGCGATGCCTCCAGGATATCAGCCAGGAACGGTTCCCCCCGTGGTCACTACAAATATTCCCACAAGCAATAGCGATGCAACACCACCGCCTGCTGGCACTCAAAGTACTTCGATTGTACAAAATCAAAGCATTGCTAGTACATCGAGTGGTGAAAGCTTGATCACGCCCGCTTTCTCGTCGATGAGTTTTGTGACCAAAGCAAAACTACTAATCATCTACGTAATTGGACCGGCTTTGGGTGTTTTCCTCATTGGATTACTTTGGGGTTACATCTGGGGACGACGCAGCGGAAAACGCAAAACTTTGGCGAAAATTGCAAAGGCCAATGTTCAGGCGATTCCACCGGTGCAAAAGCCATAAACATCCGAGTTGAAATTTCAAAAGCCTCCTGTTTTTACAGGGGGCTTTTTTTTTCAAAATGCTTTGATTTTTTCACAACTTCGTGTGAGCGAACCCGACAAGTTCCAAAAAATAGAACCTTCGTGGGGCGCACGAAGGAGTAAGTATGAATATCCTTGATGCTATTCGACATGCGGAACGAAATGATGGTTTGGTTACGCAAGATGAATTTCTGTCCATCTATGAAGCCATCGAAGAAAATGCATCTGGTTATACTTATGAAGCTGGGGTGCCGATTACCGCTTATCTCGAACGAGAAATTAATTACGCGCACTTCAGAAATCCTGCAGAGAAAGATTTGTTTTTGAGAGGCGTGGCTTCTCAATATTGGTCGAACTTTTCTCGGGTGACAGATTCCTTTTTTTCCCGTTTTAGAGAACGTCTTGGAGAACTTTCGGTTCGAGCGCGCTATCAGCTTTTGGATGAACTTTCTGGCAGATCGATAGAAACCTCACATTTCACCTTACAACTTGGAGAAACTCATTTTCGCCGCCAGGATTCCTGTAGCGGAGGATCTTCATCTCCCTCCCTGCCAGGTTTTGGTTCTTCAGCAGGTGGAATTGCGGCAGGACTTGTTTTGTCAGCCTTGTCAAGTGGCAGAGGTGGCGGAAGTTGTGAGTCGCCCGACACTCCCAATATGCGTGCTTTTTTCTCTTCAGTGTTGAGTGTTTATCCTGACGCTACGCTTTCTTCTCAAGGAATCGATATCGTTTTACAAGGCTCGAATGGCCAAAGGGCCAGGCTTGAACATGTAGACTTAGCCAATATTCGCAATGAAATTCAAAATTCATTAAGAGAACATCCTAGAAGAGTTTTATCCCCTCATTTAGCACTGAATTTGTCTGCAGGCGGTGTGTTGTCGGGATATGATCCGGCGATTGGTTTTTTCTCGAGCAATGCTGATCTTACTTTGAGTTTAGGGGGTCGCATTTATCAAGACCCATTAGATCGCTCAGCACTAACAGCCAACCGCTTATATTTATTAGCGGGCTATCAATTGTTGTATCGAAGCCAAGATCCTTTACCAACGCATGTGCTTAGAGCCGGATTTGGATACAGCATGGAGGGGCATGATAGTTTTCAAGAGGGACATTCTGTGGGTGGATTGATGGTGGGTTTGGTAGCTATGTTGGGTTTTGGTGCTGAGAATATTTATGGTCTTTTGGCTCAAGTTCGACTCGATTGGAGACCCGCTCGCTGGTTTTCCATGGGCCCCACTGTGGAGGTGGGGGGCGGGTCGCAAGGCTTTCTAGCGGGTATTTCTTTGACAACATCTTTTAGATTTTCCGAACTTTTTAGATAGGGCATTCAATGAATATTCGTGAAGCCATCCATCGCGCTCAAAGTAATGATTCTTTCATTGCCTTTGATGAATTTGATTCTATCTACCAAGCCATTGATCAAGAAAATGTTTTGCACCCGTCGAGTACCGATCATCTTCTTTCTGAGCATGTGCTTCGTCAGTTTGCTGGAGCTCACTTCGAATTCCCTTCGATGCGGCAAGCTTTTTTATCCGGATATGTTTCGTATTATTGGGCTTCTCACCGGGATCAAGTTTCAAATGTTTTTTTCGCGCGTTTAGAGAGAGCCTTCGAACAAGTCTCAGTTTTGTCTCAAGAAGACATTGTAAACCATTTGATTTATAGACAAAGATTTCCTCAACGTGAGGAAGATTTAGTTTTTCAAGCAGCGCCAGAAATTGATTTGAATATTTTCAATAGAGTTTGTGTTTCATCTACGAATTACACCAATAATAATCCTTCTCTAGGAATCGCAGGTTTCTTGTTGTCCGGGATTTCGAATCAAAGAACGGAACGATGTACGAATCCTCACCAACCCAGTACGACAATTTTTTGGAATGCAGTTTTGAATCTATTTCCACAAGCACGCTTGAGTGCGCGGGGAGTGGAAATTATTTTATCGGGTAATCACAATCAAAACTCTAGAAATATTTTAATTCCAATTGAGGAAATTCGTGCGCGATTGAGTAGGATTTATCCTCAGCGTCCTCAAACTAATTTACCTTTGGATGTGATTGTTCAGCCGAGAGCGGGTTTGAATCTTTGGTCTTCGGGTTCAAGGGATGCAATGCATCCTCCGCAAGCTTCTTTTTATACAGGAGCCGACTTGAGCTTAGTGGTGGGAGGAAGAAACTATTTATCTCGAAGCACAGTGCAAGCCGAGATGCATCGATTCTTTGTTTTGGGAGGTTACCAGTATACGACAGGGGACGCACCTTATCGTCACTTAGTGAGAGCCGGGGTAGGATGGCGTATGAACCAACATGACTTCCATCATTTTTATCCAAGGATTGGTTTAGAGGTAGGCGTATTAGGCCTGTTCAAAGTAGGAGATGAAAGTGGTGCTTTTGGTTTAGTCTTGCATACGGCCTTCGATTACCGATTTTTAAGAAGGATGGGGGCAGGGATAACAATCGATATAGGCGCAAGTGAGAATGGTTTGTTTATGAACTTGGGTCTTGGCCTTGCTCTTCCTCTTTTTTAATTCATGACGCGTTGCGTTTTAACTATTTGGTTAAAAAAGTCTAAATCTTGGCAACTTCCTCACACCTTCAACGATAAAAAATACTCAAGGGGCACGCACAATTAGAAGAGGGAAGGGTTATTTCGAATGGGATGGTTTGATTTCTGCCCCAATTTGCCTGCTTTGCCTGTGGTCGCTCGACCGGAGATACCCGTCCATCCTCAATCTTGTCAAAACTGCCATCAAACAACACCGAATCGATCCAGTTCTCACGAAGTGCCAGGTCCTCTCGCTCATCCGATTCCTTTTATTCGAGATGCGATTGCTCACGGAAGTGCCGAACAAGTGCGCTGGTGGCAAGATGCGAATTTGCAAACGGCCAGACTTCTTCAAGTGGAACGCAGACATCAATCTCCTTTTATTTTAGACGAAGGTTCGCTCACCGCAGACATTACCCCTGGCGCTGGAGGCATGGGAACACTCACTTCCGAAAATCATCTCATCGTTCATGTGCAAAATAGAGGAATGGAATTACTTTTGAATTCACGCCCACTGCTTGAAGTGACCAATCTGCCCATCGGTGGAGTGGAGTTTTTTTTCGATCGTGGAAATTTAAGAACCAATCGTAGTTTTATTCCGAATTGGTTGGTGGGACCTGCAGCCATCCAAAGACAAATCGGCATGGAAATGATTCCGGTCGCTTACATGCAAGATTCCGGGACACTTTTGAATGCCGGCCAATATCGAGTTTTATCGGATCGTAATGAACGAGAAAATTATTTGAACAATCTTTCGCGCCCCGTCGATCGACGCACTCGAGAATTGCAACACCGATATTACGAACGAAACCTGAGAACCATTCCCTATCTTTCTGTACTCGCGCGCAATATCGCTTCAGGCCACGCACCGAGCACTCTCGATTTGCAAGCCTTGTACGAAGATATTATTCTTTTATCGAGCTTGAAATCGGATCAGGCTCAAGAACAACCCACTCCCCCAGAAAATTTACCATCGGTGAGATTGAATTGGGATTTTCGTCCGGCACGCATTCAATTACCAAACTTTTTAGCGGAGTTTGATCAACAAGGGGATGCCAATCGATTGAATCTCCATCTCAATCTGCTTCATGGGGAATTACAAACCCTCCAACTTGATGAACGTGTTTCTTTTCAAAGAATTTTCGTGCCCGGTATTTTGCATCTCGGCCGCACTTCAGCGCATGTGCAATTGAATGGGATTCCCTTAGATTTACAGGTGTCGAACATTCAAGCCGAACTGCGGCCTTTTGATCTGATGCAAAGTGATCCGTCTCAACGCGGCAGCTTGCATGTCTTGGGTGGCCGAGCTCAAGACGGAATTTCAAGATCCATCGCTGGCAGAAATGTTCCACCGGGTTTTTCAGTTCGTCAGGAAAATAATCATTGGGTTTACAGTTTGAATTTGCATTTGGAAATGCAGGTGGAGCAAGAAGGCGGCGGCGCGCCCATTCATCTTTCCACCAACCTCATCGCTTTTGGAAATTTAGTGCAAAGTGAACGAGGACTCGAGCCTGAGCGCGGGAGCACTTTTTTTAATCTACAAGATCTTCAAGTGGGGCCAGAAGCTGCGGGTGCGACGGCGGTGACTCCCTGGTTGCAAGCGCTGCGATTCACGGCGAGTGATCGTGAAAATCTCAACGGAGCGCAGGGTTTTCAAATCCAATTATCCGGAGAACAAAGTTTAATGCCCAATTACAGGGGATTTAATGCGACTAGTTTTTTACCTCTGCGTCCATCGGAAAGCTTAGTGGAAACGGTTTATGCCTTGGATGATCGCAGTTTAGCTGAAACCATTGAGGCTATTTCGGAGAGAGTTTCGGAAGCGCCCGTTTATCGGCCCGACTCCCATCTTTCAAATTTTCAAATGGCCGTCAATGCGACTCTGCGTGGAGCACAAGGCTATATCGATACTGCAGCGAATCTAGAGTTTCAAACGCAACAATCCTCGTCAGATCCTTGCTCGCGCTCTTACCGAGTGGCGCTGCATGGGGATCAAGCTCTCTTCTCAAGTCCTTTAGGTAACATTCATGTGGCGCCCGTGAATTTAGAAGTCGCGGCTTCTCAACGAATCAATCCTGCAGGAAATACGCAAGTGGAAGTGAGTCGTTTGAGTGCCTGTATCAATGAAGGGGGTAGGCATCCCGGAACCGTGCGTGGACCTGTTTGCATTCGCCAAGAAGATTATTTTGATCATCCTTTGCGTGTTGAGTGGAATGAACATGCGGGAACCATGCAAAGTGCAGGAATTGAAAACTTGAATTTACATGTGGGTGCGCGTCACCTGGCTTTTCCGGCGCTCGCTCAGGCGAGTCGGCAAACGGATAGAATTCCAGAAGTGAGTGGATTAGATGTCGATGCTCGCCTTCGAGCGCCTCGACTTCATTATGATTTTCAAACTCAAATGCTCGACGGACTTTTCTGTCTGGTAGGCGATCGAAGTTCCGATATTTCATTTCGAGATGGACGCGGTCGAGTTTTTGATACGCCCTTGCTCTCTGCCACCCAATGGTGCTCGCTCGAACCTTCCCGTATCGATTGGACCCACCAAATCATCTACGGATCGTTTCTGCTGCGTACCTTTGTCGACCTAGGACAGGCACAAGCCTTCGGTTATCTATTACCCATGCAGAACGTCGGACCCTATGTTTTGTACTCCGATAATTTGCCTTTCAGCGGATCAGGATTTGAAAATTTCGGTAGAATTTTTAGACAGCGTTTAGATCAACAAGGTCCAGGACCTTTACAAGTGAGGATCAGAGAACAATAGGAATTTTCATGGCAGACTATCCTCTCAACATAACGCCTCGAGATTTAGATATCGCCTATTATGCCTATCGGCATCTGCCTGAAGATTTGCGTGGCGCTTATCTTTACACTTACCTTTTCAGCCTCTCTCAATGCGGCGAAGATATTTACGGAAGATCTTGTTATGCGTCGACCGATCCGCTTTCGAGACAACGCAGCGATTTAAGTGGAAGAGA
>CAZKUY010000026.1:0-1788 GCA_964556135.1 uncultured Pseudomonadota bacterium
AATTCGGCCCGGTGTGAGACCCGGACGGTAACGCAGTCAAATGAACCAACAACTTTCAATCCACGCCATCAGGCTTGATGACCTCATCAAAGCTCCTTCGGGCGGCTGCGTTGTCTCACCATCTGGTTTGGTGGTGTGGATTGAGACTTGGAGGATCGCATGTTAAGAGACACCGCAAAAGCACTGAACGACCTTGGGTTTCCTGATGCGTTGAAGGCTTACTGCCTTGGTCAAAGCGTTGAAGTGAAAAGCCCGCACACCAACGATGTTTGGGTTGTGGCTGACGTTGGAAATGCAGCGTGGCATCGCCCTGAAGAATACCAGTGGCGCGTTCAAGTTAGAGTTGATCCTGATGACATCTGGATGCTGCTCTGGTCGGTGAAGCAACGTTGTTTTCACATCGAAACACTGGCTGATTTCACTGAAAGCTCGCGAGACATGGTTTTAGGTGACGGCGAAGTGACGGATTACCTGCCTTTGTGCAGCGGCCCGAGCCATCACGCGATGCAGATGGCGGCGAGTGATGATCTTCGAGCGTGTTTGGAAAAGGCTGCGGATTCAAAATCACCCACAAAATGAAACGATTCACCGAAACAGGCAAGTGGCGCGACCCGTGGTATCGGAAGCTGAGTAGCCGGGCGAAACTGTTGTGGGGGTGGTTAACCGACAACTGCGATAATGCCGGGGTTATTGACCTCGATCTTGAGTCGGCGTCGTTCGACATCGGAGAAACGATAGAGCCGAATCATGTCGCAGAACTTGAGAGCCGGCTGGAGCGGTTGAAAAGCGGGAAGTATTGGATTGTGAAGTTCATTCCGTTTCAGTACGGGAAGCTTTCTCCGAACTGCACGCCTCACATTCGGGTGATTGAATTGCTTCAAGCGCATGGGATTGACTACCCTACTAACACCCAACCGTCAACTACCCTTGTTCCTACTATCCTACATAAAGGTAGTCCACCATTAGGAAGGGTAGTAACTACCCTTCAAGACAAGACAAGACAAGAAGAGGATAAGGAAGAGGACAAGAAGGGGGGTGCGGGGGGAGATGGTGGCTGGGGAACACTTGGAATCATCCGTGAACGTCTCAATAGGATGTTTGGTCGGAAGCCGACTGATCCTTGGAGCTACGAGGATGAACATGCTTTGGCGACGGTGTGCCGGCGACCGGACGCGGTGTTCGAGCTTGGGGAGATTCAGAAGTTCAAGGACTCGCTTCCGCCTGCTGATGCAAAGTTCAGCGGGTTTCCAAAGACGTTGGGTAAGTTGCTGGATGGTTGGAGCGGGGCGATTGACTTGGCGCGTGCCGTTCCTTCCGCGACTCCAGAGCGCCGCCTTCCGGGCCGTGACTCACGAGGGGTCATCATGGATGGCAACCTATGAGCGCGGTTGAATCATTCGAGACAGCATTGCCAGTCAACGGCAGTGGAGATGGGGTTGACTTAAAGCGCGCCCGTCGTAGCCAGCGCCAGCCAGCCGAGCTTCGCCTTGACCGGCTTCCGCCACACTCCGAGGACATGGAGCGCGGCGTATTGGGTTGCTGCCTGCTTTCACCGCAAGATTGCATTGACCAGACGATTGACCGCATTGGGGAGCGGCCAGACGCGTTCTATGACTTGAGGAATCAGGAAATCTGGAAGGTGTTGGTCGAAATGTTTGAAGCACGCGAGGCGATTGACGTGCTCACCATCCATCAAGTTTTGAAGGATCGCGGGTTGCTTGAACAAATCGGCGGCATCCCTTATCTCAACCAGTTGCAAGATTCGGTGCCGTCAGCTTCCAACGTCAC
>CAZKUY010000026.1:1888-12872 GCA_964556135.1 uncultured Pseudomonadota bacterium
TACACTGACGGATTGTGTCCCGGAGATTTGATCGTGCCAGCGGCGTTTACCTCGGTCGGGAAAACTTCGCTGTTGATGAACATGGTTGAGGACATTGTTATCAATCAGGGTAAATCTGCCTTGGTTTTCTCACTGGAGATGACAGCGGAACAACTGGTGACTCGCTTCCTGTGCTCAAATGCGCGTGTCAACCTGCGTGACATTGCCAATGGCCACATGGCGGAACTGGACTTTCCAAAGCTCACCAGTGCCGCTTCACGCACGCGTCAGGCCAAGCTTTACATCATTGACGACGTGCAAACCATCAATGGCATCAAGTCGGAGTCTCGCCGGATGAATCAGGAGTACGACATTGACATGATCGGTGTGGACTACATTCAGCGTGTTCACGCGAACGTGTCAAAGTCGGCCAATCGTGAACAGGAAGTGGCTTCTATTTCAAGCGGGCTGAAAGACATCGCCAAGGAATTGCGGAAACCAGTGGTTGCCCCTTCTCAGTTGAACGACGACGGGAAGCTGCGTGAAAGCCGCGCGATTGGGCAGGACTCGGACGGCGTGTGGGAATTGAGGCGCGTCAAAGATCAGCCAGAGAATGAGGAAGGTGAGGCGGTTGATTTGGTGATTCAGAAGAATCGCAACGGGCCTCGCGGTGTAACGGTGCCGCTGACGTTTTTGAAAGCGTACACAAAGTTTGTAGCTCGCGCCCGCGTTTCCGACGCCGACATTCCTCAACCCCGAAACCAACACAGCAACGAATGACCTATGCTTATCTTATACTATTGCCTTTTGGTTTACATAACTGCCGTGGCTTTATTTATCGAAAATAAAATCACTTCGGAAATTCACCGCTCTGCTGACCGGATCATTGAAGAACTGAAAAACAAGAAATGAAAACAGAACACCCCGACCGTGGCGATTACTACAAACGCACCGAGTTCAACCCGCTTGAAAAAGCATTGGCTGACCAATGGGAATCTGACAATGTGCCACGCAGCCACATCAATTTCGGACAGGGAATTTTGCAGGACTTGTTTGGAATACCACATCCAACTTTCGGACACAGAATGGCGAGCTTTTCACACATCATTCAACCAAAAGAGCGTTGGGTTGTCGCCACAGTGATTCAGTGGCTTGGAACAAACTGCGGCCAGTCGTTTCTGCATGAAGCGTTCAAGAAGGCCGGCTTCAAAATTGTGAGGATTGAGAAATGAGTAACACCAAACTCGGCCAAGCCGTTTTGCGGCGCTATGTCCAATCCGGCGACGATCAACAAGCTGACCCATACGCGCAGCAATATCTGGAGATTGAATCACTGGACTCTGGCGCCGGAACTTTTGTCCGCCTTGCCACGGAGCGGTGGGTTGTGGAAACCGACGAACAAATTGACGCGCTGGCCAACGAGTTGAAGGCGGCGTTGAAAGCCAATGTTCTGCCGACCAACGACGATGATCCGATGCTTTCCTGCGGTAAACTGAAAGACTGAAAACCTATGCCTGAACTCATATTCGGAAAAATAAACGTGTCGAAGATTGCCAAGGACAAGATGTTCAAGGGCCGCGACGGAACATACCTCGACGTTGTGTTGTTACCAAACCGCGACGGTGAGGACAATTACGGAAACCATTACATGATTGTCCAAAGCGTGTCCAAAGAGGACAAAGCCAAAGGCATCAAAGGCGCGATCCTCGGCAACGCGAAAATCTTCAAGCGGCAGGGCGGGGAGCAGCGGCAGGAACGCAGTCGTCCTGCGCCGGCACCAACTGAGCCGAATCCGATTGATGATGACTCGGTCCCGTTCTGATATGAAGCGGAGACGTAAACCATGTGCTTTGTGTGGTGGAATGAATCTTGAGTCTCCACCGTGGGACAAACACGGATGGGCGTGCCGTCCATGCTGGAATGGTTACGTTAACTTCCGCCGCGCTTTCAAGTTGGAACATGGGCGCTATCCGACGTTCGAGGAAGTGATGGCAGATGATGAGCCTATTAAGTAATAACATGAAACCCCTCTCCAACACCGAATCCCGCCGCCTTGAGCGGATGTGGAATTCCGAAGCTGGCGAACTCGACCGCATGAAGCAACGCGCGGAAGACACGGTTCAAGCCGTGCTGCGGAAGGCGGAGGAAAAGTTTAAGCAGATAACAACTCAACCAGAAACTCAAAATGACAAAGGGCCGTTGTAAACATTGCAGTCATCAAGGACTGAAAATCGTGTGCGCTCTCGGGCTTGATCCTGAAGCGATGGCGAAGGCCGCAGCGAAACCGGGCGAGGATTACAGGCATGGGTTGGCGTTCCGCATTCCGTGTGACTCCAAGGAGTGGAATTTGTCGTTTGGAAAACGTTCACGGCATGACGGCAGCGGAACTGGATTGAGTGCCGGACAACTCGCGTGCATTGAACAGAAAGCGACGTGTGATAAGTTCACCGAACCAACTGACGAGGAAATCGCGCTACACCAAACCCAGATTGAAGACGGATTGAAGCGATTCAAACTCACACTTCCGTTGATTGCCCGCATCAAGAAGGAGCACAAAGGCACAAACTGGAAAGGTGTTGAGTTTTGCCCGGCGTGCAACGGAAAGCTTCACATGACGCACGCCAGCTTAAATGGGCACGTCTGGGGAAATTGCGAAACCGAAGGGTGTTTGTCGTGGATGGAGTAGCCATGATCCCGCCACAACCAACCCGCGATGAACTATTCACCCGCATGATCCAAGAGGGCTACACGATGGGAAACGCGTGTTGCGTGAAGTGCGGCAACGTCTGGGAAGCGGCGGTTCTATCAGACACACCACTGACGAAACTGGAATGTCCGGTGTGTCAGGAAACTTGCAGTCTGTTTTATGAATTCGACAACTCAACTCAACCAACATGAACCTCAAAAACTACACCAGCAGCGTGCCTGTGTTCCGCACGATCAACAACATTGAGCAATCTATTGCTTCTTTTGGGGCGACCCACATCGCCAAGGAATACGGCCCCAACGGAATCGTCACCGCCGTTCAATTTATGATTTTGCGTGACGGAAAATCTCACATCATAAAGCTGCCGGCGAATCCTGACGCTGTGTTTTTGGTAATGCGCAAGCAGTTTCCTTCGCGCGGCATTCAGCAATTGAAAGAGCAGTCACAACGAACCGCTTGGAAGTTGATGCAGGACTGGGTTGAAGTTCAGTTGAGCTTGATTCAAACGAATCAGGTAGATGCGCTGCAAGTGTTCCTGCCTTACGTTTGGGATGGACAGCAAACGTATTACGAATATCTCAAGGGTGGAAATTTCAAGCAGTTGACGGAAGGGAAACCAAGCTGATGAAACCAACCAAAGAACAACGCGCTCAACTGCGGCGCGAGAACCGGAATCATCCAAAGCATCTTGTTGCGGTTCCGAATACACTATGGCCCGACAGCGCCGGCCCATACGATTTAACCAACGACGAAGTTCGGCTTGAGGTATTGCGCTCAAGAGATTTTCTGGTTCAGGTGTTTTCACCAGCCGACAGATCAACCCGACGCCTCAGCGTGAACCGCACGGATTGCGACAAGGAAGGTAATTGGTTGGAAGGCATTACATGGGATGAACTGATGCGACTCAAGCGCGAGGCCGGCTACGGCGACTATTGTGCGGTGGAGTTCTACCCGCCCGACAAAGACATCGTGAACGTGGCGAACATGCGTCACTTGTTCTTGGTGAAAGCAGGCGGAACAATTCCGAAGTGGTGGACAAAATGAACAAAGTTGTCCGACTCCCTGACGGTCGTTTCATCACGCGCAAGATCGTGGAGAGCGACCCCGTTGCTTTGGCAAACGCCAAGCCGGAGGAAATCTGGACAATGGCTGACGGGAAATCCAATAGCGGTAAGACGGTTTACACGCGGCAGATTCTCGTTCGGGACATGGAGACAAGGCATCTGATAAACGCGCTCAAGAAAGTTGCCACAAGAACCGCCATCAAAGCTTGCGACTTGGGATACACGGGAGAGGCGGCGGAAAAATTCTGCCTTGAGTTGGAGCCGGTTCAAAAAACATTGCGAGACGAACTGGACATCCGCCTTGGTAAAAAACAGCGGGAGAAAACAACGGAAGATCAACAAACAAAACGGTGTTTCAACTTTGAATAAAAATATGACTAAGAACTTTTGCGATATTTGCGGCGAGCCTTCGATTGATTCGTTGCAGTCCGAGACGTTTCAACAGATGAACAAGCAGTGGCGAGGACTCAAGCACACTTCTGGTAGCATTTCTCCAACTGATGGAAATTGGACACCGACGTTCACATTCCACTTGGTTGTTCGCGCCGAGAACCTGACGAAAGACAACAACAAAGATCATTACCCAGACCTGTGCGCCGGATGCACCGTCATGTTGCTGGAAAGGCTCGCGGCGAAAATCAAGGGGCAGTCGTGAAAGAATCCCCGAAAGACCTTCGCCTGAAGCTGTACGAACGCCAGCGCAAGCTGGTCAACCGTGGCGACTATCTGCGCTATGACGTGCTCACCTGTCTGCCGGGAGAACTTGTGAAACTGAATCCGAAACTTTTGAAATAATTATGAGCGAACCAAACCAACTCGTAGCATTCGTGGAAGAAATCGGAATGGACGCAGATGAGGCAGTTAACATTCTGCAAGAGCATGGAAAATGTTCAGATAACTGCGTGTTCCTTAGCGACGTGGCAGAAGCGAACTGGAACGACTGCATTAAATTCCTCGACGGGATTTTGTAATGACCGCCACGGAACTACAACGCATCGCCAGAGTGTTGAGCAATCAGACGTATTGCCGACACTGGTTGAACTTTTTCAATTCGCACGATGATGTTAAGCTGGCGATTCAGTGCCGAGATTTTCAGGGCCGGCCAGAGCGAATTCCAGACATGGATAAACTTGGCTTTGAAGAATCCTCTGATTTCCTCTACACCATCAACCGCACGAACGACGACGGCACACCGTTTGTCTCACAACTGTTTTAACTATGAACTCACCCGAAGATGAATCTCCGATACCCTCTGAACCAGTGTTGTCGGAGGAAGAAACCTCACGTCAACTCAGGGCCGACAGTGTGCGGCAATACGCGGAGCGAATACACATGTTGGAATCTCAGTTAGCTGCGGCTCAACCAGCTATTTATCACTACGAGAAGTGGATAAAGAATGCTTCGCTTGAGGAATGGTTTCCATTCTCGGCAGAGGAAATAAAATCCCTGCGCTACGACCTTTTTCACGCCACAGCAGAACTTCAAGAAGCGAACAAGCACTTCGCTGGATGCTGGTATTGCGAGAAGTGCGGATTCACTTTGCAAAAGTCTGTGCTCTATGTTCAGTCTGGAAACATTGGAGCGGACAACAGCCCGTTTAATGAAGTGTGTCCGAACGACGGTCAGTTGATGAAGCCACTAACCTTGAGAAAGGCTTATGACGACTTGGTTGCCGCTTGCGAGACTCAGATTAAACGCGCAGTGGAAGCGGAGGACGCGCTTTCAAGACAGCGTGCAAACTACATCGAGCTTCACAACGCCGTGATGGGCGAAGGCTGCCACACGTCAGAGGTTCACGACATCTTTGCGATTGCTCGTCGTCACCGCGAAGAATCTGAAATTGTCCGTCGCGTTTTCGGCCTTCCTGACAACATCGCACTGGAAGCCAGCCTGACTGCTTACCGCGATGACTACGCAGCCTTGAAGCAACTCCGCGCGGCCCGCGCCGCTGAGATTCAGGATTGAATTTCCGTAAACCAAAACCAACAACGAAAGAAAAACATGAAACTGACAACTGAAGACCCCAACGAAACAGTAACATTCGGTCAAGCCATCGAAGCGTTGAAGCAGGGCAAACGCGTAACTCGCGTCGGCTGGAACGGACGTGGCATGTACCTGTGGTTGCTCCCCTCCGCAATGGTAAAAGCTGAATGGTGTCGCGAGCCACACCTGAAAGCCGTCGCGGAATCGAACGGTGGCGAGATTGAATGTCTTGGTAGCATTCGGATGATGACGGCGGACAAGAAGGTTCTGACCGGATGGCTCGCAAGCCAATCTGACGTGCTATCGGAAGACTGGTTTATTCTTCCGTGAATCCAGACCCCTGCCACACCATAGACCCATTCGTTGACGATGTTCTAAGCCTCAACGTCTGGCTTCCTCGTGAACCGTTAACGGACACGATTGAGCAATGCACGTCAGCGCAGCTTGGCGTGTGGAAAGTCCCCGGAGTCTGTGAAAAGTGGTGGGCCCCGGTCTTCGCCATGACCTTCGTTTGCTGCGACGAAGGCATGGCGTTTGAGACGTTTGGCGTTAACTGACTCCAAAATCTTAACTTGTAAAGATTTCCGTCACATAGTATCAGTCGGGCATGGCGAATGGCGCGTCACGGATTGATTCAAGCGGGCAAAACATGGCCGGCGTAGTTCTGCCTCCAATCCCGTTCGTGCCAACCCCAACCGGAAGCCGCGTCGTAACCGCTGATGCTCTGGCGGAGTGGAACAAACGGAACCATCAGGCAATGCAGGAATGGCTGGAAAAGCTCAATACAACTTTACAACGAACAGGATGATGATTTATGGCAGGCATTTCCAGATACACCAACTTTTCGAGCGTTCCACAGTCGGCAACAACGCGGTACAGTCCAGTCACTCCGCCTGACTTGGCAAGCAGGTTTCCGACGATCCGGCAGATTCGCACCACACCTTTTGGAAAACCGATTTGGAATAGCTCCACTCCAAACGCGCCGTGGGCCGAATTCCACCAAGCCCTGAGCGGCCAGCCAACCCCATCGGTTCCGCTTCCGCCAGACCCCAACGATCCAAACCGCTATCAACCGCTTGAAGTCATCAAAAGCCCAGAGGTTGCCGGCGCAACGAACGTGTTGATGGACTCGTTCAAGCAGGGGGCCGCAACGACAACCAAAGGCTGGCAGGATTTCTTCAACGAAGCGAAGGCCGCGCAGGGGATGAACAAGGAAGCGTTCCAACGCGAGCAGCAATCGTTCAACACGCAACCGTTTGCCGACAATCTCCGCCAGACCAACGCCGACTTTGCCACGCGCAGCCGGGACATCGGCAGCCGCTACGAATCCGCTGACGCCGAGTATGAAGCCAGCCAACGGGCGTTGATGGATGAAGCGTACCGGAGAAACGATTCTGAAATTACGACGGCCAAGGAAGCGATTGCTCGTCGTCTCGCAGCAGGAAACCTTGGTGCAGTTTCGCGTTACAAGGCTGGCAGTGGTACGCCGACGAGTCTTGGTAGCAGCGAACTAAGCATGACGAATCGTGCCATCACCGAAGCCTACCTTCCTTTTGAACTCGACCGTGTGAACCGGCGCATGGGATTGCTGACGAATTACGAGATGCCTTTGGAGCGCGAGTACGCCAATCGTGACGCGGCTACGCTTGGGAACGAATATCAGAGCGAGCGATACCTGTCCGAACGCAACGCTGACACGGAGAAGCAAATCAAGCAGGTTGAACTTTCCGTGGCTGGCATGTCCCGCGCTCAGGCGGAGAGCTACATTCGCTCACTTGGATTGCCAGCGCAGATTCAGCAGGAGATTCTTTCACGTCACATCGCCAACCTTGGTGGCATTGCGCAGCTTGAAGAAAACAGCCGGTATCGCGGTTTGCAGGACACGCAAGGCGTTCCGATCACTCCCACGGTTGGCTACAACATGGGGACTGGAAACTATCCGACCATCGCACCGAACACGTACCGGCAGCCGACATACAATCCCGGCGTGGCCAGCGGAGTCTCTGAAGGGCGACCAACTGTCGCGTCAACCTACGCCAGCAATCTTTCCCGCTATTCTCCCGAACAGCAGGCGTACATGACCCGGCGATTCGCCGCGCCGACGTATCAGAGCTACGGCAACCCGACAGGCGGCGGGTACGTCGGGAACGGCGACGACCGGACATACCTTGGCACTGACGCATGGCGTAATCCGCCGACTTACACCGGACAAGAATGGCAAGATTTTGACTATTGATTATGCCTCCAGCCTTCACAGTTCCACTAATCGGCAGCAGCTTTGACGCTCTGAACGCGCAACGCTTTGCGTGGACAAACAGAAACGATCAGGTCGAATCCGCGAACATCGCGCGCTTCAACGCGGCTCAAGAGAACCAGAATCGTTATCGCTTCAACGTGGCTCAAGCGCAGCAGGAAGCCATGCTTCGTGACGCACAATCTCGTGACGCGGCGGCTCGTGATTCAATCAACCTTGCGCTAGGTGAACGCGCCTCGTGGGAAGACTCTCGGAGATTCGATCTTGGACTGAAGCAACGTGGCGACGAGTTGAAGGTTCAGGAACGCCGTTATCAGTTCTCGGTTGATCGAGAAAAGCGCAAGCTTGATGAGGAAAACAAGACGGTTGAAAACTTCGCTGACGAGTTTCGCAAGCCGTTGTTTCAGGTTGGTAAAAAGCGCGACGGCTCTGAGGCTGAGTATCTGAAGGCGCAGCAGGAGTTCGCGCAGCAGGAGCAAGCCCTTCAAGCGTTGCCTTCCGAAAAGGAATTGCAGGCTTTGCTGATTGGCAGCCCGGAGCGCGTTCAACTGACGAAAGCTGTTGCCGACGCAAAGGCGGCTTACGCAAAGGCTCAAGGACAGCTTGCCATCGCGGAAGAAAAGTTTGCGTTGAGTGACCGCGAGTTCACCGGCCTTGCCAAGAACGCTCAAGACTTCGGATTGTCGGTCAAGCGTGACGGCGACAAATACGCTTTCTTCCGCCCTCGCGACCGTCGCACGTTTGGAATGCACCCTGACGAGCTTGTTCCGCAGGCGTCAGTTGGCCCGGCTGTAAGAGTGCCGCAGGCCGCGCCAGTTGTAACTCCAAGTGTTACACCCGCGTTTGTGCCGCAGACGGCGATAACTTCAAGCCGCGCAGACTGGGGGCCGTTGCGTTTGCAGCGAGAGAAAGAACTGGCTGACAAAATGGATTACACCCGGAAGGAAGATGGATGGCGACACTTCCGAAAGAGTGAGTACCCTGCCGATAATTTCACACAGCCGGAGCCGATTGCGCCACGCAGTATGGAATCTTCCAAGCTTATTACTGCCACCAATCCGAGAACTGGCGAGAAAATCGTTTACGTGAACGGAAAATGGCAACCCCTCAAGTAATCTCGCCGCCGCCGGGTTTTGAACTCGACACGCCGACTCCGCCTGAAGGTTTCGTTTTAGACTCGGAGCCAGCCGCGCCGCCGCCAGATTTTGAATTAGATAATCCGGCCACTCCCGCGTTCGTTCCGCAACCCCCGCCAGTTTCCGAATCGGTAAAGCCGCGCACGGAATCATTCCTTGAAACCATGACCAGCCCGAAACGCTGGATGGAGTCCGCTGGTAACGCAGCCGGTTCTTTAGGCAAAGGAGTCGTTGCGCTTGGAGAAGGCGTCGTTGGACTGGCTGACATCGCCACGCTAGGCCGCGCTGGAAAAGCGATGGAGGACACTTTCGGTTACGATCCCAGTACAGCCAAGGCAGCGATTTCAGATGCGCTTCAAACTGAGGACTTGCAGCGGCAACAGAAAAACATTGCTGAAGCAAAAGGCGTTTCAGGAACGGTTAAAGCCCTGCTCAATAATCCAACCGCGCTGGCTGACATAATGGGAGAATCACTCCCCGGAATGGTCGGCGGCGCGGCCATCGGTAAGGGAGCAATCAAGTTAGCTCCAAAGCTGAGTCCAATCGTGGCGGTTGCCGGAGGCGAGGGTGCAATAGCAGGCGGAATGCTTGCGGAGTCCATTCGTCAGAAAACTCCAGACCGATTGCTTACTCCAAAACAAGCTTCGCTTGCTGCGGCAGGCGGCGCGGCAACGGCGTTGATTTCAGTGCTCGGTGGAAAGATAGCGCAACGCTTGGGGTTGCAAGATGTGGACATTTTGATTTCAGGAGCAAGCAGCCAAGCAGCCAAGCGCAATGTGCTCACTCGTGTCATCGGCGGCGCAGTTACAGAAGGCGCTTTGGAGGAATTGCCGCAATCAATGCAGGAAGCCATTGCAGAAAATCTGGCGCTTGGTAAAAAGTGGAATGAAGGAGTGGTTGAGCAGGGCATCATCGGCATGGCGCTTGGTAGCGTTATGGGCGGCGCTGCCAACCTTCCCGGCGACGGGCGCAAGCCGTTTCCAAAAGACGATGACGTTTTTGACGCTGCGAAGGCTGAACTGGCCAATCAAGAAGCTTTGGCTGGAACACTGCCGGAAGCGGCACAGAAAAAATCTGATATTCTCCCGCGTTCTGACACTCCCGAAGGCGCAATCACTCCCGAATCTGGCACTCAGGTTCAACGGGCGATTCGGAAACGACGTGGAGCAACCACAGCGGCAGAGACAGCGGCAGCCAAAATTCCAGACAGCGAACTTTTGGTTTCGGTTCAGTCGCCAATGAGGTTGGGTGAAAAACAAATCCCCGGCTACGTTCAGATTGACAGCGCGTACGGAAAAGAAAACCAATGGTCGTCCAATCCCGACGCGCTCCGTGAATTGGGTTACGATGTTCCGACCAATGATGAACTCCTGACGCTTCCTCAGGGCAAGTACACGCTGAAGCAGGCGAAGGAGAAGCTTGCAGAGTTGAAGGCGAAACCGAGTCCAGAATCGGAAGCGAAGGCGGATCGTGATGAGCTTGCAAAGCTAAAAGAAAAAGACCTGTCTGAAGATGGATTATCTGAAACGGAACAGAAAAGATTTTTCGAGCTATCTCGAAAAGAGACTGCGGCAAAGCGTTCTTCAAAAACAAAAAACGAATCTCGTTCGCTGTCTGAGGCTGGAGTCACTGTTCCTGATGGCTTTTTGAACCCGGAAGACGGTTCTGAAAATCACATAACCGGATGGACTCGCGACAAGAATGGATTCATTCAAATCCGCGTAGAGAATCATACGACGGCAAGCATGTCTCCAAGGCTGATTACAGTTAAGCCGGGAGACTCATTATCAGTCGGGATGAACGACGCTGTTGCTGGCACTACACGTTACAAAGAATCGAATCCAGACAAGCAGCCTCGCCT
>CAZKUY010000026.1:12972-15066 GCA_964556135.1 uncultured Pseudomonadota bacterium
GATTTTCTGACGCCGGAAGATGAGTCAGTTGAATATCCCAAGTATCCCAAGCTGGATTCAACGCGGGACAAGAGTAAGGATATTTTCAAAGCGTTTCACGACGGCGTTGAAGCGTGGAAAACGAAGGTTCGCGCTTGGCTTGCTGAACAGCCCGAGAAGAAGGCAATCATCTGGGAAGAAAAGGCAACAGATTACAACGGCAAGACGATCAAGGGGAATATCAAAGCTCTGACTCGAAACGTCGGCAGCAGACCTTGGAGGGTTACGACGTATTGGCAGCGCGAGAATGGTAAGCTCATGTCGTCGGGTCATCAGGAATACCGGACGCGTGAAGAAGCGATGTTTGAGGAAGGCCGCAACCCCGGACAATTTCACGAACGCCTGCCAGCCGAAGTGATGACGGAGCAGGAGGTTCAGGGCTACGCGGTCATGGACGACGTTGCCGACAAGTCCAAGCTGATTTGGTATCAGTTGCCGGAAGGTGAAACCGTTGGGCGATTCAGGGAGCGGCTACGCAACTCGCAGATGATGCAGGGCTTTGTTTTGGATTCTTTCACCGATGGCAAAGTTGCGTTCACAAAAGAGCTTCCTGAAAACTGGGCGAGCGATTACGGGCTGAAGAAGGTTGAGCCAGAAAAGGCGAAAGAGCTGGAGAAGAAGCCTGAAACATTCGAGCAACGCATGGCTCGCGAGGAAGATGCAAACGACTGGATTAAGTCTGCGCTTGCCAGCAAGCAGCCTCCGAAGACCGCCGACGAAGCATGGCGTCAGTTCACAGCGTTTGACCGTTCACGAGGCGTTGAAACTCTCGGAGAGGAATACTTCAAGAGCGCGTGGGAAACTTTCCAGAAGCCGAAGCCAACAGAAACTCGCAAAGGTGAAGTCGGTGGAATGCTGTCATCTGGCGAAGTCGTGCTGACAAGTTCAGGGCGTAAAACAACTCCATTTCCAGAGGTCAAGACAGATACGGACAGGAAAACAACGGCGACACTCAAGCGGGTTGAAGAATGGTTGCGTCAGAACGCGCTCGACGAAGCACGCTCTCGCAACGATGAGTTCAACGCGCGAATGTTCGAGGCTGAGAAGGCGGGCAACATCCCTCCGGCATCAAAGGATGCAATGGAGGAATACTTGTTTGGAACACAGCCTGATGTTCCAAAACCGTTACTGAAAACCGTTTCAACAACACCAGAAAAACCCAAGTTTCCCGTCGCTCTCGCCAAGCGAATGCTGGCGTTGTCGTACGAACGTCAGACCGACGCCTTTGGACCATCCAACGAATCGCTGCGTCAGGACATCATCGAAGCCATCCACGGCAAACGTCCGCCGAAGTCAAAGGCCGGATCAAACGCGGTCAAGGTTGCGCTGGCAAACCTGTTTGGCATTGATTCAAAGAGCATGGCTGGCGTGCGGGTTGACGATGCGATTCGAGCGGAGTTGCAACGGATTGTGGCGGGGGAGGCGAAGCCTGCCGTTGAAGATCCAAAGCTTCCAAGCGGAGTTGAGCCTTACGCTGGAGCGAAAGGACTTGAATCGTTCAGTCCTAAGCGTGGTGATGTCGTTTGGACAACGCATTCTGAAAGTGGGCGACTCCAACCAGCAATTTACGAAGGCAAGACCGGAGAAAAGTTTGACCAGCACGAAACCGAAAGGTGGACGTGGATTGGAGGTCCAGATAAAGGAAAGTCAGACCAAGCTTACGGGAGAAGTTTTTGGAAGCCTTCCGATAAGCCCGTAGAGCCAGTGAAGCAGGAAGCGAAGTTCAAGCAGGGCGACGAAATTCTTTTCGTTCCGAAAGCCAAAGGACAATCGCAAGTCTCAGGCATCGTGGTTGAGATTATTCACAACACGGATGGAGAGGTTGGGTATCACATTTTGTCACCGTTGCCTAATGACCCCGCACGGCAGATTCGCATTTGGGAGCGAGATGCGCGGGCGATTGGTATTGCGACTGGAAAAGAATCGGATTTGCCGGCTGGAATCACTGTCACCCGCGACAAGGATTTCGTCACCAGCGGCAACTACACCGTCACAGACGGAACGAACACGGATAAAATCTTTCGCGACCCGGAAAACAAGTGGTGGTACTCCATT
>CAZKUY010000027.1:0-14867 GCA_964556135.1 uncultured Pseudomonadota bacterium
TTCTAGTGATATGTAAATACTGATGATTTGCCCGTCATCGATGGAAACAAAGTAGGCATTTGTTTCTTCGGGCACCGTCTCCACTCTGAAGCCTGTGCCAGGATGGCGGACGGAGACAAAGTTATACAGAGATTGATCCAGTCGGCTGCTGTCTTCAAGTAAGGAGTAAAAAATGGTAAAGCGGCTTTCACCTTTTTGAAAATGAGCGACCGTAATGGTCGCGGGATCGATGTCAGTGAAGGCTTCGGGTCCGGGAGTTTTCGTAGGACCGTATTCGACGAAGGTCCAGCCGGGAGGTAGGGTGAGCTGGATGGAATATTGGTCATTCTTAAATTGGGCTTGAATGGGACTTTGGCCCGTGCTGGGAGGATTCATGATTTCCGTGCCGGGTCCGCTACAGTCGATTTGGAAGAAGAGAAGAAACAGGAGAATAACAAAACGTGCCACTACCATAGCACCTCCGAAAGGTTGAATAATTGAAAATTGACTTGATACACGGCCTCTTTGTCGCTCTCTTCGCAAGACAACTCATGAATCTCTCGGCGCATTTCATTCAAACGAAGCCGGATTTTTTCGAATTGTTTTTTAGAGAGAGCTAAAGTGAGGCCCGAAATATCGCGATGTTCAGCCAGGCTTTTTTCGATGGATTCGCCTGCCTTTTGAATCATTTCACGATGAAAATTATAAACAGCTAAAATCCCCATTTCAGGAGAACTACTAATTTTTGCATCCGACTGACGAAGGCTGCCCTTCGCATCCCGGTGCAGAAGTTTCAGGTCGAGCAGAATTCGAATCGCTCGCTTGATTTCATCGGGATGAAGCCGAGCTTTGAGTTTTTTATTAATCCAAACTGTGTCTTCTTTGAAACTCTTCAACAGAGTCAATTCGCGAAGCGCCACAAAATACCAATTGGAAAAATAAGTATACTGGTGAACATCCAAAGGTTTCGCATCATGATATTTTTTGAATTGCGAAATTCGATCATAATAGCGATTTTTTTCTTCCATGCTTTTGGCTTGGTTGAAATAAACCAGCGCTTCGAAAAAATCGGATTCATTTTTATTGAGTTTGAAAGCTTTGGCGAATTGATGAATGGCTTTGGGAGAAAGATTTCTTTGGGCGTCCATCACCAATTTTAAAAAATTAGAAGATTGAAGTCCCGCCAGACGCGCGAAAGAGCGATGCGAAAAAGTCGCATTCTCGGATTTCTTGAAAGCAAAAAGGTCTTTCAAGAAAGATCGATATTCTAAATATTCAAAAATGTTGGGCTTCTGTTTCATAGTGTTTGTAGCCCCTGCTTATCGACATCTCGCGCTGAAGGTTGTGGGCTTCATTTTTATTAAAAAGCCCCGGATATTTTGGGAATATCCGGGACACTTCCACTCCATTATTCCGCGAGACAAGAAGAGTCTCCGTTGACTCGGTAACTGACGCTGCAAGAGGGAGGATCACCTGCGCGTTCCCAGGCAGAACATCGAAAGTCAAGCTGTCTTAAGTCTTCTGTGAAAGTGATTTGGCAATCTTCGCTATAGAAGCGGCCTTCGGGTCTTTGTAGATGAATCTCCCCACTTTGATTGTAAGAAATTCCTAAAGTTTGGGGTCGTTCACCAGTCGTTCGGATTGTAACGTTGTCATCGGCTTGGAGAAAGATTTCTGCGCCGAGCATATCGTTGCATTCAGCATCCGTGCTGGAAATGCGAGTGTACTCTACTTCACAAGTGTTGGATGAAACATCGGGAACATTTGAGTTAGGATTCGTATCGGAAACAGTTCCCGGGCTTTGAGTTTCAGAACTTCTTTTTTGATAACGAAGATAACAGCCTTGTTCAGTGTTTCCACTGATTTGACAAGAAATCGAAGCGGTGTCTTCGACCAGCCTGCCGCTGCATTGAAATCGCACACTTTCTCCATCTGCATTAATGCTTCCGCTCAAATTAATATAACCTTGGCTATCAATCGTTCCTTGAATGGAATTGACATGAGCGTCATCGCTTGTGGCGGGATTGTTAGAAGGATTGGGTGAAGCATCTGCAAAGCTGCGTTTGATTTGACCGCTCAATGCAACAGAGGAAGTAGCTGTGCTGTTGTCGGTTTGGATGGTGATTTGAGATCCATTTTGTTGTACTTGAATGTGTGCATCAAAAATTTCACCGCATTCAGCTCGGTTCGTGTGAATGAGATCATAATTTCCCGCGGCCTGCATGGCTTGAGGATTTGAATTGTTATTACCCAAAGGGGATTCATTATTGTTGAACCCATTATCACGAGGGCTTGATTCACCGCAGGCCGATAAGCTGGCGAGTAAACAGACGATATATAAACATTTCGAGAACTTCATTCTGGCTCCTTTTTAAAAATGCCCCCGTTTGGCTATGGTTTATTTCTTAACAACGGGTTTGCAAATAAACGAGCGGCTTTGGAATGTGTAATCAAATCGACAGGCTTTCATGCAAAAGCGTGTACTGTTAGTAAACAGTCTAAAGATTAGTTTTTGCTCTATTTAAGAAGGAAAAGAGGATGGTTTTAAGGCCGTTGAGAAATTTCAAGCATTCGCTTTAAAGGTAAATAAGCTTTTTGACGGAGCTCTTCTTCGAGAAGAATTTCAGGTTTTTCTTCGCGCATACATTGAAGCAGTTTTTCTAAAGTATTCAGACGCATGTAAGGGCATTCATTGCAGGCGCAGCCAGAGTCGTTAGGGCCTTCAAGAAAAGTTTTTTGCGGAGAAGCCTTGCGCATTTGATGCATGATGCCCGATTCGGTCAGCACAATAAATTTTTCGGCAGGGTTTTCCTGGCTATATTTAAGCAAGGCCGCAGTCGATCCTACAAAGTCAGATTCATCTAAAATTGATTCTTCACATTCGGGATGAGCAATCACTTTCGCATCGGGATGTTCGAGCTTCAAAGTCATGAGTTTTTTGAGATTGAAAGTTTCATGCACAATGCAGACGCCTTGCCAAAGAGTCATAGAGCGACCTGATTTTTCCATCACATAGCGACCTAAGTGGCGATCGGGTCCAAAAAGAATTTCCCGATCTTTCGGAACGGATTCAATAATTTTGACCGCATTACTTGAAGTGCAGATGACATCCGAAAGCGCTTTAATCTCAGGATTGGAATTGATGTACATCACGACATAAGGATTATTCAGTTTCGATTTGAATTGTTGAAAGGCGGCAGGAGGACAAGAATCCGCCAGTGAACAACCCGCTTCAAGATCCGGTAAAAGAACTTTCTTTCCAGGATTTACAATTTTGGCTGTTTCCGCCATGAAGCGAACACCGCAAACAACTAAAGTATCTGCCTCCGTTTTTTCGCAAAATTGCGCCATCGCCAAAGAATCTCCCACAAAATCCGCAAGATCCTGAATGGCATCCTCTTGATAATAATGAGCGACAATCACAGCGTTGAGACGTTTTTTCTCTTTTAAAATTTCTGGAAGAATGTTCATAGGAGTGGGATAGAATCTTTTTAATAAATTGTAAAGTAGGGGCGAAGCTATGTGTTCGCCCTTTCAAGGTCAGAGGGAGATTTTTGTTATGAAAATTCTCATCACGGGGGGCGCAGGTTTTATTGCCTCTCATATCCAAGATGCTTATATTGCTGCGGGTCATGAAGTGGCGATAGTCGATAACTTAGTCTCAGGCAATAAACGTAATTTAAATCCTCAAGCAAAATTCTACGAAGAAGATATTAACAGTCCAAAAATTCAGGAAATTTTCAAATCCTTTAAACCCGATCTCGTCAATCATCATGCAGCTCAGATGGATGTACGTCGTTCGGTTTCTGATCCTAGCTACGATGCTCAAGTCAATGTGCTTGGATTTATCAATCTTCTCGAAGCGGCCAAGAATAATGGAGTGAATAAATTTATTTTCGCATCCTCGGGCGGTGCTATTTATGGTGAGCAAAACTATTTCCCTGCGGATGAAAAACATCCACGTAAACCCGCATCACCTTATGGACTCACGAAGCTTGTAGGAGAAGAATATTTAGCTTTGTATGAACGGCTTTATGGTATTCAGTATGTAGCCTTGAGATATGCAAATATTTATGGTCCGCGCCAAAATCCTCATGGAGAAGCAGGGGTGGTGGCCATTTTTTGTCAAAAGCTCTTAGCGGGTCAGGTTCCCATCATTAATGGAGATGGTAAGCAAACTCGAGACTATGTGTTTGTATCTGATGTGGTAAAAGCCAATGTGACGGCCTTAGATCCCAAAATTCAGGGGGTTTATAATATTGGCACAGGACTAGAAAGTGATGTGAATGACCTCGCTGATATTTTAGCGAAACTTGCAGGCAAAGGGCAGTTTGAACATGGACCTGCTAAGACAGGCGAACAACGTCGCAGCGTGATAGATGCTTCGCAAGCGGGGAAAACTTTGAACTGGAAGCCTGAAGTAAAGCTGGAAGAGGGTCTCAAACAAACTTTTGACTGGTTCAAGAAATCCGTGGCTTAAAATTTTAGCAATTTATGACCAAGGCGGGAGCCAGAAACCATGAGTCGATGGCTACAAGAACAAGTCTTTCCAGGCGCGGATGAATTTTTTTCTGCCTTGCTTGCTGAAATTGAGCAAGCCCAACTTTCCATTGATTTAGAAATGTATATTTTTGAGCTAGATCAGCTCGGAGATCGAGTGATGAAGGCCTTGCACAGTGCTGCGGCTCGAGGGGTTCGTGTGCGTGTGATGGTGGATGGAGTAGGGTCTCCTGCTTGGACTCGAAATACTCTGGTGCAACTTGAAGAAAATGGGATTAATGCTCGAATTTACAAGCCTTATCCTTGGGTTAAAATGGGCTTTCGATTTTTTCCTAGAATGTTCAACTTACGAAAATTAAATACAGGCTTTAAAAGGTTGAATCGAAGAAATCACCGTAAGGTTTGTGTCATTGATGAAAAAACAGCCTGGGTCGGCAGCATGAATATCGATGAAAAGTTGTTACGGGCTTATGTCGGCAATGATGCCTGGCGTGAAACAGGCTTAAGAGTGGTCGGGGAAGCGATTCAAACTTTACGCTTTGCCTTTGAACGGGCCTGGATGATGGCTTGGGCGGGGCGACCCCGGTCTTTCCAGCTCGCAAAAAGTAATCTCAAAAATATCAGCTTATTTTGGCGTAAAAATCCTTTAGTCCGCCTCAATCTCTCTTTTTTCCTCCGAAACCTCTATTATCAGGATTTTTTGGAGAGACTCCATACAGCCCATCATCGTATTTGGATCACCTCCGCTTATTTCATCCCTTCAGGTCCTATTTTAAAAGCTCTGAGTACTGCAGCTGGGAATGGAATTGACGTGAGAATATTAGTGTCTAAAGAGTCAGATGTCAGGATTAGTCGCTGGGTTACGAGTGTTTTTTTGCTAGGATTGTTGCAAGCGGGGGTGAGGGTATTTGAATATGAGCCCAGAATCTTACATGCGAAAAGCCTTTTAATCGATGATTGGGCGAGCGTGGGTTCGAGTAATATGAACCATCGTAGCCTTATTCATGATTTGGAGGTGGATGTGGTGCTTGAAGAGGAGCGTTCTTTGGCCGATTTGGTGAAATATTTTGAACGAGATCTTGGAAATGCCAAAGAATTGACATTAGAAGCCTATCCTCGTCATTTTTCCGTCAAAAAAATATTAGGCAGGTGCTTGTTTTTCTTTCGGTATTGGCTATAAATGAAGCAACTATTCTGAAATAAAATCGAAAACCCATGCAAGCGAATATCCAGTAGTTTGGGATTTTCATTACTTCCAACTTCGGGGGCACCGAAGGTGAAAAGATATGACCACTCGTATTGCCCTTGATAGCATTCGATTAGATGATAATTGCATTACAGACCGTCCTGAGATCCCGCCTTCTAATCATAGAGATAGACGCTCAAGAAGACATGCAGAAGACCCGACACCTGCGGTAGCTCAATGTACCGGAAGTTTTCGCTTTCATTTTTTCGAAGAAGGCTCGACTGTTCCTGAGAGAGTTGACATTGCCATTCCTTTTGAAAGAACAGGATTAGATCTTCGGATTCCTCGTGCAGTCAATGATATTCAAGTCAGTCAAATTGCGAGACATGGACTTTCCACCGTTATAACGCAAGACCGTTACCTTCAAATTTTTTCCTCAGCGGCGTTTTTACGTAGAAATGTGAATGAGAGTTTAGGCGCTCTCAATTTGCCTAATACCCCTTCCAATCCAGTGGGAGATATTTTGTATGAGGTAATGAGCGTGGGTGAGTTTGAAAATCCAGATTCTATCCAATTTGAGCAATTCAATCGGCTTTTGACCGGCATCTATGGGACTAGCCCTGAACGTCGCAATAACCTTGTGGGTGTTGTGCCTGCTTCACTGGCAGCGAATCCAACGATATTAAATGGAGATCCTGCGCTTCTGGTGCGCCTTAATGCACTCGTCGATATTTTTGAAATTTACCGATATATCAAAACAAGATTGCCTGACAATTTGCCTCCCGCGGTTCAAGCTCAAGTAAAACAAGTTTTTGAAAATTTAGTGACTCATCTTTATTTCAATAGACCGTCTTTGCAAGATGTAGGTGAAAGAATTCGAGCTACAGCACTTTCTCTTTATCGCTTAGCACCCACTGCAGGTGGGCAGAGAATTAACTTCTATACTCTTCTTAGAAATCTGCTCACTGCGAATGACACCTGCGTAGTGTACAACATTAGGACAGGACAACCAACGACTACCGTTAGAGTGCCGTTAAATGATAGAGCTCCTTTTAATAGAGCAGGTGATCCACGCGCGGCACGTTTAGTCACTTTGCAACGACTCATGACAAATTTTGAGCCTCGTTTGACTGACACTTTTGTGACCTATTTATCAGAACCCAATCATCATCAAGCCACTTTTAATTCAATTTTTTCTGCTCTTTCTACGCCTGACGCCTTGCGAGGTATTGTGAGTCGTGTGACGAGTGATACGCGTATTATTCGCCCGAATCATTTGACCACTGCTTGGCTGTCCGAAAATCACCACCATAATTTAATTGAAGTTTTAAAAGCCTGCGTTTTTGACCCGGCTCATCCTGATCAAGGCCCTCTTCGTTTTGCGCCTACTTCTCAGGGCACTACGATGACCTTAAATGTGGAGGTTTTGAGAAGGCGAATAGAGGATTTTTATCGGGCCCATTCTCAGCCTGGACAAGCCGGACCTCAAGCTTTGCCAAATGCACAGCTGGGATTAAATGTAGGTAACTTGGCGACTCGAGTGACGGGTTTGCTAGATCGCAATTTAACGGATCGTCGAGAATTTCAGGCAACCGTTTTATCAGTGTGTGCCACCTTGTTTGGTACCCGAGGTGACAACATCTTTTTAGGCGGAAACGAAGCTCGAACATCGCTGCAAGTGTTCGCACATGACGATATTGGCCCGATTCGTTTAGAAATTAATAACACTGAAGCGTTGAGAGGCTTTTTCACCGAAACCGTCGCCGCTTTAGGAGGTCGTGAAGTTTTAACAGAAACTGTCGCGCCTTGGATGCAAGGCGTAATGTGTGCAGGTGGAGCTGCAGCCACTATCGTAGGTGCTACGACCGCTGATCATGACAATGAAGTGTTTGCTCCGCTTTATGCCGCAGGAACTTTTGGGGTGGTGAGCGGTTGCGGACCTCTTATTCACAGAGCCTTCAGAGGTTCCCCTCAAAATGTGTGGAGCCAATGGGGTTGGTATGGGCTTGCAGGAGCGGGTGCTGGATTAGCAGCAGGATTTTTAGCTCCTCCGATTAGACGTGCGGCTCAAGGGGATCAACCTGTGACGCCTCCTGATGTAACACCTCCCATTCCTATAGAGCAACAAAGTGGCACCACCGTCGTCACAGATTATCATGAATAAAATCAAAAATAGATTCGCAACTTTCTTTGCAAGAGAACGATCTTATGAAATAAGTTTGTAGAGGGGCAAGATAGCACCTGTCCTCTATCAAATTTTAAATGACAGGTGCCATCCTACACATTTAGATAGATCATCTAGGTAGAGGCAAGGGATAGCAATCGACAATCACTTTTACCAGTGAGGGCTATTTATGGCCGTAACGATTGATTCTATCTCGCCAAATGCTGTCTGTATCGAAGAGTATAAAAAAGAAGACTCTACACCTTCCCATTTAAAACCCAAAGTTTGCGAAATGACGGTGGTTTTCAACCTACCGGATAAGGCCGCAGCCTATTCTTTGAGATTCATCAAACAAGGCATCAAGTTTGGACTTTCCGGAAATAATGACGGAGCCACCGTTGCTCTTTTGATCCAATCGGGCTTGAATCTTGAGGATCAGAATCTTCAGGCTTTGCTTCTGCAATCCATCCCTCTGAGTTGGATTTGGAAAAATAACTATAAAGAGGGCTACCTCCGCAAAGAAGCGAATCCCCCCATCCAAAATGTTGATCACTTATTCCAATTATTTTCTGATTTTTTAAGCGTGGGCAGTTTTGAAGAAAGTGGAAGTAAAAAACAAAGAGAGAATCTGACAAGTATCTTTGATCGATTGGTGCATTTAAATCCTTCTGAAAAAGTTTTTATTCAAAAAAACTTAACACTGCAATTAGAAGAAGATGTCGCTAGAAGATTGTTTTCGGAAGTCGTTGATAGAATGCAAGTTTTGAATGCAAGCGTCGATTGGATGATTGAGTTGAATAAGTCGCTCGATGCGCTGTTACAAAATCCTGCTCAGGCGCAAAAAATTTTCGAATTAGAAAAACAAATTTTATCTTATTTATTTATTTCTCAACCCAACTTTGAAGATTTGAAGCCAGCTCTTCGCGAAGTTGCAATTTTGTCTGCTAAAAATAAGCTTAACTTCTATGAAAATTTAACCAAGAACTTAGAAGTTTTAAGTGGCTTGAAGGTTTTGCAAAAGAGTCCGAGTTTTCAGACACGATATGCTCTTTTGAATCAATGGCTGCAACAAGCGGCTCGGTCTGAAGAGTTGAGATATGGCGTTTTACCTGAGAAAGAAGCCTTTGAATTATCTTTTTTAGATCAGGTTAATGATGCAGAACATTACCCATTGTTAGCGTCAAATGTATCTGACCTTTTAGGTCCTCCTCAGCTCACTCCGGAATGGTTTGCCAGCAATGGCAATCTTCCCGAAATTATTCATGCCATCTTTCAAAATGTTGAACTGCAAGAAGATAAAGACGGCAAGCTTGTTTTGAAAGAAAGTACACTTAACACTTTAGGTTTTAATTTGACACAAGTGTTAAGTGGTCATGGGATTCAAGATAGGGAGTTTGCGGCAGGAATATTGGCGGTGTTAATTTATTCTTTTGGCCAAAGCCCAGCTTCTGAAGTTCAATGGAGAGTTTTTTGGAAAGGCGAAGTACGTTCGATAAAAGTTCAATTGAGTGCGGATAATATTGAAACTTTGAATTCCAATTACAGATTTCTCAAACTCAGAATTAAAGCATCCTTACAAAATACGGAACAAGTTTTACCCTGGGCAGAGGCGGGTTTGTGCGTAGGGGGCTTAGCGGTTTTAGGTTGGGGAATCGCTCGAAGCCGTGAAAATCTTGACCCGATCGATCCCGTCTTGCTGACAGGCTCAGGCCTCGCAGGTTTTGGTTGTGGGGCGGGAGCCACACATTATCTGTTACCGACTCGAAATGCTTATATTTCCGACTCAATTGGAGGTGGAATTTTAGCTGTAGTAGGAGTGGGTGTTCCTTTATTATTGAATTGGCTCAGCCCCAAGGAATCTAATCCTGCTTACACTCCAACGCCAACCAGGCCGGATCAAACAACTCCTGTGACAGATTATCATCTTTAAATAGGATAAAAAAAAGCCCCTCATAGAGGGGCTTTTTTAATGTGTTTTATAGAGAGCGGGAGACGAGGGTCGAACTCGCGACTTCAACCTTGGCAAGGTTGCACTCTACCACTGAGTTACTCCCGCTTGTTTTCAAGGATCGACCTTTTACCCAAGGCCTTCATATTTGGCAAGTGTTTAGTATCAAAATTTCAGTGGATTTGAACCGGGCTTAAGCAGCATGGAAAGTGAATTTGCTGTTACCGATCAGAAGCTCATCGCCATCTTCTAAAACAACTTCTTCAACCTTGCGTCCATTTACATAAATCCCATTAGAGCTTTTCAGATCGACAATCACATAATTTCCATCAATCAGATTGATTGCGGCATGTTGGCGGCTTACCTTGGGTTCTTTGAGAACAATATCGTTTGAAGGAGATCGTCCAATCGAAGTGTTATCATCCAACTCAAATTCAGCAGGACTGATATCGCCTTCAATGCAAATCACTCGGGCTTTGCCGGCTTCTAAGCTGGGCATATCAATTGGATCTTCCATATCTTCATCAAGGCGAGGGTTAGAAAGATCGAGCAGTTCTTCTTCAGCCGATTGCATGACTTCCTTGGGGATATCTTCTAATTTTTCTTCGGGAAGCGGTTCATCTAAGGGAATGCTTTTTAAGATAGAGGAAATAGAATCGTCAAAACCTAAGCCTGTTTTAGATTTCTCAGTTTTAGCTTTAATGGATTGTTTGCTCGTCGGTATTTCTTCTAAGTCAGAGGCAGGTGCAATCTTTTTTGTTTTTAACTTAGGGAGATTTTCTACGGGCAGGGCGGTGGTTGCATCAGAAATAGGAGAAACCACATTATTTAAATCATCATTTTGAAAATAGTTGCCTTCGCCTTCTAGAGTATAGGCTTCGTCGGAAAAATCTGTTTCATGGATTTTGCTTTTTGCGATCGAAACGCTCTCGTCTGCGAATGAAAGGTTTACTTTAGCTTTTTCTTCGACAACAGGTTCTTGGAACAGAGGGACAGGTCCACCAATCAAATCTTCGTATTGCTTAATGTTCGAGTCAATTAATAAAAGAAGACTTTCATAGCGTTTTACTTCTGAGTTTTCTCTATTTTCAATTTCTTTAAATTTTTTATCAGTATGTTCTCCCAAGAAATTTCTAAACTTTGCTTCTTCCAAGATTTCTTGGTGTTTTTTCATTTCGGCTTCTTGCTCGCTTTTCCCTCTATAAAGGTTTTGCAAAGCTGATTGTATGCTTTGTTTCTTTTCCTCAAAAACTTTACGCACATTGTCATGATGGGCGAGATAGTCTGATTTCACTTTGAGATAAACCGCTTCTGAAACACTTCCTTTATGGTCGTCCATTTTAGAGACTCGTTCGGAGATAAGATTCATCTCATCACGAATTGAAAGAGTGGTGTCGTAGAGCTCCTTATCAATCGCAAATTGGTTTTCTTCAGTGATATTGCTTACAGGGAGTGGTGACATATATTCTTTTTCCGCTAATTTATCTAAGTCGTTAATTGGATGAGTCCTGGTTACCCGAAACTTAATTTTATTTTATGCCGCAGGGTGCTGTCAAACGATTTACTGACACTAAGTCCTTGGATTTGCACTCAATAAAGCCGGATTTGTCAAGGAAAGTAAAGAGATCCCTTCTTAAAAACTTGTTTAATGTTCTCTTGTCCTGTGGTAAAACTTTAAATTAAATCAATAAAATCATTAATATAATCCTCAATAACACATGAGGAAGGAAATTAGCTTTAGCCTCTCTATCATGGCTCTTTATGGCAAATAATCCGAAGGATCCTAAAAATAAGGGTAAAACTGGCTCTCAAACGCCAAAACCCGATGATTTAGATAAAACCCTCTTAGATGTGGACCTCCGTAAGCTTGAAGAGGAAGACGCGAAGTCTTCTGAAAAAGCAGTGGAGAAGGTGTCTAATGCGGATCTTTTAGATAAAACTCAGGCAAATATTGATCTAAGAGAAATGAAGGTTGCGCTCGATGAAACCCTCATTTTTGAAGCTCCTCCCTTAGATGATGAGGACACCGATCTTCATCGTTTGAAAAAACAAAAAGAATTAGAGCTTGCTGAAAATGAAAAGCAGGAAAGCCTTAAGCAAGAGCTAAGGGTAGAAGTAAAACAAGAGCCGTCTGTTATTTCGAAATCACCTTTAGTCGATTTAGAGACTTCTTCAGAAGTTTCGGAGAAATCATCCAAAAGTTCCAACGCAAAAGAAAAAGCTAAACATCTTTGGAAAGAGTTTACAAATTTTACCAATATAGCTCCGCCTCCTCAAAGTCGTTTTGCTAAAATTGTGGAGTTTTTGGGCGGTTCTATTTTGCTTTTAGCATTGCTCGATGTTTGTATCGAAGCTTTGGCCTCCGCTAGTCCTTTGGTTCCTTTAAGTGTCGCTGTGGTAATTTTGTCTGTTGTTGTGAATATTTACTTCATTATTCGTAAAGGTAATTTTCATGCGGGTTTAGAAGTGAGCGTTTGGGCTTTTTTGGGACTGATAGGTTATAGCACTTGGAAATACGGGGGATTTGATAGCGCTGCTTTTTCATTATTAAAAAGTTCTCCCTCGCAGGTTTATAATTTTGTTTTTCTTTTTATTCTCTTGTTGGTTTTAGTTTTAGTTTATCAGAATAGAAAAACTTCTTGGCCCGCTAAAATTGTGCTCACCCTATTTGTGGTTTTTGGAGCAGCGGGATATATTCAGAATTTATCGGCTTGGATTTTTTATAATAGAGTATGGAACTTAGAGGATACTCTTTACGGTACTGAATTGTGGCGATGGCTTCCTTTTTATTACTTTAGACCTGTGGCTTTTTCCTTTTGGATACTTTTTCCTGCCTTAACACTTTATTTTCTTTTTCAAAAAACCACAGACATTTTTAATAAAGAAAAAAGTTTTGCGCGTGAATCAAGTTTAGCGTTGGGTCTAGTTTTTTTAAGTTTGTGTTTGGGACAACTCATTCTTTTTAAGAATCGATATCCGAGTGTTTTATCTTTTGTTCTTCCCGCGCAAACCGGTTGGGGACAAACACGGGCTTGGAATTATGGCGGCAGTTCTCCTGAAGATTATGATATTGAAGTGAGCACTTCTAATACCTTGGTAGATAAAAATAATGATGCGGTTTCGGTTTATCGTTTGGGTGCTCTTTTTATGGCTTCCGGTGATTCAAAGAAGCTTATTAATCTTTCATTAAGGGGCTTAGGAGGGGTTGAAATTCCTTTTCTAAAATCAAATGATATCGCTGTTTTTCAAGAACAAGTTCAACAAAAACCTATCAAATTAAAAGTTCGTGAAGATGCTTTTTTAAATCGCAAGTCTCTGGTTTTTTTAATTGATCGATCTTCTTCAATGTCTTCTTTCATTCCCTATGTGGATAAGGCGGGCAAAGCTTTATTCGAAATGCTTAATTCTCGAGAAAGTTTCTATTGGATGCCTTTTGCGGAAAGTGCTCAAGCGACCCTCATTAAAGATCTCAAAGGAATGCAAAAAAGTGCGTCTACCTTGTTTGCACAAGGTCCTCGTAATATCTCCTCCGCTCTTGAAAAAGCGATTGTTCAAGTAAAAGGTACGAGGGGGGAAAAAATCATTCTTATGGTATCTACACAAGATGCGGTGACGGATGACTTGTCACGTTTTGCGACTACTTTAAAAAATGAAAAGATTAAGTTATATGGTGCTAATTTTGGTGAGTCAGCACCCGAAGCTTTAAAGATTTTATCTGAGGCAAGCGGAGGGAAGTGGGTGTCCGTTAAGAATCCCCCTAATCTTTCTTTTGCGCTTCGCAGTCTTGTGGCGGATGCTTTTGCACAATATCAAATATCCTATGAAGGCCAATCCTTTAGTCCTAAGTTTACAATTGTGAGTCCTCTGCCCGGAGAAGATCTATTTAAAGATACACTTCTACAATTGAAGATTCAGAATTTCCAAGATCTCAGATTGAGTTCAGCTCGCTTGTATTTGGATGGAAAATTACTTCAAGAATTACCTGTTCAAAGTGCCGATATTGGCTTTCCTTTGAACGTTGCTCAATTGCCTAAGGGAGCTCATGTTTTCAAAGTGTCTCTCGTGGGTGAGGGTGGGAGAGAGTTTAGTGAGGAATTCAAATCTAATGTGAGTGCTGTTTCCGACTTTGCTTTTATTCGTCCTTTAGAAGGTGATGTTGTTAGTGGGCAAGTGAGTTTAGAGCTTTACTATAAAAGTCGAAGTCAAAATCTTCTGCAAAAAGTGGAGTTTCTTGTAGATTCTCAGAAAGTGGGAGAGGCGAGTTCGGAGCCTTATCTTTTAACTTGGGACACGCAAGGTTTGAATGGTTCGCATACCATTCAGGCGGTAGGCACATTTGCGGATGGAACGAATGTAAGCGATCAAATAAAGGTAAATGTCGTTTCAGGATTTGGCATACGCATTGTCTCTCCGTCACTGGGTGAGTTTTTAAATAACTTAACAGAAATAGAGGCGGATGTTTCGCATAGTTTGTCCGAAATTATTAACAAAGTAGAGTTCTTGGTGGATGGGACTCCATTGGGTGAGGTGACTCAAGAGCCTTATAAATATTTATGGGACAATTCGGAGTTAGCTAGTGGTCGACATGTTTTGCAGGCGAGAGCATACAGTGCGAATAATTGGATTTCTACAGATGCTGTAGTCGTCAATATTGGTAATGGTAGCTTAAGTGTTCAACTCGCAGACTCTTCCAGTCCTTATTTAGCTCCAGATTATATTGAATGGGTTATTGATGCTTCGTCGAGTATGAATGCTGAAGTGGCGGGTATGAAGAAGATCGATTTAGTTAAACAATCGCTTTTAGATATGCTTCCAAAGATGCCTGCTTCTTCTCAATTGGCTATCAGAAGCTTTGGAGCTAATGCGCTGTCGAGTCATGGTAATTGTAAGGATAGTACTCTTAACTATTCTCTTAAAAATCTTGAATCCCAAAAAATACAAACAGCACTGAATAATATTGAAGCTCAAGGAATGTCTCCCGTTGGCTATGCACTGGATAAGTTACGTTCTGATTTGAAGTCCGCCAATGGAACAAGGGTCGTTATTTTAATTACAGATGGTTTTGATAATTGCGGAGGCGATCCTGTTGG
>CAZKUY010000028.1:0-13595 GCA_964556135.1 uncultured Pseudomonadota bacterium
TGGATGAGCTTTCAAGGCAATAATTCCGACCTGGTAAGCCGCTTGCTAGAAAGTCAACGCGAGGGCCTCAAACATATTGATGAAATCATCTCTTCTCTGGAAAGCCCTCTCGACGCATCCCTCTTAAAAGACTACTTCACAAAAAACCTGCACTATACTATGGGAGAATCCGAACTGGATGGCATTCGGCGCTTTTATGAATTATCTAAGCCCATCCAAGGATATAAACATGAGCTCCATTTCAAATTTGTATCATAAAATTGAAGCAGGCCAGCGCGTGAGTCCCGAGGAATGCCTTCAGCTTTTTCAAGAAGGCGATTTACTTCAGCTTGGTGCGCTCGCGGACCAACAGAATAAAGCTAAAAATGGAAATGTGATTGGCTACGTAGTCGATCGAAATATCAACTACACCAATGTTTGTGTTTTAAGATGTAAGTTTTGCGCCTTCCGCCGCGACAAAAAAGATGCGGATTCTTGGGAGCATAGCTTTGAAGAAATCGATGAGAAAATCGAAGAACTCTTAGGCCATGGCGGCACCCAAATTCTCATGCAGGGCGGCCATCATCCGGATTGGAAATTAGATCGATATACAGAGCTTGTCAGTCACATCCGAAATAAATTTCCGAGCATTACCATTCACGCTTTTTCTCCTCCCGAAATCGACCATATTTCAAGAGTTTGCAAGCTTAGCTATGAAGAAGTTTTAAAAGCTCTGAAAGAAGCGGGCTTACATTCTTTGCCCGGCGGTGGCGCGGAAATTCTCATTGATTCTATCCGCAAAGACATCTCGGCCGGCAAAGTGAATGCGGCCAATTGGTTGAAGGTGGCTGAAACAGGACATAACTTAGGCATTCAGGGCTCTGCCACGATGATGTTTGGGCACGTCGAAAGCTTGCAAGACCGCGTCACCCATTTGAATCTTTTACGTGAACTTCAAGACCGAACCCATGGATTTTTCGCGTTTATTCCTTGGACCTACGTCCCTGGAAATTCTCCCATGGGCGGCCAACAAGTGGGCGGTCACGAATATTTAAAAACTTTAGCAATCAGTCGTATTTTCTTAGATAATTTTCAAAACATTCAAGTCTCTTGGCTCACTCAAGGTTTAAAAACCGCTCAAATTGCCCTTCAATTCGGAGGCAATGATTTGGGCTCTACCTTGCTGGAAGAAAACGTCGTGCGATCGACGGGCGTTCCGAACCAAACGAACGTACCTGAACTGCATCGCATCATCGAAGAATGGAATTACATTCCCCGCCAACGAGACACCTTCTACAACACGGTCCGGAAAGTCGCATGATACTCCTCGAATCTTCTCTACTTTTACCCATGGATTCTACCCCCATTGAACAGGGCGGCATCCTCATTGAAAACAATGTCATTTTTGACGTCGGCTTTGCCCGCGATTTAGAAAAGCTTTACTCAAAGAAAATAAAGCAGATCGTTTGCCTCAACGACATGGTGCTCATGCCCGGTTTCGTGAATGCACATTCCCACTTAGAACTCAGCTGTTTAAGAGGATTTCGTTATCCTGGAACTTTCACAGGTTGGATTCAAAAATTAGTCGAAGCTAAATCGAACATGACCGCTGTCGAATATGAAAAAGGGATTTTGGATGGCATCGACGACATGCTCCGTAGCGGCACCACCTGCATTGGGGATCATGTCAGCTTTAATACTGATCTCGTCACTTTACTCAACAGTCCCTTCCGCGGTTATTTGTTCGTCGAAGTTTTGGGAGTTTTCAAAGGGATTGCCCAAGAAACTCACGGCTTCGCCAAAGAATTTGAAAAGATGTTTAAAGAGCATCAAACTCTCTTGAAAGTGAGCGCGACGCCCCATTCGGTTCATGCAGTTCATCCTGAAATTTTAAAAGAAGTTTTCGATGAAGACCGACCTGTCTCCTCCATTCATTTAGCGGAAAGCGCGGACGAAGATAAATATTTCAAGCAGCAACAAGGCCCTTTGTATGAGTTCATCTTAGAAAAAGGCGAGATTCCCGAACAAGATATTACGATCCGAAATTCAGCCATCGATTACCTGGAAGACAAAGGCTATCTTTCCGAAAAAGTTTTAGCCGTGCATTGCAACTATGTAGATGAGGCGGACATTAATTTCCTCGCAGAAAGAAAAGCCAGCGTCGTGCATTGCCCCAGCTCCCACGAATATTTCCATCATCGTAAATTCGACTTCGATGCCTTTCGCGCTAAAAAAGTAAATATTGCGCTGGGCACCGATTCTCTCGCTTCGAGCACTAGCTTATCCATGCTCGATCAAATCCGCATCGGCCAACAAGAATGCCCCGCCATCCCTGCCAGTAAATGGTTGAGAATGGCAACTTTGCATGGGGCGCATGCTTTGAAAATGGGAGAAGTGATTGGATCTCTGACGCCAGGCAAAAAGGCGGACATGATTGGATTCAAACTCTCCAGCGATGTGCTTAAAAGTTCCGAAGCCGCAATGGAAGCCATTCTCAAGTCAACTCAAGCCGACTTCGTCATGATCGACGGAAAAGTTCAAATTAGCCCGCAATCTTAAAAATAAAATTAGCGTCTCACTTGCGCACGAGGAATCAAGAAAGGCGTTTGTCCAAAGCAAAGCTGATTGCCGGGGGTTAAACTACTGGCGATCAAAAATTGCGCTGCATCCACAAAATGCACATTCGTGGAACCCAAATTGTAGATCAACTCATTGTGGGCGGTCGGCACGACTTCGCCTTCTTGACCATGGGTGGTGGTAGAAAAAACATTCAAAGCCGCGATATATGCGGTCGCCATCGTCCCATATCTCGTGTCTCTTCCCAAGATCCAACGATCGTTGAAGGTAAGATATTGCGCGCCGGGACGACCATCCGTGTCTGCCTCGTTCCAAATTTCAGGCTGAACCGTCCACGCATTGCCTCGGATACGACGATTTTGCAAAATTCGTCCGCCTATTGCGGTGTGCGCACGGTGATAATCTTGTGGCGCCAAATAATTGATCGTCACAATGACATTCTCAGGCAAGCGGGCTGCCATTTCATCACCTAGTAATGCCCGAACGGAAATTCGTTGGCCTTTGATGATGATTTCATGGTCCAAATTGTTTCGGCTCAAACGAGCCATGTAAACCACTTTCGCTTCATCAGGAGCGGCTCCCTCAAAGAAAGTGCCTATATCGCGCAGACGACGTGTGAAGAACTCATTAAAAGTTCGGTAGGGAGCATCGGGGCCGCGTTCACCCACAAAGCGATCCAGATTGATGTTCTTCGCACGCGCAAACATCGGAACGAATAAACCTGAAAAGCGCGTGCGAGTCAGTCGACCTAAACCTGTCGAGGTACGCACGGGGTCAAAAGCACCGAAGAAAAAATGTTGAAAATCACTTAAACCGCGAGTCGGTTCGAGTCTCCAAATAAAATGCTCGGGCAGACCGTCTTCCGCGTTGCGCTCGGACAATCTTTCGAAATAGGTTCCTTCCACGGCCGTGTCTCGCACCGCAGAACTGACTAAATTTTCTGGAGTCGGAATCAATTGAGGAATTCGTGTCTCGATAGCCGTTTTAAAAGGATCGGTTGCCGAATCTCGAACCAATGCTTTATAACGACTTTTCCCATAAAGGCCCATAATTCCAAGAAGTGCTAAATCGCCCGCCCATTCCCAAGCATTTTGATGGGGTCGTGCCAGTAAACCTGTTGTCACTAGACCTGCAATGGGGAAAGCATATTTAGTGCGAAGAACGGGTAAGAGAAAACCTAAGCCAATACCCGCGATCAGCTTAGCGCCAATTCCAAGACCTTCTAAAGCGGTGAAACTTTGGATTCTTTCCGTAACTCCATGCAAACCTTGCGCTCTACCCGTCACCGCTTGTAAAAAAGCTGCGCCAAAGGCGGAACCGATGGAGGCAATACGGGGCAATGAACGCAAAGCACGATCGATCACGGGAGCTCCCACAGGAGTCGTTGTATTTTCAACAAGATGAGCACGCGTAATTTGTTCACGGGCATAGTGAGCATCTAAACTTCTTTCGAAATGCGTCAAAGTAGGCAGACCGATATCAATTAAACTGCGCGTAAAACTTGATTGTACATCCATCACCAAGGCTTGCGCAAATTGAGCGCTGAGGGCTTCATGGGGATGATCAATAATTCCAACGGCCGCCGCGATTTGATTCGCCGCTACCATCGCAGAAGAATTTACCGTTCGTTGGACCAAAATATTTTGACCCGCCGAGCCAAGTCCTGCGAGTTTCAAACTGCCTAAACTAATTGAGGAATGCAACCAATCCTGACCAAAACCGGCAAAGCCTTGTCCATGAAGAGATCGTCCCACGCCCGTAAAAGCAGCGGATTCTCCGGCTAAGCCAAGTAACCATGATCCAGCACGAGCGGATTGAAAAGCGAGACTAGAAGCACCTAAAACACTTCCGAGAGAAGCAAAACTTAAGGCTCGAACACCTCGTCCGACCAAACCGCCTGCCAGCATTCCGGCCACACCCTCTGCGCTGGTTACTTGAGAAGAAAAAGCATGCGTCGTTGCATCGGTCTGAAGTTGATTTGAGCTAAGCTGGGTACCTGTAGGCAAAGCAAGATTTTGACGAGAGAGATTGCCCGAAGCAGAAGTGATAAGTGCCATAAGTCATCATCTCTGCCCCTGAGATGTTCCATGATTGAAGAGTGTCGTTTTGGAATTTATCTACAGGCAGTGAATTTAGTTGCTAAGAAAATGAAGTGAATATCCCTTGAAAAAATAGAAGGACTGGGATTGATTGCGGCCTATGCCTCAATCCCTACAAGAATTTATTCAAATCCTCGAAGCTAAAAACCAACTCGTCCGCATTCGTGAAGAAGTAAGCGCTGATTTAGAAATCGCGGAAATTTCCGATCGCGTCATGAAAAGTCACGGCCCTGCCCTGCTTTTTGAAAATGTGAAAGGCAGCCAGTTTCCCGTGCTTATCAATGCCTACGGCTCTTGGCAGCGCATGGCTTGGGCGCTAGGCGTGCAAGATGTCGAACAACTCGCCAGCAAACTTCGCGAAATGATTAAAATGCATCCGCCACAATCTTTCTGGGATAAGTTAAAAGTCATTCCCAAACTCATGGACATCGCAAAATCCCTGCCCAAAGAAGTCGGCTCCGGTCATTGCCAAGAAGTGGTGATGGATGATGTAGATTTGAGTAAATTACCGATTCTGAAATGTTGGCCGAAAGATGGTGGAAAATTTATCACGCTACCGATGGTGATCACGCGCGATCCCGAAAATGGCATTCGCAATGTGGGACTTTATCGCATGCAAGTGCTCGATAATAAAACCACGGCGATGCATTGGCAAATTCACAAAGTGGGCTCGCGGCATTATCAAAAATACAAAGATCGAAAAGAAAAAATTCCCGTCGCGGTTGCCATTGGCGGAGATCCAACTCTTACTTACTGCGCGACAGCTCCTCTTCCCGATCAAATCGATGAATTCATGTTTGCAGGATTTTTGAATGGTGAACCCGTGAAAACGGTAAAATGCCTCACGAATGATTTGCAAGTTCCCGCTTCCGCAGATTTTATTTTGGAAGGCTACATTGATCCGACGGAAGAACTGGCCGACGAAGGTCCTTTCGGCGATCACACCGGTTACTATACGCCCGTTGAAAAATTTCCGAAGTTTCACATCACGAAAATCACGCATCGTAAAAATCCGATTTATCTGACCACGGTGGTAGGCATTCCTCCGATGGAAGATGAATTCCTCGGCAAAGCCACGGAACGTCTCTTTTTGCCGCTGGTGCAAATGACCTTCCCGGAAGTCATCGACATGTATTTGCCGCCGGAAGCCTGTTTCCATAACCTCTGCATCTTAAGCATCAAGAAACAATATCCCGGCCATGCTTTCAAAATCATGCACGCGCTTTGGGGCATGGGACAAATGATGTTCTGCAAGGCCTTCATCGTCGTCGACCATGATGTGAATGTTCACGATGTAAAAGAAGTGGTCTGGCGCGTGTCGAATAACATCGATGCCAAACGCGATATCACTTTTGTGGATGGGCCCGTCGATCATTTGGATCACGCTTCGCCCCAACAATTCGTCGGCAGCAAAATGGGCATCGATGCCACGCGTAAATGGAAAGAAGAAGGCTACACCCGCGAATGGCCCGAAGATATTTTAATGGATGAAGCGACGAAGAAAAAGGTGGATGCTATGTGGGCCGATTTGGGGATTCGCTAATTCTGGCCTTTTATTTTTTTCTAATTTTATCGGAACAAAAGGGACGAATAGCCAGCTCTTCCTTGGTAAAAATATGGCAATCCTTCGCTACTTTCCACAAGGCCACTTCGTCTCTCACCATTAAAAATAACTCGCGGGTCTCCTCGTTATAGAAAATGTTTTGGGGCTTATGAGTGGTTAAACTCTTCTCCTTGCCCTCATCATCAAAAAGCAATTGATCAAAAAACAAGTCTTGCAGAGAGCACTCGTAAGAGCATGTTTGAAGCAGGGCATTAGGGATGTCTAAAACTCGGATTTTTTCCCAAGGCCTTCCCGCAATTTTAATTTTATAATCCGGCGGAACCTTGAGTTTTTGCGCTTTCACAAAAGCTCGAATGGCTGCATCCGCTGACACTTTAGGATGCATCTGTATTAATTGCATGGCAGAATTATTTTGCGGATCATATTCATAAATGTAAGAGCTATGATCATAATCCCATCGCCAAAAAACTTTTTGCTTTGCAAAACCTAAGAAGCTGATTTTACGCCCATTCGTAACCACGACTGGTTCTGTTTCAAGTTGTTTAACGAGTTTGCGAGTCAGTTCAATCATTTCAGCATTGTATTCAGTAAAAACCCCATTTGAGATTCCTCTGTTTTTATTTTGCCGCCGTTCTTGCTCCAGTAGATCGAAACGAGAAATTTCTTTTTTATCGACCGAGATTCGATGTTCGCAATAATCCTGCCTCATCATGAGCACAGCAGGACTTTCGTCGATCAAATTTTCATCTGAAAAAAACCGATTATGAACTAATGAAAGAGCATCCAAGAGACGGGCAATTTCTGTTTGGTCAGTCCTCATTGAAAAACTATAAAAAGAGCAAAGGCCATTTCCCAGATTAAAAGCGCCTCCATACTTGAGAGAATTTATATTTTCATCACGGATATCCTGAATCAAATTCGTCGTTCTGACAGTGTAGAGAATATAATCGAGGAAAGCAGCGTTTGCCTTTTTAAGATCTCTGCCGTTTTGAAGGTAATAATCCATGAGCTCGAGGCGATAACCCTCTCGAAAAGGATAAAGCCGAATATTTTGCTGAATCAGATTTTCAGAGAAATTGGAAGAAGCCGAATCACCCACACTCGACCAGTAAAACTGGCCTTCGCCGCGCTTAAATGAAAAAGATTCTTGGATGATTTTAGGATAAGGCCAAAGCCGCAGCGTTTTCTTATACACTTGATTGAGCTTGAGAGATTCCTCCAGCTTGCAAATCAACTGAGGCACTTCGAAAAAGACAATCTCATTGGAGTTGATCCATCTCACCAAATTTTGCTTTAAATCGACATCACTCGGCTCGATATCAGTGGCCTGGTAAACGACTTTCTCAAAGGGGAACCATTTCCAGTTGGGCGCTAAAGCAATGTCATAGGAATAAGTGTTGACACAGACAGTGGCCCCGCCTGTCGGGTAGAAGTGGGTGCGTAACAACCAGTTTTGATTGGGAGAGATGACTTCGGTGTTGTAGCGCTCCGTCTTATCCAAAACATGAAAGAAACCGAAAATGAGAAAACCTAAGCTCATCACCAGAAAAAATAAGATTAAGCAGGCTTGAAAGAAAAAAAGCAGAAACTTCAGAATGCCCGTCCGAAGTTTCCGCCATCGATGAATCCGAATAAAAGCTTCCCAAAGACAGGAAGTCAGAAAAAGAAAAAAGAAAGTGTAATTAACCAGCTCCCAGCGAAAACGAAGAGAAAAAAGCAGACAAATTAAAATTAAAGAAAGGAAAAATAAGAGAATCAGAACTCTTTTTTCGACTTTTTTCAAAAAATGAAGGGGCAATGTATGATCCTCTTTGAATTATCTAAAATGCGGGTGTTTCTTTAAATATTAGAATGCATTTTACAACTTCAAGCAATGAAGAATCCGTCGAGAATCAAGCTTCAGATAAAATTTGCCATTAGAACCCTTTTCAGAGATATTGTTTAAAAGCTAAACATGGATTCAAAAGCCCAAAATACCAACATTTCGACCTCACGTGCCCAAGAGCAGAATAAGCTCGACCTGGGTGCTGAGCGAAGCCGAAGCATCAGAGAAATGTTCGGTCGAATTGCACCTACTTACGATCGGCTCAATCGGACCTTAAGCGCTTCTATCGATCAACGATGGCGCAAGAAGGCGATTTCTTATATCGAGCCTAAGGAAGATCTCAAAGTTTTGGATCTTTGCGCCGGCACTTTGGATCTCACTCTCGCGATTTTAAAGAAATTCCCACATGCCCAAGTCACCGCCTTAGATTTCTCAGACAAGATGTTGGAACTGGGCGAGAAAAAAATTCCTGCAGATAAAAAATCCCAAGTAAAAATTGTGGTCGGCGATGCCATGGATTTGAAATTTCCCGCCGATAGCTTCGATGCGGTCATTTGCGGCTTCGGCATGCGCAATGTCGTTGATAACGGCATTTGCTTAAATGAAATCCACCGAATACTCGTGCCATTAGGCCGCGTGATTACTCTTGAATTTTTCAGGCCAGAAACCCTACGCGGAAAACTTTTTCATTCCACTTTTGGCAAGTGGGTGATGCCGCGGGTGGGTAGCATTCTTTCGAAAGATCCTGAAGCCTATGATTATTTATTTAATTCTATCCAATCTTATTACTCGGTCGAAGAGTTCGTGAATTTACTGGTGAATAAAAATTTCCATCTCTTAGCGCGTAAAAATCTCACCTCACATATCGCCAGCATTGTGGTGGGACAAAAAACCATGGGAGAATAAATGAAAAGAACCCTCGTCACTGCTTTATTTGTCGGACTGCTTTGCTTCTCGCAGCCCTTTCCTTCTCAGGCTGCAAATCTGCAAAATCTCAAAACAAGCTCCAATGATCCGGGTGGTGACTATTTTATCGGCAGCGATGAAACGTTAAAGCCTGTGATCGAATTCATTCTTCAGGATTCTTCCAAACTGGATGCGGTTCAACTTTATATCGCAGCCAATACCGCCTTTCGTCTGAACCTTCTTTCAGATTCCGGATTTCTTTTTTATGCCGCGCAAATTCGTAAGGCTTTTGACATTCAACGCTTTGGTTTGGCGGCTGCAAATGGAAATAATGTCACCACCTACTTAGGATTCTTAAATCAAACGATTGGAGAGAAAATCAATCCCACCTTGATGGCAAGCCCTGAAAATTTTGCGAAGGCGATTGATAAGCTCGAAACTTGGAATGTGGTTCCTGCGGCGGATGCGAATTATCCACAGAAAGAATATGGCAAGCCGGCCATTCCGCAAAAAGACTGGGCAAGCTTAGGCGCTTCCCTCAAAGAAGATTTTCTGAAAAGTTTTGGTCGAAAGATGAAAACATTTTTATCAGATCCTAAAAATGCGGATGCCTTTAGAACCGTCCAAGATTTTAATTTTGGAAGATTGCCTAAAAATCCGGCCAACCAGGCAAAATATGATGCCGCTTTGCAACTTCTCCAAAAAAGTGGAGTGCAATGAGTTCATCCCCTCTCAAAATTGTGGTGGGCATTGCAGGTGCTTCGGGAGCGCTTTATGCAAAACAACTTCTCGATTTTTTAAAAACCACGGATCACTTCGTGGAAATCGTCGCCTCGGACAATGCCAAAATCGTATGGGCCGATGAGTTGGGAAGCCGCCTCGAAGATTGCGGATTCAAAGTATATTCCAAGAAAAACTTCAAAGCTCCTTTCGCCAGTGGATCCGCGAAATACGATCAGATGGTCATCATCCCCTGCAGCATGGGTACCCTCGGTCGCATTGCCCACGGCATCTCCGATGACCTCATGACTCGCGCTGCGGATGTTTTCTTGAAGGAAAAAAGAAAACTCATTTTAGTGCCTCGCGACACACCTCTCAACTTAATCCATATCGAAAACATGAAACTTCTCATGCTCGCGGGAGCCAGTATTATTCCCGCAGTTCCTTCTTTTTATTCCAAACCGAAAAGCATTGAAGAAGTTATAAACACTGTCGTTGCTCGAGTTCTGGATCAAATGGGAATTGAAAATAATTTATCAAAACGCTACGAAGGAAAAATTAATGCCCCTGAAAAAGATTCGTAACACCTTCGAACTCATCAAATTTTCCCACAGTATTTTCGCGATGCCCTTCGCCTTAGGTTCGATGCTCATTGCCGCTCACGGTATGCCCGCACCGGTGGTTATTTTCAGAATTATTCTTGCTTTAGTATTTGCCCGAACTTCGGCGATGGCCTTTAACCGCTGGCTAGATGCCGACATCGACGCCAAAAATCCTCGCACTCAAGATCGGCACATTCCTGCAGGAAGTCTCAGTAAGCGCTACACTTTAACCCTGACATTGTTGAGCTCACTCGGATTCATTTATATTTCCTTCTTGCTCGGTTCCTTGTGTTTCTATTTGTCGCCTTTGGTTTTACTCGTTTTGTTTTTTTACTCTTATACCAAGCGCTTCAGTTCATACACCCAGCTATTCTTAGGTCTTGCTCTTGGAATCGCACCGGTGGGAGCTTGGATCGCCGTCACCAATTCATTTAATCTGGTTCCGATTCTGCTCTGCGTAGCGGTTTTATTTTGGGTGGCAGGATTTGATATTTTGTATGCAACTCAAGATTATGACTTCGACAAAGCCACGGGCTTACATTCTATGGTGGTAAAATTTGGTATTCCACGATCCTTGATCATTGCGCGCTTCATGCATGCAGTCTCTTTTTTGATTTTCTTGGCGACAGGATTTGTCGCGCACTTGCATTGGCCTTACTTTGCAGGCTTAGGAATGATGGCCATTCTCTTTGTTTATCAGCACTCCTTAATTAGAGCAGAAAACCTTTCCCGAATTGATGCCGCCTTTTTCAAAGCAAATGGACTAATCAGTCTGATTTTTCTAGCCGCCGTCTATTTCGGTCTGCAAAGAATCTAGATTAGGCTACAATCTGACTCGCTCTGCGGTAAGAGAGCTCAATCGCATTCACACGGGTATTTAAACTTTCTACATCGAAATGAGATAGCGTCCCCTCTTCATGCACCGTAAAACTACCTTGGTTTGAGGAAAAATTATTTTGATAAAGGATTCTGGCTGTATCCAAATACGTGCGCGCTTCTCTGAGTAGATGTGGGCTGGCATAATTTGCCGCTCTCAATTTCGATAAAGCTTGGCTCGCTCGATCGAGCTGTCCCTCTACACTCTGGTAGCCCCTGATTTGAGCCTCTTGGAGTTGACGACTTGCACTGTTTGTAGGTCCGGACGCCATCCAAGCTGGAGGACGAAAATTTGGGGGCATAGGAGTCGCGGGGTTCTCTCGTACCATAACAGGCGTATCTTCACTTTTTCCAAGCCCTGCGGATTGCGGACTATTCGAAGACGAATCGATAGGCTTTACCATAAGGCACTCCTTTATGAGATGACACCTTATTGATAAGCAAAACGAATGCCCGCCAAGCATAGTGAGCAAGTTTAGACAGGGTTTAACAAATTAGTTGGAAATCGAGCTTTTATTGATTCAAAATTTGACGAGGCTGGGTTAAAGTTTACGTCTCAAAAACCAGGAGTCCGAATTCATGAATAAAATTTTATTAGCTTTTTTGTGCCTTCTTTTATTTTCTTCACCCTTATTAGCTAAAGACAAAGATAAAGACCGTGAATTTTTCACAGTAACTAAAGTGAACGACGGCAATAGCGTCACTTTAAATAACGGGCAGACGATCCAACTCACCGGCGTGAGATGTCCTTCGCCTGATGATGCCAATGAGAAAATAAAAAAATGGGGAGTGGCCGCAAAAGTTTTTTTGGAAAAAATGATTTTAAATCAAAAAGTTTGGCTCAGCGGACAAAAAGATCATGAAAATAAAACTTATGCCTTTGTTTTATTTGTCTCGAATCTAGAAAGAATGTCGGGCGTGGTAGATCAAGGCTACATGCCCTTTTGGGGAACCGCTGGAAAATTCATGGCTAACCGCGAGCTTGTCGATAATGGCTTTTGTAGCACTTCTTCGCCTTTTTCATTCAAATATCGAAGTCAATTTAATGAGCTGGAAAAAACCGCTCGCCTCAAACAAAGAGGAATGTGGACGGACTTTGCACAGTAAATTATTTGGGTAAATCCATTTTAGCAACATAAGACAGCTCACGATATTTGCCATCGAGATCCAAACCATAGCCAATCAGATAAGCATTGGGTGCATCGAAACCGACATAACGCACCTGACTGCTCAAATCCGGATGATGCTTTTTATCTAAAAGGCAACACACGCTTAAGCTGCGCGGATTTTTAGCGCTCAGGTGTTGCAAAAGATAGCGCAAGCTATGGCCGGTATCGAGGATATCCTCGACCAAAAGCACGTCTTCATTTTCGATAGGCTGAGTGATGTCGAAATCCAAACGCGTGGGACCGTCGCGTTTTCCATCCGCTGCATAACTCGAAATTCGAATAAAATCGCAGCGCAGAGGAATATTTAATTCTCGAATCAAATCCGCCATAAAAACAAAGGAACCCTTCAATACTCCAATCACCACGATTTCTTTACCTGCGAAATCACGTGAAATTTCGGCTCCCAGTGTTTGAACTCGACTGCGAATTTGTCCTTCTGAAAAGACTTCTTTATATATTTCTTTCAATTTGACACCTCGAGGGAAAGTTCTATAAAGGTAGAAGTCCGGCCCGTATTGGTCAAGCGATTTGATCGTAGAATGCGGGAAATGATTGAAAACCGGCTCGGTAGCCAAGTGGTAAGGCAGAGGTCTGCAAAACCTTTATACGTGGGTTCAATTCCCACCCGAGCCTCCCTAATAAAAAAGCCCCTGGAAATAAATTTCCAAGGGCTTAAAAAATCCAGAAAGCCACTGATCAGTGAACCATGAAGCATCTCCGGGCTTTCTGAAATCCATAGACAGGTATAGTTCCTAAATCGACCGAAGTAAAAAGCGTCGAAGCGCGTCGTTCATTTTCTAATTGAGCTTCTTTCTTTTCATCTTCCCTTTTTTTGACAGATTCCTGTCTATTTTCAGGAGAGAAAAAATCTCTTTCAGCATCCAAGGGTTTTTGTTCTTCCCCTAAGGGAAGGGAGTTTCTATTTTTTAAATCCGCAAACGACATAACAAGCTCCTTCTATACTCTTTATAAACGACCCGACTGAACTGCACAATCAGGGCTCGCCTGATTTATCTCTAGGGCCGACACATACATCTTTCCATGATCTGCTTCAGGAGGAGGATCCTTTTCCGGTGCTTCTTTTTCGGGAGGATCTTCTTGAGGCGCCTCTCGATTCACGGAAGGATCTTTCCTCTTTTGTTGAGTGCGATCTTGGCTTTTTTCTGGAGTCATAATTTTTAGTTGCCTTCCCCCCACTCACAGTGGGATATGCACAATTCTGCCCTTACAAGCTGCCCGAGTGGTGGAACTGGTAGACACACAGGACTTAAAATCCTG
>CAZKUY010000029.1:0-12143 GCA_964556135.1 uncultured Pseudomonadota bacterium
ACAGTCTGCGGCGCAGCAGGCGTTTCCGGCAAACCTTCCACTCGAATTCCAAAACCTAATTTTTCTAAAAGGATTTGCAAACTCTCCATGGGCACGCCTCTACCCATCAGAGCAAAAATAAGAGGTGTGATTAAGGGAAGGACAAAGCCTCGCAAAGCTCCTTCTCCCGAAAAAGAAACCAGATGGCTGGCAGAGGTTCCAAAGAGTCTCGCTCGAGCTGCAGGGTCTAAACCTCTCAACATATCCGGCAGCAAATTACGAATATTAATCTCGCCCTGAATTCTTTGACCGGGATGTTGAGCGTCGAATGCAGCCACTTGAGTTTGACGTTCCAGTTCATTTATTTCTGCTAAAGCTTCACGCGCGGGACCTCTCAATACTTCAGGTCCTTCTTCGATCAGCCTTTGCAATTCAGAACGCGCACCGGGCATTCCCAATTCCCGCACCACTCGTATCGCCATGAGCTGCATCTCGGGGTTTGGATCCCGAAGCCTGTTGATGACATAGCGAACTTCTCGATCTCCGTAACCCAATTCTTCAAAATCCATTGCCGCCGCACGGAAGGCCTCGGGCGAAACAGGCACTCCATTGATTTCCCCTCGCAGCAAGAGCTGACGAAGATGTGCAGCAACGCCATCTTGAAAATGTCTCTCTTCGATTAATTCGCGAATAATGCCGACTAAATCTTCCGGGCTCGCAGAACGAATACGTTCCGCCATTTCTGGGGAAAGATCATGGTGTTGAGGGAGAGGAATGTGTCGAACATTTCCCCCGCCGCCGGTTCCTCGATCCCCACTATCGACGGACATAAAACCTGTGCGGCCTTCAATCCTCTCGACATGACGCGCGACGAGATCGCCTGAGTCATGTCCAAATAATGCCTCATGATAGGGATCGTGCATCATGTCGGCCGTTCCATGGGCGATGTTATTTCCTTCGATGCGAGCGTGGGGCGGAGGAATTAAATTCAATTCAACAGAAACTTCTCGCGCGCGCTCAGCGATGAGCTCGTAAGAATTTCCTCGCAGCTCGGCGAGCATGTCTCGCACTTCAGCCTGCATCGCTTTGGGTAAGCGCGGATAGGCATGACGCAGGCCTGTCAAAGCGGGACGCACTCTCGCTGCGGAATCGGAACGGGCTTCATCCATCATCATGCGTGCGCAGCGTTTTAATTCGATTAAACCTAAGTTCGCATTCGACATCAATCCGGTCATGATGCCGATGCAAGAAACGGAGCTCGATTCCGATTCGGCATTTCGGATTCCATTCATTAAAAATTCTGAGGCGCGGTTCGCTTCCGCGCGTCGCAACATCGTCGCCAAGCCTCGAGTCACGGCAGACGCTGACCATGCGAAGGGCGCATTCTCATGGAACATGCCTTCAAACAACGCGATAAAAGCGAGCCATTTTTGTGCGGCTTTCAAATGCGGAAAAATTTCTGGAATTTGGCGCAAGGCTTCGGCACGCTCGATCGGATTTCCGGATTGAAGTCTTTCGATATTTCTTCCCAAGGCCTCATGCCAACCATGGCGTCTGGATTCGAGGAGTCTTCGAATCAAAGCCTTCCGACCCGGCGAACGTGCGATGTCAGGTTCTTGTGGACCTCTCGATTCAGGTCTTGCGGGAGATGGCGTCGGGCGAGGTTGGGCCAAAGCGGGATGCGGAAACCCAAATTCCCGCGCATACATTTCTGCAGGACCATCCGCACGTTCGGCAAAGCGCTGTCCCACATCCATGTCGTACGCTTCATGTCCACCGCCGGTAGGATCATGGCCAACTTGCGAAGTAACGTGAGCGATATCTCTTCCTTCAATGGGAGCATGGGGCGCGGGGGCGTTTAAAGCTTGGGCTGTCACATAATGAAGCGTTGCTTCGGCCACATACACTTCAACTTGCTCACCCCTGGAAAGTCTGATGGCAGTTTCGCAAATATTTCTTTGTTTATTCGTGAGAGCCACACTCACTTGTCGATTCGCATTTAAATTAAATCTTACTATATAGAAGTTCTTATTAGGTCGTTTGGCTTGTGCCGCCGTCATAATAGAAACTTCATGTGCGGCATTCATCATCATTACATAATCGCCAGCGGGCAATTCTGTATTTTGCCTTAATTCGCGAACTGCGGCTTCGCAAGCCTGGTGTAAAGATGCCACGCGGGCAGGATTTGTTTTTCGAGCCAGGTGAGCGGCAACGTCAGGTCGCATTTGAAAAGTTTCAGGATCTACATTTCCATTAATGCCATCGTATTCATCGATCACAGAATTGTAAGAATGTTGCCCACTGTCCACGTTCCTTTCGATCACCGCTCGCCAACGCGGATCCGACTCAGGAACAAACTCTACTTCGTTATAATGGACGCTTCCCTCTTGAGTGATATTACCCAATCTTTCTTCTAGATTCACGAGTACGTGCGTGTCACCGCGGCGGAATGCCCCTCCCACCTCGATACTGCCTCGATTCACACTCAGGGTGCGATTGCCATTTGCATCGCGAAATGAAGTGTAAACAATGATATCTTGGGGATTTTGACTAATGGGTCGGCCGCTATCCAAATGTCTTTGGACATTCTCCACAGAATGGAGCGGCAACACACCGCTTCCACAGAAGAGCATCGAAATGGGAACATAAGCTCGATATTTGGTGGCGCCACTTTCAGGATTGGTAGAAAACACTGAATGTAAATAAATCGTTTCATCACCAGGACTTCGAAGGGTAGAGGGCGGATTCGCTCGGATATCTGCTGGCAAATCCAACGGCCTCATTCCGTGTTCATCGACCGCTTGCGCGAATTGAGTATAGCTTCCTTCTCGTCTCACTTGAGCAATCAGGGCTTGTTCTCTCGCATTCACTTGCGTCAAGGCCTCCATAGAGCCTTCGGGAATATGCCGAGTTAAAAAAGCTCTCAGCTGCGTGAGGAGCTCAAAAGATCGAGGATGAGCCGGCAAATTTGCAACTAAACTTGTCACTTCCGCTACCCTTGCCGCCTCCGCGTCGCCTGTTCGACGACTCCAAGGAGTCTGAGTGAAACTTGCAATGGCTCGCTCCATTGGAGGGATTTGTTGTTCCGCAATGATACGGTTAATCTCTCGAAGGATAGTTCGCTGCGTGTCTGCACTTTCAGAAACATCTCTGGGACTCACTTCTCTCGCCGCAAGTCTGCCCGAAAAATTTTGCAGCCAAGCGTTTGCTTGTTCGACACTTCGTTCTCGGCTAATAAATTCATGATAGAGGCGAAGTTCAGTGGGCAAGGCATTTAAAGAATTCAGGCCTTCATGCATGAGATCGATGTGATCCGCAAAAGCCCCTGATGTTGAAAAAGTTAGGTCGAGCAAGGCATCCACATTACTCACCGTTGCATCGAGTGAATCCAAAACCGACAAAGCAAGATGATCTCTCAAATTTCTTTCTTCGCTAGACAGTGCTTCGCGTTTAATTTTATGCCAACCATCATGCCAACGAAGCCAGAAGGCATCGTGACTATACTGATGTACCTCACTGCCACGGCGGCCAAGATGAATGGGGCGAGCTCCCTCGCGCGTCATTGCCATTTTTTCCCTGAAGCTGATTTCTCGGTAAGCCGGAATGGAGCGATCGACACCTCTTTCAAAATATTCCGCAAACTCCCCTGGCAAAAGCGGCACTTCTTCGGCAAAGCCAAATTCAAATAATAAATGCCGCGGGTAACTCCCCAAGCTCATTTGCAAAATTTCAGTGCTCAGATTTTCATTGGTTGATTCTCGCCCTTCCACTAAATAAAAAATCTGACCGCGATCGGGAATGGCTTCGAAAAGGCGGGTAACATAAGCTTGCGTGTCATCATTACGGGCAGCTTCCAACATTCGTTGTCTATATTGGGCATAGGTCAATTCTTGAACGCGAACATTAGCCGCTCGCAAGCGCCGCACATAATTTTCTCGAAGCAAATCGCTCAAGTCTCTGGGTAATGTATCGACATTCACCCCGCGCTGCGCTTCCGCAAATCGAGCTTGATAACGCGCGTCGATATCGGGTGCTAAATCGCTTCTTGGATTAGAATCCGTGACCAGGGCATCGGGACGAGCAGGGCCTTCATTTAGGGGAGCTTCAACCACAGCGGGTGCTGCAGGAGTTTCCACTGGAGCGGCTCTCAGTGCCAACTCTACAATCGCTCGTGAAATCGCACCGGGCTGTACTGGTTTTTCTAAACTGGTTGAATTGGGAACATCCGCATAAGCTTCCGGAGGAATCCCTTCTCCACTGATAAATACGATCGGGCCCGTGAATCCATTTTGCCGTAGAATTCTTGCGGCTGCCAACCCTGACATCCCAGGCATCTTATAATCCATAGTCACGGCTGCAATCGTGGGATCTGCAAGAACAGCATCGATGGCTTCTTGTCCGCGGTAAACGACTTCAGTATTGGGATGCCCTTCCCTGATAATGCTTCGATTAAAAACTTTAGCAACCATAACATCGTCGTCTACGATCAAAACTTTTTGCTGTTTGATCGCCGCTGTTCTTTCTTCCACCGTTTGAGCGCGAGCTGGGGCTGCTTCGGGTCTGAACTGATCATGAATTGCCAAGGCGCCGGCAAAATGTTCGGCGAGCGGATGACGCGAAGCCATGAGTTCACGCATCCAATTCACTAAAGGCGCTGCGGCTTCTAATCCACCGCGTTGCAAAAGCCCGCGCACTCTTTCCTCAAGATGACGACTTGCAAACTCCGCATCCGTAAGCGCTTCAGAGCATTCTGCTTCGGACAAAGCCGCTAAACGTTCATTTAAAATAGTTCGAACTGCTTCAGGCATCTCAGGCATGGAGGCCACGCGATCCGCTAAAGAAGGATGGGCCTCAACGGGAGTTTCCACTCCCATTCGTCTCGGAATCGCAGGCGCTGTAGCACCGTCATTGGGAGACATGGCTCTCGGAATGCCGGGCGCCGTCGCACCGGGATCTACGGGAGTATGCGCCACCGCTTCCGCCTGTGCTTGCATCTCACGCGCCGTTGTTTGAATTTCTGTAAAGACGGCATTTAAATCTTGAACCGCCTGCAATTGTTCGGGATTACCCGCTCTCGAAACATCTCGAAGGATTTGAATATTCGCTCTCACCCGCGCGGCCAAATCACGATTGATGCTGTCGAAGCGGGACGCGAGTGCTTCAAAATATTGAAGCGTTTCGGCCATCGTCACTGCACCATTGGCACGATGCATGAGTTCCACATTTGCCGTGGCAATTTGATCCATGAGCGCTGCATCGAGAGGACCGCGGCCTTGGCCGTCGTTAGGCACACGCGAGTGCATTTCTCCAGGAACCTCTAAGCGCAGTCGAATCGTTTCGGGTGATCCGCCCAATCGTTCGGGTCGTAAAATATGTATCGTTCGATGATCACTTTCTACCTGCACGACCATGGTGTCGGCTAACTCTCGGCCTAAGCGCAAAGCGAAGGCTTGGCCTCGTGGAATTTCGCGCATTTGCAATGAAGTGATTTCATCCCAAGTGCGAGTGCCTTCATTGTAAATCCAAACTTTCGCATCATGCGCAGCTTCAGGCGCTTGCACATAAAGTCCACCGCCCGTAGATTCCGACTGAGGCAAGAACATCACATGATCTTCCGGATGAATGCGCGGATCATTTCGGAGCTGGGCTTGATTCAAAGTCAAGGCGCGACTTCGATCCCAATGAACGCTATGAATGACTCCTTCGTGGGGCAAAGCAGAAGGACTGACAGTGGGAGTGACTTCAGCATTTGCCGCTTCCGCCCTCTGACGCAGCTCCGTTAAGGAGGGTAAAGGCAAACGTAAACCCAAAACTTCTAGCGAAGCCGCATCGATTCCAGGAGTTTCTAGAAGTCTGCGAATCTCTTCATATCCCAGAGCCATTGAAGAATTTTCTCCGAGAAGTGCATTCAGGAGAGTGCTGCGTTCCTCGAAAGTGGAATTTCTATTCAGCTCAGAAATCGTTCGGATAAAATCCGCGAGCATCGAAACTCCCGCACGGAAATCTTCCATCTGCGCATATTCGTGGCCTTCCGTTGTTCTTTGAGCAGCTTCCTGAAGGAAATAGTTCATCTGCTCCAAAGTCATTTCAGGACGGTCCGTGCGGGTGAATTGTTCGAATTCTGAAAAAATACGACCAATTCTGTTTTGGAATGTCGTAGCAAACACTCTCGCAATAGCCACTGGATCATTCAAATCGCCTTGAAGACGCGTTTGGCGCTGCTGTAAATTAGCTTCTCTTCTCAAGGCACGTGGATTTTCCCTGAGTTTATTGATGGCACGAATACTGTCTTTATAATGAAATCCCACCTCGGCGCCAAAAGGCCTTTCGACATTTCCCTGAAACATTACTCGTAAAAATCCGGGAATATGTGGTTGAGCGGCCATCTCCCTCTCTAAAGTAATGGGAGGTAAAGCGTCTCTCACTCTTCCATCAATAATATTACCTTCTCGTGCCGAAAATTCTGGCGGCGAAGTAACTGGCCTGCCTACAAGTCCCACAAAGTCAGCCTCGAAAGGTCCGCCGCCCAATACTTCTGCAACGCGCGCTTCGAAAAGTTCTCCCACACGTGAAGGATTCGCCTCCACTTCTCGAAGTAAATTTTCATAAGTAGGATGCAAACTTCGAGGAATATCCCTATTCTGAAGTCCTGCCCTAAAAGCGGTGATCACACGTTGTGGAAAATCGGCAGCGAGACTTTGGCCTCGGTTGCGCATTTCATATTCCATCCCAAACCTGATAAAGGCTCCAGTCGCTGCGGGAAGAAAGGCTCTAAAGGTGATGGGATGCGCGCCCGGAAAGCGCTGCGTTGCCGTGAGCGTATTCTGCGGATTTCCTACGGAGATAATTCTTCCAGTGCTGGGATGCAAATGAGCATTCATAGCAAGAGTGCTACTGCCTGCATTGCCACCAACGGATTCACTATAAAAGGTTTCTACATAATAGACGCCTTCCCCTTCAAAAAGTGCATTCACATCGCCGGCCAAAACGCGGGCGTTAAATTCGCGGGCTTCTGAAAGTTCCGCGCTGCGAACCGGAGGAGCTTGCGCCTCCACTCTTTCAAAAGCCCAATTCAACCACACCGTCGATTCTGCTTCCCAACCATACAATCCTAAACCAGGGCGCTCTCTCTCCATTTCATGAGCTTGAGAACCTTCAATGCCTTCTGGCGTGACATTCATTGCATCGTAATCTCGACTCAAAGCTTCAAAATCAATTTCTCTTCCCAGAGTTGTTTCGCGTCCATACTCATTCAGCACTCTTTCGTAGGCTTCACGGCTGTTGATCACCAACACTCTAACATTCGCGCGAGGTTGTAGATGCCAAGGATTTGTATGACCCGCCAAGAGACCGCCTGGAGCACCTTCAACCGCATGCCAATCTGCCCATGCCGTTCCTCCACCTTCCCTCAGTGAAGAAGTCCAGAATCCTCTTTTGGGTTTATTTCCCATTCTTTCATTGCGAACAGGTTGGAAATTAGCTTCGGAAGGTTCGACGCCAGGTTCAAGCATGGCAACTTGGGTGCCTAAAGTTGCGGGCCCTTCATTGAGGGTAGGCGATACGGCTTGAGCTCGCTCCAGTTCCACGGCACGTGCTTCTAATCTTTCGGCGCGTGCTCTATAAATGCCTGCGAGATTTTCTTGGCGACCACGAACTTCGGAATCCGCAGGCGCAGCAGCGGCATCTTGCTCTGCCTGTGTCGCCTTGTCCAAAATTTCCGCAGCCTCTGCGCGAATGCGGGCGACTTCTGTAGCAGCGGGCAGATCGTGCAAAGGAGCATCCGAAAAATTTTCACCTTCGTTTCTTACGTGAGCAATCCGAGGACCGGCGGGATGGAGAAGATCTTGAGAGGTGATATCGGATTGTAATATTTCCGCTAAAACTTGAGCTCGACAGCTAGGCGCATCTTCCGCGTGAGTCCTGCGCTGTTGTGCAAAGCGCGTTTCCACTAGCACAAAAAGGTTGGTCAAAGCCGTTTCCGCATCCGCTCGATTTCTCACTTCGAAAAGAAGTTCGGTGAGTGCACGTTCTATTCGAACGGGACTAAAACCACGCGTACTTCCATTCTCATTTAAAATAGGAAAACCTTGATCACGCGCCTCACTGATCAAGGCTTGGATTCTGCTTTGTTGGCCTTGAACCACCGCCGCTCTTTCATTTATTCTCAAGGCGGGACGCGCTCCAGAATAACGTGGATTTCGTAAAGCGCCGGCATCAATTACTTCTTCTGCAAAACCGACTACTTCTCTCAGCTCCACCATGCTTTGGAGTAACTCCGCTAGCAATGCCGGCTGATCTCGTGCTGGCACTTGCCCTCGACGAATCCCTTCAAGATTATTAATCAGTTGATATGCGATTTGCTTCGAGCGCATCAATTGCGCATCCGCTTGTTGAGATCCTCGGGAAGGAGCGGCTTCAATCCATTCGTCAAAACGGCAAGGCGTGCCATCCAAAAAAGTTAAAGGTAAATTTGTGAGCCGCTCGACCAGTCGCTCTCCCATTTGGATTACGTGTTGAGTCATTTGCTGGTTTACGAGCGCTCGATTTTCTCCTGCCATCGATACAAACTCGACATCACCGCCTTGAGAGGCAGGTAAAACCGGGAAAATTTCTCCGCGCATTAAAGCTTCAATGACACCGGGCACACGATCTGGAGAAGGGGCATGTAGAAGTAAAGCATACAAAATATCATAAGGGGTGATGTCATGCATGCTGATCGAAGCAAGAGCACGACCCACATCGAGAAGATTATTAACTTCTCTGGCTCGATTCGCTTCTGGGCAGTTCCCCAAGAAGGTCAAAAGAGCTTGTTCTAATCTTTGCGCATATACATTGATATGAGGGGCAGCCCCTGGAATAAGTTGCACATGTTCTCGAACGAGACTTCCCATCAAAGGGGTAAGTTGATCGAGAATGGATTCATTCACAGCGTTAGAAGCGGCTGGCTCCGCGGCTGCCGCTCTTCGGTCCGCTTCTGCACTAAAAGCTTCGGAAATCGCTCGCGCTTCCAGCGCATTTCGCCTTGCTTCACTTTGCGCCAATCTTCCTTTCGCAGTTTCGGCAACACGATTTTGCGCCACGGCTTCTTGGGCATGCCTTTCAGCGCGCTCTCGAATTTCGGGGGCGCTGACTTCTGCCGGAATTCCTTCCAGCGCTTCTAGGCGCGCGGCTTGCAATTCACAGGCAAGTGCCAAGACTCTGGATCGGCGATTGTTACCCGTAACAGCCTGCTCTTTATATTCATCGGCCTTTGCTCGAAGTTCTTCGACTGTCATCCTTTGGAAACTGGGCGTATCCAATAAGCTTTGGCGCTCCATATCTGCTTCGCGATATTCGAATTCATTGGCAACCGCACGATGCGCTTCGGCTCTCGCTCTAGTTTCTAAATACTGTTCGGTTTTGATTCCGGGAGTTTGCGCCATCGCATCGATGTTTTGAGCTTGTTGACGCAGCGATTCTGCTTGGTGTTCTCGGTCGACACCTTCTCGAAAAGTTTCTGCAATCCCTTCAAATCCGTTAAATACTTCTTGGCGATTCGCTTCCATGCGCAAGGCTCTTGCTTGAGCCTTCGATCCCGTCTCTTCCATTCGCGCCGCTCTTTCACGAAGCTCGGTCGGATTTTTTCCCTGAAGTTGCGGGTCTCTCATGATTTCGCGGCGCATCGCATCGGTCTCTAAAAATTGCGCCTCGCGATTCATCGCTTCGCCTTGAGCCATGTTACCGTCTAATGCGGCTTGCATGGCTTCATCTCTCAAACTCCGCACCCGCGTTCTCTGGGCTGCAATGGATTCGTTCGTATCTGAACCCTGTTCAAATTCTCCGCGTGGCCCAGCAGCATGCAATAATTCTGGTTCAGGACCTTCGATTCTCACTTGCCCATCATTCACATGACCGGCAAAGGCTGGCTCTTGCTGTTGTGTGGGCTCGACTTGATTTCTTCCGCGATTGATCGCGGCAGCCACATCGCCTTCGGCACCTGGAATATGGCCCAGGCCTTCAGCGCGTGGAACATGTCGAGCATCCGATCCGAATCGTGTTCCTGCGGCATTCAGTGCGGGAACTGGACGAGTTGTTGTCGTGGGAGCCGCTCTGCGCCGCGATCTTGGAGCATTTTTTCTCACGGCTTCTAAAGGATTCTGCTCTGCCTGATTTTCATCTCGCTGTTCGGAATGACCGCTTTGGCCTTGCGAATCGGCTTGCACGCCGCCTGCTTGAAAACCTAAAGTTTCTCTTTCTTGAGCTTCTCTCGCTTCTTCTCCTAATCTTTCACCGGGCACTCGCAATTCCAATGGAGGCAACGCTTCAGCACGAGGCTGAGAGGCGCTTAATCCAAAATGAACTTCCGGAAATCCAGGGCGTAAAGCGGCCGCGGCATTGGCTCTGCCTTGAGTAGCGTCTGCAGCGGAAGTGGCATCCCCTCTCGTTCGACTCCGAGGTTGATTTTTTCTCACCACATCGCTTGCGCGATCCACTTTAAAAATTTGCAGACCCGCAAAAGGATCACCGCCACGCAAGAGGCGATTACCCATCTCCTGCATGTTCGGAGGAAGTTGATTATGAAGATGGATTCTGCCTTCCACTAAAGCGCGGGCCAATTGCGCAGGAGATTCGAGAGGTCCACGACCCGTGGCACTCGGAGCGCGAAGTGAGGAATTCATCAAGACCATGAGAATTTGTGTGGGAGTCAAAAGCGGATATTGCGTTTTGACTACAGGAGCTTTTAAAATTTCTTGAGCTTGGCGAACCGATTCTACAAAGCGTTCCGGCTCTCGCAAAGATTCCGGTTCCAACTGGCGCAAGAAAGAATCCATCATCACTTCATTCGCGCGAGTTCTTTCTCGCGTCGCGGAAGGCGGATGAAACACGTCAGCCAAAGCTTGCGCGCCTCGCAAGGCTTCTGCGGAATGCACGCCGTGCCTATTCAAAACTTCAGGATCGAGTCTTTCTAAAAGATGAATCACATACTGTTGATTGGCAGCACTACGTTGTCCTTGCGGATTTTCAGGTGTGGGTCTTGCTGATGGATGATGTTGCTCCGCTAAACTCAAAACATGATCGAGATGTGCAGCGCCAAAACGTTCAAAGTGACCACGCTCCGCAAGATCATGGAAGAAAAGTGTTTCGCGATTCGTGTTCGGATGTCTTTCTACAAAACTGCTTCGTTCTTCAACAACACGATTTCTCACCCAAGATTCACGTTCGGATTCTAATCTTGCACGGTAGCGCTGCTCTGTGCGGGTAGCGACTTGTGTTTCGCGATCTTGACCGCGATAGCCGCCTTCGGGAACACCCTCTCGTTCCACTTCCGCTTCGACTTCTCGTCGGACGGCCTGTCTCACTCGTTGAGCTTCTTCCCCGTGCTCGGCAAATCTTTCGCGAGCTTCCCCTTCGATGACTTGACGACGCGCTCCTCTTTCGCCAAATAAACCCTCGGCTTCTCGTTGATGGCGCGCACGCACCATTTGTCCGACTTGCGCATCACGAGCGCGCTCGACTCGCGCCATTTCCTCATGGTGTTCTGCGGGATTGGCATGATTATGAATTCCCGCACCGTGTTCGGCTAAACCTTGTCCTGCGAAACGAACCACATCGCCAATTAAAGCACGTAAGCTATTATCCGGCGCGTGACCGACGATGCCTTCCATCTCGTGTTGAAGATGCTCTGCCTGCTGCTGATATTGACTATTTCCCGTGAGCGCAAAAAGACGATTGGCTTCAGCCAACTGCGTTTCAAGATTTCGGTAATGCCCACTCATGGCTTGCACGCCACCCAGCAGCATTTGATAGCGAATATTTTGCGCAACACGGAAAGTGCTCGCTGACTGGGTATGATGCTGCAGTCCTAAGCTGCCGCGCATTAGATTTCTGAGAATTCCATTACGGATAGCTGGAGGAATGGGTAAGGCACCTGTGAAAGGAGTAGTGATCGCTTCATTGATCATCGTATCGACAGCCATGTCCAAAGACGGTCTTATCACTTCACCAGGCTGGGGCGCACCCATGATCATGGGACTCATTGAATTGAAAGTATTAAAAGCAAATCCATTCACCACATTTCTAGAAACATATTGAGCGGCTTGGAAACGCAGACGCGCACTGACCATGCTTCCTACAACGCGCCCTTGGAAATGCTGGACTTGAACCAACATTCCGATTTCTTCCGC
>CAZKUY010000030.1:0-10253 GCA_964556135.1 uncultured Pseudomonadota bacterium
CCGCTCGACAAGCAACAGCTTTTAGCGGCCATACGTGAATTTGCGGCTTCTCGTCCTCAGCACACGGCTTTCTATGAATTACTCATCGCCATTTACGAAAACGCCCAGCTTACCGATGCTGCATCCCGAAGAAATGTGGATCATTTCTTGGAAGGTCGACCGGGCCTCGTCATTGCCCAAGTTCGTACCCTGCAATCGGAGCTAGGCAGCATTGTTCGCAGGCTTTTAAGCTCATAAATAATGTGATCAGTGGCTCACAACTTTTAACAAAAATGAACGATATAAAATAGTTCTTACAGTCTGAATTTCGGTCACCGACGGCACCCCGGTGAAGCCTTTTTGAGCAATACGATAGGAAATCATCTTTCAGCTTTTTCAGGAAATTTCTCGCAATCTGACTCGAGTCATACTCGCTCTCAGCTGGAAAATGACGCACTTTTGAATAGCTTTTCGCGTGAAGCCACGCATGGCACTTCCTTAGCCTCTATGATGATGGGCGGTCTTGCTTATCGATTAGGAAAAATTGCCACGCTCCAAGCTTTCTCTTCTGTACCTCATGCCGCTCGTTTCATTCCCAGTGTTTTGGCGCCCTTGATCGGATTGAGCACTGAAGTCACAGCTTTTCAAGGAACTGAACGTTTTCTCACCAGCTTTAGTGAAGAAGGCCGTAATAATCCGCATTTATTCAGCTGGCATGGAGAAGGTGGATTCTCTGAAGGGTGGAGAAATTCTTTCATCGATTTCGGAGTCATGAAGGGAGTGGGACATTGCCTGCGAGGTTCAAATCTTGTGACTCAGCATCTCTCGCAAGATTTATCCATGGTCGCAGGACACACTGCCACTGCCTTTTTAGGATGGACTCCTCATTCTGATCAAAGTTTCGTCCAACAAATCGTTCATGCAGAAATGACGAACATCCAGTTAGGCGTTGGCACTCATCTGGGAGCTTTGCTTACACGACATCGCTTGCAACATATAGAACGCCAACTCGAACACCAGCTTGAAACTCATGCTCAAGCGCATCGGGGCTTTTCAGAAAATGATCCCTCCGCTCGCGAAAGAGCGCAGATGGCAAGCCCACCAGAAAATTATGAAAGAATGCTCACGGAGCGTTTAGGAACATTCCCGGTCGAGGCCTTTCGTCAACTCAATGCTCGAACCTTAGAACAATGGAGACTTTGGGAATCGACTCACACGCAATCTCCCGCTCGAATGAACGAGCTACAAGCTTTTATCACCATCTATACCCAAGTCGCCCTCGCGCATTTTGGAAATCAAGCGCCTCGTTTTCTGGAATTTAACGAAGATATTTTTCAAATTGCCAAAATTTGTTTTGAATCGGGCGGTTTAGGAAAACTTTCTCCCAATGAACGCATCACCATGATCCGTTTCTACTCCGAGCAACCCGGGCGCATTCGAAGCGAAGAAACATCTACTCGAGCAATACACACTTATCTTCGTGCCAGCCCTCTCGGTCGTGATGAACTTGCAAGTATTCGTCGTCACCATACTGCCGATTGGGAAGAGTTTCGAAATTCCAAAACGGAAGCTTTGGTAGACAGTGAGAGAAGCTCCGTCAGACAAAGAAGCGACACTTTATTAGAGGCTTACATTTGCTATTTACATGCTCAGCATAATGGAAGCTTTCCGCGACCCATCGTAGAACTCCCTTTTCAATCTTCTTTATGGGATCAATGTTTAGCGGATGCCGCAGAAATTCCCTATCCGGAAGCTGCAATCGACATTGTAAAAAATTATCTTGAAGCGACATCCGCAGACAGGCCTGTTGTGGTTCCGGCCCCTTCCCCACTTCAGGAAACAAATATTTCCTTAGGAAGAATTCCTTTAACTCGAGAAGCTTTCACTCGCGCCCTTCCCAATGAACTTTGGTCTGAACTTCTACAAAGAGTGGGTATTTCTCAAGCAAATATCGATGACGCAAACTTGGGCGTAGGAGGCACGGCCGCTTTTCAATGGGGAACGCAAAGAGATTTGCAAGGCAACCTGAGATCACCTAAAAGAATTCTCGATTTAATCAGCATTATTGCCTTCATCAATAGCCGTGGACGCGGTCTCATCGATCCCTTTGATGCGATCAAGCTAACGCATCGTGAAATGTTAGAAAAAATGGAGGCAGATGCTGAAGGCAATATCATTATCCGCTATCCTACACTTTTAGACGGAGTTGCTCCTGAACATTTCAATCTAGCAACCTTGCTTCGAAATTATCTCAATACACTCGATGCGGCCAATGATGGGGATTTAGCAAAGCAATGGGGTGTAGCACCAGAAACGGTGAGAGAATATCGTAATGGCAATCCGCGCAAGATGAACATCATCACCTTGAGAAAACTGCACGAAGGCCTTTGCCCAAAATCTGCCCCCGAACAGCAACGAAACGATTTATGGAATCTACTCGTCTTTTTAAGATATCGCCCCTTCTTCGATGCGAATATTCCCATCATCTCGGCGAGCACGGGCGAATTTTTAGTTCACACTTCCGCGATGCAATCCGACTGCCGCGTAGTTTTAGTTTCTGCAGCACATCCTCTTCGTGAACTGGATCTTTCCAGACGCGTCCCTTTTGAGCGCGATCCTTTTGCAGCAGTGATGGACAACACCGTCAACAGAAGTTTTGAACTATTAGATCAAAAACTCAGAGAATTTGAATTGGTAAGTTCCGCCCATGTCGTATTGCCGGAACAAAGGCTTTCCCCTGCAGAAGTTAAAGCCAGGGTGGAGGCTTATCGAACGAGGCATCGAGCTTACGAGCTACAACTTATTCAGTATCGGGATAATGCAGTAGATCTCGCCAACAACTTGCTCAAACCCGGTCAAGTTCGTGAAATGGAAAACTTCTATCATGAATTTTTCCGCTTCACTGAAATGGTCTGCATTCAGGCCATCGCTCAGGGAAAAGTAAAATACGAAAAGAACGAAATCGAATATGTTGTTACAGTGCCTCAAGCTGAACATGGCAGAGGAGTACGCCTCGAACAAAGCCGAGAAAATCCGAATCAATGGAAGGCTTATGTCGTCATCGAGGATATCATCGAACAAGCAAAAGATAATCCAGAGGACTTTAATGCTGAGATGGTTACGGATCTTGTTGAGCTTCGAGTTCTCCGTGCCTTCCAAGCTCAAGCGGGCTGGTTCAATGGAAACCCTGTTCATAACCAAGAAATTTTCGAAGCCAATCTCCGTGCGGCTTCTTTCGCACCTCGTCACGCAGAATCCATTACTTGGCATACCATTGTCGAAGATGCGACTGCCGATTGGACACCACAACTCGTCGAAACAGGCAAAGACCCAGTCTTACATCGCATTCAAAAAAATAGTCGAGGCAAAGGCAGCCCCCAAGAAAGAAGAGAGATTGCATGGCTCAATGATTTAAGAGTTTTTGCGAATGAAAATGGCTACGCAGCAGTTTTTCCTCAGCTGCAATCCAGCTTTGAAAGGTACTCGGATACGCATCCTGCCTTTATGACTCGCTATGGCGCCGATCCTCTCACTCAGGCCATTTTAGCAAGTTGCGAACATGAATCGCCCGACACCATTACAAAAATCGAAACAGGACTTCAGGCTTTTCTGCAAAGAATGGGACTTCCTCACACCAAACCCACGACCGAAGTCATTCCGCCCATCACCGAAGAAGGCTTCGCGAATATTCTTTTTGCCACCTATCTGCAACGTTTTCATGAACTCAATCCTGTAAAAGGAAACGTGGGCTTGATCGATGATGCAAACTTGATGGAAGAAGTCTTTGCGGATCGTGTTGGAGAAGCCACTCAATTTAACGATAAAAAAGAAAACATTTTTGCGATTTTGCGACAATCCATCGAGACTTATAATCGACGACCTGGATTATTATTTATCAGACCACTAGAAGAAGTGTCGGCTTTCGATGAACCCCTCCCGCAAAACATTCACACTCAAATTTTCGCGCGTTGCATCGCCAGACTTCAACAAGAGCAAGCAGGTTTGGGTGATCGCATTTCCCGACAACATATTTTTGCCACCCTAGGACTTTTGCGTGACCCTTTAAGGGCAGGTGAAACACTGAGTGTGGGAACCATCCAACAAGCCTTTGAAACCGTGAGAGAAAGACTGGCCGCCGGTGAGGTCGATTTAAATCCTGACTTGCACGAATTGCATCTTCGCTTTCTCGGAATGTTCTGCAACGAAATTCAGGCAGAACTTGTCGCGATTCACCGCCTCGCCGATTTAATTCCGGCCTATGTTGTGAGTAAAGGTTATGAAAGCGGACTGGAACAATCTCAAACCATCGGAGCAGAAATTCAAAGACTCTTCATCGAATATACGAGCTCTGCAACTTTGGCCAGCCGAGCTCCGACTTTAAAAGAAGTCGTCACACGCCAAGTCAACGCACGCTATGCGCGCTATGATAAAATTCGTGAAGATGTCATTCGAGACATGCAAACGCTCTTGCTTCATTCTCTGCGCCATTACCGGGAGCAATTCGATACCGTAGAACGAAATCTTGATTTAGCTTTAGATTCCGCCCGACAACATGCGTCGGTGGATCAATTTTGGAATGAGTTTATTGATATTGTCCAAAAAGATAATCCAACCATTTCCACAAAAGATGAATTATTTGAAAGAGCCGATGATCTTTCTCGATTCTTGCCCCATATTTTACCGAGCCGAGAATTTAACCTAAGAGAAAAAATAGAAGACGCTGTCCGAGAAATTGAAGCTTTAGAAAAAACTAAAGCGGATGAAGCCATTCGTGCTGCGGAAGCCGCGGCAGCAGCTGAAGCGATTGCACTTGCTGCGGCGGCAGCAGCCACAGAGCTTGAAGTCGTCAGCCCCCCTTTCGATCCCACTGCCCTCTTAGCTCAAGCTCCAAGCGCCGAGTTAATGACGGCCTTTCCCGAGTTGGCTCATGTGCCTCCGTCTGAAATTGAAAACCAAGCGCGTCTTTGCACCAGAATTGCGCAGCCAGCAGCCCGCGATTTAATCCAGATATTAGCTTTCTTACGACTTCATGGCGGCGAAATGCACATGGATGCGAGTCATGAATATAGTGAGTTGGTTTTAGAAATTGTCACTCAAGGGGGCGCCCATCTGATCGAGGATGCTTCTAAGCTTTCTGGATTGTTACAACACGCGCGTCGTGCTTACGAAAAAATTCGCACTCAAGCCAGACCCTTAACCTTGTTACGCTTCTATCCGGAAATTCAAAAAGAAGGCGAAGTGGTCGTTACAAGTGAGAGAAGCGCCGGAGAACGCTTAATCCGTCTCATTAGTGAAAAAGGATTTCCCACAGATCGTCCTCATGAAGCTTTCCAAATGATGGAAGGTAGCCGAGAAATTTCTATCTATCATGATAAGGTCGCCAAAGCTTACACCGAAACATCATCAGCCTTTCGAAGTCGCGTAGAAGCCGCTTCGCAGGCGAAACTCGAGGCCACTCGCCCTCATGAATTGAGTGGCGAACAAAATCGATGGTTGGATCGTGAATGTCCGGAACTTTATTTAATTGATTGGGCAGATCTGCGGCAAAACTCGAAGGAGATGCTTCGAGATATTTGCGTACGATTTCCGGAAAAAGCTAAAGAGGTGGAATCACTATTCAACAATCCACACTTTGAAATGGTCACGGCTGTAGGGCGATTATTTAACAAGCATCTCACCGAGGCAAAGGGCATTGAAGAGGAAGTCCGACGCTTGCAAAATGTCTATACGATGGGCCTGCTCTTAGTGGTATCCGGTGCGAATCCTGAGCATGTGGCAGTCTGGGCAGAGCGAGAGATCCGAAGCGGCTACCCGAAAATTCGTGATAGAGTTCGACGAATCATCGGGCAGACTAAGATTGCGGCTGTTCTTCCTGAAGTGAAGGCGGAAGCGATTCCACCAGATTTACATTATACCGATTTACCTGACGTGAATCTTCGACGCATTCCCGAATCTCTGCATGCAGCAGCCAGAATCGCTCAAATCATGGCGCGGGTTCGAAATGCTGACCTCAGAAGAAAATATGAAGATATTTTACTCAAGGCCGAAATTTTAGATGCCACTCTTCCTCCCGATCGCGTGGAAGCACATCTTCAAAACACACAAAGAATATTATCCCAATTCTATCTTGAAAATAGAGAGGCCATTCGAGCAGATTTAGCTGCGGGTCCCGAAGTAGCAGCCCCAGACCTTGCGAAACCCATTGCCGAGCTCGCGGTGAGAAATCGGGATCGCCATGAATTGAATCTTTACGATCGCAGTCGCATTGCCTTCTTTAATCAAACTTTGATTCGAAGAATTATCGAGTTTTTCAGAGATCCCAACAAACCCGTCGAGCCTACCTTTGCCATTGGGGAAGCGGGTCTTCCTCAAGGAACAGCAGTGACGGCCATCTTTAACCTTGATAACTACAAACTCGTCCTTCGTGAGCTCGATGCTGGAAGACCCTTTTATGTCACCGCAGATACCGGGTCCTCGGTTCCTTTAGGAAATAGAGCCGTCATTAACTCAGTAAGTCGAGTCATCGGTGTTCAAGGACATGGCGTCATCAGGCCACATCTTAACCTCAACCTTCCATTCGAAGTAGTTCGCATGATGGAGCTGGCCGAAATGGTTCCAGGTTTAGGGCGCGAATATCGCCTCATCTTAGAGCAAGCCACGCATTGGTTTTTACTCGGCGTGGATCAAAGGGTCATTGAAAATTTAGTCGCACGCAAATTTGAAAAAGTTTACAACGGCCACCGAAACAAAGTCGTCGAGTCAATGAACCTGGGATCCATCGGAATTTTAGAGGAAGTATTGCCGACATTCAATGCGGTAGGTGATATTACACTCGATGCCGGCATTCCAAATAATTTCCGTAGTCCTTACCCTGAACTCGTTCGTTACTACCAAGCCACCGCAAAAGTATTCTTCTCGGTGCCTTTAGGAGACGCCGCACGCAACGAATTTATTGCAGCGACAAGAGGCCGACATGCCAACCGCGACTGCGCGATGGTTTATTTAAAATACCGTCCTGAAATTTTAAGATTGTTGGCGTTACGAGATCCAGGAAATGGAAACGACGGTCCTGCAGGCCCCAGTGCGCCGACCCCACCCGCCGCACCAACTCCACCAGCAGCTCCTTCTCCTGCAGCTGCGTCAGCAGCAGAAGCTACAGCTCGTCCTCATGTGAATTATTTGGAGCTCTACCCTGAACTTGAGCTCGCTGAAACCCCTGCGGACTGGGAAGAAATTATCAGCGAAAATGGCGAAAGACGTTTTTTATTTTTACTCAGTGATCTCATCCAAAAAAGAAATCCTTACCTTAAAGATGAAGGTAAAGCTGCTGCCAGAGATCTTCGCGTCCTAATGGGTTTGGCGGCTGGTAATCCCAATGAGGTCGAGAGAGTTCACGCGGTTCAGCGAGCTTATGAAAGCACCCTTCGAAACTCCTTGGTCGAAAGTCTTCCTCCTGTTGAACGCGCTAGCTTATATCCGGAATTTAGAGGCCCCGACGGAAAACGTTTACCGACGCAAGAAGTGGGACGCAAACTGGTGCGTTTTTTTGATGAGAACGATATTCCTAGCACTGTGCAAGTTTTAATCCACGGAGTGATTGAAAAATTCATGGCCTCCATCCGGAGACAAAACATTGCACAACTGCAAGCGGATTGCGCTCGAGTTTACATCGCTCATCGAGATAAGCATCATTTGGATAAATCACCTGTCGTGGCACAATTAGTAGAGCCTTACACCCAAGCTCCTGCGGTATTAGAAATGGCAAGAAAAGCACTGCCTGAAGTGGCTTTGCTTGATCGAGATACCTGGGAAGCTGAAGCGCTACGTTTAATTCTAAGAACGAAAGGTCATCCCGCGAACGAAAGCATTGAAGTCATCGCCACGCAACCCGATCTGCATCTTGCTTTATCCGTGCACTATCTTTGCGAAAGAATTGCCGAACGCCACCCTCAATGGGCGAACGCAGCATCGAGGCGCCATTTTGATCCTGTTGAATCCCTGGACGCCATTGCAATCTGCTTAGAAGCGGGCTTTCCTCCTTTTATTGGATTTGGAATTATCATTGGAAAACTCAACACTCACGCAGATGAGCTCCGCGCCTCAATCAGGCCATTTTTAGTGCAATATTATGGGGAAGCCGCGCTAAAGGCTCGCCTTGCAGGAGGCACTGATGCCCTTCCGCTCATTCCGCGATTAGCAGAAACTGTGGTGAATCCTGAAGCGGGGATTGCGGAACCCGTCACTCCAGCCCCTGTTTCAAAACTAGCCCATTACTTCGCTCGTTACCCTGAATTAGAAATTCCAGAAATGAGAGGACAAATAGACGGACTTACGGGCAACATCGCAGAAATTTCGCTTCGCTTGACGGGTTCGCTCTCTTTAATCAGGCCTCGACTGGATCGAAAAACGCAAAAAGCAGTGGATCGCATCAATGCTATGGCGGCCAATGCAATGCAGATGCGCGATGAAGCCATTTTGGAAGCTCGCCTAAAAGAATACGATAAAATTCGAGCTGAGGTTCTCCTGAGAAATCTCGCAATTGATAGTGCTCGAATTTTGCCCGAATTCCGTTTAGCCGATGGTAAAGTTGATCACTCCAAAGAGTTTGGCAAACGAGTGGTTCGCTTTATTTGTGATCGTGTCATGCCTGAAGCCGTAGATCCCGCTTTCACCCCTTATGTAAAAATGCTCAACGCAAATAAAGCCGATCAAGGAATTCCGCAAATGCAGGAAGGTTTTGCCCGAGTTTACCTGCAAAATAGGGCGAAGCATAATCTCGCCAATGCCGCTGTGGCCGACCATGGCAAACCTTATGAAATAAATCCTGTGATTGAAGAGCAAATGAGAACACATTTTCTCCCCGGCATTCCTTTATTAGATGCCGAAGGCTGGAGAGCTTGTGTCGATGAAATTTGCGCTCAAGTCAGCGATGCATCACAGCGAGTAGCGCTGGGCACCGCACTTTCGCACCGCACCGCTAGAGGCATGGTAAGCGTTTATGCCTACTCGCAACACATGGCCGAAAGAATTCCCGAATGGGCAGCGGGCACCGCAAGAAACGCACTCAATCCACTCTCTTACATGGCTCCTTTTGCAACCTTCATGGAAGCCGGATACAATCCTTATGTAGGCACTAATTTCATGAATGGCGGGGTAAGAGCCGTTCTTCTGCAAGGACTGCTCGCCGAAATTCATCGGCTGCAAAAAGATCCTCGAATGGTGGATGCTGTTTCACAAACTATTGAAGCACCCGAAGCTTCTCAGGATTCACCGCCAGCAGCTCCTCCTGCGCCACCACCTCCAACTCCCCCAACTCCACCGGAGGAAGCTGCTCCCGTGGAAAGCAGCAGGAGACCTACTCTACCCGCTTATTATCAACGCTATTCTGAATTTGAACTTTTACCCGACAGCGCGGAAACCGCGGCTTACATTGCCGAGCCTTCCGATCGAAATTTTCTTTTGCATTTGAAACATCTCGTCGCGGCTCGAAAAGGGCGACTGAAAAATAAAGCGCCGGCGATTGAATTGGAGAAAGCAATCGACGCAGCCATAGCTCAAGGCGTGGATGCCGCACGCGTGGAAGAAATCCAAAGACTTTACGATACGAAGTTACGCACTGCACTCTTGAACACCTTCAATCCTTTAGAGCGCGTAAGTTTATACCCTGAATTCCGCAATGAAAATGGAAGCCGCGCCGATAATACGGAAACGGGTCGACGCCTCCTCACCTTCTTAGATGATAAAATAACGCCGGACGAATTTCAAAAAGCGCAACGCGAGAGCGCAGGACCCATCCGATTTTTTAGAGAGTTATCGCTCGCCGCCATTCCTGGACTTCATGAAGACAGTGCGCGCAATTATCTTTTATACCGGGATAAGCACCAGCTTCATGAGTTGCCAAGCATGACAACTAGGGCTGAAGCCCACACGATCCTCCCACAATCTTTAAAGCATAAACAAGAGCATATGCCCGAACTTCCCCTTCTAGATCAGGACACTTGGCGCGAAGTGACGGAAGAGCTCCGCACAAGAGCGGGCAATGCCCCAGGAGCGGAGGCGTTGCATCATGTAGCCGATCAACCTACCATGCATTTTGAACTCAGCCTTTATTATTTATCGGAAAGACTTGCGGAACGTTATCCAGGATGGGCAAGATCTCCTTTGCGTGCGCTCTTAGACCCTGTGACTGCCTTAGCACAAATAGCCGTTTGCCTCGAGGCAGGCTATCCTCCGATCATTGCAAACGCAATGGTTCGCATCCGTTCCGCCTCTCG
>CAZKUY010000031.1:0-9599 GCA_964556135.1 uncultured Pseudomonadota bacterium
GGTATCCAAATCAAACGAGCCTTCCAGTCCGCTTTCACCATGCCTTTCTGAAAGAGTTCCCGAAAGGCTTTCCGGAACCCTTCGAGGTTCCAATCAATCACTTCACTGAGTCCTGCTTCTCCTGAAGCAATCAAACCTGGGATTCGAGTCGTCTGTGGGCCTGTCAGCAAAAAGAACCAAAGCGTCTGTGCATTCGCGTCAGGAGCTGAAAGACTTCGAAACTTACTGTCGCCCCACATCTTCACAAATATTTTCCTGTATCTCGACATAAGTTCGTTGTCCCATCGAGCGCCCTTAATTGATCGAGAATTTCTTCAAGCGATTGAATGTGAATTGGATCAAAACCGTGTTCTTGTATGCGATGATTAAAATTTTCTTCGAGCGTTTGAGATTCACTCTGTATTTTTTGAATGAGAAGTTTTGCTCGAAGAATCAAATCATCCATCGATAGCTCCATCGATTGCTTTAATAACTTCATCGAGGTCATGCTCACCCAAATGCTTACTTGCCTTCAGTAACTCAGGGAGTGAGATATTAGTAGCTGCCGCGAGTTTTACAAAATGTTTCAGCTTCATTTCATCCGTCGATGCATCGCGTTCCCATCGAGATATGCTGGAGAAGTGAACACCCACAACCCTTGCCAGTTCTGTTTGAGAGAGTTTAGATCGGTGTCTTAAAGTTCTAATGAGTTCCCCCAACGTCAAAACTTTAGTGTCCATAACCATATGCTCTATATTTTACGTATTTCAACTGTCAATACTAAATAATCAAATTAAATCTATTTTTAATGCTATAAATTATATTTATAACAAAAACTATTGCATTCATGACGCACTTTCGCTATTCACGCGATGCTTATGACGCAACGCTCAATAAAATTTTTTCTTCAACGCCTAAAAAGTCACCGGAAAAAAGTCGGTTTGACGCAGCAGAATATTGCCGACCGGCTTGGCTTAAATCAGGCGACCTACTCTGCAATGGAAAGAGGAAGCCAATCTATTCTCTCCGACTATCTTTTCCAAATTGCGAAAATTTTGAACATTCCGGTATGGCAGCTTTTTGCTGAACCTGAAACTGTCGGCACTTTTGATGGAAAAGATAAGGATTTTTTTGAAATGTGGAAGCAATTCGATTCCATAGAGCAAGGACTTTTAAAAGAAATGGCAAAACAGATTATGCGAAAGAAGGAATTGGAAATGGTGATACTGGAAATGACGCTGCCGGAAGCAGCGTCTGCAGGTTAGAGGCGTCGTCTCTTTTCAAGAGCTCAAGATTGTTTTTTGTTGATATCGTGAGGAAGTTGATACCAATCCCCCCGTTTTATCGACACGGACCTTTTAAGCGTGACGAAGTTTGCTGTATCAATATCAAAATCAATCGCTTCTTCAGGTACAGCTTGAAAATTTGTTTTTTTCTCAATTTCTTCAACTAATTCCCTTTCTTTCTCAGAAGTCATAGGTGATGGATCGCCGTTTCTCCATTTCTTTCCAATCACTTTGTCCCAAATCTTTGTGATAAGAAATTCACCTTTTTTGGGAGGAAAACTTGCAAAACTCATTATCCCTTTGAGTTTTGCTTCCTCAGAGATTTCAGTTTTATAGTATTGATCTAGCTTGGCCAAATCTTTTTTAAGATCAGCACCGTCGATAAACAATTGATCGCTTCTCAGAAAATATTTCACGGACATTTTATGACTACGATCTGTTGAAACAAACACATGGCAAAAAGGCAAATAAGCCAAATATAAAATATCTGCCCGATGGGTTAGGCTCATGAATCCCTTTTTTACTGCAATGAAGTAGAAGAGCTTTAGTTTTGCATAGAATAATGCATATTCCCCTATGGCGGGGCGGCCTGTCTTTGCATTTCCGAGAAGTGTTGCCTGGATTTCTTGAACCAAAATAAAATCGTTAAGATTCAGAATCTTGATTAGAAAAATGATTAACTTATAAGCTTTTGCTTTATCTGAAACCACATCATGCGCCATACGATAAGCTGAATCTAATGTCCTACAAGAACTCAAATCAATCTCAAGATTATTTAAACACCCTTCAACAGAGGCCATTGTTAAATCTGTTACTGATCCTCTCCAATTTGTTGCAACTACTTTTTCAATTTCTTCAAACTGGCCTTCTTTCCATCTTTCAAAAGCCAACAGCTCTGGAAAACTTTCAAAAACATATCCTGAACTATTACCATCTGATACCGCTTTGCCACCTCGAACTGAAACTCTACCTGACATTTCGACTTCGTTGCCAATAAGATTCGCAATGCATAAATCCCTATGGTAAACATTGGGAGCACCTGAGATTTGCGGCGCCTTTGCCGCCAGGATACTTACCAAGTGCTTTGCCTGCTCATCGGTAAGATCTTCTTTTTTTAGATCGGAACACGTTTCGATGTAAAAAATAGGAGAGATTACAGCCAGAGTAAAACAATCGAACCAAACCGCTTCATTCAAACTTAATGAATGTAAAAAAGATTTATCAAATAGTGTTATGGGTCCCATGGTCATTTTTCTTTCTGATTTGATGACAACTATTTGATAAACAAAAAAATCTCCAGTTTAGAATATTCTTTAACACTATTTCTCATTTCGCTTCCTATCTTTTAGAAATGCATCCTGAAAAACCAAAAAAGTAAAACTAATAAAAAAAGGCACCCTCTTTTTTAAGCGAGGGTGCCTTTTGGAATGAAAGGATAAATTTACTTACTCTTCGCTGCAAGACTCTCTTCCTGTTTTGCTAGAGCATCATATTGCTCGGCCATTTTTTCGGCCTGCAATTGCAAGTTGCCACAATGCCCTGCGAGAACATTTTCGGACCCCTTGTAATGCACATGACTATCGCGATAACTTACTTTCATTTTTTTGTGCATCGCCACGGTCTTTCTCTGAGCTTCCGCTTGGGATTTATAATAGTCGGCAAGCCCTTTGTGATCTCCTGATGAAATGGCCTTGTCCATATCAAAGGCCTGGGCGCTCGCCATGGAAGCAAGACTGACGCTCCCCCCTAAAACTAAAAGCAATGCGATGAGTATTTTAAAACTTGAACGATTTTTCATATATTCTCCTGAAGGGTTAAGGGTGATAAAAAAACGGAACCTTATGAGAAATACTCATAATTTTTTGAGCAGCTAGAAAAGGCCTCAAGACACTTCTCTCGTGTAAAATAGGATCTCCTTGTTTTATCGTCGGGGGATATTTTTATATCGAGAGCCGATAAATATTTTAGCGAAGGGAAATTTAAGCTTAAAACACTTATAAGAAAAATTTGGGATACGCCATCAGGGATAATAGGGTTTTTGAGTGAGGGATTTCCCCACTTAGAAAATATTTGCCAAAACTCTATAATTTCCGCTTCTTTAGAATATTTATCAAAGTGACTATAGCATTCCACGAGGGTCTCCAAATTTTACATGTTTCACTCTCTTTAGTTGAGCTACTATTATAAAGACGCATGGAAGCTAATTTTATTACAAAGTTTTAAAAAAACTCATTTACAACTACAATCTAAACAACCGTGAGAAGCACAAGCACCGCAGGACTTTTCTAAGCTTAGTCGCAGAGCTTGACGTGCGCGATGGAGTCGAACAGAGAGATGGGTCGAAGTTATTTTTAAATTTTTGGCTACTTCAGATATTTTTTCTTCTTCCAAATCAATACGGCGGATCAGCTCGGCATAATCTGTTTTTAAAGTAGGCAGTAGAGCAATTATGCATTGGCAAAAACCGTTTTGCAGCTCTTCTGGAATTCCTTGAGAGTTTTTTAAACTTAAGGAAGTTTCCTGTAAGAAAGCTTCTTGTTTTCTTTTATCACTTGAAGAGGAACGATAATAATCAATGAGAGTATTTTTTAAAATGCGGTAAAACCAAGCGAATAATTTTTCATTCTCACGCAAATTACCCGCTTGCTCTAATACTTTTAAAAATGTTTGCTGCAGTAAATCTTCTGCCACTAAAGGATTTCGCACTTGGCGATTTAGAAAATTTTTAAAATCCTTTTGGTTCTTTAAAAGCAGATTAATTAAATCAGCGTTGAGGGGTTGGAGCACCTCATGACCTTCTTTAAGAGCTTTAACTTCTTGTTGAGTATCCTTCATAATTTTTCTCTTTAATCTCTATAGATTGAAGCTTTCTCACTTATAATAACCCATGAAAGCGCAGAATACCGTCCGGATCTTGTTTAAATTTATCGGGAAACGATTTCTGACACATGCCGCAGCAGTAGTTGAATTCGAAGGTCTTACCCTGATATTTTGGATTTGTTCCTTCGTAGGCTACTTGACCTTTAAAAGTTCCCAAGGTCTTCTCATCCATCGGGCCTCTCGAGACTGCGCACAGCTTATTGTTCACTTTAATTAAATTGCCTTCGATAGTGGGAATAGCCACTTCTCCTTGAGAAACGGTGACTGGCGAAGGACTCTTCAGCACAGCTTTAATCGGATTTGGATCCGGAGATCGCGTGCACGAAGCGAAAACTGCCAATGTCATTAAAAACATCAAAGCAAACACATTATTTTTCATATCTAGCTCCTTTATTAATTGCTTCATTAATTTGGACTCAGCTTTTTTTGACTTTCTTCCACCCATTTTAAAATCGCTTCTTTTTCCGTTTTGGACAAACCCGACCCCCAGTGCATCATTCGATAACGAAAAGGCGGCATAGTTCCATCCCGTACGGTTTTGCCAATGGCCTCTAAATCTTCCTGCGGCGTTCCGTGGCCCTGGAAAGGAAAATCATTGGATAAATCCATATGTTTTTTTGATTCTTGAATATCGGAGTCTAGAAGACCTTTCACGAGAGGCAGAGAGTGATACCAAGGCAATTGATTTTGAGAGGAATGGCAGTTAAAGCAGGAGTTTTTGAAAATAGGCTTTACCGTTTTGAGATAATCTTCATTAATCGCTTTAAAAATCTCCAACTGACTCTCTTCCGCAGGAGACTTTGATTCCTCTACTTCCTTTGTAGAATCATGATGTGACTCATGGGCTAAGAGAACCGTGGAAAAGAAAATAAGTGAGAGAAAAGAAAATACCATTTTATGTTTTAATAAATTCATAAATGCTTCCTTGAATATTTATTTCATTTTCATTTTCGAATGATCCATCGGCATGTTCATATCCATTTTTTTGGCAGGCATTTTCTTTTCTGGAATTTTTTTATCTTTCGTTTGAGGCACCAACTTCATCCCGCAAATAGGGCAATTTCCAGGTTGTTTCGATTGCACTTCGGGATGCATGGGGCAGGTGTATATTGCGCCTTCAGTGGAAGTGGATTCAGATTGAGTTTCTAAACTCGCATTAACAGGACTGGCAACGGTCCCCTGAGGATTTTTGTACCACTCTGGGCTTTTTCCTTCCTCAAGTTTATCTCGGACTTTGAGAATGGTGAACATCCCTCCCATTCCCGTCGAACCAAAAGGTCCATCTTGAGACGCGCCCATGGGTAGGGTATTCTTAGGACCGGGCATTCCCATATCCATCATTTCATCCATGCCATGCTCCCCCATGGCCATATAACCTGGGGCTTGTTTTCTGACTTTCTCTTCTAGGCCTTTTTGACTGACACCCAACATATTGGGAATGTCATGACCCATCTGGTTCATCGGGTGATGACGGCGGTGACAATGTAAGGCCCAATCTCCCGCATTAGCGATAAACTCAACGTCCCGTGTCTGTCCTGGAAATACGACCACTGTTGTTTCAGGCCATTGGGCAGATTCTGGGATATCACCCCCATCCGTTGCGATGATCTTGAAGGAATGGCCATGCAAGTGGATGGGATGGGATTCTTGCCCCACATTTGCCACGCGAATTCGTACCCGCTCGCCCGTTTTAGCGATTAACGCCTCAGTGCCCGGATAAGCGCGGCTATTAAAAGTAAAAAGATTAAAATCCGTCATAACGCTAGTATTAGGTTTGGAAGTGCCCGGTTGAACAAACCACTCGTTTAAAAAAATCGCGTAATCTCGATCGATTTTTTGTTCCTGCTTTTTGGGATGGATAATGAAAAATCCCATCGCTCCCATTCCCATCTGAACCATTTCATCCCCGTGGGAATGATACATTTGGGTTCCATGTTGATTAAGGGTAAATTCATATTTGAAGGTTTCCCCGGGGAGGATGCCCTTTTGGTTAAGGCCTTTGACACCATCCATCCCGCTCGGAAGTATGATCCCATGCCAATGCACTGCCGTAGGTTCCTTGAGTTTGTTGGTCACATAGATGCGGACTTTATCACCTTCGACGGCTTCAATCGTCGGCCCTGGCGTTCTACCATTATAGCCCCACGCTTTAATTTTCATTCCGGGTGCGATCTCCCATTCGATTTCTTCCACTGTAAGGTTGAATTCTTTTACTCCATCGACCATTTTCCAAGGGAGAGTAGTTCCATTCGGAGTGACTACAGGGGTGTAAGCAGTAGATACTGCTTGCGGATTATTGCTCGATGCCACCGGTTTTGGAGGATTAGTCGCATCAGGATGAGTGGAACGTTCTTTGTTTCCACACGCACCCATACTTATGATTAAACTCAAACAAAAAATAATATTAAAAAACTTTTTCATGATTTTTTCTCCTCGCGTGCATCGGTTTGAGATGAAGGTTTCGATTCGGAGCTTTGTGAAGATTTCTTCATTTTTCCGATGTTCTCTAAATTGATCCTTGTTCCTAAAGCTCGTTCAAGGCTTGCCCATTCTATCCAGTAATCGCGGATCGCTTCTACATATTGACGTTGGGCATTGATCTGCTCACGCCGGATTTGAAGCAGGTCGTAAACGCCCTTCAGCATAAAATTATATTGGAGCTGGGTTTCTTTGAGATTATTTCCAAGGAGAGGAATAATTTTCTGCTGATAACGAAAGGCGAGTTCTCTCGATTCAATAAGGCGCGAATTCGCCTCCTTCACTTCCGTTCGAATGCCATTCTCTAAAGCTAGAATCGCATATTGGTTTTGAGTCATTTGGATTTGAGCGAGTTGTTTCTTGGCTTGCCCACGATTAAAGATCGGAACTTGAAAACCAATGGAAGGGCCCACTAAAGTTCCTACGTCAGGATCGCGTTCATATTCGACTCCGAAACGGAAAGAGGGAAAAGCTTGCCATTTTGCGAGCTTATACTCTTGAGTAAAAACACCCGTCTTTTGTTTCAAAGCCGCTAGATCCAAACGATTGGAAAGGGCCATTTCTTCCAAAGCATCCAGAGCCATTTCTTTCTTCGGAAGAGTCGGCAAATTCTTTTCCACAGAAATTTTGGAGGCAAGCTCAGGTTGACCGAGTAGTTCAGCAAGCTTTGCACGAGCAGAACGCAACTCGGCTTCACTTTTCACAAGCTCAATTTCGGCCTGTTCCACAATGAGTTTCTGGGTATTGAGCTCCAACTCAGTGATATTGCCTGCCTGCAATTGCCGAGCGGAAAGCTCCGCGGCTACTTTAGTTGTTTGCACTATGCTACTCAGTTGTCGGCGAAATTGCTCGATGGCCTGTAAGGTGTAAAAGGATTTTTTTACTTGGGTCACCAGCTCATAAGCGGAAGCCGCCGTTTGCAACTTGGTAACTTCCAATTGCGAATTCGCCGCCCGCTTACGCAGCTTCGCTAGATAAATATCCAGAACGTTTTGGCTTGCGGAAACTCCTGGAAAAACTTGAGTAGAATTATCCTTTTCGCCAATCGGAAAATTCGCTGAGATCTCCGGGTTTTCTATATATCCCACTTGTTGAATGTTATTTCCCGAAATCAACACTTCCTGAAGGGCTTGCTTCAAGCTTGGGTTATTTTGGAGAGCCAAAGTGATGGCTGTTTCTAAATCAATTTTTTTTGGAAAAGATTGATTGAGAGGCTTTTCCTGTTGATTGAGGTTTGGCGGATTCGTTTTTTGGATTACGAGCTGCCTGGCCGCTTCCAAATCCTTCTCGCTATTTTTTGCATAGGAGAAGGAATAGCCTAATGAGAAAAGGCATAAGAATCCCCCTATGAATAGGTTCTTTGCGCGCATGCGTGCTCCTTAAAGAGTTAAAAAAGGCAAAAGAATGCCACGGCTGTTGGAAACAGCATTCGAAGCAAAGAAGCTAAATCAGGAAGGATGATTTTTTTAGGTAGAGAGGCTCTTGTAGGGGAGGAGATAAATCATGGGTAATTCTAAAAGAATATTGTTCCACCAAATCACTTGATGAAAACGGAGTCAGAACAGCAAAAAGCCAAATTAAACTTTGGATTTTATTTTGGAAAGAAGCAGTTTCTAACTTAGTGGGAAGGTCACTCGCCTCGTGAATGCAACAACAGTTGTGGCTTTTTTCTTGAGAGTGCTGAGAGGAATTGGAGTGATGATCGGAAGATTCTGCTTTGCTGTGAGAAGCTTCTCCCTGCTCTTCATGACAAGGAGGAGAGGAAACTTTTACTTCTTCATGCGAGCAAAGACACAAGGCTGCTGTAGAATAAAAACCTACAAATAAAACTAGCAGAATGGTGAATACTTTCCTCATATCTTTTGAAGCCTTATAATATTTGATGACGGTTGTCTATAAGGTATCCCCTAGAATTTTATTCTAGTGGGATGAAATGCTATTTCCTTTTAAGGAAGGAATCCTAGCTCCTCTTTTCATTTCAAAATGCCATTTCCATAAATAATAGACAGCCGGATAGACAATAAGCTCTAGCGCAAACGAGGTAAAGAGTCCTCCAATCATCGGAGCCGCAATTCGCTTCATTAAGTCTGCCCCTGCTCCTACGGCGTACATGATGGGGATGAGTCCCATAAAGGCCGCAGTAACCGTCATCATCTTGGGCCTTACGCGTTTCACGGCCCCATGGATAATGGCATCTTTTAGATCTTCTTTCGTTCTCATCTCACCCTTTGCAACCTTCTCATTGTATGCGAGATCCAAGAAGAGCAGCATAAAAACCCCTGTTTCGGCATCGAGCCCCATCAAGGCAATCAGGCCGACCCAAACGGCAATGGAGAGGTTATATCCTAAGAAATAAAGAAGCCAGATGGCACCTATCGCGGAAAAAGGAACTGCCAGCATGACAATCATCGCCTTCACCGAAGATTTTGTGTTCATGTAAAGAAGCATGAAAATCACAAAGAGCGTCAGAGGTAGGATAATTTTGAGGCGTTCTTTGACCCGAATCATATTTTCATATTGCCCGCTCCATTGCAGCGTGTAGCCCGGAGTTGTTTGAAATGTTTCGGCTACTTTTTTCTTGGCTTCATCGACGTAGCTTCCCACGTCTCTTCCAGCCATATCGATCAGGACATAGCCGGCTTTCATCCCATTCTCGTTTCGAATCATTGCGGGACCGTCGCGAAGCTGGATATCTGCTAGCTGAGCTAAGGGAATGTGAACCCCGCTAGGGGTTGAAACTAAAACACGTTCTAACTGAGAGGTGTCGTCCCGCGCTTCTCGAACATAGCGCACATTCACAGAATAACGTTCAGGACCTTCAATGGTGGTAGTAACGGTTTCGCCACCAATCGCTTGGGTAATGGCCTCGTTGACGTCATCAATAGTAAGGCCGTATCGAGCGATTTCTTCTCGCTTCAAGTCAAAGTCCAGAAAGTATCCCCCTGCCACACGTTCTGCAAAAACATTGCGGGTCCC
>CAZKUY010000032.1:0-8505 GCA_964556135.1 uncultured Pseudomonadota bacterium
ACTTGCACATAATAAGGATAGAAAACAAAATCACTTTGCACTTTGGGAGTCACACGGATCGGACCTAAAGCTTTGTATGCCGTGATGCGGCGAATGAGGCGAATCGGACCCACGCGGTAACCAAGTTTAGTGGAACTGATGTTGTCTTCCTCTACCTTCACTTCAAACAAACCTTTTAGGGCCAATAACATGCGCACTTTAAATCGATCCAAAATATTGAGCGGATTCGCGCTGCGAGAATTCTTAGGAATTAGTTCATCTTGAACAATTGCATGTGCACTCGTAAAATGAGCCTTATAACCTAAGGCATCGATGCTATCTGCATTCGAGTCATATTGCATGTAAGACTGATTCGTTTTCATTTCTTGCTTGGCTTCGAAAAGTAGGTAGGCAAAACTTCCCCCTGCATTCACTTCGATTCCGTGAGTGGCGATCCCCGAAAAAGTCGGCGCTTTCTCGCCTAAGTCTTTCGAGAGAAAAAGTATCACTTCGTCTTCATCGAATTTCCCATTACCTCGAGGCAAATCTGTTCGACGCGAAAAAGCAGTATCTAAAACCCAACGTCTTGTGCTGGAAACTTTATCGGATGTTTTTTCGTCGATTTGAAAAGGAATGGCATTCCATTGGCCGGCTTTGAAAACACGAACAGTGATTTTTGGAATTTCAAAACCAAGAAATTCAGGAATTTTTTTTCCAGATATTTCTACCACAGACACGGAAGAAGCCGCGCTGCTGGTTCCCATAAATACATTGAATGCGAATAAAAAACAGATTCCAAGGAGGGGGTAAAACTTCATTTGCCCCCTATACAGGTTTTGAGGGCATCTTGCAAACTCTCTAGTAAAAAAAAGAGAGAAATTAAAAATCTTTGCGCAAATCGAGATGATTCAACTTTTCGAATTCTTCCATCAGTTCGCGAGAGCGATGATCCACACTTTTGGGAGGAATAATGCTAATCATTACATACATATCGCCCGTAGTCTTTTTTTCAAGATTGTAAATGCCCTTGCCTTTCAGGCGTAATTTCTGACCTGAACCGGTGCCGCCCGAAACCTTGATATCCGCATGCCCATCGAGAGTGGGAACTTTAACACTGGTTCCTAAGGTGGCTTCGCCGACACTCAAAGGAGCTTCGAGATACACATCATCTCCTTCTCGCCAAAAGAGTCGGTGAGGCTTTACTTTAATTTCAATATATAAATCACCAGGAGTCCCTTTGCGGGATAGATTTTCCCCTTTACCTGCAAGACGAATTTTCGAACCGTTGTTGACGCCCGCCGGAATTTTCACGTCCATTTTTTCTAATTTTCCATCGCGATGAATAGAAATTTTAGAAGTGGTGCCTTTCGCTGCTTCCATGAAATCGAGTTCCATAGAATAATATAAATCTTTGCCACGTTGAGGCGCGGCATTTTCGCGAGCTGAGCCATAATCTTGATAAGTATTTTGAGTTCTGCCGCCTGCACCAAAAATATCTCCAAAGATACTGGAAAAATCTTCCTGCGAAAACTGGGCGCCACCGCCGCGTTTTGGGCGACCGCGAGCACCCGCTTGTCGAAAGATATCTCCTAAGTCTTCATAACCACCCGCGCCTCGATTACTCCAGCCTCCAGCCGCTCCACCCCACTGCGAGGGATCAAAACCAGCACCCGCACCTGTTGCACCAAACATGTCGTATTGTTTTCTTTTATCTTTGTCGGACAGTGCTTCATAAGCTTCGGAAATTTCTTTGAAGCGGTCTTCGGCTTGCTTATCGCTTTTATTCACATCGGGATGATATTTTTTTGCCAAGCGTCGATAGGACTTTTTAATTTCCTCGTCACTGGCGTCTTTCGCAACACCTAGAATTTCGTAGAAATTTTTCGCCATAATTTATTTATTACCGCGTTCGAGATATTCGTGAGTCGTAGGATCAATTTTAATAATATCACCTTCATTGATGAATTGAGGAACTTTAATGATGACACCCGTCTCAATTTTGGCAGGCTTATAACTGGAAGTGGCTGTTTGACCTTTTTGAGTAGGTTCAGTTTCCAAAACCTTAAACTCCATGGATTTCGGAAGATCCACTCCGACGGGTTTATTCTCATAAAACTGCACATGAATAATGGAATCTGGCAAAAGAAAGTTGGAAGCATCTCCCAAGTCAGTCGCGTTTAATTGAATCTGTTCGTAATTTTCCGTGTTCATGAAGAAAAAATTATCTTCTTCTCTGTAGAGGAATTGCATGCGTTGATTGTCTAAATGCACTTTTTCGACTTTATCGAAGGAAGAAAAACGCTGTTCGGTTTGATTGCCCGTACGGATATTGCGCATCTTCACTTGCATAAAGGCTCTTAAGTTACCGGGCGTTCGATGAATGGATTCAAGAACATTATATACTTGCCCTTCAAATTCAATGAACATACCGGGACGGATTTGAGTTGCTGCAATCATGGTCTTTCTCCTACAGAAAATATTCTCTCATCAGTTCAATTTACTATTTAATTCACGAACTCCTGAGTAGAATGGCTCGAATCAATATTATATAAGGACGCCGGGCTTAGCATAATACAATATTTAAAGGCAACCATTGTCCGATATCAACCGTCAAAACTCTTTAAAGCCTAAACGAAAAACGCGCCTGCGACGCTGGCTGGGCTTTGCTTTCCTCTTTTTCATCCTTTTCCTCATCTTGGATTTTGGAATGCTTTGCCTCGAAGTGTGGTCTCTATCGCTTCATAATCCTAAGACTTCGGCTTTCATCCAACGCTATCTCAAAACCTGTAACAATCCCTGCACTTTTCAGCAAGATTGGAAACCTTTGGCTGAAATTTCCAAAAATTTACAAGAGGCGGTGCTCATTGGAGAAGACGATGCTTTTTTTGAGCATGATGGGATTGATGCGGAAGCGATCAAAGAATCGATTGAGTTGAATCTGAAGAAAAAGAAATTTGTTCGTGGCGGATCGACGCTCACACAACAACTCGCCAAAAATCTTTATCTCTCCCCTTCTAAAAATCCCTGGCGAAAAGCCAAAGAAATCATGCTCGCCATGCTCATGGAAAAAATGCTCAGCAAGCAACGTATTTTAGAAATTTATCTGAATATCATCGAGTGGGGAAAAGGCATTTACGGCGCCCAAGCGGCGAGTGAATATTATTTCAAAAAGAACGCGTCGGCGCTCGCTGCACCCGAAGCCGCTTATCTTTCAGCAATCATTCCTAATCCGGCTCTCTACACCTCAGCCTGGACTCGACGCGCGCAAGGACGCAAAAATATAATCTTACGAAGAATGGGATATCGAAACTTTGAAGAGTTAAATGGCGAAACGAAAAAAAGAACTCTGAGCAAGGATTAAATTATTTAATTCCGATGACGACACTTGCTGGATAAAGCACTTTCAAAGCACTCACCTTCTTGAAACCGGTTAGTCCCAACCAACGCTTAAACTCTTTAAGCGAATAAGCTTCTCCATGCGCGGTATCTAAAAGCATCTGCAAGGCAAAAAGAAGAGAAACGGAATCAGCTGTTTTCAAATCATTAGGCACAAATTCGCCGATTAATAGGCGTCCGCCCGGCTTTAAAGCTTCAAAGCATTTCTTCAAGAGCTTGCGAGAATCGAGCTCTCCCAAACAATGACAGATATGACCTAGCCATATTGCGTCATATTGAGACTTACCAAAATCTAAGGTCTGCAGATCTCCTGGTAAAAAACTATACTGATTATCTAATCTAAATCTTTTTATATATTGCTTAGTTACATCCAAAACCTCAGGAAAATCATGAGCCGTCACCCGTGTGGTTTTATCGGCTAAAGCAAAGGCGATGCCCCAAGCACCCGAACCGCAGGCAATGTCTAAAACCTTCAAACCCGTGACCGATTTTCCGACTCCAATTTTTTTAGCGGCTAATATTGAGGAGGCGTAACTGGTCGGAAAAATATCTCGGGCGAGCTGACTATAGAACTGAACTTTCGTAGCATAGTCCACACCGTTGACATGTTTGCCTGTTTTCACCACTTCGCCCAAGCGAGGCCAAAGCTTGAAATTGTCATCCATGCGGGAAAAAATATGACCTAAATAATGGGGTTCGCTTTTAACCAGATAAGTTTTAGATTCAGCGGTTAGAAGATAAGCCAACTTCGACTTCGCCAGCAAACCTATACCCACTAAGGAGTCTAGCAAGATGCGGGTGGATCTTAACGGCAATTTCAAATATTTGGAAATTTTTTCTGCCGAGTTATGACGGTTGTGAATGGCGGTAAAAACATCAAGCTCCACTGCCACTGCCAACGCCTTACTGGCCGCAAATCCCCAATAGGTTTTAAAAACCAATTCAGGTTGAATATTCAAGCAATCTCCCTCGTCAAACGACTACAAGTCCTCGAAATGAACTAATAATCTATTTTCGGCTACTTTCGGAAAATGGTTGCGGAAATATTACACACAAAGAAGAGGCTACAAATAGCTAAATAAAAAGATAAAGTTTGACTGGGCGCGTGAAGCTTTGATAAAGACACGCCCTCCATGAAGGTAGCTTTGAATGGATTATAAATTCTTAACGAATATAAGACATTCAAAACTATTTTCAGGGCCGGTAGCTCAGCTGGTAGAGCACTGCCCTTTTAAGGCAGGTGTCCCGGGTTCGAACCCCGGCCGGCTCACATTCGCCCTCATCAGCAAAGCTGATAAGGACTAAAGTGAGGGAAAGAATTCTTTCTCTCCCTCACCTCCCTCATCGAGCACCAGGGAGCAAAACTGACAATCCTCATCATTGAATTCGATGGGGGTCGTCAGGGGGAGAGCGAAATCTCTCCCCTGACTTTAGTGAGTCCCAGCTTAGCTGGGGCGAGCGAACGTCCCCATCGTCTAGAGGCCAAGGACACTGCCCTTTCACGGCAGTAACACGGGTTCGAATCCCGTTGGGGACACTATAGTGCAATGAGGCGAACTTTTCGCCACCATCATTGCACGACCTAAATTGAGGGTTCCTTTTAGGAGAACTCCCCCTTGTGCCTCATGGGGCACAAGGGGACCCTCAAATATTTGGGGTATTAATGCGCTGTATCTATCCCCAGCAGATTCAATATCGCTCATAATCTCTTCCAAGCGGATTTTCACAAGATAAGGAGTAATCAAATATCTGGTTTTACTTTCGGAATGTGTCAGGCGGGAAATTTGCTGTTTGACATGAAGCTTTCTATCTTCTCGTTGCCGAAGAGCCTCTGAGACAGCATCAATATTAGAAACATTACCTTTGGTGATAAAACCAATGAGATTGGAAATTTCTTTATCGAGGCCTCCCAGCTCTTTTTCGAAATCCATTTTTTGATCAGGAGCTTGTCGAAGGTTCTCTTTAACGATTTCATTACACCTTTGAGCCGTGGATTGGACCAAATCTTCATTATGAAGAAACTCTTCCTTTAAATAATCCAAGACTGCTTTTTCCACTCTGTTTCTTCGAATCAGAACACGCCAGTCGCAATTCCCTTTTCGATAAGCGGCTACGCATCCATAATATCCTTCTCGTCTCCCTGATACCATAGTGACTGTGCCCAAGCATTTTGGGCAGGCCATAGCGCCGGTTAATAAATGTCGCTGGTCAATCCGATCAAACGCTCCAAAAATTTTCTGATGCGACTTTGGAGCACTATTTTTTCTTTCTTCCTGATTTTCGCCTCTTCGTTTTTGGACAACATCCCATAAATCCTGCGGAACAATTCGTAAGTCTTCACGATCTTTCACGATCCATTGTGAGCGAGGACGTTGCTTTTTCGCACGTCTCCCTGTTTCAGGATCTTTTGAATCAAAAAAACGTCCAAATACCCAGCGGCCGATATATTTTTCATTATTCAGAATTTTATCTATGGGTCCAATTTGCCAACATGTTGCGCGAGGAGTGGATGTCTGCACTCCATCACCATTTAAAATTTTGGCAATGGCCACCTTGCCATGGCCTTCGGAATAAAGCTGAAAAATACGTCGAACAATTTCGGCCTCTTGCGGAATAATTAAAATACGAAAATGAGAAAGGACTTCACGACCTTTCCGTAGTTCTCTTTTTGTCGCCTCAGATCCATACCCATAGGGCTTTTGGCCTGTTGAAAAATCCTCAAGGGCTCGGGCCTGAAGTCCACGAATAGTTCTTCCCGCATGAGCCTCGTTTCCAAAATCAGCCACCATTCCCTTGAAAGTAAAGAAGGTCCTGGCATTCGAATCCGCAGAAGACACACGATCCGTAACTGAAACAAGCTCTACGTCATAATGTTTAAGAAGATCGTAAAGACCAAGCAGATTTCCCAATGAACGAGTCAATCGTGACAGATCATCCACGATTAAAATTTCGAAAGCTTTCGTCCGTATACCTTCAAGAATAGTTTGATAACCAAAACGTCCCGCAATCTTGCCACTCATAGCCTCATCCGAGTGAATCCATTTCGGTTCAATTTTGATCTCTGCATCCTGAAATAGTCTGGTTGCAATTTGATTTTTACCGAGAAGATATTTAATTCTCTCAACCTGATCTGTAGCGCTGGTAGGACTCTGCATGTCACTCGAATAACGAGCATAAATAGCTCCAAAAACAACGGGACGTATTTTAGCGGAAATTTGTGGTTTCTTGGTCATTTGGAAACCTCCTTTAAGGCTAACTCTCTTTTAACTATGTCCATAGCAAGAGCATCGATAAAGTTCAAAACTCCTTTTGAATACTCTATGCTTGAACGATTTTTAACTTCTGTTTTCAAACCGTTATCCATTTCATTTTTTGTATGAATATCCAGCAATACAAGTGTGGGTGGTCTTCCTATCGATTTTGATTTTTCATCCATCCATATTCACCGCCCCCTTTGTCATTGTTTTGCTTTCACCGCACCGACCCTGGTTTGCGCCTATAACGCTCCGTCTACCATCCGCAAAAAAATCCATTACCATTTTCCTAAAAGCCAAAAATTGATTCTCCGACAAACTACTCTGACCTAAGTCGAGAATTTGTTTCATCACCTTATCAAATGCCCTAATGCTGATTTCTTCTTTCTCAGTCATCATGAACAATCTCCATCTTTTGCTTTCTCACTTTAACCCGCCAATCTTCTCCATTCATCCGGATACACCGACACATTTCAATCATTCGAGAAGTGATCCGTTTACCCACTTTTTCTTCCAATTCTTTCAAACTGCAATTGCTGGTAAAAATTGTCGGGAGCATGTGTTCATAGCGATAGTTGATTAAAATAAAGAGAGTTTCCTGAACCCATTCTGAAGATTTTTCTGCGCCGATATCATCGAGAATCAGTAGCCTTACCTTACGGGCAAGATCGAAAAGTACATGATGAGTTTTTTTTCGAGTATCAATCCTTTCCCGCATTTCGAGAAGAAATTCCGGACATGAAATAAAAAGCGTGGGCATCTTTCCGATTTGCCTATTGGCAATCGCTGCTGCGAGATGCGTTTTACCCACACCACAAGCCCCTAGAAACAAGAGCCCGTTACCATTAGGCTGAAAGTCTGAGGCAATTTCATAAGCCTTTTGAGTGTTGGATTCAGGAACAAAATTTTCAAAGATTCTCTGCTTAAACCGAATCGATATTCTCGAGTTTTTAAAAGCTTCGTCGAGTAATTCCTGCTCTCTCAAAATTCTTCCCTGAACTTCTTTTTCTTTTTCGCATTCAGCACAAAACAAACTGGGTGGAAACCACCGAGCCGATAATCCCATAAAAGCCGGTCGCAGATAAGGCTCTAGGCTTTTCTTGCATTGCAAACACTCTCCATCCGGAGGTCGTTTATTCGCACAGCTCGTCGTATTTTCCAGCATTCTCCCTAGCATGCGTATCTCCTTTGGCTTTCATCACCCATCGGTTGAGATCACGAACAAACCACAAAAATGGATGTCCGCTTTCCGTGAGTCGTTTGTCGTTATGCTCGAGATACGCTCGGACGGCCTGACGATAAAGGCTCTCGTCGGGGGTTTTAGCGAGGATGCGTTTTGCGGCACCGCCTTCAGCCTGATAATTGCCCACGATGTATTCTTGGCCTTTGGCCAGAAAATACTCTTCCGCGAAGAGAATCAATCGCGGATGAGTCCAAGTTTGGGCTGCCTCTCGGCAGGTGGGGCCCTCTTGTTTTAACAACAGCTCGGTGTATTTGACTTCCGCCGAGGCAGAAGGTCCTTCTGTTTTTTTGGAGCTGGAATTTTTTATTCCAGCCTCCGAAGGAGGAAAATATTCCTGTTCTTGTTCTTGTTCTTGTTCCTGCTCCTGTTCCTGCTCCTGATTTGGCAAAGTCTTTCCGGAAGGCTTTGAGCAGGCTTCCCGAAAGGCTTTATGAAAGCCTTCCCCTAATCCTTTCATGAAATTCTCAAGTTCCTGAAATGCTTCGCGTTTCAATTCACACTCTGGCAGTTCATCCCAAGTGTCTTTCCATCCCTTCACTACATTTGGATTTTCAGGTCTGTTGTAAAAGATCGCCTTCGGTATCCAAATCAAACGAGCCTTCCAGTCCGCTTTCACCATGCCTTTCTGAAAGA
>CAZKUY010000033.1:0-7513 GCA_964556135.1 uncultured Pseudomonadota bacterium
AAGAAGCTAAAACCTCTTCTGAACTACCATCGGGAAGACAAATTCCTCGAGCGGCGTTCTGCCTAGCAATTTGATCGGGAGGGGCCATGTACTGTAATTCTCTCTAATCCTTAAGGTTTTTAGCAAGGGCAAAAATGCCGGATTCTCATTAAGCTTTATCGGCTCATTTTTCATACTTGTTGTGACTTTTTTACCTCTTAATCCTCTTCACCTCTTTTAAACGCGTTAGGAATGAGACGTGCTAATGCGGCGCCATCAATGCCACGTGATAACATGTCTTGAAAGTCCGCTACAACTCTTGCAGGTCTTTGTGTGAGGCATGCAGATCCGACGCAAAAGGCGACTTTACCATCCGGAAGCATTTTTAAGCTGACTTCAACGCCTGTGTTAGGAATTGCATTCGCAAAAGCCACAACTCCTTCTAAAATTCTTAAAGCCGCATCTTGAGAAAGAGCTGTTGCTCTTCTTTGACGAATTTCGCTGCGTTTCGCTTCTAAGGTATCCGAAAGAATTCTTCGCGTTTGGCTTCTATCGTCAACTTCTATTACTCGATCGACCGTGTTTTTAACTGCTGCACGCTCGGCCGTGTTGCCAAGATTATAAAAAGTTTGCAAAAGGAGAGCGTATTCTTCGCGCCTTAATGTTTCGATTAAAGAAGTCAATTCTCGAGTCAGGCCTGCTTTGTTCGCGCTGGGAGCGCCTTCAATTCTCCTTCTCAAGTCGATCACTCGTGAATCCGTGTTTACGGCGTTATCGAGTGCACGTGTGACCATCGGCACTTCCAGTGCACCTTGGGCCCCTAAAATACCAATGGCCGCCGTGGCATCTGAAGTCGTGATAATGTGTTCAGGATTAATCGCTTTTTCCATGACGGCGACACAGCCACCCCACCATTCGGCATAAGGATGTAGCCATTGCACGACCGCATTTTCGAAATCAGCCAGAGCTCGCACTATCTTAGCTCCGCCATCATAAACTCGTCCTGAGACGTTTTTTCCGTCCGGCATGAAGCCTGCGAATGCGGGATCCATGACTAAATCAAGGCCGAGATTATTGGCTAATTGAATAAAGGCGGCGCCTTTTTCAGCAGATTCCATATCGAGGGTAGAGCCGTAAAAAGGTCCACGACCACTTTCTGCATCGACTTTGTCCGGTTGAGGCTGAGGAAACAGATATCCCACTGTTCTTCCATTCAAACGAGCGAAACCGACGATGATGGAAGGACCCCAATGCCGCCACATTTCGACGGTGCCTCCCAAAGCCCCTCGATCAAAGATTTCGTCTATGACGAGCCTCATATTAAAAGGCTTACCTTTGCCGGGAATTAAAGTGTTGAGAGCTGGGGAAATATCGCGATCTATGGGGTCTCCTGTATTGATGACCTCTGCTTCTTGCCTACGGTTTTGAGGGAGCATGCCCACGAGACGAAGCAAGTTTTCTGCGACTCCGCGCTCTCCCGTAGGTGCCCAAGCTGCAATGCCTGCGTCTGCTAATCTTCTGGCTCCTGCATATTCTTTGGCTGCCCGATAAGCGGTGCCTAAAGTAGCATTAACGGGACGGGGTCCCGTTAATGCGGCTGCTGCTTCATCAACCCCATCTGCGCTGACAGGGATCATGTTCATTTGAGTAAGCACCCAGTCATAAGTTCCGATACCGATGGTGACCCCGTGCGCCGATCCGAAGACAGGAACATATCGACCTGCTAAAGCGGAAGGACGGGCTGTTTTAGCGGAACCTTTGAGAGATTCGGTGTTTAAGAAAGCGTCACTGATTACGGAGCGAATCTCAAAACCATTTTGTCCTTCAAAAGTGACCGGATTACCCAAGGTCACTAATTCACTAAGAGGTTTTCCGCCTTTTCCTCTTTTAGCTTCAAGAGTTTTGGCGAGTTGTTCTGGAGTCGCCCAGAGTGTCCATCGATTATTTTCTGCATCGTAGGTTCGGTTGATATTTTTAAAGACTTCTTCCGCAAAACCGATCATGGCTCCGCTAGATTCAGAGGCATAATGAATCGGCAGACCTTCACTCATCGCTTTTTCAAAGGCAGCGGAATAAATATTTGCCTCATGTGGACCTAAGGCTCCTGCGCGAGTCGTGTAATCATTGCCTACCCATAACATGCGTCTTTCGTAATGCTCGCTTCCTTCAAGATTTTTAGGGAACTTAGCCGTGACTTCGAAGACTACCATGCTTGCGTCATTTTGGCCCCGTGGGCGATCGGTGGGAATGAGTTTGCCACCACTCAAAATCAATTCGCGCATTTGAATGGCATCTTCGGGAACGGAAGTGCCTTTGGGATAGATCGATGTCGCTACTTCTCTGAGTAAAGCCACTCGATCAAAAACCCAGAGTCCTCCTCTGGCTTGAGCCGACAATCTTTTTACCTTAACAGGGTCATCAATAACTCGATGAGGACTATGATCTGTCACGGTTTCGATTTTGAGGTCGATTCGAGCCATGGCAGGAGCTCGAACGATGGCGATTTCTTCGCCATGAACTCTGCCATTTTGTCGTTGAAAATGAATAACCGTTTTTTCGAGGCGTTGATCGGTGAAAGCATTAATTTTTCGGCCGACGACAAAGGCAATTTCATCATCCCGAACTTCCATGGGAGGTCTAACAAATAAATCAATACGGGCGGTCGTGGGTCCATCGGGAGTGCTCGCTTGGGCACGACTTAAAGTGCTCAAAGCATTCAAAGCCTGTTTTTCCGCTTCGGGGATTGAATAGACTCTGCCCTCGAGAGTTCTAGACGCCTCTCGAATTAAATCGGGGGTTAATTCATAGTCACCCACTAAATCAGCTAGCGAGCCTTGCATGGTTTCAATATCGAAAGGATTTTTATTGGCACCTAATTTCCCAGCCAATTGTAAGCCCCATGGAATAGCTCGAAGCGCTGTTTCTTGTTCGGCCGTCAGTGCGCCACGCGCCAAGGCTTTGCCGGCGGCTCCGATACTTTGGGGATTGAGTTTTAAATCCGCAATCAACTGTGGCAAAGAGCCTGAAGTGGAAGCATCACAAAAAGATTCCAACTCAGCAGGAAGTGACTCGGCGAGTTTCAAACCCAGTGGAATCACTCTGAGGGCTCTTTCTTGGTCTGCACTTAAAGTCGCCTCAGCAGATTCTCGGAGTGCGTTATAAGCTTCCAATGCAAGTCCACCTGCGCGTCGATAAAAATCGCTATTGGTCAGGGCATCTAAGGCTTGCAGGGCATCTCTTTCAATGTTTGCGTCAAAACGACGCAGACTTAATACTTCACTGACTTGAGCCACAACGACGTTTCTGAGATCTCCGCCTTTGCGTGGATCTCGTCCTGCGTCTTTAGAAGCTTTATCTTGCATGCGGAAAGCGTGAACTTCTGGATGGATTTCAGCATCAGCCAAACGTTGAGAGTAAAAGTTTTCTCCCCAGCGGTTCAATTCCAAGCGCCAAGCGGCCATGGGATGAATGTCGTTGAACATCTCGTGAACAATGAATTCTCCATTGGGTCCATTAGGTCGATAAGTGCGCATGCGGGGTGCTTCGAGACCTTGAAGACCTTGTTGAGCAATAGAGAGCGTGACTCTTTTAATGCCGCTTTGACCTTGCATGAGTCTTGTGACTTGAGCATTGATCGCTTCGAAATTGATGCCCTCTTCAGGAGCTTGTGTGACTACAATTTCGATGACCCCATCTGTATATCTTTGGGTTTGGGGTAAATCATTCATTACTCTTCTTTCCGCAAGCACAGCGCTTAAGGCTGCTTCAATATTTTCGATAGTTTCCGCACGACCTAAGAAAAATTCGCGATGAATTTTTTGATTCTCTGAGCCTACTGAATGAAAAATACCGTAACTGACTTGGGGATCATTCGTGTGAGCGAGACTACTTCCCGCGACATGTCTACCACCCCAAGTGTTAGGGCCGTCATATAATCGGCCGAAGTAGAGATCCGAGGCTCTCTGAACCTCATGAGGGCTAGCGCTTCCCATCTTTGAAATGAGAAAGCGTTGCGCAGGAAGATGCGTGGCTCGTATGAATTCAACCCAGCGAGTGGTATGATGTATAGCTTCCGTGAATGCTTCCTCGAGTCTTTCTTGCCAATCTTGATTTCTTTGCGAAGCATTTTCCAAAAGATGAATCACATCCTGAATTTGAGTCGTCAAAGGAGTTAGCTTTTTAGGCACTACTTCTTCATGAAGGTTGCGCAGCACGTTTTTGAGAGGAGTGGCGAGCTCGCGGGCATCGAGTGTATGAATGAGGGCGAGTAATTTTCCCATGACAACATGGTTTCGAGGCAGATTTTGACGCGCTCGAGAAATGCGATAAAGAGTTTCGTTAAGCGTGGCACCTGGGTTTGTATTTGTAACTTCATAAGCCGCTAAGGCGCTGCGAAGTGCATCTGCAAAAATAGCATTGCTAGGTTCTCCGCCACCATTCCGACGTAAAAGATAAAGATTCATTTCTTCACCGTGTCGCGGGTGATAGAGCCCTTGTACATGGGCAAATTGTTCAAGAACAATTCGTAATCCTTCGATGATCTGTGTCCTTTCAGCAGGATTTGTGTGAGCTCGATCTTGGAGATAAGCGATGCCTTCTGATAAGACTTCGGGTGAAACATCAAAGCCAAGTGAAGCTCTGCGATAAAGATTTAAAAGTCCTTGAACGCTTTCCGCTGCAATGGAATCAAGCTCAGCTCTTGCGCTCGTCTTCGAAGAAGAGTCTGCTCTCACCAAAGCGTCTGTCAAAACGTCAGAAATAAGTTCCCCAGGTTCAGGTAGATTCACAGCTCGGCTTGTTTCTGCTCCAGATTCAATGGCTTCGATCCGAACCAAACTTGTATTGGGTTGTACCATGTCACCCGAGCGTGCATTAACTTCGGCCACTCTACCACTTTGTCGCGCCCGAATCGGCGTTTGCATCTTCATGGCCTCTTCCATGAGAACGACCTGGCCTTCTTCTACCATATCTCCCACTTTGGGCATTAGGTTAGGCGGGGTGATGATTTTTCCGGCCAAGGGAGCCGTGACGTGGTCACGACTCAAAATTCCTTCACCAGAAATATTTACATCGTATTCAGTGCCACCCCCGACAATTTGCACAAAGCGCTTTCCTTGTCGGCTATCGACGAGAGTGCGATGGCTGATCCCTCCAATAGTCACTGTGTAAATGGGTCCGCTGATGTCGACCGAAACAGGATAGGCAATGCCACTTAAAACAACTTGATAACGATTTCTCCCGAGAGAATTCAAGGGTAGGCGCTGACCCTCAAAATCAACATAATAGTGTTGGCTTCCCGCATCGCGTTGAACCTGATAATTTTTCCCTAAAACTCGGACTTCGCTTTGGCCTTCGTCTGGCTTGAATTCAATGTTTTGACTTCGAGGAGAAACATGAAAATCATTGGGCCCCGATTCGCGAACTTCCATCACCATTTCATTGCCGCCAATTTCCATTTCGATGCTGGAGAGATCATCGAGAGAACGTCCTGCAGTCATTTCAGCAATCGCTCGTTGCCGACGACCCACATAGGTGGCGATGGCACTGGTAATTAAGGCGACATCCCAGTGTTGATAATTCCTTTGCCCCGCTTCCGAATTTAAAAATTCTCTTTCGATGAATTTTGTATAGATACCAAAGCCGCTTTTCACTTGAGGGCTGCCTAACAAAGCGAGGTGAAAAGGCACATTGTGTCGTATGCCAGCCATTTCCCATCTTTTCAGATATCGAATGAGCGCATTTGCATTATTGCCATGGATGGCTTCCACTGCTTCGGGAGTTAAATCTCCATGCTCATCTCGGGGAGCATTCTCAGGAATGGCCTCAGCATGCATGACTTTAGCGAGCAATGAATCATAATGCTCAGTGACTTCGCGCTGTGTTTCCACACCACAGTCGACACGAATTCCTTCCTCATCCGGAACTTCAAGAAGAGAAATGCGGCCGGGCGAAGGCAAAAAATTATTGTAGGGATCTTCTGCGCAAATGCGGGCTTGGTGAGTCGCAAAGGGCCATGTCAAATCTTCTTGGGCAAAATCAATGCGTTCTCCTGCAGCGATTCTCAATTGCCATTCCACAAAATCTAACTTTTCAAGATGGCCGTTACGTCGAAGTCGCACGGCTTCTTCAGTCACGCAATGTTCCACCTGAAGACGAGTATTGGCCTCGAGGATGAAGAGGCGTTCTGCAGGATCTCCGCTGAAAGGCTGGTTCGCAGGCAATCCAGCTAGATCCCATAAAAATTCAATCGTAACCGCATTGGTGTAACCTACGCCCGAGGCCACATCGCGTCGCCTTACTTCGGTCATCATCGAAGTGGCTTGTTGGATGATATGATCTCGTAGTCGTCTGGGAAGCAAAGCCGTGATGTCAAGCTCTTGGACTTTTTGCTGGCTTCGTTGCAAGGAACACTGACGTATGCCCATGACGCGGATGTTACCTTCTGCGTCGGCAATCACTTGGGCTTCCAAATGGTGAGCTTGAGTGAGATATTTTGCGATGAATACATCTGCGCTGGGGGAGGTAGCCCTGGATTCTCCAACCGCCTCTAGGAACATTTTTTCAAAGTCAGCAGGTGTTTCGATGACGCGAATACCTTTGCCGCCGCCTGTTTCCGCGCCTTTGATCATGACAGGGCGTTTACCATATTCATTGTAAATTCTTTCGTATTCGCTTCGAGCTTGCTCAAAGCTGCGTCGATTGCTTTCCTCAATTTCGGTTCTGACCTGCAAGAGTTGGCTTTGAAGCTCGGTGGGATCTACTTCTGGATTTTGAGTTCTCCCGGCCAGTAAATCGCTTTCGTGATTGAGTTTAATCTCCAATTCTCGCTGTTTCATTGCATCGAGGATATCTTTTTCAACTTTATAAACGATGCGCTCGGAAGCAGGAACTGGTTGCAAACCCGATGCTCTGGCGACTTCATTGGAAGAGGTTTTAGGACCTAGCAGGTCCATGGCAAAATCACTGGGTCCCGCGAACAAGGCTCCTGTTTCTCGAACCATGCGAGGCAGGGCGGGGTTTTCAGCGCTTCCACCCCAGCCTGGCCATACAATGATTTCACTGGTGGGGACCCTAAATCTTCGCGCCGTTTCACGAATCGCTTTTTGTAATTTGGCGATGTCCCCATAAGATTCCATAATTTTTGTGCCGCCAATGGGCAGACGCAAAGTTCCGGGTAGATTCGTATGAAGTGAATTTAAATCCGCGTCGGAAGTCAGAACTACAGTTCTTAAGCCCAGGCCTTGAGCAGTGCGTGCAGCGCGAGTGGCGGCTTCACCGCGATTGGCAATAAGCACTACTTTTCCTTCGAGAGCTCCTAAGTTTCGATGCATACTGGGTAAAAGGGGAGGAACAGAAGGGGAAAGCGTTCGAAGGCCTGTGACATGTGTGAGCGCCGCAATATTGGCTTCTAAACGGCTTTCAGCTTGCTGAATTCTTCCACCGGTGAGTCTACCCATGATCGCGGTTCCCGCACCGAGCGACATATTGGTGATTTCCGCTTTGACGAGTCTTTCAATGTAAGTTCCCCCTTCAT
>CAZKUY010000034.1:0-4624 GCA_964556135.1 uncultured Pseudomonadota bacterium
TTCGCCAATTAAAGCGGTACGCGAGCTGGGTTCAAAACGTCGTGAGACAGTTTGGTCCCTATCTTCCGTGGGCGCAGGAGAATTGAGAGGATATAACCTTAGTACGAGAGGACCGGGTTGTACGGACCACTAGTGTGCCGGTTGTCCCGCCAGGGGCATAAGCCGGGTAGCTACGTCCGGAGCAGATAAGCGCTGAAAGCATATAAGTGCGAAACTGACCTCAAGATAAGTTCTCCCAACACCGCAGGTGTAAGAAGACCACTCGTAGACTACGAGGTTGATAGGATGGATGTGTAAGTACCGCAAGGTATTGAGCTTACCATTACTAATCGGTCGTTCGGCTTGACCTTATATTTTTTTTCAACATGCAATCTTCGGATTGTATGAAAACGGATAATAAAAAGGTTTAGCGGTTTTGATTAAGGGTTTTGCGGTATAAATTCCTATGCAATTGTCAAAATTCATTCATTCTGAAAAGGATGAGTGAAAATTATTTGAAAACTTGAAGAAATTGAAAAGGTTTTCCGAAAGGAAAGCCGATAAAAAATTTCTGGTGGTTATAGCGAGAAGGTCACACCCGATCCCATTCCGAACTCGGAAGTTAAGCTTCTCAGCGCCGATGGCACTGCTAGGGCAACTTAGTGGGAGAGTAGGACGCTGCCAGATTATAATTAGAACCCCATTCACGCAAGTGGATGGGGTTTTTTTATGTTCAATGATAAATTCTTATGTCATTATTTTTTGATGAGACGATCCTATTCCTTCTTTATTCTGCTTATTTTGTTTTTTCTCTTGGATTTTTTTCAAGCAGAAACCTCTTGGGGGAACTCTCTCCAGGATGTTTTGCGCCAAAGCTGGAATACAAATCCTTCAACTTCCAAGCCAGTCAATAAACTAAAGTTGGATTTAAACTCAGAGAAAAAGAGTGATTTAAGCGCTGAAGAGAGAAACAATAATAGTTCTCGTCAAGAGTTCATCGATCGCTTGAAGGATGCATCACTTTATCAAGATGGTGGAATTCAATCTCAATATAACGGTATCGGTATTCAAGAAGATGAGATTAGTGCTGCAGCTCCACCCCAAACAGCGAGTACGGAAGCCTGGTGGAAGATTTGGAAACATAAAGAAAGTGGCGGACCTAAGCCTTTTAACTTCCAAACACATTGTGGAATTCCTGAATTGGACGCGAATGGAGAAGGACTTCACTGCTGGTTAAATATCAACAGCTCTGTTCCGGAACATTTAATCTGGCAGGATGTGAATGAACAGACGGGACAAGTCCACAGCCAAAGCTATCCCTATTGGTCCTACTCGAAAAAACAGCAACTGGCTGAAGCCGTTTTTCAAGCCTACCAAAGACTACAATCAGAAGATTTTTCAGGACTTACTCTCAGTAATCCTCCCGCAAATTTACTTACATTGAACGATTACAACTATCCCTGCAATCGCTTCAGTAAATATGATGCCTGGAAATTATATCTTTCGACCGTTGCACATAGTTTAGCCTTGGAAATTTCCGGCCTCGTACCCTGGACTTTTACAGCCTACAGTTCTATCGATCAGGATGTTTTGCTGAATTCTAAATATTTTTATCAGGCGGGTTCGATCACTTGTCAGACGTTTGATGACGAGGCGCAAACGCTTCCCAAGACTTATCAATTTTACGGATATTCCAACAATGGCCGAGTGATTCCACAGCTTCCGACCGCGGGCTTTAGTTTTTTAGTGGAAAATAATTTAATCGGTCCTCACCATTTAAGCACCCTGACTAAATTACTGCAGTGGAGCCATGGCATGTATCATTATCTGCACGGCTTCAAGACTTTGAATGTGGAATATTATTGGAAATATCGCGGAGGAGTGCCGGCGATTCGGGTGATCGAAGGGACTCAAATGAGCGACCCTCAAGATGGAAAGAGTTTTCCAGGAATTTACCATTGGACGGCCGGTTGTCGCGGCACTACGGAGTTTTTTCGGTCCATCTTGCGTAATGTGAATATTCCCGTTCAAGTTTATCAGGATGAATGTGACGGTCATTTCATGCCTATCTTTTGGACTGTGCAAATGGCTTTAGATCATGGTGACAATCCCTACAGTCAAACTTGGATTACGACGCCTCCCATTTCCGTGAAAAATATCCTCATTTCCCTCAGTACTTTTCAACAATGGTTTTCTAACGGGAATTGCGCGGTAAGTCGGCAATTGGCGGAAATCGCAGTGAAAAATATTTCAGATATATTGGTGGATGTTTATTGCGAAGATATCAAAAATGGTCTCGGTCATACTCAGGGGAAAGTCTTCGCCTATCTTTCTAATTTTTTTACCATGCAAGAACTCAATCAAAAGCAATTTTGGAGTCGACTCAAGGATAAAACAGTCCAATTGGGCGTTTGTACACCCCCGATGGATATCAAACTCCATCCCTTGGGATCGTCTTCAGCCACTCTTCCTAGTCCTTATCGTCCGTGAAAAAGATTTGAGTTGAAAAGTATTTTTTTTAACTTTCAGTTTTACTGTTTTCTGTCTATGTTCCTCTTTCAATCAAAGAAAATTTGAGTTCAATGATCATTCGATCGATATTGAGAGGAATAATTCATATGATCCAAGCCCATTCTCTTTTGCATAGGCTGTTATTGCTTCTTTTGTTTTCATCTTTCGGGCTTCCTTATCTCATCTCTTGCGATTCCAGCACTTACACTCCACCTTTTCAAATCACCGAGCAACGCGAGCCTTGCGAAAATTATCAGCCTCTCAAACAACCTTTCTTTGGCGAAACGCATGTGCACACGAGCTATTCTTTTGATGCTTATGTCTATTCAGTTCGTAATGATCCCTATGCGGCTTATCAATTTGCTAAGGGACAGGCACTTCCTTTGCCCGATGCCTTAGCAATCAGTGGAAATCCGCAAAGCCGCAGCACTCAGATTAGTAAACCACTCGATTTCACCGCGATCACGGATCATTCGGAGCTCTTTGGGGAAATGCAAATTTGTACTCGTTCTCCTACGGATACGGCAGGCTACGATTCAATTTCTTGTCAGCAGATGCAAACCGAAAAACCGAATCCAAGTGTTGATGAAATAAATCCAACCAATGTGGCAGTCATTTGGGCAATCAACCCTTTGCAAAGACCGGCAGGTGCTGCGCCCTTAGAATTTTGTAATGAGGATGGGGTGGATTGCGATGGCGCCGCTATTTCCATGTGGCAACAAATTCAAGATGCTGCGGAAAGCAACTATGATCGTAGCTCTGCTTGTAGTTTCACGACGTTCGTCGCTTACGAATACACCGCTCAACCTCAATTCGATAACTTGCATCGCAACATCATTTTCAGAAATTCCAATGTGGTGAATAGCCCCATTAGTAATGTAACGACCGATGGACCATTTCCTTCGGTGTTGTGGCAACTCTTGGGTGAGCAATGCACGAATGCGGGAATTAACTGCGATGTGTTGACCATTCCCCATAATGCAAATTTATCGGGCTCCACTGAAGAAGAGCCTTTAGGTCGCATGTTTCCGGATCCTGCTAATGCTTATGAAGCGAGCCAGCGCGCAGCCTATGAACCGCTGACAGAAATGGTCCAACACAAAGGCGGGTCTGAGTGCCGTTTTGATCAATTGACCCAGCAAGGCGTTCAAACCGTCGATGAGCTTTGCACCTTTGCGCAAGTGACGCAGAATAATCTCAATTCAGCAGCGCCTCATCCTACCATTGCTGAGTTTCCCACGCGCGACATGGTTCGCAATGCTTTAAAGGATGGAATGGCCTTGGCTCCTCAATTTGGCGGCGTGAATCCCTTTAAATATGGATTTGTGGGAGCGACCGACAGTCATAATGGAACTCCTGGTAACACGACTGAATACAATTGGCCGGGTCATGCAGGAACGAATGATTCTCCCTATGCAAACTTGATTAATGGAATTTATCGAACACCCGGAGGTTTGGGAGTGGTGTGGGCAGAAGAAAATGCAAGAGATTCGATTTTTTCCGCAATGCGACGCAAAGAAACCTATGGCACCAGTGGTACGCGTCCGATCCTTCGCTTTTTTGGAGGTTGGAATTACAGCACTCAACGTGACGCCGTGGGTTTTTCGATTTGCAATAATTCGAATCTCGCGGAAATAGGTTATAATCAAGGCGTTCCCATGGGGTCTGACTTGCCAAACCGACTGAGTTCCTCAGATAAGCCGCGTTTTATTCTCGCAGCCATGAAAGATGCCGGTTCAAGTCAAATGCCAGGAACTCCATTACAGAGAACCCAGATTGTGAAAGGGTGGGTGGATAGCGCCGGAGAAACTCACGAACAAGTTTATAATGTCGCGGGAACCACTCAAGTGACGGGCAATGAATTTAACACCAGTACCTGCGCGGTAAATTATAGTGTGGGCTATAACGAGCTTTGTACTGTCTGGGAAGATCCTGATTTTGATTCTACACAACCCGCATTTTATTACGCGCGTGTTTTGGAAAACCCAACTTGTCGTTGGAGCACCTATTCTTGTAAAGCGGCCGGTGTAGATCCTTATTTATCAAACTCTGCCTGTCTGAGTGCCGCAGCCATCGCCAATGCTCAAGCAGTTTCCGAAGGACAAATTCCAGACGGTGACACGCCCTTCAATAA
>CAZKUY010000034.1:4724-6428 GCA_964556135.1 uncultured Pseudomonadota bacterium
GTGCGGCATCGTTTGGTGCAGATCGCAAGGTTCATGGAAACTTCGTCTGCCTCTGCCTCAGAGGACGCCTTATATCGTAAGGCTTTGGATCTGGGTTTAGATCGAAGTGATCCCGTGGTGAGAAGACAGTTGATCACTAACATGAAGCTCATTGTACAAAAAGTTCCTCTTTCTCAGGATTTTAAGAAATTAACTAAAGAAGAAGTTCAGCTTTATTACGATCAACATCCGGATCTTTTCAAGCTGCCTGAGCGGTATACACTGAGCCATATCTATATCAGTCGCGACCGTTGGGGGAGTAAAGCTGAGGATGAGGCAAAGCGTCGTTTGAAAGAGCTGCAAAGCCAAAAAATCCAACCTTCGGATCCAAAAGCGGGTGGAGATTTATTTTTAAGAGGAAATCGCTTCTCGACGGCAACACTCACTGTATTACAAAACTTTTTTGGATACAATTTTGCTTCACAGATAGAATCTTTAAAGCCCGGCGAGTGGCAGGGTCCCATTCCTTCTAGCTACGGATGGCATCTAGTGTGGATTGAAGAAAAATTGGATCCGCAAAAACCTGCACTGATTCAGGTCATGAATCAAGTGAAGGGCAATCTTCTTCAAGAGCGAGAGTCTTTGCGTTTGAAAGAAGCTTTGAAAGAACTGCGTTCTCGTTATCAAATCCGAATAGAATCCAAAGAAGCAGTTTTGAGATCAGACAGGCTACCCCATGTTTAAAATGCGGAACCTTAAGGTTTCATTTTTTTTGATAGGGACACTCGGACTTTTTTTATTCGCTTTGTCTTCTGTAGAGGCCCATCCTTTAGCGCCCTCCTTATTAGAAGTTGAAGAAGTTTCCGCAGGACAAATGCAAGTTTTGTGGAAGACACCCCTCGCGCAAATCCCAGGAGAATTTTTACAACCCTTGTTGCCTTCGATTTGCAAAAGCCAAGGAAATGGAGAGGCCAAAAAAGTAGAGATGGCTCGTGAGGAACATTGGAACGTGATCTGTGAGTCTTCACTCATCGGTCAGTCTGTGGGAGTTCAGGGTTTCGTTAATTTACAAAGTAATGTGATTCTGCGTGTGAGCTTGGCGGATGGAAGAAAATATCAAAAAATTCTCAATGCCCAAACGCCACTCTTTCTCATTCCTGAACATCCACAATCCTCGGTGGTTTTTAAAAGCTATAGTCTGCTCGGTGTTGAACATATTTTAGGGGGCTGGGATCATCTCCTTTTCGTGTTAGGACTGATCCTTCTCGTAAAATCCAGAAAAGCTCTCCTTTGGACCATTACGGCCTTTACCTTAGGTCATAGTGTGACTCTTTCTTTGGCAGTTTTAGGATTTGTGCGAGTCCCGACCACGGCAGTGGAAGCTTTCATTGCCTTTAGTATTTTAGTTTTAGCAGTGGAACTTACGCGCACTCAGCAAGGCAAAGGAACTTTTTTTCATCGTTATCCTTGGGTAATGGCTTTTAGTTTTGGACTTTTGCACGGCTTAGGTTTTGCGGGAGCATTGGCAGAAGTGGGTCTACCTATCGGTGAAATACCGATGGCTTTGCTTTCTTTCAATGTGGGAATTGAGTTGGGTCAATTAGGCTTTATAGCTTTCATACTATTAAGCATTCGGGCATTAAATTTTTTGCCTATTTTGAATGTAATCAAAAGAAGAGAGATTGCGGTTTATGCGATCGGTTCTTTATCCACTTTTTGGTTTCT
>CAZKUY010000035.1:0-5760 GCA_964556135.1 uncultured Pseudomonadota bacterium
GCTTTTCAAGAAATGATTTCTCAGGCTCTCAAACATTCTCGTGAATTGGGAGGACTCATTACTTTGGGAATTCAACCCCATTTTCCCGCTACGGGTTACGGCTATATTCAGCAGGGAGAAGAGTTGGTTTCGGGATTATACAAGGTAAAACAATTTCGCGAAAAACCTGACATCGAAACTGCGCGCAAATACGTCGACTCTGGAGATTATTTTTGGAATAGCGGCATGTTTATTTGGAAAGCGTTGGAATTCTGGAAAAATTATGAAAAATATTTGCCCATCGATGCTCAGTTACTTTCCAGCCTTGGAACTGCGGGCACTTCCGAATGGAAGAAAAAACTGGAAGAGTTCTATCCGCGTTTAACTTCCATTTCAGTGGATTATGCCATTATGGAAAAATCCAATGTCGTTCAAATGATGAAAGCGCAGTTTGAATGGGATGATGTCGGTTCTTTGCAATCATTAATCAAATATTTCAAACAAGATAAAAATAAGAACGCTAGCCAAACTAAAACTGCAACAGTGGATGCTTCGGGAAATTTACTTTTGAGTGATGAGGGTGTGATCGCCTGTTTGGGAGTCAATAATCTCATTATAATTCGGGATAAAGAAAGCGTTCTGGTTTTGCCTGTGGAAAGATCTGAAGAAGTGAAGCTGCTTTTAGAAGAATTAAAAAAGAATCAATTGGATGAGGTTTTGTAAATGTCTTTCAAACTGCAACAACACGAAGAAAAAGGTATTTTAGTTTTGAGTCCGCAAGGAAGTTTAGATGCTTCTTACGTGCCGAGTTTCAAAAAAGATTGCAGTTTATTCGCGAATAAAGATTCTCAGAAAATTCTCATCGATTGCTCGGCTTTAGATTTCATCGACTCCACGGGTTTAGGTGCTTTGCTGAGCTTACTTCGAAAAATAGAAGCAAAACAGGGACGTTTGGCCTTTGCCCACCTTTCTTCGGAAGTGGCTTCCATTTTTGAAATTACAAGGCTGCATAAGCTCTTCGAAGTGTTTCCCAATACTTCGATGGCCCTTCAAAGTTTAAGTTCGAGTTCATAATGGCAAAAATACAAAGTCTGAAATTTAAAATTCCTGAAGCGACGGCCACTCACACGGTTCTTACCAAGCAGATTCGAGCGGATTCTCCGAATAAGAATTTTAGTATTCCTCTTTATTACCAATCTGATTTGTTTTTAAGTTTATTTGAAGCGATTCAAAACGCCTTTCAACATTCGAAAAAAAAGCAGGATGTTGAAGTTGAAATTCGAGTTTCTTCGAAGCAAATCGAGGCAAAAGTTTATGATGAAGGAGAGGGAATGTCATGGCCGCCTCAAAAAAAGAAAAGTTCTTTTTCTGAACGAGGTCGAGGTTTGCAAATCATTCAGAGTCTGAATGATTCAGTGACTTATAAAAAATCCAAGCAGCGAAACTGCCTTACTCTTCATAAAAAGATCATTCCAGCGAGTCAAAAAATTAAGCCTCATGAGCTGCTTTATGAAGTCAGTCGGCGTTTGGCCGAGGCGCCCAATGCGGCTCGAATTCATGCCATCCTTTTAGATCATCTTTTAGAAACTTTTAATGCGAGTCGTGCCTCCATCATGCTTTATGATTCCAGCGAAAATGCCTTAAAAGTAGTGGCTGCACGCGGAATTCCTGAAAATGTCCGAGCCGCTATTCGAGTCAAAAAAGGCGAGGGTATTTCAGGTGAAGTTTTTCTTAAGTCGAAGCCCATTCTCATGAAGGGGGCCGCCAAGGCAAAAATTTCAAAAGCCAAAGCGGAGTCTAAATATTATTCACATTCTTTTATTTCAGCTCCCATGATTGCTTCTCCTTATCGGGTGGGGGAGCAAACCCTGGGTGTCATCAACGTGACGGACCGTCTGGATGGAAGTTCTTTTTCAAGCGCGGACTTAAAGCTGCTTTCTTTGCTGGCCAGTCAGGCGGCGGCTTACATTCAAATCGGAAACATGATTGAGGAATTGAAGAACAGTGAGTCTATTCGCCGCGACTATGAAATTGTCCAAGAAATCCAAAGAAAGCTTCCGCCGCAAAAACTGCCTTCCAATGAAAGTTGTGAAATCTCCGGCGCACTTTGGATCGCGGAGCAGGGGGGCGGAGACTATTACGATGGCTGGCAACAGGAGGATTCTTCTTGGCTACTGGTTGCAGATGTTTCAGGTCATAGTATCGCTTCAGCTCTTACCATGGCGAATTTCAGGAGCAGCCTGCGTGCCATTCGTGAGCAATTTAATTCCCCTGCGGAATTACTGAATCAATTGAACCAACGGCTGTTTGAAGATTTATCTAATGCAGAGCAATTCATTTGCGTAAGTTTAGTGAAACTTTCACCCCATAGCAGAGAGTTCAGTTTTTGTGGGGCAGGCTGTCCTCCCTTGATTAAGTTTGGCAGAAATGTAGCGCTAGAAAGTTTTCCCTGCCAAAATATTCCTTTAGGCGTGAAAATGGACGAAGAATATCAGGAACATGTGGATTCGATTTACAACGATGAATCCCTTTTGCTTTATTCTGATGGTGCGATTGATTTAAAAAATCCGAATGGCAAAAAATTAGGCTTAGAAGGTTTTTGGAAAGTTCTTGAACCCATCCAGCACAGCCCTGTGGAAGCGGCGCCTAAGCTCATGGCTTTGTTAAAGGCTTATTCACAAAGGGATTACCCCAATGATGATGTTGCTGTTCTAGTGGCAAAGCTTTCTGAGCTTCAATGAGGAGCACTCATTTTGTCTTCACATCAACTCTTGGAAAAATTCATCAATTCAAGCCTTCAGGAATGGAAAAACATGAAGCCAGGCTTGGGGCGCATTCAAGAGGCTTGCATAGAACTTGGCCATCCAGAAAATAAATTTTCTAGCATACATGTCGCTGGAACAAACGGCAAAGGCTCTGTTTGCGCGATGTTGCAGTCTGTTTTGAGCGAATCAGGCTTGAAAGTGGGTCTTTTTACTTCCCCGCATTTAGTGAAAGTGAATGAAAGATTTAAAATTGGCGATAGAGAAATTTCCGACGCTGATTTGGAAAAATATCTTCAAAAAATTGGAGACAAAAACGCGCTGTCTTTTTTTGAAAAGTGTAGCCTGATTGCTTTTCTTTATTTTGCCGATCAAAAAGTAGATTTTGCGATCTTGGAAACGGGTTTAGGAGGACGCTTAGATGCGACGAATGTCGTCCGGCCGCTTGTGTCGGTAATTACGGAAATTGACTTGGATCATACGGAAACTCTTGGGAACAGTCTTGCAAGCATTGCGGAAGAAAAAGCAGGGATTATTAAAGAAAGCGTTCCAGTGATTTGTGCTGCAAGTCATGAAGAGGCGAAACAAGTGATTGAAAAAGTGGCACAGGAAAAAAATGCGCCTTTTTTCAATGTTCAAAGAGAACAAAAGTCTTCTTTTCCTTATGTTTTAAATCTCCAAGGTGAACATCAAATCCAGAATGCAAAAATTGTATTGGCAGTTTTGTCAAATTTTTTTCCTGGTATCGATTCTGCTACGATTCAAAATGGCTTTACAAAAACTTCTTGGCCAGGGCGCTTACATTGGTTTTCAAGAGAGCCAGCTATTTTATTAGATGGTGCCCACAATGTCGCAGCCATGCTGGCTTTGGTAAAATATTTGAAGAAAAGTCAGTTGAAATGGAAAGTTTTATTTTCTGCAGCTTCAGATAAAAAAGTGGGTGAGATGTTAAAAATTTTGCAAGAGGCGAGCTCCGAAATAATTCTTTGTAGAATGAAAAATTCTCGTAGCATTGATCCTGTCGAGATTCAGAAAAAATTTGCTTCTGAACTTCATTGCAAACTCTTAGCTGCGGAAAATACTGAGATTGAGTTTAAAAAACAAAAAGCCTTACTCCAAAAAGGAGAAGGCCTTTTGATGACAGGTTCTCTTTATTTCATTGCGGAGCTATTGACGTTAGAGCAGCTTCTTTAGGGTCCGCGACAAAAGCTTCGATTTGTTCAAAAACATTCTCTCTATTTTCATCGAGCAGTAGCCAGTGCGATTGGCCAGCAATCACTCGATCTACAACTTTATCACCTAAAATACGTGTGAGTAAACGACCGGAACTTGCGGGCACCGTCGGATTGTTTTGACCACGATGGAGGAATAACACGGGCGGAAATGTTTCTGGCTCAGCACTTTCCAGCCGAGCGCGATTTGCTTCAATATAATAAACGGAAGCCGCTTCCGCGGACATCGGACGAATCGCTGCGTAAGGAACTTCGGCCCGAACTAAGTCATTATCAATAGGTAATTGCCATTTTTCACGAGATCCTCCTAAAAAAACACGCAAAGGTAAGAGGACACTTCTTAAAAACCAACGCTGATTACCTTGAGGAGTTTCCAAAGCGCTCATGCTGTAAGTCGGATCCACTAAAATCATTCCCGCTACTTTTTGTTGCTGAGCTCGGCTCAGCTGCATATAACTCGAGGTGCTGCCCGAAGCACCGAGTGAAAAACCTCCTAAGAAAACTTTTCGAGGACTGTCATCAATGATTTTAGCAACGGCTTGGGGAATCGCTATTTCCCAATTTCTTAGAATATTCCAAGCATGCGTATTGCCGCCCTCCAGTAAAGGCATGAAGGTGGGATTTTCATAGCCAGGAATCACGAGGATCTTTACCGTGAAACCTTGCGCTGCTAATCTTCGAGGCTCTTCTCCAAAGCAGGTATGGTTCGTCGCGGAACCAGCGATCAATATCACTGTGCCTTTAGGATTTGTGACCGCAGGCTCGGGAGTGTAAACACTCACACTCTGAATTGTTTCCCGACGGAAAGATCCCAGTGAACCGTTATCCACAACATTATTTCCATTGATTCCCATATTTCTTTCGAAATCAGCCAGAAATTTTTCCTCGACGAAGCGGCGCTCCATGAATTTATTTTCTGTTTTATTCAGAGGAATTCCTTGAGCTTGCTTATTCTGAATGGTTTCTGCCAAGGTTAAATGCGAGCGGATAACGCGCTGTACGCGTCGAATTGCTTTGTTATGACCATCAGAAATGCCTCGCATTCCTAATTGTTCATCCAGTTCCTGATGAAGCTGGATATAAGATTCCTGCAAGCTCTGCTTAGGAGATAGGTTTACCGTTGCATTCACGGGCTTTGTACTGGGAGGGCTGCGAAGTGTCGACGTATATCCCGCTACCGCTTCTGCATCACGAACCAATGAAAAATTCAGTTGCAGCAGAGTCCATTTCACATTTCTTTGTCTTTCCTTCGGATCTAAACGATCCCATTCTTCCATTTGCTGTTTATAAGCGGGCATGTTGCGTAGATCATTTTCTTTAAGTAAAGATTCAGGGGTAATGGGATCGGCATAGGCAATGCTGAAGCCGTCTTGACCAGGTCGAATATAGGGGAACATCGTCGTGCGTTGCCAAAAACCCGTGTAAGGTTTGATCGCGCGTCGCGGTGATTTAAAAAATTCCTTCCAACTCCAGCCTCCTGGCATCGGCATCGAAGGCTCAGGATAAATCCTGCCTAAATCATAAGCGACAGGAATAATCGGACTGCCCGTTTCACTTGCAATGGTAATGGGCATGCCGGTGCTGTAACGGGTGCCATGAAAATCAGGTAAATGCAGCGCTTCCGGATGCGTGCTTAAATCCGCATAGGGAGAACTGATTGGATTTTCAATATCTCGCGTGCCGTTTCCATAAAGATTGGAAAGATTTCCTTGATGAACATGCGCTTCCAAAACATAATTTTCAAAACGTCTTCGCTTCGGATCCTTTTCGCGTGTCACGTAAGAACC
>CAZKUY010000036.1:0-5235 GCA_964556135.1 uncultured Pseudomonadota bacterium
GATGCCTTTCAAAATTATTTAGGTTTTGGCAAAACGGGCTATGTCGCCCGTAAAGACGTCCCCACTGAAAAAGTACTTCAACTGATTCGAGACATGGGCGGATTAAGCGTGGTTGCCCATCCCGGTCATTCCAAAAATCCGGAAATCATTGAGAAGCTTTCTGAACAAGGTTTAGGCGGCGTGGAGGCCTATCATCCCGTGCATAAAGCCTGGCAAAAACAGTCCTATGAAAAATGGGCTCAGGAAAGGAATTTACTCGTCACGGGTGGCTCGGACTTTCATGGGGATAAGATGAAGGGACATGGGGCTTTGGGGTCGATGAAAATTCCTGAGGCCTTTTCCAAAAAATTCTTGGAAAGAATGGGTTTATAATTGTAGTAAAGTCTATGCGCCTTAAAAAAGACCAAGTTGAAAAAGTATCTCGCCTGGTGGTGAATGCCTTGAAAGAAAAGGGCAAAACCACCTTTAAAGTACCCGAAGACAAAATTTATCATAAAATCCTCGAAGTCATTACAGGGGATCTTCAAGCCGAGACGAAACTCGATAATGATGTCAGAAAAATCATGGATCAATACAAAGCCCAAATCGCTTCGGGCCAGGTCGATGCACAAAAAGTATTTCAAATGATTAAGAAGCAATTAATTAAAGAACGAAATTTAGTGATTTAGGGTGAGATTATGAAACTTTCCGAAGACCGCATTAGCCATATTTCTCATCTCATTTGGGATGGGCTTTATAATGATGACCTTGCCGATTATGCAGACGACGATGAGTCTCTGAAAGTCATCAAGCAAACCCTCACTTCTTATCTCAAAATCGACGACGAAATCGATGAGACGGTTCGCGAGAAAATTTCCTCGTTAAAACGAGGAGTTAACGAAGCTCACCGTGAATGGGATATTCTTTACAAAAAATATTACGAAGAAGAAGCCAATAAACGCCGTTTCTAAATCCCGCCTTTTTTCATCTTTTTTCAGCACATCTCTTGACTTTGCCCATCGAGGGCTTATATCACCCTCGGTTTCACAGAAATCGGTATATACATTCCGGACTTAAATAAGAGTCCCTAACTTCATATTTTTAATTTATTCCCAGGAGGAATTATCATGGCCAAGAAGATCAACGTTCGTCCTTTGCGCGATCGTCTCATCGTCCGCCGCATTGCGGAAGAAGAAAAAACAAAAGGCGGCATCATTATCCCTGATTCCGCAAAAGAAAAACCCCAAGAAGCGGAAGTCATTGCCGTCGGCAGTGGACGCATCAATGAAGACGGAAAAATCACTCCTCTTGAAGTCAAAGCCGGTGATAAAATCCTTTTTTCCAAGTATTCCGGAAATGAAATCAAAATCGATGGCGAAGAATATCTGATTTTACGTGAAGAAGATATTCAAGCGGTTGTGGAATAGTTTACCAATAAAAATTTAAAGGAGTTGTTATGTCGAAAATTATTATATTCGGAGAAGAAGCCCGATCAAAAGTTTTGAAGGGCGTCGATATTTTGGCGAATGCCGTAAAAGTGACCTTAGGTCCTAGAGGTCGTAACGTTGTTTTGGATAAGAGCTTCGGCTCTCCCACGGTCACCAAAGACGGTGTGTCCGTTGCAAAAGAAATCGAATTGGAAGACAAATTCGAAAACATGGGCGCACAAATGGTAAAAGAAGTGGCTTCCAAGACCAGCGATACCGCTGGAGACGGAACCACCACCGCCACCGTGCTCGCTCAATCGATTTTCCGTGAAGGTGCAAAGATGGTCGCCGCGGGTCACAACCCCATGGCTTTGAAGCGCGGAATTGAAAAAGCCGTCATCGCCGCCATCGCAGAATTGAAAAACCTTTCTAAAGCCATCAAGAATCCCAAAGAAATCGCTCAAGTCGGAACTATTTCCGCGAACGGCGACGAAACCATTGGTGAAATTCTTTCAAAGGCGATGGATAAAGTTGGCAAAGAAGGCGTCATCACTGTTGAAGAAGCCAAAGGAATGGAAACCAGCTTAGATGTCGTCGAAGGAATGCAATTCGACCGTGGTTACCTCTCTCCTTATTTCGTGACCGATCCCGAAAGAATGGAATGCGTTCTCGAAAATCCTTATATCTTAATCAATGAAAAGAAAATCAGCTCGATGAAAGAATTGCTCCCCGTTCTCGAAAGCATCGCGAAATTGGGCAAACCCCTTTTGATCATCGCTGAAGATGTCGACGGTGAAGCTTTAGCCACCCTCGTCGTGAATAAATTACGTGGAACTTTACATGCAGCCGCCGTCAAAGCGCCTGGCTTCGGGGATCGCCGCAAAGCCATGATGGAAGACATCGCTACCCTCACCGGTGGTAAATGTGTCGCCGAAGAATTAGGCTTAAAGCTCGAAGGCATTACCATTAAAGATTTAGGTAAAGCCAAAAGAGTCGTGATTGATAAAGACAACACCACCATCATCGACGGTGCCGGTACAAAAACCGAAATCGAAGGTCGTGTGGCTCAAATCCGCGCTCAAGTAGAAATCACCACCAGCGATTATGACAAAGAAAAACTTCAAGAACGTCTCGCTAAATTAGTGGGCGGTGTCGCAGTCGTAAACGTCGGCGCTTTCACTGAAACTGAAATGAAAGAAAAGAAAGCCCGTGTGGAAGATGCATTACATGCCACACGCGCAGCTGTCGAAGAAGGAATCGTCCCCGGCGGCGGCGTCGCTTTAATTCGCTGCATCGCTGCGGTGGATAAAATCAAAGTTCCTGCGGATGAAGCCATCGGCGTGAACATTGTCAAACGCGCTCTCGAAGAACCCTGCCGACAAATTGCGGAAAACGCAGGCGTCGAAGGTGCTTTGATCGTCCAAGAAATTAAAAAGAACAAAGGCGCTTATGGTTACAATGCGGCCAAAGACAGGTTTGAAGACTTGATCGATGCCGGTATCATTGATCCTACCAAAGTGACCCGCAATGCTCTGCAAAATGCAGCTTCCGTGGCTTCTCTCATGATCACCACTGAAGCGCTCATCGCTGAAAAACCCGAGGAGAAAAAAGAAATGCCTCAAATGGGTGGACACGGCGGAATGGGTGGCATGGGCGGCATGATGTAAATTGTTTTGCCTCTCGCAAATCCACAAAAGCCCTCGAGAAATCGAGGGCTTTTTTATTTTCTAAAAAATTGACACAAGTCGTCGTAATGAAAGCGGTTAAAGCCTCTATTTTGTTTGACACTCTAGTTAATTCTTCCTAATAAAGCCCATCGTTCAAATTCGGTTTTCATCATTTAATTACATAGAATTTTACTGAGGGAGAGATTCATGAAAAAGTACCTTTCGGTTTTGGCCATCCTGGCCATCACAGGCATCTCTAGCATTTCCCAAGCGCTCGATTTTTCCGCACACGGCTATTATCGCTTGCGTATGGAAGATGATTACAACCTCGATCTGCAAAACAACAACAATGTCCAACAAGGTAATCAGGGCAATAACAATAAAGTTGGAAATATTTTCTACGGCATTCAACGTTTTCGCTTGGAGCCGAATTTAAAAGTAAACGACAATATTTCTTTTCATGCGACCATCGACTTCTTGGATGACATTGGTTTTGGTGGCAACCAAACCCGATATCTTTCGGTTTACAGTCCCCTCACCGGCCAAATCAATCTTCCCGGGGGCAACGGTGCCTTCGGTGTCACCGGCGGCGCAGCAGGTGATATTACGGCCGGCAATGAATACGGCGGTAACATCAATTTTCGACGTTTCTATGTTGATTTGCTCACGCCCATCGGAAAATTTCGTCTAGGACGACAAGCTTCCAACTGGGGTTTAGGAATTTTCCAAAATGACGGTAACGATTGGGATAGTTTATTCGGCGACACCTTCGATCGTTTTCTCTACATTGGAAAAGTCGACATCACCGACAACTCAAGTTTAGCTTTGGCGACCTTGGTCGACTTCGTTTATCAAAATCAAGGTCCTCCCGCAGTGACTTTACTGGGTAACAACCCCACGTCCTGCCAACCCGCAGGCTCTAGCCCCAGCAACAATGGCGCGAATTGCGTGCAAAACAGCACGGGGATTAGCTCTGCGCATGATGCTTATCAATTCACCGAAGCCTTAGTTTATCAACGCCCTAATTTTGAAGTCGGAACCTACGCAGGATTACGTTTCCGACCTGGCACCGATGGTCTTGCCAGCACCGCAGTCGATTCTGCCGGTAACAGCGTAAATCCCACAACGGGTCAAGCCTACGGCGCTCGTGACGGAACCACACTCACCTATTACATCGATCTTTACAGTAAATGGAAAAAAGGACCTATCACCACGAAGTTAGAATACGTTTACTTAGGCGGCAAAATCGCACCCGGTCTTTGCATTCCCGCCATTCAAACTCCCGCTGGCAGCACCAACGATCTTTTGAATCAACCCGTTTGTTTGAGCGGACAATATGATTTGAGCGTAAACATGGGAGCCGTCGAAGTCGAAGGCTTGCATGGAAGTGAAGAATGGAAATTCATCACCGGTTTTGCTCAAGGTGATTCCAATCCGGTTTCCACTACCATCACTCAATTCGGTTTCCGACCCGATTACCATATCGGCTTATTGATGTTCCAAGCGCCTTTGGGAACTTCTCCCGCGGTTCAAATCAATGGCAACACGGTCATGGGAAATCGTCCCATCACCTCTAACTTCGTAAACAATGCGGCTTATGTGGGAGCCACCTACAAGCATAAATTCGATATCTCTCACATTGTGCCTCAGGCCCAATGGATTAAACTCGGCGCTCACGTGGTTAGTGCTTGGGCCCCTTCGGATGTTTATAACTTTAACTTCTCCGAACTCACTGGCCAGCCCGGTTTACCCCGTGTTTACAACGCCAGCAGCTGGTACGGCATTGAAACAGATTTCATTGTTGAAGCAAAATTCTTCGACCATGTTTTCTGGAATATGACCGCAGGCATTCTCTTTCCCGGCGCCGCCTTTGATATTAAGAACGATGATTTGGCCAATGCGAGCTTCAACCCGAACGTGATGAACCCCATCATCTTCGATCCTGCAGCCACGGCTTTCGCAGTTCGTTCGACCTTGTTGTTTGAATTCTAGTTCTAATTGACAGGCTTGGCGAAATTCTATAATTAGCCTCACAACAAAAAACGGCTGCAGAAGCCGTTTTTTGTTGGCTTATAACACTCCGGCTTAGCTCAGTGGTAGAGTAGGTGACTGTTAATCACTTGGTCGCTGGTTCGAGCCCAGCAGCCGGAGCTTTGATAGAC
>CAZKUY010000037.1:0-2892 GCA_964556135.1 uncultured Pseudomonadota bacterium
CTTAAAATCCTGGGTTCTGAATAAGGGCGTGCCGGTTCGATTCCGGCCTCGGGCACAAAAGGCCGTACTCGTTAGAGTGCGGCCTTTTCTATTTATAGCCTCGAACCGGCACACTCTCCGCCGAGTTCGACGAGCGTAGCGCAGCGAAGCCGTCCTCTGAGCTTCGCTCAGAGGGTTCCGGCAGAGAGTGTACTCTCTTGGCACTCAAGTTCACTCTCTCGTCCCGCGCAAAGCGCGCAGCCCTCATAAAAAAAGGCCGCAAGCTAAACTCACGGCCTTTTAAAAACATGCAAAAACCTTACTTCCAAACCACCACGCGACGTGTCTCATTGGTAATAATACTTACATCTTGGGTGGGATCGGCGACCCTAGCTCCAGACTCCGCAGGTAACTTCACCGTCACCCTATAATTACCCACCGGCAAAGTCTTCACTTGAGAGGCGCTAAAACGACTGACTTGTTTCCCATCAAGAGCATAAACTTCAACCATCGTATTGGCAGGATCAGGAACAGCCACTCTTAAATTTCCATAGCCCGTCACTGCAATTGCGCTCAACTCCGTCGGCTGAATCGTCACGGTTTGAGTCCACACTTTATCCTGCATTTTTACTCGAACGATATAAGTTCCCACCGGCACTTTTGCGAGATCGTCATTTTTCAAGTTAATGACTCCCACGCCCGCATTCGTTCCTACCGGAGTGACTTGAATGACATCGCTGAGCAAGGGTGAATCCACGCTTAAAAAACCAAAAGCCCTCTCACTTTTTGGAGCAATGGGATCAAGCGCAAAAGCAATTTGCCCTGATGAAATAATTAATAAAGATAAAACAAGCGTTTTGAAAAATTTCACAAAAAACTCCTATCGCAGTTCAGTTTAAACAAGACTTCTTGAGAATTTAGTCATCAGATCCAATAGATCTCCTCTTCACTTTCACTGTCTTTCTCTTCCCAACTTTCTTCCATCTCGAGCTTCGACTCTTCAATATAGTCATCGAAACTTCTAAAATTTCTCGGCAGTAAACTAGGAATCGTTTTAAATAATCGACCATGAATCATCATATAAACTCACTCCTAATGGGTAATGTCTTTCACCACTTCGCCGGTCACTGAAGGTTTTACAGCGACCGCAATATCGGCTTGGCTGATGACACCGACGAGTCGATCTTTTTTATCGACAACAGGAATGCGCTTTACTTGATGTTCTGACATCGCCGTTAATGCATTCTCTAAGCGATCCGTATCATGGCAAATCACGACATCACGTGACATGATGGATTCTAATTTTATGTCTTTTGCATCAAAGTGATCGGAGGCTAGGAGCAAAACCAGATCTCGATCCGTGACGGTACCTACCAACTGTCGACTTTGTGGATCATCGATGATGGGGATGAAACCTACGTCTTGTTCTTTCATGAGTTTAGCCGCATGGGCAACCGTATCAGAAGGAAGGCACACCCGAGGCGCTTTACTCATCACTTTTTGACATTTTTCCTGAGCCTTCGCAGAGGATCCCAATTGTTGAGAAAATCTTTGTTTGTTACGACTTGCTTTGAAAAAGCGATAAGCAAAGTAACCACCCACGCTCGCTGCACTCAAGGCGCTACCCGCAATAAACCAAGGTGAAGACACGGTTGCAGCTGCCTTTCCTCTCACACTCTTCCAAGGAATGTTCTTGAGGCTGCGGATGTTGCGCGCTTGGAATTGGTTCGCCATCTTCATTGCTTTCTGCAAACTTGAACTTTTCATATCAAAATCTCCTTAAGCGTAATTGATTTTTGAAAACCCATGACATCGTTTTATAGGAAAGAGTTTTTCAGCACCATCAGGGTAGCACTGGTTTTCTCTTAATGGATTTCCCTAGCAAGCTCAGGCTTCAACTTTTTAAAAAATCATGCTTCCCCTGATTGAGGCTTTCACGGGTCTGTTTTAATTAAAATGCAGAAAGGAATTCATTTATGAAAATAACTAAAACATTGAGATTAGATCACGACGACAACAATAATTGGGAAGGACTCGCCTACGATACTTTGCGCGATGCCTTAAGAAGTAATCTCCACATTGAAACGATTCATATCAATGGTTCCGAAGTATTTTTAGAAGGAACGCATTCACCTCATCATGAAATGGATATTCTTTAAAAAATAAAAAAGCCTCCATTTGCGGAGGCTTTTTTATTATTCTATTCGATACATCTTTATTTAATCACAACCTTCGCTGCTCACGGTAAATGTCCCTGAAGCTTCCCCTGTGCCTGTCCACGTACCTTGAACCGTGTTTCCACTGAGAGTTCCGGTCGCATCTGACCCGTTGACGCTACTTAAGGTAAGAGTATTACCTGATATATTCCCTGTATAGACTGTTGAAGCAGTACTATTTAACACGGCAGAAGATCCCGCAACATTGTCATTCGAAGAAATCTCCAGACTCCAAACTCCTGAATCAGTTCCTGTAAACACACCGCAGTATTCTGTAATAGAATGAGATGCGTCGAGGGTGGTAAAAACACCATCGCTGGAATCAGGACCGGTCATGACTCCTGTCATAAAACCATTCGCTACTAATCCCGTAAAACTATAGCCTCCACCTGAAGCATTGACAATGCCCGCATTGTTCATGTCGCCGTCTAGAGTAACATTATCCCCGTCGTTTGGATTCAGAGTTCCGGTGACATTATCACTGGTTTGACTCGTATTAAGATTAAACTGAACGGTTCCAACACGACCTTCGTTGTCAGTAATAGTCCCTTGATACACCTGATTAATAGCTCCGCCACCACTTCCGCAGGCCGCAGCTCCATACATTGAAAGAATCCCGAAACCTAAAGCGATAAAGCGTTTTGCTTTATGAGAATATAAATTCATCTTTTGCTCCTTTAATTAATAAGAAATTAGG
>CAZKUY010000037.1:2992-4780 GCA_964556135.1 uncultured Pseudomonadota bacterium
ACTTTCTGTTTTCTTTTATTTTTTTGAGTTGAAGGATTTTTTTCTGCAGAAAATGCAAAGTTTGAAAGTAACAGGGAAGCTAAGACGAAACATCCTAATATTTTTTTCTTTGATCCCACCATAATCTTTTCCCTCACATCCATTTCAATGGAGCTATGATAAAATGAGAGAAAGTGTGAAGCAATCAGGTTAAATCTGATTTTCGTCTAGGGATTTTCTGTTTTTTTATTTAAGATGCGCCATGGCTTCTTTTATCACACCTTATTTGAATCGTCGCATCGTGACCGTGTTGGGTCTATCTTTTTCTTCAGGATTACCTCTCGCCATGATTGGTGGCACCTTACAAGCCTGGCTCGCCACTGAAAAAGTCGATATCACGACCATTGGATGGTTCACCTTGGTAGGCCTGCCTTACACTTGGAAATTTCTGTGGTCCCCTTTTTTCGACCGCTACGTCAGCCCCTTTTTAGGCCCACGACGTGGATGGATTTTAATTCTTCAGATCCTGCTCATTTTAGGTTTGGGAACCATGGGATTTTTGAGTCCTCACTCCCATATAAAACTTTTGGCCTTGGCTGCCATTTGCATCGCCTTCTTCAGCGCCAGCCAAGATATTGTCATCGATGCTTACCGAGTAGAAGTGCTTCGACCTCAAGAACGAGGTGCAGGCGCGGGAGTCACGAATTTAGGAGCTCGTTTGGCGCTGCTTCTCTCAGGCGCAGGCGCCTTGATTCTATCGGATCACCTGCCATGGAGCATGGTATATTTGATCATGGCCGCTGGCCTTCTCATCGGCATCCTTTGCACCTTTTTTGGTCCGGAACCTGAACGAGTCATTACACATCCCAAATCCTTAAAAGATGCCGTCATCGATCCCTTCATCGATTTTTTTAAGCGCAAAGACGCCATTGCGATGATTTTTTTCGTCGTCCTCTATAAATTCGGGGATGCTTTTTCGATGGCGCTCGCGACACCTTTTTTCTTGGATGTGGGTTTTACAAAGACACAAATCGGCATCGCCTTCAAAGGCGTAGGCATGTTCGCCACCATCATCGGAGCTTTAGGCGGAGGCGCGATCATCGCTCGCATCGGTTTGAGTCGAAGCTTATGGATTTTTGGAATCCTTCAGGCCTTGTCGAATTTGGGATTCATCTGGCTTTGCTATCAAGGCAACAGCTTCCCCTTACTACTCACCGTCATGGGCATCGATAATATTTGTGGAGGCCTCGGAAGCGCTGCATTCTTGGCTTTCCTCATGGCGATTTGCAATGTGCGCTACACCGCCACTCAATATGCTTTGCTGTCGAGCGTCATGGCGATCGCCCGCACTTTTGTGGGACCTCCGGCTGGCTACATCGTGAAAGCTTACGGCTGGCCAACCTTTTTCGTAATTAGCATCCTCTTAGCCATTCCCAGTTTATGGCTTTTGCATCGATTCGCCCCCTGGGGAAAATCGGATCAAGAGATTGGTGAAGTTTCTAAAGCTTAATAAGGTCTCAATCGATTGATGTGAGGTGAACGAGGTCGAGCCGTGGGAACATCATGATCATTCTTGTTCAATGCATTGGGATCCGGCTGACTTTCGCTTTTAGGAACCTTGTGGGTATAGAAGGTATATTGTAATAATTTCCCATTAAAAATCTTCATGAGCTGTTCTGGCGTGGTGAGTTCCTTCCAGTTTCCATGCTTATCGGCCACTCCAATGGAGTCTAGAACGAGTTTTAAAGTTCGCCCATAGAAATCATGCTCGGCACGTGAAAAATAAAGAGTGCAATCATAATAAAGATT
>CAZKUY010000038.1:0-4338 GCA_964556135.1 uncultured Pseudomonadota bacterium
GATTATCATTATGTGCCCATGGACATTAAACTTGCTCGAGTCGAGAGCACTTGGGATGACGGGAATGAAAAAATTCAAAAGGAACAGCAGTGGCAAATTCTGTTCTACGGGGACCTTCTCGAAAAGGTCCAAGGCGTTCGACCTCAATATGGTTATATTTATAAAACAAAATCTAGAAAATTAGTTGTCAACCTGCACAAGTCTAACGATCAATATCAAAATGCTTTGACAAGGCTGATCGGCTATCAAGACAATTCTGGGTCGGAACCAGCACTCAATGCCAATTGTAAAATGTGTGAATGGAAATCCGTTTGTAAAAAATGGATCGTTGATAATAACGACTGCACTCAGATTTATTATGTCGGTAGTGCCATGCAGCAGGGTTTGCGGAAACTGGGCATCAAAACTACTGATGATCTGGCCTCACAAGATCCTGAACAACTCAAAGCTCAAGTCCGGGACCTAAAGTCCAAAGGATTTTTCTGGAAGTCGCTTCCTGACAACTTGGTTGAAAAGTCAATTGAGCGAGCTAAGATTTTTAAATCTGGCAAAGAGGTTATTCATAGCAAAATAGATTTCCCTGACCATCAGTTTGAAATCCACTACGATCTTGAAGACGATCCCACCCAAGACTTTGTTTATTTGCACGGCATTGTTCTTGCTGAGAAGGGCAAGAGTCCTGAATATCATGCTTTCTTCGCAGAATCTAAAGACGATGAAAAGGCTGTCGCAGAACAACTATTTGATTTTTTAAAAAAATATGCGGGGGCTCCAGTTTACCATTATTCGCCGTATGAAAAATCAACCCTCAAACGACTTATAGGGAAGTATTCCAGTTTAGATCCAAGTATCTATGAAATGCTCTTCGGTGAAAATGGCACAAGCATCGATCTGCTAAAAATCGTGAACGATAAAACCGATTGGCCTCTTTCTAGCTATAGTATCAAAGATATATGCCGCTATCTTGGATTTCAGTGGGACGCCGAAGATGCCAGTGGAGCAGCTTCCATTGTTTGGATGAATGACTATTTGAATGGCAAAAAAGAATTAAAACCAAAAATGCTCAGATATAACCAAGATGACTGCATGGCGACTTATTTTTTGAAACAATCGCTTGAGAAGATGCAGAAGAAATAGCCAATGATACTTCGCGTTATTTTTTATCAGTCTCCGCCAAAATAACCTCTCGCTACCAATTTTTCCTCAATTTTCTCTAAAATGTCCACTTGAGTCCGATCATGTCCGTTGTAAAATCGCAACGCCCTTCTGTATTCTCCCTCCATTAACGATGTTTTTTTCTATGGCCGCATTTGGCCAGTTTTGGCCGCTATTGGCCGTTTTGGTTTTATTCGACATCGTTTATAAATTGGAAAGTTTAAGCGGGAGAATGATCCCATGGGTTTTGATTTTAATGAAAATGAAGAAGCGTTGCCGGATGATGCTGTTTATTATTCATCCGACCGTCAAACCACTTCATGGATCATCGATAAGTCCAATTGTCGTATTCAAAGCTCTCGTCCCAAAATCACCGAGCAGGTCTTTTCCTGGTCTTTCGCAAAAGAAGTGGGGCGAGATATCGCGGGTTCAACTCGGATTTATTCCATCCCTCGCAGAAAATGGAGATGGGCTCTTAAGAAATTGGAAATTCAACTCCCGGAGAAAAATCTAACCCGAGTCATAATGGGTTTGAAAGTAGGCAGGCAAAATCTAAAACAAGGGGCTGAGGGCCCAGGTCAGGAAAAATTAAAGCCTACTGGAGCAGTTTTTTTTCAAGAAACAAGGGCGAGGTAAGGTTCATGACGATCGTTGCTTATAAAGCAAAATCAGACCTCGAAGTGGATGATGTCGAGGAAGAATTTCGCGCCCTTATTTTGCCAGGTGAGTACGAAGCACAATGTTCTGGATCCAAAGAGTTCAGACAGTATGGCGGGCTTAAAAAGCTGGCTCTTACCTGGAATCTCAGTCTTTCAGGGATGCCCGAAGTACGGCTCCCCCAATTTTTCAATATGGATCACAGAGTTTTTAAAGAACATTCCTTCTATTACGAAGCTTGGGTGATTGCGAACAACTGTCGAAGGCCGCAGCGAAGAACCCGCGCGCACATGTCGCCTAAAATATTTCTGGGCATTATTGGAAAAGTCATCGTCGTGACCGTAAAACCTAAATTTGAAAATGGGGATTTGAAGCCTGATGTCTTTCATTACTCGAAGGTGCAGCGCCTTTTATCCCTTTCAAACAGCAGGGGGATGAAATGAAAAGTTCGCTCTTTGCCTTTTACTTTTCACCTAATACCCAGTGCCTATTACTTACTGCCAACTTTAGCCTGGCGAAAACGCCGGAAAACAAAGGCTTTAAACGGGGGCGATGTAAAAAAATACGGCTTTGTTCGTTGGAAAGATAACCAGCTATTTACCAACACCTGCCCCGGCTAAAAACTGGGGCAGGCAAAGCCTGTTATAAAATCAGGGATGCAAGGATGAGTTCAAGATCAAATGAAGAGTTTTCTCAGATATTAAGTGCTCTTTTGGGAAAGGTTCTCGATATTTCGGAGGCCAGTATTCCTCCGTCTCAATTTCGCGCATTCAGGAAATTGGTCATGGATGTGTTTGGGGAAGTCAGGCGAAGTTTGAATGTTAAGGATATGGAACAGGGCCGGTATGGTGAAAATAAAGCCATGGCGAGAAAGGGTAGTGAATATGACTGACTAACACAAAAGCTATTGAACAAAATCGGGAGTTCGGGGAGAAACAAAATAGTATCCCTGAATCGGTTCCCGTTTTGCCCGACCAAGAGATGAAAATGCTTTCGAAACAGGATACGCAAAGGTTGGTTCGTTTTTTCGAAATATTGAACCAAATCAACGAAAGGGAAAAGCTGTGTTGAAGAAAGCCGTTGCCTACATGAGGGTGTCTTCCAAGGAGCAGGAAAAGGAAGGATTCTCCATTCCCGCCCAGACCAAGCTTCTCCGCGAGTATGCCCAAAAGAATAATCTCCAGATCGTCAAGGAGTTCGCGGATTCCGAAACGGCCAAGAAGGCGGGCCGCGAACAATTCGGCTTGATGCTAGAACATGTGGAGAAGACGGAAGTCAAAACCATCCTCGTCGAGAAAACGGACCGACTTTACCGCAACTTTAGGGATTACGTCACCCTTGACGATATCGACGACTTGGAAATCCATCTCGTCAAAGAGGGGGAAGTCCTCTCCAAAGACTCCAAGTCCCACCAAAAATTCATCCACGGCATCAAGGTCCTGATGGCCAAGAACTACATCGACAACTTGAGCGAGGAGACCAAGAAAGGGCTTTATGAAAAGGCCGAAAGTGGATTTTACCCCGCTCCGGCTCCCATTGGGTATTTGAATGTCAAAGACGAATCAGAAAAAAGAATGATTGTTCGTGACGACAAGAATGGGCCTTTGATGGCCAGAATTTTTGAAATGTATGACTCTGGGAATTATTCTATTGATACCCTTCAAACATGGGCAAAAGAACAAGACCTTCGTTCTTGTAACAGTAAACAAATTATTTCCCGAAGTGCACTTTCAAATTGCCTGAAAAATCCCTTCTACTACGGCGATTTTCAATACGTAGGCAAACTCTATAAGGGAGTCCACGAGCCTTTAATTTCAAAAACGCTTTGGGACAGGGTTCAACAGCACCTAGCCAGGGCAAAGCCCAAGACCCAATCCAAGCATGGCTTCCAATTTTCAGGGCTACTGACCTGCGGCGATTGCGGTTGCGCCATTGTGGGGGAACTCAAAAAGGGCAAATATATTTACTACCATTGTTCCCGAATGAAAAAAGAATGTGGCAGCAAAGCGGTCTATGTCCGGGAAGAAGTGCTAGCCCAGCAATTCGAGGAAACCGTCAAAAGCATTAAGGTCCCCGATGAAATTATCACATACGTGGTCAATGCCCTGAAGGAAAGCTGCCAAGATAAAAGCAAATATCAGGAAGAGGAAATTGTGCGCTTAAGAAGCAAGATCGATCAACTAAGAAACCGGAAGAAACAAGCCTACCTCGATAAGCTGGACGGCATCCTCGATGAGAAAACCTGGCAGGAATACTCCAACAAGTGGCAAGAAGAGATCGGCACTTTAGAAGCGAGATTAAGCGCTTATGATAAAGCAGACATCCCCTACTACGAAAGCGGCCAGAAGATACTCGAACTCGCCAAACACGCGCATGCTCTCTATTTGCGGGGAACTAGCCAAGAGAAGAAGGAAATCCTCAAATTGATCCACTCGAACTCCCGCCTGATCGGCGGAAAGCTAGAGCCAGAACTAAAAAGCCCATTCCACCTAATGGTGAAATGGGCCTCTAGTCTATCAAAGCTCC
>CAZKUY010000039.1:0-3403 GCA_964556135.1 uncultured Pseudomonadota bacterium
TTTCCGATCGCGCTCAAAACCCAAGACGTGGAAGAAATTATTAAAACAGTACAGCTGATTACGCCAATGTTTGGCGGTATTCATCTTGAAGATATTTCGGCGCCACGTTGTTTTGAGATTGAAGACAGGCTTTCTGAACTTTTAGATATTCCGGTGTTTCACGATGATCAACATGGCACCGCGGTTGTTATTCTGGCGGGTCTCTATAACGCGCTCAAAGTAGTTCACAAAGACTTGGGTGACGTTGTAGTTGTAATTAACGGGGTCGGTGCAGCAGGGGCTGCAACAGCCAAGTTGCTTTTAGCGGCAGGAGTAAAACATCTGCGTTTGGTAGATTCTAAGGGTCTTATTTACGAAGGTCGTGAGGATTTGGATAAACTCAAAATTGAATTTGCGGCTGTTACAAATCAAGAGCGTTTGAGTGGCGGGCTAGCGGAAGCCATGCAGGGGGCAGATGTATTTATCGGTGTCAGCAAGCCGGGTATCCTCACGAGTGAGATGGTAAAAACAATGAATAAAGACGGGATTGTTTTTGCTATGGCAAACCCAGTACCCGAAATTTTGCCTGATATCGCGAAGCTTGCTGGTGCAGCAGTTGTGGCTACAGGGCGCAGTGACTTTGCCAATCAGGTTAATAACTCGCTAGGCTTCCCGGGTATTTTCCGCGGTCTTCTTAATGGACACATTAGAAAGTTAACCATGGATATGAAACTTGCAGCTGCAGCGGCGCTGGCAACGACAATTGCAAATCCCGATGCGGAAAATATTCTGCCGAGTCCACTTGATAAAAGTGTGGCCAACATCATTGCTGGGGCAATTATTAACGTAGCTCGTTGAAATTGAATTGAATCTAGGGTACGGTACCTCAGTAGTATCTATCCTATGAAAGATCAGACTTTTTGCATTATCGACGTTGAAACTACCGGCATGAATCCCCAACATGACCGGCTTATTGAGATAGGCATTTTACGGGTAGAGAAAGGTGTGGTGGTGCAAACGTATCAAACGATGCTCAACCCCGAGCAACGTATTCCCGGAGTAATCACGTCTATTACCGGTATTACCGCCGAAGAAGTACAAAACGCTCCAACATTTGAGGAAGTTAAAGACGAAATTTGGGATTTAATCAAAGGCAGTATTTTTGTGGCGCATAATGCGCGGTTTGATTATAGTTTCCTCCGGAGCGAATTCAAGCGTGCAGGGCGGACACTTAGCGTACCGACGCTCTGCACCGTGAAACTATCGCGAGCATTGTACCCCCAGCACCGTGAGCATAATCTCGATGCAATTATTGAACGCTTTAGTTTTGCGTGTGACCGGCGACACCGAGCCTTTGATGATGCAAAAGTACTCTTTGAGTTTTTAGAAACAGTACATCGGGTTTTTCCGAAAGATGCGCCTGAAAAAATAAAAACGATTCTAGGTAAACGCTCACTCCCGCCTCAGATAAGCTCGGAATTAATGAGTGGTTTACCGGAGACGCCGGGCATTTATGTTTTTCATGGACCTGAAGGAGAAGTGTTATACATTGGCAAAAGCGTCAATATTCGCTCACGTGTTCAGAGTCATTTTACAAATAGTTTATCATCGGCTCAGGAAATGCGTTTATTTAATCAAGTGGCGGATATTACGACTCATCAAACCGCGGGAGAAATGGGCGCGCTTTTACTTGAATCGCACTTAATTAAAGAATTAATGCCGCTCTACAATCGATTGCTGCGTAAAGTAAAAAAATTGGTTATTGCCCGGCGAAGTATTTCTAAAGAGGGATACTTTACCATTACCTTTGAACGTTCATTCGTGGAAGCGCTAGAAGATTATGAATCAGTGCTTGGTATTTTTAGGTCGGTTCGCCAGGCCAAAGGTGCTATTGAAGAAATCGCACAGGAAGCCGAGTTGTGCCAAAAATTAGTTGGATTAGAAGAGGGTGGGGGAGCTTGTTTTAAATACCAACTCGGTAAATGCCGTGGTGCTTGCGCAGCACTTGAAACGCCTCTGCATTATAATCATCGCTTCACTGCGGCCTTTAGCGAGCGTACGATTCGTATCTGGCCCTATGCCGGCGCTGTTGTTCTTGAAGAGCATAGCGACGAACAAACCGGAGAACTCTTTTTTATCTACGATTGGCGGATCGTCGGAGCATATCACTTTGAAAATGACGATGTAAGTGAGTTTTTACCCGTCAAAAATTATTTTGATTATGAAAGTTATAAGATTATGGTACAATTTCTGCTCAAACGCCAAAATAAAAAAGGATTCAAAGTAATTCCGGTCCAGGAAATGAATAAAACTATAGCTCAATTTACCACTGTTTAAAGCGTATGCTTGAAAAGATTGTTGATCTGCATGTTCATTCGAAGTATTCTCGGGCCTGTTCCAAGAGTCTAGAACTTCCGAATATTGCCAAAGCCTGTGCCGAGAAGGGGATAGATATTATCGCGACCGGAGACTTTACGCATCCCATTTGGTTTAAACATTTGGAAGAAGTTTTGAGCGAAGAAAATAAGGGGTTGTATAAACTTAAGGACAGTGAATTTCCGGTCCGTTTTATTTTAGGGACAGAGATTTCGTGTATCTATAAACATAAAGATGCAACCCGGCGTTTACACCTGCTTATTTTGGCTCCTAGCCTCGCCGCAGTAAAGCGTTTCAATGAAACACTTGAAGCCCGCGGTGTTAACCTTAAGGCGGACGGACGGCCAATAATGGGTATTCATGCCAAAGAGATCGTCAGAATTGCCCTCGAAATTGACCCCGGGTTCATGATTATCCCTGCCCATGCCTGGACGCCCTGGTTTGCTGTGTTTGGCTCAAAATCTGGGTACGATACACTCGAAGACTGTTTTGAGGAGCTTACACCTCATATCAGGGCAATTGAGACTGGATTGTCCAGTGATCCGGCTATGAACCGTCGCCTGAGTCAGCTTGACGGGATTACCCTTATTTCCAATTCTGATGCACACAGCCTTGAAAATTTAGCTCGTGAAGCTAATGTGTTTGGGTTTGAAAGTGAAGCCGAGGTTACCTATGAAGAAGTTGTCCGTATTATTAAAGAAGGCGACAAAAAGAAATTTTTATATACTATTGAGTTTTATCCGGAAGAAGGCAAATATCATATGGATGGTCATGCTGACTGTAAAGTATGTTTGAAGCCAGAGGAATCAAAAAAAGAAAAAAATATTTGTCCTGTGTGTAAGAAGCAGCTAACAATTGGCGTTTTGAACCGCGTTGAGACTTTGGCAGACCGAATGGAGGCTGCTATTCCGGAAAACAAATTTATTCCGCATCGTTACATTGTTCCCTTGCGGGAGATTATCGGTCAGGTTTTTGATGTTGGTGTCACGAGTAAAAGAGTAAAAGCTGAATATGAATCCATGATTGCAAAAATTGGCAGTGAATTTTA
>CAZKUY010000040.1:0-2682 GCA_964556135.1 uncultured Pseudomonadota bacterium
CCTGAAGCATCAGGGGTATCGAAGGCGAGATTTGGATTATTGGTTACATAAGGAATAATCACACTACTTCTGGCACCGGGTGATAGAGGCCCTGCCAGCACCGTGGCGATATCATCTGTACCTGCCCCACTATTGTCTTCTGCATAATTCGCAGAACTTGCGAATTGACCACTTCCCACTCCGCAAGTGGAACCTGCACCATTATTCAACAAAATAGAGGTATTATCGATGCCAGGAGTACTCCATTCTGAAACTTCTGCCACGCAATCGGTAAAACCATCGCCATTAAAATCCGCGCCCGCCGAATGATTGCGGCAAGCAATGCTTTGCGAGTCTTCGAGACAATCTCCTACGCCTAAAGTACAAACCGCTCTTACTTCACAAGCCACATTGTTGTTTTGAAAGACTTGGGCAGAGGCAAGATTTGGAAGTGAAAAGGCGAAAAAAGCAAAAGAAGAGAGCAAAGTGAAGTGCAATACTGTTTTTTTCATGGAAACATCCTCATTTAAGTTGAAAATTAAAATTATTACACATGATAAGCTCCTCAATCAGGATGTCAATTCTCAAGCTTGAACTGAGTCACAAAAAAAAGGCGCTCTTTTGAGGGAGCGCCTTCCTACAAAAATAAATTCTATTCAATTACTTCCTTCGACGCACGGCCAAAAGAAGAACTAAGGAAGAGAACATACTTGCCATTCCCATTCCTGAAAAAGAAGCGAGAGGATTGAAAGAGCATGAGCTCCAAAAAACTCCAGATCCTTCTAAAATACCATTTCCAACGGTGATTACTACCGTATCCGTAACAATATTATCGCAACGAGTACGACAGCTTAAAGTGACCGTATAAACACCATCTTCTGTTGCAGTAAAAGTAGGAGTTAAGGTAGTTGAGTCAGAAATAACGGCGCCCGTAGTAGGACTTGTGAGGGTCCAAATCACTGCAAACGAAGCAGCTTCATCTTCTGGATCCATCGTGCAAGTTCCGCTTAAAGCAACCGAGCTCCCACCCTCTTCAATATCTCCGCCCTCGGCATTTTCGATAGTGACATCCGAACCCGCATTAGCCACAATGTTTTCTACTGTATTCATGAAAACGAAACCCTGGCGTAGGTTTGCTGTTTGAGCTTGGTCGCTTGCGACCATGAGGATATCATCTCCACCTAGCTGATCAAAATCCGCGGTGTCGATTCCATTTGCGAAGTCCACATTTGCTGCATTAAAAGTAAGGGTCGTCGTATCCACAGACGTGGTCGAAACATCCGTAAAAACCCCCACTCGAGCATCATTGCTAAATTGTAAGCTTGAAAAAGTCATCGCTAAATCTTCGGTGTTATCGTTATCAAAGCAACCGACAGCCAGTGTTACTGGTTCTCCACCCACTGTGACTCCTGCGGGAGCATAATTCACCGATAAAGTCGTGGGCAAGGTCGCATTGCCTGCGCCAAACAATAAAAGCATACCTTGATCTGCAGCAAGTAATCCAGGAGTGGTGATTGCCGCATCCACATTACCATCGCCGTTAAAATCGCCAGCAGCTATACTTGCTGGAGCGGGATTTGATCCTAATAATGTTGCCACATCCACTTTATTGGCAGTGTCGCAAGTTAATACACAAGCGCCATCGTTGGTACAAACCTGAACGAAAGAATCCACCCCATCATTCGTTGCAAGCACGACATCATCGTTACCGTCATTATTAAAATCCCCGACGGATAAACTTGCCGAACCTGAAGTGAAAGGAATATCCGTTAATTCTTGAACGGCAGTAGCTGAAGAAGCACCATCATTCACTAACAAATTCACAGCAAAAAAATCCTCACCTGTATTTGCCACAGCGATGGCAGAATCTAAATCACCATCCGCATCGCAATCCAAAAGAGCCACCGACTTATCTGTAACATCGCTCGTAAACGCGAGATCGTTCCCTGACACTTGATAAGAAATGTCGGTTGAAGAAACAGGAGAAGGATCGAAGGTGCCTGATCCACCGATATTGGGTGCAATGACTAAATCACCTGAAGTTGAAGCTTGAACCAAGGGAATCGCAAAATCAGAGTTAGGAGTAGGACTTGCCGTATAGGACTCAATGATAGGTCCTGCGACCGTGCTAGCCAAACCGAGCGATTTTGCGATAGGTGTCAAACCTGTAAGATTATAATTTTCTGCAGTGTCAAACTGATCGCCACCACTTCCCGAAGTACAGGCTGTAGCGCCCGTGCCCAAATTGAGCAACACTGAAGCTTGAGGAACCACGCTCGGCTGAATGGCCGTAGTCGCAGAGCCAATCACGCAATCCGCATAGGTATTGCCGTCGAAATCCGCGCCGCTGTAAGAGAAATTACTCACATTCCCATTGTAATATTTACAGGCCACACTGATACCCGCAAAGCCGGTGCTTGGCGACACCACCGGTATCTCTTCACAATCCGTATTGTCATTTTGAAACAACTGCGCATAGCTCGGTTGAACCAGCGCAAAAGAAAGGGCCACAAAGCCCAACATACCCAATGACTTCTTCATAAATCCTCCTGATTTAATTTGTATTCCCCCATAAAACTTTTTGAATGATAGAGGATATAGATCGAGAGTCAAGAAAATGTATACTTCTCAATCATATAAAGTCAGAAATTCTCCTTCGGACAAATCCACAAACACATTTTTAATCTGCGTGTATTCATTCAA
>CAZKUY010000041.1:0-2537 GCA_964556135.1 uncultured Pseudomonadota bacterium
GATTTGAAACTCGAAGATGTGAAGAATTTAAATCTTTCTGAATTAGGAAACATCGAAGATCTCGTCGAATTCAAAAAGCTCGATGTGAGCTTTAAGGATTTACTCGAAACCTTCAATGTTCCGAAAGATTGGGCTTTGCTGGAGCGGGCCTTGCTTTTGCTTTACGGGATGACGTCGCATTTGGATCCGAATTTAAATCCGCTTTCCATTATTATTCCCTATGCGGAGAGCTTCGTTTTAGGCGGCGATAAAAAATTAGGCGATGTGGTTTTAGATGCCGTGAAAGAAGTGGCCTTAAGTTATTTGCGTCTGCCTTCGGAATTGCATCGGACTTTGAAAAAATTGAATCAAGGGGAATTGGAAGTTATCGTCAAAAGCGCGTCAGGTCGAGATCCTTCGCTTCCGCGCTCTTTACACCGATTAAACATCACCCTTTTGACGATGGGCACTGCATTCAGCAGTTATTTATTGTATAAAGAACAGATCCCCTATTGGCAATACCCGTTGGCCGCTTCAGGCGTCTTTTTGCTTTGGCTCATGGGAGCTTTCTTGAGAAGGTAATTGGATTCGCGATATGGATGATTTCTTAGAAGAAGAAAATAAAAAACAGAAGAAGTTCATCCTCTTCTTTTTCCTGATTTCCGTGCTCTTTCACGTAATTTTGGGAATTGTGCTTTATGTTGTGCCTAAAATTGCCAAGGGACCCAATATTCCGAAGAAGGAAGAAGAAGTCGTTTGGGTGTCGCCTGAAGTTTTAAGCCCTGCACAAATTGCGGATATTGAAAAACCTAAAGTGGAGCAACGTCCCCAAAAAGCCAGATTTGCCGGCCAATATGATAGTGCGGTGAAAGAGGAAGTGATCGCTCGACCCAAACCTCCCCCCAAAGTCATAAAAGAAAATCCAGATTCGAGCGAAGAAAAACCTTCTAAGTCGAGTCGACCCTCTGATCCCTCCGAAGCTCAGAAACCGGTAAAAACCCAAAAGCTGGCAAAAAAGTCGCCGCCTCCGAAGGAGCAAGCTCCCCCAGAAGACAAACCTGAGCAAACACCGGCCGAAAAACCCATTGCCCGAAAAGAACCACCTGCCGAGAAAAGTCCGCTGAAACCAGATAATGCGATTCCTAAAGAACAGAGGGATTTTAATCTCAGGGCGGAAGATGTTTATAAAACTAAGCCTTCGAAAGATACCCAGGCAAACTCCGCAGCTCCGAGAGATTTGAGTTTGAAAAATGCGGGATCCGGTTTGTCGATGGGCCGTGCGACTTCCCCTGACATGTTTGCTCACGATTATTATCCGGACTATAAGATTGGTGGAAAAACTTACCTCAACGTCATGAAACTTCAGGATGTGAGTTATTTTGTGCGCATGAAGAGAATCTTGAAAATGCGTTGGAATCCTGTGCCACCGGTCGAAAGATATATGATGAGTAACCGCATCACGATGGGAAAAATTGAATGCGTGATGGCCTTGGGTTTGGATGCTTCAGGAAACATCAATGAACTTTTCGTCATTCGGTCTTCAGGGGTTCCGGGTTATGACCAAGAAGCCATGCAAACCATTCGAGATTCCTCGCCCTTTTCCTCGCCGCCCGATCAGTATCTCAAAGATGGCCAATTGCGCATGAGTTGGACATTTACGGTGTATTTGTAATATGAGCGCGACTTTGGGTGCTGGGTTTTTAAAATTCTAATTTTCTTTGAGGATTTGTGGCGGCTGTTTCTTCTTCCGTTTGGGGAGTCCAGGTCAGTCTGGGTTTGCGCACGGCTCTGACTTCGTCCAACCTGCTCCAATGGCTGATATGCGGTGCGGAGCGCACTTTATCTGCATTCGTTTGACATTCTCCAGCAATGGCGATCATGGCGTCGCAGAACTCATCCAAAGTTTCTTTGCTTTCCGTTTCGGTGGGCTCGATCATCATAGCGCCCGGAACTACCAGAGGGAAGTAGACTGTCGGGGGATGGAAACCGTAGTCCATAAGGCGCTTGGCGATGTCCATTGTTTTCACGCCATTTTCCTGCTGTTTTTTATCGGAGATAATGCATTCGTGCATGCAGATTTCTTTGTAGGGGAGATGATAATGGCTCTGTAGTCGTGACTTAATGTAATTGGCATTGAGCACGGCCATTTCGGAAACTTTTTTCAAACCATCCGGACCCATTTCACGAATATAAGTATAGGCACGTAAGAGCATGCCGAAATTTCCGACAAAGGCTCGGACTTTTCCCACCGTTTGTTCGCGTTTGAAATCCAAGAGAAATTGATTTCCTTCTTTGACGATGACAGGCACCGGTAAGAAAGGGTCGAGGATTTTCTTCACAGCCACCGGCCCTGCGCCAGGACCACCTCCGCCGTGAGGCGTGGTGAAAGTTTTATGCAAATTAAAATGCAACACATCCACACCCATATCACCGACGCGTGCTTGTCCGAGCAGGGCATTTTGATTGGCCCCGTCACAGTAAACGAGCCCGCCTTTGGCATGAACGATTTTAGAAATTTCAGCGATGTGTTTTTCGAAAAGTCCTAAAGTATTAGGATT